>NZ_VWNB01000009.1 GCF_013387475.1 Mariprofundus sp. KV | reverse complement strand
GAAAAACGGATAAACCACCCGATCAAAGCCAATCAGGCGATGATCGGGGGATAAATAAGCAAGTTTGCCAAAATTCGCGCTCGAAACAGGGGCGAGGAAAAATAATCAGGGGTTATTCAGAGCATCCCTAATGTTCCCGGAATTTCAATATGACCGCACTTGAATCTATAGTCGACTGCATATAGGGGTCAGGGCTTGATTCGCGGATTATCATCGGCAGCTTTTATCAATTTACTTACTGTTGAGTGATGTAAGTGAGAAAATTCAGCTATCGTCTGAAGTCCTCGGGGCCAGGCCTTTACTTTGAAGTCCTCGGGGCCAGGCCTTTACTTTGTAGTTTTCCAGAGCGGCCCAACGCCTGATTCCAGCCGGGTGAGACAGGCGCAAAGATGTAAATGAAGGGGCAGCTAAAGAGCTGTCATCCTGGCTTTTTCGCAGTCATTCCTGTTCAGTACTGAAGCCAGTGCCCTCCCCCTTGTCAGGGCGGTACCGACAGCATATTTATTGTCGTAGTAGATCGCATTACTCTCTGAATCGTAGCAGTAACGGAGGTCTCCAGAGATGTGCTTGGCGGTAATGACAAAGGATGCATATGTACTGTCAGCGGCGACAACAACACTGACTCCTTCACTCAAGGTAAACGCAACGTATTGGGGATTATTTTTGCTGTTCTGACTTGTCGCCAGATAACCGGTAGCAGGAGCGGTGATAAGATCACCTTTTTTTCGTGCCTTCTGTGTGGCCCTTGTTCGTGTGGTGCCATATGTCGCGAATTCGACGAATAACAGCTCGTTTTTCTTTAGCACCTCATTAACTGCAGCCAGAGCTGAAGCGTTAAATGCATTTGTCCGTTGATTGCCGAAGAACACAACCGCGATTGATGCCAGTATCCCGATAATGGCCATCACGGTCATAATTTCGATGAGAGTAAAACCTCTGGCTTGTTTGTCTCCAGTTGCCTCTTGCGGGCAAAACAGACTGCTCATAAGATCTCCATACAACAATAACAGTTATCATTGTTTGTTCTGTTCTTCACTGTTACAGACTATAACATAACGCAAACAGGGGCTGCGTCCAGCCCGACTACTATTTTACGGGGGTGAACAAATGGGAGAAAAAACCGGTCTCCCAGCCCGGAAGAGAGAAGTGATGAAGGTCGATTGCTCTGAAGGCTGCCCCGTTCGGGCCACCTTTTTCTGCTCTCGCTGTAAAAAACCGTTCTGTGATCAGTGCTGCGGCCTTAAGGAGAAGGGCAAACGCTACTGTCTGAACTGTGCTGCAGTTTTGCATACAGAGAAACCGAAGAAAAACATAGAGCTGGGGATAGATAAGGGGCTCTCAAAACCGCTCAAGGTGACGCTGCTGCTGACCACTGCCGTTGCAGCGCTCTATCTCTTTATCGCAGGCAACGGTCAGCCTTCTTCTGACAGAGCTACTCTGCCACCGCTTACTCAGACCCAGGTTCGGGATCTGCAGCAATGTAAGGAGCAGCTGCAGGGGCTCTCCATGCTGGTCGCCAACTACCAGCGCTCGCATGGATTTGATCCGGAAGTTATTGAAGATGTGCTCGATTCGAATGAAGACGCCCGGTTACTTCTCGAACCGGTAGATGAGTATGAATATGGACTGGAGAGATTGCCGGATGCAGGCCTTGTTATCAGCTGTCCCAATCCTGATGAGCACCACCTTGATGCCCTCTATATCATACCCGGCAGCTCTTCTGTGATCATGCAGAGCGGTGATTAACCCTCTAAGCATGGTTTACTCAGCTTGATGGAATTCCGAAGAGGGACTGTTTAGCTGTTTGACCAGAGCGGGGTTTCACCAGCCTCCAGATAAGTGAGGTAGGCACGCAGATTGAACTCGAGCTGGTGATACTCCGGCTCCATATTGCAGCAGAGCTTGTAGAAAGCTTTGTCGTGATTGGTCTCTTTGATGTGGGCCAGTTCGTGCACCACAATCATGCGCAGAAACTCCGGCGGCATATCCTTGAACATCGTTGCCACATGAATCTCACGTTTGGCCTTCAGCTTTGCGCCATGCACCTGCGATTTACTGGTGTGAATACCGAGTGCATTGCGGGTGAGATGCAGGGTGTTATCAAATGCCACCCGGTTGATCTGCCCGGCATTGCGCAGGTAGCTGTTTTTAAGATCCGTCACATACTCATAGAGCGCTTTGTCACTGCGTACATCGTGGCGCTGCGGATATCTGCGCAGCAGCCAGTCGCCCAGCTGCTTCTGCTCAATCATCTGATGGATACTCTCGACCAGATCAGCCGGATATCCGGCAAGGTAGTTCGGGGGCGGTTTGGGACGCATGCCCGCAGCTTAGTGGTTTATGATGATTGCAGGAATGGCTGGCACTGCAGGTTTATTGTGGTTTATCACGCATCAGTTGCAAAACAGGGTGAGCGCCAATGGCTGTTGCGTAACGAATCACGCTTTTCATGCTGGGAAGCTGTGCGCCGCCTTCAATGCGAGCAACCACCGACTGGGTAGTCCCCATACGTTTGGCGACTTCGGCCTGTGTAAAACCGGCTTCGGTTCTGGCTTCAATCAGTGAGCGGGCGATTTCGAATTCATAGGCATGTGTGTCGTAGGCTTCACGAACCTCGGAATTCTGCATCCATTGCTTTTTCAGTACGGCGAGTTTGGTCATACACCGGCCTCCTTCATTCGTTGTCGGGCAATATCAAGCGCGGCCCTTGGAGTTTTCTGCGTCTTCTTCACAAAGGCATGCAAAATAATAATACGCTGACCTTTTACGGTGACATAAATGGCTCGCGCAATGCCAGGTTGCGCCTTCATGCGTATCTCCCAAAGTTTATCTTCCAGGTGTTTTACATAAGGCTCACGCACCCTATGGGGCCCCAGAGATTCAAGCATCTCGGCGATATGCAGGAACTTGGCTTTGAACGTTGGCGCAAGAGCATCCAGCTCTGCATCAACAGAATCATTCAGCGTTTCAACCGTCCAGTTCATAGCGGCATTTTATAGTGGCACTTTATAGCATAAATGCGATACCTGCAATAATGGGATGGCAAAACACGCAACAACACTTAACTTACGACAATGCCGTTGAACTACCACATGCCTCTCTTCCGCCCACCGAGTGAGGGAGATAATCTGATTATTCAGGCCACACTGGGTTGCAGTTTTAACCGCTGCAGTTTCTGCTCGATGTATCGCAGCAAAAGCTACAGCCAGCGCCCGCTTGCGGATGTGGTTGCCGATATTCAACAAGCTGCCCGCAGCCAGCCGGATGCGCGGCGCGTGTTTCTCGCTGATGGTGATGCTCTCTCTCTTCCGACTGATCAACTTGTGGCAATCCTTGAGGCGCTGCATACAGCCCTTCCCAGACTCAGCCGTGTCTCCTGTTATGCCACACCTGCCAATCTCCTGCAGAAAAGTGCTGAAGAGTTGAGCCTGTTAAAAGAGAAAGGTCTGAACCTGCTCTATCTCGGCATTGAATCGGGCTCCAATCTGATTCTCAAGAAAATCACCAAGGGCGCCAGCCAGCGCGGCATCGCTGAAGCGATGTCTAAGGCCGATGAGGCCGGGTTGAAGGTATCAGCCACCGTTATCCTTGGTCTGGGTGGCAGAAGCCACTGGCAGGAGCATATCGATGGCACCATTCAGCTGCTCAACAGCGCCCCGCTCACCTACCTCTCCACCCTGCAGCTACATCTTGAGGCTGATATCGTCGCTGAATTTGAAGCGAAGTTCGGCGAGGCCTTCGAGATGCCGGATGATCAGGCTATTCTGCTGGAGCAGCAGCGGCTGATCAGCGGAATCAATCCACCCAGGCCGGTGATCTTCCGCTCCAACCACGCCTCCAATGCACTGGCTCTGGCCGGTAATCTGCCACGAGACCGGGATAGACTACTGACCCAGCTGGAGGCTGCACTGGCTGGTGAACAACCGCTAAGGCCGTGGTTCCTGCGCGGCATGTGATTCCAACGCTGTTATTTTGCCGGGCGCAGTTGAGATTGAATTTCCCCTACCCGCTCACGGGTAAGCGGGTAGTACCACATCGAGATAATTGCCAGCGAGAGAAATCCGACCGGAATGGCCAGATAAGCGATACGCACGGTGAGCAGGGTATCTGCTGGCAACATAGTCTCCTGCCCTGCCACACCCGCCCAGGCCAGCAGTGCGCCACTGCCCAGGGCGACAATGCCGATAGCGGATTTATAGACCAGTGCGAAGACCGCGCTGTAGACCCCTTCACGGCGATGGCCGGTATTAAGCTCATCCTCATCACAGATATCGGCTGCAAACGAGCCGTTGACCGCCCAGCAGGCACACAGACCCCATGCCGCTACCACCACAGGGATAATCTGCAGCCACGGGTTCTCCGGTGTGAACAGCCACCAGCTTGAGGCGTAACCGATAATGGAGACAGACAGACCGGCAAAAAGAATCACCTTCTTATCCACCCGCTCACTGGCCCATGAGATCAGCGGCATAGCGAGAAACTGGCCGGTGACCTGCACGATGGTCATCACACCACCAATCTCTGCCGCCAGCATCTTGTCACCCTGACAGACATAGTAGATACCGATATAGGTCATAAACGGCAGTGAGAAGAAGAGCCCCATAAACACGGCGAAGACCGAACCCATCAACATGCGGAAACTTCTGTTCACCGCCGTGAGTTTGATCGCCATCAGCAGTGAGAGATGCTCTTTTTTGCGCTCAATGGCTGCAAAACGTTCACGACATAGAATGGCCGGCAGCATCGTGGAGATCAGCACCAGCAGGCCGATGCACAGCCCCACCACCCGCACACCGAGCACCTCATCACCACCGAGCCAGGCTCCGGCCATCTGTGACCAGAGATAGAGATAACCGACCAGCAGACTGGCGCAGAATGAGGCGACCAGTCGATAGATCTGCAGATTGGTGCGCTCGGCATAATCATCGGTCAGCTCGATACCCAGACCCGAATAGGGGATCACAAATACCGAGAAGCTGAAATAGAAGAGCAGACAGAGCAGTGCAAAAGCGCCAAACATCTGCAGTGATGACTGTGAGCTGATACCGAACCGGTGCAGGAGCGGCGCATGCAGAACATCCGAGGAGGGCAGAATACGCAATCCTGTGGTGAACTCCGCAGCTTCCGGGATTGATGCAGAGACAGTTACCGTTTGCGGCTGCATCCAGTTCTCCGGTGTAAAGGTGAGCTGCGCCGGTGAAATGGTAAGCGCAAGCGGATGATCACTGTTTGCGACCTGCTCAACGCTGAATGCAGTGGCCGACTCAGGCGCACGATGAAGTATGATATTGAAACTTCCAGAAGCCTGTTCGGGAGTGAGCCGCACATCCTTGGCTGAAACGCCGTACCAGGAGAGAGAATCGTGCAGTTGCTTGGCAGAGGCCTGGTTGTGGGTCTCTGCAGTTTGCGTGAGATGTATTGTCACCAGTTTCGGCAGTTGCGGCATCAGGGTTGGCAGGAACCAGACAGCCGAGAAGAAGAGGCTCATCAGAATGGAGCCGACAAACATCCACGGCCTGCGCCGTCCCCAGCGAGACTCGCTGTTATCGGTCAGATTACCGATAATCGGATCAAGTATGGCATCGGCAATGCGTGAAATCGCCATGGCCAGCCCGATAGCCAGCGTGCTGAAGCCGAGGGCGACATTAAAGATCGGGAAGACCAGTGAGAGGATGGCGGAGTTGGCGATATTCTCACCGAAACCACCCACACCCCAGCCGAGCTTGGTTTTAACCGGCAGTCTTCCGGTCGCCTGTGCGGCTCCCCCCTCTGGCGAAGTGTCAGCCTCGCGGTTCAACGATCAGTTCCCGGCTTTAAGATGATCAATCACCGCCTGTGCGGTGGTAAAGCAGAGGCCGGTCACGGTATCGGCACAGCCGTAGTAGATGGCGATGCGACCCGTTGACGCATCGGTGAGGGCTGCACAGGGAAAGGTGACATTGGGTACATCACCCACACACTCATAGTCCTGCCAGGGCGCAATAAGGAAATTTTTCGAGCGGTGGATCACCTTCCACGGCGCATCAAGATCAAGCAGGGCGGCACCAAAGCTATAAACAAACCCGTTACAGGAGGTGAGCACGCCGTGATAGAACATCAGCCACCCTTCACTGGTCTCAATGGGGATCGGACCGGCACCGATCTTGGTCGACTGCCAGCCATCGCTTGTGCCCATGACATGGCGATGACAACCCCAGTGCTCCATATCCGGACTCTGGCTGAGAAAAATATCACCAAAGGGGGTATGGCCGTTGTCACTGGGGCGTGAGAGCATCATATATCTGCCACCAATCTTGCGAGGAAACAGTACGCCGTTGCGGTTGAATATTAAAAATGCATTTTCCAGCTGATGGAAGGTCTCGAAATCTCTGGTCCAGGCCACACCAATGGTCGGGCCATGATAACCATTGCACCAGGTGATGTAGTAGCGATCTTCGATCCACACCACACGCGGATCATAGCCATACTCCCAGCGTGTCACTTCGGGATCTTCGTTGATAAACCTGATACGTTCAGGATTGATCTGCCAGTTGATGCCATCATCACTGAAGCCGGCATGAATCTGCATCTCGCGTGCCGTTGAGTCGCAACGGAAGACACCGGCAAACTTGCCGTTAAACGGCACGGCGGCACTGTTAAAGGTGCTGTTGGCTCCGGGGAAGGGATTGCGCGGAATGATCGGATTTTCGCTATAACGCCAGACCACATCGTCACAGCCGTGCGGCCGCTCCTGCCACGGCATATTGGCCAGCGCCTCTCCGATAACCTTAACTCCACCCATATCGTTCCCTCCCTGAGTGATCACTCATACTCCCGGCCAGTTTAGCTCAGACGTTGGAATAAGAAAGCCGCCAAACACTCCTTCTGTTCGGCGCCCGCTCAGCCACTAACTGTGCTAAACTCATAGTATGATGCACTCACTCTCGATCATCACCAAAATCAATCTGGTAATTCTGACCGTACTCGGGCTTTGCGGGGGCGTCGTCACCTGGCAGATCATTGCATATGAAAAGCAGCAAGTTGAAGAGATGCTGGTAAAACAGGCGGAAATCATCTTCGATCAGGTTCAGGCCCTACGCCACTGGAACTCCGCTTATGGCGGTGTTTATGTCTATAAACAACCGGGCATGGAGGCCAATCCCTACCTCTACAAGGTGCGCCCCACCAGCAACAAAAAACGGCCTGTCGAACCGGAGATTACTGACAGCAGTGACCGGAAACTTATTCTGAAAAATCCCGAACTGATGGCTAAGGAGATAGCCGAGCAGTCAAAAAAGGAGCATAAAACGATCTTTCATCTCTCCAGTCTTAATCCGATCAACCCTAAGAATGCCCCGGATGATTTTGAGAAGCGCGCTCTGCGCGCCTTTGAAGCAGGTAACAGCAGCGTGTTCAAATCACTTATCAATGGCGACACCCCCTACTTCCGTTATATGAGAGCGCTTGAGAGTGAAGAGAGCTGCCTGACCTGCCACGGCTTTCAGGGCCATAAGGTGGGGGATGTGCGCGGCGGCATCAGCATCGAGATTCCGATGCAGGAGGAGCTGGCCGAGGCTGAGCGGAAACGGGTCGTGATTATCGCTTATGCCATCGGCATCTACCTTGTTCTCGCCCTCTCCCTTACCGTGACCATACGCAGGCTTATCTCCACACCTGTGAACAGGATCATCGCCTTCTCCAAAGGACTGGAGAGTGAAGATGAAGAGCTGCTGCCTGAAGAGGGGCGCAATGATGAGATCGGCATGCTCGGCCACTCTCTGGCAACGACAAAAAAACGGATTCTCCGACAACAGCTTGCGCTGCGTGAAAAGGCCGAAGAGCTCGATCTTTCACGCCGTACCGATCCATTGACCGGGGCGAATAACCGACAGCATTTCATCCTGGAGATGCCTAGAATCATGGATCGGGCCAATCGCGACAATTCACCAACCAGTATTTTGATGGTTGATATCGACCACTTCAAAGAGATCAACGACAGCTATGGTCACGCCATCGGTGATCGGGTTCTGCAGCAGATGGTTGAGCATATGCTGCAGGAGACCCGTAGTTACGACATGCTAATACGTTATGGTGGAGAGGAGTTTCTCGTGGTGATGCCCAATACCGAAAACGGCCCTGCCGTAGAGGTAGCAGAGCGTATCCGCAAAAGTATGGAGTCATGCCACTGTGTGGTAGCTGGAGATAAAACGGTGCTCTTCACAGTCAGTATCGGCGTGTACACCTCCATGCAGGAGGAGATCGATCAGATGCTGCTGAAGGTGGATAAAGCGATGTACCGGGCAAAAGAGGGTGGCCGCAACATGGTTGTCAACAGAGCCTGACTATTCATAAGTATCACCAACTTCAGTCGGCAAAGTGATCTTCAAGGAGAGACCGTTGGGGGTGAGATTGGCCAGCTCAAGACTACCATCATGCACCTCAAGCATCTCTTTAACGATCGCCAGACCAAGGCCGTGACCACCATCTTTCCTGCGCCTGCGCGCCTGATCAACGCGGTAGAAACGTTCCGTTACCTTCGCCAGATCCTTCTCGGGAATACCTGGCCCCTGATCCTCAACAACAATCTCTGCCATCGCTCCGGCCATTCTCATATCCACCCGAATCACCCCGCCATCAGGAGAGTAACGCTGTGCATTCTCAAGCACATTGAGCAGCACCCGCTCAACATCGTGTTCAGCAATCAGCAGATCCTCCATCTCACCGGATTGTGTCAGTTCAATGGAGAGCTCTTTGGCCAGAAGACGGGGAACCAGCACATCTTTCACCTTGTAAAAAACAGCCAGCGGATCAGAGGCGATAATGTCATGACGCTGGGCAAATTCGATCTGATCCAGTGTCAGCAGAGAGTCGAGCAGCTGGTTCACATGTTTCGCCTCATCAGCAATCACCTTGGAGGCCTCCATTCTGAATTCGGGGTCATGGCCGAAACTCTCAAGACTGCGCGCATAACCGAGCAGTGAGGTCAGCGGGGTTTTAAGATCATGTTTCAGATTGGAGAGAAACTGTCGCTGCTGCCGCTCCTGCTTGTCTCTTTCTGTCACATCCATACAGAGCAGCAGTGCCTGATCTCTGCCAAGAAATGCGAGTCTGGGGGCCAGCACACGATCTGCCACTGCAATATCCGGCAAATGCAGATCGTTGGTCTGCATTTTCAGCGCTGTTGAGAAGGCGCGATACCAGTCGGGATCACGGATAAAAACCAGCATCGACTGCGGAAGTTCCGGCCCTCTCTCCATCTTGAACAGCTCAGCAGCCCTCTGATTGGCAGAGATAACCCGGCCAAGGCTATCTACCCGCATCACCGCTTCACTTACAGATGAGAGCAGCACATCCAGACGTCTGCCGCGGACCTCCAGTGTCTCTTGCAGACCACCGGATGTTTCACGCAACAATTTCAGTTCACTGCGGGTCTCCTCCAGCTCCTTGCGCATGCGTTGAGCAGAGACAACCCAGATCGACACGATGCCGATAATCAGTAATATCAGTCCGGCAGTCATTCAGTTGGTGGAATAAAGCGATAACCCATGCTGCGTACAGTCTCAACACATTTTTTGCGACCGATCTGTTTCAATGCTTTACGCAGACGTTTGACTGTCACATCAACCGTACGCGCCTCAACAAAGACATCCCTGCCCCAGACATGATCAAGAAGGTATTCGCGACTGCGGGTTTTACCCGGTTTTTCCATGAGGATTTTCAGCAGCTTGTACTCCAGCGGGCGAAGTTCGACACGTTGATCGCCTTCAAAGACAACCGGTGCTTCCAGATCAAGCTGGATAGGATTTGTAACCGCAACTCCCTTCTCAACAAAGCGATTGCGCCTGAGCAGCGCCTTGGCCCGCGCCACCAGTTCAGCCGGCTCAAACGGTTTGGCAAGATAGTCGTCCGCCCCCTCATTGAGGCCGTGCACACGCTCACTGGCCTGACTCAATGCTGTAACCATCAGCACCGGCACATTGGCGTGGGTTGATGATTTGCGAATCTTACGCAACACCTTCATACCACTGACGCCGGGCAACATACGATCCAGCACAACCAGACGCCAACTGCCGTCACGGATACACTCCAGTGCGCTATCACCATCACCACAGCAGTAGGTAGAGTAACCGGCCGCCTGCAGATGCAGATTAATCAGCCGTGCAATCGACTCATCATCCTCAACAATCAGGATATCTGCGCCGCTCTTATATTTCTCTTTGTCACTCATTATCTCGTGATACTGAAAGGAGTCGTCGTCAAGCTCAAGCATCAGTAATCACCCGCTGTCTCAAATTCATGCATCGATGCATATTCACACCTCACTTCAAGTGTCTTGCTGGAGAGCAGATGAAACATAAATCGCAGTATCTGATTACCCAGCTGCGGCTCTTCCAGGGTAATAAGATCAAAATATGCACGGTTCATCGTTAACAGCTCCAGATCGGTTACCGCTTTAATCGTCGCAGCATGTTGCCGCTCGTCATCCAGAAAGGAGTAGAGACCAAAGTGATCTCCCGCATGCAACTGCGCATAGATATTGTGGCCTGGTCTGGAGACAGAAGCACAACCATCCGTAATTAGATAGATGGTCCTCTCTGATATGCTGTCTGCCTGATAAATCACACTTCCTGCGCTGATGACGCGTGATTCCAGAGATGAAAAAAGTTGCATACTCCCTTCATCGGAGAGCTGCCTGCAGGCGGGTAGTTCACAGAACCTGCGATACTGCGAGTTTGATAGTATGGATGCCTCAAAGGCATGGTTTAACGGCTGTGTGCTCATTCACACTCCTCTTCTCTCTTATCGTTTAAGTGCGGCCAATATGAATTGAGATTGTGACATCGGCATGACACCGGTAGATGTCACGCCAATGTCTTAAATGTCATTGAATTGTCACAATTGCAGAATAGGATGCCGTGCAACTCCGAGAGGGAGAAAAAATGCATCTTCATGCATGGGAGACAATCAATTGAAAACGACAATGAAATCCATCGCAACAGCTGCCATCATGACAGTTGCGACACCTGCCTTTGCCGGCGGTGTCACTGTAGCCGAAGAGGGCGACAGCAAACTTAAAATTGAAGCACTGCTGTTTCTGAACACATACAATCAGAAAGCAGAGACCATCACGGC
Organism: Mariprofundus sp. KV; assembly: GCF_013387475.1. Classification (GTDB taxonomy): domain Bacteria; phylum Pseudomonadota; class Zetaproteobacteria; order Mariprofundales; family Mariprofundaceae; genus Mariprofundus. Next base: position 130,254 of record NZ_VWNB01000009.1, on the reverse strand, counting down.
TGCTGGCAACGCTGTCACCAATACTACCGGTCTGGCCGTTGACCGCGCCTACTTCACCGCCAAATATTTCATGAACGACGACTGGATGATGCGCATCACCCTCGATGCCGGTAACGACCCGTCTCTGGCAGGCAAGAAACAGAACGTATTCCTCAAAGCCGCTTATGTTGAAGGCAAGTTGGCTGGTGATGCACTTGTGCTGCGCGTCGGTCAGTCGCACACCCCGTGGATCGATTATGAGCAGGGACTGTGGAAACACCGCTATGCATCTCAGGTTCTCACCGACAAATACAAATTCGATGACTCTTTTGATCTCGGAGTCGGCCTGAAAGGTTCTCTGGCAGATGGCATGGTTAAATACTTCGTCACTGAAACCAACGGTACCGGTTATGCCAACGCGGCCCGCAGTGGTTCAATCGATCTCAATGCCCGCATCGGCCTCTATCCTGTTGAAGGACTGACCCTCGATTTCCAGTTCCGCGATGGTTACCGTGGCAGCAAAACCCGCACCCCGGCAGGATCTTTAGGTGTTAAATCAGCACTGATGCAGGCGATGGTCTCATACGGTACCGACGACTTCCGTATCGGTGGTAACTATGTAGCCAACAAAGATAAAGCTAAAGATGCCACAGCATCTATTGCTCATGGCGGCAACGTCAGCAGCGCATTTGTTACAGCAGTAGCTGGTGATGTCGTCAAAAACAACGCCTATGCACTCTGGACATGGGCCAAGTTCGGCGGTGGCTTCGGTGCTTTCGCCCGTTATGAGAACATGAACACCAAACTCAACACGATAGCAACCAAAGAGAAGCTGACCCGTTACATGGGTGGCCTCGAGTACACAGTCACCAAGGGTGTGACCTTTGCTGCTGTAGTTGATGCGACCAAACTGAAAAACCGTGGTGGTGTAACAGCCAACAGCCGTAAAGATACCCGCTATGGCATCTTTACTCAGGTTGCACTGTAATAACCTGCAGAATCACGCTTAACTGCAAAAAGGGCTCGCATGAAAATGCGGGCCCTTTTTTTACTTCAATAACGACATCCGCCTGTGTCACAATAGTGTCACAGCAATGACATACTGATGACTTACTGACCTCCTAACGTTCGCCGCAACCCAAATTCAGGGACTTACAGATCAACAGGAGATCAACTTGAAAGCATCAATCAAAACAGTTGCAGCAGCTGCAATGGTAGCTTTCGCAACCCCGGCTATCGCTGGCGGTGTGAATGTTTACGACGACGGTGAAAGCAAACTGAAACTCGAAGCACTGTTTTACCTCAACACATTTCAGCAGACCGATGACCGTATCACTGCCGGTGTCAGTTCAAAGACCAAAACCACAGGCATGCATGTAGACCGTGCCTACTTCACCGCCAAGTACCAGATGAACGACGACTGGATGATGCGTTTCACCACAGATGTAGGCCATGAGGGCGGACTTGGTAAACAGCAGAACATCTATCTGAAGTACGCCTATGTAGAGGGCAAACTGGCTGGTAAAGCTGCCGTACTGCGTATCGGTCAGTCTCACACCCCGTGGATCGACTATGAGCAGGGGCTCTGGAAACACCGCTATGTTGCCAAGGTAATGTCTGATCAGTACAAATTCGACACCTCTGCCGATCTCGGTTTCGGCCTGAAAGGTAAAGTGCTTGACGGCATGATTGACTACTTCGTCACCGCCACCAACGGCACAGGTTATGGCACAGGTAATCCCGGTGCCGGTCTGAACGGCATCGATTACAACAGCCGCATCGGCCTGCACCCGCTCAAAGGTCTGGATCTCGATTTCCAGTACATGAACGGCTACAAAGCCACCAAAACCAGCATCGCTAACGTTACAACTGCTGGCGTACGTTCCACACTGATGCAGCTGATGGCCTCATACGGCACATCTGACTTCCGTGTTGGTGCCAACTACCTGCAGAACAGCGACAAAGCAGGCTCTGCAACCGGCTCTTCCAGCCATGGTGGTAATGCAAGCGCTGCGTTTGTGACTGCGCTGACCGGTGATGAAGTGAAATCACGCGGTATGGCTCTCTGGGGCTGGACCAAGCTTGGTGGCGGCTTCGGTGCATTCGGTCGTTTCGAGTCTCTGAAAAACAAGAAGTACAGCGGTGGCATTGCCAACGTAACCCAAGAGAAGGTCACCCGTTATGTTGCCGGTGTTGAATACAGCCCGGTTAAGAACGTCACCATCTCCGCTGTTGTTGACTCAAGCAAGCTGACTGGTCGCGGTGGTGTTGCAACCACAACGGATAAAGACAACCGCGTAGGCATCTACACTCAGGTTAAACTGTAAATCTGCCATATCTAAACGCTTAACATAAAAGGCCGGGAGTAATCCCGGCCTTTTTTTGTAAGAAAAATGGATCACAACAATCGTTTATGTGCATTTGTGATTCGGGCCATCCTGGCCCTCAGGGCTTCGCCCCGACTATTCAGTCGTCCAAATCTACTGTCCTGTAGATTTGTGATTCGGGCCATCCATGTGGCTCACCCTTCGGGCGAGCTGAAGCTCGTCCATCATTGTGCAGGAGAGCACAATGACACGCTTAAGCGCCCTGAATGGGTGGAGTGCAGGAAGCACGACATGACAATTGTACAGGATAGTACAATTGCACGCCTAAGCGCCCTGAATGGGTGGAGTGCAGGAGGCACGACATGACAATTGTACAGGATAGTACAATTGCACGCCTAAGCGCCCTGAATGGGTGGCGCACACGGATGTGCGCCATGAAATCTACTGTCCTGTAGATTTGTGACACCGCCATGACATATATGACAGATATGTGTCACGCCTCCATGCCTCACGATATGACACACCGCTGACACAATCAGGCAACAGGGTTCGCCCAGTTAAAAAAAAACGCATGGGGCATAGCCCCGGCACATCAATGACCTCTATCAAGCATAGGAGCAACTTCTCAAATGAAAAAAATTATCATGGCAACCGCAGCGCTGCTGCTTGGCGCCACAGCAGCACAGGCTGGCGGCGATCAGATTCACATCGTCGGCTCATCTACTGTTTACCCTTTCTCCAGCTATGTTGCTGAAGAGCTGGGTGCTACCACTAAATTCAAAACTCCGGTTGTTGAATCCACCGGTTCAGGCGGCGGTATGAAGCTCTTCTGCGCTGGCAACGGCATGGACACACCTGACATCACCAACGCATCACGTCGCATGAAAGATAAAGAGTACAAGCAGTGCCAGGAAAATGGCGTGAAGTACATTACTGAAGTCGTTGTTGGTTATGACGGCATTGCACTGGCCCAGAGCAAGGATACGGCACCGATGAATCTGACCCGCAAGCAGATCCTGCTGGCTGTAGCTGCAGAGGTACCTAACAAAGAGGGCACTGCCCTGATCGCCAACCCTTACCACTTCTGGGATGAGATTGATGCCAGCCTGCCACACCGTAAAATCACTTTTTATGGCCCGCCAACTTCATCCGGTACCCGCGATGCATTTGAAGATCTGACCATGAAAGCTGTAGCCAAGAAGATGGATGTTTATACCAACCTCTATAAAGCGGATCAGAAGGCCAACAAGAAGTACAAGAAGTATCATGAAGTGCGTCAGGACGGCGTTTACGTTCCATCCGGAGAGAATGATAACCTGATCGTACAGAAGCTGACCAAAGATCCTGAGGCACTCGGCATCTTCGGCTACAGCTACCTGACTGAGAACTCCGACCGTATTTCTGCTGCAACCATCGCTGGCATTGCGCCATCCCCGGCAGCCGTTCAGGACGGCTCATACAAGCTTGCACGTTCACTCTACTTCTACATCAAGAAGTCACATATCGACAAAGTGCCTGGTATGAAAGAGTACATCAACCTCTTCACCTCCGAGCAGATGATCGGTGATGGTGGTGCTTGCACCGAGATTGGTCTGATCGCCCTGCCGGAAGAGATGCGTGCGAAATACCGCGCTCAGGCTGCAAACCTGACCAACCTGAAACCTGAAGATCTGAAAGCGAAGTAATAGATTATACTACAGCAGGAAACTGGCCGGATCACTCCGGCCAGTTTTTCTATTTACAAACGCATAAAATATGGAGAAAAGTTTGTTCATTCTAGATAACTATACAGCAGGCCCGCGATGATCTATTCAGACCTGTTTTTCTGGCTTTTTGGCGGCCTGATTCCTCTGGGCATCACCGCATTCATGGTCGCACGCAGCAGAGCGTTGGGTAGTGAAAAGGATGGGGCTCGTCTGCACTCCTTACCCGGTTACTATGGCTGGTATGCCGTCATCTGGCTGGCACTGCCTGCCATGATCAGCGGCACTCTTTTCAGTTTCGCGCACATGTTCGGGCTCTTCTCCATCCCTGCTCCGATGCTTCTGGGAGCTATGTTCGCCCTTGGTGGTGCAGGTCTCTGGTATGGAGTGCGTCATATCAATGTGGATTTCAGAGCACGTGAAAAGGTGGAGAAGGTTACCACCATCCTGCTCATCATCGCTGCCAGCATCTCGGTTCTTACCACAATCGGCATTGTGCTATCGGTGGTATTTGAGTCGGTCAGATTTTTTCAGGTCATCTCATTCTGGGATTTCATTACCGGCACCAAGTGGGAACCTGATACTGCATTTTTGATTGGTGCAGGCCGTGATACCACCGGCATAGCAGCTCCAGCCTTTGGTGCGGTGCCGATCTTTGCCGGCACCTTCATGATTACTGCCATCGCCCTGCTGGTGGCGGTTCCTGTCGGGCTGTTCTCGGCGATCTATATGTCGGAGTACGCATCTCACGCTGCGCGCGGCAGACTCAAACCGATGCTGGAGATTCTCGCCGGCATTCCTACCGTGGTGTACGGCTTCTTCGCAGCCATTACCATCAGTCCGCTGATCGTAAAGGCTGCCCATGCCTTAGGCCTGGAAGCCGATTATACCAATGCACTGGCACCCGGCCTGATTATGGGTGTGATGATTATCCCGTTTGTCTCCTCACTCTCGGATGATGTGATCACTGCCGTGCCCCAAGGGCTGCGCGACGGTTCACTGGCGCTGGGAACCACCAAAGCCGAAACCATTCGCCATATCGTACTGCCTGCCGCCCTGCCCGGCATTGTCGCCGCCTTCCTGCTGGCCACCTCCCGGGCTATCGGTGAAACGATGATTGTGGTGATGGCTGCAGGCCTTCGCCCCAACCTCACGGCCAACCCGCTGGAGGGCATCACCACGGTAACCGTGAAAATTGTCGAAGCCCTGACCGGTGATCAGGAGTTTGATTCCGCCTTTACCCAGTCGGCTTTTGCGCTGGGTTTTGTACTGCTGATTATCACACTGATACTGAACATTGTATCCACGGTAGTCGTGCGCAAGTTCAAGCAGAGGTATGAATAAGATGTCACAACATAATTTTCAGGCCGATGCCCGCAAACGTAAACGTGATCGGGCAGACAAACGATTCAAACTTTATGGACTGGCTGCCATCACCTTTGCACTGGCATTCCTTCTCTTCTTCTTCGTAGACATTATCGGCAAGGGTTTACCAGCCTTCCAGCAGGCGGAGATCAAGGTCACCGTCCACTACAGTGAAGCGACGATGAAAAATTATAACAACGCCGTCGACAGGCAATACAAGACACTGGTCAGTAAAACCTGGCTGCGCCTGGTACCCAATCAGATGCGCGATAACCCCGAACTGATGGGGACAGATCGTGAGGAGTGGGTTCTGGGAGAGAACCGCGTGGATCAGTATCTCAAAGGCAACGAAGGGCACCGTCTGAAATCTAAATACCAGACGATGATCAATAAGATGCAGGAAGAGGGCACCGTGCGCCTTGTCTTCAACAGCGGCTTCTTCAGCAAGGGTGACTCAAAACTACCGGAGAATGCCGGTATTCTCGCCTCAGCCATCGGCTCTATTCTGGTACTGCTGCTGACCATGCTCTTTGCCGTTCCAGTTGGCGTAATGACCGCCATCTACCTGGAGGAGTTCGCCCCGGACAACAAACTCACCCAGCTGATTGAGGTGAATATCAATAATCTGGCTGCGATTCCCTCCATCCTCTACGGTCTGCTGGGGCTGGCGATCTTTATCAACTTTATGGGGGTGCCACGCTCATCGGCACTGGTGGGTGGTTTGACACTGGCCCTGATGACACTGCCGGTGATTATCATTGCCACCCGCGCAGCACTGCGCGCTGTTCCGGACTCCATCCGTGAAGCGGCCTACGGGCTAGGTGCATCGAGCCTGCAGGTGGTCTGGCACCATGTGCTGCCGCTGGCTATGCCGGGTATCCTTACCGGTTCAATCATCGGTCTGGCGCAGGCGATGGGTGAAACCGCACCGCTGCTGATTGTCGGTATGATGGCCTATATCCCCGAAGCGCCGGGCTCCATCTTTGAAGCAACAACAGTGCTGCCGGCCCAGATCTATACATGGTCATCGGAATCGCTGCGCGCCTTTGAAGAGAGAACCGCTGCAGGCATTATGGTGCTGCTGGCTGTACTGCTGACCCTCAATGCAGTCGCTGTTAAGTTTAGAAATCGTTCTGAAAACACGTGGTAATGAGATCATGAATAAGAGAAACGTAGAAAATACTATTACCGTCCGGGATCTGAAGCTCTGGTATGGCGACTATGAAGCGCTGCACGGCATCAATCTGGATATCCAGAAAGGCAAGGTGACCGCATTTATCGGCCCCTCAGGTTGTGGCAAGTCCACCTTCCTGCGCACCCTCAACCGCATGAATGACCGCATTCCGGGCTGCCGTGTCGAGGGAGAAGTCCTGCTCAATGGCCAGGATATCTATGCCCCCTCTGTTGATGTTGTACAGCTGCGCAGCTACGTCGGCATGGTCTTCCAGAAGCCCAATCCGTTCCCCAAGAGTATCTATGAAAATGTTGCCTATGCCCCGCGCATTCACGGCATGGTCAAAGATGGTCCCGAGATGGATGAACTGGTCGAATCTGCCCTCAGACGCGCCAGCATCTGGGATGAGGTGAAGGATAAACTGCAGCAGCCGGGCACTGCCCTCTCCGGTGGCCAGCAGCAGCGCCTCTGCATTGCACGCACGATTGCAGTGAAACCTGAAGTGATTCTGATGGATGAACCATGCTCGGCTCTCGACCCTATCGCCACAGCCAAGATTGAGGAGCTGATGGATGAGCTGAAAGAGGAGTACACCATCGTTATCGTCACCCACAACATGCAGCAGGCAGCCCGCGTCTCCGATTACACCGCCTACTTCTATCTGGGTGATCTGATGGAGTTCAACGATACGCACACTATTTTCACAGCACCTGCGAACCAGAAGACTGAAGATTATATTACCGGACGTTTCGGTTAAGGAGCTCACGATGAACCAGCATACGATTAAACGATTTGAAGATGAACTCAACGAGTTGAAAGAGAAGGTGCTCGCCATGGGCGGCCTGGTGGAGAAAGCCACCAAGCGCTCCATGAACTCTCTGTTCAAGCATGACACCAAACGTGCCTACAAGGTGATTGAACGTGATCAGGCGATCAATGCAATGGAGATAGAGATCGATGAGATGACCCGAACCATCCTGGCGCTGCGTCAGCCTGCGGCCAGTGATCTGCGTTTTGTCATGACGACGATCAAGGTGGTGACTGATCTTGAACGCATGGGTGATCTGGCCGAAGGCATTGCCGAGCTTATGCTGGAGACTCAGGAGCACCCGCTGATTCATGTCTCCTCACTGGAGTCTCTTTCCGATCAGGTCTTCAGCCAGACAGCATTAGCACTCAATGCCTTTGCCAAGGCTGATCTGGATGCAGCCATCGTCTGCCTCGAAAACCACGATAAGGTGAACGGCAAGTTCAAATCGATGCAGCGTGAGTACCTCACCTACATGATGGAGGATGCACGCCAGATCACAGCCGGTCTGATCTCCACCAACATCGCCAGAAACCTGCAACGCATTGGTGATCATGCCGTCAATATTGCCGAGATGGTGATCTATATGATTAAGGGGCGCGATGTCCGCCATATCGATCACTCTGAAGCTGCAGCAATGGTTACCGGAAACCGTCAGCAATAAGCCCTTCCGGTCAACCGCTTGTTTTACTCAATAAAAAAGCAGGGGCATAAAGCCCCTGCTTTTTTTTCATCACTCTCAATCCTCTTCTGCTTAGCTGAATGCGCCTTTGAAGAAGAAGAAGAACAGGATCGACAGAATCGCACCTGCCGGAAGCGTGATGATCCATGACAGGAAGATTGTCTGGATCACCCCCATATTCAAAGCACCGATACCTCGCGCCAGACCAACACCGATCACCGCACCTACCAGCGTATGCGTGGTAGAGATCGGCAGACCTGTGCCGGAAGCCACAACAACGGTCGTGGCTGCAGCAAGTGTTGCAGCAAAACCGCGACTTGGTGTCAGCTCACTGATACCGGAACCAACGGTTGCAATCACCTTATGACCATAGGTCGCCAAACCAAAGACAATACCGCCACCGCCAAGCAGCAGAATCCATACAGGTGTAGCCGACTTGGATGCAATTTCACCGGCACTGCTGACAATGCCGACAACGGCTGCAACCGGACCAATGGCATTGGCCACATCGTTGGAGCCGTGGGCAAAGGCCATGGCAATGGCTGTAAAGATCATCAATACGCCGAAGATCTTCTCCATATTGGTATAATGGAACTTCTTATCCTCTTTCTTGGAGAACTTCAGTCGCTTGATCATGAGCGTTCCGATAACCGCAAAGACCACACCGATAAGCGCGGCATACATCATATTCTGGTCAAACGGCAGATTCACACCGACATGTTTCAGCCCCTTAAGCAGGGTCACCATCGCCATGATAAAACCAACCATGAAGATGTAATAAGGTACATATTTCTTGGCTCTTTCAAGCGGCTCTTCAGTATCGATAATCAATTTCTGGATACTTCTGAAAAGAGCAAAGGCAATCACACCGGCCATCAGCGGCGAGGTAACCCAGCTCATGGCAATAGTACCTACCTTGCCCCACTGCACAGCTTCCATGCCGATACCGACAGCGCCGAAACCGACGATAGCACCGACAATGGAGTGCGTGGTGGAAACAGGCCAGCCCATACGGGTAGCAACCAGCAGCCAGATGCCTGCAGCGAGCAGGGATGCCAGCATGCCGTAAACCAGAAGCTCGGGCGTACTACCCAGTGATGAGACATCAACAATGCCCTTTCGGATGGTTTTGGTTACTTCACCACCGGCAAGAACAGCACCGGCACACTCGAATATGGCAGCAATAATCACCGCCTGCTTAAAGGTCAGCGCACCTGAGCCGACCGATGTTCCCATAGCGTTGGCAACATCATTCGCACCGATGCCCCAGGCCATGAAGAGGCCGAAAACAACGGCCATGCCAATTAATATAGTTGAATTTGCAACAAGAATTTCCACGATTTTCTCCCCTTATCGTGCCAGTAACAGTTCGAGACGAGCGCCAACGCGCTGTGCAGCATCGGCCACAGCACCGAGCTCCCGAATCATGCGGTACAGAAATATCGCATCAATCGGATCCATACTCTTCTCAATCACAAACAGTGCATTATTGATCTGATGACCGAGTTTATCAGCCTCATATTCGATGTTATGCAGCTCATCGATCATCTCCTCAACACTGGTGACCTCGCGGCCACGAAAACCGACCTCCACCAGCTCATCAAGTTCATTGACGATCCTTTTCGCCTGCCGGGAAGCTGCGATATTGACCAGTACAAATTGTGTAAGCAGCTCTGCGATCTCATCCGGAATCTGCATTTTGCGGCTATTAACCACACTGGTTACTTCCTTGACCCTGTTGGCGAGATGATCCTGATGGGTCACAATATCCAGAATGCGCTCACGCGGCATCGGCATAAACAGGGAGTTGGGCAGGTTAATACGCAGTTCATGCTTCAAAGTATCCGCATCAACCTCAATCCTGTGAATCTCCCGCTCCAGAACGGCCACCTGGTCGTAATCTTTATCGATCACAGCCTTGAAAAATGGTTCGAGTTTCTTCACAGCCTCATGAACCTTGCCGATATGCTCCTGCAGCGGCTTGACCGGCGAACCGGCAAACATATTTGAAATTGGACTTCTTCTAACCATATTCACTCCCGATTGTTGGCCTTGCGGCCTTATGCGTTAAAACGGATTGATGATACAGGCCGATTGTGACATCTGTGTGACATATGAGTCATAAACATGACAAATGTGACAACCGTTGGAGAGCAGACCATCGCTTGCCCCGGAAACAAAAAAGCGCCCGGATATCCGCGCGCTTTTTACTTCACTCCGTTTTTCTCTCTGATTGACTCAGGAGTCTCCCTCTTCTCGAATCCTGGCAAGCAGTTCAGTACCTTTTCGGGTCTGTGAAACAACAATACTCAGCTCCTGTTGCAACAGTTCGCGCTCCTCTTCATCTCTCTCCAGGCTTATCGTTACCCTGAGCTGCCTCTCTTTCTCCTGAAGCTTTTCGATCACCTTGCTGAGTCCCTCTTCTGACTCCCTCTGCTGTAAGGCATGAGTATCAAAAAAGTTAAGTCGTGTTAGTAGCTTCTTCAGCGTCATCCCCACCCCCCTCAGCGATCATCTTACCGCATAAGTGTGCCCATCACTGTAGACCATAGATGCTACAACTCAATTGTGACATCTGTATGACCATGGTCTAAGAGGTGTGTGGTTAGTGTGGTATCAGCGCCGCTCAGCTACCTCCCGCTCATCACTGAGGACAGAATTGATCTCCTCTCTGTTCAGGGCAATCCTATGTTCAGCCTCTGTCTCGGTTCCCTCTTCAGACTTCAGGTAGTTGTGGTTAATCTGAATCAGGCTGTTAATGATGCTATAGGTGTAGTTGCTGTCATTCATCAGGGAGATCGCCATATCCGCTGAGATGTGGCCCTCGCGAATCAACTCATCCAGACGTCCATGCAGCAGCCCCATATTTTTCTCCAGCGTCAGCTTCAGGGCATCAAGAGAGAGAATCGATGTGGAGGAAACCTCCTGGCTGCGAATATTTTCCAGTCTCCGTATCACCTTGGCAATGCGCTGACGCAGACGATTGTATTCAGCACTGATATGTGGATTTTCCGAATCGATATAGAGCAACATATTCTTCTGCAGATGTTTCACATCTTTAAGTGTGATCAGGATCGACTGATTGGCCAGACGAATCCGGCTCACCTGCCGTGATGTGGCCTCATCGGCAGAGAGCCTGTTGGTATAATCAAGAATTGCACTGCAGAGGCTCTTGATCTCATGTTCGTAAACTTCATCAATATCATATTCGACCGCTTTACCATGCACCCTGATCACCTGCTTTAGTTTGGCATCGGAGAGAATATCTTCCTTATCCAGAGACAACCCTTTGGCAATCACACCGATCGCTTTTTCATAGATGCGCGCGGTCTCCTTGCGCAGAGCTTCAAGGGCAGTATCGCCGAACTCAAGTGATGCTTCATTGAGATACATCGGTTGAGCGTGAATATCCGGTTCAGACTTGAACAGGCGGGTCACCAGTCCAATCAGCGGATTGATCAGTGGCACCATAATAATCACACCGGCAACATTGAAGATGGTATGGAAAACCGCCAGCTTCATGGTGTAGTCATCATCGGCCAGGCCAATCACAGATGAGATACCATCAACAAGCCCCATTACCGGCCCCATAAAGACAATAAACACAATACCCGCACACACCTTAAACAGCACATCTGCCAAAGCCAGTCGCTTGCCGACAACATTGGATGAGAGCGCACCGAGTACCGCTGTAATGGTTGTACCCACATTGGCACCGATCGCCAGTGCCAGTGCATTATCATAGGTGATCTGCTGCACTGAGAGTGCGGTGATAATCAGCACCAGCGTGGCGTGGCTCGATTGCATGATGATCGTGGCAATGATACCGATCAGCGTAAAGACCAGGATGCCTGCTATCCCCTCCATCGCATAAGCGGTCAGGTCAAGACTGTTCTGGAACGCCTCAAAGCCCTCTTTCATATGATGAATACCGAGGAAGAGAAAACCAAGACCGACCAGAATATAACCGACACCCTTCATCGATTTCGATTTCTGGAAAATCAGCATCACACCAAAGACCAGCATCGGCATGGCATAAGATGAGATCTTCACCTTCAGGCCAAAGCCTGCAATCAGCCATGCACCCGTTGTTGTGCCGACATTGGCACCAAAGACAATACCCAGCCCCTCAACCAGACCAATCAGCCCCACGCTTAAAAATGAGATGGTGATAACGGAGACCAGAGAACTTGACTGCATCACGGTGGCTGCAGTAAACCCGAAGGTGAGACTTTTCCACATTCTGTCGGTACTTTTCTTAAGTATCTTCTCAAGCACACCACCGGTGAATGCCCTGAACCCCTCTTCAAGAGCCAGCATGCCAAATAGAAAAATCGCCACGCCTGCAGAGATCTCTTTAAAGTCAGGGCTAACCCAGAAGCCATAAGCCAGAATCAGCATTATCGAAGGCAGAATCACCTTTCGCAGTGTATTTCTCATGTTATATATACCCTTAATTGTTATTCATAAAAAAACTGCACCCGGAATTCAGGCACAGTGTTTGAAGCAGAGGTTTAGTGGCAGCGCAAACTGTTTATTTGTTACCCTTCTTACGCAGAGAGGAGAGCAGTGTGATGCCCTTTTTGCGTTGTGAACGAATCACCTTCAACTCCTGCTCCAGCATCTCGCGTTCATCATCATCACGCTCAGCCGCAATCAACTCTTTAAGATGTTTCTCTTTCTTTTTAAGCTTTTTAAGCACTTTGGAGAGCCCATCGTCTTCCTGCTGCAGCTGCTCGGCCTCAGCATTCATGTACGATTTAAGCCTCTTCAACAGCTTCTTTTTCAGTGCATTGTCAAATTTCATGCTAATCCCCGTTCAATTTTACTCTGCAGTTTCCCGATTATCTGCCAGCACAGTGCCGATCTCTTCCCGGTTCAAAGCGATCATATGTTCGGCCTCTGTCTCTGTCCCCTCTTCGGATTTCAGATAGTTATGGTTAATCTGAATCAGATTATGGATAATACTATAGGTATAATTACTGTCATTCATCAACGATATCGCCATTTCAGCTGAGACTTTGCCACCACGAATCAATTCATTCATACGCTCATGCAGCAGGCCCATATTTTTCTCCAGTGTCAGCTTCAGCGCATCCAGCGAAAGAATAGAGGTTACACTCGTCTCACCACTGGCACGAATCTTCTCCAGCCGGCGTATCACCTTGGCGATACGCTGACGCAGCCGGTTATACTCAGCACTGATCTCCGGATTATCCGAAGCGATATAACGCTTCATATTTTTCTGAAGATGCTTTACATCCTTGAGGGCAATGAGGATCGACTGATTGGCCATACGGATTCGACTAATCTGTCTGGCAATGACTGGATCAGCCGAGGATAATTTGTTGGTAAAATCGAGAATCGCACTGCACAGGCGTTTGATCTCATGTTCATAGACATCATCGATATCATAATCAATCGCACGTGCATGCTGAGCAATCACTGTTTTAAGTTTCGCATCAGAGAGAATCTTTTGCTTATCGAGAGATAACCCCTTAGCTATTACATCGGTTGCCATCGTATAGACCCGAGCTGTCTCCATACGCATCGCTTCGAGTGCGGCATCAGCGAATTCAAGCGCTGATTCATTCAGGTATTTCGGCTGCGCATATTTATCCGGCTCCGACTTGATCACCCTCTCCAGAAAACCTACGAGATGATTGGTGAAAGGTATCATCACGACAATACCTATCAGATTAAACAGGGTGTGGAATACTGCCAGCTTTAATGTGTAGTCAGCTTCAGCAATACCGACGTAGGCACTGATCAGGTCCACTGCCACCAGCAGTTGATGAATAAAGGCAATCGCAATCAGGCCGGTAACCACATTGAAGATCAGGTGTGCGCCGGCCAGTCGTTTACCCAGTTCATTGGAGCTTAAAGCCCCAAGTATGGCTGTAATCGTCGTACCCACATTAGCACCAATGGCCAGTGCCAGAGCATTTTCGTACGAGATCTGCTGAGCAGCCAGCGCAGTGATAATCAGAACCAGTGTGGCATGACTCGACTGCATCACCACTGTGGCAAAGATACCGATCAGGGTAAACAGGAAGAGTCCGGGGTATCCGGCTACCGCATATTCAGCCAGATCAATCGCCGACTTGAAGGTCTCAAACCCCTCCTTCATATGGTGGATGCCGAGGAAGAGGAAACCGAGACCGGTAAGAATATAACCGATGCCTTTAAGGTGGCGAGACTTCTGGAATATCATGATCACGCCAAACACCAGCATCGGCATCGCATAAGCTGAGATTTTCACCTTCAGACCAAAGCCTGCCACCAGCCAGGCTCCGGTTGTCGTGCCGAGGTTAGCACCAAAAATGATGCCGATACCCTCAGAGAGACCAATCAACCCTGCGCCCAGAAATGATATGGTAATCACCGAAACCAGTGAACTGGACTGCATGATACTGGTTGAAACCACACCGAAAGAGATACTCTTCCATAGTTTGTTCGTGGTTTTTTTCAGAATCTTCTCGAGGGTTCCACCGGTAAAAGCTTTAAAGCCCTCCTCCAGCGCCAGCATGCCAAAGAGAAAGATCGCTACGCCTGCAGCAATCTCCTTAAAATCCGGACTGATCCAGAAGCCGTAAGCCAGAATCACCAGGATGGTTGGTAACATTACTTTTTGAAGGGTGCCTTTCACGTATTCAATATCCTTTGATTAATATAACAAACAGAGATTCAGCCATTCCATTGAGCCCGGCTGAAAATGATACCCCCTCCGCAAATCAGGGAAGGGTTAAACCTTATCAACAATCAGCCAATAAATTTTCCACTTCTCAGGCGCTGCTTATTCATCAGCTCAATCTCTCTGGCTCCGGAGATCACCACCTTCTCATCCGTCACAAAATCCAGTGCTTCGTTATAACCCTCATAATCCACCGCATTGAGGATGGTTTTGATGGCATTAAGTCTGCATTTCTGTTTATCCATCGAACGAATCACCGTCCATGGTGCTGCTGCGGTATGTGTGCGTTTGAGCATCTCATACTTTGTCCTGGTAAAATCATCCCAGCGCTCCTGTGCCTGCATATCCACCTCGGAGAGTTTCCACTGCCGCAGCGGATCTGTGGTGCGCCGTTCAAAACGGGCCTTCTGGGCATCTTTGGTGACGCTGAAATAGAGTTTAACCAGAATAGTTCCCTGACGAATGAGATCCTTCTCAAAGCCAATCACACCCTTCATGAAGTTTTTATACTCTTCATCTGAGCAGAATCCGAAAACAGGCTCAACCATGGCCCGGTTGTACCAGCTGCGATCAAACAGCACGACTTCGCCACCATGTGGAAACTGGGATACATACTTCTGGAAGAACCACTGACTGCGCTGCTCTTCGGTCGGCTTGCCCATGGCGATAATACGGTAATGTTTCTCATTCATGTAGCGGGTAACACGGCGAATGGTACCGCCCTTGGCTGCAGCGTCACGTCCTTCAAAAAGGATAATCATGCGCTGTTTTGTCTTATCCAGATGCTGTTGCAGTTTTATCAGCTCAGCCTGATAGGGCTTGAGTTCTCTCTCCTGCAGATATTTGCTGATGATGCTCTCTACTTTACTGTCGCTTAGTCCGTGCTCCTCTATGAGTTGCTCATAGCAGGGCGGGTTTTCTTGCGGCATGACCTCCGGGCCCTCATCCAGGGTAACCTCAGGGTTTGCCAACAGATTCATCTCTTTCTACTCCTTTTACATTTGAATTCCCCTCTGGCAGGCAGCATCACCAAACGGACAGGGAATTATACACAAAAGCAGCCCCATTAAAATGTGAATAAACTCGATTGTGGCTGTTTCATACAGATGATACGCAGAAAAAAGGGCGGAAAACCGCCCTTTCATCACTATGCTGACTGATCCTCTTCTGACAGATCATCCGCTACTTTTTTTCTACCCTTGTTGCGCAGGCGATCGCGTTGCATCAACTCAATCTCTCGTGCCCCAGAAATCACCACATTATCGTCCGGCACATAATCAAGCTCCATGTTCACTTTGTCATAATCGACAGCGTTAAGAATCACCCTGATGGCATTCAGACGAGCAAGATGTTTATCGGTAGAGCGGATCACAGTCCACGGTGCAGATGCGGTATGGGTGCGGCGCAGCATCTCATACTTCACCTTATCGAAATCGTCCCAGCGCTCCTGCGCCTGCACATCGACTTCAGAGAGTTTCCACTGACGCAGTGGATCATCTTTACGGCGATCAAAACGTTTCTGCTGCACGTCCTTGGTCACACTGAAGTAGATCTTCACCAGAATGGTGCCCTGACGCACCAGATCCTTCTCGAAACCGCCAACACCTTTCATGAAGTTCTTATACTCGGCATCCGTACAGAAGCCGAACACAGGCTCCACCATGGCGCGGTTGTACCAGCTGCGATCAAACATGGCGATCTCACCACCATGCGGAAACTGGGATACATACTTCTGGAAAAACCACTGTGTACGCTGCTCTTCGGTCGGCTTACCCAGTGCAATAATACGATAGTGCTTCTCATTCATGTAACGGGTAACACGGCGGATAGTGCCGCCTTTACCTGCTGCATCCCTGCCCTCAAAGAGAATAATCATGCGCTGATTGGTCTGCTCCAGATGCTTCTGCAGATTGATCAGTTCCGCCTGAAAAGGTTTAAGCTCCTGCTCCTGCAGATATTTGGTGAGAACCTTCTTCACCTTCTCATCTGTCAGCCCATGCTTCTCAACCAACCGGTCATAACATTTAGCCTGCCCGCCTGAGCTCTCGGCTTCATCTGTGTTAGGGGTGAAATCAGTGTTAACCACGGTCGTCATTGTATTCTCCAGAGATTGATTTACTCATACAGAAGCGGTTCCGCAAGAGGGGTAGCATTATACACACCCTGATCAAATCTTGAAGGATCAAATTACAGCAGGGCAGTTTTCACAACTGCTGCCGAATCCTCTCCGCCATAAACAGGCAGGGGTGATAAAGCCCCTGCCCTGCTTAGCGGATACAGACCTTCATACTCTTATTTTAATTTCCCTTTCCTGCGCAACTTCTCTTTCTGCATCAGCTCGATCTCTCTTGCTCCGGAAATCACAATCGTGTCATCCGGTGCATAATCAAGATCGGGATTACTGGCTTCATAGTCAACAGCATTCAGGATCACTTTAATGGCGTTGAGGCGAGCCAGATGCTTATTGGCAGAGCGGATAAGCGTCCACGGAGCCGCTGCAGTATGGGTATGTTTGAGCATTTCGTACTTCACCTTGTCGAAATCGTCCCAGCGCTCCTGCGCCTGCACATCGACCTCAGAGAGCTTCCACTGCCGCAGCGGATCATCCTTACGCCGCTCAAAGCGTTTCTGCTGCATCTCTTTGGTAACGCTGAAGTAGATCTTCACCAGAATAGTACCCTGACGTACAAGATCCTTCTCAAAACCGACCACACCCTTCATGAAGTTGTTATACTCCTCTTCCGTGCAGAAGCCGAACACCGGCTCCACCATCGCACGGTTGTACCAGCTGCGATCAAACATGGCGATCTCACCACCGCGGGGGAACTGCGAGACATACTTCTGGAAAAACCACTGCGTGCGCTGCTCTTCGGTCGGTTTGCCCAGTGCAATGACGCGATAGTGCTTCTCATTCATATAACGAGTCACACTGCGAATGGTCCCGCCCTTACCTGCCGCATCCCTGCCCTCAAAGAGGATAATCATGCGCTGTTTGGTCTGTTCAAGATACTGCTGAAGGTTAATCAACTCAGCCTGATAGGGTTTGAGCTCCTGCTCCTGCAGATAGGCGGTGAGTATTTTCTCAACCTTGCTATCGTCAAAGCCATGCTTCTCGATCAGGGCATCGTAAGCCCTTGGTTGCCCGTCTGAGCGCTGCCGTGACGCTTCTACCTTCTGATCTTCACTATTTGCCAGTGCATCCATCATGCATACTCCCTGAGTATAGTATCGTCCCCAATGCGCAGAAGACGAAATATCCTACACTGCAATTCCGGAATAAACAGAGACTAATTTAAGAGTGTGTTGAAATTAGATAGCGATTTACAAATCGCCACGGCAGCATAAGCAGATGGAACTAACCAGCCTTATTGCCGATGATGCCCTTCCCGACCACAGCGCTCTGGTTGCTGCTATTGATGTCGGCTCCAATGCCATGCGCCTAGGCATCGCCATACATGATGCCAGCGGCACACCAACACTGGTTCAGCGCTACCGGGAACCGGTTCGCCTTGGCCATGATGCCTTTACCAGCGGCACTTTCAGCCCGCAAACCATGGAAGATGCGCTGGAGGCATTCCGGCAATTCCGCCGCATTCTCGATCAGCATCAGATTGATAGGTACCGCGCCACAGCCACCAGTGCCATGCGTGACTCCCGAAATGGCAGGGAGCTGGCCAGACGTATTCTTGATGAGACAGGTATCGACCTGCAGCTGATCAGTGGTGAAGAGGAGGCGAGACTGGTGCACTACTCGATCAGCCGCCGTGTAGATCTGGATGATAAGTTCACTGTTCTGATCGATATGGGTGGCGGCAGCGTAGAGGTCACCATATGTGATGATGGGGAAGTAATCGCTGCCCAGAGCTTTAAGATCGGCACGGTTCGTCTGCTGGAGATGCTCGGTCAGGAGGGTGACTTCAACACCCTGCTATCGGAGTACCTTGACGGTACACGTAAGAAACTGCGTGAGCAGATCGGACGCCACAAGGCAGATCTCTGCGTGGCAACCGGCGGCAATGCCGCCGCCATTGGTGATCTGGCCTTTCAGATCCTAGGTACGGCATCAGCCACCGCCATCAGCCGCAAGCAGTTGAAAAAACTGATTAAAAAACTCTCCGGACTCAGCTTTGAGGAGCGCATTCGCGATCTGGGACTAAGGCCTGATCGGGCTGACGTGATTCTGCCTGCCGCAATGGTATTCCATGAGATTATGAAGCTTTCAAAGGCAAAAGAGATGGTGATGCCCGATGCCAGCCTGATGGATGGTATCGTGCTTGATATGATGGACAGTGAAGAGCTCACCTTCCACTCACAGCGCCGCAATCTGATCGCCTGGGCACGCAGCCTGAAAAGCAAATACCATGTCGATCGCAGGTATGGTAAAGAGGTTGCCGGTCTGGCACTGGTGCTGTTCGACCAGAGTCGTGAACTGCATGCCCTGAATCATCGCGATCGACTGCTGCTTGAGGTCGCGGCCATGGTGCATGAGATCGGCATGTATGTGCGCGTAGGTGGTCACCACCGCCATGCCGCCTATCTGATCTCGGTAGCACCGCTGCTTGGTCTGAACGACAACGAAAAAAGCCTGCTCGCTCAGCTTGTCCGTTATCAGCGCAAAGGCAGCCCCTCTGATTCGCATAAAGAGTTCGCCGAACTAAGCAAAAGCGCACAACTGAAGGTGTGGCAACTCAGCGCCCTGCTGCGCCTGGCCATCGCCCTGAACAAGGAGCGCCGCAACCGCATCAGCCGCCTGAGTTTAAGTGTAACACCGGAGGCCGCCGCCCTGCATATCGAAGGCAGCGGTGACATGCTGCTGGAACGCTGGGCAGCCCTTCAGACCGCAGACTATTTCAAAGAGGCCTTTGGCCTGACCCTGCACATCGACCTCGAACAACAGGAATAGAATCTACTCCTTCAATGTTCCGAGCTTGCGCATCAGCATCAGCTGCGCGTTGCTGGATCGGGTACGGCTCTGCACACGTTGATAGGAGCCATCTGACTTCAGCTGCCATGTGCCGGCATTATCAGCCAGATAGGGGGATAGCCCCTGCGCAATCACCTCTTTTTTCAGGGCCGGATCACGTACAGGGAAACAGGTCTCCACGCGCCTGAGCAGATTGCGGCTCATCCAGTCGGCACTGGCACAGAATACCTCTGAATCACCGCCATTGTGGAAGTAGTAGATACGGGTGTGCTCAAGAAAACGCCCCAATACCGAGCGCACACGAATATTTTCTGAGATGCCGGGAATACCCGGCCGCAGGCAACAGATGCCGCGCACCACCAGATCAATCTTCACACCGGCCTGCGAGGCACGATAGAGCGCCCTGATCACCTCAGGCTCTTCAAGCCCGTTGATCTTGGCGCGAATTCTCGCCTCGCCTCCGGCACGTGCTGTTTCCACCTCGCGGTTGATGCGTTCAAGCACACCCTTATGCAGCGTGAATGGTGCCGACAGCATCGCTTTCAGGCGCGTAGCCTTGCCAAGTCCGGTCAACTGCTGGAACAGCTTATGCACATCTTCGCCCAGTTCAGGATCACAACTAAGCAGCCCGAAGTCGGTATAGAAACGGCTGGTCACGGTGTGATAATTGCCAGTACCCAGATGCACATAACGGCGCAGTTTGCGACCTTCCCGACGCACCACCATCAGCATCTTGCAGTGGGTTTTGTAACCCACTACCCCGTAAACCACCTGCACACCGGCAGCGGAGAGCTTGTTGGCCAGAGCAATATTCTCCTCTTCATTAAAGCGCGCCATCAGCTCGATAACTGCCACCACCTCTTTGTTGGCACGCGCCGCACGCACCAGCGCATCCACCAGCGGTGAATCGGGCACCACCCGGTACATCGTCTGCTTGATCACCAGCACATTCGGATCAGCGGCTGCCTGATTAAGCAGCTCCACCACCGGTGCAAAGCTCTGGAAGGGGTGGTGGAGCAGCAGATCACCCTGCTGGATTATCTCAAACACACCGGACTCTTCATCGCGCAACTGCGCTGGCGTACCCGCCTCAAATACCGGGTATTTCAGATCGGGCCTGTCGACCTCATCATAAATAGCTGCAAGTCGATAGAGGTTAACCAGTCCATCCACGCGGTAGAGATCCTGATGGCCGAGTGAAAACTGCTCTAGCAGAAACTCAACCAGCTCCTGCGGACAGCGCTGTGATACCTCAAGACGTACCTCTTTACTGAAACGGCGCTCCAGTAACTCACCGGCAACCGCCTGTTTCAGATCAACAAGCTCCTCCTCATCGACCAGCAGGCCACTGTTTCGGGTAATGCGGAACTGATGACAGGCTTTGGCCTCCATGCCGGGAAAAAAGTCACCGACATGGGCATGAATGATCGAGGAGAGCAGTACAAAATGATCTCCGGCACCGGCAATCTCCTCTGGCAAGCGGATCACCCGCGGCAGCGAGCGCGGTGCCTGCACAATGGCGTAATGAGCTTCGCGACCAAAGGCATCCTTGCCCTCCAGCGAAACAACGAAATTTAGAATCTTGCTGAGCAGACGCGGGAAGGGGTGAGCCGGATCCAGCCCGATCGGGGTCAACAGAGGCAGCAGTTCACGACGGAAGAAGCGGCGAATCCAGACGGCCTGCGCTTCACTCCAATCCGTTCGACGCAGAATCCGGATATTCTCCTCTTCCAGAGCAGGCAGCAGCGATTCATTAAGCAGCCGGTATTGATCAGCCACCAGTGCATCCACACGGCCACGTACCTGTGAGAGAATCTCACCGGCAGTCAGCCCATCAGCAGCCGTAGCGAGTGAGCCCATGGCAAGGCGATGCTTCTGTGCTGCCACGCGCACCTCGAAAAACTCATCCATATTGGTACTGCTGATGCAGAGAAACTTCAAGCGCTCCAGCAACGGCTGCATGCTGTCAGCTGCCATCTCGAACACACGCCGGTTGAACTGCAAAATACTCATATCACGATTCAGATAGAGGTCGCTATGATCAAGTTCAATAGTTGGCTGTTCGCTCAAAATATCTCCTCACTGTAGATGGTTCATTGCAGTTGTGCAGAGCGTATCATAATAACCATGACACAACCGTGACTAATCATTGCCCTCAAGATGCCATGTTATCCTGTCAGCATCACTGCAGAGGAGTAACAATCTATGCAGCCGCAAAAGCAAGCCGTCATCATTGCACAACCATCTCAAGCCTGCCATCAGATTGGCGAACTTTTACATCAACATGGCTGGCAAATGACTATTCTCCATCCCAATAGCGGCTTTCACAATCTCTGCAAACTGCAACCTGAGATATTTATTGCTGATATTGATGATCCCTGTTGTCGCGGCATCGCACTGCTCGAGTGGTTTAAAAAATCCAACCCGGCGGCCATCACCTATGCACTCTGCAGAGGTGGCAATTCACCGGTGATGCGCTTGGCCAGAACCAGAGGGGTGAGCGGCTTTTTCTATCTGAACAGTTGCGGTCAGGGGCTTGATCACCGGCAAGGTGTAGCCACGTCGTTTCATCACCATAAGATCAGCGATTGCCTTGCGGAGGGTATCGATCATATACACCCACAGACTCATCACGCCACATCGCCCACATAACCATGTCACATCCATGACATGCTCCTGACACAGCCATCACACAATTGAAGATTAATATTGCATCCACCCTGAGTGCCGTCTTCTGGCAAAAGCCATCTATCTGCACTCTCTTATAATCTATAAGGAGGAGAACGATGTTCAATGACGATATTGATCTTTGTAAATTAATGAGAAGTTATGCATTTATGAGCCCTCATATTGCACACTCGGAGCTGGGTTGCTTCATGGACACACCCTATGAAACTGAAAACGATAACGATCGTAGCCTGTCTGAAAATGAAGAGTCTAAATAGCAGCCAGTGGTTTCTGACAGGCTTTAAGCAGATGATATCCTGACCGCAATCATTCTGTTGACCCTGTAGTTAAGCACGACACAATATCCAGGTGTCTACAGCTTCTGATCACAAGGTATTCTCGGTTACCGAACTTACTGCCCGTATCAAACAGATGCTGGAGCAGGGTTTTGCGCATGTGGAGGTGACCGGTGAGGTCTCACGCCTGACCCGCCCCTCTTCCGGCCACCTCTATTTCACCATCAAAGATGCACATGCTGCGATCTCTGCAGTGGTTTGGCGCTCGGCTGCCCTGCGCCTGAAAACCCTTCCCGAAGAGGGTGGTGAATTTACCTTTACCGGCCATCTCTCGCTCTATGAGCCGCGTGGCAGCTACCAGCTGGTGGTAACACGCATTGAAGTTGCCGGTGCTGGCGCACTGGCGGCCGAGTTTGAACGCAGAAAGCAGCTCTTTAGCGAACGCGGCTGGTTTGATCCACAAAGCAAACGTACACCACCTGCTCTACCCCGACATATCGGAATCGTCACATCCCCCACCGCCGCTGCATTTGAGGATGTCAAAAAGGTTCTGGCCACGCGCCCTGCCTGGCTGCAACTGACCCTCTCCCCTGCGCTGGTGCAGGGAAGCAGCGCACCGGCTGCCATTGCGGCTGCCATCAGGCGACTGAGCAGCATGGAATCACCACCGGATCTGATTCTACTGGTACGCGGCGGCGGCAGTATCGAAGATCTCTGGTGTTTTAATGATGAGATCACCGTCAAAGCTGTGGTTGATTGCCCCATTCCGATCATCTCAGGCGTCGGCCATGAGATCGATACCACGCTGGCTGATTTTGCTGCCGATGTTCGTGCCGCCACCCCCTCCAATGCTGCGGAGATCGCCATTCCATCGCGTGATGAGCTGCGCAAACAGCTACCCCGTCTCGCTGCTCTGGCAGGCCTAATGCAACAGCAGTTGAGCAGGCTCTCTGAGCAGTTGCAGACCATGCGCGGCAGGGAGAGATCGGCGTGGCAGCGCCATTTTGATGCGCGCCACCATAGAAGCGAACAGGCGCGCACACGTCTGAAACACGCAGCGCAGATCAATATCAGTCAACTGCGTTCGCCACTACGCACGATAGAGAGACGGCTGGCGCCACTGCAGCCGGGCGCACGACTGCAGCAGCAGCGCGCCGACTGGTCTAAACATGCGACGCTGCTCGGACAGTCACTGCACAACGGCCTGCAAAAACAGCGGCAGCGACTGGAGAGCCAGCAGCGCAATCTTAAAGCTGAGCAGTCCCAAATCGGCCTAAAACGCCACCGCTTTGAACTGCTGGCCGGCAAGCTTAAAGAGCTGGATCCGACGGGCGTACTCAAACGCGGTTACAGCCTCAGTTATGGCAGTAGTGGCAAACTGATCACAGCCGCCAGTGGCCTCACTGCAGGCGATCAGGTTTTCATCCATTTCCATGATGGCAGTGCAGAAACCGAGGTCAAAAGTGTGAAGGAGAACAATGCATGAGATATCTGATCTATAGTCTGCTGCTAATCTGCGGCATGGCTGGCACAACTCAGGCCGCCGCATGGCAGGCCGTGCAGGGTGATGTAGTCACCGTTGAGACCGTATCCGAAAGCAGCAATCTGCGGCTCTGGTGTTTCGGCAAGCGCTGGCCTGCCAAACAACAGGCAGACGGCAGATGGCGCGGCTGGATTGGCGTTGATCTTAATACCAAACCGGGGGAACTGCCCATTGAGTGGTCCGATGGCAAACAGGTGATCGCCAGAGACACGCTCAACGTCAGCAAGGGGGAGTTCCGCATCTCCCATATTCAGGTGAAGAAGAAGATGGCTGAGTTTGATGCA
Organism: Mariprofundus sp. KV; assembly: GCF_013387475.1. Classification (GTDB taxonomy): domain Bacteria; phylum Pseudomonadota; class Zetaproteobacteria; order Mariprofundales; family Mariprofundaceae; genus Mariprofundus. The sequence goes on along the minus strand of NZ_VWNB01000009.1, from coordinate 105,808 downwards.
CCTACGCTGGCCCGCATCCGCAAAGAGGTAAAAGCGCTGAAAGCCACCTATGTTGAACCTGTGGCAGCAACACCGGATGTGAAGATGTTCGGCAAACCGACTGAGGGGATAGAGTCCACCCCGTTCGGTGCCCAGCGTTATGTTAACGGTGCCGCCCGCTCGCCGCACTCAGGTATCGATATTGCAGCAGCCTCAGGTACAGCGATCAGGACACCGCTGGCGGGTAAAGTGCTGTTCGCCGGAGAGATGTATCTTAATGGCAATACGGTAGCCATCGGCCATGGAAATGGTTTAGTCTCCGTCTTTTCGCATATGCGCAAAATTGATGTCAAAGAAGGGGCATGGGTAGAGACACACCAGCTTGTCGGTGAAGTAGGAGCTACGGGAAGGGCAACCGGCCCTCACCTGCACTGGGGCGTCCGGTTTAACATGGCTCGCGTAAATCCGGAAAGCCTGCTATAATCAGATAGCCGATCCAGAGCCATGGATGGGATTCATACAGCAGCGAAACCTTGCTTCTCACAGGGGAAAAGTGATGGAAATGAAAGCACTCATTATCGATGATGAAGATAGCGTTCAGAGTATTCTGACCGCATTTCTCAACCGCTATGTCAGTGAAAAAGGGATGCAGGGTGCCATCACCAGCATGAGCGATCCCGTTCAGTCTCTTTTTGAGTTGACCACACATGGCGATCGCTACCAGCTGATTTTATTGGATGTCCGCATTCCCAAACTTAGCGGTGATGAAATCTACAGCTCACTTGAACAGGTCAATCCCGACATTCTCAATCGCATTCTGTTTGTCACCGGTTACCCTGAAGATCTCCATGATCGTTTCCCTGATAAACCGTTCAATATTCTGCAGAAACCGTTCCGCTACAATAGCTTTGCTGAAAAGCTGGATGAAGTGCTCGGCTGACTGCAGAGGCTTCTGACATGAGTGGAGAGACAAACTGGCAAGCATCAGTGATGGAGCACCGTGCGGCATGGATTGTAGCTGCCTGCTGCCTGCTGCTTATCCTCACAGCTTCACTAAAACCTGATCTTTTCACACCATCTCCTGAACAGGCCAATGAAACGGTGACCAAGCTAGAGCGCGCCAAATCGCAGGCTAAACATCTGCCAGCTGCCATTATCGAGGAGCCGGAACAGATTGAGCCGGAACCGGTAGTTGAACCGGTCAACCCCGGCACAGTTGTCGCACCGGCCAAGCCGGTCGTTAAACAAGAGGTTGCCAAAAAGCCTGTGCTCAAAGCTACCCCCTCTGCAGATGAGCCCGGCAGTGGTTATTACGTGCAGCTGGGTGCATTCAAGGAGAGGCCACGAGCACAGGGATTGATCGATCAACTCAAGCGTCACGGCTGGAGTGGTGTTCTCTCTCAAAAAAACAATGGGTTCTATGCAGTCTGGGCTGGCCCTGAGCAGCAGCGTACCGAGGCAGACAAACTTCAAATCGCCATTGAAAAGAAGATGAAAACCAAAGGCTTTATCGTTCACCAGAAAGGTAGATGAGCAGAAACAGTCACGGGGTTGTAGCCGCTGGTCATCCTGCCACCGCTGAAGCGGGCGCACTCACCCTTCAAGCCGGTGGCAACGCTGTTGATGCAGCCATTGCCGCCATCACTACATCCTTTATTGCAGAGCCTGTGCTTACTGCTGCCGGTGGTGGCGGTTTTATGCTGGTTGCCGACTCGGCATCTCGTGCCATCCTCTATGACGGTTTTGCCCGCATGCCATTTGGCAAAGCATTGACCGGTATCCAGCCTGAACTGAAAGCGGTACCCATCGATTTCGGCGACACCATACAAACCTTCCATATCGGCCAGGCATCGGTCGGCACCCCCTCCCTGCTGGCGATGCTGTTTCATGCCCACAAGGTGCATGGCAAATTGCCGTTATCCGAGGTGCTTGCACCGGGGCTGGATGCAGCCAGAAGCGGCATTCGCCTTAATCAACTGCAAGCCTCCTTCATCAAACTGCTCACCCCGATTCTCACCGATACCGACGCCTGCAGAGCACTGCACAAACCGATGAGGGGTGGGGAGAGCTCAGAAGCGTTGTGGCGTGAGGGTGAATCCTTCCGCAATCCTGATCTGGCCAATACACTGGAGATGTTAACTATTGAGGGCATCGATGAGATGTACCATGGTGATCTGGCCAGGGAGATTGTTAAAAGCTGCTCCCCCTACGGCCTGCTCGGCATGGAGGATTTGCGGGCTCAGCAGGTATTTGAGCGTAAACCTCTAAATATCGAACTGCTTGGCGGCACGCTGCTGACCAATCCGCCCCCAAGCTCCGGCGGCCTGCTGATCGGCTTTGCTGCCAGCATGCTCGACCACCTCTATCGCAACCATGAGACATCCGGATTGCCGTGGCCGGTTCTCGTGGCTGAAGGGTTGCGGGCAGCAAGCCTGCTGCGACGGGAGGGTTTTGACTCCCGTATCCATGATGCTGAGATCGCGCAGCAGATGTTTGAGCCGGAGCATATTGAAAAAGCAGCAGCCAGAATCAGGGCTCGCTTACTGGGCATCGGTGATGAGCAGGCAAAAGAACCGGATAATCGCCACGGTAGCACCACCCACATCAGTGTGATCGACAAAGATGGGCTGGCGGTCTCGATGACCAGCAGTAATGGTGAGGGGTCAGGTATTGTTGTGCCCGGCACCGGCATTCACCTGAACAACATGCTCGGAGAGGAGGATATCAATCCGCTGGGCTTCCACGCCCTGCCCGGTGGTGCCACACTCTCCTCGATGATGGCGCCTTCAATATTTCTTGAGCACGATAAACCCGCACTGGTTCTCGGCAGCGGAGGCTCCAATCGCCTGCGCGGTGCAATTCTGCAATCACTGCTGCGCCATCGTCTGCTCGGTCAGGATATTGAGTCGGCAGTGCATGCACCACGCCTGCACAATGAAGGTGACCAGCTCGATATTGAGCCTGAATTCCTGAATGACCATGAACGGGAGCTGTTAATGCGTCTGGGCTGGAAACTACGCGACTGGCGGAAACAGAGTGTCTATTTCGGTGGCGTACATGCCATCACCCGCTCGCCCGCTGGTAACCTGCATGGCTGCGGCGATCCCCGCCGCGGCGGCGCCATCGCTTTCGCATGATGACTGTTTATATTGCTCTTGGCGGCAATCTCGATGACGTCAAAGCCGCCTTCATCTCTGCCCGCAGCATGATTGCAGCACTGCCCGACACACGTGTAACTGAATCATCAAAACGCTACCGTACCCCGGCTATCGGGCCTGCCGGACAACCCGACTACCTGAACGCCGTCATTGCCATTGCAACGGAGATGCAGCCGATTGAGCTGCTTGATGCACTACAGGCCATTGAGCTGGAACATGGCAGAGAGCGCAAAGAGCATTGGGGAGCACGCACCCTTGATCTCGATATCGTTGCCATTGAGCAGGAGATCATCAGTTTGGAAAGACTTTCTGTACCGCACCCGTTGATGTTTGAGCGTCAGTTTGTGTTACGCCCTCTTTGCGATCTGGCTCCGGAGTGGCAACATCCACAGCTGAAGCTAAGTGCAGCCGAAGGATTGGAGAAGATCATCGCGGCTGGCGAATCGCCACTACCTGAGGGGGAAGCATGGTAACACTGATGGACAAGCGTTTTGGCAAGAGGCCACTGGATCAGTGTCATATCGCCATTGAGGGGGCGATCGGTGTGGGCAAAACCACACTAACCCGGAAGCTTGCCGACAAGCTCGGTAGCACTACATTTTTTGAGCAGGTCGATGACAACCCGTTTATCGAACTCTTCTATCAGGACCCCTCCCGCCACGCCCTCTCTGTTCAGCTCTCCTTCCTCTTTTCACGCCTGAAGCAGTGGCAATCACTGCATCAGCAGGATCTCTTCACACAGGGCATCGTCAGTGACTTTATCTTCGCCAAAGATCACCTGTTTGCCACCGTCACCCTCTCCGATGAGGAGCTGGCCCTCTATGAGCAGGTCGCCAAACTTGTAGCTGTCGACATCTATAAACCGGATCTGGTGATCTACCTGCAATCCGATCCGCGTGTGATTATGGAGCGCATCCGTGGCCGCAATCGCCCGATGGAGCGCGGCATCAACTCCGATTACCTGCAGAAGGTGATGAGCGCTTACGATCAGTACTTCTTCCACTATCAGGAGACTCCCCTGCTGATCGTGCAGACCGACCGTATGAACTTCGCCGAAAACGATAAAACAATCGATGCCCTGATCGAACGCATCGGCAACATGCAATCCCACAACGAGTTCTGGGCTGATTACAGCTAACATCAAACTTGCCCCCATTCGGGGGAGATACAGACCAGCAGATCAACCCTAAGCTTGCCATAACAAATGGCTGCAACCGCCAATCTCGGACACTCGTCATCCCGGCCGGTTCGAGTTCTGTTAGCGGAGCCATCCAGGACTCGAACTAGAAGGTCTGTCGAATTCAATAATGATCCAAGCGCCATCCTGAAAGCTCCAAAAACTGTCAATTTGCCGCCGTCGGCTCATCCACATAGTATGCGCGCATCCTGAAAGACGGTACCTACCCTTTTACGAGGCGGACCGAAGCAGAAAGGAATGAGATGACAATAACTAAACCGGTCACCGCAGCGACGCTTTTGCGCGCCAAGCAGCGTGACGAAAAAAGTGTATGGCTGACCGCTACTGATGCGACATCAGCCGCCATCGCCGAGATGGCCGGAGCCGAAGTGCTGCTGGTTGGCGACTCCCTTGGCATGGTATCCCTTGGCTACGACTCCACCCTTCCCGTTACCCTTGATCAGATGATTCACCACACCGCCGCTGTTGTGCGCGGCCGCAAGTTTGCATGGGTGGTCTGCGATCTCCCCTTTGGCAGCTATCAGAGATCTGCCGAGCAGGCCTTTGACTCCAGCGTTCGTGTTCTGCAGGAGAGCGGCTGTGATGCGGTGAAAATCGAGGGTGGCGAACATATGGCCGAAACCATCCGTTTTCTGGCTGAGCGCGGTATCGCTGTGGTTGCCCATATCGGACTTACCCCGCAATCGGTGAAGAAGTTCGGCTCCTATGGCAAACGCGGCAAGAGCGAGAGTGAACAGGCGCAGTTGATTGCCGATGCCAGAGCCGTGACTGAAGCCGGTGCTGTGGCACTGGTGCTGGAGAATATCCCTGCTGAGCTGGCAACCGCCATCACCTCGCATGTGGAGATTCCAACGGTTGGCATCGGTGCAAGTGCCGAGTGCGATGCACAGGTGCTGGTCTTCAATGATCTGGTCGGTATCTCCGAATCCAATCCACCGTTTGCTCCGGCCTATGCCGATGTGCGCAAAGTAATGTCTGACGCCATCAGCCGCTGGAGCGCCGATGTTAAAGCCGGTCAGTTTCCGAAATGAGAGTAGCCAACACCACAGCCGAAATACGCCGCCAGCTTAAATCACTGCGCGGCTCTAATTCTATCGCTTTTGTACCGACCATGGGCTGCCTGCATGAAGGTCATATGAGCCTGATCCGCAAGGCCAGGCAGATGGCTGATATCGTGGTTGTCAGCATCTATGTTAATCCGTTGCAGTTCGGACCCAACGAGGATCTGGATCGCTACCCGCGCACCTTTGAAAACGATGCCAGACTGTGTGCCGACGCCGGTGTGGATTTCATCTTTCATCCGAGCACGCTCTATCCCAAGAGCGGCCCGAAAGTCACCCTGAAAGCAACCAAGCTATCGGAGTGCCTCTGCGGCGACTCCCGCCCCGGCCATTTTGATGGTGTGGTCACCGTTGTGAATATCCTCTTCAATATTGTGCAGCCCGATATCGCCATCTTCGGTGAGAAGGACTGGCAGCAACTGGCAATTATCAAACGTATGGTCTCCGATCTGCAGATGGCCATTGAGATCATTGGCTGCCCTACCCTGCGCGAATCCGACGGGCTGGCGCTGAGCAGTCGCAACCGCTACCTCAGCGAGAGTGAACGCGTTATTGCTCTGGCCATCTCTAAATCGCTTATCGCCATGCAAAAGATGGCCGCCAGTGGCGAGTCCGATATCGAAGCGGTGAAAGCTGTCGCGACCAGAATCCTGCATAACGCCGGCATTACACCTGACTACCTTGATATCCGTAGTGCAAGCTCGCTTAAAATAAAACGCAAACTGAACAGACAACCGGCCCGCGCTTTTATTGCCGCCAAAGTTGGCAATACCCGCCTGATCGATAATATGCCGCTTCCCCTGACTGCTGATGGAGTGAACCCATGAAATTAACAATGCTGAAGTCCAAGATTCACCGCGTCACCGTGACGCATGCAGAGCTCGATTATGAAGGCTCCTGCGCCATCGATCTGAATCTGATGGATAAAGCCAACATCTTACCCTTTGAACAGCTGCATATTTATAATGTGAATAATGGTGAGCGTTTCACCACCTACGCCATCACTGCACCTCGCGGTTCCGGCACCATCGGTGTAAACGGCGCTGCAGCTCATAAAGCCAGCCCCGGTGATCTGCTGATCATCTGCACCTATGCTGAACTGGAAGCCAAAGAGGCTGAACATTTCAATCCGGCACTGGTCTATGTGAATGGGGACAACGCCATCACCCACACCAGCCATGGTCACCTGGCAGCAGTCTGAGCAGCCGCTCTAAGTGCTTTATGCCATTTCCAATATTCAGGTCGGACTTGATGAGAGTGATGCGAGCGTAACCCGCCGCATTGCGCAGCAGTTGAATCTGACTGTAGAGGCGATTTTATCATCGACCTGTTCACGCCGTGCCATCGATGCGCGCAAAAAAACGAACATCCATTTTGTCTGCAGTTATGAGATTGAGGTCGATCAAATCATCGATCCGCTACCCAACAACTGCCGCAAACTTGAACACTCCACCCTCTCCCCGCCACGACCCGAAGTTTTCACCAGAAAGGTTACTGCGCAGCATCATGCTGTAATCATCGGAGCTGGCCCGGCCGGTCTCTTTGCTGCCCTGGCACTGGCTGAATCCGGTATCCGCGTCACCCTGCTGGAACGTGGCAAACCGGTGGAGACGCGCATGCGTGATATCGGTCGCCTGCGCTCTCGTGGTGAACTTGATACTGAGAGTAACATCTGCTTCGGTGAAGGCGGCGCAGGCACCTATACCGATGGCAAACTCTATACCCGCATCAAACACCCCTTCCTGCGCTGGGTGTTGGCCGAGTTCGTCCGTTTCGGTGCCAGAGAAGATATTCTTATTGATGCGCATCCGCATCTGGGCACCGACAAACTGGTGCGCATTGTGCGCAATATGCGTCATCATCTGCTTGAGTTGGGGGTGGATTACCGTTTCGAGACGCGTGTCGATGATCTGCTCATTGAAAACGGAAAGGTCTGCGCTGTACGCACAGGTTGTGGCGATGAGATCAACGCGGATCATGTCATTCTTGCTACCGGCCACTCGGCCCGCGACACCTTCAAGCGGCTGCAACAGCTCGGCATCAAAATGGAGGCCAAGGCCTTTGCTGTCGGTGTGCGTGCCGAACATCCACAGGCCCTGATCGATGCCATCCAGTTCGGCAACAGGGCTGGTCATGCCAAACTCTCTGCCGCCGAATATGCACTGACCCATCAGGTGGCCGACAAGCATCTCGGTCAACGTGGCGTTTACTCATTCTGCATGTGCCCCGGTGGACTGATTGTACCCTCACCCACTGAAGCCGGTGCCATGGCAGTCAACGGTATGAGCAATGCCAAACGGGGAGGCAGATGGGCCAACTCAGGCATTGTTGTGCAGGTCACACCGGAGGATATTGTACGTCACGGCATCAAGAGTGACCCGCTGATGGGCATCACCTTCCAGCGTGAACTGGAGGTCGCCACCTTCAAAGCAGCCGGTGATCACTATGCAGCCCCGACCATGCGGCTTACCGATTTCGTGAACCGTAAGGCTACAGGCAACCTCGCCCCTACCCGTTTCAAACCCGAAGCGATCGCCACTGACCTCTGGCAGCTGCTGCCACACTGGATTGCCAATCCTCTGGCGGAAGGGTTGTTGGGTTTTGATCGCAAGATGCGCGGTTTTATTACTGATGAAGCCAACCTTCTGGCCACAGAGAGTCGTACCAGTTCACCGATCCGCATTGAGCGCAACGAATCGATGCAGTCGGTCAATGTGGCCGGGCTCTACCCTGTCGGTGAGGGTGCCGGTTATGCCGGTGGTATTGTCAGTGCTGCTGTTGATGGCATGAAAGCCGCCGCTGCCATTATTGAGCAGCATCACAGCTTATAGCACTGAATCGATCAAACTCGGGCACCATGAGATCATTTAAACGACTTTTTTCAGCCCTGCTGTTTCTAACGCTGGCAAGCTGCAGTGTTGCCCACTCTGGATCACTTTCCGGCCACTCGCTCACGGTCACGGCAACCGCCTACAATTCGGTCAAAGCGCAGACGCAGGGTAACCCCTCCATCGGGGCATGGGGCGATCATCTCAAACCCGGTATGAAGGTGATTGCTGTCTCGCGTGATCTGCTTCGTATGGGTTTAAAGCATAATACGCGCGTAAAGATTGACGGCCTGCCCGGCACCTTTCTGGTCAAAGACAAGATGAACAAACGCTGGAGCCGCAAGATCGATATCTACATGGGACGTGATATCAAAGCCGCCCGCAGTTGGGGCAAGCGCAAAGTGACTATCCGCTGGTAACGCTCACACCCGATTCATGACCCATATTTATGGGACATACAGCTTCAACGCAAACCCATAAAGTTGCTGATACTCAGGCTGAGTTGCAATAAGAGCCTGACGATCAAGGACGTTGGGGATCATCATGAATAAAACGTTTTTTGCATTCACTCTAATGCTTGCGACTGCTTCCATCACTACAGCCCGGGCCGATGAATCCGGCACTGTGACCAAAATGTATATGCCCGATGGTCAACTGCAGAGTCATATGGTTCGTATCTATACCAACAAGAATCTGGGTGATATTCCTGTAACGCAGATCTCCCTGCGACTGTTTGGCACCCACGGCATGCAGGATAACGTGCCCAGCCATGCTCAACCGATTCATCCAATTGCAATGGATAACAACCATAGCTGGGAGATGAAGGTCAGGGAGAGCTCGATCCGGCAACATGGAACTTTGCTACTGTTTGATCTGGCCGACTATCCGATCCCAAATTACATGAGTGCCATCCGTGTGCTCCCTGAATTAAGCTGGTGTGACAGCAAAATAAGACCGGACGGGGAAGACTGCTATGCAATCGGGGAGAGGGAGATCTACCTTGCCAACTCCACCGGTGCATACAGCTGGGCTGCCGGATCCCTCTTATTCCTCATATTACTGATCGGCCTGATGTCGACAAAAACCCACGACAAAGCGATCCACCTGATCTGTGATGCCAGAGGCAAGCTATCGCTATCACGCACACAGATGGCGCTCTGGACACTGGCCATTGGTGGCGTAGTGACCGCCTTCGGACTGGCCCGTTTCGAAGTTCCCGAGATTCCCGGCACCCTGCTGGCGCTGATGGGGGCCTCACTGCTCACCACAGGCATCAGTTACAATCAGTCGGAAGAGAGATACAGCGGTGTAAAGGTAGAGTCGCGCTGGTATGACCTGATCAGCGATGGCACCTCAGGCACCCTGTCGCTGGCACGGGCTCAGATGGTATTCTGGACGGTCATCACACTCGGAATCTTTGTCTCCAAAAGCATTCTTGATGGTGCACTCTGGCAGGTGCCTGTCGAACTGGTCGGTCTGATGGGCATGAGCCAGCTCGCCTATCTGGCACCCAAACTCAAGAGCAATGTAACCCCTGCAGTAGAGAGAGGGAATCAATAGTGAGGGTCTGAACGATCACATTTTCACGTATCACTTGAGTATCCCAGCCTTGAGAAGCATATTGACCGATACAGCAGCGAAAACAGTGCTGATGGCAAGCAAGTCTCGCCTAGGAGAAAGTGATGAAGCATTCGATTACAGACGTATCAGGCATCGGCGAGAGCACTGCCGCACTGCTGGCCGAGCACGGTATTGATTCAATCAAAGCGCTGCGCAAGGGAGGAGTGAAGAAGTTATGCCTTGTGCCAGGATTTGGAGAAGCACGTGCCACCAGGATACTTGCCGCTGCCAGGGTGCTAAAGGATGGTGACAAAGCTGCCGGAAAAGCCGCTAAACAGGAGGCCCGGGCAGCAGAAAAAGCAGCCAAGAAGAGTAAAAAGGCTAATGCCATAGCAGCCAAAGCTGACAAGGCCTTGAAAAAAGCTGCCAAGCATGCTGCAAAAGAGGCTGGCAAGGCGGATAAAGCGGCAAAGAAAGCCACATTAAAGCGTGAGAAGAAAAGTACGAAAGCTGCAGCAAAAGCAGCCAAAAAAGCTTCAAAAAAGACATGCGAATCTGCAAAGAAGAAAGGTAAAAAGAAGTGACGACTTCATTCTTTGGCATGTTTCACAAGCCATTACAGGGTTCGCCAGCTTCTTTAGCTGCCTGACTCATACGCAAAGTCACTATGCGCCGACAAGTAGTCATCAGTATATTATCAAATATTAATAAGTTTTCATTGTCAATTAATTTGATTCTAACTGGAGGGCGCTAATGTTTGACCTGTCCGGGGCGAACACCCTCCCTCCCCTCCCTTAGTTCCTCCGGACAAAGTTCAACAAAGGGCCCCTATACGGGGCCCTTTTTCTTTTCATCTTGTCCTATGATCAATTCGCTGTAACGCTTCAGCAATGTCTGACACCGGATTCCCATGCTCTGCAAGTCCTGACGCCCAAATTCTAATACTTGGATCGATGCCAGGTCGAAAATCACTGCTGTTGAACCAGTATTACGCACATCCACAAAACAGCTTCTGGCCGATCATGGCAGCGCTGTTCGGATTCGATACCGCAGTCACCTATGAAAAGCGGCTTGCTCTGCTCAGAGAGAGCGGCGTAGCGCTTTGGGATGTGGCTTATCAATGTGTGCGACAGGGCAGTCTGGACAGTGCGATTGAAATCGAATCGGTTGTTGCCAATGATTTTGAGCTGTTTTTCAAAACATATCCGCAGATCCGGGCTATCTTCTTTAACGGGCGCAAGGCCGAAGAGCTTTATCGCAGGCTGGTACAGCCCAATCTGTCACCGGAATGCAAACAGATAGGGGCACATCTGTTGCCCTCCACCAGTCCGGCCAATGCAGCTATGAATCGCACACAAAAACTTACAAGCTGGAAAAAAGTCCGCGACACCCTTGAAAACAGCTAAACCCGCCCCTATCTATTCACTTCACACTATTTATGCCTTGCCACTACGTACCTTTGCGTACTCTGCGGTGAAAGGTTCTGATTTTAACAAGACTTAAGGAGAACACATGACTGCAACAAAAGAGACCCGTGCCTTTCAGACGGAAGTAAAACAACTTCTGGATCTGATGATCCATTCGCTCTATTCGAACAAGGAAATTTTCCTGCGCGAGCTGATCTCCAATGCTTCTGATGCTGCTGATAAACTGCGTTTTGAGGCAACCACGGATGATGCCCTGTTTGAAGGCGATTCCGATCTCAATGTTTTCATCGATGTAGATAAAGAGGCGCGCACCATCACCATCCGTGATAACGGTATCGGCATGAGCCGGGATGAGGTGATTGCCAACATCGGTACCATCGCCCGCTCCGGCACGAAAGAGTTCTTCGGCCAGCTATCGGGTGATCAGGAGAAGGATGCACACCTGATCGGCCAGTTCGGTGTCGGCTTCTACTCATCCTTCCTGATTGCTGACAAGGTTACCCTGACTACCCGTCGTGCAGGCCTGGAACATGAACATGGCGTTCGCTGGGAATCAAAGGGTGATGGCGAATATGAGCTGGAGACGGTGCACAAGGAGAGTCGCGGCACCGAGATCACCTTGCACCTGCGTGAAGAGGCGGATGAGTATCTCGATGACTGGCGCCTGAAAACCATCATCCACAAATATGCCGATCATATCCCTTTCCCTATCCGCATGATGGGTGCCCCTGCTGCCGCAGCTGAAGGTAAAGAGGTAAAACCGGCTGAAATTGTAACAGTAAATCAGGCTTCTGCCCTCTGGACACGTCCGAAATCAGAGCTCACTGATGAGGAGTACAACAACTTCTACCAGCACATCGGCCATGACTTTGATGATCCACTGGCCCGCCTGCACCAGAAACTTGAAGGCAAATATGAGTACTCACTGCTGCTCTACCTGCCAAAGCGTGCCCCGTTCGACCTCTGGCAGGTTGAAGCCAAACATGGCGTAAAACTCTATGTTCGCCGTGTCTTCATCATGGAAGCCAATGAAGAGCTTCTGCCGCGTTACCTGCGCTTTGTGCGCGGTGTAATGGATACCAACGATCTGCCGCTGAATGTGTCGCGGGAAATCCTGCAGAAGAGCCCTGCGATGGATGCCATGAAGAAGGGAGCAACCAAACGCGTTCTTGGCCTGCTTGAAGAGCTGGCCAAAGATAAACCGGAAGATTACGCCACCTTCTGGGGCGAGTTCGGCAACTGCCTCAAAGAGGGTGTGATCGAAGATTCGGCCAACAAAGACAAGATCGCTTCTCTGCTGCGTTTTGCCACCACAGAAACAGAAGAGCAGAGCGTATCTCTGACTGAATACATCGCACGTATGAAAGAGGGTCAGGATACCATCTATTACATTACGGCCGAATCACTGGCTGCCGCCAAACACAGCCCTCATCTTGAGGTATTCCGCAAGAAGGGCATCGAAGTGGTGCTGCTGCATGATCGTATCGATGAGTGGCTAACCTCGCATCTGAGTGAGTTCGATGGCAAAAAGCTGCAATCGATTGCCAAAGGTGAGCTCGATCTCTCATCTATCGGTGAAAATGCCGAAGAGGAGAAAAAGGCTCACGAAGAGAAGGCAAAAGCTGCCGAACCTGCCGTTGAGAAGATCAAGGAAGCACTCGGTGACAAGGTAAAAGATGTTCGTACCACTGATCGTCTTACCGAATCACCCGCATGCCTGATCTCCGATACCTTCGATATGAGCAGCAATCTTGAGCGTATCCTTAAGCAGGCTGGTCAGGATGTGCCGGATATCAAACCGATCCTTGAGATCAATCCGGATCATGAATTGATTCAGCGTCTGGCCAAGATGCGCTCCAAAGATAAAATCAGCGATTTCTCCAGTATCCTGTTTGATCAGGCGGTACTGGCAGAAGGTGCTCTGCCGGAAGATCCGGCCGGTTTTGTCCGCAAAATCAACGCACTGCTGACGCAGTAAAACGCATTTATCCCGGCCCCTGTTTGAAGATAAACAGGGGCCGGGCTATTTATAAATCTGTTCAACGCCCCTGAGCGTCCGATCCAAAATCAAATAGTGTTGGCATTCTTTATGCGTAAGCCTCAACATTAACTGCTGGGGATGCTGGAAATATGGATCTAAAATGCTTATAAAAAAGGTGACCGTGACACTTTTCGGGGCTGTTTGCCTCGTTGTTCCCTTTTTCGTTTCTGCCAATGCAACCAGCCCGACATGGCTGGATGAAGGCTGGAGACAGATCGAGCAGAACCAGCATGAAGCGGCAATCGCCATCTGGCAGGAGGGCGTTAACAGACTGCCTGACAAGCAACTACTGGGTTCACTGGGATTCTTTTCAGAATTTGCCAACGCCCTTGAGCGTCTGAAACTGGCGGGTCGTCAGGAACAAGTGTTCATCATTCATGACCCACAGGAGAGCAGAGGTTACCACCTGCTGACGGCGCAGGAGGTGCTCAAGGATATCCACCTCCGACAGATCCAGCTGGCCGCACTAAAACAGCGAACGGGCATGCAGGGCAAACTGCTGGCCAATGAATCACGCAAATTCAAATCACCGCTGTCACCTGAAAAACTGGCAACAATTAAACAGCAGACCCTGGCCGAAGCCGCGAAAATGCGCGCTGCAAAAGCAGATGCAGAAGCCATAGCCAGGGAAGAGGCCAAGAGAGAAAGAAGCATCGCCGCCTTGAAACAACAGGCAGCTGCAGAAGCTACTGCTCTGAAAAAGCAGGCTGAAGCAGAGGCAAAAGCTACCGCAAAACGAGAGAAGGCAGAGGCTGCTGCGAAGATTGCTGCCATGAAGAGTGCTGCGCAGAAAGAGGCTGCGGCACTAAAACAGCAAGCTGAGGCAGAGGCGAAAGCTGCAATCGAAAGAGAGAAGGCAGAGGCTGCTGCGAAGATTGCTGCCATGAAGAGTGCTGCGCAGAAAGAGGCTGCGGCGCTAAAACAGCAAGCTGAAGCAGAGGCAAAAGCTACAATCGAAAGAGAGAAGAGAGAGGCTGCAGCAAAGATTGCTGCCATGAAGAGAGACGCGGAGATAGAGGCTGCAGCACTGAAACAGCAAGCTGAGGCAGAGGCAAAAGCTGCAATCGAAAGAGAGAAGAGAGAGGCTGCAGCAAAGATCGCCGCCATGAAGAGAGACGCGGAGATAGAGGCTGCAGCACTGAAACAGCAAGCTGAGGCAGAGGCAAAAGCTGCAATTGAGAGACAGGAAGCAGAGACAGCGATAAAGATCGCCGCTATGAAGAGAGATGCGGAGATAGAGGCTGCGGCTCTAAAACAGAAGGCTGAAGCACGGGCGCAAGTCATTGCATTAAGAGAAACGTCGATAGCCGAGAAAAAAATCAGTGCCATGAAGCGGCATGCAGAAGCAGAAGCAAAAGTTACAGCCATGCAACATAAAACCAGAGCAAATTCACTGACCATAGCGATGCAAAAAAAGGCCGAAGCTGAAGTGGCTGCATTGAAGCAAAAAGTTGAGCGTGAAGCAAAAGCCGCGACAATAAAGCAGCAGCTTGAGGCTGAAAAGAGAATCATAGCCCTGGAACAGCAGGCTGAGAAAGAGGCTATTGCACTCAAACAAAAAGCTCTAAATGATGCAAAACAGGCAGCGTCAGAACGACAGGCAGAAGCTGAAGCGCGTGCCATAGCCATGCGAGAGCGAGCAGAGGCAGAAGCTAATGCTATAACGTTGAAGATCGAAGCCGAAGCCAGAGCGAGGGCGTCAAAGCAGCGCGCCCGCGCTGAAGCGGAGGCTGCAGCATTAAAGAAAAAAGCCGCAGCTCAAGCCAGTGCTGGCACCATCAATGAAAAAAAGCAGCCTCCTCTGAAACAGATGACTCAGAAAGAGCAAGTTCAACAGGTTTTGACCCCTGCCTCAGTTGCAGCTCAAAAACTGGATGTGACGGTGTATGAGACTGTCAATCCCACTGATACGGCGCTTAAGAGTGCGCTGATTGAAGCAGGAGGGCCCCAGGAGTGGATCAACGATGGGTGGCACTACTTCGAGCAGCAGGATTATGCAACAGCCCTGCTCAAATGGCAGCGTGGCCTCAATGGATTAAACGGTGATCGACTGCTTGCTACACTGGGTGCCTTCTCCCAGCTGGGCAATGCTGTAAATCGTCTGCAAAAAATCGGACCCGACCACAATGCCATCATTATCCGATCGAGCATGAATGGTCGGGATATCTACTATGTACTCTCTGCAACCGAAGTACCTGTCGATATTTTTGATCGTCAGGAGCAGCTCAAAAGTCTGAAAAAAGCGGCAGGCATCTCCGGCTTCCTGCTGGCCTGTGAAAGTAAAAAATTCAGATCAGGCCCCATTTCCGACAACCATTTTGCCAACATCAAGCTCTATCGCAATATTACGCCGACCAAAAAGGTGGTGGCACGGGATATCTGGACGGCCATTGAATCACAATCATTTACCATCAATAGATTCGAGGTTAGCGGCAATAAACTGCTACCTACCGACTTTATTCTGATCAGCCTCAGAGACTACTACGGAGATGAACGCTCCCGTTCCGACATCAATCAGATTAGAAATGATGTCATCAGCCTCTATCAGATGTCCGGCTATTCAAAGGTGAAGGTTAACCTGCCCAAGCAGGTGGATAACGATACCATAGCGATTCAGATTGATGAGAATCGTATACGTCACTAAGAGCTCTGCGCCTCATTAGATCTCCTTTAAACGCTGCCGATCTGGAACAGCTTCTCATCAGAGAGGCGCAGGCGACGGCTGATTTCGCGACCGATATTCATCTGAATAATGGTGAACTGCTCGAGGTTCTCCTGATGCAGCGCGAACAGGGATACCTGACTAATCTCTATCGCCCTGCAGCGCGTTCTGGCTATGACCGATGCACTGCGGGGATAGAGATCCAGTAGCGCCATCTCACCGAAGCAGTCACCCTGCCCCAGCTCTCTGGCTACAAGCTCCTGACCATCTCGCAGTTTCAGGGCTGCAACAACACCTGACTCAACGACAAACATCGAAACTGCAGGGTCACCTTCGTGAAAGAAAAACTCGCCCTTCTCCAGATTGAGAAGAGATGCGCGCTGCATCAGGAACTCCAGCCCCTCCCGACTAACGCCGCCAAAAACCGGCATCGACTGCAAAAGTTCAAACCTGGCCTCATCCATCTGACTGTCAGCGATTACAGATCCAGCGTAAGACTGGCCGGATATTCGAGTGCCTCTTTCACTGCCACCAGAAAACGTACCGCATCAGAGCCGTCAATCAGACGATGATCATAGGAGAGTGCCAGATACATCATCGGCCTGATCACAATGGCATCGTTCTCCACCACAGCCCGTTTCTGAATGGTGTGCATACCGAGAATACCGCTCTGGGGCGGATTCAGAATAGGTGTTGAGAGCATCGAACCATAGATGCCGCCATTGGTGATCGAGAAGGTTCCTCCCTTCAGATCATCCGGGCTCAAACCTCCGCTTCGGGCTTTGCCAGCCAGGGCGAGAATCCCCTTCTCCACCTCAGCCAGACTCAACAGATGGGCATCGCGCAGCACAGGTACAACCAACCCCTTCTCTGTACTGACGGCAATTCCGATATCAACATAGTCGTGATAGACAATATCATCACCTTCGATATAGGCATTGAGTGCCGGATATTTCGAGATGGCATGGCTAACAGCCTGCACAAAGAAGGACATGAAACCGAGTTTCACACCATGTTTGTCCTGAAAGCTCTGGCCATAGCGGCTACGCAGATCCATCACCGCCTGCAAATTGACCTCGTTAAAGGTAGTCAGCATCGCTGCGGTGTTCTGGGCATGTTTCAATCGCTCGGCAATTCTGCGACGCAGACGACTCATCGGCACCCTCTCCTGCTTACGGCCCGAAGAGGAGACAGCAACTCCGCGTGGCGGAGCCTCAGAAACCTTTGCCGCAGGAGGCGGAGCTGCTGGCTCCGGCTCTGCCTGAACCGGAATCTCATCAACCGTATCAACCTTCTCAGGTGCAGCGGTGACAGCCTCTTCCACTGCAGCCGAAACCTTTTTCGCACCGGCAGCAACCTCTGCACTATCATCGATATACGCGATCACTTCACCGGGTTCGACAATATCCTCAACCTGTTTCAATATCCCGGTCAGCACACCGCTATCCAGAGCTGTGATCTCCATGGTGATCTTGTCACTCTCAATCTCAGCCAGCACATCATCAACGGCGACAACATCACCCTCCTGCTTGAGCCAGGCGATCAATGTCGCTTCGGTCTCGGACTCTCCGAGGCTGGGTACTTTGATCTCAACTTGCATGCTTCACTCCCTTGCATCTGTTCATCACAAATCCATTTTCAATCACATCAGCACTCCTTCCGTGCCCTCGGCAAAGGCGGCCTCAAGTAGTGTCTCCAGCTCTTTTTTGTGCCGTTTTATTGACCCAACGGCCGGTGCAGCTGAGGCAGGTCTGCTGACGCAATAGATCTTCTGATCCGGTGAAAGAATCTGTCGAATCGGACTATTCAGGAATGGCCAGGCCCCCTGATTGGCAGGCTCTTCCTGAACCCAGAATATCTCATGCGTTGCGGCATATGGCTCAAGCTCGGAGATAAGCTCTTGTGCCGGGAATGGATAGAGCCGTTCAATACGCAACAACACAACATCATCAATTCCCCGCTCCTGCCGTTCAGCCAGAAGATCATAATAGACCTTACCTGAACAGAGGATCACGCGGCGCATCGGGCCAGCAGGCAGATGCCGCTCCCCCATCACCGGCAGGAACTTGCCATGCGTAAAATGCTCCAGTTTTGAGAAGGAGAGCTTCTGGCGCAACATACTTTTGGGGCCCATCATAATCATCGGTTTGCGTACCCGACTCATCAGCTGACGCCTGAACATATGGAACAGCTGCGCAGGTGTGGTGGGATAGACCACCTGCATATTGTTTTCAGCACAGAGCTGCAGAAAACGCTCCAGACGGGCAGAGGAGTGCTCCGCGCCCTGTCCCTCAAAACCATGCGGCAGCCAGAGCACCAGCCCGGACATGCGGTTCCACTTTGTCTCACCGGCTGCAATAAACTGATCCACTACCACCTGCCCCATGTTGGTAAAGTCGCCGTACTGCGCCTCCCAGATCACCAGAGCCCTTGGCTCAGCCACAGAGTAGCCATACTCATAGCCCATCACAGCCATCTCGGAGAGCATGCTATCAACGACAATAAAGTGTGAGAGTTCGCCATTCTCCACCTGTCTGAGTGGAATCATGCTTTTACCTGTTTTCTGATCATAAACCACGGCATGACGATGGAAGAATGTACTGCGTCCTGAATCCTCACCGGTCAGGCGAACCCAGCCCCCCTCATGCACCAGCGATGCATAAGCCATCGCCTCGCCACAACCCCAATCGACATCTGTTTTGCCATCCATCATCTGAATGCGCCCATCGTAGATTTTCTCGACCCTCGGATGCACCGAGAAACCGGCAGGCAGTCGATGTACCCGTCGAGCCAGATCAGCAAGCAGCTCTGCATCGACGGTTGTATCAGGCTCTTCGGCACTCTCATTAACAAAACCATCCCAGCGTCCCTGCAGACTATTGACCGGGTTTGGTGCCCTGAGGTCATTGGCCCTGCGCACCTTCTCCAGGCAGTCGCGATAGGCCGTGATCATATCGTCACATGCCTGCGCAGTGAGAATGCGATCTTCAATCAGACGGTCACGATAGACCTGCTCCACGGTCGGATGCTCATTGATACGGCGATACATCACCGGCTGTGTCACCTCCGGTGAGTCGGTCTCATTATGACCGTGGCGGCGGTAACAGATCAGATCAATGACGATATCTTCGTGGAAGGTGTTGCGATACTCCACAGCAATCTCAGCCGCCAGACAGCAGGCCTCAGGATCATCGCCGTTCACATGCAGGATCGGAGCCTGCACTATCTTGGCAATATCGGTGCAGTAGGTGGTTGAACGGGCATCAAAAGGGTTGACGGTAAAACCGATCTGATTGTTCACAACAATATGGATGGTGCCACCGATACGGAAACCGCGCAATTTGGAGAGCTGCAGGGATTCAGCCACCACACCCTGTCCGGCAAAGGCAGCATCGCCGTGCATCAATACGCTCATTACTTCAGTTTTCGACTTATCCTTTCGGCGGCACTGGCGTGCCCGCACACTACCCAGCACCACAGGTGTGATAATCTCCAGATGTGATGGATTAAATCCGAGGGAGAGATGCAGCGTGCCCCCGGGGGTGCGCACATCAGAGGAGAACCCCATGTGATACTTCACATCGCCCTGCCCATGAGCGCTCTCCTCAAGCTGAGTACCCTCAAATTCGGAGAAGATATTAGAGAGTGACTTGCCCATGATATTGGCCAGAACATTCAGGCGACCGCGATGGGCCATGCCCATAATAATCTCTTTGGTACCATTGCTTCCGGCCCGCTGAATCAGCGCATCGAGCATCGGAATCAGGCTCTCACCACCTTCAAGGGAGAAGCGCTTCTGACCTGCATAACGGGTATGCAAAAAACGCTCCATCTCCTCGGCATGCATAATTCGGCCAAAGATATGTCTTCGCGTATCGGCATCGTAATCGGCTCGGGAGCGAATGCGTTCAAGGCGCGACTGAATCCAGTGCCGGCGTGCTGAATCGGTGATATGCATAAATTCCGGACCAATATGGCCACAGTAGGTCTGTTTGAGCAGATCAATGATATCACGCAACGGCATCTGCCGATCACCGGTAAGATCTCCGGTTGGAAATTCATGATCCAGATCGGCCTCGGTCAACCCGTAATAGGCCAGTTCAAGTTCAGGACTGTTCGGACGCGGATCCAGACGCAGGGGATCAAGCCGGGCATGCAGATGGCCATGCATACGGTAGGCGTGAATCAGGTAGATTGAGCGTGATGGATACTCAATATCGCCACGCCCGGCAAGTGAAGGGATATCATCAAAATAGCGTTGCGCCGTACGCGGTTGTGGCCGCATCTTATCCAGCATCATCTGATGCGATGTTGTTGCATAGCCCCGCTCTTCCAGTTCAGAAAAGTAAGTCACCCACTGCTGATCCAGCGATTCGGGATCTCGGAGGAACTGCTCATAGAGCTCTTCAAGATAGGAGCCTCCGGCACTGAACAGCTCATCCTGAATACCGGCATCCTTTGTCTTCGATTGACTCACAAAACCTCCAGACATGTTATACCCATTTATAGACCTACAACGCTGTGTTGACCAGAACTGTTTATCTCCTACAGCAGCGACTTTAACCTGTACCAGAGCAGCCCCATATATTCATGCAGACCATCGCAGCTTTCAGAGAAGACATTCCAGCGCGGCAGATAACTGCGCAGATCGTACGCATCTCTCTCAACCTTGTAGTCACAAGGAGCTGCTATCACCTTCAGACCCTGACGCTCAAATGACCAGACAGAGCGTGGCATATGCCATGCGGTGGTGACCAGAACCACCGCAGAAATGCCCTGCGCTGCAACTTTCTCTTTGATTTTTGTGGCATTTTCCCAGGTGTTTCTGGCTGCTGCTTCAACATGGATGGCTGATTCAGCAACACCAAATCTTTTCAGCCAACGATGCATCACCACCCCTTCGGGTTCAGTTGTCTCAGAGAGTACGGCACCACCGGTTGGGTAGATATCCAGACCTCTTTTCAATGCCAGATCAGCCGCATAGAGGGTGCGCATCATGGCAAAGCTGCTAAGGCTATCCCTGCCTCCATACTCCGGAGCCTTCTCATAAAGGCCTCCGCCAAGCAGTACGATGACCAGCTTTTCATCTGTGGGAAGTTGGTCCAACTGAAGCGGTGCATAGGCCTGCTCCAGCGGATTGAGCAGGGCATCGCGAACAGGTTCGGTAGAGAGCAGCCAGAACAGAGTCAGGGCCAGAAAAATAAGCAGCCGCGCCCAAAAACGTCTGTAGAAAACAAGCCCCAGCAGGGCCAGAAGAATCAGTCCACCCGGTGGCAGAAGAAGTTGTGATACTGCTTTACCCAGCAGCAAACTCATGCAGAACCCTGATTTGGATAGTTACTGATTTGGATAGCCTGAACGTTTATTTCGTCTCTTCTTCATCGTTGCCGACAACCCAGTCATAGGCATCGCCGGTGGCAGTTACAGTGCTATTCCAAGCTGACTCCATGGTTGCACATGAACTCAACATAAATAGTGAAACAATCAAAGCAATCATTAAACGCATCGTTACCCCCTCACATTATCCCTGATTTTTAGAGACCATCGTCAGGCCTGCTTGAAGATGGAGCCAGATCGTATCATGAATATCAGAGCAGATTCATCAAGCCTTTCATCACCATATCGGTATGGCTGACAATGCCGATAATGGTTCCCGAACCATCAACTACCGGCGCACGCGAAATACCAAAACGGCCAAACAGGGCACTGGCATAACGAATATCCATATCAGGATGAATCGTGAGGGCAGGTTTGGTCATCACCTCATAGATACTTGTCCGGTCCGGAGATTTGTTTGCCGCCAGCACCTTTTTCGCAATATCTGAGAGCAGCACGATACCGTACTCATCATGCTCATGCCGCTTATCTACAATCAGGCTTTTGGTGTCAACGTAGCGCATCACCTCCAGTGCCTGACGCACTGTTGCCACGCCCTCAACAATGTCGTAGTTCTGTTTCATCACATCACGAACTCTAACAAATGATTTCTCACTCATAGCTGATCCTCCACTTCATCAAGCAGACACATGATCTGCCCCCCCATACCGATAGCATCCTCCACATCCACCTGAAATGCTACGCCCGAACCGGGGTTTTTTTCAAATCCGGCCTCTTCTGCAATGCGTTCGAGAATTTTCCGGCTCAGATGCTCCTCCACAAGAAACAGCAGCATATCCCTCTGTGACTCCAGCGTCAGCCCGAAGAAGGTTTTTTTCGGATTCAACCCCTCTCCACGGGCATCACCAACAACCGTGGCTCCCGTGGCTCCGGCCTCTCTGGCAACACGCATAATCTCATCTGTTTTGTCATCCGCGACGAGTGCAATCAAAAGTTTAAAGCGCATCTTCTCCTCCTGTATTCTTCTTCTTGTTTTCCAACCAGCGACTAATCTGGGCATAACCCATCACACTCATGATTGGAAAAACGCTGGCAAAGGCGATCAGACCGAAGCCATCAATCAAAGGGCTTCGGCCCGGGATTGTTGCCGCCAACCCAAGGCCAAGGGCTGCTAGCAACGGAACTGTTACAGTTGAAGTGGTAACACCACCGGAATCATAGGCCAGTGGAATAATCATTTTAGGTGCCCGCATCGTCTGCAGGATCACCAGCACATAGGCCACCACAATATAGAGCCAGAGATCGGTGCCGGTGACAATACGAAAACAGCCCAGCGAGACACCAATGGCAACACCAAGTGATACAGCAAGCCTTAGCCCCCATGCCGAGATCGCACCACCGGATACCTGCTGGGCTTTCATGCCCACTGCAATCAGGGAGGGTTCAGCAAGCGTGGTTGCCAGCCCAATAGCGAAAGCGAAGGCGTAAACCCAGCCATAATCCTGCCAGCGAATAGTCTCTATCACGGCAACACCATCTTTGTAGAGATCGCCATAAAGAAAAGCAGGATTGGTCAGCTGGGTTGCCATCACCTCACCAAGCGGAAAGATCGCCTCCTCTAACCCCATCAAAAACAGCGCCAGCCCCAGTAGCACATAGACAAAACCACGCAGTACCCGCCAGGCATGGGCGATCTTCTGGCGCAAGACGAACATCTGGAAACCGATCAGCACCAGGGCAATCGGAATCACATCACGTAGCGTGGACTGTAAGGTCTCCTGAAACAGTTCGAGATGGCTCATATCATAATGCCGTAGAGCATGACAAAAATCATCGGTAGCAGTGAGGCAAAGGCGATCAGACCAAAACCATCGAGCATCGGATTGCGGCCTCGAATCGAGGAGGCCAGACCGACACCAAGTGCTGTCACCAGCGGTACGGTAATGGTTGAGGTGGTCACACCACCGGAGTCGTAAGCGATTCCGATAATCTCATCCGGCGCAAAATAGGTCATCGCCACGACAACGAAATAACCGCCAATAATGCAGAAGTGCAGCGGCCAGCCTTTGAGAATACGCAACACCCCCAGCACAATGGCTGTACCCACAGAGAGCGCAACTGTCATCCTCAATCCATCGGCATAGCTCTCCACCGCCTCCTGAGTAGATTCTATGACACCACCCTGAGCTGCAATCTCAGCCGCTTTGCCGGCTACCGCGATCAGCGCCGGTTCAGCGACAGTGGTGCCGAAACCAAGCAGGAAGGCAAACAACAGCAACCAGAAGACATTACCCTTTTTGGCAAAGGCAAAGGCCATCGATTCACCGAGCGGAAAGAGGCCAATTTCAAGACCGCGCACAAACAGTGCCAAACCCAGCAGTACCATCAACATGCCAATCAACATCTCTTCCATATTGGGAATCGGCTGTTTGAGCACCAGCTCCTGAAAGAAGAGGATGACCAGGATAATAGGCATCAAATCCCGGGCGGCCTCAAACAGTGGCCGAAACGGCTGAGCCAGATAACGGAGATTCACACTGTCACCTGCTCTGTCGGCTGAATCATGCGCTCCCCTTTATGGTTTAATTGATGCCTATCCCATGATATCGCAAGCCTGTTTCAGGTGCAATCAAGAGAGAGGGAAACCTGCTGATTTCGCTCTCATAATCCAGCACGAATTTATATTTACCGCTTAAAGGAAACTGCTGGCGGAGTAAAATCATTTGAAGGCGTGCAACCATTGCGTAGCATGCCTGCACTATGAAGATATCTGTCGCCATTCTCGGAGCAACCGGTTACACCGGTGCTGAACTTATTCGGCTTATTGATGCCCACCCCCATTTTGAAGTCACCCATCTCGGCGCTCACTCACAGGCCGGCAAGCTGGCCGGTGAGGTGTTGCCCGGTGTAGGGGCTGATATTGCAGCCATGACATTGCAGGCTGCCGATGCAGAACTGCCCGATGGTGTGGAACTGGTCTTTACCGCCCTGCCGCATGGCGCGGCTGCAGCCAGTGTGTTCACTGCGCTTGAGGCCGGGAAAAAGGTGGTCGATCTGTCGGCTGACTTCCGGCATAAAACCCATGATATCTACAGAGCGGCATACGGGGCTGATCATCCCCACCCTGAGCTCTTTGATGAAGCGGTTTACGGACTGACAGAACACGCCCGTGATCAGGTGGCGTCTGCCAGACTGGTTGCCAACCCCGGTTGCTACCCCACCTCTGTACTGTTGCCTCTGATTCCACTGCTCAAAGCAGCTGTGATCGATACGACCTCATCGATCATTATCGATTCCAAATCGGGCACATCCGGTGCCGGCCGCAGTGCCAAAACCGATCTGCTCTACTGTGAAATCAATGAGTCGGTTAAAGCCTATGGCCTGCCCAGGCACAGGCATGCCTGGGAGATGGAAGAGTGGGCACTAGGTTTTGCAGGCAGTGAAACAAAGATTCGGTTTGTTCCGCATATCCTGCCGATGAACAGAGGCATGCTCAGCACCCTGCATCTCTCCGGCAGCAACACTGCAAGCTGGTTTGAACTTCTACAGCAGGCCTATGCTGGTGAACCATTTATTAAACTGCTTCCGCAGGGAACGCTGCCCTCCACGGCAGGCATCAGTGGCAGCAACAGGTGTGACATCGGTATCGCCCTGCTTAGTGACACAGAGGCGGTGATTGTCAGCTGTATCGACAATCTGCTTAAAGGTGCTGCGGGTCAGGCGATCCAGAATGCCAATCTGATGTTCGGTTTTAACGAGACAGCGGGTCTGGCCACCCACGCACTCTGGCCCTGATCATTGGCTTTGATGAAATCGCTGTATGAGGCATTCACTGCCCCTGTTCATTTCAAGCTGACGCAATCCAATGGCAAGCGCACCTTAAGCTTCCGCCTCTATCCAATAGTTCTGCTGCTGGCGGCAGCCCTACTGTTTATCATCATCTCTGTGGGCACCATTACCATGCTGGCTCTGGATAAACAGCTGCTTGTTTCCCAGCAGCATCAGATCAGTGAACTGCAGCATCAACAGAGCCTGCTTAGCCAGCAGAACTCTAAAGTTGAAGCGCAACTCTCTCTGCGCGATGCCCAGATTGAGGCCATGAAGCAGCAGCAGAAGCAGCTTGAGCATAAAAACATAAACATGCAGAAACGACTGGATATGTTTGATGATGTCCTTGCTGCCCGTAAAAAGAAGGGGCTGCACATGCTCAAACCTGCAGCCTACTGGAAACAGAGTGACCAGATCAGCTACAGCCTGATACTGGTTAAAGGTCAAAACTTCCCGCGCTGGCAGAAGGGCGAACTCAGCTTTTCCGTGATGAATCCGGAGGGTGAAGAGTTACCACTTCGCAACCTGAAAGGCAGAGAGAAATACAAATTTGATATGACAACCCAGCAGTTTGTCTCCGGGTCTCTGGTCTGGGCAGAGTCATGGCAACCAGAGAATCTGATCATCACCATCGTGGATTTGACCAACCGCAACACAGACCGCTTCAGCATCCCGATCTCAAGCCAAGCCAGGATTCAGCCGGCTCAGGAGTGATAAATGATTAAACCCTATCTGCACTGGAACCCTGAGATTGATGCATCGGCATTTATCGCCGAATCAGCCGATGTGATTGGCCGCGTGAAAATCGGTGCCGACTCCAGCATCTGGTATCAGGCCGTGCTGCGCGGTGATGTGCACGATATCGAGATTGGTGAGCGCTCCAATATCCAGGATCACTCGATTCTGCATACCAGTGGTGGTGTCTCACCCTGCATCGTGGGTAACGATGTCACTGTCGGCCACCGTGTGATTCTGCACGGCTGTGAGATTCAGGATCGATGCCTGATCGGCATGGGTTCGATCATTATGGATCAGGCCGTTCTGGAAGAGGGCTGTTTTCTCGCCGCAGGCTCCTTGGTCACCGAACGCAAAATACTGCGTGGCGGTTATCTCTATGCCGGCAGCCCGGCCAAAGAGCGCAGGAAGCTGACGCCGGAGGAGAAGGAGTTCCTTAACCGCTCAGCCAGAAACTATGTTGAAGTCTCGAAGAATCACGGTGGCAGCTGAAATGAACTACGCCTCCATTGATATCGGTTCCAACACCTTTCGCCTGCTCATTGCCGAACCATCAGATGGCCCTCTGCCCTGGCAACGGATCGATTATGCTCACCGCATCACCCGCCTTGGTGAAGGGCTGCATCACACAGGGCGCCTCTCAGAGGCGGGCATGGATCGCGCTCTGGCAAACTTCAGTGAGTTTGCCGGACTGTTGAGCAAGCATAACATTCCAGCCGAGCGCACCTTTGCCGCTGCAACCGCCGCCATGCGTGAAGCTGAAAACGGGCAAGCGTTCGCTGAACGTGTAAAAGCTGAAACCGGCATCGACATCCGGATCATCAGCGGAGTCGATGAAGCTCGCATGTCACTCAATGGTGCCTGTTCGGTTCTCAATAATGCGACGCAAGAGGATATGATGCTCTTTGATATCGGTGGCGGCAGCACCGAATTCATCCGCGCCCGCAATCAAAACCGCATTGATGATATCAGCCGCAAACTCGGTGTGGTACGACTGGTTGAAGCACATCTGCACTCCGATCCGCCATCAGAGCATGATTATGAGGCCCTTAAAGCCACCGCCAACGACCATCTGCAGCGTGTTGAAGCCCACTGGCCAGATCATCGCGCTCCAAAGCATCTGGTCGGCACAGCGGGCACAGTGACCACGCTGGCCGCAGCTGCACTTGATCTCTTCCCCTATGATGCAGAGACGATCAACAACTACCGCATGAGCAGAGCCGCTTTTATCACCCTTCGTGATCGTCTGTTGGCCATGACTCACGAACAGCGCCAGCAGATTCGCACCATCGAACCGGGCCGGGCCGACCTGATCATTGCCGGTCTGGCTATTGTCGATGCCGTCATGCAACGCTGGAGCTATGAAGAACTGATCACCGTCGATGCAGGCCTTCTCGAAGGTCTCTGGCTACATATCGCCAGCAAGATTTAATATTTTGGTCTAACCAAGTTCAGTATTTTAAAGGAAGTTTTCAAATGACAGATTCAAGAGCGCTTGCGACATCCAGTGAAGGCTGGGTGATTGAAATGATGGATGCGTATGAGGATGCCAAAGCGGCGATCCCGTTTGCTGAGGCTGCAGGCAAAACGATGACTGAAGCTGACCTGTTTCATATGGCGCCACTGGTCTGTGTGAAGTTTCGCGGCCTGATCGGCTCGGAAGAGAGCCTGAGCAATGCGCGCAATGCCGCTATCGGCAGCTATATCGCCAATCAGGAGGCGGGCAACCGCAACCTCAACGATCCGATCATGGCTTTTGCCTTCTGCTACATCCTTGCCCACTACGGCCTCGGACTACTGAACGATGAGAAGTGTCAGGAGACACTGCAGTTTGTTGAAAGCAATCTGGCAAAAATAAAATCAGCGCTGATAACAGCGCAATAAACCCTGGTTAGATCAACATCTCAGGGGCATTGCCCTGCGCGATCTCGCTGGATTCACTCTCACTGAACTGCAACTGATAGAGCTCGGCATAGATACCACCCTCTTCAAGCAGCACATCATGTTTACCGCTCTGAACCACCCGCCCCTGATCCAGCACAACGATGCAATCGGCATCGCGAATGGTGCTCAGGCGATGGGCAATGACGATCACCGTACGGTTCTGCATCAGCAGATCAATCGCCTGCTGTACCAACCGTTCAGACTCTGTATCCAGTGCGCTGGTCGCTTCATCAAGAATCAGAATCGGCGAGTCTTTAAGCAGTGCACGGGCAAGAGAGAGACGTTGGCGCTGACCACCGGAGAGGATTGCACCACGCTCACCTACCAGTGTGTGATAACCATCGGGAAGACACTCGATAAACTCATGCGCATTGGCTGCTCGCGCCACCTCTTCCACACGTTTGAGATCAACATTTTCAAGACCGTAAGCGATATTATTCAAAATGGTATCGTTAAAGAGAATGATCTCCTGTGTCACCAGCGCGATCTGATTACGCAGTGACTGCTGAGTGAGATCACGAACATCCAAACCATCAATCAGAATGCGTCCTTCTGTGCTGTCGATAAACCGGGGCACAAGATTGGCCAGTGATGTTTTACCTGATCCACTGCGCCCGACCAGTGCCACCACCTGACCGGCAGCAACGGTGAAATCAACCTGCTGCAACACCTTCTGCTCACAACCGGGGTACTGCAGCCCGACATTTTCAAAAACAATCGTGTCGGCAAAGGGTGCCAACTCAACAGCACCAGGCTTATCCTGAACGAGAATCGGCTCATCCATCACTTCAAAGATGCGTTCAGCCGAAGCCAGCCCCTGCTGAATCTCATTATTGGCGCGGGAGAGACGTTTAACCGGCTCGTAAAGCATCAGCAGTGCAGCCAGGAAGGATACCAGTGTACCCGGTGTGGTCTCACCAGAAGCGACGCGAATACCGCCGTAGAAGAGCACACCGGCAATACCGAAACCGGCCAGCAACTCCATGATTGGAAACGACAGGGCATGCACCCGGAACACCTTGAGCTGATGGGCCAGGAAATCACCGGTAAATTTACGGAACCTGCTCTGCTCATAGGCCTCCATACCGAAGGCTTTCACCACCCGTATGCCACCAACAGTCTCTTCCAGAAGCGTGGTCAACTCTCCCATGGAGGCCTGACCATCCAGCGTTGCATGACGCATCTTGCGACCAAAGCGGGCAATCGGGTAGATCACGGCAGGAAATACCAGCATAGCGATCAGGGCAAGCATCCAGTCCTGAATAAACACCACGCCAAGCAGGAATACGATAGAGATCGCATCGCGCATCAGTGCTGTGACAGCGGTACTTACTGCTGCCTGAACCAGGGTGACATCATAGGAAAGGCGTGCCAGCAATTCGCCGGTTTTGCGGTGTGAGAAGAATGCCAGTGATTGTGATGTCAGCCGTTCATAGAGCATGTTGCGCAGATCAAAGATCACCCGCTGACCAATATAACCCATCATGTAGGCCTGCCCGAAATAGGCGATGCCCTTGAGCAGGTAGAGGCCGATAATGACCAGAGGAATAAGGTAGATCAGCTCCTGATTTTTGCCACTGAGCGCCTCATCCAGTACAGGTTTAAGCATCCATGCTACTGCCGCCGTACAGGCCGCCAGTACAACCATGCAGATCACAGCGATACCCAGACGTCCTTTATAGGGGAGCAAAAACGCCAGCAGGCGACGGTAGAGAGCGGTAGAGTTATTCATAATCAGAGTGTCGGACTGTTTGCTGCAAACTGTTTCTGATCAGCCACGGATTCTGATCTTGCCTGACTACTGGACTGTTTGATGCGCCCCATCTTCTCAAAGAAGCTCATACTGGCTCCAAACAGGGCGGAGGCGAGGCGCCTCTGATGATCCCTGCTTTTCAGTTTTTTCTCCCTGGCCGGATTGGAGATATAGTCCAACTCAACCAGAACGCTGGGAATCTCCATCGCTCCTAACACCACAAAACGGGCCCGCTTCGGGGTGGAGTACTTAATCGGACCGGCGTCCTTCAACTTACCAATAATCGATTCGGCCAAGATCTGGGAGCTGTTGAGGCTGTCGCGACGGAACATATCACCGAGGATCATATTCACCATCGGATCATCCACCTCATCGATCTCAACACCACCAATCTCATCAGCCGCATTCTCCTTGGCAGCCAGCGCACGAGCAGCTTTATCCTGCGTCGCTCCGCGTTCAGAGAGGGTATAAACACTTGCACCTTCAACATTGCGCTGACGCACCGCATCGGCGTGAATACTGATCATCAGATCAGCCTTGGATCTGCGCGCCAGAATCACCCGTTTCTTCAGCGGCACAAAATAGTCACCTTTACGAATCAGTACCGCTTTCATGCCCGGTGTTGCATCAATAATTTTGGCCAGCTCTTTGGCAACAGCCAGCGTCACCTCTTTCTCATAGAGCTTGCGCGGCCCCACTGCGCCGGGATCCTCGCCGCCATGACCTGCATCGATAGCGACAACAAGTCCCTTTTTCGACTTCGACTCGCCTGCCGTGACCGCCTCTTTTTTAGCCTGATCCGGTCGCGTCAGATCAACGACCAGCCGGTAGGGTTTGCCCTGCATCGGTTTAAGCAGAAAAGAGCGCGGCTGCACCTTCTCCTTCACATCCATAACAATGCGCAGCGTTGCCGGTGTCGGTTTACCATGACGCATACTCTGTACAACCGGATCGGGCAGATTGAGATTCTTTAAATCAGAGGTGATCTTTGCATGCTCAATATCAATGACAATACGTTCAGGATTATGCAGACGGAATACTTTGTATTCGACCTTCTGATTGAGATCAAAGACCACGCGTGAGTGATCAGGAGCAGTCCACAAGCGCACATCACGTACCTCACCCTCAGCTGCAAACACAACGGCGGGTAAAAGCAGTAGCACAACAAGTTTGATTATGAGCATGATCGATTTCATCGTAAGCCAATACTTCCTGTAAAGGCAGCGATCAGCAACGCTTCATATTCACTGACGACCGTAGTTGTCCTCAAATCGTTGAATATCATCCTCACCAAGGTAATCACCCACCTGCACCTCAATCAGCTGCAGTGGCATCTTGCCAAGATTCTGAAGGCGATGCACTTCTCCAATCGGTATATAGGCACTGCCATTTTTGGCTACCGTTCTGACCATCTCACCGCAGGTTACCGTTGCTGTACCGGCTACAACAACCCAGTGCTCGGAACGATGCTGATGCGACTGCAGACTCAGACTGGCCCCCGGCAACACAACAATGCGCTTGATCTGGTAGCCCTCTGCACGCCCCTCCAGAACAGTATAGCTGCCCCAAGGTCTGCGTACGGTCACATGTTCAAGGTGATAACTCTCTTTTCCTGTTTTCAGGGTATCGACGATCTCCCGCACACGCTGACTATCACCCACCTTGCAGAGCAGAATCGCATCGGGCGTCTCCACGGCAATAATATCTTTCAAACCTACCGCTGCGATCAGACTCTTTTCACTGCGCAGGAGTGTATTGTGGCAATCAATAGCCATAACATTGCCAACAATATCATTACCATTTTCATCATGGTCGGCCATCTCATGAACTGCATCCCAACTGCCAACATCCGACCAGCCGATATCTGCCGAAACCAGTGATACACGCTGGGAGTTTTCCATGACACCATAATCAATCGAGATATCCGGCATCTGGGCAAAACATTCACGCACCACATTCTGCCACGATTCATCACCATTCCAGCGCTCACGCATCGCATTCAGAAGCTCAGCCAGTTCAGGGATATAGCGCTCTACCTCTTCAAGAATCACTGAGGACTTCCAGACAAACATCCCTGAGTTCCAGTAATAGTTACCGTCATCAAGCATGCGCTGGGCATTCTCAAGGTTCGGTTTCTCAACAAAACGCAGAACGTTGCGAACTCCATTCTCTCCGGGAGCATCGGCCTGAATATAACCAAAGCCGGTTTCAGGATCTGTCGGCACGATACCGAAGGTGACCAGTCGACCCTCTTCAGCCACTTTCACAGCCTGCTGCAGACACGCCTGAAATGCCTCTTTCTTGGCTACGATATGGTCAGCAGGAAGAACCACCATAATCGGATCCTCACCGCTCATGTCCTGCATCAGGGCGGCAGCAATAGCAATCGCAGGTGCCGTATTACGGCCGCAAGGTTCGAGAATCTTGTTCAACCCATCCAACTCGGAGAACGCTTCACCGGTTGCATGTGACTCCCCGGTCACCACCCATACATCCTCTTTTTTGACCATCGGTGCGAGGCGGCCAATGGTCGCACTCAGCATACTGTCAACACCATTAAGGTTGAGAAACTGCTTGGGCAACTGCTGTCTGGAAAGCGGCCATAAGCGGCTTCCCGAACCGCCAGCCAGAACTATCGCTTTAATTGTTGAGCTCATATGATCCCCACCATAATAAAATCAGATTCCGTGTAACTTTTAACTTCCTACTTCACTTCTTCAGAGCGCTTACTCCACTCCTTAAAACGTTTGCTCACATTATAGGTAACAAACAGCCATAACAGGCAGAGTACGATATTGGTCCCGACAAGAACCATCGTTGGCAGCGCCAGCACCGAAACAATAAGAAAAATAAGACCACCCTGAATCAGGTCACCAAAACGGGTGAAAAAGGTATTTACAGCCAGCATCCCTTCATAACGTGTGAAGCGATCCAGCGGCAGAAAGAGGATCTGCTTGGTCGTATTGGCCACTGAGTAGTCGATACTGTTATCAGCCATCTTAACAATGGCAAACCAGGCCAGAACAGGAAAGGCAAGCACAGAGATATACATCGATAGATTGATCACTGCCAGACTGATCAACGCACCACCCACACCGATAGCCTGATAGAGAGGGCGCACCACAAACGCCTGCAATACCAGTGTGGCGATATTTACATAGAGATAGAAGGTCGAGTAGAACTCACCGATCTCCTTACCACTTTTCTCAGCCGTAACAAAATCGGCCAGCACAAACTCGCCCGTGGAATTAATCAGATTCAGCAGCACAACCGATGCGGCAATCCAGCGCAGGTAGGGGACATCCAGAACACGCTTGAGGCCACCCAACAGATGTTTGAGTGACTCATCATCAACTTTTTCATCAACATCCTTGCGCATCTCAACGTTGGCACCGGGGATAATCACAGCCACCACCAGCATGCCAATAGCCATCAACATCAGTCCGTATGCACCAAGCTCAAGGTAGAGTCCCTTGGCCACCATCGAACCGATCATCGCACCGAGTGAGCCGCCAATCGCAATATAGGAGGTGAGTCGCTTGCCCTTCTCCACGCAGTGGTAATCGCTGACCATAGTCCAGAACTGTGATATCTGAACCACTGAGAAGATGCCCAGCCAGATAAAGAACGGCACTCCGATATCCATACCTGAAGAGCCAAGCAGATAGAACAGGCCGATATTGGCAGCCAGAAAAATAGTAACAATATGGAACAGTCTGTCGCCATGCAGATGTTTGATAATGTGACCATAGATCGGCACCATCACCAGCAACAACGCCGCCTGCGTAGCCAGCGCATAACTCCTGATCTCTGCACTACCGCCATCAAGAATCAGCTCTTCCCGCACCGGTTTCATGAGATAGTAGGCCAATAGAATCAGAAACAGGCGGATGGCAAAACGCATGGTGGCAACACCCTCAGGGCTGCGGAAGTCGTCCCATACTTTAGCGATCAGATTTTTCATGTCTCACCATTCAATCAAGCTCCATCTTCACAAGCAGAAGATTCAGTTTGCTCCAGCCACGCCGGAGTTCAGACTTATCCGGAGGCTATCGTAAAACCGCCATGACTTCATCAGACGGCAACTGTTAACCGATAAGTATCGCGCTTAAGCCTACCGATCTGACACCTGTAAGCGGTTAAAACGGGCTACAGGCCACAAACCTCTGTGGTTTTCCGGAAGCAAAGCGCACACCTTTTGCAGTAAGCGTGTTGGCATACTCATTCACTTCAGTCTTCATCGGTTTCCAGCGGTCTCCGTTATACATCCAGAGCTCCAGCTGATTCTCATGCAGCGTCTCAGGAACCTCAGTCCGCCTTGAGTTCTCCTGCGTATATTCGACCTGCAGGTCGCCATT
The DNA here is from genome assembly GCF_013387475.1 of Mariprofundus sp. KV. Lineage (GTDB taxonomy): Bacteria > Pseudomonadota > Zetaproteobacteria > Mariprofundales > Mariprofundaceae > Mariprofundus. The sequence goes on along the minus strand of NZ_VWNB01000009.1, from coordinate 71,939 downwards.
CACCGCTTTTCCTTTCGTGGAGAGCACCCATGAGCGCTGTACACAGCGTTTTGCCTGCTGTCCGGTTGGCAGTGATTTCGGCCGCTGTCCACCTTCCACTTCAAGTGTGAATTTCGTTGCGCTTTCAACAGGCCGGTCGAGCAACAGATAACCGGCAAGCAGCCCCCAGCTCTGATCGGTCATGCGCAGAGAATCGCCGCCTTTTTTGATCTCACCATCGCCAATCAGATGTGTCGGCAGTGGCGGATCAAATACGACTGGTGCATTCGGATCTGCCGGCACCCATTTATACTCGCCGAACAGCTTCACATTCAGGAAATTGGCATGTGAGGTGACATAATACATCAGCGTTTCATAAATCTTTTTGAAATCCTCTTCGCCATAGGAGAGCATGTTATCCTTGAACAACTCTTTACCCATCACCGAAGCCAGATTGCCGATACGCGCATGCATAACCGTAGGTGAGAACCAGCCATAAGTTGACTCGGTACCATTGGGTTCCAGTCCCAGAAGATGCCGGATTCTCTTCTCAATACGACTACGCAACTGCGGATTCTGCAACGCTTTATCTTTGATCGGATTACTCGCACCAACATCAGGTGGATACCAGTACTGGAAGTTATCATTAAAGATCGTGTAGGGACTCTCAACAAAGGCATCATAGGTGCGGCCGAAGGTCAGGTTGTAATCCCATGGTACAACCGTCCACTTATCCTTCTTCGGATCCCTGTATAACCAGTAGTTTTTATTGTAGGTGTCACCATTGGTTACAAGTGAGTTGGTAACGATCCAGTTGATAACAGTCTCATCGTCAAAGTGTTTTGCCAACACCTTATGCATCTCTTCATTGGAGGCATTTTTGACAGCTTTTGCCATCTTGCTCAGTGAACTGTAATCGGCATCCGGTGGTGTAATCTTGTTGAAGCAGAGGGCCAGTTGCTCCTCATCGGTGGTATGCAGATCACCACAGTGAAATGCATCTTCGGGCTGGAAGAACTCGCCATTTACATCCATATCGTTGCCGGCAAGGAAATTCTCGCCCATCCACTCAACCGAGAGATAGATGCCAACCTTTTCACCATTGTTAAAATTGACGCGGGTAAAGTGAACCTCAGGCACCTTCATACCCAGTGCCGCCAGCATCTTCCAGGTCATCCACTCACGCATCATCGCCTTATCAGTGGCCATCGATCGCAAGGCAATCCTGCGCCGTCCATAGGAGCGGCCGCCATCCTTATCCAGTTTGATGAGCAGCGATTTCTTTTCAAACACTCGCGTCGAACTTCCCAACACACTGATACGACCAATCATCGTTCTGTTCAGCGTCAATCCTTTGGTTTTCAGTTCAATATCAAAGGAGGATTTATCATACACATCTTTGCGGAAGACCGCTTCGAGATCATCCCTGTCGATATTGATATAAAACTCCTCAACAGGCACCCTGTAGAGAGCCTGCTCAAGGGCTGCGTAGGAGAAGTTAAATGCCTCGCCATGGGAGACTCTTTTCAGCGTAGTTTTCAGATTACGCTTGCTGATAAAATGCTCTCCATCGCGCATAATCATTGCTGTTGCAGAGATCTCCTTCAATACATCCGCTTTGATCCAGCCGACATGATTATTGGCAGCCTGCGGATTGACTCGCGCCCAGTTACTCCTGCGCTCAAGCACTACAACAGGTTCACTTTTTCCGATCCAGCCATTGACCTCGGCACTGTCTTTTGCATCAACACGCAGGGTGGAGGTTTTGATCACCTCATAGAGGCCTCCCTCCTGTGGCAACTCTGCTGATGCCAGCAGTGCCGGAGCTGCTGCGGTGTGGGTCACGACTTCAGCCGGAATCAACAGTGCATTGGCTATCCAGCCAACCTTATTGCTCAGGGTCAGGCGAACCCTCGACCAGTCACCCTTGCGATCAATCTCACTGGCTGTCTCATTACGCGCTCCCCAGGCCACAGCATCAAACTGATTACCGGGGCCGGCTTTGAGCTTACTGGTCTCCTTGAAAAAATAGAGAGGCCTGTTATCGGTAACCAGTTGCACAGGTGCAGGCTTAACAACCGGCTCAGATTCACGCATGTCCGTTTTCAACGCTATGACCGCAGGCTCCGGAGCGGCTTCAGACACAGCACCTTCTTTCACTGCAGGCGTAGCATCAGAAACAGCCACAACAGCTGAAGAACCCTCTGCAACAGCTGCAAGCAGGGAGCTCTCCACCCAGCCCACCTTGTTACTCAGGGTCATGCGAACCCGGCTCCATGAACCTTGACGATCAATCTCAGTCGCTGTCTCACTGGCTGCGCCATTGGCAACCACATCAAACTGATTGCCGGGACCAGCCCTTAGTCCTGTGTTTGCAGTAAACAGGTAGCGTTTCTCTTCTGCCGGAGAGGTCGCCACCACGGCTGGCCGCATCGGTATTACCGGTGCAGTTGTTTCTACAGCAGCCATTGCAGGCTGCTCCTGCACCTGTGCAGCACGCTCAACAACCACTGGTGCTGCTGCTTTTACCATTGCAACAGAGCTCTTATAGACCCAACCGATCAGCTTACTCTCCTGCATCTGAACACGATACCAGTTACCCTGCTGCGCCAACCCAACGGCATAGGCACCGGTAGTTGCCCAGGAGACCACATCAAACCCTGCATCCGGACCGGCACGCAGATTCGCATTCTTTTCAAAACGATAGAGAGCCCTGCCTCTGTCCTGATCAGTAGCCAAAGAAACTGGCATGGCATCAACCGTCTCTTCTACCAACGGCTGCTGCTCAACAACTGGTGTTAGTGGTGATGGAGCAAGCGCCCCAGTAGCAGTTACCGGTGAGCCAGCGGCCCTCTCTTGCACAGTATAAGCAGGCTGATCAGCTACAGCCCCCTGAGTTAAAGCTTCCGCCTCAATCCAGCCGATGCGCCCGCTCTGTTTCATCTGCACCTTCAACCACTGTCCCTGCTGCTCAAGCGCAATGATATCAGCACCGGCACCAACCCAGCCGAGAACTTCAAACAGTGCTCCCGGCCCTGAACGAATGGTTGTTGTCTGAATAATCTGCTGTGTTTCGCCCGATTGGATTGCAACGGGGGCAACAGCCACCTCAGACTCGTCCATCGTCAGTAAAGGTGTAGCCTCAATCTGAACATCAACTGCCTGCTCTGCCGCCGCCTTCTCTGCCGCCGCCTTCTCTGCCGCCGCCTTCTCTGCCGCCGCCTTCTCTGCCGCTGCCTTCTCTGCTGCTGCCTTCTCTGCTGCTGCCTTCTCTGCTGCTGCCTGCTCTGCCGCTGCCTTCTCTGCCGCAGCCTTCTCTGCCGCAGCCTTCTCTGCCGCAGCCTTCTCTGCCGCAGCCTTCTCTGCCGCAGCCTTCTCTGCCGCCGCCTTCTCTGCCGCCGCCTTCTCTGCCGCCGCCTTCTCTGCCGCCACCTTCTCTGCCGGAACTGGCGCAAGTGCCGTTTCAGCCGCAAGCAGATCTACAATGGCAACGTCACCCACCTGTTTTATCTCAGCAGGGGCTGCAGATGTTACCTCGGAATCGGTTGCTGTAGTCTCTTCAGACGAGAGCTGCCAAACCACAGGCTCTTCACTTTTCATCACTGGCTGTTCAGACAGCATAACCGGCTTGATATCAACTTCGGGTGCAGCACCATAACCGTTAAGCACAAAAGCTTCGGCCACTTCACCCTGCTTGATAACAGCACGATGCGCTGCCGGTTTGACTGTTTTATCAGCGACCGGTGTCTGCGCAGCTTTGACCGGCTGCACCCTGGTTTCAACTACAGGCTTGGGCTCTGCTGACGGTTGAACCGCTACTACCGCTGTTTCTGTTTTTTCAGGAGCAGCACCGTAACCATTAAGCACAAAAGCTTCGGCCACTTCACCCTGCTTGATAACAGCACGATGCGCTGCCGGCTTCACTGGTGCGGATACGATAACGCTGTTTTCATCTGAAAGGGGTTGCACTTCGCTCACGGACAAAGCTTCACGTTGAACTGCCTCTGAGACGGCTTGTGCATCGGGTAACTGATCTGTTTTCACTGCCTTGGCAGGAGTCTGAGGCGTCAGTGCTGCACTGTATAACCAGCCTGTAGTTCCATTCTGCAGGCGTACCTGCAACCAGCTACTATTTCTACTCAGCTCAACTGCCTCATCACCCTTGTGTGCCATCGCGGCAGCCGCATAAGAGCTGCCCGGCCCCTGACGAAGGTTTGAGTCATCAACTAAACGGTACAGGTCCCCCTCTGCTGCAAACGCAACAGCACTGGCTGCCGTCACACATGACAGCGCCAGCAGGCGAACGAAGGTTACCGTTTTAATCATTGTTTAGTCTCTCCACCGGTAGTTTGCACCGGCTGCAATAGAGGTGGATTTTGCTGCATTACGACCAAAGAAGGCGTGGCCAAGGCTGATACTTCCTGACCAGCCCGTACCAATAAAGGCGTGGCTGTATTTTATCTTGAACGAGGTCTGATCAGAGCTGGTCATGGCCGTTGGTGCCTGATTAATAAAGACCTGCTGCTGAACGCCACCATTCTGAAAGCCGATGGAGTTATCAATGCGGAACTCTAAATAATCACCCGTCTGCTCAAAGTCACTGGCTGTGAAGGCATACTGAACTGCCGCAAATGTAGAGAGTGAATTACCTTTGGAGGAGAAGAAGTAGGTGAATTTAGTGCCCGCCTTCCAACCCCACTTCTTATGACTGTATCCCCACTTATTAGGATATCTGTCAGATGCATCTGATGAGAAAATCAAACCGAGACCAGCACCAAGAGCTCCCCGGCCAAGTGCAGAGGGGCTGTTGTTGTCGTAACCGGTTGGAATAATCAGAAAAGTTTCCCATGCCGCATTATTAATATAGTTCCCACCAAAGCGGGTACGGATACCCAGTTCGACATCACCTAAACCCCATGCTCTGCCGGAGGCGTACTGGGTGTTTATCGTAAAACCGGCAGGCGCTCCTGGAATAGCAGTACGAACAGTACCCACACCACACTTGCGGTAAGCCAAGTTCACACTGCTGTAGACGGTATGGAAATAGGACCAGCCATACTCATATCCGAGAGAGAGATCGACATTGCGTCTCTGACAGATTGAGGTCAGCACATTCCTGTTACTATCCCACTGCTTGTTACTACCGGAAAATGAGAGGTTTGCAGAGATAGAGTTCTCATCCTCCTCGAGGATACCAACACCGGCATATGAAGTCGTAGTAGTCAGCCCCATAGCAAACAGCATTGCCATAACAGATAGAATCAGTCTCTTTCTAATATTTAAAAAACCCATCATTCAACCCCTCACCAGTAACGTCCGATCACATCTTCTGCAGGTTTATTCTGCGGTGTGTAATCGGTGTCGCGCTGACCACCTGCACGGGCATTGCTGTACCACGCCCAGATATAAATGCCATCAACCCACGGTTGATCCAGTGCCCTTAACCAGATATCGAGCACCTCACTCTGAAGTGCCAAATCCACGCTTCTATGCTTTAATCCCTGCCACTCCCAGGGCTTTAATGAGGCCCCTTTAGCAGACGGGATACCCACCTCCATCACCCACAGTGGCCGCTTGATCGCCGCTGCTGCAACACGCAACTCCTCAACGGCAATATCCACGCGAGCCTGCAGCGATGCCCTGTCACTACTTGCTCCCAGTGACGGGTAAAAAGTCAGTGAAACGGCATCAAGAAGATCCCAGTTCGGAAATGCTCTCACCCCCTCCACATTATGCGCTGCGTAGGTCAACTGACCGCGAAAGACTCGACGCACCTGACGAATAAGCCGGGGCCAGTTGACATGTGCGGATGCCCTGGACAACTCAGTGCCGATAACGAATGTATCCACTCCCTGCTGCTGGGCAAAAATTGCGTACTCCATGATCTCTCTGGAGTAGTTGGCAAACCAGAGATCCCAATCATAAGCAGTGCGATGATTGATCTCACCTGCCCATGAATTATGTACCAGCATCTGCGGTTTCAACGCCACATGCAACTTGTCTGCCTTTGCATAGGAGATTGCTTTTTTTAGCTGATGCATGGTCACGGCATTGGAGCGCCTCACCTGATGTGAGCTTGGCTCCTGCTGCTCCATAAAAGCGATAAACACCACCGCATTGGCACCAAGAGAAGTAAGCCTGCTGATCGATTTTCTCGCCGCGGGCTGATCCCACGGCAAGCTCTCATGCTGCAGTGCATTAAAGCCGCGCTTCATACTCTTGTTCTGGACAAGCGCCTCACTGGCGCAACCGGCAAGCAGTGCCACTGCCACGGCCAGCAGACTCCATTTCACAACACTATTACCCATGCTTACGGTACACCCGCCAACCCATATAGTCGTAAACCAGATCAAATCCCTTCATGCCGTAAGCGTAGAGATTAGGGTGCCTGATATTCAGCCAGTCTCTGCGCCCGATAAGCGTGTCCGGTTCCGGCACAGCAATCTGTTCAACATCGGGGATTCTTGAACGCATGGCAGCTTTAAAGTCATGCGAAAAAGAGAGCACCAGCCCTTTGGCATCGCCTCTGGCAGCAATCACCCTGAAAGCACTGCGCTCATACATCATGGTCTGCTGACGATGCTCTTTCAACCACAGGCCCAGCTGCAGATCACCATCACTCTGTGCACTGTGCAGCTGCTCCCCTTTCAAGGCCTGCACCCACTGCGCCATCTGCGGACTGGCCGTTTCAATAAACAGCCACCAGCCACCAACCACACTGACCATCATGAAGATAACAAGGAACACAAACTCTCGTTTGGTCTGCATCTTCACATAGGTAAGCTCCGCCATCAGACCTGCACTCACCAGCGTCAGAATCTCAAACGGATGGGTCAGATAGTACTGACTGGTCGCAATAGCAATGGCGATCAGAGGATGCAGCAGCAGCACAAAAGAGGCACGGAAACGATAACTGTTGTTAATGGTATCGAGCAGCAGATAGACCGATACAGGGAAGGCAATCAGCAGATATCCGGTGGCAGCCAGAAGCGGCATGAAAAACTCCCCGCCATAATCGAGAAGCCAGGGATAATCGAACACATGCAGCATACCACCGAGGAAGTCTGAGTCGGCATCGGTAATGAAGTTGATAAACGAACCTTCAAAGATCCAGTTCAGATAGGCCCAGCTGAACAGTGCAAAAGCAAAGGGGGTACCGACGATGAGATAGAGACTCATCGGTGATACCATGATGGTTCGAATCGGTGCAATCACCACCAGCAGCGGAATCAGTGCAACAAAGATGAAGATCGCCGAGCCATCGATAAAGAAATAGAAAACGAACACCACGGCAAGCGAGATATAGGAGTGCAGGTCATGTTCTGAAATAATGTGCTGAGCTGCACGGTAAAGCAGATAGAAGGCGAGCATACTCAGTGCGATATGGCTGCCTGTAGTTGCACTCCAGAGAAATGCAGGATGCAGCACCACCAGCAGTCCGAGAATAACCAGCCTGTGCTCACTGAGCTCCACCTCTTTCAGGTTTTTCGCCCACAGATGCAGCAGGAATACAGCAACGATTACCGAAAGCAGATAGGGCGCCGCGCCGGTGGCAAGGCCGGGTATATAGTAGAACGGAATCAGCAGATAGAGCGGCAGATGCGGCATCAGGAAAGAGAGATTCTCCACCAGAATCTCTTCGGCATCGAGCGCACTGACCACACGAGTCCAGCGAATGGTAGCTGAATCGAGCATAAAACCGTTGGAGAGAATCCAGATCGTCATGAACACCAGAATGGCGGTCATTAACGCCAGAAACAGCTGCCCTTCCAGGCCGGTACGGCGGGTCATACCCCTCATTTGGCACCACCGGCTGCAGGGGCAGGTTTCACATCTGACTTCTCATGCCCCACCTCAAAGGTGGTCAGACCATGATGGGTCTTCTCCCAGTAGAAGGGGTTATGGATCAACTGCCAGAGCCCCTTGTATCCGGCCCATGATTGCAGAATCCAGTAGAAAGGAACGGTAAGAGCCCATGGAATCAGATCGAAATATCTGCGTTTAAAGCCACTGAGCATAAACAGGTAGATCAGGAAACCATTGGCGATAAGCAGATTAAACAGATTGATGTAGAGCACCATGGAGGGGAAATAGGGGTCAAACACCATCGTCTGCGTGATCAGCCAGAGGATATACATGAGGAACAGGATCGGGGTCACCAGCGCACTCACAATCGTTCCGCCGATAAAGAACTGGAACCCCCAGAAGCCGATATGACCCAACTCGCCATAGAGTTTTAGCGGCGCGCGCATATGCACCAGATAACTCTGCATATAACCCTTCAACCAGCGCGAACGCTGGCGAATCCAGTTAGGAATGGAGTTGTTGGCCTCTTCATAGGTGGTCGAATTCACAACACCCACACGATAGAAACGCTGGGTCAGACGCACGCCAAGATCGCAATCCTCGGTTACGTTATAGGGATCCCAGCCCTGCATTTCACGCAGAACATTCATCTTGAAGTGGTTGGAGGTGCCACCAAGCGGAATTGGAATGCGCAGTGCATCAAGAGCAGGCAGATAGAAATCAAACCAGAGGGAGTACTCCATGGTGAACATACGGGTCAGCCAGTTCTCTGCCACATTAAAGTAGTTGAGCCTGGCCTGAATCACCGCCGTATTCTCGGGAGCTTTCTGGAAGGCGATCACAACCTTTTTCAGCTGATCAGGCTCCGGTGCATCCTCACCATCGTAAATTGTGGCAAGCTCACCTCGGCAGAAGTGCAGGGCATAGTTACACGCTTTGGGTTTGGTTCTCGGGAATGACTCCGGCACACGGATAATCTCAAAGATTCCCTCAAGACCGAGCTCTTTTGCCGTCTCAATAGTCTCATCATCATCCTGCTCAAGAATCAGTTTAATATCGAGCTTGGAGAGCGGGTAATCGAGGGAGCGAAGTGCCTGTGCGATATTCGGCAGTGTTGCCGACTCATGGTACATTGGCAGCAGAATGGAGTAGACCGGCAGCGTCCGCTCATCAATCGCATTCACCTCTTCATCGGTTACCAGATTATCAAAGTACTTATCGCCACCCACCCAGGTCAACACCATACGTAGCGCAAAGTTGAGCAGCAGGAAGATCGAAATCGCCAGATTCAGGGCAATGATGGAGTTGATCGGCCAGAGTGCCAGTGCAGCCACACTCAGGGTCATCCAGATAAAGACAAAGATCAGCTGTCTGGGCGTAAACACCTCACTGGCTGAGAACTGCGGCATAATATTGGCAAGCTCATGTACAGCTTTTTCCGTATAGAACTGATTACCGATCTCCTGCAGCGTCCAGATAATGTCAAATTTTGAAGTGATAACAAAATCAAACGGCTCGCCAACCACACGGTCGACGATCTGTAACAGCTCAGGGGTGACATCAACCACGGCCACCTTCAGTAATCCATTCTCTCTGCGCCACGGCACAAACAGGTTCTCTGAATAGGTGGAGAGGTTGTCACGATCAAGAATGCTCGTGTCCAGCCTCTCTTTAAGCATATCGATATTCGGTTTATCGAAGTGATCGGCCAGAACCTGACTCAGAAAGAAGGGTTTCACCAACCCCTTGGCCAGAATAATGTCACCAAAGCGAGTACCCCACTGCTTCTGGGTTTCAAGAATATCCTGTAGCTGGTACTCAGTGATCAGCTCCCTCTCAACCAGCAGATCACCAATCCGTCCGCGACGGAAGTGATCTGTCAGGGCATCGTAAAATGCGACAGTTGTGATGGCACGGCGGGAAAGCAGGATATCTCCAAGCCGTCCTCCCTCCGCCTGCTGCTGATCAAGCGCCTCCTGCAACTGGTCACTGCTGATGAGCCCGCGGCTCACCAGCAGTTCACCAATGCGGAGTTTAGCGCCCGCTTCCGGCTGGCTCATACCTCAAATCACCTTTTCTCATCAAGATGATCCAGGGAATCGGTTGGATGGATGGTATGATCTTCATGCAGGTGCGCTGCATGCCCACCCTGCATTCTGGCTTCCTCTTCCTGATAGAGCGCATCATCCTCTTCACGCGCCATCTTGTTGGCTCTGGACATACGGTAGAGGTATACCACAACCATCGTCAGCAGGAACCACAACAGCACCATCAACCAGAAACGGTATTTACCGAGCACATCGAACCAGTTCTCAACATCAGGGTAGTAGACCTGAGCCAGTGATGGCTCACTGCTATCCATGGTTTTGATGACACCGTTGGCATCGATAAAGGCGACGTCATCCTCTGCCAGCTCAATCCTCTCAATCATCGGAGGCCCTTCAACAGAGTCAGATGGATTGATCCAGAGTCCATAAGAGTCGAACGACTTGGCAATCTCAGCCACTGTAATATTGGGTAGTCTGTTGACATCGAAATAGGACTCACCGCCAGGAGAGACAATTTTCACACGCCCCTGATCAAAACGCACAGGTGCTTCGATCTCTTCGCTGAGCGGGAAGTTACCAACCGCCACGAATGGCCCTTCAGGTTTAAGCATGGATCCCTTCTCGACAAAATGAACACGCGTGTGGTCGATCATCAGCGGGAAATCAGCTGCCAAACGCGCCATCAACTGCAGCACATGCTCAGGTTTCTCGAGATAATCGAAGGAGAGATAGGTGTCGAAACCGTGCAGGAAGTAACGCGAGAGATCAGAGAATTTCTTCGGAGCTGCACTCTCTTCACGCTTCACAACCAGCGCACTGTCAGGCGTAACCTGAACATAGTCGTGCGGCATAACAGCACGGCAATCACCAATCTCAATATCATGCTGAACCACCACACGAATATCGTTGTACTGCTTCTGATACTCAGTTGGCAGGTTAATGGTAAACTGCTGTTTCAGGCCTGTATTCTCAAGACGGGCAGATTTCACCAGTACATCATTAAGGAATACATAAAGCTCATAGGTAGGGTCTTTCTCCCAGCGAACGGGCGCCACCACATTCAACAGCATAAAGTCCGGACGCGTCCCCAGAGGAACCACAAACGGGCTTATAATAGTCTGCCAGCTTACCTCGCGGGTCAGAGCCTTGGCTTCCAGATTCATACCCAGCTTATCCAGTGGCAACGAGTAGTAACCGGCATCCCCCTCTGTACCCAGCATTTCACTGTAGGCCAGAAGATTATCAGGCTTGAAGACGCGGTAGTGATCGCCTGCAGCGGTCAGTTTCCAGGCATCATTAAGCAGATACATCGGCTGAATATCATAAGGATCAGTCACCACGAGTACGGAACGGTTCGGCAGACGCATCAGGGCCAGATTACTGACATGATCCAGAGACTCTCCGGCCTCAGCCATCGGCTTACCATCATCCTGAAGCAGCAGCTTCTGGCGAATCAGCGACTCGATCTCCGACTTCGGAGCAATAACAATATTACCAACCTCTGGCAGACGAACGATCTTCACACGCTTCTCGTTATCAACCAGCATCGCCATCAGCGCCAGCGCTGAAGCAAACTGACTCTTGCCCAGGGCGCCACTGGAGAGACTGATGGTCACATCCTGCGGCAGCAGGCGCCAGGCATCACGGATGGACTTCTCCACCGGCTGATAGGAGATATTCAGTGTTGATTCCGGCAGCACATGCAGGAAGACATCGTTCAGACGGTCATCAAAGCAGCGGTCATCGGAGACAGGCAGCGAAGTGACAATGGTGACCTTAACCAGTTTGCCGCGAAATGCAGATGAGGGCAGCAGCACATCCATCTCATGCAGACCTTCACCGGAAGGAATATTGATCTGTTTATAGGGCATGTCATTAATAGATACTCGAATGTTGGCCAGCTTATGCAACGTAGGAGTGGCCCGGAAAAGCATCTTGAAAGATCCATACGCGATCTGCGAGTCCATAGGCGCATCGAAGAAGACGGTCTTGGAGTGGATATAGGCCCCTTCAAACATGATGCCCTTACGATAACCCAGCTCTTTAAGCGCAACAGTGCGGGTAACTACCGGCAGATCAGGAACCTTGATCGGCGTCTCGGCAATCTTCTTCACAACAACTGTTTTACCTTTCTTGATTACCCGGCTCTTCTCAACAGGTCGGGGCTTCATCACCGCCTTACGTACGGCGCTGGAGTCAACCCAGCCCTGTGCGCCACTCTGTTTCACCGAGACGAAAACCCAGCCACCCTGGCGCTCCATCTCCACCATCTGATCACCACTGGCAAGGCGCGAAACCCTGGCCGCAGAGGATGCAGGACCGGCGTAAAGCATCGCTCCGCCGGATGCAACCTCCAGACGGTCACCAATTGCCGCCCCTGCAGATGCAGGGACTAAAGCACCCAGCAGCAACAATAGTGAGCTAAATATCAATATATTATTCAGTTTTTTTGTGAGCCAAAAGTAAGCTTTCATAGTTCCCGTCCCATACTGCTTAAAAAAATAGATCTGCCCTGCTTCCCGTCATTACAGAAATCTAACGAACGTACAGTAGCCGCTTACCCCTCCATTATCAAGGAGGCAAATACGGGGAAAAACCCTTTTATACTACTGTTATTGAAGCGTAAATTTTACCAGCCTGCCGGCAGCAGGCCACGGCCTGACCAGCCACAACAAACTCCCCAATATATTCGCGGCAACAGTATAAGGGAGCGCGCGCAGATCGCGTGAACTATTTCACAACCATGCTTAAAACAAACCGGCCACCCGGGAGATTCGACATACAGGCATAAACTGCCCGAAAAAAGAGACAACATTGAAACACATTCGCCTGCACACCATCTCTGCCCAAAACGAAAAAAGGCCGGCAATGTGCCGGCCTTTGTATGTGGCTCCCCGAGCAGGACTCGAACCTGCGACATATGGATTAACAGTCCACCGTTCTACCAACTGAACTATCGGGGAAAATCGAGGCCGAACCGTAGTGAGCGACCCCTGCCCTGTCAACTGCCTAATCAGTGAAAATTTCAGGGGCAATAGTGCAGGGAATATTACCCTCGCTATTGCATCGCTTTGCCATTATCGCCAATATGCCTGATCGCTAGGGAGATACTGATTAACCGGCTCATGCCAAACAATCAATGCGCAGGATAACAGATACGGTTTTATTCTTGCATATAAAGCAGTTACTTGCGTGGCAGACATGCTTGTGCATCCATCAACTGCAGGAAAGTTCTGAGCAGATCAGAGCATCTCAGGCGAGCAACATCTCATTAAGGGGAACTGTTTTTGAACTATGGCACTATCTGGAAATCGGACTGGTCTGTTGGTGTCCTGGTTTCGTTACTTGTTCTGGTCGGATACAGCAGCCAACTCTCCCCTTTGCAGAGCGTTGATAACGCCCTCTATGATTTTACCGCCAGCACAAACAGTCTGCCGGCAGATGATCGCATTGTACTTGTTAACGTTGATTCAAAAGGCAATGACCAGACTCCCCAGAGCAGCATTGCCGCAACCATAGAGAAGCTCTCCAATGCCGGTGCCAAACTGATTGCGCTGGACATGCTCTACAGTGAGGCCGAATTGAAACCTGCCACGCTGAATGAGACCACACAGCATGACATGCTGGCAGAAAAGGTGCATCAGGCCGGCAATGTGCTGCTACCGCTCTTTTTCGAATTCGCCAGTGAAGAGAACCGCAGCAACATCCTCGCCCCTAACTATATCCGCCGTTCGGCTATCAGGCAGATCAACTTCAGCAATAGCAGCGCTTCACCAATGCATGCTTTTATGCTTCGCCACCCCTACAACACGCTCTCAGAGGGCGCTGCAGGCTTTGGCCACTTCAATTTCCCGCTCAATCAGGATGAGACACTTCGCTCACTGCCTTTGGCCGTCACCTTTTCAGGCCTGTATTATCCATCCATGGTGCTTACGCTTGCTGCCGGAACGATGAACATCCCCTTAAGTGACGTACGCCTGAATCTCGGCACCGATATAGAGCTCGGTGCAATCAATGTGGCGACCGATCAGCAACTGCGTATTTTCCCTGCCTTTCATGCAGACAGCAGCGGCAACAGCTTCACAAGATACAACTTATCCCAGCTTCTTGCCGACGAAATCCCCGCCAACCTTTTCAAAGGTAAAATCGTACTCATTGGCAGTTCAGCCAACGGCGTAGATACACCACTGAAAGCCAACATGTCTCGCAGTGAGTTTGCTGCCCATAGCCTGCAGAGCATCCTCAAGGAGGAGTCTGTGATTCGCCCTGACTGGGCGCTCTATGCCGAGTTGGCACTACTGCTGCTGGCCGGGCTCTACCTGACGCTCGTGCTACCACGCCTCACACCACTTGTCGGCGTCATTGCCACGGTTGCCATAAGCCTCATCCTGCTGATAACAGGCTATATCTTCATATCTGCATTCAGTCTCTGGATTCAGACGGCCATATGCTGTCTGCTACTGATCATCGGGCAGCTTGGCATCAGCATTAAGCAGTACCTGGTGATCAAAGAGAAGCAGCCAACCACGGCTAGCGATCCCAATGAAACCAATAAGATGCTGGGTCTCTCCTTTCAAAGCCAGGGCATGCTGGAAAATGCCTATGCGAAGTTCCTCACCTGCCCGATGAATGAAGATCTGCTCGCCATTCTTTATGACCTGGGCCTGGCCTTTGAACGTAAACGCCAGTTTGATGATGCCATCAGTGTCTACCAGCATATGGCGGGTCACAACAGCACCTTCCGCGATATTCAGACCCGCATTATCAGCGCAAAAAATGCCAGAGACACGCTCTCTGACAAAGGCTCCAATGCAGGCATTTCCAGCCTGCTGGCCAGCGGTGACAACAAACCGACGCTTGGCCGCTACGAGATTGTCAGCGAGCTGGGTAAAGGCGCGATGGGCACGGTCTATCTGGGCAGAGACCCTAAAATTAACCGTCAGGTTGCCATCAAAACACTCGCCCTCTCCAAAGAGTTTGAACCTGATCAGCTGGAAGAGGTGAAAGAGCGCTTCTTCCACGAAGCTGAGATTGCCGGCATGCTCAATCACCCCAACATCGTCACCATCTTTGATGCCGGTGATGAACATGATCTCGCCTACATCGCCATGGAGTATCTCGATGGCATCGATCTCATCCCCTACACCAAAGAGGGTAAAACCCTGCCGATTCCCACGACCCTGAAAATTATCGCCAAGGTCGCCGAAGCGCTGCAGTACGCCCACAACAATGGCGTGATTCATCGCGACATTAAACCGGCCAACATCATGATTCTGAAAAACAAAGCGGTGAAGGTGACCGACTTCGGCATCGCCCACATTACCGAATCAAGTAAAAGCAAGGCCGGCACGGTACTGGGAACTCCATCCTACATGTCACCGGAGCAGCTCTCGGGCAAACCGATTGATGGCCGCTCAGATCTCTTTTCACTCGGCGTCATGCTCTATGAGATGGTGGCTGGCGTACGCCCCTTCAAGGCCGAATCGATCTCCAAGTTGATGTTTAAAATTGCTAAAGAACCACATGTCGATGTGCGCAAGCTCAATGCCGATACACCCGATTGTGTGGCCGATCTAATAAACAGTCTGCTTGCCAAAAAAGCTGATCATCGCATCGGCTCAGCTGGTGAGGCACTTGAGCGAATCCAGCAGTGCCTGCAACAGAGCAGAAGCCAGGGAGGCCGCTGATGATGAAATTAAAGATGTTAGCCAAAACCGATGTCGGCATCCGGCGCAAACATAATGAAGATTTTGTCGGCACCACACCAAGCCACGGCATTGCCGTACTGGCTGATGGCATGGGCGGTTACAACGCCGGTGAAGTGGCCAGCGCCATGGCGGTTGAGATCATCACCAACGAGATCAAAGCCAAAGTACTCGATATTCCTGCCGCCCAGATTGATAGTGATACCGGCTTCACCAGTGAATCGATTCTGGTGCGCAACGCTATCCGCCACGCCAACGATTCAATCTATGATACCGCACAGAGAAAAGCCGGATGTGCAGGCATGGGCACCACCGTGCTGGCTGCCGTTTTCTACAGTGATCGCATCACCGCAGCCCATGTCGGTGATTCGCGCATGTACCGCCAGCGTGATGGTGAACTGACCCATGTCACCGAGGATCACTCACTGATCCATGAACAGGTGCGTCGCGGCCTTGTTACCGCTCAAGATGCCCGCAACTCCACCATCAAAAATCTGGTCACCCGTGCGCTTGGTGTAGGCAAAGGTGTCGATCCCGACATTGTTGAAGACATCGTCTTCCCCGGCGACCTCTATCTGATGTGCTCTGATGGCCTCACCGATGTGGTCTCCGATGAGATCATTGAACAGACCCTCACCCGCTTTGGTAAAGATATGAACAAAGCAGCCGATGAGTTGATCCGCCTCGCCAACGCAGCCGGTGGCCCCGATAACATCTCGGTTATCCTTATCGAAGCAAGCAAGAAAGCCGAAGCCGTCAAAAAGTCCGGTGGTTTCTTCTCTCGCATGTTAGGCAAATAGTCCGCCTCATTATCCCGAACGGCAACTTCCGGTCGCTTGCAGCTGCTCTGGAAAGGGGCATTTAAGTGAAGCAACAAGATGGTGTGAACACAATGACAGGCCTGTTGCCCCAAACCTCTTGATTAGAAACCATTCTTCTCTAGGCCGAAGCCTTATGAATTCTGGCGATAAACCTTCAGCACATTGGGCAACTGCATTATTTTATCAGTCACTTTTTGCAGTTGCTCCAAGTCCTTTATCTCCATCATGATCTGCATGTCTGCCATTTGCGTATCTCTGTTGGATAAGGTCTGAACACTCAGCACGTTGACCTTCAGGTCGGAAAGGATACTTGTCACATCTTTTAGCAGACCTGTACGATCGATGGCTTCGATTGCAAGATTGATCTCAAATGTCTGATACTCATGATCTGCCCACTCAACAGCAATGAGTCGCTTCTGCTTATCATGTTCCAGGTTGAGTATGTTGATACAATCAGGGCGATGCACCGAAATCCCTTTGCCCTGAGTAATAAAGCCAATGATCTCATCACCGGGAACGGGTCTGCAGCAGTTGGCCATATAGGATAAGAGGTTACCTACGCCACAAACATTAATCGCCGGATCTGCACTGCCTCTCTTTTTCGCTTTGGGTTTATTGGGCAGGGCGTTCAATGATTCATTGGCATAAATCTGGATTAAACCCTGCGTTAACTGCGCTGATGTGATGTCGCCACGCCCGACTTTAGCGTACCACTCTTTTTCACTATTCACTTTAAAGTGAGTGAGGGCTTTTTGCGTATCAGGATTTGAGATGTGCATGCGTTTGAGTTCGCGGTCGATTGCCGTTTTTCCATCGATCACATTTTGCTCATAATTCTGCTGTCTGAACCAGGCTTTGATTTTTGCGCGCGCCCTGTTGCTGGTGATGTAACCCAGATTCGGATTGAGCCAGTCTCTGCTTGGTGCGGCTTGATTGGTGGTTAAAATTTCGACCTGCATGCCATTTTGCAGTTGCGTGGTGAGCGGTACGATCTGACCGTTCACTTTTGCGCCTCGACATCTGTGCCCGACTTCTGTATGAATACCGTAGGCAAAATCAAGCGGCGTTGCGCCTTGCGGCAAATCAATGATTTTGCCATCAGGGCTTAAGACAAATACACGGTCAGAGAAGAGCTCTGTTTTAAAGCTGTCTAAAAACTCCTCATCATCACTTTCCGGTGTTTCCAACAGCTTGCGGATCGAATGAATCGTTTTTTGCAGCACAGCATCCTGTTTGGTGCGCTCTTTATAACGCCAGTGTGCTGCCACACCGAATTCTGCAAACTCGTGCATGTCTTTGGTTCTGATCTGAATTTCGACCGGTTTCCCCTCAGGCCCGTAAACGGCTGTATGCAGGCTTTGATAGCCATTGGGTTTGGTGTTGGCGATATAATCATCAAACTCTTTAGGAATATGGTGCCAGCGACCATGGATCAACCCGAGTGCGGCATAACACTCTGCAATGGTGGTGACCGTGACTCTGATGGCCTGAACATCAAACAGTTCTGAGAACTGTTTGTCTTTATGCGTCATTTTTGCCCAGATGCTATAGATATGCTTTGGCCTGCCATAAACCCTGGCATCGATCTCGGAACTTTTGAGCAGCGCATCAATTTCTGTGACAACCTGTCTGATATAGCTCTCACGTCCGCCTCTTTTCTCCTCAAGCATCTTGGCAATGCGCTTATAGGTCTCAGGCTGCAGATAGCGAAAGGATAGATCTTCGAGCTCCCATTTCAGTTGTCCGATACCCAGGCGGTTGGCGATGGGTGAAAAGATCTCAAGTGATTCGGATGCAATGCGCTTTTGCGTCTCTTCATCGGCTCTGGATAGCTCCCTGAGCCGCTGTACCCTGTAGGCAAGCTTGATGAGTACCACGCGCACATCATCAACCATGGCCAACAACATTCTTCTCAGCCGCTCAGACTGTACATGGCCATCGGATTGCGTTGCTTTAAACCCATGCAGCTTCTCCAGACTCAGAACCATATGCAGCACTTCGTCAGAAAATTCATGTTGAATCACCTTGTGAAAGGCAGCGGAGCGCAAACGAATGTCACTGAGCAGACATACAATAATCGTCGTCTCATCAGCACTTAACTGACTAAGCAAGATGGCGACATCCAGACTGCTTGGCATCTCTGAATCAACATCTTGTGCATCCCAAACATGCTGACATGCCTTTTCAAGCAGGGCAGAGCTCTGGTTCAGATGCGCTGAATTGGCAATGAGCATATCGATATACGCTGAGACAGAGTATTGCGATGTAATACTTTGCTGTTGCTTTGTATTCTTCATATCAATGAACTGATTGGCTCTACCTGCAGGTGGTTAGATATCATAGGTAGGAACATATTTTTAAAAGCAGTGAAGCGCAAATAATTCATCATGCATTGATGGGCGCAGGCTTGGCATGCGGAGTCTAAATCTGTCTCCGGAGCTTTCTTACAACTGCCATTTCACCCCTGAAAAGGTACTTTTAAGCCCGAAAAACAGCGCCAATTTCTGCACTAACACAACCGAATCAATGCTTTAACTTGGTCCGACCCGATATATAAAACACACTGGAGTCAACTGGAGGGTCAGGTCTTGCAATGCAGCATTTGGTGCCTTGGAGTCATTCCACCTGCCTTAAAGATAAGCCCGTTGAAAAATGCCTTCACCGCGATTCTTGCTGACATCATCCCAGCGGAAGATGTGGCCGTTCATCACCACAAAGAGACCGGCACCGAGAGCTGCACAGCGGTGACCGCACAGCCGAGTTAAAGGGGATGAATTAAGGGCGGGCGCTGACGTTGAAAAGGCGATCGTACTCTTCGTGTGCGTAACGGTCGGTCATACCGGCGATGTAGTCGGCGATGATTCTTGCCTGCCGGTTGGGGGTCAGCCCGCCATCTGGCAGTGCGGCTGCAGCCTCAAGTTCAAGCTGCTGATTCTCCGGCAGCATGGCCGGATGCTGCATGTAGACCTCAAAGATTTCGCGAATCACCCGTTCAGCTTTGTTGGACATGCGTGCCACCCGGTAGTGGCGATACATGTTTTTGAAGAGGAACTTTTTCATCTCACCGTTCATCTGGCGCACCGGCTTGCTTAAACTTACCAGCGTTTTTGAAGCGGCACGCACATCATCAAAACTCTTTACACCAGCCTCATCGATGCGGCGCAACGTCTCTTTAATCACATCAACAATGAGAAAATTGATCATGTGGCGAACCGTCTCGTTCACCTTCAGTCGCTCACTGGCATCAGGGAACTCCTGTTGCACCTGCTCATAGTGAATGCGAAACAGCTCAAGCTGTAGCAGACCATCAACAGTGAGCATGCCGGCGCGATAGCCATCATCGATATCGTGATTATTGTAGGCGATCTCATCGGCCAGATTACCGATCTGCGCCTCCAGTGGCGGCTGCTCATGCAGATTGAAATGGGCCAGATCGCGATTTTTGGGGGTGTCGTAGGCCGAGTGATGTTTAACAATGCCTTCGCGGGTTTCATAGCTGAGATTCAGGCCGGTAAAAGCCGCATATTTGTGCTCCAGCTGCTCAACCACCCGCAAGGACTGACGGTTATGCTCAAAACCACCATAGGGTTTCATCATCTCATCGAGCGCATCCTGGCCTGAGTGACCAAACGGGGTATGACCAAGATCGTGGGCCAGTGCTACCGCCTCTGCCAGATCTTCATGCAGATGCATCGAGCGACAGATGGAGCGAGCGATCTGAGCCACCTCAATGGAGTGGGTCAGACGTGTGCGGTAGTGATCGCCTTCGTGATTAACGAAAACCTGAGTTTTGTACTCCAGCCTGCGAAATGATGCCGAGTGAATAATGCGATCACGATCGCGTTGATAGGCATTTCGATGCGGAGATTCAGGCTCGGGATGGACCCTGCCTCGCGAATGAATACTGCGGCAGGCATAGGGGGCCAGAATCGATTCGTAATCAGCAGGAGCAGTCACAATTTCAGGCTGCTGACTGCATCATCGCCACAGCTTCCTGTGCCGCCTGAGCCGGGTTTTCCGCATGCAGGATAGGACGGCCAACCACCAGATAGTCGGAACCATTGGCAATGGCAGAGGCCGGGTCGGCAACCCGTTTCTGATCCTGAACATCCTGCCCGCCCCAGCGGATACCAGGTGTTACGGTGATAAAATCGTCGCCACAGAGATCTTTGATGGCACGCGCCTCATGCACACTACAGACCACACCATCAAGTCCTGCATCCAGCGCCATCTTCGCACGCTGCAAGGCGACTTCCCGCGCCTGCGCTTTGGGCATCGGATCACTGGTCAGCACGGTCACGGCGATCAGCTTCATATCCGGAAAGGCTTTGGCAGCAGCTGCAGCGGCAGCCAGCATCTCTTCACCACCACCGGCATGCACATTAACCATATCCACACCCAGACCACCGGCACTCTCAATCGCCTGTGCCACGGTGTTCGGGATATCATGAAATTTCAGATCGAGAAACAGTTTATGGGTGCGGTTCAGTTCGCGTACCAACTCAGGCCCTTCAGCCACAAACAGACGCAGACCCACCTTCAGCCAGCCCACCGAATCACCAACCCTGTCACGCATTAGCAGTGCTTTTTCACGATCATCCACGTCAAGCGCGACCATCAACCGATCCTGCATCAAACCTTCTCCTTCTGTTTCGGGTGCAGTGTTCCCCAGGCGTGGCACTGCGGGCACTGCCAGCGCACCGCAACCACCTCAACTCCACACTCTTCACAACTGTAATTCTTGGCGGTCAGCCGCCACTGCCGCGAAAACTCGGCGTGCGGATCAGCCTCCTCACCCATCAACGCCTGCAGCCGGAGCGACTCGCGCAGTGTGCCCGGCACAAAGGCCAGCTCACTACAGAGCGCCATGGCCTGCTGACGCGAGAAACGATTGGCCACCACTTCCAGCCAGGTCAGAACCAGCTCGGCATCCCTGCCCTGCTGACAAAATCTCCGCAACAGATCGATGCCACGCTTTTTATAGAATGTTTCATAGGTAACCAGCAACGAGATAACCAGCGGAAAGTGTTCACGGGAGTGCTGCCACAGTGCGCCAACACCCGCCTCTGCGGCCTTATCATCGGCCGCCTGCAGTGCCAGCTCAATCTCAACCATACGGGCTGGCGCACAGGCAGAATCCAGCTCCAGTGCTCTGGCTGCATACTCTGCTGCACCATCGCGATCTTTCTCTCTGCAGCATTGGCTGGCCATCTCTGAAAAGAGGTAAGCACGATGCGAGCTATAGGATTCGTTGCGTACCCGCTCCAAGCGCGATAGCAGCTCTTCAGCCAGCAACCACTCGCTGCTCTGCTCGCGAATTCTCAAACTCGCCTCCAGAGCACCGGCATGATCAGAACGGATATCGAGCGCCTTCTGATACTGCATCAAAGCACGATCAAGCAGACCGCCGGTTTGAAAATCGAGTGCAAGTGCCAGATGCGCCTGCAGATGTAGCGAGCGCGGCAGATCAGGGCGTGCCAACAGATTCTGATGGATACGCACTGCACGACCAATCTCACCTTTGGAGCGGAACATCTCACCAAGTGCCATATAGACATCGGCCGCTTCCGAACGCAATCGGGCCACCTGCACCATCTCCTGCAGGGCAAGATCGGGTTCATCAGAGAGAAGATAGTTGATACCGCGCAGCAGTGGTGAGATGCGCTCATCCTCTTCAGGTTCCGCTTTTTCCGGCTCCTGCAGCGGTCGCAGCACCAGCGCCACCAGCACTACCAGCGCAATGGCGGTAATGGCTAACAGCAGTGTATTCATACGTCGTCTTGCAGCGGGATATTGCGCAGATTATCCACTTCACGCTGCAGGCGCTCATTCTCCTGCTTAAGCCTGGCTATCTCATGTTTATGTTTGCGCCGGGAAAATGTAAGCGCCAGTACACCGCCAAAGAAGCCGAGCATAAAAGCAGAAAATACCGGGATATAGAGCGGAACAGAACCACTGCTGACACCGAGAAAGTGAAGCTGAATCGGCGTCAGATTGGCCATGGCAAACATCGTTGCAAACGATGAGAGTACGATCACCAGCAGAACGTTGATCCAGTTTACAGAGTTAAGCCCCTGCATGGTTAAGCGATCGATCCTCAGGCAGCGCTTCCTACCCGCTCGCGCAGCTCTTTACCCGGTTTAAAGTGGGGTACTGTTTTAGCGGGTACAACGACTGAATCACCTGTTTTCGGATTGCGTCCCAGACGGGCATTGCGCTGCTTGGTGGAGAAGCTGCCAAAACCGCGCAGCTCCACATGACCACCTGAGGCGAGTGCATCACCAATGACCGACAGAATGGTATTGACCACCACCTCAGCTTCACGACGTGTAATACCGCCCTGTTTCTCAGCAATAATCTCTACCAGTTCCGATTTCGTCATAACACCCTCCGATTGAACCCATGAGCATAAGAGATCAATCGCGATTCGCAAGTTTCGCTTTTGATTCGCCGCTTATTTTGCGTCAATTTTACCCAGCAGTTTACGCTGCAGCTCCAGCGCCAGCGCTGAAGGCGTCGAGTTGCCTGCGGCCTGCTGTGAATAGTTACGCATTGCATCACGCTCTTCATCGCGAATCTGCTGACTGATGGAGAGATCCACCTGCCTGCGCTTGCGATTAACATCGATCACTTTCGCTTCGATCTCACTTCCCTCTTTCAGCTCCGCATGATCACGCGGAATTTCACGTTTGGAGAGGAATGCGGTGACATGCTCACTGAGTGAGATCACTGCACCACTTGGTTTCATCTCAAGGACTTTACCATTGACGCTGTCGCCACGTTTTACATTTTCCAGGAAGAGTTCGAACGGATCACTGGAGAGCTGTTTGATACCCAGTGCAATGCGCTGTTTCTCAACATCCACACCCAGCACCACACACTCAACCTCCTGGCCTTTACTGAAATCTGCCAGTGCCTCGGCACCATGTTTCTCCCATGAGAGGTTCTCCATGTGAACCAGACCATCAAGATCAGCACCTACCGGCACAAAGAAGCCGAAATCGGTGATATTCTTGACCTTGCCTTTCACGTGAGAGCCGATCGGGTTGTCAGCCAACCAGAGCTGCCACGGGTTATCACTGACCGCTTTCAGACTCAGGCGGATACGACGCGCATCCGCATCCACTTCCAGTACAGCCACATCAACCACATCGCCTTCAGAGAGGGCCTGCGCAGGTTTGACATCTTTCTTGGTCCAGCTCAGCTCAGAGCGGTGAATCATACCCTCAATGCCCGGCTCAAGTTCAATAACAGCACCGAAATCGAGCAGACGGCGTACAGTACCGGTCAGGCGCATGCCAGTTTCATAGGTGCTTGCCACGCTCTCCCACGGGTCTGACTGCAGCGCTTTCATCGACACAGATACCTTGCCGGTCTCTGCATTCAGCTTCACAATTTCAACGGTTACTTTCTGACCAACAGTGAGCATCTCAGAAGGTTTCTGGATGCGACGCCAGGAGATATCAGAGACATGCAGCAGCGCATCAACGCCGCCAAGATCGATAAATGCACCAAAATCGGTCATGCGACGCACTACACCGGAGAGCTTGTCACCAACGGCTTTGCCCTCAAAGAACTTCTCACGCTGCGCCTCAACCTCAACAGCCATCGGCTTTTTACGTGAGACAACAACATTTTCAGGTTTACGACGCGCCTCAAGCACAGCCACCTTGCATTTCTGGCCTACCAGTGCTTCGGAATTCACATGCATATCGGTATCAGCTTCAGAGCGAGGCATGAATGCAGAGAGACCGTTGAGATTAACACGGAAACCGCCTTTAACCTCTGCAGTAATCACAGCATCAATCGCTTCACCACTTGCTGCTGCCGCCTCAATCGCGCCCCAGGCTTCAATCTTGCGTGCCGAGAGCACCGAGAGCTTCACACCGGCTGAACCACCAACGGACTGCACCATGGCACTGATCATGTCGCCAACCGCAGGCAGTTCCATACCGGCTTCGCTAAATTCAGCCCTGGGAATCGAACCTTCGGCTTTGGCGCCTACATCCATAATCACAGCATCAGCGTTGATACCAACAATCATACCGGTGACCATCTCACCGCGACGAACTTCAGGATGCTCTTTCAGTGAAGCCTCAAACATCTGTTTGAACGACTCTTCTTCATTTTCAGCTACTTCAGCTACTTCAGCTACTTCAGCTACTTCAGCTACTTCAGCTACTTCAGCTACTTCAGCTACTTCAGCCACTTCAGCCACTTCAGCCACTTCAGCTACTTCAGCTACTTCAGCTACTTCAGCCACTTCAGCCACTTCAGCCACTTCAGCCACTTCAGCTGCTACTTCCAATGTTTTGGCTTCACTCATATCGTTATCCATCCTAGTTCAATTCATGCGAATTGTTATTCAGTATTGTGTTCGTTTTCTATTTTCAGGAGCTGATCAAACCCCGCCGCTCCAGAACCCCCAGCATCCGATCTACCACTTCATCCACCCGCATTGTTGTCGAGTCGATGACAATCGCATCATCAGCCTGCCTAAGTGGTGCATGCTGACGCTCTCTATCGCGTTGGTCACGCACTTTAAGCTCATTCACCACTGCATCAAGCGAGCTACCGCCATCATCTTTCAATTGCGCCCAGCGCCGCCGCGCCCGCTCACGTACAGAAGCGGTAAGAAAGAACTTTGCCTGCGCATCGGGCAGCACAACCGTACCCACATCACGGCCATCCATCACACAGCCGGATTGGGCAATTTTTCGCTGCAATCCGAGCAGCCTGTCACGCACCTGCTGCAGCGCAGCCACACTTGAGGCGGCATGACCAATCGCCTCACTGCGCAGGCGATCTGTCCAGTTTTCACCATCAAAAGCGATGCCGTGCACACTCCACTCCACCTTCTGCAGCATCTCCTCAACCAGTGCCACCAGCGCCTGCTCATCATCCAGTGCGATATTGCGCTGCAGGGCAAGCCCGCCTATCAGGCGGTAGAGCAGCCCTGTATCGAGCACCGGCAGACCAAGCTCCCGAGCCACCATTTTAGCCACCGTGCCTTTGCCTGAACCCGAAGGGCCATCAAGGGCAAGCTGCAGGCCAGGTGTTAACTGCCACCGGCTCACGCGTTACACCTCATCCTGCCAGCGCACATTCATGCCAATACTCTGTGCCAGCGCCACAAAATTGGGGAAACTGGTGGCAATCGCCGCAGCATTATGGATACGAATCTCACCCTCAGCCCGCTGTGCCGCCACGGCCATCGCCATGGCGATACGGTGATCACCGAGCGCATCAACATCGGCGCCACCTTTCAGCTGTGCCAGACCGCGAATGCGTGCGCCATCCGGACGCTCATCAATATCAGCGCCTGCTGCACTCAGGGCATCGGCCATAGCACTGATGCGGTCGGACTCTTTCACCCTCAACTCTTCAGCATCCTCAAGCACGAACTCACCATCGGCCAGAGCCGCTGCTGCAAAGATCACCGGAAACTCATCAATGGCATCCGGCACATCATCGGCATCCACATGCATGCCATGCAGACCACCGGAATGAACACGAACATCAGCGACAGGCTCTTCGCCCACTTTCGCCTCATTCTCCAGCGTGAGCTTAGCGCCCATATCCGCCATCACCCGACGCCAGCCATCACGGCGAGGATTGATACCAATCGATTTCAGCGTCACATCCGAGCCATCCACCAGGCTTGCCGCCACTGCAAAGAAGCAGGCCGAGGATGGATCTGCAGGGATATCGACCACACTCTCTGGGGCAGTCAGTCTGTTGTTCGGATCGATTGATATCGTGCCATCTTCAGCCACATCTACCGGCTGCCCAAACAGCGGCAGCATACGCTCGGTATGATCGCGTGTCGGTTTCGGCTCATTTACTTTTGTTACACCATCGGCGTAGAGGCCTGCCAGCAGCACGCACGACTTCACCTGCGCACTGGCCACCTCGGAAACATGGTGAATCGCCTTCAACTTGCCACCGCAGATGGTGATCGGCAGCAGATTGCCGTCATCGTTGCCAGTTACCGTTGCTCCCATCTTGCGCACGGGATCAACCACACGCTTCATCGGGCGCTTACACAAGCTGGCATCACCAGTCACCGTACTCTCAAACTCCTGACCAGCCAGAATGCCGGTCATCAGCCGCACGCAGGTGCCTGCATTACCGGCATCAAGCATCTTCTCAGGTTGTTGCAGCCCGTGCAGACCAACACCAAACACACGCAGAGCAGTTCTCTCACTGTTGAGCCACTCGATCTTCACACCCATGTCGATAAACATCTGCGCGGTAGCGACGTTGTCATCACCGGGCAGAAAGCCGTGAATCTCTGTGACGCCATCGGCAAGTGCGGCGAGCATCACCGAACGGTGCGACATCGATTTATCTCCGGGGACAGTAATCTCCCCTTTCAGTGGCCCTTTGGCAGGACCTGCAATCAGTGTTCCACCGATCTCCATTATAAACCTTCCCCATGTTTGGCCAGCCACGTTTCGCGTGCTTCTCTGGCGGCAGTAAATTCATTCAACAGTCTCTCAGCATCATCGGCCAGCAGCGCCTCTCGCAGTCCGTTTAACTCCTGCTGAAAGGCATCAAGCTGACTCAACAGTGCATCGCGGTTACTCAACGCGATATCGCGCCACATCTCAGGCGAGGATGAAGCGATGCGGGTAAAATCGCGGAAGCCACCGGCGGCAAAACAGAAAGGGTCATGCCCGTCCCGTTTCTGCCTGCTCACGGCATTAACCAGTGCAAAGGCTGCCAGATGCGGCAGATGGCTGACCGAAGCGAGAAACTCATCATGCTCTGACGCATCCATAGTGACCACGCGGCTACCTGTCTGCTCCCAGAGTTGCTGAACCAGTGCCAGAGCCTCTGCATCAGAATCCTGCTCGGGTGTGATCACCGTCAGACGCCTATCAAACAGTTCGGCAAAAGCGGCACCGGCACCGGACTGTTCTGTTCCGGCAATCGGATGGGCAGCGATAAAACGCTGTGGATTTGGCAGGCAGGCGTGGGCAGCTGTAATAGCACTCTGTTTGGTGCTACCGGCATCGGTGACCACAGCAGATGCGGGTAGTGAATCAGCCATGGCAGAAAAAACAGCGGCGTAGGCGTTCATCGGCACCGCCAGCAGCACCACATCAGCGTCACGCACCGCCTCAGCCACATCGTGGCTCCAGCCATCAACAACACCGAGCTTCTGTGCCAGCTCAAGATTGTCGCGACTGCGACCAACGCCGGTGACACGACCGACAATACCCGCCCGTTGCAGGGCAAGGCTTACCGAGCCGCCGATAAGACCGACGCCGATAATGACAAGATGACCAATCAGTGGTTTATTGGCGTTGGACACAAACTACTCCTGAAGCTCTGCAAGAATGAGATTCAAGCCCTGCAGAAATTCGCTATTCTCTTCTGCGCTGCCTACCGAGATGCGCAGATAATCTGCCATGCCATAAGGTGCCAGCGGGCGTGGGATGATGCCCCTATCTTCCAGCCTGCGCAAAATTTCAGCGCACTGGCTGTGCTGCAACAGCACAAAGTTGCCGAAGCAGCGGCCACCAAGCAGCCCCAGTGTCTTGAGAGCAGACTCAAGCCGCTCTCGCTGGCTATTGTTATCCGCCACGCGTGCCATCACCCACTCACGATCATCCAGTGCCGCAACAGCTGCAACCTGAGCCAGAAGATTAAGATTAAACGGTTCACGGTAACGGTTGGCCAGCGCCACGATCTGAGCATCTGCAATAGCATAGCCGACTCTGCATCCCGCCAGCCCATAGGCCTTGGAGAAGGTGCGGCTGATCACCAGGCCGGGATGGGAAAGCTCATGCACCGAATCACCCTGTTCATCTGCAACAAACTCGTAATAGGCCTCATCGATAATCACCACCACATTGCGCGGCAACTTGTCGAGAAAGGCCTGCAGTGCGCTGTTGCCATGCAGCGTGCCGGTCGGATTATTCGGATTGGCAACACAGACCACTTTGGTCTTCTCAGTCACGGCTGCAGCCATGGCATCCAGATCGTGCGTCAGGCCGTCCGCCTCGGGTATCGACACCGAAGTAGCTCCTGCCGCCTGCGCAGCCAGCGCATAGACAATAAAACCGCGACTGGAGAAGACCACCTCATCACCGGCGCCGGCAAAGGTACGGATCAGGATATCCAGCACCTCATTGGAGCCATTGCCCAGCAGCAGCTGATCGCGATTCACATGGTGGAATGCGGCCAGTGCCTCTTTCAACAGATTGGCATCACCATCGGGGTAGCGATTCACACCCGCTGCAGCATTTTGCATGGCGATGACTGCCTTGGGAGAGGGGCCATAAGGGTTCTCATTGGAGGCCAGTTTCACGGCACGGGAGAGCCCCTTTTCGCGCAACAGTGTCTCCACCGGTTTGCCCGGCACGTAGGGGTATAGCCCTGCAGTTTGCGGCACAGCCCGTGCCATCCAATCCATACTCATAACCCAACCCTATCCCTGAACCACAAAGGTACAGAGAGACAAAGATAATCTTCTGTTTTGTTTGTATTGAGACATGTCACTACTCTACTCACTGCTTAATAAGCCCTTTATTCCCAGGTTTTCTTTGTGCCTTAGTGTCTTAGTGGTAAAAAAAATGAATTTTACAGAGGTTTGGAGACCGGATAGGAACCCAGCACCTTAATAAATCCGCCCGGTTTAGCCTGAATCTCGGCTATCGCTTCAGCTACATTTGTATCATCACGATGGCCCTGCACATCAACAAAGAAGACATACTCCCAGAGCTTCTTCTTCGATGGTCTGGACTCAATACGGGTCAGGCCGATGCCGCGACCGGCAAAGGATGCGATCAGGTTATGCAGTACACCCGGCTCATCCTTGATCGACATCACCAGTGATGTCTTATCCTCACCTGAGGCCGGTGAATCGTGCTGACCGATCACATAAAAACGGGTCGTATTATCATGATAATCTTCAATATTGCGCTCTACCAGCGGCAGCTCCGACCGGTCAACAATCGAGTAGGGGCCAATGACAGCACACTTTTTCCAGTCCAGCGAACCGGAACCGTGAGCTTTTGCATCTTCGACAATCTGCGCGGCACGAATGGTGGAGGATGAGTCCATCATCTGCGCATTCGGCAGGTGTGAGGCCAGCCAGTTACGGCACTGACCCAGCGGCTGCGGATGCGAAAGCACCACCTCAATCTCATCAAGTGAATCGGCATAGGTGAAGAGATGATGGTGGATCGAGAGCTGCACTTCAGCACAAATGAATACGTTGCGCTCCATATCAGCAAAGAGATCCAGCGTTGGCGTTACCGCCCCCTCAAACGCATTTTCGACAGGTACAACGCCATAGGTGGCACGGCCTGCTTCAACTTCATCAAACACCAGCTCCAGCGAACTGCAGGGCAGATACTTTGGTGTTGCACCAAACTGACGCGTAGCAGCGGTATGGCTAAAGGTGCCTTCAGGGCCGAGGTAGGCGATGGTCATCGGATGCTCCAGTGCCAGGCAGGCACCGATGATCTCGCGGTAGATACCGTGGATCGCCTCATCGGAAATCTTGGTTTCGTGTGATGCCTCTGCAGCAACAGCGTTGCGTGCCAGCAGTCGGCGAATAATCGAGGCCTCACGGCTCGGCACATAAAATGGCGCATTGCCCTTGTTCTGCTTGGCCTCACCCACCTGCGCGGCCAGTTGCGCACGCTTGCGGATCAGATCCAGCACCTCATCATCAACCGCATCAATCGCAACGCGTAATTCGTTCAGTTTCTCTTCCAGATCACCCATGCCAGCAACCTAGCAGCGAGCCTTAATGCAATCCATTCGCAATTACAGGTGCATATTCAGATAATGGCCGGATCGCCACTACAGCTTCAATCTTCCGGTCACTTCCTCGAGCGACAGAGAGAAGTTATCGATATCGAACAGCCTGCCGATATTCAACCGCTTCAACTGATCCTGATGCTCGCTCCTGGCAACGATATAAACCTCAACACCACTCCGTTTCAGGGTTGCCAGAAGATCCTTAAGCGTAAAGATGGCAGTGATATCGAGGAATGGAACGGCGGATATATCGATAATCATGGTTTTGGTATCAAGCGCCATATTCACCTGATGTTCAAAAGCACTGCTGGAGCCAAAGAAGAAAGCCCCCTCAACACGAATCAGCCGGGTATGATCGGGTAACTCCACCGTCTCTCCGGCAGCCCCCTTGCTGACCAGATTGATCTGAGTGGCCTGCGTGATGCGGTAGACAATGGAGAGTGATGCAAGAACCACCCCGATCAGCACAGCCGTAATCAGATCAATGAAGACAGTAACGAAAAAGACCGCGCCCATGATCGCCAGATCGTGACGCGGACTTTCGCGCCACACCTCGATAAAGCGATAATCAAGAATATCGATTCCGACTTTGATCAGAATACCTGCCAGTACAGCAAGTGGAATTGCTGAGGCCAGCGGTGCAAAAAAGATAATGATCAGCAGCAAAACCAGCGCGTGAAACATCCCTGAGAGGTGGGTGGTGCCGCCGCTTTTGATGTTGATCACCGTACGCATCGTAGCCCCCGCACCGGGAATAGCGCCGACAAAAGCACATAACGCATTACCAAGCCCTTGCCCAAACAGCTCCCGATTGGGGCGATGGCGCGTCTGAGTCAATGAATCTGCGACAATCGAGGTGAGGAGCGAATCGATGGTTCCCAGCACGGCCAGCGTAAAAGCAAGCGGCATGATGACACTGATCTGAGCCAGTGAGAATGAAGGCATCACGAAATCAGGTAGCCCGGCAGGAATATTGCCAATCGTGGCGACCTGCAAATCGAACAGTGCGCTTACCGGAGTCAACACCAGCAGTGCGATCAAGGGTGATGGCAGCCAACGACTGAGTGATGAAGGCGTAAAAAAAACGATCGCCAGAGAGAGCAGAGCCAGCACAAAGGCATCCATATTGGTCTCTGCAACACTCTGCGGCAGTGAGGCCAGCACATGCAATACGGAAGCTTCGCTTGCCACGCCGAGAAACGGATTGAGCTGCAAGACAACAATGATGACACCGATACCGCTCATGAACCCGGAGATTACCGGATAGGGGATATATCGAACGAACTCCCCGACTCTGGCAAAACCAAACAGCAGCTGAAAAAGGCCGGCCAGAAAAACAGTGGCCGCAATCATGCCTGCATCACCATTGAGCGCGACAACTGCTGAGGCGATCATGACCGTCATCGGGCCGGTCGGGCCGGAGATCTGCGTTGCTGTTCCACCAACCAATGCCGCCACAAACCCGAGAACAATAGCGCCATACAAGCCGGCAGTAGCTCCCATTCCACTTGCAACACCAAAGGCCAGAGCCAGCGGCAGCGCGATCACCGCCGCCGTCATACCACCAAAAAGATTGCCCTTCATACTCATCTTATTCATCCCTTATGACGACATTAAACGAACTCAATTGACCGCAATGTGCTCCTTCAAATACCTGCCTGTCCACGACTGATCACAGGCAGCGACCTGCTCAGGGGTTCCGGCAACCACAACCGTACCACCCTTATCGCCACCCTCCGGTCCCATATCAACAATCCAGTCGGCGGTTTTGATTACATCGAGATTGTGTTCAATGACAATCACCGTATTACCGCGATCCACCAGCGCATGCAGCACATCAAGCAGTTTGGCGACATCATGAAAATGCAGGCCTGTGGTCGGCTCATCAAGGATATAGAGGGTGTCACCGGTCGCCTTGCGGGCCAGCTCCTTGGAGAGTTTGACACGCTGGGCTTCGCCACCGGAGAGGGTGGTGGCCGATTGCCCGAGCTGAATGTAACCCAGCCCCACCTGAGAGAGCGTGGTCAGCCGGTTTTTCAGGGATGGAATGGCGGCAAAGAACTCAAGCCCCTCCTCCACCGTCATGTGCAGCACCTCATCGATGGTTTTGCCCTTGTAGCGGATATCGAGGGTTTCGCGGTTATAACGTTTACCCTGACAGGTTTCACAGTGCACATAGACATCAGGCAGAAAATGCATCTCCACCTTGATGATGCCATCACCCTGACAAGCCTCACAGCGCCCCCCTTTGACATTAAAAGAGAAACGACCCGGCTTATAACCCCGGGCACGTGATTCAGGCACATGTGCAAACAGCTCACGAATCGGAGTGAAGATGCCGGTATAGGTGGCCGGATTGGAGCGTGGCGTGCGACCGATCGGCCCCTGATCGATATCGATAATTTTGTCGATCAGACTATCCCCGATCAGCCCGGCATGACTGCCAACCCGCTCGGTTTTCAAACCCTTGGCGCGAGCCAAAGCGCGAAACAGGGTATCGTTGGTCAGTGTCGATTTCCCGGAACCGGAGACCCCTGTCACACAGGAGAAGCGGGCAAGCGGAAACTGCGCCGTGACCTGTTTCAGATTATGCTCACTGGCACCCTCAACACCGATCATATCATGTTTTTTCAGCACCTTACGGCGTTTGGGGACCTTGATCGCTTTGACGCCACTGAGGTAGTCGGCGGTCAATGTTTTCGCCTTAAGAATATCGTTCAACCTGCCCTGCGCGACCACTTCACCGCCATGCTCACCGGCCAGTGGCCCCATATCGATCACCCAATCAGCACTGCGGATCGCATCCTCATCATGCTCAACCACAATCACACTGTTACCGAGATCTCTTAAACGCCTGAGTGTGGCCAGCAGGCGATCATTATCCCGCTGATGCAGGCCGATAGAGGGCTCATCAAGGATATACAACACGCCAACCAGTGCAGAACCGATCTGTGTGGCCAAGCGTATTCGCTGCGCCTCACCACCGGAGAGTGTACCGGATGTGCGCTCCAGCGAGAGATAATCCAGCCCCACCTCGATCATAAATCCGAGTCGAGCAGAGATCTCTTCAACCACCTTCTCGGCAATCGTCGTCTGCTGCTCGGAGAGTGTCAGTGCATTGATCCACTGCACAGCTTCACGCAGCGGCATGGCCACAATCTCAGGCAGTGATCTGTCATTAATACGCACATGGCGTGCCGCCCTTGTCAGTCGTGACCCGGCACAGCTCGGGCAGTTGATGGTATCGATATATTTGGCGAGCGCCTCACGCACATCATCGGAACCGGTTTCGCGCCAGCGCCGCTCCAGGTTGGGGATCACCCCCTCAAACGGACGCTCAACCGTACGATTCTGCCCCGGTGTCTCATAGATAAACTGGATCTTTTCGCGACCACTGCCGTAGAGAAAGACCTTGCGGGCAGCCTCGGAGAGCTGGTTAAACGGAGTCTCCATATCACAGCCGACAAACGCTGCTACCGCCTCCAGTGTCTGGCGATACATAAATGTTTCACGACCGGCCCACGGCTCAATCGCACCATCGGCGATCGACAGCATCTCATCCGGCACCACCAGTGCCGGATCAAACACCGTTGTACTGCCCAGACCATCACAGGCGGGGCAGGCACCCACCGGTGAGTTAAACGAGAAGAGACGCGGCTCAATTTCGGGATAGGAGATATTGCAATCCGGGCAGGCAAAGCGCTCAGAGAAGAGCTGCTCCTCGGGTTGATTTGAAGAGTGGGCAATCAGCGCGATCATCATGCCTTCGCCGAAACGCAGGGCAGTCTCCACCGAATCGGCCAGGCGTGTGCGGATACCATCGCGGATCACCAGCCGGTCAACCACCAGCTCGATATTATGTTTGATATGCTTCTGCAGCTCCGGCGCATCTTCAATTGGCATCACTTCGCCATCAATACGCACGCGCACAAAACCATCTTTGCCCGCCTTCTCCAGCTCTTTACGAAATTCACCCTTCTTATTGCGTGCAATCGGGGCCAGCAGCTGCACCTTGGCCCCCTCATCCAGCTTCTCCAGCTGATCAATAATCACACTGGCCGGCTGCGAGGTGATCGGTTTGCCACAGCCGTGGCAGTAGGGCTGACCAATACGGGCAAAGAGCAGGCGCAGATAGTCATACACTTCGGTGATGGTGCCGACAGTGGAGCGCGGATTACGGCTGGTGGTCTTCTGCTCAATCGAGATGGCAGGTGATAGCCCCTCGATAGCATCAACATCGGGGCGCTCCATCATACCGAGGAACTGACGTGCATAGGCCGAGAGTGACTCAACATAACGCCGCTGCCCCTCAGCATAGAGGGTATCAAAAGCCAGAGAGGATTTACCCGAACCGGATACGCCGGTGATCACCACCAGCTTTTCGCGGGGGATCTCCAGACTGATATTTTTCAGATTATGTACCCGCGCCCCTTCGACACGAATCACCGGCTCACTCATCACTTCTCCATCTGCAATTTCAGACGACCCACTCTATGAAGCAAGCGCAAAAAAGAAACGGCCTGTCACTGCTGGCTCTAATGAAACAGAGCCAGTAGCAGAATGGCGCCATTGCCAGCAGCGTGGAGGGCAACAGCAACCCATAGATTGCGACTCCACTCATAAGCCAGTGCAAAAACAATACCGCCGAAGATTTGTGGCAGCTCAGGCTGCCCATGCATCAGGGCAAAGCAGCCTGCACTCAGCAACACCGACAAAACCATGCCGAAAGATCGGCGCAGCAGGCGAAAGATCAGACCGCGAAACAGCAGCTCCTCCACCACAGGTGCCAACAGCACCATAAGCAGCAGCCCGGCCAGACCTGCAAGCCATGGCGGTGCAGTAAGATGCGCAAGCAGTGGGTAGTCCAGCAAGCGGAAAACCAGCAGAAGCGCCGTAAACAGAACCAGCGTCATACCGGCCAGCAGCGCAAAGACCCGCACACCTTCAGCATCGGGTCTGCGCAGTCCGAGGTTATCCCCCACGTTGAAATAGATAATAAGCAGTCCGATCACAACCAGTTCGGCCAGCCGCAGAATCAGCAACTGCGTCTGCAACGCATAGCCCGCCAGCAAAGCCCCTGCAGCCATTTCACAGACCACAACAGCCAGCACCATGCTCAGCGCAAATTTCAGCGGCAACTCATCCCACGCTTCCCGAGCAGCGGTTACATCCTTAACCAACTTCATGAAACCTTTTTTCATCACTGCTCCTGATTCATCGGCTGCCGATACTATCGCCAATTCAAATTTCAGCAGTAGCCCAATAATTCAGCTCTTTTAAACTCTCGGACTCAAATCCCGGATGACCGCTCCTTTAATCGGGACATTTAGTTGGAAATGATCACATCACAATTTCTCAGGATAGAGAAATTGGACTCGCTTCAGCGAGCCCGAAGGGTGTGAGCCCACGATGGGCTCACATCATATCTTGCGGATCAACATCAACCCGAATACGCACATCTCTGGGTGGTACCATGCCGGAGAGCAGCGGCTGCAGCTTCCACGGCAGCAACTTGCGTGAGGCATCACGCAGCAGCACCTCGATGCGATATTTGCCAGCCAACCGCTCCAACGGGCAAGGCATCGGGCCGGTAACATTGACCCCTTCGAGTTTTTCACAGTGACCGGCAAAGAGCATGGCAATCTCGGTTGCCCGCTCAATCTTTGTAGATGAGAAGACCAGCCGCACCCAGCGGGCATAGGGTGGATAGCTGAGCATCTCACGCAGTTTCAGCTCTTCGGTCAGTGTCTGCATGGCATCATCTTCAGAGATGCGCGTCAGCCAGTCAGCTTCAGGCATTCTCGTCTGAATAATGACCCGCCCGGCTTTATGGCCGCGCCCTGCCCTGCCGGTCACCTGCGTCATCTGCTGCCACCAGCGCTCTCCGGCCCTGAAATCAGGCAGGCTGACGCCGAGATCGGCGTTGACCACGCCCACCAGTGTCACATTGGGGAAGTCATGCCCCTTCACCAGCATCTGCGTACCGATCAGGCAATCAAGCTCTCCACCCTCAAAGGCGGCGAGTGTTTCGGTCAAACGCGTGTGGCTGGTAATGACATCACGATCAAAACGGCAGAAGCGCAGCTCAGGGATTGAAGCTTGCAGATACTCCTCCAGCTTCTCAGTGCCCTCTCCCAGCGGCATAAAGGCATCTTCACCACACGACTCACAGGTTTTGGGCACCCGACGGCGGAAGCCGCAGGTGTGGCAACGCAACTGGCCTGCCCGCCTGTGCAGGGTGAGCCGGATCGAACAGCCGGGACACTCCGGCACATCACCGCAGGCCGTGCACTGCAGCGCCGGGGCATAACCGCGCCGATTAAGAAACAGGATGGTCTGATCGCCGCGCTCAAGGTTTTCACGCATGGCTGTAAGCAGTGGTTCGGAGAGAGGATTTTCGATACCGCGCATATCAACGATCTGGCTCTGCATTGGCATATCATGGGAGGCGACACGCAGCGGAAGATCAAGACGTTGGTAGCGACCAGCCTCAACCTGAGACCAGCTCTCAAGGCTGGGCGTGGCTGAGCCGAGCACAATCGGAATGTTCAGCTCCTGCGCCAGCAGCACAGCCATATCACGAGCCGAATAGGTCATGCCCTCCTGCTGTTTAAAGCTGGCATCGTGCTCCTCATCAACCACAATCATCTTCAGCCTTGGCAGCGGCAGAAAAAGAGCCGAGCGCGTGCCGATCAATACATCTGCCTTCTCAAGGTGTTGACGTACCGACAATCGATCACCACCACTAAGTGCTGAATGCCAGATCGATACATGATTAAAACGCGCGGTCAGGCGCGAAAGCCACATCGGTGTGAGCCCTATCTCCGGCACCAACACCAATACCTGCCCACCCTGTGCCACCACCGTTTCAGCGGCTTTAAGGTAGACCTCGGTTTTGCCCGATCCGGTGCGACCAAAAAGCAGATAGGGTTTAAAGGTATCGAGGTGAGTAATTAACGCATCAATCGCCCTCTGCTGATCTGCGGTGGCAGCAAATTCGATACCCCTCTCCTGCTGCTCGGCAGATTGGAATGGTTCAGTTGCCACAACCTCTACAGCCCCCGATGCCACAGCGCTCAGAAGCGCATAGCGAACACCTGAAGTCAGCCCCTGCTCTGCCGCACGTTTCAAAACAGTTTTCAGGGTGACCGCGGCACGCGTTGTGAACAGATTGGCAAGCAGAGGATCATTGGCAAGCTGGCTCGGGTCGGGAGCACGAAAACGGCGCAGATCATCCTGCAGGGCCCAGCCCAGTGCACTGCTCCAGAGCTCGCCCGGTGCAGCAAGATAGTAGCGCCCTACCCGCTCAAGCCATGCCAGACGCGACTGATCCAGTAGAGGCATAATATCGAGTCGGTCAGCGACTGCTTTTAGTGTCTGACTCTGCTCATCAGAAACTTCTGTAATCGAGAGCAACAGCCCGAAGCGCGTGCCTTTGCCGAATGGAATCTGAACACGGATACCGCAGAGAGGCTGACCAAGCAGTTGTGGCCAGAGGTAGGTGAAGCTGCCGGGGAGTGGTGCAAACACCGCAACCTCAACTGCAACATGTTGGCCTGTCAGTGCTTCCTGCAAACTACTCAGCGCGCCCATTCCCATCTGCTGCTGTGAAATCAGCCTCGGGTACAAGCTGCTGTAAACCCTTATAGATAAGCCGTATATCGCGCTTGCCACAGGCAGCGCGAAGCTCGTCCATCACCTGCTTCATCTCATCCCATGCAACCACCCGGCTTCCCGACAGCATGATCTTCGGGTGAGTGGTAGCGCTAAGCTGTTCAGACTCGTGGAACAGCTCCTCATAGAGCTTCTCTCCGGGTCTTAAACCAGTGAAAGTGATCTCAATATCCTTGCCCGGTTCAAGACCGGTAAGGCGGATCATCTGCTCAGCAAGATCAACAATCTTCACCGGCTCACCCATATCAAGCACAAAGATTTCGCCACCTTGCCCCATGCTGCCAGCCTGCAGAATCAGGCTTGCAGCTTCGGGAATAGTCATAAAATATCGGGTGATATCAGGGTGGGTTACAGTGACCGGACCACCGGCTTCAATCTGTTTGCGAAACAGCGGCACCACCGAACCGGCAGATGCCAGCACATTACCAAAACGGGTGGTGATAAAGGCGGTATGATCGGCACGAAGATTAAGATTCTGGCAGTAGATCTCAGCCGTGCGTTTGGTTGCGCCCATCACATTGGTCGGATTCACCGCTTTATCGGTGGATACCTGCACAAATTTCTTAACCCCAAACTGCACCGCCAGATCAGCGATACTACAGGTGCCGAAAACATTGGTTTTCACCCCTTCTGCCGGATTCTCCTCCACCAGAGGCACATGTTTATAGGCCGCCGCATTAAATACCACATCAGGCCTGAACTGCTCAAATACCCAGCTCATGCGTGATTCGTCCCGGATATCACCGAGCAGACCATGTAGTTGTGTTTCAAGCGGGAGTTTGGCGCTGATCTCCTGTTCAATGGTGTAGAGATTAAATTCGCCATGATCGAGAAGAAGCAGGTGTGCTGGTCTGTGGCGTACAACCTGACGGCAGAGTTCTGAGCCGATGGAGCCGCCGGCACCGGTAATCAGCACACAGCGACCGGTCAGCAGCTGATGGATACCGCTCTGATCCAGCTCCACCGTCTCACGTCCGAGCAGATCTTCAATCTGCACCTGACGCAGACGGGATACCTCAACCTTGCCATCGGCCAGATCGGACACCGAAGGCAGTGTTCTGCACACCACATTATGCTGCTGGCACTGCTCTACGACATGCTGAATAAGCTGATGCGATGCTGACGGCAGAGTCAGTAGCACCACCTCAATACCGCGCTGCTCAATAATCTCTCCCAGATCATCAATCATGCCGATAATCCGAACCCCGTGAATCTCCTGGCCTTGCCGTCGCTCGGCATCATCGAGAAAGCCAACCGCCTCATATGGGCCCGACTTGAGCAGATCACGCACCAGAAGCTCTCCAGCCTGACCTGCCCCGATCAGCAGAGACCGCTTACGTTCAAAGGAGCGAATATTGAGATGTCTGTCTTTGATCCAGCGATATAACAGTCTGGGTGCAGCCAGACCAACAGCCAGAATTGCAGGATAAAGAATCATCACCGAGCGGGGCAGACCCTCCAGACGCTGCCAGACAAACAGGGCGATAAAAGCAAATATCGCACCTAAAAATACAGCTTTGAAAATCCGCATAAGGTCGGGAATAGAGGCAAAGCGCCAGATGCCTCTGTAGAGACCAAAGTACCAGAAACAAGTCGCCTGCAATGGCAGTGCGAGCAAAACAAGAAGCTGGATAGCCTCCAGATGAAATGACGGAATCGTGTCGAGGTTAAAGCGCAGCCAGAATGCCAGCCATACCGCAAGGGGAATCCACAGCACATCGTGAATGATCACCAGTGAACGGTTGCGTAGTACCTTGAGCTTATTCATGGGTAGCCATGCTTCACAAAAAAGATGGCTCGGCAATCTCTATCCGTGAAGCTGCCGAGCCCCATACGTTTTAAACCTGTTAATGACTAGCCTTATCCCCTGTATCATGGTCGTCTGTTTCAACAGCACCCTTGATTTTGGCCAGTTTTGCCTCACCAATACCTTTCACAGCCTGTAGTTCCGTCACTGTTGACGAATTGAGGTTGACCTTTTCTCCAGCCCACACGGGGCCAGCCAACATAAAAACTGCAACAAACAGAGACACAAGAAGATGTTTTATTTTCATTTTTCTCCTCCTTGTTTATTATGATCTCTGTTGCCGGACAATCCGGTTCCAAGCAATAGTACAGCCAGTATAGCAGAAAAATGTTCTTCCAGAGACGATGAGCTTAAACCATGGATAACAAGAGCCAACGCAGGCAGGAAAACAAGAGGAGCCGTTGGCGATGCTCTCCAGTCAAGCCGCCACCCTTCCCGTGCCCAGACAAAGAACAAAACCAACATCAGCAGAAGGCCTGTCGGCCCCCATCGAACCAGCGCAAGTAAATACTGATTGTGCGGATGTGTGAAAGTGAACGGGGATGCCGAACGCCCCTCCTCCTTTATCATGGCAACTGCACTTGGAAGACCACCCGTCCCAACGCCAAACACAGGATTATCCATGTAAATATCAAGGGTGGTCTGCCACATCTCTATTCTAGAAGACGCGGCTGCAACTGCATTCTTTTGCCAAAACCCTTCAGCATCTTGCTGCTGACCGGAAACAAGCATCCAGGTTCCCTGTAAGCGCTCCTTGGCCGGACCTACAGCAAGTAGTGTAGTAAATAGCAGTAGCACGGCAGCAGTCACAAGCAGGTTTTTCTTCAAATGGGCATGACCAACAAAACACTTCACAAGAACGGCGCAAGCAAGAACCGTAGCGACAACATAACCGCTCCGCCCTTGAGCAGAAAACACCATCAAATATGCCCATGAAGCCACTATCCAGTATACCCAGCTCACCTTCCCTTGTGTTTGCCAACCCATATAAAGTAACCATGCCGCCCATGTGCCGTATACAGTCCCAAACCCTATATGGCCTATGTGTCCGGTAGCATTATCTGCGCTCGAACCATCTGTTGTCACATGCACATAACCAAACGATTGCAGAACACAGTACAGCAAATTAAGTGTAAGCCCTGTCGACAGAGCGATTAAAAAATATCTACACCACTTCTCATCCTTTAAAGAGAAACAAAGAATCGGCAACAGCAGCCAAAACCAGTGCCGACCAAGTATATGTATTCCCCATGCAAAGTCCTGACTCCAAAGCACCCCCAATAGGAGTAAAACAAAGTAGGCAGAGAATGTAATACTCAGTATTCGAAAATCGGACCAGCAAGCTTTCGCACCCTGCCACCAGATCCCCGAAAGTAGCCCCACTGCCAAGGCAAGTCCCAGCACCACGTTAGATGCTGCTACCGAGAAAGGGAATGCAAGTGCAGCAATGCAGAGTAAACCATTGGTTAGCGCTAACAAGCTCACTCTATCACATCCAACTCAAGGCGATGAACCAAGATGGCAATGATCAGATATATACAACTCCAGCCAACCAAAATAGCAACAGTCGCAACTACTGAATTGATCTGCAGAACCACCAAGGCTGAACCGCCCGTCAGCAACATGATCACATACTCAGCCAGCACGGTCTTTTTATGGCTCCAACCCAGCTGAACCAGTCGCTGATAATAGTGGGATCGGTGTGCTTCCCAGATACGCTCCCGATTCAATAAGCGTCGAATCAGTGTCACCGTTGCATCCACCACGAATGGCGAAAATACAATCAGTGGATACCACAAGGAGAATAGACCACTTTGAATCCCCCAGAGACTGAAGGCGGCGGCCAACAGACCAAGTGTGGCGGAACCGACATCACCCATAAATATTCTGGCTGGAGGAAAATTAACACAGAGAAAACCGAGCGCTGCAGCAGCAACCAACAGCGTAGAGATTGTATATTCACTCGCACCCTGCATCCAACCTGCAGCGGCAAGAAAACCAAAGCCTGAAAGGGTCATACCACCAGCAAAGCCATCCATTCCGTCCATGAAATTGTAGAGATTAAGCATCCATACGATGGTGAACCAGGTCAGCAGCGTGCCGATCCAGCCATCGAACATGACCAGACCACCGGCTAGCAGTACCACGGCAGACAGAGCATGTACCGATAGCCGGATTAGCGGAGATAGTTCGCGATAATCATCAATGAAAGAAATACCGGCAACCAGCAGAGCTGAAACGGCAATCCAGCCCATCACATCAGGCATCGCATAAATCAGAGCATACACAGCCCATGCTATGAAAATGGCAGAAATGATACCGATACCTCCGGTATGCGGGGTCGGCGTTTTGTGCAGTGAACGCTCATTCGGCAAATCGAGAATCTTTATCGGAGTATGCCTTGATGCCAACAGCAGACAGAGCATCAAAGATAGTGAAAATGCAAGCAACAGAATCACTTTAAGACCCCAAGGTATTGGGCGATTTCAGGCAGAGCTTCCCTTAAATTTCGATTCGCCTTAAAGCCAAGCTGCCGTTCAATTTTGGCGGATGAATAGCTGGCGGAGCCAGTCAGCTTATCCAGCCCATCGGAATCAAAAACAAATCTCCGCCCACGAAGAGCACCAATTAAATCTCCGACTTTTGCCAGTAATTTCAGAACAAAAAGAGGAAGGTTCCATACAGGCAGAGGTTTATGCAGCGCCTCACATATCCACTCATACATCTGCCGGGTCGAATAGCTTTCACCATCAGTCACAATATAGATTTGGCCAGCAGCTTCCGCATGCTCAGCAGCAAGCATTGCGGCCTGAACCACATCATCGACATGCACCATTGAGCGTCGGTTATTCACCTCGGGCAGAGGCGGAAACTTCCCGGAATCTATGGCCTTGATCATTTTAGGCAGATTCCCTTTTTCCGTATTACCGTAAACCATAGTAGGCCTGATCACAACCGGATGCGGCACATAACCACCTTCGAGAACAAGCTCTTCCGAGGCTTTTTTGGATTGTCCATAGGGTGTATCAGGTAAAACTGAAACCAACTCATCCATCGAACCCTCAATGTCTCCAGCAGCCTTCACACTACTGAAATAAACAAAGGTTTTCACACCTGCTTTCTGACAAGCTTGCAGGAGCCTTTCTGTTGCGTCGGTATTGATGTAAGAATATTGATCAACATCTTGATTGGTTTCTGCCAAAGCATGCGCCTTTCCTGCAAGATGAAAGACTGTATCGATACCGTGAAGACAATCGGGATCTAAGTCTCCCTCAAAATTCCACAAGTGAAATTTGGCATTAAATCCAGTTTTTTTTCGCCCCAAAACATTAAGATCAACATGTTTCCTAGACAGTACGCCGCACAAATTTTTACCTATAAAGCCCGTAGCCCCAGTTACCAGAACATTCTTCATAACTTCATACTTCCATGTGAAAAAAGAATGGAATCCATCTGGAATTCAGATGTAATGATGCTCATCCTGTCAACAATCCCATGCATAACATTATAAAAGACATTTCATTCAAAACCACTTT
This sequence comes from Mariprofundus sp. KV, assembly GCF_013387475.1. Classification (GTDB taxonomy): domain Bacteria; phylum Pseudomonadota; class Zetaproteobacteria; order Mariprofundales; family Mariprofundaceae; genus Mariprofundus. The sequence continues at coordinate 28,784 of NZ_VWNB01000009.1, read as the reverse complement.
AAACCATGCTTTCTAAAAAAGGAAAATGCTGATTTAGCAAACATCCGGATATGCCCTAACCCTTTGCGCGATGCCCCTCCTCCCAAGTGAACAATGCGCATGCTTCCCAAATAAAGAACCCGGTTAAACTCTCCAATTCGCAAGGAAAGGTCATAATCTTCAAAATACATAAAGAAATCGTCCGAGAATCCGCCTGCCTTTTTAAGGCTATCGGTTCGAAACAACATGCAACAACCACTTGCAATAGGGACATCTATAGAATTAACCGAATCATTAATAACATCACGCATTTCATAGTAAAACAGCTTTTTACGAATAAACGCGCTATTGAAATTTGGTAAGAAACCACGGAACAAGAGCACTAAAACAGTTGGGTATCTACGGCAAAGAAACTGCTCATTTCCATTTTCATCAAATGACCTAGGGGCCACCAGTCCAACATCGTGGTGTTTATTCAAGTATTGCAGCCCCACAACTAGTGAATCTTGCTCCAAAAACACATCCGGATTAAGAACTAGGTGTACTTGACTCTTAGTTTCATTGATTCCTAAATTATGTCCTCGTCCATAACCTACGTTTCCATGGCCATGCTTTAAATAAACCTCGAAATCCTGCAATACGTCAAACATACTTACATCAATCGGCGCAGCCTCAACCGAAGTGTTGTCTATAATATCAAGACGTACATCAGACAACACGCCTTCAAGCCGTGCATGCAGAACAGCATCAATTAAGGATGCAAAGGTTCTCTCTAATATGGGAACATCAGGAAAATAGACAACAATTGAAACCGAAAGGGTATTAACCTGGCATACACTCATAAACCATCCACCTCACCAGAAATAAAACCTGAGAAAATTTATCATCCTATTGGCCCTGATCAATAGAATGAATGCATCACTTTTATACTTATAATTATGAAAATAAACTTCCGGCCAATTCCATTTAACCAGAACTTTTATTAGACAGACACCCTAACTAGATACCGATTTGAAGCCAGCGTCACCATAACCCATTTATTACCCTACTCAGAAAATTCAGTGGCTTGCAGTCAACAACGACAACAGTTCACACCAGTTCCTAGCATAAGGTTCTTCTGGGGTAGTAGCTCCTGCATGAGAGAACTCCCATTCACCTCCGACTATGGATTTCATTATTTCTGACAATCCAACTGGATCAAATACATTCACAAAGCTGACCATATCATATTCTCCTACTGTTTCATGAGCATATGGTAGATCAGCAATCAACAGAGGCTTATTCATTGCCTTAGCCTCACTAATAGGCAACCCCCAAGTTTCAAGCTTGGAGGGAAATAAAACACAATCACTTTCAGAATATTGTTGAGCCATTTCCTGTGCATTTTTCCGACCAATAAAAGTAACCCCTTCAACGCAAGCGTAACGTTGAACCAGATAAGCAGCATATCTATTTTCACTGCCATCTAAAGTAACCCTCACTTCAACATTAGAGATGCCAGCTTGATTTAGTAGCTGCACTGATTCACATACAAGCTCAACGTTCTTAAATACCCTGGGAAGGGTTGGATAAAAAAATATGTATTTATCTTTGTTGTCATTCGCCTCTTGCTCTTGAATCTTGCCAAGCCTGATCGCTGGACGTGCGACAATTACATCTTTCACATCAAACAAACGCTTAAACTCTGACCTTAGCCATTGCTGCTGAACAATAACGTATCTGTTATGTTGAATGCTTATCCCATACAAATAACGATAAAAAAGATTAAATAAAAGAAACGTTGGATCCAACCATGCTTCACGTAAAGATATCTGATAAAAAGGAGCCGGATTGTGGCAATAAACAGCCTGCCGAGGAACGATTACTCTGGGAGTAATATCATGAAGTGAGAGCCAGACATCTGGCTTAATTTCCTTAGACAGCTTTTTAAAATAGAACCACTCATAATAAAGCCGAATAAACCACGATCTCCGCGACAACGGAAATTCGATAAGGGTTACACCAGGTATTTCTATCAAAGATGTTTTATGTACTAGAACTATTATTTCCCACTCATTTTTCAGCAATTCAGCTGCCGCCAAAGTGCAATCACGAAGTACTGTTAAAGGGCCACCTTCACTAAAGTTAATTGCAGAAATTACAATTTTCTTTTTCACACTCGACCCCATTCGCCCATATCATCATTAAAAATTCTCACAACTCTAGCGGGGTTTCCAATAGCAATACTTCTTGCTGGAACTGCCTTGGTCACCACAGCTCCCGCACCAATTATTGCGCCATCTCCAATGGTAACACCTGGTAAAATACATACGTTTTCACCAATCCATACTTTTTTCCCTATTGAGACCGGGCAAGATATCAAAGGCCGAGTAGCGGGGGCCACATCGGGAGAAGACAAGGCATCTTTGGTATCGTAAGCTCCATGATTATGGTCACTAATAAATACTCGACTGGCAATAAGTGTATCATCTCCAATATCAATAGACTCAATGCCTGCTATATGAACATAATCATTTAGCTGAACATTTTTTCCAATACGTAAACATTTTCCACGCCCTTCTCCAAAAGCATCCAAACGCACCCCAACTCCAGTTGTAAAACCTTTCCCCCATACAATTCTGGATCTACCACGCAGACAAAAAGGACCTCGTATTAATCTGGCTGGAGAATAAAAAAGACGCGTTTTCATCAATTGAAAACACAACCTTGCGAACCCAAGAAAACCATAAGATTCCAATTTGTCTATTATAAGCATACAGTATTTACAGCCTATCGCTAAACGAGCTTAGGCTTCCTAAGCACCCACATGTCCTGTCCAGTATGAGGGAAGCCCGCAGGTTTATGATCTAAAACTTCCAAATCTTTAAAAAGTTTCATTCTAAGGTAATCAGGAGAATGACACGCCCAAAACATCTTTTTCCCCTCTTCAAATTTATCTCGAATAACAATTCCAGTTGCGTTATAGGCATCAACTTCTTCTGGAAGCATAACACCAAGCCTGGAGTCTCCATTTGTTGATATAATTAGAATTCCACCCAGCCTAACAACACGAATCAATTCATCAATCCATTCATAGCTAACGGCTTCTGAAAGGTGTGTAAATACTGATATAGAATAAACAAGATCAAAACATTCTGAATCAAATGAAAAAGGAGGATTAAGTTCATTCTTCACAAACTTCACATCGGGAACATTTGACGCGCACCAGCCGATTGAATCTGAATTATAATCAGAGCCATAAACTTCTGTTCCAGGTCCAAAAACAGCAGGCATATGACGAACGACGCGCGCAGGGCCACAGCCCCATTCAAGCACCTTTGCAGGCATAACATCCAAGTTCTTCTCGGCAATATCAAACAATGCTTTTGCAGTACTAAGCCCACTAGCCATGTAATATTCCCAGTCCGGTGCCGAATAAGCATCATATGCCAATGCTTGAGGTGGGACCTTGAAATCAGGATGTTTGGAAATAAACGTTTTGTTACTTTGATTATATCGAACCACACTCAACCAGTAGCGCAACTTCTCTGTAATAGTTAGCAATCCTGATTGACGAAGCACCTGCTGGACTCTTTGAAGCTTTGGATTCAAGTTAACCACCTCATTTATCATTTTCAATGACTTTAATATAACTGCGTATTAGATAACGTTCCACAAAACAGCAGGAGCTTTATTTCCCATCCACATGAACAGGATAATATCGAGATTGATTATTCCAAACAAATACCCTCAACAACAACCAACTATAAACAATAACGGCTGAGAAGTATGGCAAACCTCGAACAAACAATATTGTAAACACTAACGCGATTATACCAACCAATTCTAAATCAAACTTCCCTTTAAATCCCAGCAACAATATTTGCAATAAACGAAGAAGTGCCAAAAGCAACAACATTATACCCAAGAATCCCAATTCAGAAATTATCTTAGAAACAAGAAAAGAGCCGTCTCGTAAATTTGTTATAAGCCCACCACTCCCTGGATACATGATATCTGCCAAAGTCACCCTATCGTAATTAATAAGTTCAGAACACCCCATACTCCCCAACCCCAACCCTAACCCGGAGGTATGATAAACCGATGAGTAGGCCAAAAGCCAACCGTTCAAATACACGAGAGAACTCCAGTTGGTTGTATGCTCATAATCCAACAGCCCGTATAGTCTATCTACTAAATATACTTCATATTTCAGATAAAATGCCAACAGCACAATACTGACGACAACCATAATCAACTTGTTCTTTCTACTGAATCCTACACTCGAGTTCATCGCTTTATGTATCATGGCCAGAATCACAGTCAAGCTAAACAATACGGCAACAGTGGCAGAAAAAGCCAAGACACATATTAAAAGTATCAGCAATACAGCTAGAGGCCGAGTTTTCTGATCACCAATGGATAAAAACATCAATGGAGCACTATACAATATAAGATGGCTTGGTTCTAAATAAAGACCCGATGGCCGGTTGACCTTCCCCTTCAATAACAACTCATACAGATCGAGGCCAAGCGTAGAAATAAGCAAAAAGACAGCGACTAGAGTCAAACCCACCAGTGCATGACTCGGCTCAATAAGCTTCGTCTTGGATAAGGAAGGGGTATAGATTTCAAACAATAACCACGAAATCGTAAAAATAAACATTGTAGCAAAAGAAAAAACATAATCACCCTGACATGGTGAATTTGCTGAAGCTAATAATGAATAGCAAAAGATGAGTAATATGGCAGCAAGCCCAGTATGAAGGTAACTCTCCATGTTGCCCGCCATATCATTAAATCTTAACCTCAAAGGGAGTGGGTGCATAAATACAAAAAATATTAAAAAAACAAATAGCCCTAAACCACTGGAAAATGGGGAAAACAGATTCACAAGCTCATCCAACAGCAAAAATGCTACGAGACTCAATGATAGTTTATTCACCTTTCGAACAAACACCTAATGTAATGCCCTATCAACCCTCTAGCCAACCAAGTAACCGATCTAGCCATCCCTACGCCATGACTTCGTTTCGCACGGAATGCCTCATATATTGGCATCGTGCTCCCCCGGCTTATGCCATTGTCTTCAACATAAGAGAATATTTTTTTTGACTCTACAACACACATGGAATCCTTGACTCTTAACAAAAACTCATAGTCGCCTGATGACTTATAGGTCTCATCGAACATCCCACTTTTAATCAGCCATGCTTTACGATGTGCAGACATCACATGGGCCATTGGCATGTACTTTTCTATGGTATATGAATCATAAGGACGTCCGACTATACCCTTGGGCACACCATTCTCAGTTGAAACATTGTAACCATGAATATAATCAACTTTTTGCATTGACTTGATAATTGACAGGATCTCATCAATTGCTCCGTCAGCTATTATGTCATCCGCACCAATAAAACAAACAAAATCCCCACTAGCCAACCTAATGCCCTTGTTCCAAGCTTCATAGATGCCACGGTCACCCTCAACAAGCATCTGATCTATTTGATCCTGATGTCGATTAAGGATAAGTAAGGTATCGTCCTTCGAACACGAATCAACAATGACCAACTCAGTCTTATCCGTTTTTTGCTCACCATACGACAGTAGAAAACTTTCAACTGTCGAACCAGCATTTTTTGTAGCACAAACGATGGTCAGCAATTTCCCCTGTCCCAGCCCAAGGCTCACGCCTTCTTAATCCACATTGAGCCAGGCATACGTCCTTCTTCAAAAAACGGACAGAGTTCACTGAATTGCTCAGTGTCTTTAGACAACCAATTCAATGGAGCCAGCACCTTCCAATCGTTTCCATTTGCCAGCATCGCTTCCAATAGATACTGCTCAGCCCACAAATGGAACGTCTGATTCAGCCACTCTTCGGGATAATCAAAAGGGGAAAAAATATCGTGAATGTGAACAACTACGCCAGAGCCTAAGCTTGGAAGTAATTCAGTGTACTCAAACACACAATCATTTTGCGCCCTCACGACATGGCTGGAGTCGATAAACAAAATATCCCCTTCCCCAAGGTCCTGAAATACTGAATCATCAACCAACTCGACCCGCTCACGAATCACCGTTGCCCCAAGTTTATCTAACCAAGGGTTTTCATATGGCTCAATGATAACATGCTCTCCTTGAGCACCTTCAGCAGCATTCAACTTCATGGCGGCATGGACAATCAGACTGGAATGACCAGCCCCAATCTCAATGATTCTATTGGGCTTTAGACTGCGCACGAAGTAATACAGTGCTTCAGCGTCTCCTGACTCAAAAGACCCATTATTAAATTTAAACCCGGCTTCGTTTATGCCACCCTCAGTATAATTTAGTTTGAATTCCTCAGGTCGAGCAATGGAACGAAAAAAATCATAATCCTTCTCTCCATTAAACAGGCGCTGAGCAATCCTTCCCCTATACTTAGAGCCGGCTGCATCAAAGGTTAAAGGTTCATAGTAGTGATCCCGAATAGGCAAATAGCCCAACTTACAAAAAACCCAACGCGTAAATGGTAAAGACTTCTTGGATGATGCCATTGCTCGCCTTGCAAAGACGCCCAGATAACCAATCAGGCCCAATAAGGCAATGACTGGATCCAAGATCACAAAAAGATTTTTTATCATATTCTTTAAAGAAATCACGTTATTCTCTCTTGTTTTAAAAATTATGGTAACCTGAAAAATATTCCGTCGCACTGCAATGTACGGCCATCATGAGGGTCAGTAAATCCGGGCTGAATCGCCCACAAAGTAAAACCTTCCTGCTTCATCCTTGAGACAACATCTTCCCATAAATACTGCCCCTCATAAAGAGGGATGAGCGAAAGCTCTAATAGTACGCCGCGTATTTGCGGAAGGATATTCGATGCGCCATCCAACACTGCCCATTCAAATCCTTGGGTATCTATTTTCAGAAATGGATTCTGATATTTTTCAATATAGGTCGGAGCAACCCCGTCGAGAGTCAGTAAAGGCACTGACTCTTTCCCCACATAGGCAGTATGTGGGGCTGCAGATAAATGACTATCAAGCATTGGAAGCACTGAACTGCTTGCTGAATTTCCTGCTATGTTGATCTCAATCTCTCCGTCCTTATCACCTAAAGCACAGCGAGGATAAAGATCCCACTTTGAGTCTCTTTCACTAACCTTCTGTAAGTCATCATAAGCAGACGTGAGCGGCTCAAATGAGAGCACATTCCCTTCAAATCCCCCATCTCGCATCTCAGTCACGAACTGCCCAGCATTAGCCCCCACATCGAAAACAAGATCAATGTCAAATTTCTGCAATGAAGCAACAAGCTGGGCTGTAGGAGAAGACGCAGGGGAAAACCTGTGAACCTCGACTCCAAATTTACGTAATATTTTTTTTATAACTTCATTTATATGCATAGATTTTCATTAAGTTCCTGAATGATATTATATTTACGATACATTAAAGCATGTTTACTAGTTAGTCATTTTTTGGAGCCTGATAATAATGTGATCCTTTGCCGAAACCCAGCCTGGGGGCTGATCAACCAACTCCCGATGATTTGTTACGTTAACTGCACCGAAACCTTTGATTCTCAACCAGCCAGTTAAAGATGGAAAACACATGTACATTAAATTCTTTAATACTTCAGACACCTTAAACAACATTGAAGATCGTGAGTGAGAAAAAAGAGCCATATCGACAACCCTTAAGCCCAGCTTCTGAGCCGCACCATTGACCCATTCAGGGTTAATAAAAGTTATATGTTCGGGATAGTGACAGTACCAATATTTACTTCCCATAAAGGTCCAAGTCTTTGATGCAGTATTGCCAGTTGAAATAACAATCTCACCATTTTCATTCAGCTTATCAGCAATCAATTGCATGAAATACAAAGGATCCTCAACATGTTCAATAACATCAAATGCTGTAATTACATCAAATCCATGTCTCGTTTGCTTCATTACATCTTCAAAATGCTGGCCAATTATTTGTACCCCTCTCTCTTCTGCCCGCTTTGCAGAATCAGCATTTAGCTCTATACCATATCGAGAATACTCATCCCCTAATCCTGTTAAGAAAACCCCATCATTACATCCGATATCAAGCACATCACCAAACTCATGAGAGCCCCCAATCCATTGAGAGGCAATCACCCAGTCAACTCTCTCCGTAAAGGTTGTCGACCAGCTTTCATTAACTGCCAATTGATATAATTCTTCCAGTTTTTGAGTGGGAAGCTTTGGATATCGGAAATACAATTGGCATGATTCACATCGAAATAAATAAGCCCCGGCAATAGCATGTTCCAATACTCGGCCACCAAAAGAACCACTAGCCGGTATTTTACCTATGCAGGTAACATCATCTGAATGGCACGATGGGCAGTATGAATCCGCAACAGGATGCACCTTATCTTTATTCAACATAATAATTATCCTAGCCAACAAGCAATCAATAAAATGGGCTTCTCATTCATCATCTATTCATAAACCCAAACTAGTTACAAAATTATCACTCTGCTTTAAACGAAAAGTATATTCCTTTCTCAAGTCCTCAGAACAGCTTCATAGGTGAGACAGCCTCTAACTTTCCTTTTTAAGCTGTGAGGGTGAATCCTGAACACCCACAGGTAAATACCCGAGCTTGCCCATAATGCCCCCCCACTTTTCTTCAATCTCATTTATTGTAGACCTAGGGAGTTCTTTTACCCCTTCCCCTTTTTTTCCCGCACGCATGAATGAAGTTTTACTGTCGGATTGACTCATGATTTTCCAATCTTTCTCCAGCGATCTCATCCGATCAAATGAGCTCAGCTCAATTGCTCTCTCAATTCGCTCCTGGCTTGCATTCAAGCCCAAGAATAAAGAAATTGATTCTAAAGCTTCTCCTGGCGCAGCCAACATATCTTCATAACGAAGCAACAAAAAGCCATCATCGTCAGCCCTTGCTCCCAACCAGCTGCCCACATTATCCCCCCACGAACCGTAGGAGTCTAAACTTCCATCCAAAAACTTATCTATAAACGCTTCCATGGAAGAATCAGCAGGAATCCAACCCATTTTCCTGAGAAAATGCATATAAGACACAGCAATATCTCGTGGATCCCTAACAATACAAATGACCTTTTTATATCGCGGATCAAAGTATTCATGACTCTTTATAATACGCGGACCTTTCAACTTCTTCAAATCAGAATCGGGCAACACATAGATATCCGGAACACGACTCTCCACATTCAAAAAGTTCACTTCGTCTTCAGATATAAGGTTACCAATAATAAATCTGGTCCAGGTATTCCCTGATTTGGGGTAAGATACAATAAACACATCTGATTCACGAACGGTTAGAGGCCTGCCTACACCTTGCACTCCATGTTTCCCAAAGATCTTTCGGTACGCATGCTTCACCCAATCAGGCATCATGGCCTTCAATCGCTTATACATAATTCTTCCTCATAGAAAAAGCAGTCCTTATTCCCGTTAACTGTAATGCCCGAACCATAAGGTATGCATTCCATGTAACCAACCCAGCTGATGCAGCCACAGCTCCACCAATAACACCCCAATAAGGAATTAGAACAAAACACAATGTCACATTGACCATTAATGCAATCAAAATACCCCGTAAAAACTCTCGCTGATATCCTGTCATCACCAAGACCATCCCACATGAACCAGCAAATGCATTGAGAATATGCCCTATCACCAAAACCCTCAATGCCGGAGCAGCATCCAGATATGAGGCTCCAAATAGAGCTAGAGCCTGTTCCGAGAACACTAACAACCCTCCCCCTGCTAGCAATGCAACCAGCACCCCTAGGCGAGAAGCCTCACTAGCCAACCCCTGCACCTTTTGCTTATCGCCGACTGACCATGCTGCAGCAAGTTTCGGTTGTAGCGACATATTAACCGCAAACAGACCAAAAACCACCAGACTCACAAGTTGAACGGCAGCCTGATATAGGCCTGCAAACTCAGGCCCTGCAAGACCTCCTAAAATCAACAAAGAAAGTTGTCCTTCTACTACAGTTACGAGCGCTATAACTAAAAATGTTGCTCCCGCACTAAACCATCTTCTATCCTCAAAATCTGCGGAAACATGGGCTATCTGCACAGGCATTTTCTCTCTCAGCAACCATATACCAAACAAATAGGTAATCAGCACTGCTATTAACTGGATCCCAATTGCCCCTGAAGCAGAAATATCCCATTCTGTAAAATAAACCACCGTACAAATCAACACCAGAACCAAACAATGACGAAGAAAAAGCTCTGGAATATCAGCTAATACTACAAAGTGCAGCCCTCGCAACACCCCTGCCCTGATCTGATTAAGAGCGAGCAAAGGCAAGAAAAGCATCCCCAACATTGAAACCAGCAACCATGATTGGGGCACGAAAAAAAACATCCCGATGGCACACAGTACAACAATAATCGCAACCGCGACGATTACCCACTGATGCCCCCTTAGCACAATACCTTTCAATAAGCCCCATTGTTCACTTTCCGAATAAATAGCAACTTGGCGTGCCAATAGCATAGGCAATCCGAGCATTGCAATCGTGGCAATAATATTTACCGTAGTCATGGTCATCGCATACACGCCAAAACCCTCCGGCCCTAGATGTCTAGCAAATAACACACTTACTAAAAATGCGATTCCCGCACCAACCACTTTAGCAACAAAGCCACCTGCTGCCTGCTTCAACAATAATGAAGGTGAAAATCTCATTTTACTATCAGACCTTACTTCCATGGTTAAAAAAAAGAGATAAAGAGAAAACTAAAATCACCAATTCCCTCTTACTACAACTGATCGCGACGTTTTTGCATAACACCCCGAACCAATACTAAAAAGATCCCTAACATCAGCCCAACAACTACAGCTGCCCCAACAATTAACATTTTTTTAGGCTTTATAGGTGAATCTGGAATTGCTGCAGCCATATCTACTCGAGCAGGGAGAATCCGACTTGGATCTATTGAAATTAACGCCAAGTATGCAACCTCACCCTGAATTTCTCTTAGACCTTCGATAAAAGGGTCATCAGCCTTACGGTTTTTCAGGATTTGAATTTCGGCATATATCGCTTTAGCACCACGCATATACTCCATAGAGAGATCATTTGCAGCCCCATTGATTTCCGAATCAACAATCCCTGACTGCCTAGCAATCAACAAGGCTTCTTCCAATTTTGCAATCCTATCTTCTCGAGTTCTTTTTGCACCAAATTGCATACTTTGCACTTGAAGCTCCAGTTGTGATTTCATAGCGGCTAATTTCGACAACCGCTCATCTACTAACTGATCCCTGGTTGCATTCAGGACATAACCAACAAAGTCATTCAATATGCTTGCAGCTTTATCTTTATCCTTGAATAAAAAATCAACCTTTATTGAATCATAAGTAGCATTTTTTGGTGAAACCTCGATCAAAAATGAACCATAAAATTCATTAAGAATTTTCTCTTCTGAAAAGTGGCCGACTTCTCCTATATCTCCTCCCAAATAACCTTTCAGAAGCTGACGATCTTCGAAAAATCCCTTCATCAACATTTTAGAATGAATATTTCTCTTAAAAGCATTGAATGCCATTTCAGTCGGATCTTCAACTTCATCAACTTCATCAACTTCATCAACTTTCGCCCCCACCCCTGCCTTTTTGATACTCACACCATCGAGTTGCTGAACATTCGACAACAACGGTGGAAAAATTGTAATGGAAGCTTGATACACAGGGCTAATCAGGAATGAAAATGCCAACGCCCCTAAGGCAACAAGAGCTGCAACCAATAAAACCATCTTCTTTTGCGCTACAATGCAACCCCATAAATCTAGGACCCCACTGTCCACACTTTTAAATGGGTCATCTTGATGTTGCTGAAAGCTTGGTGGTTTGGATATCATAAATGTCATTTTCTCCTTATTACTATTTGGATATCAAGTAAGCACTTCTTTTCAAATCCAGCCAACTCACAAATCGTGGCATCCGATCCGCTGCCTACATTGAAAAGGTGATAATAAATCACTTGTGACATATGATTAGGCATCAGGAAGATCCACGCGCCTGCCATATCATCGACATGCAGAGACATGGATAGCCCCCTCCAAAAAAAATGAACGGTGGACTGTGACCATTCACTGATACAAAATCACCAACCACCCTTCTCAGACCAAGACCGCAAAGTATATCAGCCGGAACGGCACCGTATCTTGTTTCATCTTGAGTAATTGCATTGATATGTCAGTCAGATCACCGCAATGGAGTACAACGTTCATCTTTTCAACATGCGTATCCTGATAGATATGCCCCACTCTCTGAGTCTTGAAAGATGAAGCGCGGCGTTTAATGCCATGCACCTCATAACCCTTGGAGAGTAGCAACTCTGCCAGATAAGACCCATCTTGACCTGAGTAATCAATGCTATCGTCACAAACCCATCCTTTCACAATCATCTGATTGTAGACTACAAAATAACAAATCGTAACTGCAATTAGTAAACATCTACAATGAGGACCCTGCCTTGCAATACCATTCAACTGTTTTCCTGACCCCCATCTCAAAAGTCTCGGCTGGCGTCCAGCTCAGATTATGATCCATCTTTGTGGCATCAATAGCATAACGCCAATCATGACCTGGCCGATCTGTGACAAATACAATTAGCTCCTCATGCGGTGCATGCTCAGGCCTATATTCATCCATCAGCCCGCAAATACATTTCACAATATCAATATTACTCCACTCATTGATACCGCCGATATTATACACCTCACCCGATGTTCCTCTACGGATAACAGCATCAATTCCTGAGCAGTGATCCTCAACATAGAGCCAGTCACGGATATTGGAGCCATCGCCATAAACAGGAATTGGAGTGCCATTTACACAGTTACGGATAATGGTCGGAATCAGCTTTTCACTGTGCTGGAAAGGACCGTAGTTGTTCGAGCAGTTGGTCGTTGTCACGCTCATCCCATAGGTATGGAAATAGGCGCGCACCAGATGGTCAGAGCCCGCTTTGCTGGCTGAGTAGGGCGAATTCGGTGCATAGGGTGTGGTTTCACTAAATGCTGGATCATCAGCTGTAAGCGTCCCGTACACCTCATCAGTAGAGATATGGTGAAAGCGACACTCAGTAGCTGCCAGGGTTTTTTCGACCAACCAGTATTGTCGTGCTGCTTCAAGCAGCGTAAAGGTGCCCAGAACATTGGTTTTGACAAAGATTTCAGGGCCGGAAATCGAATTGTCGACATGTGATTCAGCGGCAAAGTGGACAATGGTATCAATCTCATGTTCGCGCAGCAGCCGGTCGATCAACTTCCGATCACAAATATCACCCTGAACAAAGGTATGACGGTCTTCGTCTGGCAAATCTTTCAGATTATCCAGAGAGCCTGCATAAGTAAGCAGATCAAGATTGACGATACGAACGCTCGGATCACTGGCCAGCATATAACGCACATAGTTGCAGCCGATAAAGCCGGCGCCACCTGTAACCAGTATGCTCTTGGGTTTAAAGTCAGACATGTTTCAATTCCTTAATTACTTCCTGTAATGATTCAGACCATGGCTTGATGGTAAAATCGAATGCCTGAGAAAACCTTGAGCAATCCATCACTGAATTAACCGGTCGTTTTGCAGGCGTAGGATATTCACTTGTGGCAATGGCCTTCAGGGTTGAAACTTTCATATCCATACCCTGCCCACTGGCTTCAGAAAATATAGCCTCGGCAAATCCGAACCATGTCGTCGGCGCAGGCTGAGAGAAGTGGTAAACACCCCAGACAGACTCATTCGGATCTGATTCCACTAGCGCATAGATGGCACGGGCCAGCTCAGATGCTGAAGTCGGACAGCCATGCTGATCACCAACAATGCCCAGCTCAGACCTTTCAGATCCAAGTCGCAGCATCGTTTTAACAAAATTATTACCATGCGCCGAAAACACCCAGCTGGTACGCAGAATAATGTGGCGCGAGCAACAGTGCTGTACCGCCAATTCACCTGCCAGTTTACTTGCCCCATAGACGCCCAGTGGCGCCACAGCATCAGACTCAACATAAGCAGCCTGCCTAGAACCATCAAAGACATAATCGGTGGAGACATGAACAAGAGGAATTCCAGCCTGTTCGCAGGCTTTGGCTAGATTTTCCGGGCCATCACGATTGACAGCAAAACAGATATCCACATCCATCTCAGCCTTGTCCACGGCAGTATAGGCTGCCGCGTTGATGACTACGTCAGGATGAAAGTTATCCATGCAACGCATAACAGCATCTGCATCTGTGATATCCAGTGTATCATAGTCCACAGCCAGTAGCTCATGGTCTGAACCAAGGCGGATCAATTCAGTACCAAGCTGGCCTTTTGATCCGGTAATCAGAAGTCTCACGGCAGCAGTTCTCTTTTGGCCTCAGTCAATTTGGGCAGCGCCCTGTCCTTCTCAGACAGAAGCGGGCTTTCAATTGGCCACTTAATATCCAGATCAGGGTCATTCCAGGCCACGCCTGCATCGGATTCGGGATGATACAGTGCCGTACACTTATACTGAAAATCAGCAATATCTGAGAGTACGCAGAATCCATGCGCATAACCAGGCGGAATCCACAACTGCCTGTGATTCTCTTCCGACAACTCAACACCCACCCATTGACCAAAGGTAGGTGAATCAGGATTCACATCAGCTGCGACATCAAACACCGCCCCGGTTCCGGCCGAAACGAGCTTGCCCTGAGGGTTTTCTAGCTGAAAATGCAGGCCACGCAACACCCCTTTTCTTGAACGCGAGTGATTATCCTGCACAAACTCCAGCCCCTCACCCGGGATGCCCACCTCTTCATATCTCTGTTTATGAAAGGTTTCGAGAAAAAAACCGCGCGCATCCCCGAACACCTCCGGCTCAATAATCAGCACGCCTGGAAGGGCTGTCTCTATCACATTCATCACTTACCCTCAGTCAAACGGCGGATTAGATACTGCCCATATGCATTTTTTTTCAGAGGTTCAGCAAGTTCCGCCAACTCTTTATCAGAGATATAACCCTCCTCCCATGCAATCTCTTCCGGACAGGCAATTTTCAACCCCTGTCGTTTCTCAATAATTTCAACATAACGAGCTGCATCCAGCAGTGATTCATGGGTGCCTGTATCCAGCCATGCAACACCGCGACCAAGGGGTTCAACCCGCAGCGTCCCGTTCGCCAGATAGGCGCGATTAACATCGGTTATTTCCAGTTCACCGCGAGCAGATGGCTTCAATGCTGCAGCGATATCAACAACACTATTATCATAAAAATAGAGGCCTGTAACCGCCCAGTGGCTCTTAGGCTTTTCCGGTTTCTCCTCAATAGAGACGGCTTTATGCCCATCCTTGAACTCGACCACACCATAGCGCTCAGGGTCCCTCACCCGATATGCAAAAACCGTCGCGCCTGAAGACTGCCCGGCAGCAAGCTGCAGCTGTTTGACCATGCCCTGTCCGTAGAAAATATTGTCCCCCAAGATCAGGGCGACAGAATCATCCCCAATAAAATCCCGGCCTATGGTAAATGCCTGTGCCAGCCCATCAGGGCTAGGCTGTTCAGCATATGAGAGCTTCACGCCCCATTGCGAGCCATCGCCAAGTAGTCGCTCAAAGTTCGATAAATCTGTTGGCGTCGATATAATCAAGATTTCACGTATACCTGCCAGCATCAGGGTGGAGAGCGGGTAGTAGATCATTGGTTTGTCATACACCGGCATCAGCTGTTTACTGACTGAGAGCGTTAATGGATGCAGGCGTGTACCTGATCCTCCCGCTAATATAATCCCTTTCAAAGCCCCTCCTGACCATCCACATTCCATGTCTATTTATAGTCGAGAAAACATTACGCAACAAGCAGGCATCCGCTCAAGAGTAAAATCATCAGGCATGCAGTTTGATGTAAACACGGCTAATAAATGTATTCCTCATCACATGATCGCCTGAATAACTTCAGCGAATGATAACAGATTTAGAACCCTCCGTTATCCCCCAATTAAGGCATTGAAGATCTCTTCATCATACAAACGTCTTTAACGCAGCGAGGATTTCAGACATGATTCCAGCATGTCACGCCCTGCCATTGCACAAATTAATCTCGATCACCTGCGCTATAACTATCGCCTGCTCAAGAGAAGAGCTGGCAGCAGTAAAATCATGGCCGTGGTGAAAGCCAATGCCTATGGACACGAGCAGTATCTGGTTGCCCCCACCCTGTTTGAAGAGGGGTGCAGAAACTTCGGCGTTACCGATGCCAGCGAGGGTTCGGAGCTGCGTGCCATCATTGGTGAATCGGAAACCGCCGCAATCACCCTGCTCTCCGGGCTGTTCGACATGGATGATGCCGAACTATGCATCGACCACAACCTCACGCCTGTCATCACCGAGTCACACCAGATTAAATTACTGACCAGTGTCGGCTTCAGCGGTGAAATCTGGCTGAAATTTGATTCCGGCATGAACCGGCTTGGCGCTGAGAACCCTGCTGCACTGTTCGCTTTAGCCCGACAGACCGGAGTGAACATCTGCGGATTCATGTCACACCTTGCCTGTGCCGATGAAGTGGAGCATCCGATGAATCTCGCGCAGGCCAACAGCTTCCTCGAGATCTGTAATCATCTCGCACCAGAGACACCGAAATCACTGCTCAACAGTGCGGGTTTAATCTCCCTGCCTGATTACACCTTTGAAGTGGTCAGGCCGGGCATTGCACTCTATGGTGCAGAGCCTGTTGCAGATCAAGCCATGGGACTAAAACCGGTAATGACTCTGACCGGCGAGGTGATGCAGCGCCGCGACATACAACCCGGTGATGCAGTCTCCTATGGTGCCAGTTTCACTGCAGAGCAACCGATGAGCATTGCCGTTATCGGCATGGGGTATGCTGATGGTATTCCTCGCTCACTATCCAATAAGGGCGCTGTTTTTATTCGTGGCCGGAAATATCCGGTTATCGGACGCGTCTGCATGGACTATACTATGGTTGATATCAGTAACAGTGAGGTGCAAGCGGGGGATAAGGTGGAGTTCTGGGGTGAACACATCTCTGCCAATGACGTGGCTACACTGATCGACACGATAAGTTATACCCTGTTCACCGGCATTGGCGAACGGGTAAGGAGAGTAAGGGCCTGTTAATACTGATTTTGATTGAAGCGCTGCAGTGATAAATGAGGCCAGTCAAGGCGCGAGGAGTGCAGTTTGGTAAATCCAAATGAACAACGAGGAACGCTGAATAGCCTCATTTGGCACGCAGCCCTACGGGGCGGGCCATTTTCCCATCCTGCTGTGTTATTGCTCGCTGATGTGCAACAAGCACATTACGCTCACAATGCCTTGCAGGAGCGAAAAAATGACCTCGCCGCTGCAAGCAAAATCAGCGTTAACAGGCCCTAGTGTGATCAATATGCTGACGGCAACCGGTAAAGTCGTTGAGGGTCTCTGCATCAGATTGGGGCTCTATGCCCACACCTTTGCCCGCGCGGTCAGCAGAATGAGCACCAGACCCTGGCACCTGCGTATGCTCCTGCAGCAGGCTGAGCAGGTTGGCGTGCAATCCCTGCCGGTTGTACTGCTCACCGCCCTGTTCACCGGTATGGTGCTGGCACTGCAGTCCTACATTGTCTTCCACCGTTTTTCTGCCGAAAGCCTGACCGGCCTTGTTGTTTCGATGTCGGTCGTGCGTGAACTCGGCCCGGTTCTGGTAGGACTTATGGTGGCAGGCAGAATCGGCGCCTCCTTTGCTGCGGAGTTGGGCACCATGCGCGTATCCGAGCAGATCGATGCACTCTGGACTCTCTCCACCGACCCGGTTCGTTATCTGATCATTCCACGCCTGATCGCTGTTACCCTGATGATGCCGCTGCTGGTCATTGTTGCAGATTTTGTCGGCATCTATGGCGGTTATGCCATCAGCGTCCATCTGCTTGACCAGAATCCGGCTGTTTATATTGAGAACACCACACAGTATATGGAGCTTTCCGATTTCTACTCCGGCCTCGTAAAGGCTGCATTCTTTGGCCTGCTGATTGGCATTGTCGGCTGCACTGAGGGCTTTAACTGCAAGGGTGGCGCTGAAGGCGTCGGCATCGCCACCACCCGTGCTGTGGTCATCTCCTGCATGAGCATCCTGATTGCCGACTACTTCCTCACCGCCTGGATGTTCGGATGAACCAAAGCCAGCTTCCCCGCATCAGCATTCGCGGCCTATCCAAACGCTTTGGTGAGAAGGTTATTCTTGATGGTGTCGATCTCGACATCATGCCGGGCCGCTCCACCACCGTCATCGGCATGTCAGGAACCGGAAAAAGCGTATTGATTAAATGCATTCTTGGCATTCTCAAGCCTGATGCAGGTGAGATTCTCGTAGATGGAGAAAACTGGCTAACCCTTACTGAGCACGAACATCTGGCACGCATGAGACGTATCGGCATGCTCTTTCAGGGCGCTGCGCTGTTCGACTCACTGCCTGTCTGGGAGAATGTCTCCTTTGCCCTGTTGCGTCAGGGTGTAGATAAAAAAACAGCCAAACAGCGTGCCATTGAGGTACTGGAGTGGGTCGGACTGCACAAGATTGAGGATCTCATGCCTTCTGAACTCTCCGGTGGCATGGCCAAACGCGTCGGCCTTGCGCGCACCATCTGCCACAAACCGGATATCGTTTTTCTTGATGAACCGACAACAGGGCTTGATCCGATTATGTCCGACGTGATCAACCGCTTGATCTTGCGCCTGCACAAAGATTCCGGCACCACCATCCTCAGCATCACCCACGACATGAAGAGCGCCGCCATGATCAGCGATCAGATCGCCCTGCTCTGTCATGGTCGTGTGCATAGGCAAATCCCCTCTGACCAGCTAGACTCGGATCAGGATCCCATGCTCCGCCAGCTCGTTGAGGGACGCGCTGAAGGGCCGATCAACTGCAGCGGCTGGGGCAAACAGATGGAGGAGGCCATTCAACGATGAATCCCCACGCACGCCTTGGTGCCTTTGTACTTGCCGCCCTGCTGCTTCTCGCTTTCGCCACTGGAAAAATCGGTGATATCGCATGGCCGAAACAGGACGACAATATCGTAGAGGCTGAGTTTGATGATATTCTGGGTCTTGATATCCAGTCCCCCGTGCGCATGGCCGGTGTGAAGGTCGGTGTTGTACAGGAGATCGATCTCAGGGGTGGTCGTGCTGTTGTTAAAATCGCACTGAATCCCGGTGTTCTGCTGCCCGCGTCGACCCGCGCCAGCATTATCGGTCGCGGCCTTGTTGGTGAAAAGAATCTCGGCCTTACTGCTACTCCCGGAGATAAGGAGACGCTTCCAGATGGCGCCATTATTCCTTCTGATCCGGCCGGTGATATCAACACCTTCATCGCTAAAGCATCGGGCATTACCGATGATATCAAACAACTTACCCAGTCGCTGACCGGCAGCAGAAACAGCCAGGGTCGCGAATCCTTCCAGCAGGTCATTGCCAATATCAATACCGCGACTCAGGAGATGACCTTGATGATCAAAGAGAACAGATCACAAGTAAAAGAGGTCACCACATCTCTTCAGCGCCTGCTGCAGAAACTGGAGCATGATCTGCCACAAACAACCCGTGCCAGCCGAAAATTCTTTGAAGAGGGGGCAAAGGCTTCTGAAGCCCTGAATACCACGCTGCTTGATAACCGTGAAAACCTCTATCGCACCCTGTTCGAGCTGCGCAAAACATCTGAAAACCTTGAAAACTTCTCCGATGATATCAGACGCAATCCATGGAAACTGATGGCCGAGAAACCCGAGATCAAAGCCAGCAAACGGGCCAGACAGGAGAAGATGGAAGAGATGCTGATGACTACAGGCAGGATGGGCATTGCGCCTTCGCACAAATAAATCAAGCTGGTGGTTAAGTGCCTTTGCACTGGCTGCGCCCTTTTTCATTGTTGCACTTGCGCCCCTCTCAGCGCAGGCAGACCCCCCCTTCCAGGCATCTCAACGGTTCATTGAAACAGGACAGACAACAGAAGCACGCCGCGCCCTTGAATCAGAGCTTCGTATACGGCCGGATAATGTCGAAGCCCGCTACAATCTGGCCATTCTCCTGGAACAGTCCGGCCACACATCCGATGCCATATCTCTATACCGTGAGAATTTAGCCACCAGCTGGCATCTGCCCAGCCTGGCCAATCTTGCATCAGCACTGAAAGAGTCAGGCAAAACCAGCGAGGCACAGCAGTGGCTTGAGAAGGGAACCACTGTGCTAAAACATGAGGCGACACCGTGGTATATGCTGGCAGCAATCTCTGAGCAGCAGGGCAACATTACCCAAGCCACGACACAACATCGCAAAGCCTTGAAAGCTGATCCGCTTAACGGTTACGCCTACCTTCACTATGCGGCATTCCAGTCACGCCACAAACTTGCAGACCATGGCATAAAACAGGGAGACAAAGCCACAAGGCTGCTACCCGATTGCGCCCCCTGCTGGCGCATTTATGGCGATATCCTGCGCGACTCCAGAATGCAGCAGAAGGCGCTCACCGCCTACCAGCGTAGTCTGGCTATAGACCCCTCTAAACAAACCCGTCAGCAGCTCATCAGCACACTTCGTTCACTTGGTTACAAGCAGCGTGCTGATCAGATTCAGCGCGGGTTGGATACACACAGTAATTTGAAGCCGGAAAGCAAATAAACCCGAGATAAAAGCCTGAAGCTTAATGTGCCATAGAACGGACGGGACAATGTCGGGTTCCTGCCCTCCACCCTTCGGGCCGTCACTTAGTGACGTTCGAATTGGCTTTCCTGCCAATTCGTCGACCCAATCAGGTTCTCATCGTCATCCGAGCAGCAATATAAAAAAAGGCCCCCGATGCTAGTGCATCGGGGGCCTTTTTTTATGTGGCGGAGCGGACGGGACTCGAACCCGCGACCTCCGGCGTGACAGGCCGGCATTCTAACCAACTGAACTACCGCTCCGTAGTGGTAATCAGTGCTTTTCAAGATGGTGGGCGCTGCAGGGTTCGAACCTGCGACCTACGGCTTGTAAGGCCGTTGCTCTCCCAGCTGAGCTAAGCGCCCATCTTCAGCAGAAAAAACTTCTGCCGGATTAAAAAAGAGCCCCCGCGAACAGGGGCTCACTATGTGGCGGAGCGGACGGGACTCGAACCCGCGACCTCCGGCGTGACAGGCCGGCATTCTAACCAACTGAACTACCGCTCCAGCGGTCGGGGCGCAAAGTAATAACTTACTCCCCTAAAATCAACTAATAATAAGTTGACCAGAAAAAAGGCTCTGCATCAGATGCACAGAGCCTAATATATGGTGGGCGCTGCAGGGTTCGAACCTGCGACCTACGGCTTGTAAGGCCGTTGCTCTCCCAGCTGAGCTAAGCGCCCGAAAAAAGCAAGGGCTTAAAGCCCTTGCCTCTCAAAATGTGCTGCTCTCAGATATTACTTAACTGCGTCTTTAAGAGCTTTACCGGCTTTAAACTTAGGAGCCTTAGAAGGACCTACTTCGATAGTTTCGCCAGTACGTGGGTTGCGTGCTGTACGTGCTGCGCGCTCCGCTACTGAGAAAGTACCAAAACCAACGATGCTTACTGAATCGCCGCCAGCCAGAGCGCCTGAAATGCCGCTCAGAACTGCTTCGACAGCATCACCGGCTGCACTCTTGCTAAGGTCCGCTGATGCGGCCACGTGGTTTACCAAATCTGCTTTATTCATTCATTCCTCCCGCTGCGTTCAATGGGTCGCGAACTATAAGCAATAGACCCCATATCCTGTCAACCAGTATTTTTGATTTATTTCTCTATTTTCAATGCGCCACCGTTGAGCTGTCATCCAGATAGATATCGCCAACGCTCCCCGGCACAAAATTCCCGGACATACTCATACCTGCAGGCAAGCGAGTCAAGGCGTGTTCTAGCACTTTATCCATGTTTGGCACTATATGAATGCTCAATCCCTGCAAAATATCCTTATGAATATCTTTCAGGTCTTTTTCATTCTCTTCAGGGATAATCGCTTCGGTCAAACCACCGCGATGGGCAGCCAGCAGCTTCTCTTTCAGGCCACCAATCGGCAGCGCCTTGCCACGCAGTGTAATCTCCCCTGTCATGCAGACATTGCGTTTAACAGGAATGCCCGTCAGCGCTGAAACAATGGAGGTTGCCATGGCCAGACCTGCTGAAGGACCATCCTTAGGAATAGCGCCTTCAGGCACATGCACATGGATGTCCACTTTCTGATGAAAATCAGGCTTCAACCCGAGTTCAGAGGCGCGTGAGCGCACGTAGGTCAGCGCTGCCTGAATCGACTCCTGCATCACATCGCCAAGCTGCCCTGTCACTGTAAGCTTACCCTTACCCGGCATCAGTGCGGTTTCAATCTGCAACAGTTCGCCGCCAACTTCAGTCCAGGCAAGTCCGGTCACCACACCCACCTGATCCAGCTCTTCAGCCAGACCGAAACGGTATTTACGAACACCAAGGAACTCCTCAACATCACTTGCCGCAACACGAATAGGCTCTTTTCCTGCTGACTGAACCAGCTTGCGCGCTACTTTGCGACAGAGCTTGGCCAGTTCACGGGAGAGGCCGCGCACGCCGGCTTCACGCGTGTAGTAACGGATAATCTCTGTCAGCACATCATCTTCGATCACCAGCTGACTCTCATCCAGACCATGATTCTTAAGCTGCTTCTCCAGCAGATAACGACGGCCGATCTCCAGCTTCTCATGTTCGGTATACCCGGAGATAGAGATGATCTCCATACGATCAAGCAGAGGCCCGGGAATATTGTAACTGTTGGCCGTGGTAATAAACATCACGTCGGAGAGGTCGTAATCAACCTCCAGGTAGTGGTCATTAAAGGTGCTGTTCTGCTCCGGATCCAGCACCTCAAGCAGTGCGGAGGATGGATCACCCCGGAAATCAGCGCCCAGCTTATCGATCTCATCGAGCAGGAAGAGCGGGTTTTTCGTGCCTGCCTTCTTCATCGACTGAATCACTTTACCGGGCATCGAGCCAATATAGGTGCGACGATGGCCGCGAATCTCGGCCTCATCACGCACACCGCCCAGACTCATGCGCACATATTCACGTTTGGTTGCCCGCGCAATAGAGCGCGCCAGTGAGGTTTTACCCACACCCGGAGGGCCTACAAAGCAGAGAATCGGCCCTTTCATTTTACGTACCAGGTGCAGCACCGCCAGATGCTCAAGGATACGCTCCTTCACCTTCTCCAGTCCGTAGTGGTCGTTCTCCAGAACCTTCTCAGCCGCACTGATATCCTTGCTTACCCTGGAGCGCTTCTTCCATGGGATATCGATCAGCCAGTCGAGATAGTTGCGCACCACTGTCGCTTCAGCACTCATCGCAGGCATCATCTTCAGACGTTTAAACTCAGCCTCAGCCTTGGCCTTGGCCTCCTTGCTCAGGCCCAGCTTCTCGATCTTCTCTTCCAGCTTGAGCAGATCGCTCTCACCATCTTCATCACCGAGCTCTTTCTGAATCGCCTTCATCTGCTCAGAGAGATAATACTCGCGCTGGCTCTTCTCCATCTGACGCTTAACGCGGCCACGGATGCGTTTATCCACCTGCAGCAGCTCCATCTCATCTTCCATATGACCATACAGGCGTTCAAGGCGACCGGTGACACTGCGCAGCTCCAGCAGCTCCTGCTTATCTTCAAGCTTCAGGTTCAGGTGTGCTGCGATGGTATCGGCAAGCTTGTCCACCTCATCCACGGCAGATACAGAGACCATCACCTCAGGAGGCAACTTCTTATTCAGCTTCACATAGGATTCGAATTTATTGACCAATGAGCGGGCTACAGCATCAAGCTCCTGCTCATCTTCAGCCATCTCCTGCATCGGGGAGAAGCGGGCACGCAGAAAATCACCCTCAACAAACATCTCATCAATGCAGATACGCTCGCCACCTTCAACCAGCACCTTGATGGTACCATCAGGCAGTTTAAGCAGTTGCAGAATATTACCGATCGTTGCGATCTGATAGAGATCATCGGCACCGGGATCATCATGCTGGGCATCTTTCTGCGCCAGCAGCACAATCTTCTTGCCGCTACCCATCACATCTTCCAGCGCCTTGACCGATTTTTCACGTCCGACAAAAAGCGGCACGATCATGTGCGGAAAGACCACAATGTCTCTGAGCGGCAGTACCGGCAGAATATCTTCTACCTCCTGCGTCACCTCAACTTGCTTCTCTTTGGAAAATTCAGCCACCTGTTACTCCTTAAGCCAGAAACACAAACCCTGCGGCAAGCCGCAGGGAATGAAAACCATAATCAATTACAGTGACAGATCAGGAAGCAGCCTCTGCCACCTGATCATCCTGATCTCCTTTGAGCATCAGAACCGGTTTACTTTTGTTTTCAACAGCTTCGCGATTAACCACACACTTCTCAACATTGGTCATGCTTGGAATATCATACATCACATCCAGCATCACCGACTCCATGATAGCGCGCAGGCCACGTGCGCCTGTTTTACGCAGAATCGCCTTTTCGGCAATCGCCTCAAGCGCGTCATCGGTAAAGGAGAGGTCAACATCATCATACTTCATCAGTGCAGCATACTGCTTTACCAGTGCATTTTTCGGCTCGGTCAGAATGCGCAGCAGTGCATCCTTATCGAGCTGACTCAGCGTTGCCACAGCAGGCAGACGCCCCACCAGTTCAGGAATCAGGCCGAACTTGATCAGATCTTCCGGTTCCACCTGGCTCAAGATCACACCGATATCTTTCTCGCTATCAGCCACCACATCGGCACCAAAACCGATGGAGCGGGGTTTACCCTTCACCTCTATCAGCTTCTCCAGGCCGGCAAATGCACCACCGAGAATAAACAGAATATTGGTTGTATCAACCTGCATAAACTCCTGCTGAGGATGTTTGCGGCCACCCTGCGGAGGTACGGCAGCAACCGTGCCTTCAATCAGCTTGAGCAGTGCCTGCTGTACACCCTCGCCGGAGACATCGCGCGTAATCGATGGTCCTTCAGCCTTACGGGAAAGCTTATCCACCTCATCAATATAGATAATACCACGCTGCGCCTTTTCAACATCGTAATCGGCTGCCTGCAGCAACTTGAGAATGATATTCTCGACATCTTCGCCCACATAACCGGCTTCAGTCAGCGTTGTGGCATCCGCCATCACAAACGGCACATCAAACACACGCGCCAGCGTCTGAGCCAGCAGTGTTTTACCGCAACCGGTCGGCCCCAGCAGCAGCACATTGGATTTGGAGATCTCAACATCAGAGTTCTCATTGTGCGCAATGCGTTTATAGTGGTTATAGACCGCTACCGAGAGCAGGCGCTTGGATGACTCCTGTCCAATGACATACTCATCCAGAAAGGCTTTAATCTCATGCGGCCTGGGCAGGCCGCCCTCTTCTTTACCCTCTTTCGGCTCACCGGAGAGCTCTTCAACGATAATTTCGTTACACAGCTCGATGCACTCATCACAGATGAAAACAGTTGGGCCGGCAATCAGCTTCTTTACATCGTGCTGTGATTTACCACAGAACGAGCAGTAGAGCGTGTTATCTCCCCCGTTACTCTGTGACGCCATCAGAACCTCCAGTAGCCACTTCACCGCGTGAAGTCAGCACCTTATCAATCAAACCGTATGTTTCCGCTTCCTGTGCAGTGAGGAAGTAATCCCTCTCCACATCATCTGTAATCTTCTCCAGCGGCTGGCCGGTATGTTCAGCCATCATCTCATTCAGGCGATCTTTCAGCTTAAGAATTTCACGCGCATGAATTTCGATATCGGTCGCCTGACCCTGAAAACCACCCAGTGGCTGATGGATCATAATACGGGCATTGGGCAGTGCGTAACGTTTGCCCTTGGTGCCGGCTGAGAGCAGATGCGCTCCCATGCTCGCTGCCTGACCAACACAGAGCGTTGATACATCACAGCGGATATAGTTCATGGTATCGTAGATAGCCAGACCGGCAGTCACCAGTCCGCCGGGGCTGTTGATATAGATAAAGATATCCTTATCCGGCCCTTCAGACTCCAGAAACAGAAGCTGCGCGATAATCAGATTGGACATGTGATCGTCAACCGGACCATTAAGGAAAATGATCCGCTCTTTCAACAGACGGGAGTAGATATCGTAGGAACGCTCTCCCCGTGCAGTTTGCTCCACAACTACCGGAACCAGATTCATAAACTCTCCTTTATCACAATCGATCAACAATTTTGCGGCCCAGCATAAGGCATAGGCTGGCAAAAGTCATAGCACGCAGCTTGCCAAAGGCTCGCAAAGCCGTCCACTATGATAAAAAAGAACACCCTGGCCCTTTTCAGAGACAGGGTGCCTGGACTGTTACTGTTCCAGTTCTGCCTGCCAGACAGAAAGTGGCTTGGTCACAGCTTTTGTCTTGGCCTGGGCAACAATATAATCGACACAACGACGCTCCAGCAGCGCATCACGCAGAGAAGCCATCTGATCCTTCTGTGACTTGATCCACGCTTTAAACTGGCCACGCTGGGCCTCAGGATACTGGCTGGACTGGCGATCAATTTCTTCTTCAACTGCCTCATCATCAAGCGTCAAAGCACCTGCGTCACGCACCTCCTGCAGTAGCACGGAGAGCTTCAGGCCACGCTCGGAGCGCGTGCGAATCTCAGCATTGAAGGCTTCGTCTTTAAACATTTCAGGGGTAACTTCCAGCCCCTGCTGCTTCATGTTCTGACCCACGCGCACTGCAGTCTCTTTCACATCCTGCTCAATCAGCGCCTCAGGCAGCTCAATGGCATTGGCTTCAAGCAGCGCATCAAGTGCCGCTTCACGGGTCGTCTGATAAGAGGCCTCTTTCGCCTCTTCAGTCAGACGGTTGAGGGCATCTTCACGCAGCGCGGCCGCATCATCAAAACCGAGCATCTTGGCCAGCTCATCTTCATTGTCAGCGGTGAGCGGTTTACCTACAGATTTAACAGTAGTAGCAAAGCTTGCGGCTTTGCCTGCCAGATGGGCAGCCTGATAGTCGGCCGGGAAAGTGACTTCAATCATCACATCATCACCGGCTTTTTTGCCAGTCAGCTGCTCTTCAAAACCGGGGATAAAACGACCCTCGCCGAGTACCAGCGGCACATCCTCACCCTTACCACCTGCAAACTCTTCACCATCAATGGAGCCTACGAAATCGATATGCAGCTGATCACCTGTCTGTGCAGGACGCTCTGCCTCTGCCTCAAACTTCACCTGCGACTTCTGCAGACGCTCAATCACCTGATCAATATCAGCGTCATGCACTTCAACGGTGGTTGTCTCAAATTTCAGCTTATCCAGGGCATTCAGGGAGACATCAGGCCATGTGGTGACCTTCATGGTGAATGCGAACCCACCCTCAGCCGGTGCAGGTACAATCTGCAGCTGTGGCTGCACAGCGGGGGTCAGACCGGATGACTCAATGGCAGCGATAAAGTGCGCCTGAATCAATTCAGAGATGGTATCCTCACGAATCTGGGGGCCGAACTGCTTGTTAATCACGCCATTGGGGGTTTTGCCCGGACGAAATCCCGGAAGTTTCGCTTTCTGCATCACCTTTTTGGTCTGCTCAGCATAGATGCGATCATATTCGCTCTGCGCCACTACCACGTGCACTTCATGCTCATTATTACCGAGGGATTTCACTTCTGTCTGAATCATTGCCATCTCCAAATATGCAGGGTCTCACCTGCTACTGATCACTGAACAAGCAGAGGGCAGGATCACCTTCTACTATATAATAGGACACCCTTAATGATTCAGAGCATCCATGCAGGCCACGGATGGCCTGCCAAAATCAAGCACATAGGTGATTGATTTTGTAAGCCAAGGTAAAACGACACTTTTACCTTGGCTTACTGAAAAACCACATGGAAGTAGTTTTTCAGATCTTTCCTAAAACATGGTACGAGGAGGGGGACTCGAACCCCCACACCAAAGGTACTGGTACCTAAAACCAGCGCGTCTACCAATTCCGCCATCCTCGCACAGCGTTTTAACAAAAAAGGAGTAAGACCGAGCCTTACCCCTCTGCAAAACGGAGGCGAATAATGCCACCGCCTTAATCGAAATCAAGGAAGTTAGATAATACTGAGGTTCATCCAGAAATAATCACTCACGCCACATTTAAAATGGTCGCTATTTGATAACTGATATCCTCAATAGAAAACGGTTTCCTGATGAAGCTACTATTCTCCACAACAAGGGATTGATCATCAGCAAAACTATTCGCCGAGACAAATATAACTGGAAGTTCAGGCTTCATCCTTCGAAGCTCTCCTGCCAAAGCCGGACCGCTCATTTTTGGCATAACCACGTCTGTAACAAGAAGCGCAATCCTCTCCCTGTGTAGGGTAAAGAGCTCAATGGCCTTTTCTCCTCCAGCAGCAGCGATCACCTGATAATTAAGAGATTCAAGTATTAGTGTATATGTTTCAAGAACATCCTCTCTGTCATCCACGAGAAGAATCCACGCTCCATCTCCTTCAACCGGCTGCATAACGTTGGATTTGATCAGAGCCGTCCGTCCCTCAATCAAAGGCAACAACAAGCTAAAGCATGCGCCCTTATCGGGGCCACCACTCACCAGTTCAATGCAACCGCCGAATGACTGAACAATCCCTTTCACCGTGGAAAGACCAAGACCTGTTCCCTCGCCCCTGGCCTTGGTTGTGAATAGTGGCTCAAAAATTTTGGTTCATCGCGGAAGTCCGGGAAAAGCTGCTTTGATTTTGAGAAAGAAGTATTCGTTATCACGGTATCCGTATGCCATTCGCTTTATGACTTTGATGCGATTGTTCATCCCCTCCAGCACACTGGTA
>NZ_VWNB01000008.1 GCF_013387475.1 Mariprofundus sp. KV | reverse complement strand
CAACGAACATCATGCACCGACGAGATTTTCTCGAACTGCTAATCGAGAAAGATCCTCCCGGAAAGCCAACATCAGCAGAAACTCATCGGCAAATGACGCTCATCCATGCTTAACCGGACAGCAGTGATGTGCAAAAATAAAGCAGATTAAAAAGCTCGCATTTGTTGACTCTGAAAGTGGCTTTCCTAATCGTAATGCTGTTCTCAGTTTGCTTGATAGCAGAATGACAAGCTTAGAAGAAGGTGATCTGGCTCGAGTTAATGTGTTCAAGGTCGTCTGCGAAAACCTTCAAGAGATCGAGATGGCTTTTGGTGCAACCGTTGGGCTGGATGCCATTAAGTTGTTTGGCGAAAGAATTCGTCGAAATATGCCTCAAGGGGCACACTTAGCTCGAGCGCGAAGATCTGAATTCACAATAGTGACAGACAATCTCAGCAACAAGGAAAAACATGCTTTTCTTAGAAGCCTCACCTCAAGTTTAAAAAACTCTATTCGTACCAATGGGATCAATTTGCATCTGGA
This sequence comes from Mariprofundus sp. KV, assembly GCF_013387475.1. GTDB lineage: Bacteria > Pseudomonadota > Zetaproteobacteria > Mariprofundales > Mariprofundaceae > Mariprofundus. The sequence goes on along the minus strand of NZ_VWNB01000008.1, from coordinate 154,334 downwards.
GTATAGAATTGGCTACACATCTCTGCATGAAAAAATAGAAGATCCAGATGTCTTTCTTCAGCGGGCTCGAATCGCCTCGCTGTACGCAAGAAAGGATCATGTGAAATTCCGTGAATATAATGTACTCATTGATGAGAACACAAAGGAGTCGCTCTCACTGCTTGGTGAGTTGAGAAAGGCCATTGAGCAGGAGCGTTTGGAACTCTATTATCAGCCAAAGGTTCTGATGAGTGACCATAGTGTTGTCGGTGCTGAAGCTCTGGCTCGTTGGAATCATTCTACTCGTGGCATTATTCCACCTGGGTTGTTTATTCCTCAGGCAGAACAGTGTGATTTGATCGGAGAGATTACAAAATGGGCCTTACAGAATGCTGCGAAGCAACAAACCCAATGGAAAGAACATGAGGCCCATAATCAGCTAAAAGTCGCTGTAAACATTTCAGTTTTTGACTTGGTGAATGAATCATTTCCTGGCTTTGTGAAGAAGATTATTGATCAGCATGAACTGGATCCAAGCAAGTTAGAGCTAGAGCTTACTGAGAGCCAATTGATGGAGAATGTGGATGCGGCAAAGAAAATTCTAAATGAATTAAGTGATGCAAGCATTATCCTTTCAATTGATGATTTTGGAACAGGCTACTCTTCGCTTAAATATCTGGATTTACTACCCATTGATTACATTAAGATTGATCAGGCATTTGTATTTCGATTGATCAAGGACGCGGGGAGCAGGAATATTGTTCAAGCTGCGATAAACCTTTCCCACTCCCTTGGCATAAAAGTAGTCGCTGAGGGAATAGAAGATATAGTCACTTATCGCATGCTCGCTGATATGGGGTGTGATATTGGACAAGGCTACTTTATTAGCCGCCCAGTCCCTGTAAAAGAGTTCGATCAATTTTCTTTTAATATAAACGCACCTAAGAAAGCTTAGATGCATTAGAAGTTGATTAATGATCTTTTTCGCTGGAGGTCACCATTTGAGCTATCCCCTCGTACCAATGGCACCCAGATTTATCCAAAACGGGGAACCATATGAGACTGCAGCTATGTATAAAGCCTGCCAAAACAAAAACGCCCGAAGGTCATATGACCTCCGAGCGCGTTTCAACTTTCAGATTTATTGAATCAGAACAGCCAGGGAGCTGCCTGTTTGCGATCTGCCTCATAGCTGCTGATCGCATCAGAATCCTGCAGGGTCAGACCAATATCATCTAGGCCATTAAGCAGACAGTGCTTGCGGAAGGCATCGATATCAAAACTGAATGACTGCCCAAGTGGTGTACTCACGGTCTGCGCATCAAGATCGACATTCAGTGCATAACCCTCGGCTGCTGCGCACTCTTTAAACAGCTGATCGACAATCGCATCATCGAGCACGATCGGCAGGATGCCATTCTTGAAACAGTTGTTATAAAAGATATCAGCAAAGCTCGGTGCAATCACACAGGTAAAACCGCAATCGAGAATAGCCCACGGGGCATGTTCACGCGATGAACCACAACCGAAGTTCTCACGTGCCAGAAGAATCTGAGCACCCTGATAGCGTGGCTGATTGAGCACAAAATCGGCACGTTTCGGACGATTCGTACAATCCATCTCCGGCTCGCCGCGATCTTCATAGCGCCACTCATCAAACAGGAACGGGCCATAACCGGTACGTTTGATACTTTTGAGGAACTGCTTGGGAATAATCGCATCGGTATCAACATTGGCGCGATCCATCGGAGCAACTAAGCCGTTAAGTGTAGTGAATGGTTGCATCGTAATCTCCTTAAGACCAGTCGCGAATATCGACGAAATGACCGGCTATACCGGCTGCAGCGGCCATGGCAGGGCTGACCAGATGGGTGCGACCACCCATACCCTGACGACCTTCAAAGTTACGGTTGGAGGTAGAGGCACAACGTTCACCCGGCTCCAGGCGGTCGGCATTCATCGCCAGACACATCGAACAGCCCGGCTCACGCCACTCAAATCCCGCTTCGGTAAAGATCAGATCCAGCCCTTCAGCCTCCGCCTGCTGCTTGACCAGACCCGAGCCCGGCACTGCCAGCGCCAGCTTCACATTGGCTGCCACCTTTTTACCCTTCACCACTGCCGCTGCAGCACGGAAATCTTCAATGCGGCCGTTGGTACAGGAGCCGATAAAGACCTTATCAATACTGATCTCTGCAATCGGCGTATTCTCTTTCAAGCCCATATAGGCCAGCGCCCGGCTCCAGCCCTCGCGCTGCACCTCATCTTTGGCAGTGGCCAGATCGGGAATCGATGCAGTTACAGGCAACACCATCTCAGGGCTCGTGCCCCAGCTTACCTGCGGCACAATCTCGGATGCGTTGTAAACAAGCTCGGCATCAAACCGGGCATCGGCATCGGAGTAGAGCTCACGCCACATCGCTTCAGCTTTCTGCCACTCTTCGGCTTTCGGGCTATAAGGCCTGTCTTTCACATAACTGATCGTAGCATCATCAACAGCCACCATGCCGCAACGTGCACCGGCCTCAATGGCCATGTTGCAGAGGCTCATGCGCCCCTCCATCGAGAGCGCCATAATCGCTTCACCGGCAAACTCCAGCGCATAACCTGTACCACCGGCTGTGCCGATTTTACCGATAATAAACAGCGCCACATCCTTACCGGTAATACCGGCTGGCAAGGCTCCGTTGACACTGATACGCATCACCTTCGGCTTCTTCTGAATCAGACACTGGGTGGCCAGCACATGCTCCACTTCGGAGGTGCCGATACCCATCGCAATGGAGCCGAAGGCGCCATGTGTGGAGGTGTGTGAATCACCGCAGACCACGGTCATGCCCGGCAGAATCAACCCCTGCTCCGGCCCCATCACATGCACTACGCCCTGACGGATATCGTTCATGCCGAACTCGGTAATACCGAACTCTTCACAGTTGGCATCCAGCGCCTCTACCTGTGTGCGTGATACAACATCGGTAATACCCAGCGCGCGATCTGTGGTCGGCACATTATGATCGGGTGTCGCTACGGTAGCACTGATCTTCCACGGCTTGCGACCAGCCAGACGCAGCCCCTCAAAGGCCTGCGGACTGGTTACCTCATGTACCAGATGACGATCAATATAGAGCAGCATGGAACCATCATCGTTCTCTTTCACGACGTGCTGCTGCCAGACTTTATCAAACAGTGTTTGACCCATATGCGAACCCCTTGCTTCAACGAAAGACGAATTAACCCCTAACGGAAGAGTAAATCTCAACCGCGAGGCAAGCATAGCGTTGACTAAAAGCTAAACAAAAGGAAATATTCTCTACATGCTGTTGAGTTTTTCTCATGCCTGAAAGAAAACTGCCGTCGCTCAATGCGCTGCGGGCCTTTGCCGTGGTCGGCACACATCTGAACCTCAAGGAGGCTGCTGCCGCCCTGTATGTTACACCTTCTGCCTTAAGTCATCAGATTCGCGGCCTGGAAGAGAGCCTGAACACCAAGCTGTTCATACGCACCAACAGCGGCCTGCAGCTGACCGCTGCTGCCGAGAGCATCCTGCCCGCCATTCAGCAGGCCTTTGATCTGCTTGCCGACAGCGTGACACAACTGCAGCTCAAACCCGAACAGCAGACCCTGACCGTGAGCATGCTCTCCACCTTTGCCATGCGCTGGTTTATCCCCCGTCTCTCAGGCTTTCAGAGGCTGCACCCGAACATCGAGATCCGCATCACCACCTCAATTGAGCCGGTAGATTTCAGACATGAGGATGTCGATTGCGCCATTCGCTCAGGCCACGGCAACTGGCCGGGCCTGCATGTGGACAAGCTGTTCTCGGAGCAACTCACCCCTGTCTGCAGCCCCAAGATCGGGCTGAAAAGTATTGAAGAGCTACAGCAGCAGACGCTGCTGCATGCCAGACTCAGGCCTGACGACTGGCATATCTGGCTGCATTCAGCCGGTGCCGGTGAACTGCGCCCGGCCCATGAGCAGACCTTTGAAACGCGAAACTTCGCGATTCAGGCTGCTATTGACGGCCTCGGCATCGCCATTGTTGATCCGGCACTGGTGAAAGATGAGCTGATTTCAGGACGTCTGCTGCAGCCGTTTGCACAGTCACTGCCAAGTGAGAATGCCTACCATCTGGTCTCGCCCCCCTGGCAACAGCAGAGCACCTCACTGATCCTCTTTCGCGACTGGCTGCTTGCTGAAGCGCGCAAGTGACTGGCTGATTCGGATGACTCTCGCTATCCTGCGGGACTCAATGTTTTTGGAGGGGTGCAATGTCCATCAAATCGGATAAGTGGATTCGCCGTATGGCGCAGGAACACGGCATGATTGAGCCGTTTGTCGACGGTCAGGTTAAACGCAATGAGAGTGGTGAAGGCATCGTATCCTACGGCCTCTCCTCCTACGGCTATGACGTACGCTGCTCTGACGAGTTCAAGATATTCACCAACATCAACTCGGCCATTGTTGATCCGAAGAACTTCGATGCCAACAGCTTTGTCGATGTGAAATCAGACGTCTGCATCATCCCGCCCAACTCCTTCGCACTGGCGCGCACCATGGAGTACATGCGTATTCCGCGCTCTGTACTGACCATCTGTCTGGGCAAATCGACCTATGCCCGTTGCGGCATTATCGTCAACGTCACCCCGCTTGAGCCTGAGTGGGAGGGCCATGTCACCCTTGAGTTCTCCAACACCACACCACTGCCAGCCAAGATCTATGCCGGAGAGGGTGTCGCACAGTTCCTCTTCCTGGAGTCGGACGAAGAGTGTGAAACCTCATACAAGGATAAAGCCGGCAAATATCAGGGACAGACGGGCGTGACCGTACCAAGGTTATAATTTATGAAACTTTCCGAAATCCTCGGCACCGCCACCAAACCACTCTTCTCATGTGAGTTCTTCCCGCCCAAAACCGACAAGGGTGAAGAGAACCTCTGGAACTGCCTGCGCGAATTGCAGTCGATCAATCCTGCCTACGCATCGGTCACCTATGGTGCCGGTGGCACAACCCAGGATCGCACCAAAGGCATTGTCACCCGCATCAAGGATGAGACAGGCCTCTCACCTGTGGCCCACCTGACCTGTGTGGGGGCCTCCCGGGATCAACTGGCAGAACTGCTTGCCGATTACCGCGCGGCAGGCATCCAGAACATCCTGGCCCTCAGAGGTGATGCCCCGGAGGGGATGGATCGTTTTCAGGCCACCGAAGGCGGTTTTAGTCACGCCACCGATCTGATTGCATTCCTGCGCGAACAGGGTGACTTCTCTATCGCCTGCGCTACCTATCCCGAGGGACACCCGGAATCGACAGGCGGTGTAGCTGATGATATCCGCTATCTTAAAATGAAACAGGATAATGGCGCTGACTGCGCCATTACCCAGTACTTCTTCGACAATGAGGCATTCTTCCGCTTCCGCGACTCATGTGACAAAGCGGGCATCACCATGCCGATCATTCCGGGCATCATGCCGATTGGAAACTTTGATCAGATTGTCCGCTTCTCATCGATGTGCGGGGCAAGCATCCCGGCCTGGCTGCATGAGAAGATGGCGCCAATTCGTGAAGATCTCGATGCTGTTGCCAAACTCGGCATCGAACTGGCCGCCAGCCAGTGTCGCGAACTGCTTGAGCAGGGCGCAGCCGGTCTGCACTTCTACACACTGAATAAATCTGCGGCGACTATTGCCATCCATGGAAAGATCAGAGACTATCTCTAGATGAGTATCTGGCGGGCACTCTCCGAAAAGATGGCTGTTTTCACCGTCATCTTCGCGGTTGTCGCCTACGCCTTCCCTTCCGCATTCCTTATTTTTAAAGATGTTTTCCTCTTCTGCTTTGCCGCCACCATGTTTGCACTCGGCGTGGTCCTCAAACCTGAAGAGGCACAATCTGCGATTGCCAAGCCACTGAGTATCGCACTTGGTGTGGCCATGCAGTTCTGGATTATGCCGATGCTCGGCTTTACCGCCGCCCTGATTGCCACATGGCAGGGGGCATCCCCGGCCATGGCGCTGGGCTTCATCATTGTTGGCTGCGCGCCGGGAGCCATGGCCAGTAATGTTATTGCCTATCTGGCAGGAGGCGCGGTCGCCTTCTCCATCGCCATGACCATGGTCGCTACGATGTTCTCACCAATTCTCACTCCGCTGCTGGTGGATCTGCTTGGCAGCGCTTACATGGAGATCCCCTTCTGGCCGATGATGCAGACCATCCTGCTCTCCGTGGTACTGCCACTGGCATTGGGCATGGCGCTGCGCACCAGGCTCAGCAGCAGCAAGCTCAAGCAGGCAGAGGTCATTGCCCCGGGCATCGCATCGATCGCTATTATCATCATCTGCGGTTATGCCGTAGCCGGCAATCACGAGCAGCTGGCCAATACGCCTGCAATTGTGTTTGTGCTGGTGGTGCTGCTTAATGGACTGGGTTATCTGCTTGGCTGGTTTGCCGGCAAACTGTTCCGCTTTGAGCGCAGCTACCGCATCACCCTGAGCATTGAGATCGGCATGCAGAATGCTGGTCTGGGTGTGGCACTGGCACTGCAGCACTTTGAACCTGAAACCGCCCTGCCGGGCGCACTCTTTGCTGTCTGGTGCATTGTCACAGCCGCAGGCATGACCCGCTGGTTACATAGAAACAGCCACGACGCAGACGTTCCTGCAGCTATCTAAAACAACAAAAAAGGCCGTGACAGCAGCTGCTAACACGGCCTTAATGGAATCAATGCGCGATCAACGCTTGTCGACTGGCGTGTACGGCACTCCGAATTTGCCGGTATAGATCTGCGCCGGGCGATAGATACGGCCATGACCAAGCTGCTCTTTCCAGTGTGCCAGCCAGCCGGATACGCGGGCAATGGCAAAGATCGGAGTAAACAGATCGGTCGGAATACCCAGTTTGCGGTAGACAATGCCTGAATAGAAATCGACATTCGGGCAGACACCCTTGGCACCCAGCGTACTCTCGGAGAGCTTCTCAATTTCACGGGCAATGCGATAGTTGGTATCCACACCGATTTTATCAGTCAGCTGCTTGTAGAGCTTCACCAGCAAGGTGGCGCGGGGATCTCTGGTCTTGTAGACACGATGCCCAAGACCGGCGATCTTCTCCTTGTTCAACAGCTTTTTGTTCAGGTAATCCTCAACATGCTCAACATTACCAATCTCATCAAGCATATTGAGTACATCCTCGTTGGCACCACCATGCAGCGGGCCGGAGAGCGTGCCGATTGCTGCACTGATCGAGGTGTACGGATCAGCATGGGTTGAGGCGGTCACCAGTGTCGAGAAGGTACTGGCATTCATCTCATGCTCGGCATGCACAATAAAGGCCACATCAAGAATGCGTGCCGTCAGAGGATATGGCTCCTCGCCTGTAAGCATGTAATAGAAGTTTGCAGCGTGAGAGAGATCATCCCGTGGCGGGATCGGATCATCACCATGACGCATGCGCGCATGCGCCGCTACCAGTGTCGGCAGCTTGGAGATCAGATTGACGCAGACACTGTCGATCGTCGCCCTGTCCAGTTCGCCAGAGAGATTTGTGGGGAACGGATAGAACATACCAAGGGCTGCAACTGTCGCCTGCAACGAGTCCATCGGATGCGCAGACTCAGGAAAGCACTTCATCATATCACGGATACGGAACTTGATACGACGGTGGTGTTTAAGCGTTTTATCAAACGCGCTCAATTGCTCGGCTGTAGGCAGCTCACCGTAGAGCAGCAGATAGGAGGTCTCTTCAAAGGAGGAGTTCTCAGCCAGCTGTTCGATATCAATCCCTCGATATTCAAGGTAGCCAGCCTTGCCATCCACATAGGAGACAGCCGACTCGGCAGCAGGAATATCTGCCAGCCCCGGTGAGTAACATGAGATCAAATCATCTGTTTTTTTATCTGCCATTTTTTTCACTCCAATACTTTTAAGCTAACCCCTGCCCCGGCAAGAAGCAGCAACCTAACAAATCATGATAATAATTTCCTGCACTCTTTCATCGCCCCTTATGACCCAGCGGATGACTACGATTCACCACATCATGCAGGCGGGCCCGGGTAACATGTGTATAGATCTCGGTGGTGGTCACATGAGCATGGCCCAGCAGCATCTGCACCGCGCGCAGATCAGCCCCGTGATTGAGCAGATGGGTGGCAAAGGCGTGGCGCAGGGTATGCGGTGATGGCAAGGGTGAGATCCCTGCCTGCAGGGCATACTGCTTGATCCGCAGCCAGAAATTCTGCCGCGTCATCGGCTTGCCACCACGTCCGGCAAACAGGTAGGAGCCGGACCTCTCTTTCGGACGCATCGCCAGCCACTGCTGCAACCAGCTCGCCGCCTCTGCTCCAAAGGGTACCAGCCGCTCCTTATCCCCTTTACCAATAACCCGCACCAATCCTGCGGCAAGATCGACATGAGAGAGGCGCAACTCCACCAGTTCGGTCACTCGCAGACCTGTGGCATAGAGTATCTCCAGCATGCAGCGGTCACGCAGCCCGGTTGTGCTATGGATATCGGGCGCATTGATCAGCGCCTCCACGCTCTGCTCACTGATCAGCTTGGGCAGTGGCCTGCTTTTGCGCAGCTTGGGCAGATGGCGAGCCGGATGATCCTCTCTTAAATTCTGATCCTGCAGGTAGCTGTACCAGGTTGAGAGCGCGCTACGACGGCGCTGAATGGTACTCTCCTTCAATCCGGCCCTGCGTAGCGAGGCAAGATAGTCCAGCACTTCCTGCTGATCAGCCGCATCCAGTGCGGTTTTCGCCCCCTGAAAAAAGAGTTCGGCATGCAGAAGATCGGAGCGATAGGACTCGGTGGTCTTTGCAGACCAGCCACGCAGCATCGCCAGCCGCTGCAGATGACCGGTAATCATCTCTTCATTTTTCAGTTGCGGGACAGACATATGCACACCCTAATCCCATCACAGGATACCGTCATCGCAGAAACGCTATGATCGTGTTATAGTTCGCCCTGTTGAGAACAGAGTGAGATCAAGTGCGCTTCAGAACAACAGAATTTTCCTGCTTAAAACCCCCAAGATTTAAGGTTCGATAAATTCATCAGGTCACAGGATCAGCAACCCGTACCTAAAGCACGCTGCATAGCAGACGTGTGAATAACACTTGATAAAAAAGAGTCCGCAGAGGAATCTGCAGCTTATTGAGAATGTGCCGGCGTTCTCTCTATGTTTAGATGAAGCCGGTACAAACAAAAAGGGCCCGCAGATAAATCTGCAGGCCCTTGAGTCAGGTGTCAGGTCTAATAGATAAAAGACCTAACGCGCATCTTAAGTGTTATTAACACTTAAGATGCTTGTTGGTACCGAGGACTGGAGTCGAACCAGCACTTCCGTGAGGAAACTGGCACCTGAAGCCAGCGCGTCTACCAATTCCGCCACCTCGGCTTAGACGTCTCTTACAGCTCAGCTGCGAGAGGCGCGCAATCATAGGATGGAGCAACATCGTGTCAAGAAAGAAAAACAGTTCGCTTGAAAGTTTTAAATGGTCAGAGAAATCGACCAAGCGTGGTAGCGAACCACGCAGTAGTGATGAGAGTCGCGGCAATCGCCGCCCGGCCCGCAGTGGCGAAGAGGCTTCTGGCAACAGACGTCCCGCCCGTCGTGGTGAAGAGAGCCGTGGTGATCGGCGCCCGGCACGTAAGGGCGCAGCGGCGAAGAGGCCGTATGGCGACAACAAAGGTGGCCATGCAAAGCATGCAAAAGGGCCGCATAAAGCGCAGCCGATGTGGACAGGCAAAGTTTCCGCCCACCCCGACGGTTTCGGCTTTGTTGATGTAGAGGGGCTTGAGAAAGGGCTCTTTCTGCCGCGCGAAGAGATGCGTGAACTGATGCATGGTGACATCGTCGAGGTGCGCGTTGTACACAGTCGCGGCCGTGAATCTGCCGAACTGGTGCGTATCGTTGAGCATGCACCGACCACCATTGTCGGTCAGTTTATCATTAAAGATAGTATCGGCATCGTGCAGCCCCGCTCACGCAACATGCCGCAGACCATTCTGATTAAACGCAACGATACGGCTGGTGCATCCGATGGCGACTGGGTGCGCGTGAAAATCTCGCGTGGCCCAGGCCACCTCTCCGGAAAAATTCTGGAAACCCTCGGTGAGAATCTCTCACCCTCGGCCCTGATCGATCTGATCGTCGCCGAGCAGCAGCTCTCAGAGAGTTTTCCGCCAGCCGTTACAGCTGAAGCGGAGCGTCTCTCCGATACGGTGAGTAAAGATGACATCAAAGGTCGCAAAGATCTCAGGGAACTGCCGTTTGTTACCATTGATGGTGAAGATGCCCGCGATTTCGATGATGCGATCTGTGTACTGCCTCGCGGCGAAGGCTTTGAAGCCTGGGTTGCCATTGCCGATGTTGCCCAATATGTACTGCCGAAATCGGCACTGGATGAGGAGGCGCTGGCGCGCAGCAACTCGTTCTACTTCCCTGATCGTGTGATTCCGATGCTGCCGGAGAAACTCTCCAACGGTCTCTGCTCACTCAATCCGAAGGTAGCCCGACTGGCAATGACCGTGCGTATGCGCTTTGATGCCAACGGCACCCGCCGCTCTATTCATGTCTATGAGTCAGTGATCCACTCTCAGGCTCGCCTCACCTACGATCAGGCGGCCAGTTGGATTGAAGATAACGACGCCTCAGCCATTGAGAGCGAAACCGCACGCAATATGCTTGATGATGCGACCCGCCTGTTCCGTAAACTCGAACGCAAACGCGCTCAGCGCGGCGCCCTTGATCTCGACATGCCGGAGGTTCGCGCCACCCTTGTAAATAATGTGGTTACCGATCTGAAAGAGAGTTCGCGCAATATCGCCCATCGCCTGATTGAGGAGATGATGCTGGCAGCCAACACCGCCATTGCCGAGTTTATGGAGGTGCGCGAATGCGACCTTCTCTACCGTGTACATGCGCCACCGGAGCGTCAGGCGATTGAAACCCTGAATGAGTTCCTTGCCCCCTTCGGCCTGTTTGTGAACCTGCCCAAGCTTAAATCCGAGGATGCCAATGTGCGTCCGGGTAGTGTGCAACGGGTACTTGAGCAGTCAGAGGGCAAACCTTTTGCGCATGTGCTGCATCGCCTTGTGTTGCGTTCTCTGCAGCGCGCCGAGTATACGCCGAAAAACCAGGGCCACTTCGGCCTGGCTTATAAATCGTATACCCACTTCACCAGCCCGATCCGTCGCTATGCCGATCTGATCGTGCATCGTCGTCTGAAAGCACTGATACGTGGCACCGATCCCAACAAGGTACAGCACAAGAGCACCCTTGAGGCGATCGGCACGCAGACATCTATACAGGAGCGCAAGCAGCAGCGCGCCGAGTGGGATACCCGTGCCATGCTGGCAGCCCTGTTCCATCAGAAGGATGTGGGTAAAACCATGGCTGCACGCATTGCCGGGCTGACCAAACGTCGCATCTTCTTTGAACTGGAGCCAACCATGGCTGAAGGTGGTTTATCAGTGGATGATCTACCGGGTTCATTTGAACTGGATGAGACAGGTCATCAGCTCATCGCCAAACGCGGTGGTGCCTCTTATCACCTTGGTGATCAGCTTGATGTGGTGATCGACAGTGTCGATCCGGTACGAGGTGCGATCAACCTTCGACTGGCTTAACATCTAACGTGGACAGCCTCTGCATTTGCAGGGGCTGATCTGCTGTTGCGCAATCGCCATTCTTAGGCAGGATTCCCGCCGCTTGATTCCAATGCCGGGATGGTGGAACTGGTAGACACAAGGGACTTAAAATCCCTCGGTAGCAATACTGTACGGGTTCGACTCCCGTTCCCGGTACCAACAAGCCTCAGAGAATATTAATAATATTCACTGCGGCGCGTTAGAAGGCTTTTAGCGCGTTAGGAAGAGGCGATTATCGCCTCTATCTTGCCGCTCTCGATATCGCTTATGTCACTTCGAAATGTCGCGTTAAAGGTCCTTTAACACGTTAGAAAATGACGACTCCCTCACCAACAGGATCCAATAATGTTCATCAAAACCGACAAAAAAACCGGCCAAAAAGAGATCATCAGCAGCGAAGAGATGGTCAGCGTATTAGAAGATGATCTGCGTAAATCCGATGATCTTGATGAGGTGCTAACCGAGATCGTGATGGGCGTCTATGAACACAGCAACGCAACCGCCACCTACAAGTATAAATCATAACGTCTCTCACAACGCTCAAACGGAAAATTGGATAAAAGGGCTCGAACCATCATCTGCATGATGAACTACAACTCTACGAAATAGGTCTCCCAGGCAGCGGTGAGACTCGCTTCGGTCAATTCCGGCTGATAGCAGTGGTAGTGTGCATCATCAATGATGTGGTCGATAAGATCGCGTGGATGACAGGCGTTCAAAGATCTTCCTGTGCGGCGATAGAAGCGCTCCATCAGAAAATCGACCATCTCCTTGCGGTACTCAACCTCATTGGATTCGCACACAGCCCGGAAAATCTGTTCGTACTCAGACTCGCTGGGGTGATCAATCTTGATCTTGTAGCGGATGCGGCGCAGAAACGCCTCATCGACCAACTTTTTCGGCTCAAGATTGGTGGAGAAGATCACCAGCTGATCGAATGGAATCTCGAACTTCATACCACTCTGCAGTGAGAGAAAATCAGTATGCCGTTCAAGCGGCACAATCCATCGATTGAGAAGTTCCTGCGGGTCCATCTGCTGGCGGCCAAAATCGTCGATAATGAAAATGCCGTTATTGGCCTTCATCTGCAGCGGTGCCTGATAGAAGCGGGCGATATCATTGAACTCGAGATCAAGCATGCCGAGATCAAGTTCGCCACCGGCCATCACAATTGGCCGCTTGATCTCCAGCCAGCGGGCATCGGGAAGATCGCGTTTGATCAGTTCATTTTCAGCTGCAATCGAAGCTTCCTGATTCACCGCCTGATGGGTCACCGGATCGTAGAGCATGATCACATCATCATCGACCAGCACCGCGTAGGGGATATAGACCAGATCAGGCATCACCCTGGCAATGGTTTCGGCTATTGCTGTTTTACCATTGCCCGGAGGACCGTAGAGAAACAGCGCACGCCCCGAACTGATAGCGGGACCAAGCCTGGTCAGCAGCTCACCGCCAACGATCAGGTGCGAAAAGGCATCCATCACCGCCGACTCTTTGACAAGTATGTTTTTAACCGTCTGCACCTCAATCATGCGGCGATAAGCGTGCAGTGACACAGGGGCAGGCCCGAGATAACGCGAAATACCCATCAACTCCCGGGCACGGGCTTTACCGCGATCAGTGAGAATATAGCGATAGGAGATCCGTCCATACCCCGATGATCCGGATGACCCCTTCACCTCACCCATCAGGTTGCGCTGAATCTCCTCCAGCACCTCATCAATGATCGGGGACGGCAGTTTCACCCGCTCAACCACATCATGCAGCGTAAACTCACCCAGCGCAAAAATATGCTTGGTCACCAGATCGACAATAAAAGGGAGCTTCAGCCCCGTCTCTTCGACCGACTGTGGTGAGCTCGGCTTGCGATGAAAGAGTGAACCGAGTTGATCTTCATTCAAAAAACCGAGCGCAATGAGGTTTGCACCAAGACGCCCGCCATGAAGGCGCTGGCGCTCAAGTGCCTGTTTCAGCTGATCATCGCTGAGCAGATGTTTATCTTTAAGTTGATCGCCAAACAGCTTTTCCATAATACCTCCGCAACAGGCGTGGTCAGAGGAGTGCATATTCCTGAGTTCACGCATCAGCCGTGCGGCATGGTCAACAGATAAGGTGAACTACTACCAGTATAGTCCACTACCCCGCCACTCTCAAACCGGGCAGCAACAAAGACACCTTCTTATTCCCGGCAGAGACCTGACTCAGACTGCATCGTCGCCCCATACCGGAGATAGCCGTATGACCTACACTGGTCTATAACAACGCTTATCAGGAAGAGTAAGAACACAATGGAATGATTGAAGGAGCCCGAAATGGGGGCAAACAGAGAAGATGATGACGGTAGCGGCGATGCATGGAACCGCAATCCCAAAGCGTGGCATGGGTGATTTCGACAAGCCGAACTACCTGCTTGGTCTATTAATTGTGCTATTCGTGGTTGTGGCCGGTGTGGCTATTGCAGCCGCATAAGCAGCAATAAAGAGGCCCGCAGTTTTCTGCGGGCCTCTTGCATGTTACGGGTTAAACAGAATCAGACGTAAGCGAGCCAGTCCTTGTGGGCTTCACTTCTGCCATGCACCACATCGAAGTATTTCTTCTGCAACACTGCGGTGATCGGGCCACGCGAACCACAACCGATGGTACGGCCATCGAGTTCGCGGATCGGGGTAACCTCAGCTGCGGTACCGGTAAAGAAGGCCTCATCAGCAACATAGACTTCATCGCGGGTGATGCGCTTCTCGCGCACTTCATACCCCTCCTCTTTGGCCAGCTGCATGACGGTCTGACGGGTAATACCATCGAGCGCACTGGTCAGCTCCGGCGTGTAGATCACACCGTCGTAAACCATAAAGAAGTTCTCACCACTACCTTCGGCAACAAAACCATCCACATCCAGCAACAGCGCTTCATCATAGCCATCACGCAGTGCATCGGAGAGCGCCAGCATAGAGTTAATATACTGACCATTGGCCTTGGCCTTGCACATGGAGATGTTCACATGATGACGGGTGAATGATGAGGTGCGGATACGGATACCCTTCTCCAGTGCATCCTGACCCAGATAGGCGCCCCAGCTCCAGGCGGCTACAATAACATGTGACTTCAGATTATCAGCGCGCAGCCCCATGCCTTCAGAGCCGTAGAAGACCATCGGACGCAGATAGGCTGAATCGAGATTGTTCTCACGAACCGCTGCCAGCTGTGCCGCATTAATCTCCTCTTTGGAGAAAGGCATATCCATATTCATGATCTTGGCTGAACGGAACAGACGATCAGTGTGTGCCTGCAGACGGAAAATCGCAGTACCCTCTTCGGCGTGATAGGCACGCACACCCTCAAAAACACCCATGCCGTAGTGCAGGGTATGGGTCAGTACATGTACCTTGGCATCGCGCCAATCCACCATCTGACCATCAAACCAGATTAATCCATCACGATCTGCAAAATTCATCTAAACATCCTCATCTTCTATATCAAATCCCCTGCAATCAGGGGGGAACTTTCAAAGCGGCCGTAAATGTAGCGTGTCACTCCAAATGGCGCCATCATTGAACGTGATACAGATCATTTGCCGTAGCCGCAAACAGCCCCTAGCCTGCGCCGATGATTCGTGGTGAGAACTTAAGCAAACGATATGGTGACACAGTTGCGCTGGCTGCAACCGATATCCACATTCAGGCCGCTGCAACGACGGCGATTATGGGTGGTTCCGGTTCAGGCAAAACGACCATGTTGCGCCTGCTCTCAGGCCTGATCAAACCGACAACAGGTCACATCTGGTATGGTGATGAAGACCTATGCGCCATCTCGGACAAACGGCTCTATGCGCTGCGCGAGAGC
Organism: Mariprofundus sp. KV; assembly: GCF_013387475.1. GTDB lineage: Bacteria > Pseudomonadota > Zetaproteobacteria > Mariprofundales > Mariprofundaceae > Mariprofundus. The sequence goes on along the minus strand of NZ_VWNB01000008.1, from coordinate 138,864 downwards.
ATGGGCATGCTGTTTCAATACTCTGCCCTGCTGAACTCGCTGAATGTGTACGACAACATTGCCTTCCCACTGCATGAACATACCGATCTTGATGAGTCGGTGATCCGTACCATGGTCTCGATGAAACTGGAGCAGGTTGGCCTGCGCGGCTTTGAACATCTGATGCCCTCCGAGCTCTCCGGCGGCATGGCCAAACGTGTCGCTTTTGCCCGCGCTATCGCCATGGATCCGAAGATTGTATTTTTTGATGAGCCGACCTCAGGTCTCGATCCGATCTCAGCTGGCGTGATTACCACGCTGATTCGCGACACCTCAAAAATGAACCGCATGACCTCAATCGTGGTCACCCATGATGTGGAGGCCGGACTCTCCATTGCCGACCATGTTATTCTCATGTGGCAGGGCAGCATCATCGCCCGAGGTACACCGGATGTGATTCGCAACAGTGATGATGAGCGTGTACGGCAGTTTCTTGAAGGGCGCCCTGACGGGCCGATCCCCTTCTCGCGCAGCACAACCTCTTACGTTGATGATTTAACGCACAGGCCGGGCACAGTGAGGCTGGAAAAATGAGTGATACAACACCGGTAAACCAATCAGGCATGACCACCTTCTTCGGCAGCCTGGGCCGCTATGCCATGCGCGGCATCGAGCAACTGGGTGATGGCACACGTTTAGGCTTCCACGCCCTCTCACTGCTGTTTGTCAAACCGTGGCAAGGTAAGCATTTCATCATTCAGCTCTATGCGCTGGGTGTGGGCTCACTGGCTATTATCATCATCACCGGTGCTTTTACCGGCATGGTACTGGCGCTGCAGGGTTACTACACGCTGGCCAAGTTCGGCTCGGAATCACTGCTCGGCGCCGGTGTCGGCATGTCGATTATTCGTGAACTGGGGCCCGTACTTGGAGCCTTTATGATTATCGGCCGGGCCGGATCCAGCATCACAGCCGAGATCGGTATTATGCGTGTAACCGAGCAGACTGACGCTCTGGAGATGATGGCGGTTAACCCTATGCAGCGCATTATTCTGCCACGCATCATCGCCACCACCATTGCCGTGCCACTGCTGGTTTCGGTATTTGATGTGGTTGGCATCGGTGCCGGCTATATCGTTGGTGTGGAGCTGCTTGGTGTGAATCCCGGTGCCTACATGGCTGAACTGGTCGCCAAGATTGAGATGATCGACCTTAACGGTGGCTGGGTAAAAGCTGTCGTCTTCGGCTTTATGATCGGCACCATCTGCACCTACATGGGCTACCGCGCCCAGCCCACCACTGAAGGTGTCGCCAGGGCAACCACACAGGCTGTGGTGGTCGCATCCGTTGGTGTGCTGATTATGGACTATATTTTAACCTCGTTTTTCCTGTAAGGAGTTGTAATGCAATCGTATAGAAAAGTAGAGATGACTGTTGGTGTATTTGTGTTTCTCGGCCTGCTGGCCATCGCCTGGCTGGCGATCAAGGTAGGACAGGTTGGCGGCATCGGCGCCACCGGCTACACCCTGACCGCCAACTTCGATGATGCAGGCGGTGTGCGCAAAGGCAGTGACATCATGATGGCCGGTGTGATTGTAGGCCGTGTCGATGATGTACACCTGACCAATAACGACCACGCAACCATGATTCTGCGCATCCATGAAGGCATCAAAATTAGCGAGGATGCCTTCGCCTCGGTTCGCACCAAAGGTATTATCGGTGACCGCTATATCCGCATCACCCAGGGTATGGAAGAGGGCGGACTGGAGCCGGGTAGCGAGATTGAGGAGACCGAATCGGCCATCAATATTGAAGATCTGATCAGCAAGTACATTTTCAGCGGCAAGGAGTAATCATTCCTCCTCGCAGGCTGTCGCAGTAACTTTAAACTATGGGTATCACATTTAAGGAGTTTTTCATGATGAAACTGTTTCGCACCACAATAGCCATCCTGTTTGCCGCACTTCTCTCCGTTTCGGCATGGGCAGAAGATACAGGCCCGAAAGCGACCATCGAGGCAACCGTCAATAAAATCATTGAGGTGCTTGAAGCGCGCAACGACACATCCAAACTGACCAGCAAGGATCGCGATGCCATCCGTCAGAGCGTGGAGGGGAAATTTGATTACGCAGCCATGGCCAAGCGCAGTCTTGGCAAACCATGGCTAGAGCTTGACGGCGTGCAGCAGACCCATTTCACCAGTGTCTTCCGCGACCTGCTTGAGCGCTCCTACGGCAACCGTCTGAGTGAGTATAAAGGCCAGAAGGTGGTCTTTGCCGACGCCGAGCTTAAAGGTGACAAAGCACGCGTAGAGTCCACGGTAATCGATGGCACCCGCGAAACTCCGGTGGAGTATCGTATGCATCAGACTGACACCGGCTGGCAGGTCTATGATATCCGCATTGAGGGTACCAGCATGGTACGCACCTTCTATCAGGATTTTAAATCGACACTGGATAACGGCGGATACGATAACCTGCTGAAAACACTCGAAGAGAAAATCGGCAAGCTGAAAGAGAACGATAAGAGCTGATTTTATAAGAGTCTGCTGCCATGTCCGGCACCATCATTAAACGCGCGCTGGCATCATGCTGGCGCGTGTCGCTTTTACTGCTGCTGGGACTTACCCTGCTTGGCAGCTGGCTCTATTGGCAATCACCAACGCTGGACTCCATTCGCCCCACCATTGAAACACACCTGAAAGAGAAGCTCGACCTCAAAGAGATCAAACTGGGGCAACTCTCATGGAGCTGGTCCGGTTTCCTCTGGTTGAAATCAGATCATCTTGACTTCAGCAGCAGCGACGACGCTCTCGCCTTCCACGATGGCGGCGTCGCCGTTCGCATCAATATCTCAGATCTGTTAACCGGCACATTCCTTCCCGATCGCATTCGTTTAAGCGGCGGCACGCTTGATCTCCGGCACACACAGTCAGGCCGCGGCTTTCCTGTCGCTCAGCTGATCCTCGATGATGTACAGCTAAAATGGCGCTACCGGGATGAGTGGTTCGGCACACTCGACCACCTGCAGCTGATGTTCGATGGAGAGCTACGGGAGCTACAGATGGCCTCATCGGCATTCACACTCACTGCCGCCCTCAGTGAGGACATGCTGCCAAAAGAGATAAAGCTGGAGTGCAGTGACCTTGTCTGGCTGCCACTACCGCTTCAGAAATACGTCAACGGCAAAGCCGCTACATCCATACAGTTACAGAGAGAGGGCAGAAGAGTATGGGCCTTTGATGCATCCCTGGCTGCGCAAGAGAAGCTGACCCTGCTGCCTGAGACTATCTATTCGGTTGAGCTCAATCGTGCTGATCTGAAGCTGAAGCTGAAAGCAACGGAGAGTGATACCTTTGCCATTGAATACATCGGACTGGAGCAGATTCTCTGGTCTCTGGAAGAGAGCAGTATCAAGGCTAAAGGCAACTGGAGTGCCGGTCTGCTCTCACTGCAGGCGAACTCTGAAAAGCTCGCCATGCCGATCGTCTGGTCATGGTTAAGGCCACTTGGTGATGAGACATGGCACCACTGGTTAGCGCTGATGAAATCGGGCACAGGCAGCCAGGCCAAAGCAAAAGTAGCACTGGTCTGGGATGACCCGCTGCAGGCGCTGCCAAGCATGGAGAACTGGCAGGCGATGCTGTTTCAGGTCTCTGCTCATGTTGATGGCGCCGATATCGCCCTTGGCCTCTCCGATGATTTCCTCAGCGATGCCACGGCTCAGGTGGATCTCAATCAGGATGGCCTGAATGCAATATTCAGCGATGCACAACTGCCGAAAAACCTCGGTCGCTCCACCGGAGAACTCTATATCCCCTGGCAGACGCTGGAGCTGCACATCGCCGGCAAATCAAACGTTGATGTAGCCTCACTGCTGGCATGGTTCGGACCGGATCAGATTGGCGACTGGAAATGGAACAGCGCAAAAGCCGAGAGCTCTTTCAGCCTGCTCTGGCACCCCAGTGAATCCGAGCCTCGTGAAGCTGCGGCCAAACTGCTGCCGATCGGCACCTGGAATATCGCCATCCATGATACCCCCTTCCAGCTCTCCAGTGGCGTTGCCAACTGGGATCAGGATTCCGGCCTCTCCATCACAGACATGCATTACCGTAACGAGCATGTGAATGGCAGCCTTTCGCTTTCGACCTCCATTGATATACAGAACCGCTGGGAGGTCACCAGACTTGAAGCCCGGTCAAACAGTGATTTCGCCCTGCTGGCGGCACACTTCCAACTGCCCCTCTCTCAGGCTGACGGTACGATCCATAGCACGCTGATCTACGATGGCAGCTGGAGGGGCAGCGCCGACATGACAGCAACCAGCTGGCAGCAGCTGCTCGGTTCCAGCAAAAAAAGCGGCGAGCCCTATGCCATCCACTATAACGGCACGCTTGATCTGCAGCAGAAGGTTCCAACCATCGAATTGACCTCACTGAGCAGTGAAGGTCAGGCACTACTGATCCGCAACAGTAGCGCATCGATCAACCGCAACCTTCTCAAGCTGCAGTTGAATGATCTGCATACCCCCTCCTTCAGTGGCTCACTTGCGATCAATATCCCCTTTGACAGCAAACCATGGGAACTGGTTGCCGATGCGGAATATCTCAACCGCAACGCCTTGCCGGAAGCGCTCGACCATCCGGACAGGATGATCGATAAATCGTGGCTCCTGTCGGCCAACATTGCCAAGTTCGACTGGGATGATGCACGCATGCAGGATGTATTCATCCGTCTTGCTTCCGCCAAGGGCAGCGTCGGGCTGTTCAAGGCAAGGCAGGTTCACACCTCGCAGCTGGATATTACCGGTATTGACGGACGCTTTTCGATGCCCGGTGGTGGCGCCATCGATCTGCGCCGCCTCTCAGCCAGCGTTGAGAAACAGCAGTTGACCATGTCCGCCACCCTGAAACCGGAAAAGGGTGGTGGCATGCGCTGGAGTGGCTTTGCCGAACTGCATGGCGATTTTGGCCACCTGCTCAGACTCGGCAAACTCTCCGAACGTTTCACCCAGGGTGATGGCCATATTCTCTTCTCAGGCAACGGCATCATGCTGCGTGAGCAACCATGGTGGAAGGGGCTTGATGGAAGGCTGCGTCTGCGTGCTGATCATGGCCGCATTCTTGAGGGCGGCGCGCTAACCACCCTGCTTGCAGCCACCAACCTGAGCAAATTCCCGCTGTTGCTACTGGGCCAGCGCGAAGATCTGACCGGACCCGGCACAATGTATGAGCGTTTGCAGATGGAGGCGATCATACAGGGGCAGGATATTCGCGTGCGCAATGTGGCGATGCGCTCGACCGCCTTCGATCTTGCCGGCCAGGGCACGATGAATCTGGAGAAAGCCAGCGTTGATCTCTACATGGTCGTGCAACCGTTACAGAATCTGGATGCCCTGCTGGCCAAAATACCGCTGTTAAGAGACATTCTCGGTGGCAGTTCTCACAGCCTGATCCGGAAAGTTTACCATATGTCCGGCCCCTTCACCGATGCCAAGGTAACCATCGTCAACCCTGAAAAAGCGGGTCTCGCCTCCTCCGGCATCATTGAACACCTGTTAACACTGCCGGATCACTGGTTCAGCCCCGGCCGTGCAGAGTCGACAAGCCCCGATCAGTGGCCTTAAAAGCTTGAACTGTGCGGCTGCTCACTGCTGATGCTTAATCGCTGGCCTATAAAGCAATCGTGAATATCATGAGCCGGATGCTACTTAAGATGAACCGCCGGGCCGACAAACTCGGCAACGCCGTGATTCACATCGTTGCTGAAGTCCGTCGCGCCTACCGGCTGACCAGAGGCGTGCTCGCTGCAGGCATCAAAATGCAGTGGCTTGCAAAACCTGCTGTCACCAATGTGGTCTTCAGACAGATCTATTTTACCGGCGTAGAGAGTGTTTCGTGGGTCGTCTTGGTGGCTCTTGGCGTGGGCGTGCTGTCGGTCTATAACATCGTTGATTTCGCCAGAAGTATTCAGGATATGTCGCTGATCGGCCAGTTGATCTCTGATCTTCTGGTTACTGAAGTTGCACCGCTGATCGTCACCATTCTGCTGCTTTCGCGCTCCGGTGTGGCTGTGGTAACCGAACTGGGCACCATGCATGTGCGCGGTGAAGATCTGACCCTGAGCAGCATGGGGATCAGCAGAGAGGAGTACCTGCTCTGGCCACGCCTGATGGCCTTTACACTGTGCGGACTGATTCTCACCTTTATCTTCGTATTTGTATCGATCTGGCTGGGCGGTCTGCTCGTGTCGATGAATGAAGAGATCAATTTTATCGATTTCCTGATTGAGGTGCGCCGTGGCACTACCATGGAGGAGATCGTGATGCTGCTTGTTAAGGGCACGCTCTATCCGATGCTCAGTGCGATCATGCTGCTGAATATGGGCTGCAAGGTGGGGCGTGAGCCCAACCTGATCCCTGTCTATGCCACCCAGGGTGTACTGGGATCACTGATGCTGGTAGTGATGAGCGATGCCCTGATCGCCCTGATTGTAGGCCTGTCATGACTGAGATCTTACATTGGGATGAACTGCATCTGGGACACTCGCTGATCCCTGCCTCGCATGTCAATCGAGGTGAATATGTGCGGCTGGTGATGAACTACCCCTGCCAGTTCTCCTTTATGCAGCATATGTTTCAGCTGGCTCAGGAGTGCAGGGAGAGCAACTGGAAAATGTGGCTGCAGAGCGAGGAGGCAATCTACCCGTCCGGCACCCCAGAATTCAGCAGCCACATAGGCAGCATGATCCATCATCGGGGTATTATCGCCAACCTTACGCTGCGCGAAAACCTGCTGCTCCCCTTTCTCTACCACGGCGATCAGCAGCGTCTGGAGTGCGCCGCAGATGAAATGGTTGAAGTGGCCCGCTGGCTTGAGCTAGATTCATTTCTCGACGACAAGGCTGGCGAGCGAACAACCTTCACCCATGCTTTGGTATCGCTGGCCCGCTGTATGCTTGCAAGACCTGCAATCATTGTTGCCCAGGAGGTGCATATCGGCATGCCTCCGGATCACCTGGAACGATTCAGGAGAGTAAGCATGCAGGCACTTGAAGAGCTGGGATCAGGACTACTCTATCTGACTGCCTCAGTTGATGAGGGTTCGGGACTGGAGTATGCCCGCACATTGACGATCGCGCAGGATTGTCAAAACAGCGGTCAGACAGAGGGAGAGTAAGTGGCAGAGTTTGTATCCAATATTCGACGCCAGGTAGGATGGTTTGTCATCCTCGGCATCGGTGCGATTGTTTTTATCCTTCTTACGGTCAGCCTGCGCAGCGATCTCTTCGCCAATAAATTTTATCTGACTTTTTCACCGCCTTCCGCCTCTGCTTTTTATGTCGGCCAGCCGGTCAAATACCAGGGTTTCACCATCGGACGCATTGATAACATGGAGCTTCAGCGTGATGGTCGTGTGCGCATCTCACTGCGATTGCTGGAGCGTTACCACCCCATGCTGCATGAAGGGGCATTCATGCACCTGACCCGCGAAGGATTGATTGGCGAGCAGACGCTTGAGATCAGTGCCGGAGATATTAACAAACCTCTGATTACGGCGAACGGGGAGATCGGATATGAGACAGCCGCCTCGGTTGAGCAACTACTGCAGGATATCAAGCCTGCCGTCGCCAATGCCAACACTCTGCTCAAAGAGCTGGCTGAACTGGCCAGCTGGCTGAATAACCCGCAGAGTGATATCCGACAGGTCACCACCCGCCTGAACGCAGTCAGTCAGGATCTGACCCGTGAGAATGTCGGCCAACTGATCGCCAACCTCTCCGGCGCACTGGATAATCTCAATGCCCTGACCATGGATATGAAAGAGCAAAATGTTGCCAAACAACTTGCGGCTGCACTTGCAGCCAGCTCCGCTATCCTGACGGATCTGCGCCCTCTCTCCGAGCAGATTGCCAAAGAGGGACCGGAAAGCCTGGAGCATATCAACAGCCTCATCCATCACGTCGACAAACTCTCCAAATCACTTGATATTGTTGCCTCTGATCTCTCTGAGTTGACCCCTGAACTGCCCGGCCTGGCCCGCGAATCACGTCAGGCCATTAATGAGATGAAAGATATTCTTAAATCAGTGCGCGGCTCATGGCTGGTAGGCAATGAGGCTGCAGATAAAAGTGGCAAAGATCAGTTCACCCCGCCTGTGATGGATATGCAGCCGTGAGATCACGCCGCTATTCGCTGGTTATTGCCGCGGCCACCCTGCTGCTGCTCTCCTGTGCCGCCAGCACTGGCAATAAACCGGCAGAGCTCAGCAACCCCTATATGCTGAAGGCTGAAAACCATACAGACAATGGTATGGCGGCCATGCAACAGGAGCGCTGGGATGCAGCCATACGCTCCTTCTCGCGTGCACTCACTGCGGCACAGCTGGCTGATGACACAAGCACTGTAACACACTCATGGTACAATCTGGCCAGCGCGCAAAGCAGCGCCGGACTCAACAGCGAGGCCGAGGCATCCTACGCGCAGGTCATGCAGCTGGCGCAGCGCCATCAGGATGAGGTGATGCAGCTCAGGGCCCAGCTGGCGCTACATCTGATGCAACAGCGACTGGGCAGGCTACCTGACAGCTTCTCCCTGCAGCAGTTGCCTGAATCCCTGTTCACAAAGCAGCAGTGGCCTGCCGACCTGCACCTGCAGGCTGCACGACTGGCCCAGCGCCTTGGCAAAAATGATGCAGCAGCAGATGCCTACCAGCTCCTGGTCAAACGCAACAAGACAAAAGCGTCCGAGTACAGGATGGCTGCAGAAGCGCACATGGGGCTGGCTCTGCTGGCCCGCGACAACGGCGAAAACCAACGTGCAGTCAACGAGGCGGAGCAGGCACTCTCCTACTGCCGCCGGATTGGCGCACCACGACTGACTGCGCATGCACTTCTCTTGCAGGGAGAGCTGGCGCCGGAAAAAGTTGAGAAGCGGGACAAGCTGGAGCGCGCCTTAGATATATATATTGCTCTGAATGATCATAACGGGCAGAAAAAGGCTCTGAGTCGACTTCTGGCTACGGCAGAAGCTTCAGGCGATGAGAAGGGTACTGAACAGCTTCGGTTGCGTTTAACTGATCTCGAAGACAAGCTTGGGGAGTAGAACAGTCAGATGATAGTTTCCGCCAACCAGCGAGGTAGCCAGATGGCACGTGCAGGCACAGACGACATTGCAACCAGTTCTTGTGGAAACAGCCTTGATGGCAAGCTCTGCCTGCAGCTGGAGAGCAACAGCGACTGCATTGATGTCTTGCGCTCAATGGTGACCGTCATGACTGCCAGAGCCGCGATGAGTGATCTGCGCAGCAATCGCGTTGCTATCGCTGTAGATGAGCTGTTTGCCAACATCGCCGCCCACGCCTATGGCGGTGATCCCGGCAAGGTGGAGTTTGAGACTGCCATCTACAGTGAGAATGAAGATCAGATGCTGATCTTTGATTTTCGCGATTATGCTCCGGTCTGCTGGCATGGCGACATAGATAAGATTACCAGCCAGCCGCTGGATATTGAGCACCTCTGCCCGGGCGGGCTGGGTCTGCGACTGATTCATTCGGTGGCCGACTGCTGTGAACACAATGTGCTTGAAAACGGCAACCACTGGCGACTGATTTTTAATATCGGTGATGGAGAAAACGATGAATGTAGCGCTTAAATTCGAACGCAATGAGTTGTCCAGCAACGAAGTGCAACTTAAGGTTGTTGGTGACGTCACCATCCACACCTCATCCCGTCTGCGAGAACAGCTTAAACCGCTGTTTACTGCCAAAATGAAGCGTATTCAGGTGGTGTTGGATCAGGTCGACTTCATGGACTCATCAGGCATTGCCACGCTGGTTGAGGGGATGCAGTGGTCACGCATGACAGGCGGCCATTTTGTACTCTCAGGCCTGAGCGATAATGTTCGTGATGTCTTTTCACTGGCCAAGCTTGATACCGTATTTGAGATCGAAGACAGCCCTGCAGCATGAGTTTTACCGACCTGCGTGATTTTACAGCTGAGCTTGAAAGGCGCGGCCTGCTTAAACGCATCACGCAAGAGATAAGCAGCAAGCTTGAGATTACTGAAATCTCAGACCGCGTACTGCGGGCCGGTGGCCCGGCACTGCTTTTTGAGAATGTGACAGACTCGAAGATGCCGGTGCTGACCAACCTGTTTGGAACAGCTGAACGCATTGCCCTGGGTATGGGGCGGCAATCGGCCGATGAACTGCGTGAGATTGGTGAGCTGTTGGCCTATCTGAAAGAGCCCGAGCCACCCAAAGGCTTCAAGGATGCATGGGAGAAATTCCCTGTGCTGAAAAAAGTGATGCATATGCAGCCCAAAAGCGTAAACAAAGCTGCCTGGCAGCAGGTAGTACTGCGCGGTGATGAGGTGGATCTGGATCGTCTGCCCATTCAGACCTGCTGGCCTGAAGATGCCGCCCCGCTGCTCACCTGGGGACTGGTGGTCACCAAAGGGCCGAATAAAGAGCGCCAGAATCTGGGCATCTACCGGCAACAAAAGATCGGCAAAAACAAACTGATTATGCGCTGGCTTAAGCATCGCGGTGGTGCCCAGGATCATCTGGAGGCGAAAAAAGCAGGTGCCACTCGCTTCCCCTGTGCCGTTGTTATCGGTGCTGACCCCGCCACTATCCTTGCCGCTGTAACCCCGATTCCCGACACCCTCTCCGAATATCAGTTTGCAGGGCTGCTGCGCGGCAAAAAAACAGTGCTGACCGATTGTCTGGATATCGACATGCAGGTGCCTGCTTCGGCTGAGATTGTGCTGGAGGGTTACGTCTCCCTTGATGAGTATGCCGAGGAGGGGCCTTTCGGCGATCATACCGGCTACTACAATGAGACCGAGATGTTTCCTGTCTTCACAGTTGAAACCATGAGCATGCGCAGTGATGCGATCTACCACTCCACTCACACCGGTAAACCGCCTGATGAACCTGCGGTGCTGGGACTTGCCTTTAATGAGGTGTTTGTTCCGATTCTGAAAAAGCAGTTTCCGGAAATTGTCGACTTCTACCTACCCATGGAAGGCTGCTCCTATCGCATGGCCATTGTCTCAATCAATAAGGGTTATGCAGGCCATGCCAAGCGGGTGATGTTCGGCATCTGGTCCTATCTGCGTCAGTTCATGTACACCAAATTTATTATCGTGGTCGATGAGGATATCGACTGCCGCGACTGGCATGAGGTGATCTGGGCGATTACCACACGCAGCGATCCGGTGCGTGATTTCACCATGGCTGAACATACTCCGATCGATTATCTCGATTTTGCCTCACCGGTGGCAGGCCTTGGCTCCAAAGTCGGCATCGATGCCACCAATAAATGGCCGGGAGAAACTGAGCGCGAATGGGGCAGAACAATCAAGATGGATGCAGAGGTAGTGGCACGCATTGATCACATCTGGGATGATCTGGAGCTATCATGATCTGTTTTAGTCTGAATACCCGCTCTGGATGGCTTTCGTGATGAGCCGGCTGAAAACACCGCTGTTTGTGCTGGCGATCAGCCTTATTGCTGTTTTCGCCTGGCTGCTGATGAATGGCACAGACTACAATGATCTCAATGAAGATGGCCTTTCACGCGGCAATATTGCCTACCAGCAGGGTGACTTCGAAGAGGCTGCCGAGTGGTTTATGCAGGCTGCCAAACTGGGAGACAGAGAGGCGCAATATCAGTTCGCCATGCTCTACCGCGATGGTAAAGGGGTTGAACGGGATGATACGCAGGCGGTTCGCTGGCTTAAACTCGCCGCCGCCCAGAAACATGCCAGGGCCCAGTACGAACTGGCCAAACTCTTTGATAGTGGTCGCGGCATGGAGCAGGCAGACCCGGCCTCTGCAATGCGTTTCTTCCGACTGGCGGCGGAGCAGGGGCATGGCTCAGCACAACTGCATCTTGCAGTCCTCTATGCCGAGGGTCGTGGCACGCCAGCCGATGATGGTTTAGCTCTGAAGTGGGCTGTGGCGGCAACCAGGTCTAAAAACAGGGAGGCTGAACCCTACCTGCAGAAGCTGCTCAAGCGGGTCACCACTAAAGCACAGCAAGGTGATGCCAAGGCCCAGTTTGTACTGGCGATGATGTATCGCAGGGGTGACGGCCTGAATGCCGACATCAAATCAGCCGAGCAGTGGTTAAGACAGAGTGCAGAGTCCGGCAACAGTGAAGCCCAGTTCCACCTCGCCTCATTTCTGGCTGACAATGAGAACAGCAATCAGCTTGAGGAAGCAGCCAAATGGTATCTGGCCGCTGCCAGACAGGGGCATATTAAGGCGGCTGCCGAATTCGGTGCCATGGCGGCAACAGGTGCAGGCACTGCCGTTGACCCGAAACAGGCACTGCAATGGCTACAGCAGGCAGCCAAGGCGGGTGATGCCAAAGCGCAGACGGCTCTGGGCATTCTCTACAGCGAAACCCCCGGTTTCACCCATGATGACAAAGAGGCCGCGGCCTGGCTGCAGAAGGCGGCAACAAGTGGCCGGGCTGATGCCCGCAACAACCTGGCTGTACTCTACGCGCTTGGCCGCGGTGTCGATAAAAACTACAAACAGGCTTTCACGCTGCTTCAGCAAGCCTCTGAATCAGATGATAAAGCCCAGTTCAACCTTGGCCTCATGTTCCTGCGCGGCGTTCACACCGTACAGAACGACGAGACTGCAGCCGCCTGGTTCAAGAGAGCTGAAGCTTCCGGCAATAGCAGAGCACGCCTGGCACTGGCACTGCTCTACCACCTTGGTCATGGCGTAATCTACAGCGAAACCGATGCCATTCACTGGTATCAGGAGGCTGCTGGCAAGGGTGATCTCGATGCGCTCTTTAATCTCGCCATCCTCTATTATAAAACCAATGATTTCGCCAAAGCGTTCGCGAGTTTCCAGCAGGCTGCCAGCGCTGGTGATGCCCAGGCCTGCAACATCATCGCTTCGATGTATCAGCATGGACAGGGCGCAGAGTACAACATTGATCAGGCTGTTGAATGGTACCGAAAGGCCGCCACGCAAGATTATCCGCAGGCACAATTCAATCTCGGCAATCTCTACCGTAAAGGGGAAGGGCTGGAGCAGATTGATAAAAAGGCGTTCTACTGGTACCAAAAAGCGGCTGAAGCAGGCTACCCACAGGCACAGAACTCACTGGCTTATATGTATGCTCTCGGCCGTGGCGTGAAGGCTGATCGCAAGCTGGCGCAGAAGTGGTTCACTGCAGCTGCCGTGCAGGGACTGAATATCGCAGAGCAGAATCTGCTGCTGCTGGAACAGAAGCAGAGCGGTTTCACGCTGGTCAGTCATGTTGTTGATATGGATGTGCGTGCTGACCTGCTGTTTGAGAAACCTCTGAACCTCGCCAAACACCTCGATAGCTACAAGCAACCCTAACCCGTTTTCAGCCGGCTCGAAGAGCACTTCCTCAATCTCTGTCAAACAGAGAGGTACTGCCTACATCTGAATAGACGCAGCTTCTCTGTGGAGCTAGTGTTCACACCGCTTTAGGTGCCCAAATGGTCATTCGACCACGGGTGAAACGGGAAGTCCGGTGCGGTATTTGATTGCTATAATCATTCACCAATTCCGGCGCAGCCCCCGCTACTGTAGGCCTGACAACGCTGTTCGAATCCACTGGGAGACCGGGAAGGAGAGCAGCCGCGGATGACGGCAAGCCAGGAGACCGGCCTCAAGCACGGTATGTCTGCAATACTTGCAGGCATCTGATTTTTGCTTTCCAGCAAGGCGCGAGCAGCGCAAAAGCGGAGCATACTTACTGTATGTGAGCATTTGAGCAGCAGAGCAACGTAGCGGGAGAGAAAAAAGCAGGTGCCAGAGATATGCCATCGGTTTGAGGCCTCGGAGGGGGGTGTTGCCGGCGTTGATGGCAGCACCATTGCCCCCTCTTCCCGCAACCATTCTTCCAGAGCTTCTACCGCCAAAACTTAACAATGCGCGGCGGGCGCGAAAGGAAGAAGAATATGGCTATTCAGCCCTCAAAAAAACGAACAACAATCATCACATCGATGCTGCTTATGGCGGCAGGCCTGGCAGCCTCCAGCCCACTACAGGCCGAAGAGGCACTGCCAACCGTGGTCGTTACAGCAGGCAGGATCGCAGAAGATCCGGCCAGGGTCTCAGCCGATATCACTATCATTCATGAAGAGGAGATCAAAAAAGCACAGGCAACCACCGTCGTTGAACTGCTGCGCAGGCAGGCGGGTATCAACAGTTCGACAACAGGTGGCCCCGGTAAATCAACCTCACTCTATATGCGCGGCGGTAATAGCGGCCATGTGCTGGTGCTGATTGATGGCGTACGCGTAGGTGCAGCCTCAACCGGTGCCTTCGACTGGGGGCTGATGTCACCGGAAGATATTGAGCGCATTGAGATCGTGCGAGGCCCACAATCATCACTCTACGGTGCTGATGCCATGAGTGGCGTCATTCAGATTTTCACCAAAACAGGTGAAGGTAAAACCAAAGTCCGCATTCATGGTGAAGCCGGTGGACTGGCCTCATCCAGTGGCAGCATGCAGGTATCAGGATCAACCGAGAATGGCATCAGCTATGCCCTGACTGCTGCAGGACAGCGTACCGACGGTGTCTCAGTTGCGGCCGCAGGTACAGAAACCGACCCCTATCGACAGAGCCAGATCTCCGGTCGTATCGAGATGGAGCTTGGTGACGGCACGATCTCTTTTACCGCCCGCCAGTCAGAGGGTAAAAACAGTCTGGATGGCGGCTGGGTACTGGCAGACACACTGAACTGGAGCTCTACATCCCGGCAGTCGATCTACAGCCTTAAAGTGAGCTATCCGATCATGGATAGCTGGGAGAGTAGCCTGCAACTCTCCCGCTCAGCTGATGATATGACCGGTTATGATCCCGCCAATGCAGCCAACAACTCCGACATCCACACCACCATCAAACAGCTGAACTGGCAGAACCATATTGAGTTGGCCGACTTCTCTCTGCTCTTCGGGCTGGATTATCATGCTGATCGCGCCGTCAATCCGCTTGCGCCACTCAACAAGGTGTTAAAGCAGAGTGCGGGATTCGCCGCCCTCTCATGGCATAGTGAGCTGCTTGATCTCAACGGCTCACTGCGCCACGACCGCAATAGCGGCCTGATCAACTCGGCCAACAAATCCACCTGGCATACAGGTGCAGTGTTGCATCCGCTTACCGGCCTGAAAATTTCGGGGAACTACGGTACCGGTTTCAAGGCCCCCTCCATCAATGATCTCTACTGGCCGGCCGTGGGCAATGCCAACCTGAAACCCGAAACCAGCAAGGGCTGGGATGCAGGCATCGCTTATGATTACAGCAGTGATCAGCTGCAGGGCGGTTTAAGCGCCACATGGTTTGATCAATCATTTCGCGATCTGATCGCCTGGGCCCCGATCACCCCCGGATCATTCACATGGATTCCATCGAATGTGAACAAAGCGCGCAGCCGCGGTCTGGAGATCAGCGGCAGAGTGAGTTATTCCGGGGCCTATCTGCAGGCTAACTGGAGTTATCTGATGGCGAGGGACTCCTCTAACGAGACCTGGTTAGCCCGTCGCCCCAAAGAGAGTGGCAATATTCTGCTCGGCATCGATATCGGCCCGCTTAATCTGGAGGGCAATCTGGCCATTGTCGGGCCACGCTTCTCCAGCCCGAACAATGCCGCCTACCTGGCCAGTTACCGTAAAACGGACCTGCGTGCCCGCTTGCATGTTAATGAGACATGGGAGCTGACAGCACGGGTAAACAACGTCGAAGATAAGAAGTATGAGGAGGCGGCCGGTTACGGTGTGGCCGGACGCGTCTGGTACGCAGGTCTGGGAGCAACCTTCTGATCAACCTGCATCGATCCGGTCGGCTGGCAGCTGCTTTTGTAGCTGCCGCTGGCCTGCATATGCTCGCTTTTCAGCTGTTGGCTCAAAACGACACGCTACACATTCAAACTGACGAGGGTGCCACCCTGCAGGTCGAACTGGTCAAAAAAGCAGAGAGTCCCGAGCAGACCGCAACACCGCAGGCAAAAGCAGCTGCACCTCAAAAGCAGACAAAACAGATCACCCCTGCAGTTGCACCAATCGTGCATAAAGAGATAAAGGAGTTGGCCGAATCACCGCTGCCCGAGCGTCCGCAAAAAACAACCCCACAGGCGTTGAAACAGTCTCCGGAAGTTGTAAAAACTACAGTTGTAGTTGAGCCTGAAAGTCATGCCGCTACTGGTGCCAGCATGCCGTCTGACGTGCAGCAGATGATCCTCTCCCACATCAGTTATCCCCGTAAGGCACGCCGCAAAGGGTGGCAGGGCAACGCCATGTTTAACCTTGCCGTACATGAGCAGAAACTGGCACGGCTGGATCTCTCACTCTCATCCGGCCACAGCCTGCTTGATCGTGCTGCCATGCGTGGCATCCGGGCCATCGATCACCTACCGCTGGCCAATGGCACCTATCGCCTTCCCGTTGAGTTTAAACTGCAATGAAACGTCTTCTTTTCCCCCTGCTATTGGCTGCCCTGCTGCTTCCCGCTACGGCTATGGCGCAACGCATTCTGGCACTCACTCCGCATGCCTGTGAGATGATCTATGCCATTGGTGCTCAAGCGCAACTGGTCGGAGCTGTCTCCTACTGCGACTATCCTGCAGAGGCAAAACAGCTACCGCGTATCGGCAGTTATGAGCGCATCAATGTTGAGGCTGCACTGCGCCTGAAACCTGATCTGGCCATCGTGATGAGTCGCAATGTTGTGGGGATCGAGGTACTGGAGAAGATGGGAGTCCGGACAGTGGTCTCCAATCCCGACAGCTTTGAAAGCATGTTTGACGACATGCTCAAGCTGGGTGAGTTGACCCGTCACACTGCCGAGGCAGGCAAACTGGTTGCTCAGCTGCGTCAACGCCTGCAGCAGGTACGCAGCCGACCGCGCTCTGAGACAGCTGTCTTTTATGAGGTGTGGCATGATCCGCTACTGACTGCCGGTGGCCCCAGTTTTATCAGTGATCTAATCCACGAGGCCGGAGGCAGAAATATCTTTGCCGGTATCGATATCGAAACAGCGCATGTAAATATCGAGTCAGTGATCAGAGCCAAACCTGAGTTGATCGTTATTCCGATTGAGAAGCGATCCATTGCAGAGCGCAGAATTTTTTGGGAGAAGTGGTTAGGAGGCGGCAAGGTCCGTTTTGTAGCCATTGATCCGGATATACTGCACCGCCCCGGCCCGCGTCTTCTGGATGGGTTAGAGCTATTACAAAAGGCACTACAGGAGAGCGCTGATGAGTGAGCACGTTAAACAACAAGCATTCTCAGAATCTGAACGGGATATCATCTACCGGGTGATCCACGCACGCCGCGACATGCGCCACTTTAGTGGCGGCAGCGTGGAGGCAGAGGCGCTGGCACGCATCCTTGCCGCCGGTCATGCCGCCCCGTCTGTCGGATTCATGCAGCCGTGGCGGTTTGTGCGCATCACAAGCAACCCACTGAGAGAGCAGCTGGTCACACTGGTTGAGCAGGAGAAGCTGCGCACATCGGAGCAGATGGATGCGCGCAAAGCCGAGTTTATGCGTCTTAAGGTGGAGGGCATTCGAGATTGCGCCGAACTGATTGCCGTCGTACTGGCTCCCGATGATGGAACGCTGTTTGGCCGTCGCACCATGCCTGAAGAGATGGCGCTCTGCTCCACCTCCTGTGCAATTGAGAATATGTGGCTGGCAGCCCGTGCTGAAAATCTTGGCATGGGTTGGGTCTCTTTCTTTGAACCTGGCGATGTGGCTACATTGCTGAACTGTCCTGAAGGTAGTAAACCGATTGCCCTGCTCTGCCTCGGCCCGGTAAAAACTTTTTATGACAAACCCCTGCTTGAAAGCGAAGGCTGGCGCAACCGTGAAGCGATGGATGTAGTTTTAGCAGAGGACTCCTACCCGCTATGAATAGCCTGATGATTCAGGGCACCGCCTCAGGAGTCGGCAAATCGGTACTGGTGGCTGGCCTGTGCAGACTACTGGCCCGCAACGGCGTCTCTGTCGCCCCGTTCAAACCACAGAACATGAGCAACAATGCGGCTGTCACCATTGATGGTGGCGAGATCGGTCGGGCTCAGGCACTACAGGCCATCGCTTGCGGCATTGAACCAAGCGTTCACATGAATCCTGTATTGATCAAACCCGAGGCTGATGAGAAGGCGCAGCTGGTGGTGCGCGGCAAGGTGGTTGGAGAGCTGCATGCCAAACGTTTCCGTGAGGATCGTATCGGCTGGATGCAGATGGTACTGGAGTCATTTTCCAAACTGCAGGCAGATTACGATGTGGTGATTATTGAAGGGGCAGGCTCGCCTGCCGAGCCCAACCTGCGCGAGGGTGATATCGCCAACATGGGTTTTGCCGAGGCGGCTGATGTGCCGGTATGGCTGGTCGGCGATATCGATTGCGGTGGCGTATTTGCCGCCCTTACCGGCTCACTCGGTATCCTATCGGCAACCGAAAATGCTCGCGTCAAAGCGCTGCTGATCAACCGCTTTCGCGGCAATCTTGCCCTGCTTGATGATGCACTGATCTGGCTTGAGCAGAAAACAGCGCGCCCGGTTGCTGGTGTGATCCCCTGGCTTGCACTTGAGCTGCCGGAAGAGGATGCCCCTTTCCGACATATCGGTATTGATAGTGCCGGAAGCGACCGCCTGAACATTGCCGTCATCGCTTATCCCAGAATGTCCAATAGTGATGACATCGATCCACTGGCTTCGGAGGAGAAGATTCGCCTGCGCTTCATCCGTTCCCCTGATGAGTTAACGCCTGCCGACCTGATTATCCTGCCCGGCTCCAAACATGTTGCTTCCGACCTGAGCTGGTTGCGAGATCAGGGCTTTGTTCCTGCCCTGCAACGCCATCTGCGCTATGGCGGCAAACTGCTCGGTATCTGCGGCGGCATGCAGATGCTCGGCAGAGCCATTGAGGATGATGGTGTAGAGGGTGGCAGTGCAGAGGGGTTGGGGTGGTTGCCGCTTTCAACCACCATGCGCACCGAGAAGACTCTGCGACAAGTAGATCAATCCTCTCCCTGCTTCAACGATGCGCGCGTCACCGGCTACGAGATCCATCACGGTGAATCCGACAGTGATGCAACACTCTTCCCGTTTGCAGCAAAATCTGAGGACGGGCTGGTGTGGGGAACTTATCTGCACGGGCTCTTCGAGCAGGGAGGCTTTCGCAAGGCCTGGTTGGCCGGAATCGGTTTTGCTGCCAGCAATGGCAGAGATCAGCACGAGCGCACGCTTGCCTCGCTTGATCTGCTGGCCGATGCTATGGAGAAGGCGATCAAACCTGAACTACTTGAGCCACTATTAAGGAGGCCATCATGCCGATAACTCTGATTCTCGGTGGTGCCCGCAGTGGCAAAAGCCGCCGTGCTGAAGCCATCGCCACTGAACTCAGTGAAACCCCAATCTATGTCGCCACAGCGCCACTGATTGATAACGATCACGAATGGTTAGATCGCATTGAGCACCACCGCCATGAGCGCGGCGATCACTGGCAGCTGATTGAGGAGGAGCTGAATCTTACTGCTGTTTTGCAAGCAGCGGATGGTCCTGAGAGTGTTGTGTTGATTGACTGCCTCACCCTCTGGATATCCAATCTGATCTTTGGTGGCAGAGATATTGAACAGGAGGCGGATCGTCTCTGTGAGCTGCTGCCCGGACTGGCAGGCAACGTGATTCTGGTGGCCAATGAGGTCGGCATGGGTGTTGTTCCGGAGAGCCCGGAAGGTCGTCTTTTCCGCGATGCGCAGGGGCGACTGAATCAGCGCATTGCAGCGCTGGCTGATCGTGTAGAGTTTATTGCCGCAGGTCTGCCAATCTGTTTGAAACAAAACAGCCTGAAAGGGGATGATAAATAGTGCATGTAGCTGCCATCAATATCGAGACCGAACAGCAGGCACGAGACCACCAGAATAACCTGACCAAGCCGCGTGGTGCACTCGGACGTCTGGAAGATATCTCCTGCTGGTTCGCCGCCCGTCAGGGCAAGGTTTTGCCCGATACTTTGCAGCCACATATTGCTGTGTTTGCTGCCGATCATGGCGTTTGCGAAGAGGGTGTCTCCGCCTATCCCTCTGTGGTGACCGGCGAGATGGTGAAGAATTTCGCACGCGGTGGTGCTGCCATCAATGTGCTGGCAAAACAGTGCGGTGCAAATCTCTCGATTGTAGATGTCGGCGTTGTGTCCGACCTCACGGGCTTTGATGGCATCAGTCATCAAAAGGTGAAGCCCGGCACAGCCAACCTGCTACGTGAAGCGGCGATGAGTGAAGCCGAGTGCGCGGCTGCCATTGCCGTCGGCAAAGCCGAGGCAAAAGCGGCGATTGCAGCTGGTGCCAACCTGCTGATTGCCGGTGATATGGGGATCGGTAACACCACAGCGTCGGCCTGCATCATCTGCAGAGCCACCGGGGCAATGGCTGAAAGCGTGGTCGGTTTCGGTACCGGTGTTGATGAGAAGGGGCGCAACCTGAAGGTGGATGTCGTTAAAGGGGCACTAACACGCATCTCCGGCTATACAGACAACCAGCTGCTGCAAGAGGTTGGCGGTCTGGAGATTGCAGCCATGGCAGGTTTCTACCTGCAAGCGGCCGAGTCAGGCGTACCTGTTATCATTGATGGTTTTATCGCATCGGCTGCAGCACTTGCAGCCCGGATCATTGAACCGGAAGTGATCAACTGGATGCTGGCCAGCCACATATCACATGAGAATGGCCATGCTCTGGCACTTAAAGCACTTCGCCTTGAGGCACTGATCAATTTTGAGATGCGCCTTGGTGAAGGTTCCGGTGCGGCACTGATTGTGCCGCTCTTACAGTCGGCCATTGCCCTGCATAATGAGATGGCCACCTTTGAGAGCGCCGGGGTCACCGACAAAGATGAGTGAACCGACCATCATCACGCTGTTGCGTCACGGTGAAGTGGAAGCTGAGGGCTGGGCCTTTCGCGGCAGCACAGATATTCCACTCTCCGAGCGCGGTTGGAGCCAGATGCGTGCAGCTGCTAGCGGGTTTGATGGTTTTGATCATATCGCCACCTCACCACTGCAACGCTGCAAGCTGTTTGCCCGTGAGTTCAGTGAGCAGTCGAAGCGTGAGCTGATCACCCTCGATGCGATGGCCGAGATGGATTTCGGTGATTGGGAGAACCGCAGCTTTGACGAGATCAGTGGCTCTGATAACGAGGTGCTACAGCAGTTCTGGGAGTCGCCTGTGGGCATCCAGCCCCCCAACGGCGAAGCCTTTGATGATTTCAGTCAGCGCGTTATCAGTTGCTGGCAAGAGTGGATCAAGCGCGATGTCGGTCAAAATCGTCTGCTTGTTGCCCACGGCGGCGTCATCCGGGTGCTGCTGGCACACACTCTGAACATGCCGATGAGTGCGCTCTGGCGACTGCATCTCCCCTACGCCTCCTGCAGTCAGATATCCCTGTTTGCAGGGCATCAACCTCGCCTGCTGTTTATCAATCGCGAGGTCCAATCCTGATGCCACGCGGTCTGATTCTCGCTTTCGGCTTTCTCACGCGCATTCCGATGCCTGCGCTGGCTGACTATAAGCAAGAGGAGCTCTCAAGCGCTGCCATCTGGTTTCCACTGGTCGGCCTCGCCATCGGTCTGCTGCTGCTGCTCGCAGCCCAACTGGGTATCACTGCCAGCCCATGGATGGCCGGCCTGCTGGTTGTACTATTCTGGCTGGGCATTAGTGGCGGCCTGCATCTTGATGGTGCTGCCGATCTCGCTGATGGCCTCGGTGCATCTCACCGTGATCCTGAGCGCCTGCTGGCTGTGATGAAAGATCCGCATACCGGCGCATTCGGTGTGATGGCTATTGTTGCAATCCTGCTCACCAAACTGGTTGCAGTGGCATGGATTGTGGAGTCACCCGATATCGACCTCTGGGTTCTGCTGCTTGTTCCCGCCTGGGCAAGAGTTGGCGCCATCTTCTGGTCACAGACGCTTGAACCACTTGCACCTGGTAGTGGCGAAGCCTTCGTATGGCAGGTTGATGCAAAGATCTACTGGATCTGGGGCGGCGCGCTCCTCCTGCTCTCACTTATTTTCGTCTCCTTCATGTTTGCTCTTGCTGCTATCGGCGCCCTGCTGCTCTGGCGCGCTTATCTGAAGTGGCGTCTTGGTGGCATGAGCGGTGACTGCCTTGGTGCCGGTATTGAATATAGCGAGTGTCTGATGCTACTCGCAGTCGGACTACTCTGATGCGCTGGTTCGCCCTGCTTGTTGCTGTTGCACTCTGCCTGCTGCTGGGGCTGGCAACTGGTGAGCAGTGGATCAATCCGTTTGCTGCCAGCGATGCTCTGGAGCAGACCATCCTCTGGGATCTGCGTTTCCCGCGTCTGCTCACCGCTTTTGCTGTCGGTGGCCTGCTGGCTCTGGCCGGCGCATGGTTTCAGGTGTTGCTCGGCAACCCGCTGGCCGAACCCTATGTGCTGGGTGTAGCTGGCTCTGCCTCTGCCGGTGCGGTAACCGGCCTGATGTTTATGCCCGAATCGGCATGGGTGATGAGTGCAGGTGCCTTTATCGGCGCGTGGATCGGCATTGTGGCGGTGATGTTCTTCTCCCATCTGGGTGCCAACCGCATGCTGCTGGCCGGTGTGGTACTGGCCGCCTTCTGGTCGGCCGTGCTGGCACTACTGCTGGCGCTGCTACCTGAGCAGGGGCTGTTTCGCGCCTTCTCCTGGATGATGGGTGATCTCTCCCACTCCGATCTGCCTGTCCCGCTACTACTGATTGCATGGGCTATCGCACTGGCTTGCGGCGTGATGCTCTCCCGCGCACTGGATAAACTACTGCTCGGTGAGCGCCATGCCGAAGCCTTGGGTGTGGATGTCAAAACGCTGCGCCAGCGCCTGCTGCTGCTCGCCTCCGCAGTCACCGCACTGGCAGTGACTGCTGCCGGAACCATTGGCTTCGTGGGACTTGTGATTCCGCATCTGATGCGTCTGCTGTTCGGCTCACTGCACAGCGCTGTACTGCCTGCCTCAGCTATCGGGGGTGGCCTGCTGTTGGTGCTGGCTGATTCAGCTGCCCGCACCATCATTGCTCCGGCTGAACTGCCGGTCGGCATTCTCACCGCTATTATCGGCGTACCGGTATTCCTCTACCTGCTGCTGAGGCGTTCGCAATGAGTTGCCTGATGAAGCTTTCAAATCTCATGATCAAACGCGGAGCCTCCACCCTGCTTTCAGGATTGAGTTGTGCATTCAATGAGGGTGAAATCGTGGTGGTTCTCGGGCCAAACGGTGCCGGAAAATCGAGCCTGCTGCTGGCACTGGCCGGGCTGATTCCTGCATCAGGCGATCTGGAGTTGCATGGCAAGACGCTTACCGGCTACAGCCGTCATGCACTGACCCGCCTGATCGCCTGGCAGGGGGAGCTTCCTCCTACCGAATTCGGCCTGACTGTAAAACAGCGCCTTGAACTGGCAGCCGGTGAAGAGATCGACGCTGTTGCATCTACCGCGACACGCATGGATATTGGTTCATTGCTGCAAAGGCCGCTGGGGGAGCTATCCAGTGGCGAACGTCAACGCACAGAACTGGCTGCGCTTATGCTACGCCAGACACCCATATGGCTGCTCGATGAGCCGACTGCACATCTCGATCTCAAACATCAGATTCACTGTATCAATATGATGAAAGAGGAGTGCAAACAGGGGCGTGCCATTGTCACGGTACTGCACGATATTCAGCAGGCGATGGCTGTTGCCGACCACCTCATACTCATTGATGGTAAAGGCGGTGCCGAATATGGTGAGGCGAAACAGCTTTTTGCAAGTGAGCGATTAACGAAGCTGTTTGATGCACCAGTCATCACACAGGGAACTGTTCTGGTTCCTGATTACGGAGTAATGAAATGAAATCACGCGATAAACGACAGGGCGTTGTGCTGGTACATACCGGCGAAGGTAAAGGCAAAAGCTCATCGGCTTTTGGTGTCGCTTTCCGCGCTGCGGGCTGGGGCATGAAAGTGTGTGTGATCCAGTTCATCAAAGGCAAATGGAAAACCGGAGAAGAGCGGGCAGCCAAACAATTCGATAACATCGAGTGGCATGCACTCGGTGATGGTTTCACCTGGGATACCAAAAACCCTGAGCAGGATATCAAAACCAGTCGTGAGATATGGGAACTCTGCAAAGCCAAGGTTCGCTCTGAGGAGTTCGATCTGGTGCTCTTCGATGAGATCAACTACTGCTCTGGTTACGGCTGGATCAGCGGCGAGGAGATCGCTACCTTTATCCGTGATGAAAAACCGCAGTGGATGCATATGATCCTCACCGGGCGTAATGCAGCCCCCGAAGTGATCGAGGTTGCCGATACCGTCACCGAGATGAAGATGATCAAACACGCCTATCAAAATGATATTAAAGCAACTCAGGGCATTGAATTTTGAGAGTACTGCTTGCCCACGGCTCTTCTGACTCGGCACATGCAGAACAGGTCGATGCCCTGGCAGGCAACGTTTCCACACTGCTTGGCGACTCGGTCACAACTGCCTTTCTCTCTGACGCCCGACTGCCTGCAGGAGCTGAGATCCTTCCTCTGTTTCTTGGTGCTGGCGTTCATGTCACGAAGGATGCACCTGCGCTTGCAGCTGTTTCAAATTGCCGTCTGCTACCGGCATTCAGCACTCAAACCGATGCCATCAGCTCCCTTATTCTTAAAAACAGTTCGCAGAACAGCATCTTTCTGCTCTATCAAACCACAGGTTTTGAGGCGCTGCAAAACAGACTGCAGGAGCATGGCCCGGTTGCCTGTCTGCATGGTGAGCCATCACTGACAACAGTTCTGCAACAGCAACATCAAGCAGGGGCTAGCGGCATAACCGTGCAACCGGTACTGCTGTTTCCGGGACACTCACTTGCTAGAGTTCGCAGCATGATCAGTGAATCTGCCATCCCCGATGTAACCGTTGCGCCCGTACTGAGTGAACTCGATGGTTTTGCCGAATTGGTCGCAGAGTGCTTCAGGAGTGCTGAATGAAACTTGATGCCCCTTTGCAATCCGGTGAGGTCGCACTGGTCGGTGCCGGTCCCGGTGCGGCATCACTGCTCACACTGGCCGCAGCAACACTGATCGCTGAGTGCGATGCTATTGTATATGACGCACTGGTCTCCGATGAAGTGCTGAATATGGCGGCCATCGGTGCTGAACTGATTGAAGCAGGCAAACGCGGTGGCAGACCTTCAGCCAGTCAGCATGATATCTGTGAGACACTGATTGAACTGGCCAGCGCCGGGAAACGGGTGGTACGCCTTAAAGGTGGTGATCCGTTTGTCTTTGGCCGCGGTGGCGAGGAGATGCGTGCGCTGGCCGCAGCCCGGGTACCTTTCCGGGTGATTCCGGGTATTACATCCGGGGTGGCAGCTCCTGCTATGGCCGGCATTCCGGTTACTGATCGCTCGGTTAATGCCACGCTGGCTTTTCTTACCGGTCATGAAGCCAGCGAGAAGAGTCGTATGGACTGGCAGGCGCTGGTAGAGGCGTTTCCGGTACTGGTCTTCTACATGGGAGCGCGGAATCTGCCACAAATTGCCGGGCGCCTGCTTGAGGCCGGTCTTGCACAACAGACGCCAGTTGCCATTATTCACGCTGCTACGCTGGATAATGAGCAGACGACAGTGACCACGCTGCAAGCGGTAGCCAGTGGAGAGGTCACGGCTCAATCACCATCGATTATTATTATCGGTGATGTGGTGAACGAAAGAATAAGCTGGAAGGATTAAGCCATGCCAAAACCGATGATGATGCCCTACAAACGCCACGCCATTATGTGCTGTGGTAAAAGCTGCGGAGAGAACCTGCCACTGCTCAACTATCTGAAAGATCAGGTGGTTGCTGCTGGTCTGGTTGTCGGTGATCCCGATGCTGTACGTGTGAACCGGGCTGGCTGCCTTGGTGTCTGCATGGAGGGACCGGTGATGGTGGTTTATCCTGAAGGGGTCTGGTACTGCAATCTGAATCAGAGTGCCATTGACCGCATCATCGAAGAGCATTTTCGTGGTGGCAGGGTTGTTGAAGAGTTCGCATTTTACAAGATGTAACAGCTTCTTACGTTCACCCTGTGGATGCAATCTCGCACACGAATCATCTAACCACTGGCAATAACAAAAGAAACCCTCTACGCTAGGCGGCGGGAAGCAGCCAGCAAAGGGGGCTGAAATGCGCTTAAACGGCTTGATCATCATCGTCTCACTGCTCTGTGCATCTTTTGCGCAGGCGGCCACGCCGACGCATAACCGAACCACCTTCGAAGCGGCTCGCGCAGCCCTGAACAGCAACGACCTTCACACCTATCAAACCCTGAAAGCCAAGATTCCAGACTATCCGCTTACACCCTATCTCGATATCTGGGAAGCCCGAAAAGCGCTTGCCAAGGGTAGTGACAGCACAGTTCAGGATGTCGTTGAACACTTTTCCGATATTCCTGAATCGATCAACCTGCGTGTGGCATGGCTTCATCATCTTGCCAAAAAAGGTGACTGGAAAAAGATTGGTCAACAGCTTGAAAAGTTTCCTGCTGATCGCAAGCGGACACCTGAGATTGCCATGCTCTCAGCATGGAAAGCTGGCGACACCAAACAGGCGCTGGCGCTCTTCTCCAAACGCTGGATCAAAGCGAAAAAAGTCAGCGGATACACACATCCGCTCTATCAACAGTGGCAGAAGTCTGGGCACCCCACACTCTATGAACGCTGGCTGCGCATTGACCACTATGCCAATAGCGGCAAATGGAAAAAGATAAAGGGCGAGAAACGCCATCTGCCAAAAGATCAGCAATCACTGATCAGCTACTGGCAGAAGATGCAGACCGATCCTGAAACGATGTTAAACCGGTTCCCTGCAATCCACTCGCCACTGATTAGCGAATTAATGCTTAATGATGGAGTGCAACGACTGGCTCGCTCCGATCCCGCCAAGGCGTGGTTACAGGTGCAGACACTTGCTCTTAAAGCCGGTCTCAGCGCAGCTTTCCTGACTGATCAGCAACGCCAGATTGCCCTGCGCGCTGCCCGCCGCCATATGCCTGAAGCGATCACCTGGCTGAACAGCCTGCCTGCATCGGCACAGAACGAAGATACCCGCAGCTGGCTGGTACGCCTGTATATTGTCAATCAGCAGTGGCCGCAAACTGTTGCCGCCATTGACGCCATGCCCGATAACGAACGCCAGCAGAGCAACTGGCTCTACTGGAAAGCTCGCGCACTTGAAATAACAGGCCATAGCGATCTGGCTGAACCGCTCTATCTTCTCTTGGCCAATGATCGCGGTTACTACAGCTTCCTCGCCTCTGAAAGGCTCGGCATCCCGCTCAAGCTCGAAAGCAGCATTGTTGATGCCTCCGCGGCGGCCATTGCAGAGGTGGCCAGCATGCAGGCCGTACACAGGGCTTATGAGTGGCTGCAGCTGGGAAGCAGCAACAAAGCCAGTCGGGAGTGGCATTTCGCCCTGCAAGATGCCTCCAAAGAACGTTGGGCTGCTGCCACCAATCTTGCCAGCCATTGGGGCTGGTTTGATCAGACGATTCGTTCCGCCTATAAAGCCGACAACCTTGATGCCCTTGAAGCGCGTTTTCCACTGGCTTTTGAGGAAGAGGTCAGATCCGCATCGATGGAGAGTGGCCTCTCCTCATCCGAGATCTGGAGCATTATCCGGCAGGAGTCAGCCTTTAATGCTCAGGCTGTATCCTATGTGGGAGCCAAAGGTTTGATGCAGCTGATGCCGCGTACGGCCAGAGCCGTGGCCAAACAACTTAAACTGCGCTCTCGTCATCCCGACCTGCTCTCTCCGGAGATTAATATTCGTCTTGGTTCAACCTATCTGGCCGAAATGAAACAGCGTTTTGGCTCTCTGGCGCTGGCGGCAGCGGCCTACAATGCCGGGCCACACAGGGTATCAAGCTGGCTGGAGCGCACAGCGTTTACTGCTCCGGAAGCGTGGGTGGAGGCGATCCCGTTTAATGAGACACGCCGTTATGTGCAGCAGGTGATGGCTTTTGTCACCGTCTATGAGTGGCGGCAGGAAAAAACACCGGGCAGCATGATCGCCAGGATCGGTGGCGAACTGGAAAAAGTGAGCCTGATCCAGGCACATTGATCCACATATAGCCATATTCGCCAGCCCTTGTTAGTCTGCGCGCCGAATTTGTGAGTGAGGTAATAACCCATGGCATTTGTAGTCACCCAACTGTGTAAGGATTGTGTCGATACCGCTTGTGTTGCGGTATGCCCGGTAGACTGTTTTTATCAGCCGAAAGAGATCTCTGATGAGACACCGAATATGCTCTTCATCTCTCCGGAAGAGTGCATCGACTGTGCGGTCTGTGAGCCTGAGTGCCCATGGGAAGCGATCTACCCTGAAGAGGATGTACCTGAGGTGTTCGAATCTGATATCGCACTCAATGAGCTCTGCGATGATGAACGTGACCTGTTTGATCTGGCAGAAGTGAAAGATCATACCCCGCCATCAGCTGAAGAAGTGGCTCAGAACAAGGCCAAATACGGCCTCTGATCTCAACAGGATCAATAATTCAGAACGCATGTGCGGGCAACTGCACATGCGTTTTTTATTTCCCCTATGAAAAGTGACCTTCCGCCACTGATCGGCATGAGCTTTGAGCAGATGGTTCAGCTCTGCCATGATGCAGGTGCCAAACCGGTGCATGCCGAGCGCATCGTTGCCTCCCTGTTTCGCTACTACAACAGTGATATCAGTGCTATTCCCGAACTGCCGAATATCCTGCGCAGCTATCTGGCCGAACACACCAGCATGTTTGAGCCCGAATGTACGGCGCTGCAACAGGCTGAAGATGGCACCCGCAAACTGCTGCTGAAAATGCCCGATGGCAGAGAGGTGGAGACTGTATTGATTCAGGGGCCGGGCCGCCTCACCCAGTGCATCTCCACCCAGGTTGGCTGTGCGGTTGGCTGCACCTTCTGCCTGACCGCAACCGCAGGTCTGACTCGCAATCTCTCAGCCGCCGAGATGGCTGCACAGGTGATCGCAGGCCAGAAGATCGGCGAT
Organism: Mariprofundus sp. KV; assembly: GCF_013387475.1. Classification (GTDB taxonomy): domain Bacteria; phylum Pseudomonadota; class Zetaproteobacteria; order Mariprofundales; family Mariprofundaceae; genus Mariprofundus. The sequence goes on along the minus strand of NZ_VWNB01000008.1, from coordinate 109,829 downwards.
TTCAAGGTGCGCAATCTGGTATTGATGGGCATGGGTGAACCGCTGCATAACTACGATGAGGTCGCGAAATTTGTGCGCATCGCCTCTGATCCGAAAGGCATGGCCTTCTCTCCCAACCGTATTACCCTCTCCACTTCAGGCATGGTGCCGGCCATCTACAGGATGATCGAAGACAAACTGCCATGTAATCTGGCCGTTTCGCTCAACGCTACAACCGATGAGGTACGGGATCGGGTGATCCCGATCAACCGCAAATATCCGATCCATACGCTGCTGGAAGCGGTGCGCGCCTATATCAAAGCGCGTGGTAACAAACGGGTGCTGATTGAGTATGTGATGCTGGCCGGAGTCAATGACACCGTGGAAGATGCCTATCGCCTCTGTGAACTGGTCAACGGTATGGGCTGCACAGTAAACCTGCTGCCATTCAACGCCTTTGAGGGTTCACCATTTCAGAGCCCAGATGATGCGGCACTCTCCGCCTTTCGCGAGATACTGGTTGCGGCGAATATCATCGCCGTGGTGCGCTCTTCCCGCGGCAATGAGATCTCTGCTGCCTGCGGCCAGTTGAAAACGGAAGTGGCACAGCGGCGCAAGTCGGCCGCATAAACAAAACGGCCCCTAAGGGCCGCCTGGTTAAACTGAACTTTCACCTTAACCGTCTGCTGATTTTACACCGCATGTATTTGCTCCAACGATGAGGTAAAGCGGGCAAAACTTAATCACTGCTGTCAGCACAAATACACTGCCTGCTGCAATCGCCACCATATTCCATGGTGCTGCCAAACCGCCCATATAACCAAATGCAATCGCAGCTGCACCAACCACTAAGCGTAAAACCCGATCAATTGTTCCTACATTTGCTTTCATTATTAAGCCTCCACTGAGAATCTCTTAGCTGATGGAGGGACTATAGACCTCTAAACATTATCGTTCCGTGATATTGTCACAGATCCTCAGTGGCCAGTCGTTTCATGGCAGCCAGATCGGACAGGCGCACCTCACCACGTTTGAGCATCACCAGTGAACGACGTTCAAAATCCTTAAGAATACGACTGACGACCTCACGCGCCGTGCCCAGTTCGGTGGCCAGCTGCTGGTGTGTCAGGCGCAGTGTATGGCTGCCGTCATCAAGTTCGAGCAGGCGACGGGCCAGGCGCACATCCATACGCCCGAAAGCAACATCCTCTATCAATGCCATCAGATCGGCCACACGATCCGAGATCATGCCCAGCGTAAATTTTCGAAAGGCGCTGTCTGAGAGCAGCTCATCAAAACGTCTGGCCGGAATCAGAGCCAGCTCGGTCTCCACCTCGGCAATACCCTCGGCAGGGTAGCGTTTGCCTCCCAGCAGACAGGAGGTGGTCAGCATACAGGTCTGCCCATCCTCCACCCGATAGAGCACTATTTCACGCCCCTCACTATCCATCTTCTGCACACGCACTGAACCATCGAGCACAAACACATAACCCTGACAGGCGTCACCATCACGAAACAGCACCGTACCCTTGGGCACCCTCATGGTTTTCAGTGCGGCAAGCTCGTCGCTCACTGCCCCGGAGAGTCCCGTTAGCGCCGGAAAAAGTGAAAGCCAGTCAGCTCTGTTCATTGTACCTCCAGATGCAAACGTCTGATGCCGCTTAGCGAGCGATCAAATTTCGCCCAACTCCACTGTCTGCCCGGATCCCACTTGCGCCCCGGCGCGATATCCTGATGACCGACAATACGTTGCCGGTTGATCGCTGGAAAGCGCTGCATCAGCTGCCTGCAAAGGCGTGCCGTTTCGCGGTACTGGGCCTGTGTGAAGGGGTGCGTTTCATCACCGATCATCTCAATGCCTATCGCAAAGTCGTTACACCCTTCACGCCCCTGCCATGCTGAAACACCGGCATGCCAGGCACGACGCTGACAGGGCACAAACTGGGTAATGCCACCCTTGCGATCGATCACAAAGTGGGCGGAAACCTTTAATCCCTGCAGATCGGCAAATGAAGAGTGAGCACTGCAATCAAGTCTGCCCATAAAAAGATCCTCGATATAATCCATATCAAACTGTCCCGCAGGCAAACTGATCGCATGCAACACAATCATATCAACCGCCATATCAGGTGGCCGTTCATTCTGATGAGGAGAGTTGATCCATCGCATGCCACTATCATGGTCTGTATAAAAGGTGATGTCATGCCTTTGCTTGGCAACCGGATGAATACTATTTTATTCAATGGAGGAATCGGGCATCATCTCCGCATGAACTCCATCTCCTCTGAGGAAAAAGCACGATTGATGAAGCTGGCGACCTACGCCTCCACATCGGTCGCCCTTACCCTGATTATCTGTAAAGCCGTTGCCTGGTTGATGACCGATTCGGTCAGTCTGATGGCCACCCTCATCGACTCCTGCCTGGATGCACTTGCTTCGATCATTAATCTCATCGCTGTACGTCACGCTCTGGCACCCGCCGATAAGCAGCACCGCTTTGGTCACGGTAAGGCCGAAGCGCTGGCCGGCCTTGGCCAGGCCACCTTTATTACCGGTTCAGCCATGTTCCTGCTGCTTGAGGCAATCTCCCACTTCTGGAATCCACACCCGATCTCAGAGATGCCGATCGGTGTCGGCATTATGGTTATCTCCATTATTGCCACCTATGGCCTGATGATGTTCCAGCAGCATGTCATTAACAAGACAGACTCCACCGCTATCAAGGCTGATCGTCTGCACTACAAAACCGATCTGCTGGTCAACGGCAGCGTGATCATCGCCCTGCTGCTGGCCTACTACGGCTGGGTTGGTTTTGATCCGCTCTTCGCCCTGATGATTGCCGGTTATATCCTCTACAGTGCCTGGGAGATTGTGCAGGAGTCACTGAATCTGCTGATGGATCGTGAAATGCCCGATGAGGATCGTCAGAAGATCAAGGCCATTGTACGCAGTCACCCTAAAGCGCTCGGCATGCATGATCTGCGCACCCGCAAGTCCGGCATGACGGTATTCATTCAACTCCACCTTGAACTCGACGATACATTAACCCTGATGAGAGCACACGAGATTGCCGATGAGGTCGAAGCGCTGCTACTGGATGCATATCCGGGAGCCGAGATCATCATTCATCAGGATCCGCACAGCCTGAACGAACCACAGCCGGAGTTTGTCGGGTGAAACCGCTGCTGCTGAGTCTGCTGCTGCTCTGCGGCATGAGTACGTCGACATGGGCAGCCACCGAAGCACTCGAAATCTATTTCCTGCCACTCTCCGATGCTGCTGCAGCGGTACGCAGCCAGCTCTCCGCTAATGGTAAAATCGCCCCGATACCATCCCGTCGTCTGCTGGTTATTGATGACGACAGGGAACACATCAACAAAGCAAAAGCACTGCTTAAAAAACTGGATCAACCTACCCCACAGTTTACCGCCGTGGTTGAGATCGAGGATATGAGCAGCAAGATCATCTCCAACGCCCGCGCCTCAGGTGCCGTCAGACTTGGCGATCTGCCAGGCGGCTGGGTGCAGCTGGCTCTCGGGAAAAACAGTCAACGCCACAACAGCACCCATCTGCATCAGCTGCGCATCAGTGCAACTGAACCGGCCAGACTGGAGAGCGGCACAATCCGCTCATTCAGCCGCGAGACCCGACTCTGGCTCAGCGGATATGGCATTGTGCAAGCCAACAGTGTCGAGATGGTTCCGATCACCTCGGGATTCAATGTCATTGCATGGCCGGTCGGCACAGATCAGGTGCGCGTACGCATCACCCCGTGGATGCAGCGACTGGAACCACAGGTAACCGGCAACCATGAGATGCTGATTGATCTTGGTACGGCCAGAAATCCTGCCACCCCGCCCTCACCCAATGCCAACATGCGCCTGAATGCCTCGCCGCAACTGCAAAATAATCCGGTCATTGAGATTGCCGGAGCCTCTACCGAGGTGACCATTCCACTGGATAAGACCGTCACCATTGCAGCATCGAGCAACGAAGCAGGCAGACTCGGCACCGCCCTGCTCGCCGGACGCTCTACTATCGGCAAAAGAGATTTTGTCATCCATCTGCGTGTAACCCGTTAATACCACTGCAGCTTAAGGAGAGCAGAACGCATGAGAAAATCACCGCTAACTGATCTCATTGGCATCGAGCTCAACCCTTCCAGTCATAGCGAAAAACTTATATCCGGCATCGGTGCTTTCATCGCCATTTTCGCCATCTATAACATCAGCTTTCTGATCCTAGGTGAAGATGCACTTCTGCTTGTTACCTCAATGGGTGCTGCAGCTGTACTGCTGTTTTCTGTGCCGCATGGTCCATTGTCACAACCCTGGCCACTGTTTGGCGGCAATATGATCTCCGCCTTTGCTGGCGTCAGCTGTGCCCAGTCTGTTCCGGATACATTTATCGCCGCCGCAGCGGCTGTCGGGTTATCCGTAACCCTCATGTATTACCTGAAATGCATTCATCCACCAGGTGGCGCTACAGCACTCTCAGCTGTGGTTAGTGGATCAGCAGTCGATTCACTCGGTTTTCAATATGTTATTACACCGGTACTGCTCAATGTGCTGGTTATTTTTTCGGTTGCAGTCCTGTTTAACTTGCTGTTCAAATGGCGGCGATACCCGGCCAGACTGGCTAAAGTCGAGGCAAAAAACAGTACGACCGCCAACGAGTCACCCATGCTCTCGCATCAAAGCATCGAGCATGCTTTAAGAGAGATTGATTCTTTCATTGATATCAGTGAAGAGGATTTAAACCGAATTTATCTGCTGGCCAGTGAATATGACAATTCAACTGAAGTAAAAAAAGGTGTGAATAAGCCCGGTCAATAAAAGCTAGCGTTCCAGACGATACCACTGGGCTTTTTTCTGCTGCCAGAAGTCGCGGTATTCCGGGTCTGTCACTTCGCCATCACGATTGGCATCTATCTCTTTAAAGCGATCCTTGGCGCGCTCATTGACCATCAGCAGATACTCATCGAGTGAAACACCTTCACTTGCATCCTGATCCAACTCAAGAAAGCGATCGACAATCTTGTCGGTGGCGCTTTTTGGCTCAGCCCATGCGCTGTTTGCACTTAGCAGCAGTGTCATCAGGAAAATCGAACGGATCAGCATGGTCACCTCACATCAGTTTGACAGGCCTTCCGTGGCCTGCATGGATACTTTGAGAGTATCCATAATTGCCGTGAACGGCAGGTGACGGCATCATATCCAAATTGATTTCAGCAGGCGAGGGGAAACATGAAGGCCTATCTAGATTTAATGCGCCATGTGCGCGATCACGGCAACCAGAAGGGTGACCGCACCGGCACCGGCACCAAATCGGTATTCGGCTACCAGATGCGCTTTGATCTTTCTGAAGGGTTCCCGCTGGTCACCACCAAAAAGGTGCACCTGAAATCGATCATTCATGAACTTCTCTGGTTTCTCAGCGGAGATACCAACACCCGCTATCTGACCGACAACGGTGTTTCAATCTGGAATGAGTGGGCGACTGAAGATGGATCACTCGGCCCGGTTTATGGTTTCCAGTGGCGCAACTGGGCTACACCTGATGGCCGTCTTGTCGACCAGATCTCGGAACTGATCGAACAGATCAAAACCAAGCCCAATTCACGCCGCCTGATTGTATCGGCATGGAATGTCGCTGACCTGCCGGATGAGTCGATCTCGCCACAGGCCAATGTCGCCAATGGCAAAATGGCACTGCCTCCCTGCCACACCTTTTTCCAGTTTTATGTCGCCGACGGCAAACTCTCCTGCCAGCTCTACCAGCGCAGTGCCGATATCTTCCTCGGCGTGCCTTTTAATATCGCATCCTACGCTCTGTTTACTATGATGGTTGCACAGGTGTGTGACCTGGAGCCCGGTGATTTTGTACACACCTTCGGTGATGCCCACCTCTACTCCAACCACATGGAGCAGGTAGAGACACAGCTGGCCCGCGAACCCTTCACCCTGCCAACCATGAAGATCAATCCCGATGTTAAAAACATCTTCGACTTCACCTATGACGATTTTGAACTGATCAATTATGAGTGCCATCCCGGCATTCGTGCCCCGATTGCGATATAGAAAGCACTCTTTGGAGAAGGTCAGGAGGTGACCCGATGAGCAGTTATCAAACCGGCATTCTCGCCGATGTGCCTGCACAGGCACGTTATCTTAGCTTCTCTATCGATGCCGATGGTGACCTGAAAGAGGCGCTGCGGCAGCTGGCTGGATTTGCTGATGGTGATGCTACTGTTGTCGGCATCGGCGCATCGGTAACCGAAGCCGTTGCAACAGAGGTGGCCGGATTAACCAGCTTCCCGATCTTTGAGGATGCGCTGGTTGAGGTTCCTGCCACACACAGTGATCTCTGGTGCTGGCTGCGCGGGGATGATCGCGGTGCGCTGGTGCATCGGACACATCAACTGGTCAACCTGCTGGCGGACGGCTTTATCTGCGATCAGATTATAGACGGCTTCCGCTATGATATCGGTCGAGATCTCACCGGTTATGAGGATGGCACGGAGAATCCGGTCGATGAAGAGGCGCTGAAATGCGCGATTGTAGCAGGAGCAGGAGCAGGCATGGATGGCTCAAGCTTTGTGGCAGTGCAGCAGTGGGTGCACAATCTCGATGATTTCCTCTCCCGCCCTCAATTAGAACAGGATGAGACCATTGGCCGGCGCAAATCCGACAATGAAGAGCTCGAAGATGCTCCCCGTACTGCCCATGTCAAACGCACGGCACAGGAGGATTTCAGCCCTGAAGCCTTTGTCGTTCGCCGCTCCATGCCCTGGGCTGACGCCGCCCATGAAGGGCTGGTTTTTGTTGCCTTCGGCCACAGCTTTGATGCCTTTGAAGCACTACTGGAGCGCATGGTCGGAGCCGATGATGGAGAAATTGATGCCCTGTTCAGCTTTACCACACCGGTAACCGGCAGTTATTTCTGGTGCCCCCCTATGCTCAATGGGAAGCTCGATCTGCGCAGGCTGGGGTTATAGTGCCAACGCTAAAGCCGTTGCAATCGGCGGCTGATTTCCTGAGCCTTGGCCAATGAGCAAACCAATGATCTCCCTGATCTGGGGCATGGATCGCAACCGACTGATCGGCAAAGAGAACGGGCTGCCGTGGCGTCTGCCTGCCGACATGGCCTGGTTCAAAAAAAGCACGATGGGCAAACCGATTCTGATGGGGCGCAAAACCTACGAGTCAATCGGTCGCCCTCTGCCCGGCCGTACCAATCTGATCCTTACCCGTCAATCCGACCTGAACATTGAGGGCTGTACGGTCATTCACTCCATTGATGAGGCACTGGCGGAAGTAGCGGATGCCGATGAAATTATGGTGATGGGTGGCGCAGAGATCTACGCACTGCTGCTGGATCAGGCAGATCGGCTCTATATTACCGAGATCGACGGCAGCTTTGAGGGTGATGCATGGTTCCCCGAGTTTGATCTCAGCTTATGGCGAGAGACCAGCCGCGAAGAGTATCTTCCAGATGAGAAGAATCTGTATGCCTACGCCTTTATCACCATGGAGCGCATCACAGTCTGATCAAGGCAACAACAGGCTCTAACAATCAGATTCCGGCAATCAGCTTGCGATTGGTGCGGATCATCGCCTGAATTGTCTTCACATAAGCCATGCCGCGTTCGGAGTATGATTTAAGACCCATGGCCAGCTTCTCGGCATCCAGTGCCTGCTTCTGTTGACGCAATGCCGATCTGATTTGACGGAATTCGCGATAGGCACGACTGCGATTGATGTTCCGGATATAGGCCTGCACAGATTCTGCCGGCGAACTAAAACGACGCACCTCATGCGTTGAACCGGCGTTACGCTGGCTGGGTACAATGCCGCACCCCTTCGAGTAACACCACTGACCGAAATAATTTTTTCCCTCTTTGGCGAAACGGGACTGACCCCATGCTGACTCATTGGCTGCCTGCACCAGCGCCATCTCTACCGGCACAACACCAACCCGCCTCAACAGCTTATCCCAGAACTGCTGATCAGGCTGCCCCTGCAGCTCCAAATTATATCTGGCTGCAACAGTCGTCAGCCACTCCAGATCCGACGACTCCAAGGCATCCGAGGTACGCATCTCAAGCAGGCGACCACGCAGTTCCCGCAAGCGATTGTTCTCTTCAACAACAAATGGCTTCATGTAGGCGAAAAAGCGGCGTTTCTTCTCAGCTGTACTCATCACCTTGGGCGCTTTTTTCTGCACCACCTCTTGCACAGCCGGCTCTGCAGGTTTTTCCGCGACCGCCTCTTGCACAACCGGTTCTGCAGGTTTTTCCGCGGCCACCTCTTGCACAACCGCCCCTGCAGGCTTTTCCGCGACCGCCTTCGGCTCTACTTTGGCACATGATGCCAATAGCACTGTGGCCAGCATGGTGAACAGAATACGATTGAATCGTGTGGAGTGTTTGGGGGTCAGATGATCAGAGTTCATAGCTGCAACCTTGCCGGGGAGTAGGGAGTCAGACCGTGATGGGTAACACAACATAAGCGAGCATTTTACAGCCATCTCTACCGCATGCAATCGATCTGCTAGGTTCAGCCCATGAAAAGTGAATCCACATCCTCGTTTTATAATCTTGGCCCTGAGCAGGTGCTGCAGGCGGTTGAGAGTGCAGGCTACCACTGCAACGGCCAGCAGATGGCGCTCAACTCCTATGAAAATCGTGTCTATATGGTTGGTATTGAGGATGGACCATCGCTGGTGGTGAAGTTCTATCGCCCCAACCGCTGGAGTGATGCGGCGATTCATGAAGAGCACCAGTTTACGCTGGAGCTAACTGAATTTGATATTCCGGCCGTGCCGCCACTGACCATTGCAGGAGAGACACTGTTTCATTTTGAGGAGCACCGCTTCTCTCTCTACCCACTGAAGGCCGGGCGCGCTCCGGATCTGGAGAGTGAGGAGCAGCTGCAGCAACTCGGTCGTTATATCGGCCGCATCCATGCACTCGGCGCAACACGTGATTTTGAGCACCGGCCGACACTGGATGTACACACCTTCGGCGATGCTTCATATGAATTTGTCATCGAAAACGGTTTTATCCCTCTCGAACTGGAGGCTGCTTATGAGGCGGTGGCTGAAGAGCTGCTGGACACCGTTGAGTCCCGTTTTGAGTCGATTGACCCGCAACTGATCCGCCTGCATGGCGATGGTCATCAGGGTAATATCCTCTGGGATGTCTCCGGTCACGGGGCTGGCAACCCCTATATCATCGACTTTGATGATGCCCGCATGGGCCCTGCCGTTCAGGATCTCTGGATGTTTTTATCAGGTGAAGCTGATCAGATGAGCAGTTCCCTCGATATTCTTCTCTCCGCCTACAGTCAGTTCTGCGATTTCGACTGTCGTGAGCTCTCGCTGATTGAACCGCTACGAACCCTGCGCATCATGCATCATGCCGCCTGGCTGGCTCGACGCTGGGATGATCCGGCCTTTAAATATGCATTCCCCTGGTTCAATACGCAGAGCTACTGGGAACAGCATATTCTGATGCTCAAAGAGCAGGTTGCCGCCATGCAGGAGCCACCACTACAGTGGTTATAGACAAATCAGTACTGCATTCGTGCAGTCGCTAAAGTAGAGTGCGCGACATGGAAGAGCGACTGATTGAACTGGAAACCAAAATCTCCTATCAGGATCACCTCATTGGTGAACTTAACGATGTGGTGACCCGCCAGCAGAACCAGATTGACCGGCTGGAAAAAGCGATGTCGCGGCTGCATGAGCAGATGAAAAGCGGCAGTGATTCAGGACTGGCGCGGCCTGATGAAGAGGCCCCTCCTCCGCACTATTAAGCGCACGTTTAACCTCTCATCTGTGGGGAGCAGCCTCCTGCAACAGTTGTGCCTGTTTCCGTTCGCACAAAGCAGAGCTATAGTTGCCAGATCACTGCTACTGGATAATTAATATGTCTGAAAAACCCTGGGGTGGCCGTTTTGAGTCCCCTACCAATGAATTTGTAGAAGCATTCAACGCATCGATTGATGTGGATGCCCGCATGTATGCCGAAGATATCGCCGGATCACGTGCTCACGCCAAGATGCTGACGGCACAGGGCATCCTCTCTCAGGAGGATTGTAACGCGATCCTGCGCGGTCTCGATGAGATTACCGGCGAGATCAACAGCGGCGAATTTGAATTCACCATCGCCCTTGAAGATGTGCATATGAATATTGAGGCGCGTCTGACCGAGAAAATCGGTGATGCCGGCAAACGACTGCACACGGCGCGCTCCAGAAACGATCAGGTTGCTACCGATACCCGCCTCTATCTGCGTCGTCGCACAGCCGATATCGTAGCTCGCATCCGTCATCTGCAGAGGGTGCTGGTAGCACTGGCCGATGAACATGCCGACACCATTATGCCCGGCTTCACCCACCTGCAGACAGCACAGCCAGTCACACTTGGCCATCACCTGCTGGCTTATGTCGAGATGTTTGATCGCGATGCCGGTCGCTTTGCTGACGCCTCAAAACGCATGAATCGCTGCCCTTTAGGATCAGCTGCACTGGCTGGCACCACCTTCGCCATTGATCGTGTTATGACTGCCAAAGAACTCGGTTTTGATGGCCCGACCAGCAACTCTCTCGATGCTGTTTCTGACCGTGACTTTATTATGGAACTGCTGGCTGCTGCATCGATCAGTGCGGTGCACCTCTCCCGCTTCTCCGAAGAGCTGATCCTCTGGATGAGTGCCCAGTTCCGCTTTATCGATCTTCCTGATGCTTTCTGCACAGGCTCATCAATCATGCCGCAGAAGAAGAATCCCGATATGCCTGAGCTGGTGCGTGGTAAAACCGGGCGCATTATCGGTGGTCTGGTTGCCATCCTCACCACGGTGAAATCTCTGCCGCTGGCCTACAACAAGGATATGCAGGAGGACAAAACCGCTATTTTTGACGCCTTCGACAACCTTGAGGGAAGCCTGCGCGTTTTTGGTGACATGCTGCCCGGCATCACCGTTAACAAAGCGGTACTGCATCGCGCTGCATCCTCCGGTTTTGCAACGGCGACTGATCTTGCCGATGCACTGGTGCGTGCAGGTGTGCCGTTCCGGGATGCGCATGAGATCGTCGGCAAATCGGTCGGCCACTGTATCAAAGCTGACATTGAACTGCATGAGATGGATGATGCGGCCTGCAGTGCCATTGACGCACGTCTGAGCGTGGATATGGTGCGCGCACTTTCAGTCGAGAGTTGCGTGGCAGCACGTGATCATGTTGGCGGCACAGCACCTGCCCAGGTGCGTATTCAGGTTGCAACCTGGAAAAAGGAGCTGAAAAGCTAATGAAATCCAATCGTCTGTTTCACACCCTGACCATGCTGATGCTTGCAGTACTGCTGCTTGGCGGCTGTGGCCGCAAAGAGGCACCACAAATAAGCTCAGCCGACATCAAGCCGGAAATCGTTAATATGGTCTATAAGGCTGAAATTGCGCTGGTGCACATGAACTTCTCACTTCAAGGCAATCCGGCCGGTGTCGGTTATCAGATTGACCGCACCGTAGAGGATCCCTACTGCAAGTGTCCGGGATTCTGGCGCCGCTATCAGGATCAGACCCCCAGCCCAAAGCTGCTCGAGAAACCGATCAATAAGATGATCACGTTGACGACCAAAGATCAGGAGTATCTCTTCCGCATCCGCGCTTATGACATTGATGGCAATATCGGACCATGGAGCAAGACCATGCGCGCCAAATATCACGACCCGCTAGGCGACTGATCATGCAGGAGAAATCACATCAGGCTCGCCTTGAACAGCTGGGCGCTTACCCGTTTGAGCGTCTGAAGCAGCTCTTTGGGGATATCACGGCCAATCCCGATCTGCCTCATATTGATGCCGGCGCAGGTGAACCGCGCCTGCCGCTGCCAGCCTTTGTCGCAGATACCCTCAACAGCCATATCGGCGGCTTTTCCAAATACCCCTCGACCATCGGTGGTTTGGAGCTGCGGGGGGCGATTGCCAACTGGTTGATGCGCCGCTATGGACTGACAAACGTTGATCCGGCCACACAGGTATTAACTGCCAACGGCACCCGCGAAGCGCTGTTTGCCATCGCGCATGCTCTGGTAAACCCTGACTGCGCCGCCGATGACAGGCCCGTTGTGATGATGCCCAACCCGATGTACCAGATCTATCTGGGTGCTGCCTATACCGCAGGAGCTGATCCCTGGCTGCTGGCATGCAACAGTGAAACCGGTTTTGCGCCTGATTTGAGTGGTGTTGAAGAGGATATCTGGCGAAGAACCGCGCTGGTCTATGTCTGCTCACCATCCAACCCGACCGGCTGGATAGCTGATGAGGCCTATTACGCTGAGCTGCTGGCGCTTGCCGATAAGTATGATTTTTATGTTGTTTCGGATGAGTGTTATTCCGAGATCTACTGGCAGGATAAACCTGTTGGCCTGCTACAGGTGGCTGAGAAGCTTGGCCGTAAAGGTTTCTCTCGCTGTCTGGTGATGAATTCACTCTCCAAGCGCTCTGCGCTGCCCGGCATGCGATCAGGGCTGATTGCAGGCGATGCAGAGCTGATTAAACGCTTCACCAAGCTACGCAGTTATACAGGGCCTGCTACACCTCTGCCGCTTCAGCACGTGGCTGCTGCTGCATGGTCAGATGAGAAGCACGTAGAGGAGCATCTGGATGTTTACCGTCAGAGTCTGAAGGCCTTTTTCGATATTTTCGGCGGTCAGATACCAGCCGGCTCGTTTTTTGTCTGGCTGCCGGTTGCTGATGATGAGGCCTTTGCCAGGGCTGCCTATGAGCAGCAGGCGGTAACAATACTACCGGGCAGCTATCTGGCTGCTGCGGATGCGCTGGGCATCAACCCCGGCTCAGGTTACATTCGTGCAGCCCTTGTCGATGGCCCCGAAGCCGCTGCAGAGCTTGCCCGCCGCCTCAAGGCAGTAAGGATTTAATCATGAAAACACCTCTGAATGTTGAAACCACCTTGCGCGAGCTGGCGGCAAGCGGCAACACCGTGAACTGCTACATCTACGATACAACCGAAATGCGAACCAAAATCGCTCACCTGACCGAAATCATGCCTGCCGGTGTTGAAGTCTTTTATGCCATGAAGGCCAATCCGCATGCCGCTTTTCTTGCCGCCGCACTGAAGGCCGATGCCAAAGGCATTGAGATCGCCAGCCTTGGCGAAGCGGAAAAAGCGGTGGCTGCAGGTTTTGATCCATCGCGGCTGATCTATACCGGCCCCGGCAAATCACCTGAAGAGTTGAGCTGGGCAGTAGAGAATGGCATTCGCACCGTTCATATTGAGTCTCTCACTGAAGCACACCGGCTTAATGCCATCGCAGAGCGAGCGGGCAAAACTCAGGATGTACTGCTGCGCATCAACGCCGACTTTGATATTCACGAAGCCCAGACCACCTTCTCCGGTGGCTCCAAAAAATTTGGTGTGGATGAGGAGAAGCTGGCCGATATCCTGCCTCAGATTCTGGCCCTTACATCCCTTAACTTCCGCGGTCTGCATGTCTATGCCGCCTCCGGTGTTCTTAACGTGGACGATCTGCTGAAAAACTGTGAACTGGTATTCGGCATGGCCAGACAGATTGAGACCGATTTCCCCGCTGTGCTCTGTGACATCATCGATTTTGGTGGCGGCTTTGGTGTCGATTACCTTGAAAGCGATCACGATTTTAATCCGCAAGCCTATGCCGATGGCCTGCAAGCACTGATTGAACGCTACGGCTATCAGGGACGCACCTTCTTCCTTGAGCTGGGGCGTTATCTGGCTGCCGACTCCGGCTGGTTCTGTACCGAGATCCTTGATATCAAGGACTCGCGGGGTAAAAAGCAGGTGATCTGTGCCGGTGGCATCAACCATTTCCGACGCCCGGCTGCACTGGCGATCAATCATCCACTGGCCATTGTAAAACTAAACAGACCAGCCCTGTTTGATGGACAGGAGTCGATCAGAAAAGAGGCGGTCTACTTTGGCGGTCCGCTCTGCACCGGCGCCGATAAGCTGGCCAACAATGTCTATGTCGAAAGCGCCGATATCGGTGACATCGGTGTATTCGGTCTGGCCGGAGCCTACGGGCTGACCATGTCGAACATGGAGTTCCTCAGCCATGAAAGACCCGATGAGATTGTTTTAAGCTAAAGCAGAAGGTTGCCGAGACTGGATTGCAGCAGGCAACTCTATATAGTTGTTACTCACAAAATTACTTTAACAAGGTTAATACAGGAGTTTGTCCGTGAATCATTTACAGAAAGTCATTGAAGGCGCTTGGGATACAAAAAATGAGTGGGATATGCGATCGGCCACAGCCGAAGTTCGCGACGCTGTTGAGCACACCATTCAGTTGCTGGATGATGGTGGCGTACGTGTCGCCGAAAAAGATGATGCGGGCAACTGGATTACTCAGGAGTGGCTGAAAAAGGGCGTGCTGCTCTACTTCAAACTGCACGACAATCAGGTCATCCACGGTGGCGGCACCAACTACTACGATAAGGTTCCACAGAAATTTGCCAGCTGGGGCGAAGACATGTTCCGCAAAGGCGGCATGCGTGTTGTTCCTCCCGCATCGGTTCGCAAAGGTGCATACATCGCACCGAAAACCGTGCTCATGCCCTCCTATGTCAATATCGGTGCCTATGTTGATGAGGGCACCATGGTGGATACCTGGGCGACTGTCGGCTCCTGCGCACAGATCGGTAAAAATGTTCACCTCTCAGGTGGTGTAGGCATCGGTGGCGTTCTCGAACCACTACAGGCCACCCCTACCATCATCGAAGATAACTGCTTTATCGGCGCCCGCTCTGAAGTGGTTGAAGGCTGCATTATCCGCGAAGGTTCAGTGCTCTCCATGGGTGTCTATATCGGTAAATCGACCCGTATTTACGACCGTGAGACCGGTGATGTATACTACGGTGAAGTTCCACCTTACTCCGTGGTGGTATCAGGTTCGATGCCGGGCAAATCCGGTGGTCCTAACCTCTACTGCGCGGTGATTGTGAAAAAGGTGGATGAGCAGACGCGTTCAAAAACAGGCATTACGGAGCTTCTCCGCGAGGCCTGATCCGCAACTGGGGGATTAGAGATGTCGTTGAGCAAGATGGAAACCAGCATTGAGATCAATCGTCCGATCAGTGAGGTGATTGCCTTTGTTGATGACTGCAACAATGACCCGATGTGGCAGACATCCATACTGGAGTCGCGCAAGAAGGGCGATGGTGAGCCTTGTGTTGGTACCATCTACCACGTCAAAGAGAAGTTTCTCGGTCGCGTCATTGAGCAGGACTGGGTTGTCACTGAACGCAACCCCGATGGCAGCTACTGGGCAGCCAAAAGCACTACCGGCCCGTTTCCGATGCAGGCTACAATGGAGTTTACAGCCAACGGTGACGCCACCATTGTCACCCGCACGTTGAGCGTGGATGTGGGTCGCTTCTTCAAGGTGGCGTCTCCTGTGGTCGGACACATCGCCAAACGGGAACTTGAGATGGATTTTGCCAATCTCAAAGAGCTTCTGGAAGCCGCGATTTAAACCAGATGTTCACAACCCAACTGAACAAGGCCCCGATGAATTCGGGGCCTTGTTTGTTACAGGCAGATTAGCAATGCGCTGTCTCAATGAATAAATATTCATCTTTGATCCATTTTTCATTTATACCTACAGGCGCATATTGCGCCATCTTTTGACCTCAGGAGGGGATTATCTCATGCGACAGATTACAATGCTCACTCTGGCTCTACTGGTTGCTGCTCCTGCAGCCCATGCGGAAAATGTACTTGAGTGGCTGGAGTCATCGGCCAACGCGATCAGCAACAAAACAGCCCACGCGCCTGCAGATAGTGCCGAACTGCTGACACTGGAGAACAAAGAGAGTGAGATGTATCCGCAGCCCTCTCCGGACGGCAGGTATCTTCTGACCCTCTCGCATCAGGGCAAGCACGCCTCGATCAGCCGCCGCTACAGTGAAAATGGTGATCCGGCCAACACGGTTATCGCCAATGATGTGCGGGCACTGGACTCCTCAGGCTGGAAAGATGAGGGGCATATCTACTACCTCTCAGATCGCGCTGGCGGCCTCGGCCTGTGGGAGAAGATATCCGATGGCGAAGGCATGCAGCGCCGCATCCAATCGCTGCACGGCGCCCTCACCCAACCACTGGTACTGGCCGATGAGTCAATTATTGCTGTGCGCATGAGGCCCATTGACTATAAAAAGAAGATTACGAACAAAAGTAAACATGATGATTTTAATAACTGGCAGGTAGCAGGATTCACTTCTGAAATCGTTCGTTTTAACCGGGATGGTTCTGAGCACGTACTGGCGGAGGGTATCAATCCGGCCCTCTCACCGGATGGTAAAAGCATTGTGTTTGCCATGCAGGCAGGGCGCAGCATGCATCTGTTCCGGATCAACACCGATGGCACCGATCTGATTCAGGTCACCGATGCCAGGAGTGTCGATGTGCAACCCTCCTGGAGTAATGATGGCCAATGGATCATCTTCACCTCCAATCGTGCTGATGCGGACATGCGTAAAAAAGAGAAATCACAGTGGGATATCTGGGCTATCGGCAGTGATGGCCGCAACCTCACCCAGATCACTCGTGATACAGCCCGTGATGGTGCTGCCCGCATGGGCAAGGATGGTCGTATCTATTTCCACTCCGATCGCGCTATCAGCAAGGAGATGCTTAACCAGCATCAGGTCAAATCAGCAGCAGCCCACAGCTTCCACATCTGGACTATCGGCTGGCCAACAGCTGCTCAACAGTAAAATCCAACCCCGATTATCAGAAGGCCCCGCATGGGGCCTTTTTTTATTATCATCAAAATCACTTGTCTTGATAAACATCCAACCCTCACATGTTGATCCGGCCTCTGTCGAAGCCTCTCTGAAGCGATTGGAAGAAGGTCGCTTCTCCTATGAATCGTTGATAGCGGACACTTTGAGGCACTGCAGTGCCCTCTTATGTGCCAGTGCAATCATCTTTTTACTGTACTGGGTTTTGGGTGGCTTGATACCGAACTGCTCAATGATCATGTCCAGCACAACAGGGTCGGAATCACCATCGACCAGCTCACTTAAGGCAGCCTTGGCAAATCGTTTGCGCCTTGTCAGCTCAAAGATACGCAGTGCCCGGGCCAGATAGATATGGGGTTGATGCTTCAATCAGCGAGCCAGCAGATCCCAGGCCTGCAGATATTCACCAAGATGAGGACGGGAATCGGATTCTGTTTCGAGATAGTTGCGGATACCGATCAGGGTGCGGGCATATGCACCTTCAGTCAGTGCACCGCAAAAGAGCTGCTGGCGCAAAAAGATCAGCATCGTCGATAAGACATCGGTTTCGCAGTAGTTACGGATTGCTTGAATCTGCCCCGTCTCAAACATTTCACGCACATTCTCCCCGGCGGTATCCAGTTTGCCGGGCACATTAAACACTGCCGCCACCTCATCCATTGAGCAGCGGGCCGAGGCTCCGAAATCGGAGAGCACTTCGATCAGATCGCAGTGATACTCTCTGGAGTAGCGGGAGTCATAACCGTTCCATTTATCACCCTGCGTAAACCAGCGCGGGCATGAGAGACCATGTGCCATAGCCCGGTATTTCAGTACCGGCACATCAAAACCGCGACCGTTAAAACTGACCAGTTGCGGTGCACGCGTCTCAATCAGATGGAAAAAGCCCTCCAGCATCTCTCGCTCACTGCTTTTTGCTTCGCCGCCGGTAGCCAGCCTGCGCATCACCAGCTCCCCCCCCTCTTCACCCGGCTCATGGATCAGATGGCCATAGGAGATGGCCACCACCTGATGAAATGGCTGACGCGGGAAGTCGTTACGACCATCAGTCTTCTCAAGGAAGTAGTCGGAGAGGGTATCACGCGCTTCGAAATCATTGAGATCAGGCAGGCGCAGTATCCGCCGCGCACTATCGGCATCCACCACCGTTTCAATATCGAATACGATCACATCACGACGCATGCTTATTTCCCTCTTCTTAAGAAGCGCATCAGCAGCTCCCGCTCACCCAGTAGTAAAGCAGAAATCAGGAAAACTGCGATGCCACCGACCACTGCCATAGCGACCCAGCCAAACTGAATGGCACCGCCATCAACAGGGAAGACCCAGACAAGGTTGTTAAAAAGATAAAGTCCGGCAAACATCAACAGGCTGGCAATGGTTGCGGTGATCAGGCGGCGCGCTGTTTTGTCACTGAACAGTGAGCCGTAGCTTTTACTGAGCCTGATATAGAGCAGCACCACATTCACAAACGCTGCCAGCGAGGTGGCCAGCGCCAGTCCCACATAACCCCAGAACTGCATCAAGATCACCGCCAGCACAATATTCACTGCCACACTGATTGCTGCATATCGCATCGGTGCCTTGGCATCCTTCTCAGCATAACAGGCGGTGGCCAGCAGGCGCACCCAGCAGAACGCGATCAGTCCGACTGCATAGGCCTGCAGTGTGGCTGCAGTGGCAATACTATCGGCATGGGTGAATGCACCACGTTCAAACAGCGTCACAATAATGGGTTCGGCAAGATAGATCGCACCCACCACACACGGCAGTGTAATCCATGTCAGCCAGGCAAGCCCTGAACGCAGGTCATCTGCAGCTGCATCCTGATCCCCTTTGGAGATATGTCCGGAGAGCGCTGGCAGCAGTGCGGTACTCATGGCGATACCAAACAGTGCCAGCGGCAACTGCACAATGCGATCAGCGTAGTAGAGATAGGAGACCGCTCCGCTCTCCAGCAGCGTGGCCAGAATCGTGCCGACAAGGATATTGATCTGTACCGCAGCAATGGCCAGCACAGCAGGGCCGAAAAGACGCATTGTTTCAGCAATCGCATCCTGTTTGAAATCAAAGCTGATGCGCGGTACCCAGCCGATCCGTTTCAGGGCTGGAAACTGGATCAGCAGTTGCAGGAAACCACCCAGCAACACTCCGATAGCCAGAGCCATAGCAGGACTTTCAAAATAGGGGGCAAGCACAATAGCGGCAAAGATAATGGCCACATTCAGCAGTGCCGGACTTGCTGCCGGTACAGAGAACTGTTTATAAGTATTAAGAACAGCCCAGGCCATTGCCGCCAGCGAGATCATCGCCAGATAAGGGAACATCCAGCGGGCCAACTGCAAAGCCATAGCCCAGCGATCCGCCTCATCGGCAAAGCCGGGCGCAAAGAGATAGAGCAACCACGGCATCAACAGCATGCCAAGCAGCGTAAAGCCGGTTACGGCAAATAGTAGCAGTGTCGCCAGCGCATTAAGGAAGCGGTGGGCATGTGCCTCACCCTGCTGGCGCTGATCAGAAAGCACCGGCACCAGTGCCACAGTCAGCGTGCCCTCGGCAAACATACGACGGAAAAAGTTGGGCAGCTTGAAGGCGACAAAAAAGGCGTCGGCAATCGGTCCTGCTCCGAGAATACGGGCCAGAAAGATATCCCGGACAAAACCGAGGATACGGGAGAGCATCGTCCAGCTCCCCACCTTGGATGCGGCCCGAATCAGGCCTGAAGAGCGCCTGTTTTCAAGCTGATTTGACTTGTCATTTTCTATCGCCATAATCCGTCGCCCTTTTCTAATGCACCCTAACCGGTGCGCTGCGAGCCTAGCGTCGCAACGGGAGAAGGGCGAGCCTGACGGTAGCCCGTCGCTAAAGGCCACAGTTTTTTGGGAATGAACCCAAGGGGGTGATGTTTTTACATGCCAGGAATTAGAGTTAATTCTGATGAGCCGTTCGAAATCGCGCTTAAGCGTTTCCGTAAACAGGTTGAAAAAGGTGGCGTCATTTCCGAATGCCGTCGTCGTGAGTGCTATGAGAAGCCTTCTATCGCTAAAAAGCGTAAGGAAGCTGCTGCACGCAAACGTTTAATGAAGCGCCTTCGCCGTGTACGTATGCGCGAGAACCGCGACTACTAAACAGAGGCTTGTGTATGTAAAACAGATAAAATGCCGGGCCTTATGGTCCGGCATTTTTCATTTATAACTTAAACTTTTTACCACATTGAACACAGACGAAAAAAGAAGATGCATACTGAGTTCATGTGAGCATAATAATGATCTTCTCTGGAATTTATTTTGACTCTCTTTGTGCCCTCTGTGTCTCTGTGGTGATCATAATTCTGGATAGACCATCCCATTTCGGAGTATTCCATGCTGCAACAGTTAACCGATGATATGAAAGCCGCCATGAAATCAGGAGACAAGCTCAAACTCTCCTCAATTCGCATGCTGCGCGCCGCGATCAAGAACAAGGAGATCGAGGTCGGTCATGAACTCAGTGAGACAGAGGCACTGGATGTTGCAGGAAAAATTGTGAAACAGCGGCTGGATGCTGCAAATCAGTATGATGCGGCTGGTCGTGCTGAACTGCGCGATAAAGAGCTGGCTGAGGCCGCTATCTTTCAGGCCTACCTGCCTGAGCCGCTCTCCGATGAAGCGCTGACTGCGCTGATCGATCAGGCCATTGCCGACACCGGTGCAACAAGCATGCGTGATATGGGCAAGGTAATGGGCATTGTAAAAGCCAAAGCAGAGGGACGCGCCGATATGGGCAAACTCTCCGGCATTGTTAAATCCCGGCTGGGCTAAAAAACCCTGCAAACCTTGCAATTTAAGATATTAGCCACTACATAATAACCTATGGCCAACTTTCCACCTTCATTCCTTGATGAGGTGCTTTCGCGCACTGATATCGTTGAGATCATTGCGCGCCATGTGGAGCTAAAGAAGTCCGGTTCCAATCTGATGGGCTTATGTCCTTTCCACCATGAGAAATCCCCCTCCTTCTCCGTTTCAGCGGATAAGCAGCTCTACTACTGCTTTGGTTGTGGCAAAGGCGGTGGCGCATTCCAGTTTCTCATGGAGCATGACGGTTACCCCTTCCCGGAGGCTGTTGAATATCTGGCTGAAAAAGCGGGCATGGAAGTCCCCAAAGAGACACAACGCCAACCCGGTGATGAGGAGCGACAGAAAAAGGCCTACGATCTGCTCGCCCGTGTTTCGGATGTTTTTGCCAGCGCGCTGTATGGCCCCAGCGGTGGCAAAGCCGTTGAATACATCCAGCAGCGCGGACTGCCCGAAGCCATCGTGCGCAGCTACGGTTTGGGTTACGCACCGGCTGGTTACGGTTTTATACAGAAAGCGATCGGCAGTGATAACCGCACCAACGCCCAACTTGAGGCGATTGGCCTGCTGTTTAAGGGCGACCACGGCTATGGTGACCGCTTCCGCGACCGGCTGATGTTTACCATTCGTGACCGGCGTGGCCGCGTTGTCGGGTTTGGTGGGCGCGTGCTTGGTGAGGGTGAGCCGAAATACCTTAATTCGCCTGAAACCAGCTGGTTTCATAAATCCGATCTGCTTTATGGGTTCTCAGAGCATCGCGACACCATCAGAAAAGAGAAACAGCTGCTGATCGTTGAAGGGTACATGGATGTGCTGGCACTGGCTGCCTACGGCCTGAAAATCGGCCTGGCACCACTGGGCACGGCCATCGGCGAAGGTCAAATTCGCGAGATTTTCCGACTCTGCGACACACCGGTCTACTGCTTTGATGGCGATCGTGCCGGTCGTCAGGCGGCCTGGCGGGCGCTGGAGAGAATGATGCCACTGCTCAAAGCAGAGCTCTCACCAAAATTTCTCTATCTTCCTGATGGTGAAGATCCCGATTCACTGCTTGCCAAAGAGGGGGCTGATGCCTTCCGTGAAAGAATGAAAGAGGAGTCAAAGCCAGTGCTTGAAACCTGGCTGATGGGGTTGAAGCTGCTTGCCGGTCAGGGTGCAGAGGGGCGCGCGCGCATGGCCAAGAAGGCCGATGCCATGCTTGCCACGATGACCGACAGCTACCTCGCACAGGCGTGGCGACAGGAGATTGAACAGACCACCGGCATCTCCTTGAAACAGCAGCGCAGGCAATCATCAGCCACCCCTTCAACCCGGGCAGCAGATGAGCCTGTAAAACTGAATGAGATTGAAGACCGCTTTCTGGCCGGTCTTATACAGAAACCTGAACGTTTTCGAGATCTCCCCGACATTGCAAACAACTTTTTCCTTGACAAAGGAAGAGTGAAATCGTTATACATGCGGGCTTTTTCGATAATAGCGGACGCCGAAGACAACAATACCGACATCGCGAGACAACTGGCACAGGAATCCCCTGAAGACCAAACATTGATTTCTCGCTGGGTGAATCAGGCAACCGTCCAGGATATTGAATACGAAAGTCTGTTATTGGACATGGAATCCAATGATATTCGTTGGCGTTTGAAGCGCGGACCGGATCTCAATGAGTCGGTACTGCTGCAGAAACGTTTAAGAGAGCTGCAGAGCCAACAACGTAAACTTACTGAACTGTTGAACGAAACGGGAGCATAACCGCATGTCGAAGAAACCAGAGCAAGTTAACATCCGCGAACTTGGAAGCCTGATGGCTAAAGGCAAGCAGGCCGGATACATCACCTATGATGAGCTCAACAAACATCTGCCCGAAGATCTGGTCTCTGCCGATCGTATTGAGCAGCTGATTAACGTCTTCACCGAAATGGGTGTTGAGGTGGTTGACCCCGAGCGTGCACCTACCGGTGCTTATGCCATGCGCAAGGATCGCCTGCGCAAAGAGGACTCAGCACTGCGTGCCGACACCTCACAGCTGGGAACAGTAGTCCGCATTGATGATCCGGTACGTATGTACCTGCGCGAAATGGGCACCGTAGAGCTATTGACCCGTGAAGGCGAAATCGAGATTGCCCGCCGTATCGAAGAGGGCCGCATGCAGGTGCATGAGGCGATCTGCCTCTGCCCATCCACCTTCCGTGAAATCATGCTGCTGGGTGAGCGCATTATCGAAATCCGCGATGAAGCGATTGAGACCGGCGAAGAGCCAAACTTCCGAGACATCATTGATGTTGATGAAAAAGTAGTGAATGCCGCAGCAATTAAAGAGTATGAAAATCGCATGAGCCGCAGTGAAGATGAGGATGATGAGCCTCTGGATATCGAGCCCAAGCTTGATGGTGAGCAGCTCTCTGAAGCAATCAAGGCGCGCACTGCCACACCTGACGGTACGCCGATGATGGAGACCATCATCACCAAGGAGGAGCAGCTGGAGGAGGCACTTGGCCACTTTGCCAATGCCAAAGAGTTCCACGACAAGTTTATCGCCGTGAAAAAACAGCTGGCCAAGAAACCTGATGATCCGGCACTGCTTGCCAAGAGCCGTGAAGTCCTTGATGGCATGTTGATGGAGCTGGTAAGCATTCCTTTCTCACCTCGTCAGCTTGATCAACTGGTACAGCGCTTTAAAAATGCTGTTGAACGCGTGCGTCGCTTTGAGCGCACCATCCGTGATTTTGCACTGGCTGCCAAAATGCCACGTAAGATGTTCCTTGAAACCTTCCCTCCGAGCGAAACCGATGAGCGCTGGGTTGATAACATCATCAAAAACAACAAGGAGGCTGCCTGGGCTGAAGGCCTTGAAGCGATCTCGGGCAAAATCAAAGAGAATCAGCGCCGCCTGAAACGCGTTGAACAGGAGACCGAGATGGAGGTTGACGAGCTGAAAGATGTGGCTCGTAAACTGACCATGGGCGAAGCCAAGATGCGTCAGGCCAAGCGTGAGATGATCGAAGCGAACCTGCGTCTGGTGATCTCTATTGCCAAGAAGTACACCAACCGTGGACTTGGCTTCCTCGACCTGATTCAGGAGGGCAACATCGGCCTGATGAAAGCGGTTGAGAAGTTTGAGTGGCGTCGTGGTTATAAATTCTCCACCTATGCAACATGGTGGATTCGTCAGGCCATCACCCGCTCGATTGCCGATCAGGCACGCACCATCCGCATTCCTGTACACATGATCGAAACGATCAATAAGATGATGCGTGTTTCCCGTCAGATTGCCCAGGAGATCGGTCGTGAACCGACTCCGGAAGAGCTGGCTGAACATCTTGAGCTGCCGGTTGAGAAGGTGTTGCAGATCCTTGAGGTGGCCAAAGAACCGGTATCGCTTGAAACACCGATCGGTGATGATGAAGACTCCCAGCTGGGTGATTTCGTAGAAGATGAGAATGCCGAGAATCCACTGGATGCAGCAGTCAGTGCCGCACTGGCTGAGGCTACGCTGGAGGTTCTGGAGAATCTTACCGATCGTGAGCAGAAGGTACTGCGCATGCGTTTCGGTATCGGCATGAACACCGACCATACACTGGAAGAGGTGGGTAAACAGT
Source organism: Mariprofundus sp. KV (assembly GCF_013387475.1). GTDB lineage: Bacteria > Pseudomonadota > Zetaproteobacteria > Mariprofundales > Mariprofundaceae > Mariprofundus. The sequence continues at coordinate 85,615 of NZ_VWNB01000008.1, read as the reverse complement.
TCGGCGTGACACGTGAGCGTATTCGTCAGATTGAAGCCAAGGCACTACGCAAGCTTCGTCATCCATCACGCGCACAGAAGCTGAGAACCTTTGCTGATACGCCTGAATCGGCCATGCAGGCAGAATCACTTCGCTAACAGCGACAGCGCAAACAAAAGAGGGGGCCATAAAAGGCCCCCTTTTTTATGGTTCCAAAAGACAATCAGATCGCTGGAACATGGATCCTTTCAATGGCTACTGCTTTGCCTGTTACCGCATCAATGGTAACCATCGTGGCAAAGATACTTGCCCCCTTTTCCACTGCCTCAAAGCGCTGCGGCAGACGCTGCACCATACGATAGAGTGCCCCCTCCACCTGCATACCGATGATCGACTGGTAGGATGCGGTCATACCGATATCAGACTGATAGGCGGTGCCACTGGCATGCACAGTCTCATCACAGGTCGGTACATGCGTATGGGTGCCATAGACAAATGAGGCGCGCCCATCCAGATGCCAGCCCATACCCATCTTTTCACTGGTCGCTTCAGCATGCATATCGACCAGCACAATCGATACATCATCAGGAATCTCCTGCAGGGCTCTATCGGCAGCAGCAAAGGGGCAGTCCCACGGCCCCATAAAGACCTGACCGATCAGATTCACCACAGCGATCTTATGACCGCACCGGCTCTCTTTCACCGTCCAGCCGCGGCCGGGTGCATGCACACTAAAATTCATCGGTCGCACGAATCGATCATCCTCATCGATCAGATTGAGAAATTCACGCTGATCCCAGCAGTGGTTACCATTGGTGAGAACATCCACGCCAAGCCTGAACATCTCATCAGCCACTTTGCCGGTAAGGCCAAAGCCGTGGGCAAGGTTCTCACCATTGGCGACAGTAAAAGCGATATCATATTGATCAATGAGAGTCGGCAGATGATCAGCAAGTGCTCTGCGACCTGCTTTACCAATAATATCACCGATAACCAGCAGATTCAGCGTTTCGGACACCTGATAACTCCCTCTTCTGTAATAACAAAATCCATCGGCATATCATGCCCTTCAGCAGGCACTTTCGCGACCTCCTGACAGGAGAAAGCCAGGCCGATCACCTGATAGATCTCTTCTCTATGCTGTGAGAGCCAGAAATCGAAACAGCCCTTACCCATACCGAGCCGATTGCCATGGCGATCAAATGCAGTCAGGGGGCAGAGCAGTGTCGTAATGCCACTGTCGCCCTGCCAGATGTTATTGCCATCGGGCTCAAGAATACCGAACACACCGCGACGCCAGCTGCTCCGAGCCGTCACCTCATGCCACTCCATATGCTCATGATGGTGCGTCACCGGCGCAAAAAAACGCCGCTCCGCCATCGCAAACAGGCTATCGGTATTCACCTCCGAGGGCATGGCGCGATAGGTAAGGATCATATCGGAGAACTCGGGCTGAGCATTCAGGTGAGTCACAAGGTGTTGCTGAATCCCTGCTGAGTAACGCTGCCGATCATCAACAGAGAGCTGCTGACGCGAAGCCAGAGCCGCTGCTCTTAGAGCACCCTTATCAACAGGATCAATAGTCATTGGATATCAAAATGGAGGTGCAGATACAAAGGGAGGTTTGGGGCGCCCCCACGCTGGCGTCGTGGCAAACAGTCGTCGAACCCTCTAACAAGAGGTGGGCGCCGCACTCCAGCTTCAGGTATCCCGGTTACGGGACGCTCACGGCCAAAGTAGGTAGGCTCCCTTTCGACAAGTATCGGCTCAGGCAACATTTCTGCCATTCGATCAACGCAGGGGCGCTTTCGCTAAACCTTCTGCTTGTGATACTACTCCGTCAAATGCAGAGATCAAGGAATCCAGTCCCTCCACTTTACCCTCTTTATCTTTCAGCAGTTCACCTGCCAGATTCAGTGCTACAAGGGTAAGAAGGCGATCGGAACCGACGGTAGTACCCATCTGCCTGATCTCATCAATATGCTCCTGCACAAGGTTTGCAGCAGCAGTTACCTGACCAGGATCTTCATCGGTCATGATCGTAAATGAACGACCCATCAGGTTAATTTCAACATGCTGACTCATAAAGCCTCACCCTGATTGGAGATCAGATCATCGAGCTTTTCCATGGCGTGCTCAACACGAGCCTTGGCCTCAAGACGGCTGTTCTGCAACCCCTCCAGCTCACTCTCAAGCTTCTGCACCTGATCACGACGCTTGCGCAATTCGCTCTCAGCAATACGCACCACTTCACGCATGCGATGATTATCAGCAATAATTTTTTCCATATTGCGCCGAATTTCCGACAGATGATCGGCCAGTGCTTCGATGCGACTTTCAAGTGCTTGTTGGGGAGATTCATGCATAACGCTGATATTGAATCACCAGAGTGAATCAGGGTCAACCATTAGAAATGGCCGCCACATATTTATCACTGGGAAAATGCGCCTTCGATATCGGCCAGGAATGGAAACCACTCAATCAACCAGCCTGAAACCACACTGAAGCTGCCGAGAAAAATAAGCACGCCAACCACTATCAGCAACAGTCCGGATATCTTCTCGATCAGGTCAAAATGGTGTTTAAATCGCTGTGACCAGCGCAGGAAGCTATCGGTTGCCAGTGCCGCCAGCAGGAATGGAATGGCAAGACCCAGCGAGTAGGTGGCCAGAAGCATCACGCCGCGCAACATCTCAGCCTGAGCTCCGGCCACAGCAAGAATGGCTCCGAGAATCGGACCGATACAGGGTGTCCAGCCAAAGGCAAATGCCGCACCGAGGATAAGTGCGCCCATCCCATGCTTGGCATTCACGCCACCGGCGTCGAATCGCGCCTCCATCATCAAAAACGGAATGCGAATGATCGCTGCATAATGAAGACCAAAGATGACGATGATTACACCGGCAACCTTTCCGAGAATCGCCATATTACTCAGCATCCACTGGCCGATCAGTGATGCCGAAGCACCAAGGGCAATAAACACCAGGCTGAAACCGGCAACAAACCAGAGCGACTGGCTCAATGCATGCCTGCGCACTGAAGCATCAGCCCCGTCATGATGACGCAGCTCATTGACAGACACACCGGAGATATAGGAGAGATAGGCTGGAACCAGCGGCAACACGCAGGGGGAGAGGAAAGAGAGCAGCCCCGCCACCAGAGCCCCGGCATATGTAACTTCAATCATTCATCACTCCTGTGCATTCGTGCCGATACTAGCATCGACCTCCCCATAGACCCAGTCACCATACGCATCTGTTGCATCGAACTCTCTCCAGATCACCTCAGGCAATTCATATGGGTGCGCAGCAGTCAGATATAAAACCGTACTATCACGAAGCGAAGGGCTGGTTTTGATGGTCAGACAATACTCATCTTCCACCTCAAGCTTGCCCTGCCAACGGTAGATCGATCTGCCCGGACCGCTGATATGAACACAAGCGGCCCGCTGCATCTCTACCAGCGCTGTTGCCAGCTTCTCTGCTGCGTCCATCGTGCCAACACTGGTTTTAATAAGACAAACTTTTTGCATGCGCTATAATAACCTATTCACACATCAGCGAAAGCCTGTTGTCCAGCTATACTCAGCCTGTTAGAAATGAGTGCCAATGGAGGAGCCCATGTCTGAAGCGATCACTACTATTCTGGATGAGACCCGCATATTTAACCCGCCACAAGGGCACCGGGGTCACATTGCTTCGATGCAGGAGTATGAGGCCATACGGGCACAGTTCGAGAGTGATTCGGATAGCACATGGCGTGATCTGGCTCGTGAGCACCTGAGCTGGCAACAGCCATTCACCCGCGTCCTGAACAGTGAACATGCCCCCTTCTTCCGCTGGTTTGAGGATGGCAAGCTCAATCTCTCGGAAAACTGCCTTGATCGCCATGTTCAGGCAGGCCTTGGCGAACGCACCGCCATCATCTGGGAGTCCGAAGCCGGCGAGGTGCGCAACTACAGTTACAGGCAGCTGCTGCATGAGGTGTGCCGTGCAGCCAATGCCATGAAAGAGATCGGCATCAGGGCTGGTGATCGGGTGATCATCTATATGCCGATGATCGCCGAAGCCGCTATCGCCATGCTCGCCTGTACCCGCATCGGGGCTGTGCACTCGGTGGTCTTTGGTGCCTTCTCTCCACAGGCGCTACGTGATCGTATCGAAGATGCCGGAGCAAAACTGGTGGTTACCGCTGATGGCGGCGGCCGCCGCGGTGGCATCCACGCCCTCAAACCCAATGTTGATGAGGCGCTCTCCGAGGGCTGCCGCACCATCTCGCATGTGCTGGTGGTTCGCCACGCCGGCAACGAGATCAACTGGTCTGCCGGCCGTGACATCAACTGGCATGACGCCCTCAATGTTCAACCGGGCCATTGCGAACCGGCCTCGCTGGATTCTGAACATCCGCTGTTTATCCTCTACACCTCCGGTTCCACCGGCAAACCCAAGGGTATCCTGCACTCTACGGCCGGTTACCTGCTCTGGGCGCGTCTGACCATGCGCTGGAGCTTCGACTTCCGGCCTGAGCGTGATCTCTTCTGGTGTACCGCCGATGTCGGCTGGATTACCGGCCACACCTACTCTGTCTACGGCCCGCTGGCCAACGGCGGTACCACCGTGATGTATGAGGGTGTGCCCACCTACCCCGATCCCGGTCGTCTGTGGAAGATCTGTGCTGATCATGGCGTCACCATCTTCTACACTGCGCCTACAGCCATTCGCGCCCTGAACAAGGCCGGTGACAAATGGCCAAACAGCCATGACCTCTCGAAACTGCGCGTGCTCGGCACAGTGGGTGAACCGATCAATCCTGAAGCGTGGATGTGGTACCACAAGGTGATCGGTAAAGAGCGCTGTCCGATAGTCGATACCTGGTGGCAGACTGAAACCGGCGGCCACATGCTCGCTCCGCTGCCCTTTGCCACTCCGACCAAACCCGGCTCAGCAACCAAACCCCTGCCGGGTATCGATGCAGCAGTGGTCGATGAGGAGGGCAAACCGGTTAGTGAGGGCGGTGGCCTGCTGGTGATCCGCAAGCCATGGCCATCGATGCTGCGCGGCGTCTGGGGTGATGATAAACGTTATATCGCCACCTACTGGAAGAACTTTGGTGGTCGCTACTATTTTGCCGGTGATGGTGCTCGCCGTGATGAAGATGGCTATTTCTGGATCATGGGTCGTGTGGATGATGTGCTTAATGTATCCGGTCACCGACTTGGCACGATGGAGCTCGAATCAGCACTGGTTTCGCACGAGGCCGTTGCTGAAGCAGCCGTTGTCGGCCGCCCTGACGCCATCAAAGGCGAGGCGATCTGCGCCTTTGTCGTACTCAAATGTGAAGTCAGTGAAACACTGGCTGCAGAGTTGCGTGCCCATGTCGCCAAAGAGATCGGCGCCATCGCCAAACCCGATGATATCCGTTTTGCCGATAGCCTGCCGAAAACACGTTCGGGTAAAATCATGCGGCGCCTGCTCAGGGATATCGCTGCTGATCGGCCGATCACCTCAGATGTCTCAACGCTGGAAGATCAGTCAGTTGTAGAGCAGTTGCAAAACAGTCGGCTCTAGCAGCTACTGACCGTGGAGGCGACCTGAAAAAAGCACACCTGTTTCGTCACCCGGTAGGTATCTTCCCGCCGGGAGCCCGCTGGTATCTTGCATGGATCGCCATTCTCTCACTGCTCTGTGTAGCCGTGCACCTCTCTCTGCAGATACAGGCACAGGAACAGGCCGAAGAGGCTGTTTACAAGTGGGCGAAACGTGCTGATGTCGAGATTGGTGATGTGCGCTACCACCTGCTGCGCAACGGTCTGATCCTTCGTCAGATCAATATCAAACGAGGAAGCGATGCGCTTAATATCGAGCACATGCTTGTTCGGGCCGAGCCACAACAGCTAACCGGAGATAACCCGAAAATCGGCAGCATGCAGATCACCGGCCTGCATGCGCAGCTGCATCGCGATGAAACACTCTCGCTCTGGCAGCAGGAGAGACAGCTTCTACGCCTCTGGCAGGCAACCCATGCCATGATCATTGATGGTGGAGAACTCGCCATTTATCTTGATAATTCCAATCCTCCGCTGATTCTCTCCGACCTTCAGCTCTCACAACAGGCGCTTGGTGAGATGCGCAGAATCACGCTCACATCCAGAGTCAACGGTGCACCGGTTCAGGCTAGCTGGCTCAGATCGGCAGGGGGCGACGGAGAAGAGAGTGGCAGCGTAAGCTGGCGACATATCGACCTCTCCCAACTGACCAGGGCGGCGCACCCCGGCCCGAGCTCCGGCTTTCTCTCAGGCGAGATGGAGTGGCGCAGAGATGCGGGCGAAGCGGCGGCAATCTCTCTGCTTGGCGAGCTAAGGGTGAATCAGCAACATGACGAGAAGGCTCTGCACGCTTCAAAGCTGCAGTGGCAGGGTACCCATTCAGACAGCGGCTTAAAAATCGCCATACATACCGGTGGCTGGCAACTGGAAACATGGAGCCACCACCTCCCGATCATTGCAAACCGACAACTCATCGGCGCAAGACTCGATGGTGAACTGATCTGGCAGCGTGATGAGAGAGGCTCCCGTTTTAGCAGCCAACAGGGCAGCCTTGATCACCTCACCTTTGCACCTCTGGCGGATGAGAACCTTGGCAACTGGTCCATCGAAAAGCTGGATTATCACGATATGAGGCTGGACTCCGCCCGGCAGATATTTGCAGCCCGCGACATCAAACTCTCAAAGCCACTCATCTCCTACCAACCACAGTTACAGCGTCGTGCCGACAGGCAGGTGCTGGCTCAGCCCTGGCAGTACGATATCGACACGATTGAGATTGAATCTCTGAGTATGCTGCTTGCACTTGATTCAGGAAACATCCAGCTCTCGGAGCTCAATGGCAGCTGTTCAATCTCCAATACAGGTATAAACAGCATTATACTCAAGAGTATGAAGAACCGGGATGAGGATCCGGAGTGGCAGATCAGGGGAGAGATTGAAGGGCAGCATGGCAACTTCAATCGTGCGCAATTGAAGATAAAAGGGGCTCATATTCCGCTAACCCAACTGCGCCCACTGATTCCGCTCAAAGGCTCGGAGAGCGCCCCGTTGATGCTTGATGGTACAGCATCCCTCGCTACCGAGGCTGCTTTCAACAGTGGCGTCTGGCTGTTTCATGGCAGCGCCAGCAGTGAAAACCTGATTCTCGCCCATGCCGGCAGCCGCTGGATGGCTGAAAAAATATCAACCACCTTCGGCCCTGTCGGCACAGGTAGCGACAGCCAGCATATACAATCACTGGTCGCCGAAAACTGGCACTATATTGCTCCCCTGCAGCCGCTGCCGCCCTATCTGAAAAACAGGCGTGATACTGAAGCTGCAACCGGACAGCAAGCATGGTGGGCTGAAAATCTGGCTGCTGGCAAATGGCTGGTGGATGAGATTCTCTGGAAGAGTGGAAGTGTAAGCGTCGGACAAGCAGACGCCTACTGGCTCAAAGATGCGGAGCTTCAGCTCACCACCCTCTCACCGCAGAACCCCTCCGTCCTCTCACTACAGGGAGCGATGGGAGGCGGCCTGCTCAAGCTTGATGGCCAGTGGAGTCCGCTCTCCAGTTACGAACAGTTTCTCGGCACTATTACCCTTGAACATGCCACCCCCTTCTTCCTCTCTGAATGGATGGTCGCATCAGGCTTCCCTAAACCGATTCAGGGGCGAATTTCAGCCTCACTGAATATCAGGCAGGGTGAATCTGCAGAGCAGTATCTGGGCAACGTGCAGCTTTCGCTCTATCGCGTGAAGCTGGAGCATGCTGTCACAGCTAACGACCCTATGATCAATCGGGTCGGCTACAACAGCATCGATCTGCTTCACAGACTGGAGAATGAAGAGCGGGAGATAACGATCTCGTTGCCTCTTGGCGGAGAGTGGCAGCGTGAAGCACCCGACATGGAGGGCCTTGGCCTGCAACTGCAGAAGCAGCTGCAGGCGTTGGCTCAGCGCCCTGCTGCAGCCTCAGCAGCGCCTGAACAGCGCGGTGCGAAAGTGGCAACACGCATTCGACTGCATGAGTCCGGCAACCTCTCCCTGAATGAGCGTACCCGCCTGCGCAAAGTGCTGAAGAAGATGCATGAGGATCCCGCGCTGATTGTTGATCTAATCCCGAAATGGAGTGGTGAGAGTCTCAACTGGGATTCAATGCAGCGCATCGAGTATAGCCAGATGCTGATCGAGCGTTTTCTCAACCATCGCGGCATCAGCAAACAGCGCATCTTTCCTGCAGCCCCCACAGACAGGGATCGTGCCCGCGAAATCGCCTCGATCTGGGTTACACTCAACAGAATCGATTAGACCTTAACCGCCAAGCCGTGCTGCTGTTCCAAATCCGGGCAGCCCTAGAACATCATCTCGGCAGCAAGTTTCGCCTGAATAAACTGGCTGTGATGCAGCCCCATCAACTCGGCCATGCGCCTGAGAAGCTGCTCCTCATATGGGTCTACGTGCCCATCGGCCATCGCCACGCACCAGAGCTCAGAGAGAATCTCTTTGCGCTCATCGGTAGAGAAAGATTTTACCACCGTAGCGGTAAACTGATGCAGATCCAGCGCCTGCTCTGTCTCGATAGCAGCCACTTCAATCAGCTCATGCACCTCAGCCTTAGAGAGGCCAAAACGCTTCTCAATGGCCAGAACGATCTCACTGCGCTCGGCCTCATCCAGCTTCCCGTCCATGCGCATCACTTCAACCATCAGTGCAGTCACCGCCAGCGACACCTCATGCCGGCGCTTCTCCTGCGGCGTATCAGCAGCCCTTCTCCACAATGTCTGAAGCTTTTTGATCATGTTTGCCCCTTTGCATATTGATGCCGTGCAAGAAGCATAGGGATGAGATGTAGCTTGGCAATCGACCCATGAAGGTTAGCCTGCGCGGATGGTCCTTGCCCTATTCCTTATCTTCTCAATTCCTATCGGCTGCTTTGCCGCATGGTTCGGCTGGAAGGCTTATAAACTCGGCAGAAAAAGTATCGTCTTTGCAATGGCCTGGATCGCCCTCCTCTGCTTCGGCTCTGCTCTGCTCTTCGGTGCATGGGGTTACCTTTTCGCTACTGCGGCATAAAGCCTGACCGCACAAAATCGTCTATAGTAGAAGCATGCAGCAGCGTGTTCAGCTATATATTGGCCCGCAACTGGCCCGTTACGGATTCGGCGAAGGCCACCCCTTCGGGCCTGATCGTATGGATGCCTTCTGGCAGGAGACAATCAGACAGGGTTTAGACAAAAGGGTTTCGATTACCGCTCCAGTGATGGCGAATCGGCAAGCCCTTGAACGCTTCCACACGCCGGAATATGTTGATCGTGTCATCGCCTGCTCCGAATCTGGAAGCGGCTATCTCGACTACGGCGACACTCCCGCCTTCAAAGGCATCTATGAAGCTGCCGCAACGGTGGTCGGTACCGTACTGGCAGCAGCAGAAGAGGCTATCAACGGCAGCCATCAACGCTGTTTCATCCCCATCGCAGGCCTGCATCACGCCCGCCGCAATATGGCAGCCGGTTTCTGTGCCTTTAACGATGCCGGAGTCCTGATCGAAACACTGCGCAGTGAATATGGGATCAGACGCATCGCTTATGTTGAATTTACTAGGAAGTAAGTATCGGTTGCATATTTACCCATTTTTAGCCATCCACTTAGATTGACATAGGATTAATATTTGGTTGCACATTTCAGTCTATAACGAAAATGATATCTAACTGCGTTACGGGCCAACCTAGTCACCCATGATGATGGAAGAATGGCCAGTGGCACGGAATAGACGAAGGGCGACTTTCGGTCATTCGGGAAATATCGAAATATGAAAGTTTATCCCTAGTTTTCAAAAGAAATCTGCGAATGAGACTGTAAATCCAACTGTGTAAATATTTCAATCACTTAAAGCTGAAGTTTCAGACTTACAGTGTCAGTTAAGAGATGTTATGCATAACAACCCAATTTTCAACTAACGCCAGCGTTAACCGGTATGCCGTAATAGTGTTTATTTGTGCTATTTGAGTACAAAATAAACACTATTACGGCATGGCCGAGTTGAACGCTTTTATTATGTGTCGATTTCACCGCTCTTAAAAACCTTTGAGCGAAGCATCGATTTTTTTATGTAACTTAAGATTGGTTAGAAACTTTAATGTTGCCAAACATTCCAGTGTTAATAAGCAGGTTCCAAACCTTTTTCATAGTTAATCCTGTTTCTTGGTTTACAAAAAGCGAAGACCTACTTCCATGGGGTGAGCCTAAAAAATAAGGTCGCATTGTCTCCCAAGTTTCTCCGCATGTTGCCCATTCCCAGCAGGGTACTTCCTTTTGAAGCATAAGCGGGATTGCGACCGACGCGGGTATCATGCCATTATTGGAGATTGGTTTTATCCAATCACAGCGTACAAGTATAGGCGTGGCATGAGATTGATACATTTGAACATCAAGCCGTTCTGCCGTGATCTTCGCAAAAGGGTTATAAGGCAATGCTTCAACAGAATCCATGATTTCTTGACCATCATCATAAGGGCAAGTAATAAAAGCATTAACAAAATATCTAGTATGGTCTAAACCTTTATAACCGCAGCTGTCACTAGGAACAGTTGCCGGGGAGTGGTCGTTATGATGAGTAACTAATGGATGCCAAGAGGGGTAACTCTCAACAGCTGGGCCATATTTATTCACAATATCGAAAAGCTTATCTTCGCTTCGCTCTCTTTCGCCGGCTTCAATACCTCTCGGAATAAGATAATTTCTTACCGACTCAATTCCACTGCTAGCGGATTCATCTGCTCTAAATGCCATAAGTCTCTCCTTTCATCATTCAAAAACAACATGGTATCCATATTCTGCGCACAAAGCAACCACTTCATGCGCAGAATGTAATTGTTATGTTGTCTTGAGAGGGCCTTAATTAAATGCGATTGTTCAAACAAGCCATCTAATGAAATTATAGATAGCACTGGATATTAAGGTGAAAACAAGGAATTTAACCTTACCTGTCTGGGTGACATATAAACTTTTACAAAAGATTTCCGACTGTCCATTCATGGCCGAAAGCCTGACTCTCCACTCTGCCTGACGGATGCGTGCAGCGAGCTAGATCAATCAGCTCGACTGCGGAAAGGAGCGGTCATTGGCAAACGGCTGCTATCGGCCATTCAACACTTAAGAGATTAAATAAGATGCAAAGGCTTAATGGCGCAAACAATGTGGCGGACTATTCCCTCATGCTAGAAGGAACGTAAAGTCCGTGAGACTTGTCTTCTAACTCCGATAGCGGAGGGATTTCTTGCAGCCATTCTTCAAAAATACTGGTTGTTATTCGTTCTCCATGAATGCAAATTCCTGGTTCAACTCTTAATTCACCTTCCTTTGGTTGTATGTCGAGACCTTCTCGTACAATGCCTGCTAAGCTAAATTTTTTATTATTGGACCAAATTATTGGCCCGCCACTCATTCCCGATAAATTATTAATTCCCTTATGGTCCGAAATAGTATCTTCAAGTAAAAGGCCGCCATCTGCAGTGGTCTGAATGCTTGCCAGGCATGCTGCAATTTTTACGCTTAGGGTATTTAATTTGTTGCCTTTTTGGATAGACCGTTCTACTTCTGGATAACCGGATGCGATAACTGTTATTGGCAGCGTGTCTTTTCGTGTGAAGATAAGAGGCTTTCGGCCCAACCTAGTAATTGAATTAAGATTTACTCTTGCAATGGCAACGTCAGGTGCGGGTCTATCCTCATGCTGCGGGACTGGAGTAAGTCTGTAGTTAAAGTGGTGGTGAGTATTTCCGATCGGTGTATAAAAACCATATCCATCAATGGCTGGTTCTGCATCGTACTTTTCAAATTGCTCTTTTTGCCACTCGGTATTTTTATGATCTAGTGCTTCTAATACATGGTTGGCCTGCCACATTCATTACAGTCTGCAATTAATACTCGGTTGCTTTTTTTGTGTCAAAATTAGCCCCTAGCGACATCTACTCTTTAATTAATAAGCAGGTATATAGCGCCTACAAGAGCTTGCATTGTAGAGATCGTCAATTGCAAGAGACGAACTTTATTAACAGTTTTTGAATCAATGTTCTCACTGCTTGGCAGGAGATACACGATCAACATGGATGCAAACCCAAACAGATAGCTGAAAATTGAAGCTCCCATCCAATAATCAAAAACAAATAGATTAATCCCAACAAATAGTGGCGCGATATCAGTAAAAGAAACCTGTAAAGAGAACCACACAAGACAGACAGGTAATAGCATTATAATTAAACTAATGCCTAAACTTTTCGCTGCTGAATAAGTTGTATTATTCTCCTCAATATGGTTTCTAAGCAAAATATCCAATTTAAGAAACGTCAAAATTATCGGGCGTTTTTTCTCTTTTGCAGTTTCTGAAGCAGCGTGCAGGAACTTTTTAACTAGGTAAATAATTAACATTACTAATAATACAGGAAGAGCTGCTATAGTCATAAAGATTGCCGCCGCCCCTTTAAATAAGGTACACGCTCCTTCTGACAAGTCTGTTTTGCTCTGGTAATGGAGATCTTTTGTTATTGTATCAGATATTAGGTTTGAACCAATCGCAGCAGATATGAAAGGAACAAGATACAAAAAGTAATGTGTTTGAAGCTTAAACTTATTAGCTACCGCTTCCGATACGAACTCTTTTTTTAGAAAAAAGTCCAGATCAGCAGACAAGGTTTCGATAAACCAAAGACCAAAGACTGACGTGGCGATCAGCAACAAACCTGTAATCACCACTGTAGATTTCCCAGTATCCGAGTCCCGAATCAACCCAAGAATAACTACTAACAACAATATATATGACGACGCAAGAACAAGTAATGTCTGATTACTGAAAAGCGGATCCATCCGATAAGAAGCTTCAGTTGCAGCTTCAGCAAAAGTGCTTGAATAAAACAATAAAACAATCGGGCTCAAAAACCGAAACACATTTAACTGATTCATACAATCACCTCTCCCAAGTTCGGATAGCAGAATATGAGCACACCGAGTAAAAGCAATCTATGGAAAAAAGTTACCCTCTAAAAACAACCTTGTTTTGCTATCTCTCTACAGTTAATTTTTTCCTAGAGGAGCATCTAAGTTTTCACACGGTTCTCAAAAAACAGTGCCATAGTCTCTTCAACATCCTGCGACATTTTTGCTTCTAACGCAGGGTTCATTTTCTTCTCCTGTGGAATGGCGAACGGCATATACATTCGTGCCTTTAGTTTTATTATGGTTCGTATATATATCCTTGTTGTTTCTAGACCCGCATGACCAAGCTGCTCCTGAAGAATTTCCTGGAATGTAGTAGCAAGTCTCACGTCAGGTTCAATGTTATTTAACCTGCAATAGTTCCATAATGTGTGAGTTGCACCTGTATGCCTCAGCCAATGAGGACTAACATTAAGTCCCGTTGCTCGAAATGCCTCTTCGATCATATAAGGCTTAATTGGTGTACCATTCGCGTTCAACCATAAAATGTCCTCTGGCAATACACGCCCTTGACCGAAACGTAGCGTCGCATTCTTTCGCACCAAGTATTTCGACTCAAACAGTTCTTTTCGCTCTTGATAATATGGTTGAATATAGTCCTCATAAATCGACTGTAAGGTGAATGGGAAAACATCAATTTTGATCAGCTTATTACCTTTGGCTCGACACCTATATTTCTGCGTGTCGCCTCCAACTCTTTGGAACTCCGGCCAAACTTGGAAATAATCATTCAGGTCGTTTTTATGCAATGGCATTTCGCAGGTGTTGCTCACCCTGAGAAAGGTTTGCATCATAGTTTGAGCCATTACTGCATAGACAGGGTCAATTTCCAGCAACCGACTATACAGCTTTCCATAAATTTCGATTGATATCACACGATCTTTGTAGTCACTCGTAACAACCGTATTCTTGTGCCCTTCATCTTTGGAATAAGTAATACCATTATTTGATTTCGTATGGCTCAAAAAATCATCATTGCTATCGCCGTATCGCTTATGAACGGTTTGGCGGGGAAACCGAGCCTTGGTTCTGATGCCTTTCTTAGCTAAATAATCATAAAAGTCACGAAGTCTAGTGTGCCTGGAGTTAAAGGTTTCATTAGAGTTTTTCTTCGTTTGTTCATTCAGTATCGGAAGAATGTGGTCATGGTAATCAGCCTCGCAAAATTGAATACAATTGTGGGCTAGCGCCTCTAAAAACATCTTGAGGTCATAGGCGATTTGTCTCAGCGAACCCTCGTCGACTGAGGTCATATTTTCACGGATACGATCCGGATAAAAATACCGAACAACCAAATATTCCGCCAATTCCTTGAACAAGGTCACTCCGTTGATCCATGGAATAGGCACTGGGAAATTAGCCGTTTTAAAAAACTTGATTTCCATATTCAAACCCTAAAAAACACGTATTGCTCATGCTGCTTATTGCCTAGCCCACTCCAAGTTCCACCGTTCATGGTTGCCTCACAATAATGAGTTGATCAATCCATGTTTCATCGTATGGATCCGGTTTTTCTAACTGTTGAAGTTTCATCGATAATACATCATCAGTTAGTTGTCGGTCAGAACTTCGGTTATCCCGATTACGGCCTCGAATTGTTTCCATATCTGTATCGAAATAAACACACGCCTTCGGAAGGTCACCGAATCGTTGCAAGGAGTGCACAAGCTTTGCGCGTTCAAACCTTTCAAGGTTTGTTGCATCAAATATTACTGGGTGACGATCTCCCGCAAGCACCGATTCCTCTGCCCATGTGCTTTTTCCAGCACATGGCAACCCAACTAGTATGTATAACCGCATAGCCAACTTTCGGCTAAGCGCTAGCTCCAATTTCGAATATGATTTTTTCCATGCTTCCTCTTCATATCGTTCGTTGCCAAATTTGTAATGACCTTCGACATTGCGAAATTTATCAGGGCTAATGATAGTGCGAACGATATTGAGATTATTGGCGACCTTGCTTGGCTTTGGCGTGCTCATGCTTTCATTTTCCAGGTGGATTAACCGCGCCTGCAACTCTGTTACCCGGTTTTTTTCACGTTCTAGTTTCTTCGGACATTCTTCAGATAATAACTCAAGATAGGCTTTTTCCTTGATCATTGGACCAACAGACAGCTTTACCGCATCCAACTCATCTTCAAGCTGTTTAATCCGAACCTTGTCTTCAGATATTTCTTTTTTTTGACTGAATCCTGCTCGGAACTCCTTTATATCATCTCCGACTTTGCGATAGGCCGCAGTAATTTCAGGGGTCTTTTTCAATTCGCGATGACCCAGCACTAATAAACGCTCAACCCCTGCAGCTTTACAGATCGCATTTATTGAGCAGTCATTGATTAATCCAGAGGAACGGGCGCATTCTTTAGTACGACCAAATTCTTCTCGAAGAGCGGTTAACTTTTCATCGTGAGTTCTATCATCGCGCTTCTTAGACATTGATTGTCACCTCAACGTCAAAAACTTTTTTCATATCGGGTCCGTACTGTCGAATAAACTGTCTTGCAGACTCAATAAAATGTTCCTGTGTAAACGCATTCCCCTGTTGGTGCCTAATGAGCGACTCATAATATTTAAGCGATTTTAATATGCTCTCAGACCAGGGCCCAATCATGGCTTCACTGCATTTGCTACCAATACACATTTGGGGATTGATGTCGTTCATCAGATCGAGCAACTTTTTATCGATATCCTTTACTTTGTCTCTATGCGCCTTCTTAGCACAGGGCGGCTGTGAAGAATCGGCTGGGTTACGCATGCACCTGACTCCGAAGGGAGTCATGAATCCGCAAACTGTTTCGTCCAGTATTCGCTGCTCTAGCATTTCAGAAAATTCTTGGACTATTTCTGCATCCGTAGCAGCAAAACTGAGACTTTTATGCTGCTCATACCCCCGCTCTAACTGCAGCCCCTTGGTTCCACCTAATCGTCCATTTCTTGCTGCCTCTGCCATATTTAAAGCCATCGCTTTAGCCACTGCTTCTTTTTCCTTCTGTCGTTGTTTTATAAATAAAGGATTATTTCGAAGATAGGTAGTGGGCATCACATCATTGCTATGACCAAATAAACGACGTACCAATAAAACTGATAGAGATGAAGACGCACCAAGCCACCCGGCAACGGTTGATCGATAACAGTGCGCTGTTGTTTCTGTGCCAGTGTTATTCCTTATGAAAGGGATACTAAAGTGATCTGCGAAACCTCGAAGCATATTATTCAATAATGTGCCTGCTGCTATCCTTCCATGTTTGCTAGGTGCCCAGTATTCACAAGAATCTAGAATAAATTCCGAATTTTGATCCGTTTTTAGTTGCTCAAGCAAACGTATTGCTCGAAAGGTTTGCTCAGGAACAGGTATGTGAATCGCATTCCCAGTCTTTTTTAGATAAGTGGATATGTAATAAAGCATGTCCACTCGGCCGGATGGTTTGCAACAACCAACCTTTAAATGCCTCACATCAATATTCCGTAGTCCCGAAGTGAGCAAAATAATGTTCACACACGCTGCTTTCGTCAGTTTAAATAACACGCTCCACCAAGAAGCTGATATAAAGACTCTAGTTTTCACTTTGGCATGGATCGGTGGCAAAAGATCATTAAATTTTGGAACATACTTTTTTTCGAACCTACGAAGTGCTGAAGCTAGGAAATCCCTGTGTTCACCTTTTCGCCGAGAAGAACGTACGTCATTATAGAACTCAATTAACTTGTCTGCGCGATCAAGAAACGCCATCGACCTTTCAATCAATGGCTGCGTAGTTTCAGGTGGAAGTGCTTCATATCCAGCTTTTTCTTTAAAAACCAGACTTAAGTCAGAACTGCGAATCTCCACCCACTTGGTGACTGTTTTGTTGGCAACAGTCCATGGCAACGGCTGCTCAAGGGAGAACAACGATAACTGCTCTCCAAAAAAATTCGAAAAAGCAACAAAGTCGGATAAGCGATGACAGAATCTTGTAGCAACTTCCAGATTATTTGATTCAGTAAGCGCAGCATCAATTACTACGCTTATATCTACATCCGTAATTTGACTTAGACCGGTTAAAAAATCACCGTCTCTGCCAGTTAAAATATTCTTTCTTTTAATTACCTCAATAAAGGGCCGAAGCTGGCTCAGCATATTATCTAAGGTATGCAACTGAGTGTCGCGGTTCTTCATCCACCTCAGAACAACAAGCTTACACAGTAGAAGTAAAGGCCAGTGTTTCTCCCTATCCACATAGACGTTCCAAGGTATTTTTTCATACCCAACCTGCGTATCGTCTGGATCAATGCGCCAGTCGTCTTCTGTAAATTTGCTTGATGACCCTGGGATTAATGCGTCTTTATATTCTGCTTCGATATCACGCAGTATCGTCCATTGTGCTTTTGCAAGCGCTTCATCTTTTTCAGACTCATGAATGTGTGTTGGTTTGTGTTCTTGCAACGTTACTGTAGCACTACTCATACTTAGATCTCACTCATAATAATTGGTGGTAAAGTTACTTTTCCTGATTTCGCACTTGCCCAGGCCTCTTCAACAAGACGGCTACCGTTTTTTCTGTTTTTCTTTGCGTAGTTATCAAGGGCATCATGAGCGATCATCCAACGGTCTTCCCATAATGCTGGCCAGATAACAGGGTCGATATTGCGATTTTCTTCATATTGTATAATTCGAGCGCAAATATACGGTAGGTGCTCTTTGCAAATCACACTTCGCTCGCAGCCCAAACATAAGTCGTAGTGGGTGCATTCATTACTTATTGATTCGCCATGACTCGGATACTCTGGATCCTCGCATTCGCACAGATAGACAGTCTTTTTAGTCTTTGGCATTTTATCTTCGGTTATAATGCGGCCTTTGAATTCAATACCTTCTTTTAATTTTTCAGAAGTAATGGTGGCAATCGCAACGTCGATAATTCCACGGCCTCCTGATGTCTTTAAAATATAGTTATTTAAAGAAGTGCTGAGGTTTCCGTGGTTTAAATCTTCTCTCAATTGACTTGCAAGCTGATTAGCGTCTTGAATATTTTCCATGTGCTCATACAGCTTCCCCGCAGCAAATACCTTACGGAACTTTGTTGTATCTAATGACTTTAACATTTCTCCACTTTCAATCATTACCGGATAGTTTTTCAAAAAACCTTCAGCACTCCCTCCAACGCTCCATCCTCGACCGAAACTCGGAGCCACTTCGAAAAATGGCCCGTCAAAATCAGTTTTATAATATTTTTCGTAATCTATTAACATAGAATACAACGGTGATGTTATTGGAATCGGAATAGGGATTTTTTTTGCACGCGCTTTCCCCGTTTTATTTTTAAAACCAAACAGCTCTACTTCAGGATTATCGTTCTTTCCGACAAAAAGGCTTTCTAATCTTTTCAAAATAGATTTACCATTTTCATCGCGGGATGGGATAGATAATGCAACTTCCTTATTAACGCCGCACTGCATCATTAAAAGGTTTGCCAGGCAATAAGACAGCTGGTGCATGACTCCTTTTTTGTCTGTTCGCCCACGTTTTTTTATATGGAAATCCATTAAGGTAAGGCTAGATTCTGGACAGAACCCATACCGTTCACCCATAGCTTGTCTGAATTTGACAAGATTGACTCGAATATCTTCATTACGGGAGCTAACGCCCCTTATGGCTAATACAAAATCTTTTCCGGCTATTTTATGCCACAGTAAATAGTGCCCCACGATCAAATCATAAAATTTTTCATTGCCCAGCCATTTTGCAATTAACTCAGTAATGTCCGTATAGAACTTCGGGCGCTTTCTACCAGCCCATTTTATAAAAACATGCTTTCTGTCGGGGTGTATCCAATTATCAGGCATGTCTTTTTCAGCAATTTCATGCATATGTTTTAAGTAGCCGATGCGGCGTTGAAATCCTGATATAAACACAGCAAGAAGTTGATACATTTCGGCATCCGAGTATGCATTATCAGCAAACAATTCTGAGGTATGTTCATAATTAGGGTTGTTGACTTGCTTGGTTTTTTTAAACCTTATCGTTTTCAAGTGATCATTTAGTGAGGTTGGCGGATAGCTCATAAAAATGTATCGGGCAGTGTTGAAAGTATTTTTTGCACTAATTCTAGAGTCAGAACCAGTCAATTCACGAAAGTCACTCCAGTGATTATAAGTAATCGAAGAAAGCGTACAATCAGTTGGAATAGCTATCAGAGAGGCAAGGCAGGACATAAATTCTTTTAGGGAACTTATTAGATTGGCAACTCTATTGCGCCCCCATTCTTTCCCAATCATGCTGAACATACACAGTCTAGCAACGTCTTTAGCGAATGATTCGGAAAACCCAAGTTCAACAATATATTTGCAGAGTGGAGTGGATACCAAAGCAGAACACATGCCTGGCAATACCCCCCCAACACAGTGGAACTCTCCATCAAAGGAATCTTTTAACTTGCAGGTGTCTTCTACCTCGCTCGGTGTTGGTGACATAAAAAAAACTCGCGTAAGAATGCATTGCTTTCGAGCGTCTGTATGAAGCACATCGAAAAAGTGCTGAAACACCGGCAAGCCTTCGCTTGTCGGAGTAACCTCAGTGTTTAACTCTGCCTTTATCTCAACTGGCGGCTTACTTCTTCTTCCCATCGGGGTCGGCCCTCTCTACGAAATGGCCAGAGACGATACAGAGACCTTGCACCCAATGTCAAATTTTCCTTTATAATCAAATAGATAACGGGCAGAACAAGCAAAATAAGACCATCAAGTATTAGGGCCAAGTTATTCAGAGGTGATTCCTTTTATTGAATGCTGGGGTATTCATTGCCCACGGAAAATACACCAATTTCCGGAAACCTATTTATGTCAAAACTTAAAAAGTGATGTGGTGGATCTACTCAGAGCACACCATTGAAGTATTATGCAGCTTCCGAGAACACACTCTTCCCGTCACCCTGATAGCTTTCATAAACATGCTCGAAAACAGCTGTGCATTTGCGTTCGTACTCATCCTTGTCATAAGGCACAGGCAAACCTTCATCCAGCGCATCTTCGATGGCCATGCGTACTCTGGCACGTGAGGTCACCCGCTGACGCCATCCAATCACCAGCAGTCCACGCAGTTTTTCCAGCAGTAGGTGCGCGACTTTTTTCACCTCGTCACGTTCTTCGCTTGTCAGTTTCGGAGCCGGTCGAGTCAGAATATCCATTACTGTTAGCTCTTCCTCACTCAGATTCTCGCGCACATGGCGGGACTGCTCTTCGGTGAGGATGTTAGAGAGCGACAGTAGCTCTTTAAACACCTCTTCGATATTGCGGCTTCCGGTGTTGTAGGAGTCGATCAACTGACGGAACTTCTCCAGATAATCGGCCCGTGTCCTGTTTACCCGAACCATCTGCTCTAGCTGTACGCGCACCGCAGCCTTCAATCGTTCCAGATCTGTGTTACTCGGTTTCTTCTCTTTAAAGCGGTTCTTCAGTGCCGCGAAATCAATCTTGGAAAGATCGATCTTGCCGTGCATTGGGCTAGAGGGTTCCTTGATAGTGAACTTATCTGCTCCAATCGACTCATCCAAAAGCTCCTGAATACCCTGCATAATGATTGAAATGTCAGGTGGATCAGTGACGTTCTTGATCTGGTCAGCAATGGCAGCGACACAACCACAACGCTGTGCAAACCGTGATGCCAAAGGATGCGGTTTTACTGCTCGGTAGAGGCTGTTCACCAGAGCGGCCTGAGTGAGATAAGCGCGCTTGATATCTTCCGGATTCATCAGCCTGTCAGCCGCCTCATTGATCGCTCCAATACGGGCAAAGTTGGCTGTCGGAGTAGCCTCCACTTCAGTCAGGCTCACACCATTCTGTGAGCAGAAACCATCCAGAGCCGTAAGCGTTTCTGACAGTGCATCGGCCAGTTCCTGCTTATCACGCACCGGCATTGAGCCACCGCCACCCTGACCGTAGATCGCCAGTGCCTTTTCAAGTGATACAAAGACATTGGCGTAATCGACAATCAGGCCGCTCTGCTTACCCGGATAGACTCGGTTGGCGCGGGCGATGGCCTGCATCAGCGTGTGATTGCGCATTGGCTTATCGAGATAAATCGACGATACACTCGGTGCATCAAAACCTGTCAGCCACATGGCGCAAACAAAAACCAGCCGCAACGGATCATTCGCATCCTTGAACTTCTCATCGAGCTTCTCATCGAGCATGCGTTTACGATGCGGCACGATGTCGACACCAACCCCCGCCATCTGCTCAATCTCGTTCTGCCCCGGTGATACCACCACAGCCATATCCGTCTCTTTCATCAGGTCGACTTTTATTCGGAGTTCATCAATCAGCGGATTATCCAGCGTCATAACAGCCAGGTCGGCTTCCACCTGTTTCAATTCCACATCCCAGCAGCGGCGCACCTTGTCATACATGCGCAGTGCCGTGGCTTTGTCGATGGCAACTACCATGCCTTTACCCTGGAAACCTCGTGCGAGGAAGTGACGCACAATATCCTGTGATACCGTATCCAGTCGGTCATCACGGGTAATCAGGTGATACTGCCGGCCAAGCTCACGCTCAAGCTTCTTCTCAGCCTCGGCATCCAGTTCAGCCTCTTCAATCAGAGCATAGATATCATCATTTAGATCCGGATTATCAAGATGCAGTTCAGGTGTGCGGTTCTCATAGAAGAGCGGCACCGTTGCCCCGTCCTCGATTGACTGCTGGAAGTCGTAGATGGAGACGTAATCACCGAACACCTCACGGGTACGCTCCTCGCCAGCAATCAGCGGGGTGCCTGTAAATGCTACAAAGGTGGCATTAGGGAGAGCTGCTCGCATGTTCATGGCCAGCGTGTCGTACTGGCTGCGATGCGCTTCATCGGTCAGAACAATCACATCCTTGCGGTCACACAGTACCGCATCATCCTGAAACTTGTGGATCAGCGTGAATACGTAACGGTTGTTTCCGGAGAGCAGTTCTCTCAAATGTACGCCGGAAGATGCATGACAGGCATTCGCATCGGTGACCGCTCCACAGGCCGCAAAGGTGCGGGCAATCTGCTCATCCAGCTCCACACGGTCGGTGATAATTACGAAGGTCCAGTTTCCCGGATGTTTGCGCAGAATCTTCTGTGCAAAGAAGACCATCGAGAAGCTCTTGCCCGAGCCCTGCGTCTGCCAGAAGACACCGCCACGACCATGTCCTTCATCGCGGGCATTGAGTGTGGCATCAATGGCATTGTTCACGCCGAGGAACTGATGGTTCTGACCGATGATCTTGGTCAGCCCCTGTTTGTGCTCAGAAAAGAGCGTGTAGTTCTCCACCATATCAAGCAAGCGAGACGGTTCACATAAACCGCGCAACATCACCTCTAGTGAGACCCGGCGAGGCTCATCCTCACGTTCGATACGCTTCCACTCGAAGAAGCGCTCCCATTCGGCTGTAAGCGAACCCACACGGCTCTCTGTTCCGTTGGATGCGATCAGCAAAGCATTACTCCAGAAGAGTGCAGGAATGCCGTTCTGCGCGTGTTTATAGCTTGT
This sequence comes from Mariprofundus sp. KV, assembly GCF_013387475.1. Taxonomy (GTDB): domain Bacteria; phylum Pseudomonadota; class Zetaproteobacteria; order Mariprofundales; family Mariprofundaceae; genus Mariprofundus. The sequence continues at coordinate 63,121 of NZ_VWNB01000008.1, read as the reverse complement.
CAGGTTCTCATCAAAGCCATTTCTGGCCGACACTCCCGGCCTCTTCAGCTCAATCACCACCCAGGGGATGCCGTTCACAAAACCGATCAAATCGGGACGGCAGGTATAGAGCGGCCCGGTAATGGTCATCTGGCTAACCAGCAGGAACTCATTGTTTGCCGGATTGTTCCAGTCGATCAACTGCACCCGCTCGGTCTTAACCCCACCCTTCTCATGGTCGGGAATGGATACCTTCACGCCATCGCGCATCAATCCCCATAGCTCACGGTTGGCTGATTCTGGTGTCGTAGCCGAACGGTCACGACTCACTTCATCTATCGCTGCATTGATGGCTACTTCAGGAAATCCAGAATTCAACCTTTGAACTTTAGAGCGCAGCCGAGCACCAAGAATCACTTCGCCTTTAACATCACGTCCTAGCGTACCCTCAGCCCCAAGCATTTCATCGGTGGCGTTAACAGTCTCCCATCCCAGCTCCCCAAAGAGCTGGATAGCAGGCTGTTCGACTAGACCGTCTTCTGAATAATCAGACATTGGTTCCGCTGCCGTATGAATTTATACTTCTGCTTGCCTCTTGCACCAATTCTTCAGCACTATAATTCATCTGGTCCTCGTACTTATCTCTAAAGAGCTTAAATATCCAATCAAAAACTAAAGGGGTTCGTTTTCGGTTATCAAAAATTTCATTTTGTAACGACCTAGATTTAAGGGCAAATTCTGGTGAATCTGGATTGCAACATGCAGCAGCCCAAATTCCCTCGGCATGATTTCTTAACTCATCGAGTCTTTGGGCTGACTCCATCTGTTCAAGGAACTGTCTAACTCCAACGGTAATGGCTGGCGCAAGAGGTAGTATTGCCCCAAGGAAAAGCGCCTCAACAGTCAGACCTCCAAATAAACCTATTCCAACAATTAACAGCAAAATGAATAAAATGATGCCTAGTATCCATGCAGCATAGCGCTTTCTCTGAGTAGCATCCCACCAACAATTAGTCCTCTGGCAAACCAGCCTAGCCATTGCTATTGGAAGCTCTCCAACCACGGGGGCATACCAGTTTACAAGTGTTGGATGCTTACCTTCAACTTTTTTGTATCTATCAGACTGCTCTTTGACTTCCTCTGGTGCTGGGGGGGGGCCAGCCTTAATTTCATTCCATGGCATCTGAAGAACATCACAATCAAACAGCTCTTGAATCTTAGCGGCCTTAGCTCTCAAACGTTTTTGCCATGGCGTGAGAAACAGAATGTCTGAAAGAACAACGGTCAAACCCCAAATAGCAGCATAACCCACAATGCTACGATCAACCAAAACTGAAATAGTCCAAACTATTGCAATGGGAGCTGCCAGAGTAATTTGTACTCCAAATATCTTTTTTGCCGTCGCATAAAGATTTCTTTGAGCAGCTAATCGATCAAGTTGTTTGGGAGAGTTTTGCTCTTCAGGAATATTGTTCATCAGTAGTAGTATGTTGGGAACTGGTCATTATATAGTAACCGCCACCAATAAAATGCATCGGATGTCTTGGTAGCGCTATCAGCAGCAAGCGCCTTTTCAGCTCTGGAGACAGCAATCTGAAGTTTGGATAATGCATCTTGTTTCATGGCTTCGGTCTTACATGGGACAATGTAGCCCGAACGTCCCATAGGGTCTTGCATCATTGCCAGTTCACTGTCCAACAGCATTTTCAACACCCTCTTCACATCAATGGCATAAACAATGACATCCTCTCCTAAAGCATATTTAGCTGTTTGCATTTCTAAATAAAAAGATGAAATGGGGACATTGCAATAATACTTCCAGGCTTTAATAAATCTAATCAGCGGCTTGGCTTTCCCACCCCGTTCAGAATTAGCATAATTACTATAGGCATTATGAGCATCTGGACATACGCGCATCCACCCTCCAGAGCAGTCTGCGATTTCATATATTTTGTAGTATTCGTCTTCATTAACAAAGTCCGCAGGCACGATCTCTGTGTGTTCCGCTGCCTTGGTCCCAAATGGTATTGCAACAGCAGGGCAGCTTACTTGGACTCCTGTTCGAGGGAATCTGGTATCCAGTGTGGTTTTAACTTTTGACAGCGTATAAGTTGAATTCTGATTCAACTGGCTTGTTGGGAGGCTCGCTAGATAATCCACATCACTGTAGCCCGCTATGCTCGTTCCATTTCCAAAGGAGCCTATTCGAACAAAGCGATTCATTTTATAGCTGGCTTCCAAGCAAGCTTTAATAGAGGCACGGTGCTTCTTCACCGCTTCTGACTCTATAGCAGAAGGCGTGAGTTTAGTTAAAAAGTCCTTAAATCCTTCGTCAACTGTTCGCGGCATACAAATCCTCCGAAGTTAGAGAGCATTGCTGAACACTAATCTGACCACTTAATAGCTTCGGCAGTAGCAGGTCGCGAGCCTGCCGTAAGTTTCCACTGAGCCGAGAGGCCCTGAGGATTTCAGAAAATATTGGCACCACAAGGCGGTGGTAGTTAATCAACAAGTCACTTGGTGGGGAAATAATCTCCATAGCCTCAAACTTACCCTTATTGACGTTGCCCATCGTTGCGCCATTGGAACCTAAATTCTCAAGTCTCTGCTTTGACCCTTGAAGGCAAAAGTAGAGGTATTCTCTATGTTCAGAACTGTTCAGGGCCACGGAATTAATCTGCTGATTCGTCTGACATTCTTCAGTTGTCAGAGAAACCACACCAATGGTTCCAATACAGCTCACGCAAATGGAGCCAACGGGGAGTGTTTTATTTGTTTGGGACAAGGCCCCTGCATCAGAAAGTCGATCTACTGTATCTAGAATGAACATGTTTCCATGCATATCCGGGGTTTTTACGAATTGGTTATCCTCACCGTAAAACGCTGGGTTAGATTTGCTTGGCGTTTTTCCCGTGATCACCTTTCCAAAGTCTTTAACTTGCTTCACCTCCCACCCTTGCGGAATGGGTCCAAGGGGGGAATCAACGAGGGGGACTTCCTCATGGCCGGGATAGCGGAAATGGACGAACCATTCGCGGCAAAGGCTGCGCGCCATCTCTTCCAGAATCCTGATCCGCCGCTGGTTGTTTTCGATCAGCTCATCATAGGCCGACAATATCCCCGCAATGCGCCGTTGAGTAGTCAGAGGGGGAAGTGGCAACCCAACCCCCATCAAATCGCTCCCTCTAATTCCAGACACCGCCGTTCGTGTTGCAATTGAGGCAATTATCGCTCGGCCAAGCGGCGAAGAAAAAAGATAGAACAGAAACCTAGGCTCGGCGACTTGCCGATTTGGCCGTGCTCGAATAATAGATGATTCGAAGGTGAGGAGTTCCGACGGATTAACAACCAATGAACATTTCCCTGCGCCCTCGAAAACCAATGAACGGCGAGCAAAGAGAAGATCCCCATCTTTCAGGCCTGATTTCCGTTCCTCAACTGCCGTCAATTCAACTCTCTTCATTTCTTGCGCAGAGATGAAATCGAACCCAAAAAGTTCACCCATATTTACAACACGAGTTCCTTTTCCGTGAAATTCTTTCTTCTTGTAAATTCCGTTGCGGACAGGCTCTGAAAGCATCGCGTTGAACGGCAACAATTGCCAATCTAAAGGTAGCTTCTCTGCAAAGGCACGCAATGGATCGCTAATCGTTATCATGCAGCCAATATCTCTGCCACATTGGCTGCAATGACCGCTTCTAATTCACGCGCCTCCGAATTGAGCACTTCCAACTCTTCGTTGAGGGCTTCGAGTTTTTCCTTGAAATCCTCATCGCTCAGATCTTCGCCGGGGGCGACACCGACATAGCGACCGGGATTAAGACTCCAACCCTGTGCCTCTATCTCAGCAAGCGTAGCCGCTTTGCAGAGACCGGGGATATCAGCATATGCAGGTGCATCACCGAACACCTCTTTTAGCTTCGCTTCTGTCTCTTCGCCACCCAGTGTGAGATCAACATATTCGCCGCGATAGAGACGCACGACATTGGCGATGAAGCTGCTCTGTGCCTCCGTCCAGTCGCGATGGGCACGGTCAATCTGGCGATAGATATGGCGAGCATCGATGAACAGCACCTGATCCTCGCGAGGGGTTCCCTTCTTACCCTTGTCGAGGAACCAGAGGGTGCAGGGCAGCGTTACGGTGTAGAACATGTTCGGGCCAACGGCAACCATCACATCAACACCCTTGGCTTCAATCAGTTGGCGGCGCAGCTCCATCTCTGAGGAGCGGGCATCGGCAGCAGAATTGGCCATCACGAAGCCGGCACGGCCCTGATCGTTCAGGCTGGAGTAAAAGAGCTGAATCCAGAGGTAGTTGCCGTTGTCGGTGCGCGGAAGTCCGAAGGGATAGCGACGACCTTCGCCGACATCGGATTCCAGCCGCTCCTTATCCACGGCATTCACATTGAACGGCGGATTAGCCAACACAAAATCGAACTGGCCGACGGCACTGTGGGGATCATCGTAATAGGAGTTGATATGACCACCGTGGCGGATATCCCCCTCAAGACCGTGAATGGAGAGGTTCATGCGAGCCAAACGACCAGTTTCGTCGGTCTTCTCAACACCGTGGATAAATAACTCATCGGCTGCTGACTTGTGATGCTCGGAAACAAAGCGGGCGGACTGCACAAACATACCACCGGAACCACAAGCGGGATCAAGCACCTTGCCGTGGAAGGGTTCGATCACCTCGACCAGAAGGCGAACGATGGAGGATGGCGTATAGAACTCACCACCCTTCTGCCCCTCAGTGCGGGCGAATGCGCCGAGGAAGTATTCGTAGATGCGACCAAAGGCATCGTATTCGAGACTGACCGGAATCTCGGAGACCTTCTTCAGAATATCCTTCAGCAGAGTGCTTTCGAACAGCTGATAGGAGCGTGGCAACACACCGGCAAGCTGAGGATTAAACTTCTCCACCTCGGCCATCGCATCATTGATCGCCTGGCCGATATTGCCACCTTCCGGCATGGCCAGCAGATGCGCGAAACGGGCAGTCTCAGGCAGATACATGACACTTTCAGCATGATAAGCGGCAGGATCATCCACACGGGAACCGGAGCGCCGCGACGATGCGCCGGCAGCATCCAGCTCGGCACGACGCTGCTCAAAACGGGTTTCGGCAAAGCGCAGAAAGATCATACCCAAAACTGGGGCGGAATACTGCGCTGCAGTCAGCCCAGAATTGGCCCGAAACTGATCGGCTGCATCCCAAAGCCTTTTCTCTAATGTATTGTTTGCCTGATCTTTCTCAGATGGTGCAATCCACTGCATCTACTCTCTCCCCATGTCCCTATCTTCGCTAGTGTAGCAGAGATTTTGATAACGTGAATGACTGCCCTCTAAACCTCAATCATGGGGGGGTGTAAATCCTAGTGTAATTACACTTTACACCTACATTTACACTGGAATACACCTCTTTAAGCGCGCATACCTGCAACAGTGTGAATATCAGCAACTGTTTTTCCAAATAACACCTGTATCAATTATCCCATAGGTGCCATCGATGGGTAGTTGCCACGTGACAACTTTCATCTGTCCAGTCGTGGACAAAACCTCAATACGCTCAGTCTCAGGAGCTTGTCCAAGCGTGGACAAGCTCTTTCCATTTATTTTATCACTGTCCAATGTTGGACAGTTGCCTTGAGGCAACTTTCGACTGTCCAGCCGTGGACAAGCTCTTTTCGTTTATTTTATCACTGTCCAATGTTGGACAGTTGCCTTGAGGCAACCGGCACGGTGAAGCGAAAACCAAAGCAATAATTGCACCCAGTTAATATATGCCACGCTGAAATCACCACAGTTTTTTCATCTCACTTTTGCAACCATTTTCAATCAATCAGAAGGGTGTTATCCGGTTGCATAAAAACTCGATTATAGAAGTCTATATAATGGTTTAGCGATGCAACTATTTTTCAAACATAATAAAATGGCGATATCGATGCCCACCACGGCGATGGCGTCTTCTACGCCTTTGAAAATGATGCCGATCTATGTGTTGTCGATCTCCACGAGGATGGTGCCCACCTCTATCCCGGTACGGGTTTCGCTGATGAAACAGGCAGAGGAGCTGCAAAAGGCACCAAACTGAATCTGCCGATGCGACCCGGTGCAAACGATGCTGATTTCCTCAATATCTGGCCCGAAGCCGAAGCTTTTATCCGCGCATTCAATCCGGAATTCATCATCTTTCAGTGCGGTGCTGACTCCATAGCCGGAGACCCGATCACCCATATGCAGCTCACACCAAAATCCCACGCCCTCGCCGCCGCCAGCCTCTGCAGAATCGCAGATGAATTCAGCCAGCGCCGCATCATCGCCCTTGGTGGCGGTGGTTATAATCGAAAGAACTTAGCAGCAGCATGGAATGCCGTGCTTTCAGCCTTGAGTGATAGCTGACACCCTACTTTTCTGTGATTGAAACACCTTCGCCACGGGCATCTGTAAGTCCGGTAAGCTGGCCTGATTTTCTATCGAGGACTATCGCGTGCATATTGCCGTACTGGCGATTCATCGGCTTGAAAATGTGCCCACGACTCTGGAGTTCGGAGGTTAGTTCTGCTGTAAATGCACCCTGTTCATGCTGAATAACATCGGGCAAAAACTGGTGATGATAGCGCGGAGCATTCACCCAGTCGGCTGGAGCACTCTCATCAAGCATAAAACCGAGGCTCGCCAGCAGTACCATCGAGATAATGCGTGAACCGCCGGGAGTGCCGACAATAAAGGTGCGATCAGGGCCGATCACAAAGGTCGGGGTCATGGAGCTGAGCATGCGTTTACCCGGTGCAACAGCATTGGCTGAACTCTGCACCAAGCCGTAGGCGTTGGGTTTGCCGGGGCGGGTGGCAAAATCATCCATCTCATCATTCATTAAAATACCGGTAGAGGGAGAGACATAACCGGAGCCGAAGGCGTAGTTGATTGAGAGCGTGGCTGAAACCATATTGCCTTCGCTATCGATGACAGAGAAGTGAGTTGTGTCAGTGCCCGGCCCTATGGCATCAGTAGTGCTGCCAAGCTCGCTGCTGGGCGTAGCACGATCCATGCGGATGCCAACCCTCAATTGCTGCAAACGATCCGCATTCAGAAGGTCTGGAATATCGACGAAATCACTGTCACCCATATGTGCATTACGATCCAGGTAGGCGCGCTTCATAGCTTCGACAAGCAGATGAACCCGATCAGTCCGCTCCATTGCTTTGAGATCATCATTTTTCAGCTGCCCGAACACATGCGCCAGCGTCATACCACCGGATGATGGCAGTGGTGCAGAGATCACCCGATAGTTCTTATAATCGAAGGTGACAGGCGTGCGTTCAATGACCCGATAGGCGGCCATATCAGCTTCGCGAATCAAACCACCATCACGTTTCATATCTGCAATCAGTCGCCCGGCTGTTTCACCGCGATAGAACTCTTCAGATCCACCTTTGGCAAAGCGGGCAAGTGTATCAGCCAGCGCCTCCTGCTTGATCTGTTGGCCGGATATGAAAATGTTACGCCCTGTCTCATTAAAGACTTTGCCGCGCCAGTTCAGCATTGATCTCAATCGAGGCCCGACCTCAAAACCATCTCTGGCCAGATCAATGGCTGGCCGGGTGATCGCTTTTCGGCTCAATTTCCCGTAACGGCTAACAAGATGATCGACTCCGGCAGCCAGACCCGGCACTCCTGCTGATTGTGGCCCGTCAACACTGGATTGCGTCGCATAGACTTCGCCTTTGCCAGCAAGACCCGGTGAGGTCTCGCGCGCATCCAGCATCACATAACGCTTCTCCTTGGCGATATAGAGCAGAAAGAAACCGCCTCCGCCAATGCCCGACGATCCGGGCTCAACAACACCCAGAGCCAACGCTGTGGCTGCTGCCGCATCAAAGGCGTTACCGCCCTTTTTTAACATCTCAACTCCTGCCTCGGCAGCACTCTTCTGGGCGGCCACGACCATGCCTGCCTCTGCGCTGAGTGCAGATGAGGTCAGTAGCAGTAGAAAAGCAAAAGTCAGAAGGGTACGAACTGATCTCATATCATCTTATCCAGCAAGCGATGAATGCCCGTAGGTAGTGCATAGCCTTCGATGGAGGGAACCCAGCGGCCATCACCAGTCGGATCGCTATCGGATTGAAGCGGGTAGAGGTGCAAACGCCGGTGGGTCAGCTGATGGATATGGGTCGGTTCTTCATCAGGGCGATCTTCCAGTTCGGTGATCGGTGGTGACCAGAGGCCGCCCCAGATACCGGCATCAGGGCGCTGGGTGAGCCAGATGCCCTTCTCGGGGCAGGTGAAGAGATGAATGCGCCAGTGCAGATCAACAACAGCCACCTGCTTGCGCAGCTCTTTTGCAACGTCGACACTGAATGCTGAAGCGCAAAACGTATGCACAGGGCAACTGCTGCAGTCTGGAGATTTGGCGGAGCAAGTAGTCGCCCCCAGCTCCATCATCAACTGATTCCATGTGGCTGGGTCACCTGAAGCATCAATAACCTGTTGAGCCCGCAACCAGAGGGTCTTGTCGCTGGCTTCCGGCTCTGCATACCAGCGTTTGAGTACCCGTTTCACATTGCCATCGAGTACCGGCGCAGATTGATTGAAACAGAATGAAGCAATCGCGCCAGCGGTTGAGCGGCCAATACCGGGCAGTTTCAAGATATCGTCAAAACTGGTGGGGAACTGGCTGGCAAAATCGCTGACAATCATCTGCGCGGCGCGGTGAATAAAGCGGGCACGGCGATAGTAACCCAGCCCCTCCCACGCCTTCAAAACATCATCCACAGATGATGCAGCCAAAACCTCCACGGTCGGAAAGAGATCAAACCAGTTGCGATATCGTGGCAGTACAGTTTTCACCTGTGTCTGCTGCAACATAATCTCGGAGATCCAGATCTGATAGGGGTCGGTTGTTTGCCGCCAGGGAAGCTGGCGGGCACTGCTGGCATACCAGTGAAGAAGTATTTTACCTTGCCGGTCGGAAAACAAACCTGTCCTCAACCACCTCGAAGGTGAGATAAAAGCTGACGCGATCCAGACCCCACGATGATGGCAGCACCTTAAACGGGGCCGCAGCATTGATCGCTTCGACCGCACTGTTATTAATCTGCGGGATCGGACTCGGATTGAGGATCTCTACACCGACCAGATTGCCATTTCGCTCAATGGTCAGCTTCATCAGGGCGCGACGTGCCTCCTGTGGATACTGATCATAGTTCGCCTGACCGGGTCGCCACTGCTCCTCTAGTGCACGCACCAGTGCCTGCGCATACGGAGCATACTTGGCCTGACGGGTGTTGATCGGAATATCAGCCTCTTTGCTGAGCTTCTGCTTCATGCGCCGCTCGCGCTCAAAATCCCGTGAGAGCTGCGACAGCGCCATCGCTGATGGCATCAGGTTAGGCAGTGGAACATTTGCCGCTTGTTTGGTGGGCTGCTTACTCTTCTCTACCTTCTTCTGCTTTTTAAGCTGACTGCTATCAGGAAAAGCACCGCGTTTGGCCATCATGCGGGTACGACTCTCCAGGCTGATCGGTGGCGGTGTTTTCGGTTGTCCCGGCGGTGTTGGCCGCTGCGGTTGCTGCTGGCCGGTCATCGGCGCTTTGGCCTGACGGGTGACATTATCCTCGGCCTTGCTGCTACCGCCGGTGGCACTGCGATTGGACATAGTACGGGCATCTTTCGGCGCCTTTTTGGATGGCGACTTCTTCTCATCGAGAAGCACCACATCCATAATCTTCGGCGTATCCTTTTTCGGCAGTGCCCTGTTCTCATCGGCATAGTCGATCATCACCACCAGCAGCATATGCAGGGCGATTGAAGCGATAAATGCGCTGCCAATGCGGCGCTGCTGTGAATTCAGATCAATTTTTTTCATTAGGGAACTCAAGTCTCGCCGCAATATACCCTGCCAGCACACCATTTAGCCAGCCGGTAATCGTTGAGAGCAGCAGCAGTGGTGGCAGTGCAAAATAGAGCAGACTCTGCTGAATGAAGAGCGTCTCCACGGTTACAAACTGGGCGACCATATGAGCCAGTGCCCCGAGCAGACTCACACCGACCAGACTTATGCCGGGTATCGAACGCCACGCGGCAAGCATGACAACGGCTGCAACAAGGGCCCCGGCCATACTGATGACAAAGGTCGGCGTAAACAGTGTGCCGATAAAGAAGCTGCCAACCACTACCCTGCCGATAGCCAGCAGGAAAGCAGCCCTTGGCCCCAGCCAGAGCAGTGCCAGCAGTGTCACCAGATTGGCCAGCCCCGGCTTAAACCATGGGCCAAGACCTGGCAGTGCCGCTTCAAAAACGTGCAGACCAACTGCCAGCAGCAGCAGCGCCAGCCAGTTTGCCTTCTGCTGCAACTCAGCCAAAGGTGGGCGCATCATCTCCTGACTCATGCGTTACTCAACAATGGCGTCGAAACGGGATTTCGCACTGCCGCGAATGGTAATCAGAATCCGATTGGGCACACAGGCGATCATATCTCCGGCATGGCGATGCGCGCCGGAGTAGACACAGCGCTGAGCCGAGCAGGGAGAGGAGAGCATACGCACACCATCGGCATCGAGCAGGATTTCGGCGGAGCCCAGTTCACCCTCAATCTTAAAAGATTTTGCCGGCTCGCCTGCCAGTGGCAGCGGATAGGTAGCAAGTAGCACCTTGCCATGATAAACCTCGGCAACTGCAGGTCCTGATGCCACCACGGCCTGCACAACAAACCAGGCCGCAGCAATAGCTGCCAGTGAGACGGCAAGCAGGATGCGGTCTGCCAGAGTTCCCTTGAGCAGGGTCAGAAAACTCTTATGCGAGATATGGGGCTTCACTGAATCGACCATGGGCCCTATGGTAGCAGTTCAGTAGCACATGAATCCAATGGAGGTCACATGAACGTAGTGATTACCGGTGCAAATCGAGGCTTAGGGCTCGGTTTTGTAAAACATTATCTGCAACAGAGTGCATCTGTCTGGGCCTGTTATCGCTCGGATGCGGGTGAACTTGCCAGCATAGGGTCGGAGAGACTGCACACCGTCTGCTGGGATGTAGGCAGTGATGAACATCCACAAGGTGACCTGCCTGATACGATTGATCTGCTGATCAATAATGCCGGTATCTACGGACCGGGCAAGGATGGACAGTCACTGAACCGGGTGACCGGCAAGGCGATGCTGGAGGTGTTTAATGTCGATTGTGTCGGCCCGCTCAGGGTTGTACAACTTCTGGCGGAGCGAGTGATTGCGAGCAAAGGTGTGATTGCCAATATCAGCTCAAAGATGGGCTCTACAAGTGATAACAGCAGTGGCGGCACCTACGCCTACCGTGCCGCCAAAGCAGGGCTGGTGATCGTTTCCAAATCGATGGCTGTTGATCTGGCACCCCATGGCGTTCATGTCATTACCCTGCATCCGGGCTGGGTGATGACAGATATGACCCATAACACCGGCCTGATCGATGTAACGACCTCTGTGGCTGGCATGAGCGCCGTCATTTCAGATGCCCGCAATTATCCTGCCGGTGAGTTTGTAGCATTTGATGGTAAAACTGTGCCCTATTAAACGCGGTGAGGGCGCCTGTGCAGCACCTTTTAAACTCTTCTGTCCTGAGATGTGAAATAGTTCACGCCCATTCTCCTGCTTGCGCATAAACAATGCGCCCGGCTAAGCAGTGTTACTTTTACAAGCCCATCGACTACGAATACTGTTGTAGTTGGCGGCCAATGTGTAATATTGCACAGCTGAAAGGGAGATCATCCCTTTTTATCTCTAAATTTGGAGGCTCCCATGCCTGAAACATCAAACATCCAGGAGTTCATTGATCTCTACGCTATTCCGTGGGGCATCAATATCATCATGGCCCTGGCGATCTTTATCGTTGGTCGCTGGATAGCCAAAGCGCTGCTTAACGTTGTTGATACAATGCTCAACAAAGCTGGCATGGATCCTATGCTGGTCAGCTTTGTACGCTCGATCCTCAATGCGCTGCTGCTGCTGTTCATCATTATCGCATCACTCGACCAGCTTGGCGTTGATACCACCTCATTCATTGCACTGATCGGTGCCGCAGGTCTGGCTGTCGGTCTGGCACTGCAGGGCTCACTGCAGAACTTTGCTGCAGGCGTACTGCTGATTGTCTTCCGCCCGTTCAAGGTGGGTCACTTGATTGAAGCCGGTGGCGCAAGCGGTGTGGTTGAAGAGATCGGCATCTTCAGCACACGCATGAAAACCGGTGACAACCGTGAAATCATCGTACCTAACGGTGCTATTTATGGCGGTACCATCACCAACAACTCGGCCCGTGATACCCGTCGTATTGATATGGTATTCGGTATCGGTTACGACGATGATATCCGCAAAGCCAGAGAGATCATGCAGGGCATTATCGATGCCGACGAGCGTATCCTCAAAGAGCCTGCTGCTCTGATTGCCGTGGGTGAACTGGGTGATTCGAGTGTCAACTTCAATGTGCGCCCGTGGGTCAATTCAGGTGATTACTGGGCAGTTCTTTTCGACCTCAATGAGAAGATCAAGATCGCCTTTGATGACAACGGCATCTCCATCCCCTACCCACAGATGGATGTTCATATCTCCAAAACGGAGTAACCCTTGTCACAATCAACAACAAAGGGGCGGTTATTACCGCCCCTTTCTATTTATTCAGTAAACTAAAAACCGGGCGTGCCTGCGGCACGTCCATGATTCTGCTGGAAGCAGGAATAACACGCTTTAGCGCCCTGAAAGGGTGTTACACATGGATGTACAATATAATTCATCTACCCTGCTGATTTGTTGGCGCGTACCGCGAATGATAAAGCTTCACCCGGTTCATCGCCCAGACAGGTGACAGCGTGCCATACGCAGGTATCAAGATCCCGCTGTGGCATAAGCAGGACATCACCTGCATTGAGGATATAAGCATAACCTTTTGCAACCAGATGGCTGGTAAACAGGGCAGAGCGGTCCATCACCGCTTCAACCAGCTCATGATCAAACTCATCCATATAGGCAGCCAGCCCGGCACGATCACTCAGTAGCTCTGCCAGCTGCAGACGATCGGCAGATTCAGGCAGCAGACGGGTAATCTCACTGCTGTTATTCGGATCTGTAATGAAATCGATCAGCGCATCGATCAGTTCAGGCTTGGAGAGTGCCAGCCAGAAGGTGCTTCCAGAGAGCTGTGCGAAAACCACACCATCATGGCCACGTTCAACATCGTGGTGCATCTGCGCGCCACCGTTGGGGGCATTGAAGTAAACAATACGCTCCACAAACGCCGGTTCACCACCAACGATCCTCTCAAGGTTCGCAAGGATTACAGGGTTCTCAGTGATCGCTGCGGATTCCGGGAAAATTGTATCACAGAGGCGCCCCGCCCAGAGCTGACGCTCAGGATCAGCAGCCACATCTTCCATGCACTCCATACCGAATGAGAAGCGGAAGCGCAGCGAGGCATCCTCTTCGATAAAAGATAACCACGATGCCTTACACCAGAGATTCTCAGCCAGTAGCTCTTCACCCTGTTCAGCATCGAAATAGACCTTCTCAATACCCTGCTCGTCATGCTCTTCAAAGGAGGATGCAACCAGCGGAAAAAGGGGCGCAAGGCGACTGCTATAGGGCGGCTGCTCCAGCAGTGAAGAGAGCTCATCCGCATCCAGCGTGGCTTCCATCAGCTTGTGTGCCGCATCAATCTCGGACTTCCACGCAGTGACATCGATGATGCCCGGCAGCATAACAGCCTGATCATTCGACCAGCGCCTTGCGCTCTGCTCGGCAGTCGGCATATCAGGGCGCTTACCCTGACTCACCCAGCCAAGCTGAAAGCCGCGCCGCAGTAGCGGCAACCACTGCTGCTTCTCTGAAGGGTCTATCTGTTGTTCATCGGTAACGTATCGCATAGCGCGAATCATTCATGATCAACAGCTATTTGTATATCTGCCGGGTTTAACGCGGGCCGGCAGCCAGCACTTCATCCGCAATCGCCCCTTTAAACTGAGCCATCGCCGCCTTGATGCTGGTGGCAAGCTTCTCGGCATTCTCCATGTAATGTTTGGGGTCAGACCAGGTGGTAATCGGATCGAGTGTCTCCGGCATCTGCAACCCGAAAATCGGGTGGCGCTGATATTTGATATCGTTAAGTGCGCCGGAAAGCGCTGCGCTGAGCAGCGTGCGAGTCAATTCGATATCCATGCGTGCGCCGCTGCGACAGTCACCACCGCTCCAGCCGGTATTGAGCAGCCAGCACTGCACACCTCCTCTGCGGATCTTCTCACCCAGCATGTTGGCATAGACCACCGGATTCTGAGCCAGAAATGGCGCTCCGAAACAGGGGCTGAAGGTCGCCTCCGGCTCCTTCACATCCTCCTCAATGCCGGGGATATTGGTCGAATAACCGAGCAGGAAGTAGTACATCGCCTGTTCGGGCGACAATCTGGCAATAGCAGGCAATACACCAAAAGCATCAGCAGAGAGCAGCACCATATTCGATGGCTGAGCCGCCACCCCCGGCCAGATGGCATTTGCAATCGCATCAATCGGATAGGCAGCCCTGATATTCTCGGTCAGACTGGTATCCTTAAAATCGAGCCTGCGACTCTGGGTATCAAGCCCCACATTCTCAATCAGGGTACCAAAGCGCTGCGTTGCCTCATAGACCATCGGCTCCTTCTCTGCGGAAAGATTGGCGATTCTGGCATAACAGCCCCCCTCAAAGTTGAAGAGATGGCTCTGGCTCCAGCCATGTTCATCATCGCCAAGCAGGCGGCGCGAAGGGTCTGACGAGAGCGTTGTTTTTCCTGTACCGTCCAGACCAAGAAAAACGCCCACATCACCGGACTCACCGACATTGGCCGAGGCGTGCAGCGGCAGGACATCCTCATCCGGCAACAGATAGTTCATAATCGTAAAGATCGACGTTTTAATCTCACCGGCATAGGCGGTGCCACCAATCAGAGCGATACGACGCCCCAGATGCAGAATCACAAACGCTTCGGAGTTGGTGCCGTCACGACTTGGCATAGCATGGAAATGGGGCACATGAATGACAGTAAATTCAGGCTCTTTATAGGCAATATCTCGCCCCAGATCAGCCGGGCGCACATACATAATACGGGCAAACAGCGAGTGCCAGGCATCCTGGGTAATGACACGTATCTGTTTCTCATATCCGGAGTCCGCGCCTGCAAGACAATCTTCAACATAGACCTGTTGACCCTCAAGATAGCGCTGCACCCGTTTGTAGAGGGCATCAAAACGCTCTTCAGAAAAGGCACTGTTATAATCACCCCACCACACCTTGTCACGGCTGGATGGCTCATCAACGATGAACTTATCCTTCACCGCCCGGCCGGTGAAATAACCGGTACGCACCACCAGTGCGCCTCTGTGCGCCACATGCCCTTCATGGTTCCGGATGGCGTGCTCATACAGGCGCGGTGTTGGCAAATTCCAGTAGACATCTTCCAGGTTTTTCAGGCCTAAATGACTGATCGCCAGCTCTTCACTGATCTGCTTTTTGTTATAGGGCATACTGCACCCTCCCGAATGATAACTTCCCTTCACCCCCACGGTGAGGGATGAAGAGGTTGTCATCATTGTCCCGGGAGAACAACTGGCAATTCATAAAAGGGTTAAGCCCCCTGCAATGGCAGGGGCAGCTCAGGCTAACCGGGCAGGAATCGCTCGCTGAACAGGCTGCTGTAGGGCAGACCAAGCTCGTCAGCTACAGCTTCAGCCGCATCAATCAGTCCCGGAGGGCCACAGAGGTAGACATCCGGTTGAATGCCTTTGGCAAGATCGGCTTGCAGATCACGTTTGAATGCATCAACAGGTGAACCGGTAAATCCCTGCCAATCGCCTGCAGGTTTCCAGATGCACACCTCGGCAGTGAGATTTGGCAGAGAACTTTTTAGCTCTTCAATCTCTTCAATGGCAAACAGATCGGCTTCCGAGGTGAGTCCGAAATAGAGATGGGACTCATGTGGCTCCTGAAACTCCGCCATCTGACGCAGCATTGAGAGCATCGGCGCAACACCGGTACCGCCGGCAACAAAACGGCGTGGCGCAATACCGGCCTGATGCAGCAGGAAGCTGCCTTCCGGGCCTTTTGTGTTGAGCCGGTCACCAACCCTGGCAACATCAGTCAGCCATGTGGAGAACTTACCATGCGGTTGCAGGCGGATCATAAACTCCAGCTCGCCACTCCAGTTGGGCGCATTGGAGATCGAGTAGGCACGACGAACATCTGTGCCCGGAATCTCAAGCTCCATAAACTGGCCCGGTTCAAATTCTGAGTGCACAACACCCGATTCATCAGGCAACACCTTCAACAACAGGCGTCGAACCTGACCGCCCATATCATCAACTGCCAGCACTTCACACACCGGCTCCGGTACAGGGCCGGAGGTGATGTGGGAGAGGTCAGAGGTTACTTCAACGACCATATTGCCACGTGGATGCGTGCGGCACATCAGAATGCCGCCGTGCTCTTCATCCTGCTTGGAGAGAGCACCGGAACTATGCGATTTCTGTTCGTAGTCACCACTTCGGCAGTGACCATGACAGGCGCCGCAGTTACCTTCATGGCAGACCGCAGGCAGTGTGATATTGGCCCTGGCAGCGGCATCAATCAGGTTTTCATCTGCTGTGCAGTCAAAACTTATCTCTTTACCATCCTGAGTGTTCAGGCAAATGGAATAGGTCTGGCTCATCGAATCATCCTTTGAATTCTGAATTAAAAGAAAACTGGAGCGGGATAAACCGCCCCAGTTTTTAGCCTTAGCAGATGCGACCCACGGATGGGTCGCCTAAATCAGGCACGTAAGTGCATGGTTTAGTGAGCAAAGGTAAAATGACACTTTTGCCTTTGCTCATTGAATAAGTGCATGGAAGCTCTTATTCAATTTCAATCAATTTGCCGCCAGTGCAGCAGCCAGATCAGCTTCCGGTGTGGTATTGGCCTTGATATCAAATGCTTCTACCAGCGTATTGAGCACTGGTGGTGTGATGAATGCCGGCAGTGTTGGCCCAAGGGTGATACCCTTGATGTTCAGCGCCAGCAGGGTCAGCAACACTGCTGCAGCCTTCTGCTCAAACCATGAGACAAACAGGGAGAGTGGCAGCTCATTAACCTCACACTCAAACGCTTTGGATAGCGCCACTGCAACCTGAATTGCAGAGTAGCTGTCATTGCACTGACCCATATCCAGCAGACGCGGGATGCCACCGATATCGCCATGATCCTTCTTATTGAAACGGTACTTGGCGCATCCCAGTGTCAGAATCACACTATCCTTTGGCGTCTGATCAACCAGATCGGAGTAGTAGTTACGGCCTGATGCAGCACCGTCACAACCGCCAACAAGGAAGAAGTGTTTGATCGCACCAGCTTTCACCGCATCGATCACAACATCGGCAACACCAAGTACGGCATCACGGCCGAAACCAACAGTTATGGTCTCCTCTTCAGAGTCTGCGGCAAAACCGGGCATGGCGTTGGCGGCCTGAATCAGGGTTGAGAAGTCATGATTTTCGATATGACGCAGGCCGGGCCAGCCAACTGGGCCGGCAGTGAAGATACGACGACGATAGGAGGCGGCAGGTTCGATAATGCAGTTGGAGGTCATCAGAATCGGGCCCGGGAAGTTGGCAAATTCAGTCTGCTGATCCTGCCATGCACCACCGTAGTTACCGGCCAGATGTGCATACTTCTTCAACTCAGGATAGCTGTGTGCAGGCAACATCTCACCATGGGTGTAGACATTAATGCCTGTGCCTTCGGTCTGCTCCAGCAGTGCTGCCAGATCGGCCATGTCGTGACCACTGACCAGAATTGCTTTGCCGGCAACAGGGGAGATACGTGCGGCTGATGGTTCAGGAGTGCCGAATTTGCCGGTATTACCGGCATCAAGCATGCCCATTACGGTCAGATTGGTATGGCCCAGTGCCAGTGCCTGACCAACCAGTGCATCAACATCGGTTGGATCACTGGCCAGGAAGTCCATGGTATTTTCCAGAGCGGCGTAAACCTCATCACTCTGCTCATCGAGCATCAGAGCGTGATAGGCATAAGCGCAAACACCCTTTGCACCATAGAGAATCAGGGCACGCAGACCGACGATATCTTCACCGACTTCAGCTTCACCGGCACGAACCGAAGCCATCTCTGCCTGTGCCAGAAGTTCATTGGTTGCAGCTGGAATATCCCAAACGGCAGGGCCGCTCAGCTCTTCGACAGCAACACCCTGAGCTGCCGCAGCATCTTCATAAGCCTTTTTCACAGCCGCACGAATCTCTGCAGCTTCAACCAGCATGCTGGTGAAACGGGCCGGATTGAAGTTCACATTGGTCAGCGTGGTGAACATGGCGTAGAGAATAAATCTACCGGCATCATTGCTGCCTGCTCCGAGATCACGGGCACGCCTGGCGTACTGGGCAATACCTTTGACGGCATGGATCAGCAGATCCTGTAGATCAGATGTCTGTGCATCCTTACCACAGTTTCCGACAGCCGAAGCACATCCCAAAACGCCATCGGCACGGGATGTTTGTTCACATTGATAACAAAACATAAGCAGCTAACTCCTCTTCATATAAATAGTTGTAAGTAATCCTCACTGCCTGAAAAAAATCCTGCTGCAGCGGTTTTACTTATTAGATCTGATGCCCTTCACTCTCTCTCTCTAAAGATGCATTGGCAGTGCAAGTTAGACATCAGGGTAAAACATGTCAACGAAATATATCTTTTGATTTCGATGCGTGAATCAAGCTCAAAGAAGATAAAAGAGTCATTGAACATCAGGAGTTTGCATAATATATAAACTGAATATACCTTCACCGCATGCAACTCACCTCCTACACCGATTACTCGCTGCGTGCCCTGCTCTATATCGGCAAACATCCGGATCGTCTGGTGACGGTTTCTGAGATCACCGAGCATTATGGGGTATCACGCAACCATATGGTAAAGGTGGTACATAACCTGGGGGCTCACGGTTTTATCCAGACTGTACGCGGCAAATCCGGCGGCATGCGTCTGGCCAAAAAACCGGAAGAGATCTTTATTGCTGATGTGGTGCGGCTGACTGAGCCACATATGAATATTCAGGAGTGCTTCTCCCGTGAAACCAACACCTGCCCGCTGATCGACAACTGTCATCTGATGGGTGTGCTGTATAAAGCACGCCGCGCCTTTATGAAGGTACTGGAGGAGCAGTCGCTGGCTGATATGCTGTGAAGATGAGACCTAACTGATAAAAGGCAGAGACACTTATCTTTTTTTACCGCTCAGCTTCAACCCCTGGAACACCTCATCTGCATGAAAGGATGAGCGCACCAGTGGCCCGGAGGCGACCATGCCGAAACCCTTCTTCTCGGCGATATATTTGAAATCATCAAACTCTTCAGGCGTCCAGAACTTCATCACCGGATGATGTTTTTCACTCGGCCGCAGATACTGGCCGATGGTGAGGATGTCGATGTTAGCCTCGCGCATATCATCAAGCACCTGCAGCACCTCATCACGCTCTTCACCAAGTCCCAGCATAATGCCGGACTTGGTTACCACATTAGGATCAAGCTCTTTGGCACGCTGCAGCAGACGCAGGGATGTGAAGTAACGAGCCCCCGGCCGCACTGAGCGATAGAGGCGGGGCACGGTTTCAAGGTTGTGGTTAAAGATATCGGGGCCGGCTTCGATAATCGTATTCAGGCAGGAGTCAGGCTTGCGCTGAAAATCAGGAGTGAGAATTTCAATGGTTACATCCGGCTGACGGGCTTTGAGCTCCCGAATCACGGTCGCATAGTGGCCTGCACCGCCATCTTTGAGATCATCGCGATCCACCGAGGTGATCACCACATGTTTAAGGCCGATCTCAGCCACAGCTGTGGCCAGGTTCACCGCTTCATCAGGATCAACAGGATCAGGTCTGCCGGTTGCCACATCACAGAAGGCGCAAGTGCGAGTACAGACTCGCCCGAGAATCATGAAGGTAGCCGAGCCCTGTTTCCAGCAGCCGCCAATATTGGGGCAGGAGGCCTCTTCGCATACTGTATTAAGCTTGAGTTTGCGCATCATTTCGGAGATGGATTTGTACTCGCGCGACATCGGCGCACGCACCTTCAACCATTTCGGTTTGCCAATCATCGGCTCACCCGGTGTTTCAACCTGAATCGGAATCACTTTTCTGCTCATGGTCGCATGCTAGCGAATCAGGCTGCTGCGTACATCCACCCTGTTTTATGGATTAACGTGCGTTCAGACATCTTTGTTGGCAGTCTTCGCCATGATTTTTTTCCTGCAATCCTGCAGGCATGGAGTATAACAATGAGCTTTTCCTGTTTTATTAAACTGTTTGTGGCGGCGATCGTCGTTT
The DNA here is from genome assembly GCF_013387475.1 of Mariprofundus sp. KV. GTDB lineage: Bacteria > Pseudomonadota > Zetaproteobacteria > Mariprofundales > Mariprofundaceae > Mariprofundus. Next base: position 42,783 of record NZ_VWNB01000008.1, on the reverse strand, counting down.
CCGTCATTGGCAGTTACGCTATCCAGCTGGTTGGACTGGACGCTATCCACCCCTCATCACTGTTTGCCAGCGGCCTGACCCTCGGCACGATATTCGGTGGTCTGCTCGTCGCACTCTACCCCTCCGGAGAGAGTTCAGGCAGCAAAGAGAGTGGCACCAGCAATATCTATGTTGGCAATCTGCCTTTTAATGTCGGTAATGAAGAGATCAAAAACATCTTCTCCCCTTTCGGTGACGTGGTCGATATTCGTCTCGTAAAAGATCGCCGCAGCCGTCGTTTTAAAGGTTACGCCTTTGTCGAGATGAACACGCCTAATGCCAAAGCCGCTATTGAGCATCTCAACGACACCGATTACGCCGGTCGCACCCTGCGTGTGAATGAGGCGAAGAAGAGAGACGAAGATTAATTCAGACCATTGAAGCATAAAAAAGGGCGCAGTTTTCACTGCGCCCTTTTTTGTGTCGTTTCACGATTGTTTATTCGGCAGCTGCAGACCTGCGTTTGCGTACGGCTTCAGCCAGCGTATGAAGCAGGGCCTCTGTATCTTCCCAACCCAGACAGGCATCGGTAATACTGATGCCGAATTCAGGCTGCTCTCCCGCCACAACATCCTGACGGCCTTCATGCAGATGCGACTCAATCATCACGCCTGTGATACAGTGATTTCCGTCGGCAATCTGACCCGCAATATCTGCCCCCACATCGATCTGACGTTTGAACTGCTTGCTGCTGTTGGCATGACTGCAATCGATCATCAGGCTGCAGGAGAGTTTGGCGGCCTGCAGTTCATTGACAGCACGCGCCACACTCGCCGCATCGTAGTTCGGCTCTGTGCCACCGCGCAGGATGATATGGCAATCATCATTGCCTGCAGTTGAGAAGATTGCAGATTTACCCTGCTTGGTCAGCGAGATGAAGACATGTGGATGTTTGGCCGCATGCAGCGCATCAATGGCGATCTGAAAGCCACCATTGGTGCCATTCTTGAAACCAACAGGACAGGAGAGACCACTGGCCAGCTCACGATGGCCCTGTGACTCGGTTGTGCGCGCCCCGATTGCACCCCAGCTGACCAGATCAGCCACATATTGCGGTGTGATCAGATCGAGGAATTCAGTGCCTGCAGGTACACCCATCTCGTTGACATCAAGAAGAAGTTTACGGGCCAGGCGGATGCCTTTATTAATCTCGAATGTCCCATCGAGATTCGGATCATTGATCAAGCCTTTCCAGCCAACCGTAGTACGTGGCTTCTCAAAGTAGACGCGCATAACAATAAGCAGATCATTTCCCAGCTCTTTACGCATGCGCTGGATATGAGCTGCATATTCCAGAGCTGCATCGGGATTGTGAATCGAGCACGGGCCAACCACCACGAGCAGGCGGTCATCCTCACCATGCAGTATCTCATGGATGGCAACACGTGCATCATGGGTAGTGCGCGCAGCGGTTTCACTGATCGCATACTCGGCATGCACCTCTTCCGGCGCAGCAATTTCGCTCAAGCCGCTAATGCGAAGATCATCTGTATTGTACTTCATCGCCATAACTGTCAGGCCCCCGAACACCTCTGGTTGTGGCCAGCTTGCGCCAACCGCGCGGCAGTATCGCAGAAAATTGACAAAACTGTTAGCCCTGAACCGTTTCCAGTGAACCCATTGGTCTCAGAGAGACTATTCAACCATTGAGAATTCGTCGTAATCGGTGGATATTTGCTGTATGTATGACCATAAAACTGTTATCGCTGCCGAGTTGACCAAGGATGAGCAGCTGCTCTGGAGTGCGCAGCCAAAGCAGGGGTTCCTGCTGCACCCTTCAGATCTCTTTTTGGTCCCCTTCAGTCTGCTTTGGGGTGGCTTCTCCATTTTCTGGGAGTATCAGGTGATCAGCGGAGATGCGCCGCTGCTGATGGCACTGTTCGGCCTGCCATTTGTCTTCATCGGTCTCTACATGATTGCCGGACGCTTCTATTACGATATCAGACTGCGTCAGAAGACCTTCTATGGCATCACCGATCAGCGCATCATTATCCTTTCCGGCATCCGCACCAAACAGAGTCGCTTTATTGCCATCAGCGACATTGAGAACCTGCAGAAATTTGAGGATCGGAATGGTTCCGGCTCAATCATTCTCGGCTTTGAGGAGATCACCTCCGCCTATCAGAGCCAGATGCTCTTCCCCGGCCAGAGAGAAACCACACCGCGCCTGAACAATCTGACCAATGCAGGCGAGCCCTTTGCCATTATCGAACAGCTGCGCCGGGGGATCAGCCCGGCAGATTAACCGCCAGCAGCGCCAGTTCAGCAGGTTTTACCGGCACTGGGATTTTGACCTGATGACCACTGCCCGGAGCCACATCCATCGGATTGCCGTAGCGGGCGTCGTTGATCGATTCGACGATAAAGGTGTGGTTGCCATCGGGATTGATCAGCTCAATCGAGTCACCCACCGCGAATTTGTTCTTCACGATCACTTCGGCCATCTTCTTCTCTTCATCATAACCGACCACTTCACCAACGAAACGCTGTGTAAGCCATTGCGAGTTTCCGGTTTCATAGTTCTGGGTGCCTGATGAGCGTTTGCGGGTATAGAAACCATCGGTGTAACCACGACTGGCCAAACCATCGAGCTGGAACATCAGCTTCTCATCAAATGGCCTTCCCGCCACGGCATCATCAATCGCCTGCCGATAGGTCTGGGCTGTGCGTGCCACATAGTAGTGGGATTTGGTGCGGCCCTCGATCTTCAGTGAGTCGACACCGATCTTCACCAGTCGCTCAACATGCTGCACGGCGCGCAGATCCTTGGAGTTCATAATGTAGGTACCATGCTCATCTTCAAAGATAGGCATCTGCTCATCCGGACGGTTGGGTTCGGTCAGAGTATAGACTCTGTCCCCCAGTGGATGTCGCTCCACACTGCCTGTATCGGCAAATGGCTGGGCGTTCATACCATCAAGCACCTGAATCGGAATAATGTCACCGGAGATATCCTCTGCCGCCTTCTCCATGCCATACTCCCAACGGCAAGCATTGGTGCATGAGCCCTGATTCGCATCACGATGATTAAAGTAACCTGAGAGCAGACAGCGACCTGAATAGGCCATACAGAGTGCGCCATGAACAAACACTTCCAGCTCAATATCAGGACACTGCTGACGGATCTCCTCCACCTCATCCAGCGAGAGCTCTCTGGATAGGATAATTCGCTTCACTCCCACCGACTGCCAGAATTTGACTGCTGCCCAGTTCATTGTGTTGGCCTGCACGGAGAGGTGAATATCCATCTCCGGCCAACGTTCGCGCACCATCATCATCAGGCCGGGGTCGGCCATGATCAGTGCATCAGGCCCCATATCAATCACCGGCTGCATATGCTCCAGATAACGTTTAAGCTTGTTGTTGTGCGGCAGAAGATTGCTGGCGACAAAGAACTTTTTGCCCAGCGCATGCGCTTCATCGATGCCGGTCTTAAGATTGTCCAGCTGAAAATCGTTGTTACGCACGCGCAATGAGTAGCGCGGCTGTCCTGCATAGACGGCATCCGCACCAAAGGCGAAGGCATAGCGCATATTGCGGATGGTGCCTGCCGGAGCCAGCAGTTCAATAGGTCGGTCAGTCATGATTTATCCTTGTATTTTTTCAGCAGATTCACGGATCAGGACAAGATGCATACGCAGATTGTACAGCTCATCAGAGTAGGAGAGCGGCACATGCACCTTCCTGATCTCAGCTTCGATACGATCCAGCTCATCCAGATATGACTGATCAAAGCCATTGCCCAGCGCCTCATCGATACGATTTAACTCATCATACCAGCGATAGATTCTTGAACGCACACGCCAGCGATAGAGCGGTGGCATCACCTTAAACAGTGGAATAAGCAGGGCAATAAAGGGTAGCAACATCACCTTCAATCGATCCACCAGCGTAGCCGCCCAGAATGGCAGGTAGCGTTGTAGAAATGACGGGCCTGATTTGTAATACCGTGATGCCTCTTTACTTAGCGGCAGTGCCGTATACAGCGGTGTTGGAAATTCTCCGGCAGTAGAGAAGAGACTCCTACCCCCGTGCACATGGGTGGCTGCCTGCATCAACAGATCCTGCAGTGCCGGGTGCAGCGACTCACGCACCAGCAGAGTAGCCGTGGCAGCCAACAGTTTCATATCCTGCTTCGGTTCATTAGCACCAAGATCGAGGGAGCCCTGCGGCAGAGTCAGCGCCGAGAGGGTTGCAATGCGCCGGGTATAGGCATCAGCACGATCAAAGCTGAACAGTTTTGCATTGGCATTGCGGTTCAGTTGCCATACCGCGTCTGCAGTGGCTGCAGCGACCAGGAATATCGCATCAATTTTACCGCTGTTCAGCGCCTCGGAAGCAGCGCTTCCTGAGAGAGGCAGCAGGGTTGCAGTTGTCTCATCCACACCATTCTCTTGCAACAGCTGCAGCGCCAGAACGCGACTGCCACTGCCTTGCGGGCCGATAGCGATCGACTTTCCCTTCAACGCATTGAGTGATCTGATGGTAAGACCAGAGCGCACAAAAACCCAGAGCGGCTCATAATACATGCTGCCAAGTGAGGAGAGTTTGCTGCTTTGAGGGTCTGCAATACCGCTCTGTACAAAAGCCACATCGGCTTTGCCCGAGGTTAAAGAGTCAACATTTTCCAGAGAACCGGCCGACTCCAGAATGGTGACTGTGATGCCACGCTGCTTGAGGTAATCGCGGTAGGAGATCGCATGGGCGTAATAGGCACCCTCTTTTGAACCTGTTGCAAAGGTTAGTGTGCTCGGTGGTGCCGGATCAACAAACTGATAAGCTATCACGAATCCAAGCAGCGCCAAAACGACTGCCGGAGTAAATGTTTTTATTTTGTCGCCAATGCTCATGGCGAAACACTCTAGAAGCTATGGCTGCTGTTGCAATGCATCTTCCGCAAGAGCCCGTTTCGGATAATCGAAGTCGAGCAACAGCGCCCTGCCACCAACCTCGTTCCATGAACTGATATCCATCTCAAGAATAGCCAGACCACAGGTGGGAACATTATTAATATAGGTTCTTGCCAACCTGTTAGTCAGCTCGGTAATGCCCGGGTTATGGGCCAGAAGAGCCAGCCGCTGAACATGATCCGGGGTCTGACGAATCGCTTTGAGCATGGTGCTGGGGCTAGCCAGATAGAGCTCATCCTTCAGCTCAATGTCTGCGTGAGAAAAAGCAAGCTGATCCGCCATCAGATACGCTGTGCTTCTGGTGCGCCGGGATGAACTTATCATAAAAGCATCAGGTTTAAAGCCTCGTCTGGCTAACCGTTGCCCCATCTCCTGAGCATCGCAATGACCGCGATCATTGAGATCCCGATCAAAATCTCTGGCACTTAGATCATCCCAGCTGGATTTTGCATGTCGTACAAGAATTAACTGCTTCATCTCTAGAACCCCTTCTTCTCATCCGTAAGAGGGGCCAATGATAACGCCTTGAAAAAAAAGTGTTGTCCCCCAAATGGGGGACAAGCATCAGCCCTGCGAGCTCTGTTGATACAAACGGGTCGCAGTCACAGCGGGGTCATCCGCAGCCAGAAGGGCAGAGATCACGGCTATCCCATGGCCCCGGATCTCCTGGCAGTTCTCTTCATCAATGCCGCCCAGTGCGAGGACCGGAAGCGAGCTCTGCGCAGCCAGATCGATAAACGTATCGGCGCCAAGGTGCGCTGCTCCCGGATGAGAGGCAGTGGGAAAAACAGGGGAGAGAAAGAGGAAATCGGCGCCATACTGCTCCGCCATTCTGATCTCGGCGAGCGAATGACACGAGGTCGATACTGTTTTATTCGCATCATTGAGCCAGCTGCGGATAGCCTGGATATTGCTCATATCACCACTGGCCAGATGCACACCATCAGCATCCACTGCCGCTGCAATATCGGCCTGCGTATGAATATAGAGTGCCGCCCCGAATGCTGCAGTAAGCTCGCGTAGTCGCGAGGCCAATGCCAGCAGCTTTGCCGAGCTCAGCTGCTTTTCACGCAGAAGAACAGCGTCCACGCCATGACCCAGCGTCTTCTCCAGCACAGCAAAGAGCAGATCATCCGGATATCGGCTGCTGTCAGTAATCAGGGTAAGCGACGGGATATTAACCCGCACGGATCAGAACTCTTTTACAACCCAGCTCGGTGGGGAGAGCGGCTTGCCGCCACCGGGCAGGCGCCGCTCGAAGGTACCATCACCATCACGGTCATAGAGATAATAGGCAGGTAAACCACCGGGAGGTTGTACTTTGATCTTATAGACACGACCGCGCACAGCATACTCGGTAATTTCAGCACCATCCTTGCGCTGATAAGAGCGGACATCGATGGTGGTGTCACTATTGGTGGTTCCCAGCTCATCGCGAAGATTGGGAGCACTCTCCCTCATCTCATCAGCCTGAGCGGGCTCAACAGGTGCTTCAACACCAACATCAGGCGGCGGCAGGGCCGCATCTTCCGCCAACGCATGGGAAGAGAGCAGGAAAGTCAGTGAAACAGGTAGTAGGAGATATCTCATTTTCATGCAAGTACTATAACGCAGGATTCCGGTTCAGACAGCATTATTTAGTCAGGGGCATCCCTCACCAATTCAGATGACCCGTTCATTGCCGCCATCAACAGGTAGCTGTGCTCCGGTTGTACAGGCAAACAGGTTCCCGGCCATCGCACAGGCCAGCTCACCCACATGATGCGAGGTCACTTCACAGCATAAGATATTATTTCTCTTGTACTGATCCACACTCAAACCATAACTGGCAGCCCGTTTCTCCAGCACCTCATCGTTCCATATTGCCGTATCATATACCGCATTGGGATGCAGCATATTGACGCGCACACCATCTTTACCCAGTTCAAGGGCAGCCACCCGCCCAAGCTGGGTCAAACCCGCTTTGGCTACAGAGTAGGCAGCAGCTCCAGGCCCCGGAGCCGGCACATTTTTAGAGGCAATGATCACCACTGCCGGATCGATACCCTGTTTCAGGTAGGGAATCGCCTCCTGCAACAGCACCTGATGACTGGTCAGATTGAGATTAAGACTCTGCTGCCAGAGATCCGCATCCATCGCTTCAATGTCACAACTGACCGGAAAAACACCTGCATTACTGATCACAATATCCAGCCCGCCGAAGCGGCGTATCGCTGTTTCAATTGATCGTTTCAACAGTGCCCTGCTGGTCACATCACAAACCAGACCAAGCAGGTTAGGCGCATTCATATCGATAATCTCAGGATTAATATCCAGCGCCACAACCACAGCACCTCTGGCCAGCAGTGACTCGACACAGGCTCTGCCGATACCACTTGCTCCGCCGGTAACCAGGGCAACCTTGCCCCTGAATTCAGGGGCTGAGCCACCCTTGTTCAGTTTGGCCTGCTCCAACTCCCAGTACTCCAGCTCGAAAATATCTTTCTCAGGCAGCGCCTGCCAGCCACCAAGGGCCTCGGCGCGGGAGATCGCCTGCATCGTATGGCGACTGATATCGGCGATAATGTCACACTCTCCCGGCGTCGTGCCGAAAGCCACAGCCCCGCAGCCCGGCCAGAGTGCCCAGCGTGGCGCCAGATCGAGGCAGGTAAGATCGCTACTGTTATTGCGATTGAAATAGTTGCGATAGTCATCGGCAAAGGAGTGCACACTGGCAACCGCATCATCAGCGACGACCATCGCGGTGCGCTTGGTGCGAATGACATGATCAGGCGTAAGCGGCCCGCGCCCGGCAATCGCGGCAACATTGCTGCGGGCCGAAAATGAAACGGCGTCAGCATCACTGATCAGCCGGGCAAGCATGGCAGAGCCGCGCACCTCTGATGCTGCCCTGCGCATCGCTGCCATCTGCTTTAAGTCAACGGCATCAGCCGTTGCAAGCACAGGCTCAATGGCAACATGTTCAGCCAGATAGGCCTCAGCTTTGGAGACCAGATCGATCATATTTTCGTAACTTTCACGCGCATCATCAGAGAAGGTGAACACACCGTGGTGCAACAGCACAATACCCTTGAGTTTTGACCAGTTGATGCCTGCCGTAAGTTCATGGACCTGACGTGCCAGCACAAAACCCGGCATCACATAGGGCAATAGCAGCACTTCGTCCCCGTAAATCTCCTGCAGCCGCGTCTCTCCATCCCGAGCATTACTGATTGTCACCACCGCATCGGCATGGGTGTGATCGACAAAAGCGGATGGGATGATGGCATGCAGAATCGCTTCAACCGAAGGGTTGGGCGCATTCGGATCGGTCATCGCTGCACGCTGGGCATTGACCATATCGGAATCGCTCAGCGCCTGCAGTTCCGCCATCTTTTTCAACACATCCAGTCGAACCGGTGCAAAACCGGCTTTCTCAATCGTCGCCAGATCCCAGCCACTGCCCTTCACATAGAGCACCGTTTCCGACTCTCCGAACAGATTCACCGCTTCAGCCTTAACCGAGGTGTTGCCACCACCATGCAACACCAGCGAAGGCTCCTGACCCAGCAGCCGCGAGCTGTAAACACGCTGCGCCAACAGATCACCCGCAAGCTCCTGCGCATCACTCTCATTCCACAGACTTTTCATAAATCCCCTCCGTTAGATGCCAATAGCTTACGTGCCCTGTCTGCGCAGCAGAACGAGACAGGCCCCGCCACCACTACCCGGCTCAGGAATCGCCGCCAGCACTGCATAGGCAAAAGGGCCATCTTGCAGCCAGTGATAGAGAGCCTCTTTGAGAATCGCCTTGCCGTGGGAATGCAGACCGCGCCCGTGAATAATTCGCATGGCACGCTGCCCGCCCTGCAGCGCAGCTTCAAAGACTAAAGCCAGTTGGCGCTGCGCCTCATCGCGCGTGAAACCGTGCAGATCAAGCGTATATTCAACAGGTGGCTCGCCGCCAGCCAGTCGCCGCAGCCGTTCGCGGGAGACACCATCGGCAACCAGTCGCCACGGATCTTCTGAGCGCTCAGGTGAACAATCCTGGCGTGGCGGATTGATCAGACCCGTTCCGACTTTGATCGGAACCACCCTTTTTCTCTTTTTCCGCAGCGCTGACCCTATCTTGTTGGATGGGGCAAGTGGGCGAATTTCACCCACTGCCTCGACAAACAGATCATCCTCATCGGCCATCTATTCCGGCCGCTCCGGCCTCGCCATCAACTGTGTCACTGCCTCTTTGATCGCAATGCTACCACTTAAAATGTGGTGAACACTCTGCATCAGCGGCAACTCAATATTCAATTTCTCAGCCAGCAGGTTGGCAGCCTTGGCTGTGCGGACACCCTCGACAACCTGACCAATCTCCTCAATAGCAACAGAGCAGCTTCTCCCCCTGGCAACAGCGATACCGAACTGGCGATTGCGCGACAGCTCACCGGTACAGGTAAGCACAAGATCTCCAAGCCCTGAAAGACCCATCATCGTCTCTGTTTTACCACCACAGGCGACACTCAGGCGCGCCATCTCGGAGAGGCCTCGCGTCACAGCTGCAGCAACCGAGTTGTGGCCAAAACCGAGTCCATCAGCCATACCTGCAGCAATGGCAATAACATTTTTAAGCGCGCCACCCATGGCCACACCAACGAGATCATCGCTGGGGTAGATGCGGAAGTTGGTATCATCAAAATATGATGCTGCGGCTGCAGCCAGCCCCAGATTTTCTGCCGCCATGGTAATGGCGGTGGGCTGCCCCTTTGCCACCTCCACTGCAAAAGATGGCCCTGAAAGCAGCGCAATACGCGAGCTGTCGATATATCTGGCCAACATCTCATCAGTGCGGATCAGCGTCTCCGGATGCAGCCCCTTACAGGCGGCAATGACCGGATAGTCGCCACTGCCAAGCAGCGGCAGATAATCATCCACGGCAATGCAGGGCAGTGCATAGACGCAGGCATCGATATTCGCGATAGCCAACCCGGTATCTGCAGTGATACGGATATTTTCAGGCAGGGTTATACCCGGCAGATAGTGGCGGTTCTCGCGACTCGATGCGATGGCAGCCACCTGCTCATCATCGCGTGCGACCAGCCAGACATCGCGCGCACCACTGCGGGCCAGCACCAGCGCCAGCGCCGTTCCCCAGGATCCCGCACCCAACACACAAACCTGCTGTCTGCTCATAGAATTTCCCCTTTCATGGATGCACTTATTCACCTTTTCTGAATATCAGAGGGATTACTAACAAAATCAACAGAGCCAGCAAAGGAGTATCTCCCCATTTCACATAGGGGGTTACCGCCTTGGAGAGCCTGAACTCACCAACCAGAGACTGTTTGGTCCACCACGGGATAGCGCTTCTCACCTTGCCATCAGGTCCGATAATCGCTGTCACGCCTGTATTGGCCGCACGCAACAGATAGCGGCCACTCTCCACCGAACGCATGCGGGCAGCCTGAAAATGCTGCCAGGCCGCCGGAGTAGTGCCGTACCATGCATCATTGGTGACATTGACCAGCACCTGTGCACCGTTCTGTACCCGCAGGCGCGCCTGTTCAGGAAACAGCGATTCATAACAGATCAGTGAGCCGTAACTGACACCACGCAACTGCACGGTGCCTGAATCTTCAGCAGGCCTGAAGTTGGCGATAGCCGGAACCAGTGCTCTCACAAAGGGCACCCATGACGGCACATACTCACCAAATGGCACCAGGTGCTGTTTACCCGCAAACTCACGACTGCTGCCAGCCGGTTCTTCAGCAAACAGACCGTTATTGGCCGTACTCTCTCCGGTCAGCTTCAACCCGCCAAAGATCAGCGGCACCTGCCAACCAGTAATATTACCACTAAGCCAGCTGTCCCACTCCGGTGCGCGCTCCAGAAAGAAGGGGATTGCAGCCTCAGGCCAGATAATCACATCACTCTTCCCTGCCACCTGCTCAGAGAGCTCGGCATATCTGAACATCGTCTCATTAAGAAAGGCGGCATCCCATTTCTGATCCTGTGGAATATTGCCCTGAATCAGCGCGGCGTGGTAAACCTCTTCACCGGTTGCATCCAGGGGTTGCGGTGCAGCCAGCACCAATAGCGTGGAGATGAGAAGGCCGCCTGCTCCCCACTTTTTCTCTTCATGGGTAACCAGCAACAGCAGTGATGCCGCCAGCAGAGCCGGTATAAAGGCCAGACCGTATACACCGAACCACGATGCCCAGCCGATGGCCGGTGTATCAAGCATCAGATTACCCAGTGCAGTCCACGGCAGGCCGGTAAATATATGCCCCCGCACCCACTCCTCAACCACGGCAACGCTCGGAAAGCTGACCAGAATCCAGTGTGTTCGTCCACCATCCCTGGCTGCCAGCCAGGCCCACAAGGCCGGTAACAGTGCCATCACGCAACCGACCACCAGCACACAGAACCAGGCCACTGCCCACGGCAGATGGCCGAAGGTGTGCAGGGTTGGTGCCAGCCACCAGGCGCCGAAACCGAACCAGCCGAAACCAAAGGCGAAACCGATGCGAAACGGAGCCCCCTGACAGAGCAGCCATAAAAACCCGGCCAGAGCCGGTATCGCCAGCCAGGCGTAATCAAAGGGGGAAAATGCAAAAGGCATCAGCCCGCCCAGAGCCAATGCCAGCAGCATCTGCAGTTTGCGGGAGTCAGCCACCAGAACTGTCGGGCTGTGAGTCCTGCAAACGCAGCATACGCACCTTCGTGATACGTCGCGGATCAGCCTCTACAATATGAATCTGAAACCCCTCCAGCGTGATCACTTCACCGACTTGCGGGATGCGTGCCAGCCGGTCGGTAAGCCAGCCACCCACAGTATCATAATCGCCCAGCGGTAGTTTCACCCCGAGCTCTTCACTGAGATCTTCAATATGCATCAGCGCCAGCACGATATAGCTGCCATCGGACTGAACATGACACTCACTCTCATCCTCTTCGCTCTCATCGCGGATCTCACCAACAATCTCATCCAGCAGATCAGAGAGCATCACCAGTCCGGCTGTACCCCCATACTCATCCAGCACCATGGCAATATGACACCCTTCGTCCCGCATCTCTTCAAGCAGGCCGGAGACCTTCTCCAGCTCCAGTACCCGCAGACAGGGGCGCAGGATCGCAGCCAGAGATGGCGACTCACCACGCACACGGGCAGCCAGAACATCCTTGGTATGCACAACACCAAGCACATGGTCGATATCTGATTCAATTACAGGCAGGCGGGTAACGCCATGCTCAATCAGTGCAGCTTCCACCTCGGCAAGGGATGCATCCACATTCACGGCATGGATCTCCGAGCGCGGCACCATCACTTCACGCACGCGGGTATCATTAAAGGCCACCACCTGCTCCAGCATGCTGCGCTGCTCATCCGACTGTACCGCTTCGGCGCGCCCGAGAACCGCCAACAACTCCTCATCATCTCGCCCCGGACGAAGGTGTTCAATCAGTGACTCACGCAGCTTACGTGTCCATTTCTGGAATGTGGAACTCATATCTTCTCCGGATTCTCTTTTGTTTGCACTGGATAGGGGTCGTGCAGACCGATCTTTGACATGATCTGCCTCTCCAGCGCCTGCATCTCATCTGCATCGTCATCATCAATATGATCAAAGCCCAGAAGGTGCAGGGTAGCATGCACAATCAGGTGCAGAGTGTGATCTGCCTGTGGCAGCCCCAGACGCTCAGCCTCATTAAGGATAAAGGGAACGGCCAGCGCAATATCACCGAGCGACTCGGAAAAGTCGAACTCAGGGGCCTCCTGCATGGGAAAGGAGAGCACATCAGTCACGCTATCCTTGCTGCGCCAGGTCGCATTTAGCTCCTGCACCACCTCATCGGCTGCAAAACGGATACACATTTCAGGCTGCTCTCCTGAATGACCGGCAGCTTCACAGGCTATCAACACAGCACTCTCGATACCTTCGGGAGCGCTGAATGAGGCTTCAAGCTCATCATCAATAACAACGTCGATCACGGCTCCTGCTTCTCCATCCCTTCATAGGCATTGACTATCTTCTCAACCAGCTGATGGCGAACCACATCACTACTGCTCATGCGCGATATACCGATATCGGTGACATGCTCCAGCACCTGCAGGGCATGCAGCAGCCCACTCTGCTGATGGCGGGGCAGATCGATCTGGGTGACATCACCGGTCACCACCATCACCGAACCAAAACCGAGGCGGGTGAGAAACATCTTCATCTGTTCACGCGTGGTGTTCTGCGCTTCATCGAGGATCACAAATGCATCATTGAGTGTTCGTCCACGCATATAGGCAAGCGGAGCAACTTCAATGCGCCCCTGCTCCATCATGGCATTCATCTTCTCCACGCCGAGCATATCGGAGAGTGCATCAAACAGCGGACGCAGATAGGGGTCGACCTTCTGCTGCAGATCCCCGGGAAGAAATCCGAGCTTCTCACCAGCCTCCACAGCCGGACGGGTCAGGATAATGCGTTCAACGCGATTGCTGCTGAGAGCAGCCACAGCTGCGGCTACAGCCAGATAGGTCTTTCCTGATCCGGCCGGGCCAACCGCCAGCGAGAGTGTGTTGCGCTGAATAGACTTAAGATAACTGCGCTGGTTGGCTGTTTTGCCACTGATATGGCGCCGACCGGCGATCAACACCCCTTGTTCGACTTCGCTCTGGCTACTATCGCTCACCTGAACATCCTTCAATACACCCTCCACATCAACATCACTGAGTTCACCTGGCTGTGAGGCGGCCCTTGCAGCAAGCTGCAGCATTGCTGCGCGCGCAGCTGCAGCCTGCGCACCGTCAATATCCCAGGCTCCGGGCTGACCATGAAACTGTACCTGATAGAACGTCTCGATCCTGTTGACGATGCGGTTGCCGGCACCGCACAGGCGCTGTAGAGAAATTGCATCACGCGCCTCAAGACGCAGGGAAACTGTCATAACAGGGTAATCATGCCTTTAATCATCAGCAAGAATCAACTCGCCCCTGAGCGACTGACCATAGGCCTCAGTGATACGCACCGGCATAATCTGTCCGATCTGACGCTTCTGACCCTTGAAATGGACAATTTTGAAATCGGCCGTGCGCCCGGCCATATCGCCGGCATCGCGACTCTCTTTCTCAACCAGCACCGCAACCGTTTTTCCGACCTGCGACTGCATAGCCTCCCGTGTCTGTTCGCGCGTCAGCGTTAGCAGCTGCTGCAGACGAGCATCTTTCACCGCTTCAGGCACGCTGTCCTCAACCTTGGAGGCGGGCGTTCCCGGCCGTGGTGAATACTTGAAACAGAAGGCGGAGTCGTAATGAACACGGCGTACCAGATCGAGTGTCTGTTCAAAATCCTCATCGCTCTCTCCCGGATATCCGACAATGAAATCGGAAGAGAGGGCAATATCGGGGCAGTGCTGACGCAACTCATCAATAATACGGAAATAGGTTTCACGATCATGGCCGCGATGCATCACTTTGAGCAGATGATCCGAACCGCTCTGTACCGGCAGATGCAGATAGGGCATCAGCTGCGGAATCTCGGCAAAAGCGACACAGAGTTCACTGGTCATCTCCATCGGATGGCTGGTGGAAAAACGCAGACGCTGAAGGCCGGGGAGTGCAGCCACGGCATAGAGCAGCATGGTGAAGTCCCACTCCTCTTCATCCGGTCCCGGACCACGATAGGCATTCACATTCTGCCCCAGCAGACTGATCTCCACTGCGCCTCCGGCCAGCAGTTCGCGACACTCATCAAGAATATCTGTAACAGGCCGTGATATTTCAGCACCGCGCGTATAGGGCACCACACAGAAGGTGCAGAATTTATCGCACCCCTCCATGATCGTCACACAACCGACTGCACCATGACTCTCCGCTTTGGGCAGATGATCAAACTTCTCGATCTCCGGCATATCAATTTCGGTCAGGCAGACACGATCACGGCGAATCTCTTTGATCATCTCAGGCAGGCGATGGTAGGTCTGCGGGCCGAACACAATATCAACGTAGGGCGCACGCTTCTGAATGCGCTCCCCCTCCTGCTGACCGACACAGCCACCCACACCGATAATCATGTCAGGACGTTTCTCTTTCAGCTTTTTATAGCGGCCAAGCTCGGAGTAGACCTTCTCTTCCGCTTTTTCGCGCACCGAACAGGTATTCATCAGAATCACATCGGCCTGATCCGGCGTTGCCACAAGCCTTAGGCCATAGGCCTGCTTCATCATATCCGCCATACGGCCGGAGTCATATTCGTTCATCTGGCAGCCGTAAGTTTTAATAAACAGCCTGTCCAGACCTAGTAGTTTTTGGCTCTCTTGTTTCATCAGGCGACGCAGGCTAGAGCGCCACCATATCCGAGGCAACTTATGGCACTGAATTTGCTGTCAGAAAGGAGTGCGCAGCAGCTGGCACCTTGGGGGTTCCTATGTCCTGGTTGGCAAAAATATTTGGCAAACGCAGTCGTGAAAGTGAGCGCAGCACAAGACCATCCCGCACCACAACCAGAAAATCCGTAGCCACCCAAACGGTGCAGATCAATGCGTGCCCCCCCAACTCACTCGGAGGCGTTCTTGCCAGCTGCCCCTCTTCACTGCGTCACAACTCCGCATATGATCTGAGCAAACCTCCCCGCCTAAATGGCGAGATACTTAAACATCTGCGCTCCAAGATTCATGAGATTCCACCGATGCCGGAGATCTGGCACAAGATTCAGCAGATTCTGGAGCAGCCCGACGCCTCAGCCGGAGAGCTGGGCGCAGTCATCGCACAGGATCCGATCCTTACCGCTCAGATTCTCAAGGTGTGCAACTCATCCGCCTATTCAGTGCCCGGCAGCTCCGAGATCAGCAATATTCCTCTGGCCATTGCCCGTCTCGGACTGGATGAGACCAGCAATGTCATCTTTAAGAGTCTTGCCCCTGAACTGGGACAGAGTGAGAAGATGCGTCAGCAGGTTCGTTATATCTGGATGCACTGCCAGTCGATCTCCAGCCTCACCCGACTGCTGGCTGAATCATGTCAGAAACTGGAGCGCCATGACGCCAGTCTGATCGGCATGCTGCATGACATCGGCAAGCTGGTGATCCTCAACCTTGAGACGGATGAGAAGCTTGCACAGTTAAAGACGGCTATCGACTCAGGTACTGATGCCCTGCAGGCTGAATATGAGCAGCTGGGTTACACCCACATTGATGCCGGTGTCATCCTTGCCCTGCACTGGCAGCTGCCAAAAAAGGTACAACACTTCATCTCATACCATCACCACACCGGCACGCTGCCCGTCTCCGCAATACCCAAAGAGCTGCAGCACGCCATGATGGCATTGAATCTTGCACATCTGATCTTCGACCATTTTGCCAAGGATGCATCTACCATGGCCAGCGAACTGGTCTGGAGTGGTCACTGCTGCGGTTTCGCCAGGGTGAATGAATCGTTCATTACAGATGAACTGCAGCTGCCCATCGAAAGCGCTGCTTTTTATCGTCAGCTGGAGGGAGAAGTATCCCGAATCAAAATCAGCTTCCCGGATCTCTTTGAGGCCACTGAATAGGCGGCTTCCGTTCTGAAAAAACTACATGGATGTCGTTTTCAGAGTTCCCCTGATCAACCGAGCTGGCTGAATATCTGCTCCAGCTCGGCCACACCATCTTCCAGTTCCACCTCCACAGCAGCCAGATGGGTCTCATTCACATTCAGTCTGCGCATCGGAGGATAGTGCAGCGCATCAATGCCCTCCGGCACATCATCAAAGGGTAGCGAATGGCCGCTGGAGTCGAGCATAAACTGCACGGCATCAATCAGGTCGATCAGATTCTCTCTTGGTCGATCATCGGCCTCAACGCCATGGTGAGACGCCAGTGCGATAAAGGCATCAGGCATATCCCAGTAGGTGAGCAGGCGACCACCCATTTCGCGATGCAGCTGCTTGAGGATAACCTTCTGCTCTTCAGGGGCACACTTAATGATCTCATCAGGTACGGCACAGATAATGGCCGAGACACCGACATCAAACAGCATGCCGCCAAGAAATGCCTCTTCAGGATCAACCGTGCGTGTCAAACGTGCCAGATGCTGGGCTGCAGTGGCCACCAGCAGAGCGTGGCGGGTGCTGTCGCGCAGAACCCCCTGCAGCTGCTTGTTTTTCACCGCCAGATGCACCTGACTTGAGATAGCAGTCAACAGCTGCAGCGTCCGGCGTCCACCCAATCGCTGAATCGCCATGGGAAGGTTACGGATCTCAGCTCCCCCGGCTCTAAAGCGGGCAGAGTTGGCAATACGCAGCACAGTGGTGGAGAGCGTTGAGTCTTTTGCCACCACCCTGGCAATATCGCCGGCGCCCTTGTTCTCGTCATTGACGATTTTGCGCACCTCCATCACCGCTTCAGGCAGTACCGGTAGCTTGGCGTCGCCTTGTCGAAAGCGGAGGCGAATCTCTTCAGCCAGTTGAAATGCGTCCATTCTATTCCCCATGTCCCATTAATCGGTAAATATCTTCTACTGAGCGCGTCGAGAGTGAGCGCGGCGCAATGCGATACACCTCTTCAGCGGTGGTCAGCCCAAGCAGCACCTTATAGAGCCCATCCTCCATCAGCGAGAGCAGGTTGGTGGTATCACAGCTGATCTGTCTGATATCGTGCGAACTCTTATGCGCCAGAATCGCCTCACGCACATCCTCATTGAGCACCAGTAGTTCATGCAGGGCAGTACGGCCATGATAGCCGGTACCGTAGCAGGTGCCACAACCTGTACCGCGATAAAAGGTACTGGTGCGCAATGTCTCATCATCAATGCCGATAAGGTTGGCAATACGTTTGTTCGGCATATAGGCCTGCCTGCACTCCGGGCAGATGGTGCGAATCAGTCGCTGAGCCAGAATACTGACCACGGTGGATGAGATCAGGAAGGTCTCAATGCCCATATCAATCAGACGCAACAGACCGCCGATCGAGTCCTCGGTATGAAATGTGGTCAGCACCTTATGACCGGTCAACGCCGCCTGTACAGCCACCTGAGCCGAGGGGCGGTCACGCACCTCACCCATGACAATAATGTCAGGATCCTGACGCATCATCGCTTTCAGTGACTGATCAAACGAGCGACCAGCCGTTGCATCCACCGAGCACTGCATGATACCGGGCACGATAAATTCGACAGGATCCTCCACGGTAATGATTTTGGTGGTTGGACGATTCAGGTAATCAACCGCGGCATAGAGGGTGGAGGTTTTACCTGAACCTGTCGGCCCGGTAATCAGCACCACGCCGGTCGGCACATCCAGCGCCTCATGTTTGAAGCGATCCAGCACACCACGACTCATACTGATCTGTTCGATATTTTTGATACCGCCGGAGCTGCGCAGAATACGCATCACCATGTTTTCGCCATAGATTGTCACATAGGTGGATACTCGATAATCCGCCCTGACATTACTCACTTCGCGGGTAAAGCGGCCATCCTGATGGCGACGGCTATCGGAGATGTCCATCTCTGCCAGCACCTTCAGACGTGCCAAAACGCGCTGCGAAAGTTCCGAGGGCAGATCCATTTTATGAATCAGCACACCATCGAGACGGAAACGCACGCGTGCTAAACCATCCATCGGCTCAATATGAATATCACTGGCATGATCGCGAATAGCCG
This sequence comes from Mariprofundus sp. KV, assembly GCF_013387475.1. Classification (GTDB taxonomy): domain Bacteria; phylum Pseudomonadota; class Zetaproteobacteria; order Mariprofundales; family Mariprofundaceae; genus Mariprofundus. The sequence goes on along the minus strand of NZ_VWNB01000008.1, from coordinate 24,228 downwards.
CCAGCAGAATACTATCAACCACATCAGCGACCTGATCTTTCGCCTCACCGCCCCTGCCGCCTGCCGACTCAAGCTTACTGAGCAGGGAGAGGATCGCACTCTCTGCGGCAATCGAAACCACCGCCTTCTTCTGCATCCGTTTTTCAATCTCCTGAATTGCCGTGTTATTCAGAGGATTGGCTGTGGCGATTGAAACCTTGGTGCCACTGGCCTCATAGGGCACAGTCATATGCATACGCATAAATTTAATGGCAAACTGGGTAAGCACGGTGCGATCAGCGGTATCAATATCGAGATGAATCAAGGGCATCGCCAGCTGTTCAGAGAGCGCCTGGGCAAGCTGCCGATCTTCGATCAACCCCATTTCACGAATGACTTCGCCGATACGTTTCCCCGGAGAGCTTACAAGCTTCCTCTCCGCCTCCTGCAGCTGCTGCAGGGTGATATAACCCAGCTCACAGATCAACTCGCCAATGCGGAATTCTCTGCCATGTTTGCGGATAATGCGACGGTGTTCATCTTCAGTGAGAATGCCCAGCTCAGTGAGAATGGTGGATACAAGCTTACTGCTGCCCAGCTTCTCCTGTACACGCATCGCCTTTTTGACATCGGCAACACTCATCACACCATCCTGAACAAGGATGGCCGCAAAATGACCTCCGGGACGCTCTTTCAGGCCCGGTATCGACATCGCTTCTGATTGTGGGGTATCCGGCATGCATCCTCCTGCCCGACCAGCTCCATCATTGAGCAGGTTTCGTGCCAGTTGCCTGACCCGAATCATTGCATGCATGCAATGATGCTCTACCTGAGCTGTTTGGCACCTGGCACACTGCTGTCGTCAACAAGATCGTTAGTGCGGAACTGATTCCATATCGACAGCAACAATCTTGGATACGCCCGGCTCAGGCATTGATACACCGATCAGGCGATCGGCCTGCTGCATGGTAATTTTATTGTGTGAGATAGAGAGGAACTGCACCCGGTCGGAGAGCTCACGCACCATCTCGCCAAAACGCGCCACATTGGCGTCATCAAGCGGCGCATCCACCTCATCGAGCACACAGAACGGTGCCGGTTTAATCTTGAATATCGAGAACACCAGTGCCACAGCTGTCAGCGCCTTTTCACCACCGGAAAGCAGTGTGACATCCTGCAGTCGCTTACCCGGCGGCTGGGCAATCACCTCAACACCGGCGGTAAGCACATCATCGGAATCCAGACGCAGCTCGGCACGACCACCGCCAAAGAGCTGTGGAAAGGTCTGTTTAAAGTAGGCGTTGGTCTGCTCAAACACCTCAAGGAAGCGCTGGCGGGTAGTCCGGTCAATGCGTGTGATAGTGTCGTTGAGCGTTGCCAGACTCGCTTCCAGATCCGTAGCCTGCTCAGAGAGGAACACCTCCCGCTCGCTGGCCTGCTCAAACTCATCAATCGCCATCAGATTGACCGGCCCGAAACGCTCCAGACGATCACCCAACTCGTGGCTGCGGGCGATCATCACATCGGCATCTTCAAGATCGCCCATGCTTTCGATGCGCTTTAGAAGATCCGCTGCTGATCTCTGACAACGATTTTCGATCTCCTCTTCGAGATCCTGCAGGCGTGTTGCATCCTGAGCCTGTGAAAGCTCGATGGCCTGACGCTGTTCGCCGGCCAGCTGCAGCTGCTGGCGCGCCTGACGCTCGCTGCGCTCAGCCTCATGCTGTGCCTGCTGAAGCTCATGCCCCTGCTGGCGAATCTCATTCATCGCCTGATGCTGCTTCTCCACCTCAGTTGCCGCAGCAGCCAGCTGCTCATCCAGATCACTGTGGGCACGAACCTTGGCCAGCTCTGCCTCAGCCTGAGTAAGTCGCACCCGATCAGATTCGATCTGACCGGTTAACCGCGAACGCTCCTGCAGCAGCCGTTCACATTCACGCTGCATATTACCCCGGGCCTGCGCAAACAGAGCCAGTGACTGCTCGGCCTGTGACAGCCCTGTACGCGCCTGATTCAGTGACTGTTCACACCTGGCAACCTCACTATTCTGCTCATCAAGACGCCGGCGTGCGAGATCAAGGGCTTTCTGGTCCACACCGCCAGCCCGGTCCAGCTGCTGCTGCCAGTGATGGCGCTCTTCCGCAGCCTCATGGATATCACTCTGCAGACGCTGCTGACGCTCATTCAGGGACAGCTGCTCTGATTTTGAACGTGAGAGCTCAGCCTGAGACTTATGCCAGTCGCCTTCAGTTCTTGTCACCTCAATATGGGCCTGCTGCCAATCTTTCTGCTGCTTCTCCAGAGTCAATTCCGCTTCGGCAAATGTTTCAGAGACAGACAGCAGAGCCACTTCAGCCAGAGTCAGCTCACCTTCAGCATCGCGAAGCTTGCGCTGTGTGGCCAGACGGTTTGCAGTTCTGTTTCCGGCCGGCGGCACCAGCCACCCTTCCGGCTCATAACGCCAGCCATCACGACTGACACACTGCCCGTCACTGCCAAAGCCCTGAGCTATCTCATCAACCAGCCTGATCGGAGCAAACAGATCATAGAGCGGATGTTTAGGGTCTACACCGATGGCATCGGCAAGAGAATTTGCGGTAACGCTCTGACCTGCGCTACCGTTACCGGCAAACAGGGCGATCGGAGCGGCAGCCGAACGAGTCAGCATATCTCTCCAGCTATTCAGATCTGCATCAACAGGAATACGTACATCGGCAGAGCCTCCGCGCAGCGCCGCAGCCACCGCCGCCTCCAGCCCCTCGGGCACATTCAATGACTCATCAACCCAGATGCCACCCGATGCTCTCAGACCGTCACGCAGACCATCCGGAATATCCTGATTTTTGGTGCGTCCGCGCAGCTCCTGTACAGCGCCCTTTAACTCACGCACAGCAGACTCCTGCTGCGCCAGTGCCTGCGCCGCATTTTCCCGGCTTATCCTGCTCTGATCCAAGGCCTCCTGCGCTGATGCAACATGCTCTTCGGCGCAGCGATAAGCCTGTTCATTGGCACTGAGAAGCTTCTCAGCCTCCCCCATCGCTGCACTATTACGACTGATCTGCCCCTCTATCTCACAAAGCTGTTCTGCCAGTCGCGCTTCACGCTCAGCCAAACGAAGCAGTGCAGCCTCTGCCTTGTCGCGCTGCTGCCTGGCCTGCTCACCGCTATGTCGTAAGCGCTCATATTCAGAGAGACAGCCATCACGCTGCAACCCCTGCTGCTGAAAGCTCAGTTGCGCCTGCTCGAGGCTTGTGATGGCCATTGCTTTGAGAGCTTGCAGTTCGGAGTCATCCTGCTCAGCAAGGCGCTGTTCAGCCATTGCCAACTCTTCACAAACCCGACTACTGAATTCAGTCGCCTCCTCAATACGCGAGTTCAGCGCTGCCTTGCGCTCGGTAAACAGCCGGCGTTCGCCGGCAATACGCTCAGCCTGCTGCTGCAGGTCTGCACGGCGACGCTCTGCCTCGCGCAACTGATCCTGTAGCGACTGCGCCTCATCCTCATGGGCAACAACCTGCTGTCGCCGTTCTGCTACCTGTTTCTCAAAAACCGTCAGTTGCTGACCTGCTTCAGCCTCTGTTGCACGCGCCTGTTTCAGACGCTGCTCTATGGCCACGAAGCCCTCTTGCAGGTTGCGATAGCGCAGACCAAGACTGACCGACTGCAGATGCGTGAATTCATCCTGCAGCGTCTTGAAACGTTCTGCGCGTGATGCCTGCTGCTTGAGACTGCGACACTGACTGCGCACCTCTTCCAGAAGATCGAGCACGCGATCAAGATTCTGCTGTGTATCCTTCATGCGGCGACTGGCCTCTTTGCGTCGCGAGCGGTATTTCATCACCCCTGCGGCCTCTTCAAAGATCACACGACGCTCTTCAGGCTTGGCCGTTACCATGCGGGCAATCGAGCCCTGTTCAACGATGGCGTAGGCGCGGGTGGAGATGCCGGTATCGAGAAACAGATCAACAATATCTTTCAGCCGCACCATTTTGCCATTAATAAAGGCGTCGGAACCACCATCGCGCGTCAGCCGACGGCGAATACTGATTTCACTTAACTCGTGGTAGGGGCTGGCAAGGGTTCCTCTTTGAATGGCAAAGGTAAGTTCGACATCACAAACGGCCACCGGCGGACGGGTGTCGGATCCCTGAAATATGAGATCATCCATAACGCCACCACGCAGATGTTTTGCCGAGTGTTCACCCAGCACCCAGCGCAGCGCGTCAACAATATTTGATTTGCCACAACCGTTAGGCCCGACAATGGCAGTAATGCCACGATCCAGATCGATCTTGGTCGGATCAACAAATGATTTAAATCCGGCCAGCTCAATACGCTTCAGCCGCATCTGAAAATCACCTGCCGCAGACTAACATTTGCAGTTCTCCTCTCCCGTCTCATAAGCCAGAGGGTCGCAGGAAAATGCGCTCACATCAAGCAGTGAAAAGAGAGCAGTCAGGGCAGCTTGCCTGCCTCTTAAGAGCTGATAGCCAGTGCCTTACGCCTTACGTTTGTTCAGGTGATTCATCATCAGAAAAGTAATCAGGCAAGCTGTAAAACTGGAGGTCACCACCATGTAGAGCACAATCAATTGCGCCACTGCAGCATCGATTGCCGATGCACCCGCCAGCACCATGCCAACAAAGATACCCGGCATATGCACCAGCCCCACCACACGCAGCGTATCAATGGTTGGAATCATAGCTGTCTTCAGGCCATCACCAAGCTCGCCGCCTGATTTCAGACGTGAAAACATGATAGAGATCGCATTCATGCCATTGGCTGCAATCATACTACCCAGTGGCACCAGCGTTCGGGTATCATCAGAGATTGAACCGGTCACTGCCAGCCATGGCAGGGTAACAAGGCAGGCACAGATCAAACCGATCGCGCAAGCTATCCATGTGGTACGCGCACCATCTTGATGAGACGCGCTGTTATGGCCAGCAAGGATACAGAACCCGGCTATCAGAGCGGCTTGCGCCAGATGCGACTGGATATCGAATATCCAGTGCAACACAAACGCCAGCGCCAGCAACTGCAACAGTCCTCGCCCTGAGGCGATGAGCATCTTTTTCGAGAGCCCCAGCCCTTCACGATTGGCCCAGTAGGCAACACCGGCAATCAGCAGCCAGGCGGCAAAGAGCTTAATCAGTGTGTCGGCAATATTCGCATCAAAATCCATTGACCGATTCGAATGCATCCACACCTTTAATGCAATGAAATTGCTCAGTAGAAGCAGCAGTGAAAAACCATGAATTGGGGATAGCCCGATAAAGGGAGAAAATATAACCTTCGCGACAATGAATATTTCACAGCGCATCGGCTCAGAAAAACAGGGGCATAAAAAAACCGGACACAATGTGCCCGGTTTTCAATATGGTGGAGCCAAGCGGGATCGAACCGCTGACCTCCACACTGCCAGTGTGGCGCTCTCCCAGCTGAGCTATGGCCCCGTTTCCTCGCAGACAGGTTATCTCTCCTGTCCCGAAGGCGGCGCATTTCGCCACAGTAGGGTAACCTTGTCAATATGAGCGCGACCATGAAACTTTTCCGCCGCACCCTTTCCGCCGACTGCTTCACGCCGCCGGGCCTCTTTTCGCGCCTGGTAAATCGTGGTGACTGCTTCATGTTCGAGTCCGCTGAAGGCGGCGAGCAGTGGGGCCGCTACAGCATTCTCGGCATCAGCCCTGCATGTCGCGCCACCTCGAATGGTGACACCACGCATCTGCTCTACCGTGATGGCCGCGAAGAGCATTTTAATGGTGGCATTCTCGACTGGTTGCGTGATTTTGTGCTGCAGCAGGAGTTCATCCCTGAGGATGACCTGCCGTTTGCCGGTGGTGCTGTCGGTTATTTCGGCTATCAGATCGTCTCCCGGTTTGAAGATATTCCAGCCGACCTGCCCGACCCTGTCGGCGCACCTGAATCAGCCTATCTGCTGGTCGATCGATTTATGGTTTTTGATAACCTGAAAGGTACGCTGACCTGCTGTGTGCGCCTGCCTGCCGATCAGGGAAAAGATGCAGCCTCTGTACTGGATGGCATGGAGGCCAGCCTCTATGAGGGTGATATGGCGCAGGTGCTGAAACTTGATGCCGACACCACGCTGACAGAACCGCCGGTGGCGCAAACCACGCAGGCCGATTTTGAAGCGGCAGTATCCAAAGCCCGTGAATACATCCTTGCCGGTGATATTTTTCAGGTGGTGTTGAGCCAGCGCTTCTCCAAAAAGCTGACCTGTGCGCCCTTTGACGTCTACCGCGCAGTACGCCACATCAACCCATCACCCTATCTCTTCTACCTGCACATCGGTGAGACCATTCTGGTCGGCTCATCACCGGAGATTCTGGTGCGCAGGGAGATGGATAAAGCGGTGGTTCGCCCGATTGCAGGCACCCGGCCGCGTGGCAAAACCGCGGCCGAAGACAAGGCCCTGGAAGCGGATCTGTTGCAGGATGCCAAGGAGCTGGCTGAACATGTAATGCTGGTTGATCTGGGTCGCAATGATCTGGGACGGGTCTGCAAATATGGTTCGGTCACACTGACTGAATCGATGACCATTGAACGCTACTCGCATGTTATGCATATCGTCTCGCAGGTTGAGGGCGATCTGAGAGAGGATGCAGACAGCCTGGATCTTCTGGCAGCCACATTCCCGGCGGGCACGGTATCAGGCGCTCCGAAAGTGCGCGCCATGCAGGTCATTCATGAACTTGAACCGATAGCGCGTGGCCCCTATGCCGGCACAGTCGGTTATATCGGCTTTGGCGGCCAGCGACTGGATACTGCCATTGCCATTCGCACTGCGGTTATTCACGGTGGAGAGATCCACATTCAGGCCGGGGCCGGCATCGTTGCAGATTCGGTTCCCGAGCGCGAACACACTGAGTGCGTCAACAAGGCAACGGCCATGTTCCGCGCCGTTGCACTGGCCGAAGCACAAGGCAGGAAATCATGATCCTCGTTATCGATAACTACGATTCATTCACCTTCAATCTGGTGCAGTACCTGGGTGAACTGGGAGAACAGCCGCTGGTCTACCGCAACGACAAAATCAGCCTTGATGAGATTGCCGAACTTGCGCCAGACCACATCCTTGTCTCTCCCGGCCCCTGCACGCCGCATGAAGCTGGCATCTCGATGGATGTAATTCGCCGTTTTTCCGGCGTCATTCCGTTACTCGGTGTCTGTCTTGGCCATCAATCGATGTCCGCAGTATTCGGCGGAGAGGTAATCAGGGCACCACGCCTGATGCATGGCAAAACCAGTCCTATTGAACATGACGGCGAATATATCTTCAAAGGGCTGCCCTCTCCGTTTACCGCTACACGCTACCACTCACTGATTGTGCCTGAGCCACTACCGGATTGCCTGATTAAAACAGCCTGGACCAAGGAGGGGGAGCTGATGGGACTGCGCCATCGTGAACACCCCACCTTCGGCGTGCAGTTTCATCCTGAATCGATCCTCACCGAACACGGCCACCAGATGCTGAAAAACTTCCTTGAGGCCAGGGCATGAGCAACGCGGTCACAGCGATCATTAAAGACCTTCAGGCTGGCAGCTGCATCTCAGAAGAGGCTTCAGAGGCAGTGTTCTCAGCCATCATGAAGGGTGAGGCAACCTCCGCTCAAACTGCAGCCATACTAATGGGACTCTCCATTCGTGAAGAAACCGCCGAGATCATTGCCGGCGCAGCCCGAGCGATGCGCAGTGCATCCACCAAAATCACCCCGCAGGCCACCGGCCTGATCGACACCTGCGGCACTGGTGGTGATGGCGCTAAAACATTCAATATCTCTACAGCCGTCTCGATGGTCGTTGCTGCTTGCGGCGTACCCGTTCCCAAGCATGGCAATCGAGCCATGTCATCAAAATCCGGCGCCGCAGATGTACTCGAAGCGCTCGGTGTAAACCTGAATATCACACCCGAACAGGTGGCCGAATGCATTGACCAGACCGGTATCGGCTTTCTCTTTGCCCAGCACCTGCATCCGGCCATGAAACATGCCGGCCCCGTTCGCCGCGAACTGGGCGTACGCACGATCTTTAATCTGCTTGGCCCCCTGACCAATCCGGCCAATGCTAAGTATCAGGTACTTGGTGTTTACGCCAAAGAGAAACTGGCGCTGGTCGCAGGCGCGCTTACCAAGCTCGGCTGCAAACGTGCCCTGATTGTGCATGGCCGTGACGGGCTGGATGAGATTACCACTACCGATATTACCGATGCAATTCTGATTCAGGCCGGTCAGCAGCCGATCAGCTTTGAGATTGATCCGGCCGCTTTTGGCATGCCTTACGCTACGCCTGCAGCACTGGCAGGCGATGATGCCGCCACCAATGCTGCAATCCTGAAACATATCTTTGCCGGTCAGGCTGGTGCCGGGCGGGATATTGTACTGCTTAATGCTGCTGCAGCGCTCTGGGTGGCGGGTAAAGTGGATGGCATTGGCGATGGCATCGCAATGGCTGCAAACGCCATAGATAACGGGCGCGTGTCTGAGATATTGAACAAGCTGATTGCGTTCACCCAAGGTGTAGCAGTATGAGCTCAATACTGAATGAAATCGCAGCTTATAAGCGTGAGTGGGTAGACGCCTGCAAACTCCAACGCAGTGAAGCTGAACTACTTGCCGTTGCGAAGCATAAGTCTCCCCTCAATTTCTCCGGAGCACTGCAAGTAAAAGTGGCCAGCAGACAAAATGCTGTTATCGCCGAGGTGAAAAAAGCCAGCCCGTCCAAAGGCATTATTCGCGCCGATTTTGATCCGGTTGCAATTGCAAAGCGCTATGAAGCCGGTGGTGCAACCTGCCTCTCCGTTCTTACTGATGTGAAATATTTTCAGGGTGATGATGCTTATGTCACAGCCATTCGTGATGCTGTCTCTCTGCCTATCCTGCGCAAGGATTTCATGCTCGACCCGTATCAGATCATTGAAGCCAAAGCGATGGGAGCAGATGCCATTCTGGTGATTATGGCCATGCTGGATGATCTGCTGGCTGCAGAGCTGACTGCATGTGCTCATGAGCTTGGCCTCTCCGTACTGCCTGAAGTGCACAATGCAGCGGAGCTGGAACGGGCTCTGAAACTGGATACTCAACTGATGGGCATCAACAACCGCAATCTGCACACCTTCGACGTGACACTTGATACGACCATAGAGCTACTGGAAAAGATCGGCAATGACAAAACTGTCATTACCGAATCCGGCATATTCACCCCCGATGATATCAGGCTGATGAATGAGAACAGCGTCTACGGATTCCTGATTGGTGAATCACTGATGCGCCAGCCCGATCCGGGCCTGGCACTGAAAGAGCTGATAAAATAACAACGAGCCTGCCGAACAACGCTCGGCAGGGCTGTTGATTCTACTGCGCAGTGTCTCCGACTGTTTGGCCAGTTACACCCTGTTGCATACGCTGAAGCTGCTCGTCCACACCCACAAACAACTGGTCGGTCACCTTCTGCTTCATGGCTTTGTTGACCCAGGAACGATTAATTGCCATCTGCCCATGGACACGAACCTCAAGCTTGGTGGCTTCATCACGTCCTTCTATTTTTGCCCGGTAAACCCTTACGATGTAGCGATGGCGTGTCGGAGTACTTGCTGAAGTAGAACCGAAAAATTCAAACATCGATGCAGAAGCATCGCCTCTACGGATCCAGTCAGTCGTAATGATGCCACTTGGTGAATCCACCGAATCAACGGGGATATTCAAACTGGTCATAGCATCCACGACCGCAGAGAAGACCTTGGCTGCATCAACCGGATAGATTTTGGCATCCAGCGCAATCGCCTTGCCAGCCACTGCATCCTGATAATCTTTAGAGAGCACCGTCTCATCTGCTCTGCTGGCAATTTCGCCTGCCATCGGCACTTCAAGTTCAGCCTGCAATTCAGGCGGCACATCCAATGGTGCACGCGGCTTTCCTGCTACTGGATCCTCACCATTACCCAACGTATATGCAGGCCCCTGCTGATCATTGGGGTAGAAAAACTGTTTACCCTCACATGAGGAGAGTAGTAAAACGACTGGAATAAAAAGAAGGTATTGTTTCATAGCCGCGCATTACAGCCAGTTGCAGGTGCCGGGTCAAGGCAAAAGGAGGTTCACGCCACTTCATTGGAGCGTAGTGCACTTCACATTCCGGCTTTTTAAGGCATAAAAAAAGGGGCCCCGAAGGGCCCCTTTCCAAAGCTTCCAAAAGGAATCTTAGTATACGTACTCAAGCTGCAGAGTAGTAGCGTTCAGCTTAGAAACAGTACCAGCAATGCCAGTGCGTTTCTGTGCATCATACTCAAGATCCAGCGTGAAGTTCTGAGCCAGGTCGTACCAGGCACCCACAATAACCTGAGTATCCTTACGAGTCAGGGCACCACCAACTGTAGCAGTCTGCTTAGAGTAGTCGTAACCAAGACGGATACCAGCAGCGCCGAAAGCGATGTTTACGTAAGGCATGAAGCCAGTAACTTTCTGGCTAGCAGCCATAGTACCAGTCAGCAGGCCATTCCAAGCAGCATCAGTCTTAGAGGAGATAACTACAGGCATGTAGAAACCAACAGAAGCAGCGCCGATATCGCCCTGCAGCTGAACGTCAACACCCAGCTCCTTACGTGAACCTTTACCAACGCCAGTCATTTTATGGATTGGGTTGATAGAGTTAGCGTACCAACCACCAGCAACTACGTCAAAGCCAGCGAGCTCACCCATGAATGCAGCACGGTAGTACTGACCAACTTCAAGATCAACACCGCCGCCTACTACAGCACCGCCGCCACCAGAAACGGTTGCGCCTGCAGCGAAGTAGATAGAGTTAGCAACGATACCGTACACACCAACACCAGTCATAGCGTTGTGGTGAACAGTGTCACGCATTGCACGTGCACGAGTCTGTACGCCGCGAGTGTTACGAGAGATTGCGTTTGATGGATCATTGAACACAGAAGAGAGACCCAGAGCGTCAGAAGTACCCAGAGCAACAGCGATCAGGCCGCCGTCGATGTCTACTACGTATGCAACTTTGTAACCCAGCATGTCCATAGCCGCACCGTTGTAGCCCATTTCAACGAACATACCAGTGTGCTCGCCCAAGCGACCACCGAACAGGAATGCAGTCTCATCAGGGAACTGCAGAGCAGTAGTTGATGGAGTGCCACCAGGGATAGCAGTAGCAGCAGTACCGGTCAGACCCAGAGCAAGACCAGAGGTAGCTGCAGTGCCGATCAGACCACCACCAGCAGTTACAAGGCCAGCAGCGTTTTTAGTAGTGCCGTTAGAGATACGAGCTTTCATCAGGAAAGCCATGTTGAATACCGCTGGAAGTGACAGGTGCTCGTCTTCGATGAGACCCTGCTCACCCATGTCACGGAAAGCGTTCATACGGAAAGAACGACCGAAAGCGGTCATTCGTGGAATTGCCTGGAAGTGGCAGTTCAAGCATGCAGCGCCGGTCTGGCGAGCGAATGCAGGAACAGCTTCAGAAGTAGTTGGAGCAACTGCAACAGCAGAAACAGCAACAACAGCGAAAGCAGCAGCAGAAAGAAGTGTCTTCTTCATGTTGTGATATCCTCTATTAAAAAGTTTATTTAACCCCTACTGGGGTTAGTGCAAATATTTCCATCCCTCGTTTCAAACCCTTTCGCAGATCTAGATCGCTGAAAAGGCTCTCCCCCATGGGATGACGTTGCGAACATTGCGTGATCCAGGTCACTGGGTCAACACGCCACATCTTGTGTGTGTCATTTTCCCACACATGGATTTTAGCCTGTTTATATTAAAACAATGATGTTGACTTGATGTCGCATCAACCCAATATGCCACTACTACTTATTATTACATGGTGAATAATTGAAACAACGTAAACTAAACATGCAACAAACAAACAGGCTTAATGCATTGCTCCATAATGCCCAGCATGCCTATATATCTAATGAATTTGAGCAGGCCGCTCTGCTTTGCCAACAGATTATGGCCTTCAGCAAAAACAACCCCGATGCTCAAACCATCCTCTCCCGAATTGACATGAAACAGGGTCAGCCGGACAAAGCTGAATCCGACCTGAGGTTGGCCATTAAACAGCATCCAAGGCATCCCGGCTTAATTGCCTGTTTGGGAACCCTGTATCGAGAGCAGGGGAATTATTTGCAATCGCTAACTTACTGGAAGCAGTACACTCGGCTTTGCCCCAGAGGCGCTGAAGGGTGGCAGGCCCTGGCTACAACCCTTTGTGACCTTAGTCGCTGGAGTGATGCCGATACTCCAGCCCGGACTGCTCTTAAGCTTGCCCCCAAGCACAGCCCTAGCCATGCAAACCTTGGCCGGATTTTGCAGATGCAAAACAGGTACGATGAAGCCAGTGTTTACATGCGGAAGGCTATAGAGCTAGCCCCTGACAACACCAAGGGCTTATATAATTTAGCAAGACTGTTAATGGAAACAGGAGAGCTTGACGAAGCCAGACAGCGGTTACTCCAACTCCTTGAAATTGAACCTGAGCATGCCAATGCAATATATTTATATTGTCGCCACACCAAATTCACCGCCTTCGATTCCATACTGAATATAGCCGAAGATATTTTATCGAACGAAAGTCTTCCTTCGCGCAACCGGGGCATCATGGGATTTTCCCTTGGGCAAGCATGGGCAGACCTCGGTGATTATGATAAATCTTTCGCATACTATAAGCAGGGAAACCAACACTTCCGAAACGAAATAGATTATAACATCGACGATGATCGACGCATGCTGGAAGTGATTTCTACCACTTTCACCAAAGAGCTGTTTCATGCCCATGCCGATAGCAACAGAGGCAAGAATCTGATCTTTGTTCTCGGCATGCCAAGATCAGGATCATCACTGGTCGCACGAATTCTGGATGCGCACGCTAAAACTGTTGACACCGGAGAAACTGACACCCTGGGCTTTGCCGTCCACAACATACTCAGCCCCGGGGAAGCGTTTTCTGAGGTTCGAGATTTCCCGTTTCCCAACATTTGCCATATAACACCGAAGCTGATAACGCAGGCAACAACAGAATACTCTAATGCTCTACATGCAGCATTCGGCAAACATGCACGCTATATTGATAAAACGCTCTACCATCACTGGCTGGTGGGTGTAATACATATCCTGTTTCCGAAAGCAAAGATTGTCCATGCTCATAGAGACCCTCTGGATAACTGCCTGTCGATTTACTCAACCTCCTTTGAAGGCAGATTCTTCAAATTTGCCTATGATCTCAAAGAGCTGGGAGGGTACTATCAAATCTATTCAGAACTTATGGAGCACTGGCGCACCACCTTGCCTGAGGGTGTAATGTATGAAATTGCCAACGAGTCGCTGATTGCCGACCCTGAGGGGGAGATGCGCCGCCTGGTAGCGTTCTGTGAACTTGAGTGGGACGACAGCTTCCTCAAATTCCATGAGAAACGTGGCGTCGTGAAAACGCAAAGCCTTTCCCAGGTGCGCAGCGGCATCTCTAACAAGTCGATTGGCCGCTGGAAGCCGTATGAAAAACATCTGCAGCCGCTGATTGATGCGCTAGGGGATGCTATCCAGCAGTCACGGTGATTTATCCACACAGCAACCATCTACTATCTATATATAGAATAGGTTAAGCTGTCGCCATGTCATCGCATCTCTCCACATCTGACCTGAGCAACTGGTTCAAACAGGGTTGCAAACCGCGTGCAACGTGGCGCATCGGCACCGAACATGAAAAGGTCGGTTTCTGCATGGATACGCTCAAGCCGATCCCTTATGAGGGGGAGCGCAGCATCCGCAACCTGCTGACACTGCTAGCCAGTCAGGAGTGGCAACCGGTCAGGGAACATGGAAATATCATTGCACTGAAAAACGGCATGGCCTCGATCACCCTTGAACCGGGTGGTCAGCTTGAACTCTCCGGCGCCCCGCACGCCACGATCCACCAGACCTGCGAAGAGACCACCGCTTACCACAAAATCCTCAAAAGTGTGACTGATGAGCTGCGCATCGGTTTTCTCGCCATGGGCTTTCAGCCCAAGTGGCAACGCGATGATATTCCGTGGATGCCGAAAGCGCGCTACAGAATCATGCGCAACTATATGCCGAAGGTTGGCAGTGGCGGCCTGGATATGATGCTGCGCACCGCAACCGTACAGGCCAATATCGATTTCGAATCGGAGGCGGATATGGCGCAGAAGATGCGCATTTCACTCTGCCTGCAACCGCTGGTCACCGCCTTGTATGCCGCCAGCCCGTTTGAAAATGGCAAACCATCGGCTTACCTCTCCCGCCGTGGTGCCTGCTGGCTTGATACCGACTCCAATCGTACCGGTATCCCGGCCTGTGCCTTTGCTGAGGATTTCGGCTTTGCCGCTTATACCGAGTGGGCGCTTGATGCGCCGATGTACTGCCTTATTCGCGACAATGAATATATAGATTGTGCCGGCGCCAGCTTCCGCGATTTCATGGCCGGCAAGCTTGATCAGCTGCCCGGCCAGTTTCCGACCATTGCGGATTGGGAACTGCATGTCTCCACCCTCTTCCCCGACGTGCGACTGAAACAGTACATGGAGATGCGCGGCGCCGATGCCGGGCCATGGCCGTGGATCTGTTCGCTGCCCGCCCTCTGGAAAGGCTTACTTTATGACCAACAGGCGCAGCAGCAGGCCTGGCAGATGATAGCCGACTGGAGCCATGCCGAGGTGGTTGAACTGCGAGCCAACACCCCGAAAACTGCACTGGCCACACCGTTCAGAGGGACAACCGCACTGCAGCTCTGTGACCAGATGCTACAGATCAGCCGGGCAGGTCTTGAGCGCATTGATGCCCGCAACAGCAGCGGCCAAAACGAGACCATCTTTCTTAAACCACTGGAAAGTGCCATTGCCGCCGGTCAGACACAGGCTGAATTCTGGCTTGAGCTCTATCACGGTGCATGGAACAAAAACATCGACCGCGTCTTTTTTGAGGCGATGCATATTTGATTGATACGGCTGCGGGCCAATCACCAATCAGGCCATCAGTTCAATCGTATTACCATCAGGATCACGGAAGAAGAGTGCCTTACGCCCTGACCGGCTCATGGTGTATGGGATAACCACAGAATCAAGACGCTGGCGAATCTTGTCGAACGCATCACTTTGCAGAGCGATGTGGTTATCGCGTCCACCATGCTCCGGCTTACTGCAGTCGGCGTATGGATTATCAAGCAGCATCAGATGCAGCTCACTGCCGCCATCAAGCCCGTACCAGAGACCATCAAAGCCGAGATCAGGGCGCGCAATCTTCGTCAAACCAAGGATAGATTCATAAAAATCTGCTGCCCGTTTCAGATCGGATACAATCAGTGCCATATGCATAAACTTCATATTAGTTCCCCTGGCTCCATAGCCATGCTGCCCCGCGTACGCCGGAAGAGTCACCGAACTTCGGAGCGACAAGGCGTGTGCGCACCTCATCTGAGAAGATATAACTCCCCCATAAGCGTGGCACTTCATCATAAAGCGGCTTGATGTTCGACATACCACCGCCGAGCACAATGGTATCGGGATCGATGATGTTGATTACACCAGCCAGCGCTCTGGCCAAACGATCACAATAACGCGCCACGCTCTGCTGACAAGATTGATCACCCTCTCCTGCCAACCTGACAATCTCTTCAGCTGATACACTGACCTGCTCATGTCGCCGGTGGTCAGCACTCATCGCCGGCCCGGAGAGCCACGTCTCAATACAGCCATATCGCCCACAATAACAGGCTGGTCCCGGCAGCTCATCCGCTTGCGGACAGGGCAGCGGATTATGGCCCCACTCACCGGCAATACTGTTGGCGCCATTGAGCACCTTGCCATTGACTACGATACCGCCACCGACCCCGGTGCCGAGAATCACGCCGAACACCATACCGGCCCCGGCGGCTGCGCCATCCACCGCTTCGGAGAGCGCAAAACAGTTGGCATCATTGCTCAGGCGCACCTCTCGGCCAAGCTGCCGCTGCAGATCCTGCTGCAGTGGCATGTCGTTCAGGCAGGTCGAGTTACAGTTTTTCATCAGCCCGCTTTTCAGTGATATCGCACCCGGTGTACCGACACCCACGCTGGCCTCTGCACCCAGGTCGGCTTCCGCCTCTGCAACCATGGCTGCGATCAGCTGAACCGTCTGCCGGTAATCGCCAGCGGGGGTGGCACGGCGGAAACGCAGCAGTTCAGAGCCGCAGGCGTCCAGCGCAATCAGTTCAATTTTACTGCCGCCAAGGTCGATGCCGATGCGCAGTCCTGATTCAGGAAACACGTTCATGCAGCTTATCATTGTCTGAACCGAGCCTTACTGCAACAATGCGCAGCCTTATGAACGCTTCAACTGCAAACATCCTCAACGGCAAAGCCCTCTCCGACCGCATGCGCGGTGAAATCGGTGTGGAGGCTGCCGCACTTAAACAGAAACATGGTCGCGCACCCGGCCTTGCCGTGATCATTGTCGGCAACGACCCCGCCTCGCATGTCTATGTCAAAAACAAGAAACTGGGCTGTGAAAAGGCGGGCATCCGCTCCTTTTCACACGAACTGCCTGCCGACACCACCCAGCTGCATCTGCTTGGCCTGATTGCCGAACTGAACAACGATCCCAAGGTGGATGGCATTCTGGTTCAGCTTCCGGTTCCTGATCACATCAACTCCGAGACGATCCTCGAAGCGATCGATCCGGGCAAGGATGTTGACGGATTCCACCCTTATAACGTCGGACGCCTGACTGCCCGCAAACCTGCACTGCGCTCCTGCACCCCCTACGGCTGCATGAAGCTGCTGGCTGAAACAGGCCTTGATCTGCATGGCATGGAGTGTGTGATTGTCGGCGCATCGAACATTGTCGGTCGCCCAATGGCGCTGGAACTGCTGTTGGCCGGTGCCACCGTTACCGTCTGCCACCGTTTCACCAGAAACCTTCAGCAGCATATTGAGCGTGCCGAGATTGTCGTGGCAGCGGCAGGCAAACGCGGCCTGATCAAAGGCGAATGGATCAAAGAGGGTGCCATTGTCATTGATGTGGGCATCCACCGCCTTGAAGATGGTTCGCTGACCGGAGACGTTGAGTTTGAAGCCGCCAGCCAGCGCGCCGGCTGGATCACCCCTGTTCCCGGTGGCGTCGGACCGATGACCATCACCATGCTGCTGGCCAATACCGTGCAGGCATTCAAAACACACGTAGGCGACGAATAGTGAGCGAACTGGCTAAAACCCCGATCTTTGATGAGCACGTAACGCTTGGTGGCAAGATGGTGCCGTTTGCCGGCTTTGAGATGCCGGTACAGTACAAAAACGGTGCCCTGAAAGAGTACACCTTTGTGCGTGAAGGTGGCGCAGGCCTTTTTGATATCACCCACATGGGGCAGGTGCGCGTCGCAGGTGCCGATGCACTGGCTTTCCTGCAATATGTCACCACCAACGATGTCTCAAAACTGGCAGAAGGACAGGTGCACTACTCGGCCCTGCTCAATGATGCAGGCACCTTCATCGATGATATCACCACCTACAAAATTTCAGATCGTGAATATTACCTCTGTATCAATGCCGCCAACCGTCATAAGGATGTGGCACATCTGCTGCAGCAGGCTGCGGCATTCGATGTGCAGGTGAGTGATGAGTCAGACGATACCACGCTGCTGGCGCTACAGGGTGCTGCCGCTCAGGCTGCACTGCAGCCACTACTTGAAAGCGATCTGGAGAGCATCGGCTACTATAAATTTGCACAGGTAAGTATCGCTGGTCGCAACAGCATTATATCACGCACCGGTTACACCGGTGAGGATGGCTTTGAGATCTATATCCCCAACGCCATCGCAGTAGAGGTATGGCAGAAGCTACTTGCCAATGGCGCTGAACCGATCGGCCTTGCCGCCCGCGACATGCTGCGCACCGAGATGGGTTATGCCCTCTACGGCCACGAGATCTCTGACGCGGTTACACCGGTTGAGGCCAAACTGATGTGGATCACCAAGCTCGATAAGGGTGACTTTATCGGTAAAGCTGCGGTTGAGGCACGCCGTGCAGAGGGGGCACATCAGCGTCTGATCGCCATCAAACTGACCGAACGCGGTATCCCGCGTGAGCACTACAAGGTGTTTGCCAATGGCGTGGAAACCGGTGAGATCACCTCCGGTATGTTCAGCCCGATGGCTGGCGGCGTTGCCCTGGCCTATGTGAAACCGGAACACGCTGAGTCTGCTCCATTAACGGTAGAGATTCGTGGCAAAGCAGTCCCTGCTGAGCGCACAACTTTACCGTTTGTGCGCAGCAACGTCCGGCGCTAACTTTAAGACCAATTTATTTTTCTAGCTGAGGAAGGAGAGGCCATGACTATTCCTGCTGATTTGAAGTATACCAAAGACCATGAGTGGGTTCGCATTGAAGGTGATATTGCCACCTTCGGCATTAGTGACCATGCCCAGGAAGCACTTGGTGATATCGTATTTGTTGAGCTACCTGAAATTGGCCGCACCATTGATGCCGGTGAAGCCTATGCCGTGGTTGAATCGGTCAAGGCTGTTTCCGATGTCTATGCGCCGGTCGCCGGTGAAGTGATTGAGGTGAATGAAGAGCTCGAAGGCGAACCTGAAAAGGTCAACAGCGATGCATACGGAGCAGGCTGGATCGCCAAAGTGAAGATGAGTGGTGAGACCCTTGAACTGATGAGTGACGACGAGTACACCACCTTCCTTGAAGAGTAACCACGCACCACTGTGATCATCGAAGCTCGGATAGCCACGCTGCTTTCCGGGCTTTTTAATTTTAATCGATAAACCGGGAATAACATGAGATTTTTGCCACATACGGAAACTGATAGACGCGCAATGCTTGAAACGATGGGGCTTGCCACAGTGCGCGACCTTTTCGCCGATGTTCCGGCAGAGTTCCAGATGGATGCCGGCAGCCTTGAGCTTGCCGATGCACTCTCTGAAGCAGGTATTGTGCGCAAGTTCACACGGGCATCGCAGAAGAACCGCAATGCCAGCAACAGCGCCTATTTCCTCGGTGGCGGCACCTACCACCACTTCGTCCCTGCCGTTGTCGATTATGTCATCTCACGCGGTGAATTCCTCACCGCCTACACCCCCTACCAGCCGGAAATCTCACAGGGTACACTGCAGGCACTGTTTGAATTCCAGACCATGATTGCGCGTCTGACCGGCATGGATGTCTCCAATGCCTCGATGTATGAGGCAGCCACTGCCACCGCCGAAGCGGCTCTGATGGCACGACGTGTAACCCGCAAATCACGCGTGGTGATGGCCGGATCGGTCAATCCGCGCTACCGCAGTGTTACCGCCAACTACCTTTCACGTCTGGAGGGTGAATATGTCGAAGTCGGCATGGGCCAGTCGGGAACGAACTTCGGGACTGATCTGGAGAAGGTGATTGATGCTATCGATGCAACCACCGCCTGTGTGATCGTGCAGTACCCGGACTTCTACGGCTCGGTTTATGATCTGGCACCACTGCGTGCGGCCTGTGATGCAGCCAAATGTCTGATGGTGGTCGCCTTCTCCGATATCTCGGCCTTCGCTCTGATTGAATCACCCGGAGCAATGGGTGCCGATATTGCTGTCGGCTCCGGCCAGTCGCTCGGTATCCCGATGGGCTTTGGCGGCCCGCATCTGGGTCTGTTCACCTGCAAGCAGAAGTATCTGCGTCAGATGCCCGGTCGCGTCTGCGGCATGACCTCGGATGTGAATGGCAAGCGCGGTTTTGTGCTTACCCTCTCCACCCGTGAGCAGCATATCCGTCGCGAAAAAGCGACCTCCAACATCTGCTCCAATCAGGGGCTGATGTGTACCGCCGCTGCCACCTATATGACCCTGATGGGCGATGCAGGTCTTGCCAGGGTAGCCAGACACTCTGCCGCGGCACTGCAGTCACTGCTCTCGCAACTGCCTGCGCATGTCAGCGCAGCCAATGGGGCACGTTACAATGAAACCGTTTTAAGCTTTACCGATAAGAGTGCGCGTGAACGCTTCCTCGCTGCAGCGCGTACGCAGGATATCTTTGCCGGTATCCCGCTTGAGCAGATTGATCCGGCAGCCGCGAACAACCACCTGCTGGTCGCCACCACCGAGATGGTGGAGCCGACTGACATCACCGGCTTCCTGGCTGCACTGGAGGTGGCCAAATGATTAATCCGGACTACAAATACTCAGGCACCAACGGCATTCAGCATGAGGAGCCACTGCTCTTTGAACATGCTCATGAGGCACCGGAATCGATCAGTCTGCCGGGCGTGGATGGGCCACTTTCTGATGCACTGCTTGCCTTTGCGCGTAAAACTCCCGCCAACATCCCGGGCCTCTCCGAGCCGGAAACCGTTCGCCATTTTGTGCGCCTGTCGCAGTGGAACCACGGCATTGAGACCGGCTTCTATCCGCTGGGCTCCTGCACCATGAAATACAATCCGCGTGTTAACGAGCAGGTGGTTCGCCTGCCGGGACTGGCGCACATTCACCCCGATCAGCCCGAGGATACAGCTCAGGGCGCCCTTGAACTGCTCTATGAGACACAGCAGTGGCTGGGTGAAATTTCCGGCCTTCCGTATGTCACGCTGCAGCCAGCCGCTGGTGCACACGGTGAACTGGTCGGCCTGATGATGATCAAGGCATACCTCGATGCACGCGGTGAAAGCAATCGCCGCAAGGTGCTGGTGCCGGACTCTGCGCACGGCACCAACCCCGCCTCTGCCGCCCTCTGTGGCATGCAGACGGTTGAACTGAAATCCGGTGCTGATGGCCGTATTGATCTGGATGAGCTCAAAGCACATCTGGATGAGAATACCGCCGCCCTGATGATGACCAATCCGAACACTGCCGGTGCCTTTGAGTCCGATATCAAGGAGATCTGCCAGCTTGTGCATGATGCCGGCGGCATGGTCTATGGCGACGGAGCCAACCTCAATGCACTGGTCGGTGTTGCTCGTCCCGGTGATATGGGTATCGACTGCCTGCATATCAATGTGCATAAAACCTTCTCCACCCCGCATGGCGGCGGTGGCCCCGGTGGTGGCCCTGTTGCGGTGAATGAGGCACTGGCCCCCTACCTGCCGGTGCCACGCATAGTTAACAATGGTGACAGCTACGCTCTGGTGCACAGTGATGAAAACTCTATCGGCCCTGTGCTCGGTTCAGCCGGTCAGATCGGCGTGCTACTGCGTGCCAACGCCTATATCTCCGCCTTTGGCCGCCAGCATCTGCATCAGATTGCCGAGGATGCGGTACTTAATGCCAACTATGTGCTGCATCGTCTCAAAGATCGTTACCATGTACCCTTTGAGGGGCTCTGCAAACATGAGTGCCTGCTCACCGATGAGCTTCAGCATAGCCACGGCGTGAAAACCCTCGATATCGCCAAGCGGCTGATCGATCTCGGTTTCCATCCGATGACCGTCTACTTCCCGCTGATTGTGCATGGCGCGATGCTGATCGAACCGACAGAGACCGAATCACGCGAAACACTCGATGCCTTCTGCGATGCGATGTTGGAGATTGCCGATCAGTGTGAGGCCGGTGATACCGAAATGCTGCACGAAGCACCGGTCAAACCATTCCGTCGCAGGCTTGATGAGACACAGGCTGCCCGCAATCCGGTCCTGACCTGGAAAGAGCAGTAATTTCTCATAGCAAATAGCCGGATCTCTGCTATTAATAAGCGTACAGCAGCATGCTGCCGTACTTTTTTGAGCAGGGAGATACATGGGCTTTTTCATCCATCATGATCCGCAGAAGAACTTTCTACTGACCATCTTTCATGGCTCGATGAAAGCGACTGATCTGAGTGATTACACAACCGAAATCCTTGGTGATCGCTATAGCTGCCCGGGAAAAAAACGACTTACCATTCTCTGTGAAAATGCCTCAGCCCACCGCCTTGATCACCACGCCGTCTATGAAGCCGGCAAGCAGCTGCAGCAGGCCCGTTTCCGCCCCGGTGGCAGGCTGGCCATTGTTGCCAGGAACACCATTGGCTTCGGCATGGCCAGGATCTATCAGCTGGCCAGTGAGGTGGAGGGACTGGATGAGATCAGGGTGTTTCATGGTCACGAGCTTGATTCAGCCATCCAGTGGCTGGGTGCCGGTGAGGTCGTCAGGGTGGTTCAAAAAAACATTGCCGTCCATGAAGCGCTAAGCCTGGAAACTATTTTACCGCTTCGACTCCATTCAAACAGCGCTTCTCAACCATAAAATAACCATGCGTGGAGGGCTCTTCGTGGTAGCTCACAACGATCTGTTCAGTTGCGCTGAAGGTCTGGCTGCTGCCGAAGATGACGTTCTCGACATGCGTCAGTTCAGAGTCAATCGGGTAGGTGAAGGCCAGCTCCTTTTCTGATGACCAGCGCACAATCGCATCATAACCATGGCGCATGGCGAAGCTGAACATCGCATCATTAAAGGCATCGCTGGCAGGCCGTACATTCAGTCGGGTCTCGCGATCGATCTCACGCGCACCATCTGAGACCCGGTAGAGGGTGGCAATCAAACTGCCATCGGGGGATGGGCACTCATACAGCACATCGGTTTTTGCGCCCGCGCCGCAACCGCTCAACAGCAGCAGCACTGCCGTCAGAACCACGCTGATTTTCATTGCATCAGCCGCTTGAACTCACGCTCCACACGCGCCAGACAATCCTCGACCGCCACGCCCTCAAAATAGTTGCCCACCAGCGCCAGCGGTTTGCCGGCCAGCAGCTCATCCACCCTGGCGATCACTGCCCCATGCCCCATATCCGGGCTTGGCAGGCGATTGGTTTTGTAGAACACCCGCTGCAGTTTGGTGGCATCAATCTCCAGAAGCGAGCAGATGCGTTCAATCTTCTGCCCCTGATCAAGCAGCCCCGGTTTAAAGTGGAATGTCATACCGCGATAGTGCGGATGATCAACAATATCGCGCGATACCGATGAGTAGAAATCACCATCAGCCGCAATAATACCCGCTACCGGCTCAAGCGGCAGATCAGCCTTGTTGACCACGATACCGACCGATTCAATCTCAACCTCTGCCACCCATGCCAACTGCTCGGCAATCTCGCTAAAGCTCTCATACAGCAGACGCGAGGCGGCAAGCACAGGTGCCGCACAAACCAGTTTATCCGCCGCAACGGTTTCATCGTCGATCTGCACAGAGAAACCCTCTGATTCATCAAACGAGATCGCATGAACAGTCACCCCTTTACGGCAGCCGACCTGCTTCTCCAGCTCACTGATAATGCGCCCCAGCCCTTGCGGAAAGGTGTAGCTGCGCATCACCTCTTTATCACGTGGCCGTTTGCGAAACAGCATATCCGATGGCACATCATCGGCCTGCTGGCAGAGCACCGCATTAAAGGCGTGCCGGAACACATTGCGGTAGTTCTTCGCACCAACAATGGCACTGTAGTACTCGGCAACCGACTTGCCCTCTTTCTTGGCAGAGAAGATGCGCCAAGCGTTGGTAAAGAGTTCAAAAAAGCTCAGGCGTGAAGGAATCGAGCAGAGTTTACCCTCAGCAAGCATCTTGTAGCGCAGCTTCTCACGCGCCGTGAGTTGATCCATAAGCCCGAGCTGCTCAAGGATTTTCAACAGGCGGCCATAGGAGTTAAAACAGGTGTGTGTCCCCATCTCCAGCCAGAAAGGAGTGTCGCCATCAACAATGGCCGACTCAAAGCAGCCTCCGGCCCGCGCCTCCTTCTCCAGCACCAGCACGCTCATGCCAGCCTGTTTGGCCTCAAAGGCCATCGCCAACCCGGAAATTCCGGCACCAATCACAATCAGATCATATCTATCACTCATGCCGTGACTCTAGGTCAATTGTGCAGACAGGCCAACGCAAAGCATCAGGCCGTGTCGATTTGATTTATCTCATATTTGATCTATAACAGTAACAATAATAAATATGAAACGGTTCCAGGGAGGGAATGAGAATGGGGGGAGTCATGTTAATCGCATGGGTATTGGCAATCATAACCGGGGTAGCTCTGCACTTTCTCGGATTCAGTGTGGATGACCTCTTTCTAGGCACCCTGCTCTCCTTCGCCCTCACACTTCTGGTCCATATCTTCTTCCTGAAAAGAGAGTTTAAGCATTAAATCTAGTCTTATGTGAACTTCTGCTTGCGGCCCAGAGTGTGTGAAAACGCTGGTCAATAATGGTATAATTATCTCACAACGTCTTGTGGGGTATTTGCATGAAACGATTTGTTATTGGAGAAAGCCGCAGCCAAAGCACGCTGTTTCCTGAGCT
>NZ_VWNB01000007.1 GCF_013387475.1 Mariprofundus sp. KV | reverse complement strand
AACGCCTCACGGCGCGTCTTGCGACGCTTGTGATCGTATTCCGCTTCCGCAAAACTCAACTGATCCATAACTCCTCCTGTTCGGAGAAATTATACAGGAATCGACGAGTTATTCAGAGTATCCTTAGTTAATTCACTGTTCACTTTGTTCATCACTCCCTCTCAGTCTCATCTGTACCATGCACAAAACCGATGGGGCGTTTCTTTGGTGAAGGCGGTTCCATCAATCCCCGAATGGCATCGAACACCACGGCAAACTGTTTGTCGTATTTCGACTCCAGTTGATTGAGGCGTCGTGCCAGCGCCTTGTGGTCGGCGGTCATTGCACGCAGCTGTACAAAGGTGCGCATGATTTCGATATTCACCTGCACGGCCTGACTGCTCCTCAATACACTGGAAAGCATCGCCACGCCCTGTTCGGTAAAGGCATAAGGAGGCGTGCGCCGTCCACCCCACTGACTTGATATGCCAGATTGGCATTTCAAGAATTCAAATTCCTCTACCGAAAGCTGAAACATAAAATCAGCGGGGAATCGCTCAATATTTCTCCGAACAGCTCGAGTCAAAGCCCCGGTCTCCACACCGTAAAGTATTGCCAAATCGGAATCGAGCATGACCCTCTCTCTGCGCAACAGCAGGATGGATTGTTGAATCCTCTCCACGGGTATCAATGAATCCCTGCTCAAGTTATTCCTCCATCATCATGACCAGCAGGTCGGTGGGGCCGGGGTCGATGCCGGCCTGGAAGAGCAGGGTGGTGGCCTGACCTCGGTGGTGGGTCTGGTGGTTGAAGAAGTGCTGCAATAACTCACCCAAAGCGCGCTGCTGTTTTTCACCTGCCATATTGCGGTAGCGGATCGGCTCAGCCAGCAGCTTATCTGCCCATGTTTCGGAGAAATCGAGGATCAGGCCATCGAGTGCGCGGCGGTTGTCGGTGAGTTCGGAGAAATCATTAAAGAGGATTTCGCGCAGTGAGGCGGGGGTAGGGAACTCGGTGAGCGGGTGGGCCAGTGCTTCGCGGCAATTAGCGCTGGTGGCAAAGCGGTGCAGCCAGAAGAGATCGGCAATCAGGATATGGTTGAGGGTACCGAGAATCGAGCCGAAGAAGGCATCGCGATCCTCTTCGATGGCATCAGCAGGCAACTCGGCGACCTTCGCAAAAAGTTTGCGATTCATCCACTGGTTATAACGTGCCATGTTTTGCAGATACTCGATCATTCACACTCCCCTCTCGGAAGTATAGCAGAAGAAAATAACTCTGCTTTCCCCAAATGGGGGAGACGATCACAAAGTAATCGCAGACAAGGTGAATGCTGCTTGCGGCAAAGAGGGTGCCCTGGGGGCAAGGTGACATACAGGACGTATGTCATAACACGAATACAGAAAGACCTCCCTGTTAAAAGGCGGCTTCCGATTGTTTAGATCAAATTGCCGTTCAACCCTTCTTATCCGGTAACAGGAGGCGGATGTTGCGCATCTCGGGAAGCAGTTCAAAAAAAAGATCGATCAGCTCAGGATCAAAATGGGATCCACGCTCTTTGCGCAGATAGGCAAGAACCTCATCTTCTGGCCAGGCCGGTTTGTATACTCGTTCGGAAGAGAGAGCATCATAGACATCAACAATTGCGACAATGCGGGCCGCAATGGGGATGTCACTGCCGGAAAGCTGATTGGGATAGCCCTTTCCATTCCACTTCTCATGATGGCCAATGGCGATCTGGTGGGCCATCTCAATCATCGGAATCTCACTACCTTTAAGCATCTCACCACCGATATAAGCGTGGCGCTCCATGATTCTGCGCTCTTCAGCATCCAGCCTGCCGGGTTTCAACAACACGTAATCGGGAATGCCAACCTTGCCGATATCATGCATGGGAGCAGCAAGACGGATGTTATCTACATCTTGCAAGCTCCAGCCTAAAGCCTTGGCCATAAGTTCTGAATAGAGACCGATACGGCGGATATGGGCACCAGTCTCCTCATCGCGCCAGTTGGATACATCCAGCAGCCGGTGTGCCAGCTCCTCCTCACCCTTGCGAATCAGGGCAGTGCGGCGATGCACCTCCAACTCCAGTTCATCTTTGCTGAGCATACTTTCGCGTGCCAGCTGGTGCATCTGTTGTTGGCGGGTATATGACTCACCCAGATGTTCCAGCAATAGTAGCGGTTTACCATTAGAGTGGATTGCCCGCGCAGCCAGTGGCCACTCCTGCCCCTCTTCGTCGCACTGAATCCATGGATCACAGTTAATCGTTCCCTCTTTGCTGCTGTTCCAGAGATCTTCGGCATCGGGAAAGAATGTATCGAGTACAAAGAAATCCTCACTCAGTGAGACCTCACTTCCAACCTTGAACCCGGTTTGAGTGAGCTTACCTGTCCACGTCGGTGGGGGAGCCAGCACACGAAAACGACCTTCAGCAATGCGCTCCAGAAGCAGTATATCCATGCTGGAGAAGAGTGATTGCAGAGTGCTCTTCACGTTGCAATCTCCTGATGAAGCATCAGACGCCCCAGCTGCTCGAATAATAACTCGACCTGCTCACCGGTTTTGGCACTGGTGAGGAATATCTGCCAGCCATCGGCTCGCAGTGCCCGCAGCTGTTCATCTGAAACCTGCCAGCTCTCCTGGAGATCCACCTTATTCAAGACCAGAACAAATGCAGCCTCAGGGTAGTCGGGGCGTATGCGTTGATAGAGCTCAAGTGACTTTTCAAGCGAACTTTGACGTGTGCCATCGGCAACGAGAATAAAACCGGAGCTGCCGCGCAGGAAATTCTGCTGCAGGGTGTTGAAGGCATCCTCGCCAGCCAGATCCCAGAGCATCATGTTCAGTTGTTTGTCATCAATGGTGATCTGCTTTTTATCGACTTTAACGCCAACGCTGGTCTGATACTTCTCCTCGAAGATGCTGACGATAAAACGGCGGATCAAACTGGTTTTGCCAACCGCGAATGAGCCGAGCATGCATACTTTTTTAGAGATCATCATAAAGCGTTGAGCTGAAGAGAGTGTTGTGACCGATGGATTTGCGATTGGCAGAAAATCCGGAAGCCTGCGCAAGTACGTCGCGACTTATGCATGGGTTGTTAGGTGTCATCCGTTGCAGCATGCTCACTCCTACATGGGGATCATAGCAGAAATAAAATGGTTTGTTTTGTTCTAATTGAGCGAAAAAAGCCGCCTCCTTGCGGAGACGGCTTTGATCTTAGCTAAACTAAGCAGCTGTTGGGCTGATTAGTCGATGGTAGAGAGAAGATTTTTGTTCTGCACGAGGTTGCGAACACCGTGTGCGTGATCTTCGTTGAAGGTGTTGCCTTTGCACCACTTGCCAACAGAGTCGATGTTAACTTTGGCAACCTGTGGACGAACACTCCATGATACCTGATACGGAGAACCTTTCTCGTTGTAGCCAGGACCGGTGGTAGAGCCTTCGTACTGAACAGGTGTACCGGTGTTGGATGGGATGCCGGTTGGCTGGTGCAGACCGTTAACTTTCTTGTGTGCAGCCAGATCCTTGAAGTTTGCAGCATGTTTGTCGTTAACCAGAACATATACCTGAGTCTCAACGCGCAGCTGCGGGTTACCAATAGACTCGCTCAGGCAGGAACCCAGTGTTGGGCCCGGTTTGATCTGAGCAGTAGAGTGAACGTAGTGAACCTCGATGGTATCGCCTGGAGAGAGTGAACCGTGTGCACTCGGGCAGATCTCATGCTTGGTTGGAGCCAGCTCAGCTGCGCTCAGCTTGGCAGTGTCGTAACGGTAACCGCTCTGGTAACCATGACCATCGCCATTGCCAGCGTAGATCGTGAACTCACCACCTTTATGCTCAGCATTTTTGTGGAAATGGATGTTGCAGAGGTTCATCGTTGTAGAGGCTGGTGCCTCACTGAAGATGCGGTTGTTGTTGCCTGCGGCGCTGTCGATGTCACGTGGGGACTGCGGGCCGAAACCTGCGCCTTTGGTGCTCTTGGCAAGTGCTTTGCGCTGTGCGGCAATCACTTTATCGGCAACAGGGCCGTGTGCTGCGGCATCTGCTGCGCCATGTTTGTTTCCGTGCCCACCGTGATCTCCAGCAAACGCTGGTGCAGCCAAAAGGGCACTGACTGCCATTGCGATAGCAATGTGCTTCATAATAATTCCTCCCAGAAATTCGATTAAACCGGCTGAAATGCCGGCAAGGATGTAATATAGTGCAGCACCTTCAATCCGCAAGATGCTTTAAGGCGGAATAATTACACCGATAAAACGGGGCAGATTTGATCTCTATACTTTTTCCAATTCATGCCGGCTGCGCAGTGATCTCGATCTCACTCTTTCTCTGGCGTGGCGTGATGATGTGGGTCGGCAGACCGCTGAAGAGCCGCTTTTTACGCCGTACGCTGCCTGACAGTGTTGATTCGCTGCTGCTTGCCGCCGGTATTATCATGGCATTTCTGCTCGATATTTCGCCACTTGATTCACACTGGCTGGCAGCCAAGATTGGCGGGCTGCTATTGTATATTGTGCTTGGTGCCGTGGCGTTGAAGTATGGGCGTGGCAGAGTGGTCAAGAGGGGCTGTTTTATTGCCGCTGTTGCCACCTTTGCCTACCTGATGCTGCTGGCACGCGGTATGGTAGCAGTACCGTTTTAACTGAAAGCAGGTAACGGATACTCTGAAGAGGTCGGCGTATCCGGGCAGGCGTGGACAACCTGCCAGAATCATGCACGGTATGTGCCTGATTCTGTGCGTAAAGGCAAAATCACGCTTTTGCCTTTAAACTTATATATGAAGAGGTGAATGATGGCTCTGGTTGCTTCAATACATGTGGATTCCGGTTGGCAGATGCCGGAGATCAATCTTAAGGATGTGGACGGCAGTGATGTTTCGCTGGCATCACAGCTGGGCGAGAAGGGGTTGCTGGTGGCTTTTACCTGTAACCACTGCCCCTATGCGATTGCCGTCTGGCCACGCCTGATCCGTCTGGCGGCTACGCTGAAAAAGATGGGTATCAATACCGTTGCAGTGAATCCCAATATCCATCCCGACTATCCGGCTGACGGCGTGCCTGCGATGGCTGAGAAGATCGCTGAGTGGGGTATCGATTTCCCCTATCTGGCTGATGAGACGCAGGATGCTGCCCGTGCCTTTGATGCCCAGTGCACTCCTGATCTCTATATGTTTAATGCAGATGGCAGGCTCTACTACCACGGTCGCATCGATGACTACTGGAAGAGTGAAGAGCAGGTGACCCGTCATGAGCTGCTTGCTGCAGCCGAACTGCTTGTTGCGGATGAGAATGCACCGCAGCCGCAGCATCCGACCATCGGCTGCTCGATTAAGTGGAAATAAATTGAGCGCGGAACAGATGCTTCCTGCATCTCTCAGTTGTCGGCACACAAAAAACGTGGTTTTGATCTGTCTTACCGATCAACGGTGTGCGAAGTAAACTGTTGCTCCTCACTTCCGTTCTGGAAGTGAGGATGACGATGTTGCAAGTTGAAATTTCAGGATTGCATTTCGAGGGTGCTGTCATAGTGTCACACACCTGTTTTTTGAGAGAGGGATAATATGCTGAATAAAGCGATTTTGATTGGAAATCTGGGGGCTGACCCGGAAACACGCTATACACAGGATGGTACCTGTGTCTGTAACCTGCGCCTGGCGACTACCGAAAAGTTCAAGAACCGCAATGGTGAGCAGCAGGAGAAGACCGAGTGGCATCGTGTCACGCTCTGGGGTCGTCTGGGTGAAATTGCCAACCAGTACCTGACCAAAGGTGCCCGCGTTTACATTGAGGGCAAGATCGAGACCCGCAAATGGACCAATAAAGAGGGACAGGATCAGTACACTACAGAGATCCGTGCCAACGAGATGAAGATGCTCGGTGGTGGTGTTGGTGGCGGGGCAGGTGGCGGCAGTGCACGACCAGCGGCTCCTTCACAGGGCGGTGGTTTCCCGACGCATGGCGGCGGTGGCGGTGGCAGTGCTCCACGCGGCAACGATCCATTTGCCAGTGCACCGGACTTCGGTGATATCCCTATCGACGACGATATCCCGTTTTGAAATCGATTTATACGTTACATGCAAAAGGGGCTCCCGATGGGAGCCCCTTTTTTGTTAAAAGCATTGAGTTGCTATGAAGGATACTCTGACTTTTTCAGAGTATCCTTAAAAGTATAGTGGGGAAAGCAGGGCTACGTTGCTTCCGGAGGCGAAGGCATGCCGGTTGACGGTAGTGCATCACGCAGTTCTTTGGGGATATCAATCTCATTCATGGCCACAATAATGGAGCGCTGCAGGCGGAAGATCTCCTGCTGCAGCATCTGCTGCAGGCCGCGATCCGATTTGAGCTCCATACCCAGACGCAACATGCCCTCATGATTCTGCTGCCAGCGTATCCAGCCGCTTGCCCTGACTCTCTCGCCGCTTAATATAAACTCACAATCGAGCTCCTCACCACTACCGGGCACCGGTGTGTCGCTGCCCTGTTGGACAATAAAACCAAAGCCACTGATCGAGAGGTCATAGAGTTGAGCCGTGCCCCTGCTTCTGCCTTTGCAGGAGAGTTTTACCCGGATGTTATCAGCCACCTGCACACCAAGATTACGCCGTTTTTCAACATAAGAGGGGGATACATCCTCCAGCTTCAGGGTGATACTGCCCGGTTCATATTTGATGATTGAGGTGGCGATCTGCTGTTCACCATTGGGGCAGCTCAAAAATGCCCTGTTCTTGTCCGGATGGCTGGCAAACACCTTGGCCACCTCGCGATCCAGTGAGATGCGGATTTTATCTTTTCCTTTACCCAGCAGATGTGCTGAGGCGTTGATCGGGATGCCTCTGAACTGGTTGAACAGGCGGATGCTGCGGCTCTTGCACCAGACATCCAGCGCTGCTGTGATCGCCTGCTGGCGAATTGTTTCAATCTCTTCTCTGCTCAGACCGGCATATTCGGAGATGCGATCTTCACTGTTATCAGGAAGGCGCGCCGCACCGCGAATATTGCGTGCCTGTGCCTCTGTCAGGTACTGCTCACCCACCTCCATAATGGTATCCTGAATCTCATTGAAGGCGTGGATGGTCTGGCGCAGATCGTCAATCTGAACCTTCAGGGGCAGTGCAGAGTGGCCGGAGAAGAGGCTCTTCATGCGTCTGCTTTCACACTGCAGCAGCGCAGAGAGAAGCTGGGCGATGCTGTAACCGTTGTGCAGAAGCGTGGTCACTGTTTTATCCAGTGGTTGTCTGGGCTCCTGTCGACAGATATGACGCGCCAACTGGGCAATAGCCAGCGGATGCTCGTCGCCGAGAATCGCCTTTAGCGCATTGACCATGGCGGCAAATTGCGCCGTCTGTTTCATACTTGATTGCAGTGTTCGCTCCCTGATTTGATCTCTACTCGCTCTCCTGCAAGCAGGATATATGCCTAAAATGTGATTATCGGAGAAAACAGCCAAAGCTTAAAGCGTGGGATGGTGGTCACAGGGGTTAAAACAGGCGGCCGTATTGGCTGTTAACGTTGAATCTCTGTTAACCAGTTTCCGACCATCGCCCTGCAGAACTGCTGCATGGCGGCGAGATAGAGTGATGTTTCTCTGTGCAGCAGGCTGATGCCTTCAATGCCGAGGGCTTCACGTTCACTCTCACCATGGGCAATCCACATCTCGATGATTGCTTCGCTCACCTCAATATGAAACTGCAGGCCATACTGGGCTCTGCCCAGCCGGAAGGCCTGTGCCGGCACCTGTGGGTGCGTGGCGATCAGGGTCATGGCATCGGTTAGTGAGAAGGTCTCTCCATGCCACTGGAATACCGCCATCCCTTCGGGCATAGCGGCAAAGAGGGGGTCATTTTCAACGGTATGATAAACCGGAAACCAGCCCAGTTCACGGGCAGGTGATGGGGTGATAACAGCACCGGCAGCTCTGGCCATAATCTGGGCACCGAGGCAGATGCCGAGCATCGGTAGCTCTGCTGCAATAGCCTCTTTAACCCATGCCAGTTCAGCCTGGATATATGCGCTCTGATCATTGGCCGATTGCGGGCCACCCATGATGATACAGCCGTCAAATGCTCTGACTGAAGCGGGCAGTTGCTCGCCCTGATCGAGGTGAATCGTGGTCAGGCTGTGGCCTGCTGCTGCAATCACCTCACCGATCAGGGCGGGCGGTTCGATATCGAGATGTTGCATCACGAGAAAGTGCATGTTGCTAGCATAGCGACTGGGTGATGTGGTACAAGTCGCACATGGATATCTCACCCCTGATCTCGCGCGTGGCACGCGGAAAAAACGGCTCACAGAACCTCACTCAGCAGGAGGCAAGGCTTGTTTTTGACCAGCTTCTGGCAACGGATGCCGATCAGTTGCAGCTCGGTGCCTTCCTGATTGCCCAGCGTATGAAGGGGGAGTGCTCGGATGAGCTGGCCGGCTTTGTTGAGGCAGCACGTCTGCATATCGATGGTTTCGGCACTGCTGTTGCACCGGCAGGGGCGGTTGATCTGCCCTGTTATGCCGGTAAACGCAGGGCAGCCCACGCCTATCTGGCGGCTGCACTGCAGGCGCGTGATGCCGGGATTCCGGTGTTTGTGCATGGCGTTGAAGAGATCGATGGGCGCATCACCGCATGGCAGGTGCTCAGAGAGGCGGGAGTGCAGCGAGCTGCGTCACTGGCTGAGGCTGCCACGTTGTTGGCAGCTGACGGCATTGTTTACACTGATCTGGCAGAGCTTTGCCCTGATCTGATGCGCATCTATGGCCTGCGGCCAAGGCTTGGTGTTCGCTCCTTCGCCAACTCTGTGGCGCGGCTGCTGAATCCGCTGCGCTGTAGCGGCCAGCTCAACGGCTTTTTTCATACCCCCTATGCCGATTACATGGCAGGTGCCAACAGCCTGCTCGGGCAACAGCGCTCGCTGATCTTTATGGGGGCAGAAGGGGAGCCTGAACTCTATGCCGATCGCCAGAAGCTGGTTGTAAATCAGCAGGGCGATCAGATCACTCAAATCTCCTTTGCAGAGGCCGGGCTGCAGCCCTATCCGCGAGAGGTGATGGATCTGCATGCACTGCAGAGGGAGTCTGTCGCCATGTTGCATCAACCACTGGAGGGGCGTGAGGCCGTAGTCGTCACACGTATGCTGGAGGCGATGCGCTGGGCATCATCGGGAAGATTTCCCGATAGCTGGAGAGAGGAGTAACTTATGATAAACGTACTGGTTCCATTTACCACAGGTGTTGAAGAGGTTGAGTTTGTCGCGGTGGTGGATCTGCTCAGACGGGCCGGGATTGCGGTTTGCACGGCAAGTCTGGATGGCGCGGCGGTAGTGGGGCGCTCCAACATTACCATTGCGGCTGATGCGGCAC
This sequence comes from Mariprofundus sp. KV, assembly GCF_013387475.1. GTDB lineage: Bacteria > Pseudomonadota > Zetaproteobacteria > Mariprofundales > Mariprofundaceae > Mariprofundus. Next base: position 158,353 of record NZ_VWNB01000007.1, on the reverse strand, counting down.
TGCCTGAGGTGGTGAACCGGGATTGGGACATGGTGGTGCTGCCAGGTGGCCTGCCCAATGCGCATCTGTTGCGTGATGATGTCCATGTGAAAGCTGTGGTTGAACGTATGCATGCAGAACGAAAAACCATTGCGGCGATCTGTGCTGCACCGACTGCACTGGCCGCTTACGGCATTACGGCAGGCAAAAAGGTCACCTCCTATCCTGCATGTCAGGCCGAGATGGAGGCGCTGCAGCCCTCATCGCTCTATGTGGATGAGATTGTGGTTGAGGATGAGTTTCTCATCACCAGCCGTGGCGCAGGAACAGCCGTGGCCTTCTCCCTGCGCCTGATTGCGCGGCTGTGCGGTGAGGCAAAAGCTGAAGAGATTCGAGCCTCTATTGTTGCTTAATCAGTAACCACAAAGGCAGCAGGTGAACCTCCCTTGCGAAAGAGATCATCCTCCGGGGGGGCAAACAGACAAAGAAAACTGCTATTCAATCCTCTCTGCCTCTGTGGTTAAGAATTATGAAAGTGTTACTGCGGTGCCGCTGATGCTGACCATCATCATGCTGCCATCCTTGCCGACCACCTCATAATCGAGATCGATGCCGACAATGGCATTGGCACCAAGCTCGGTAGCGCGCGCCTCAATTTCAGTAAAGGCGATCTCACGTGCTTTGGCCATCTCCTTCTCATAGGCGCCTGAACGGCCACCGACGATATCGCGGATGCCTGCAAAGAGGTCACGGAAGATATTGGCACCGAGAATTGCTTCTCCGACAACAACACCTTTGTAGTCGCTGATGCTTTTGCCTTCGATGGTGGGGGTAGTACTTAACAGCATAGTAGCTCCTTTTTATTATCCTGTTTTCAGAGGATCTTTAAAGATTCCAAATCAGATGTCATAAGTATGTCATTTTCAACAGTTATGTTCACTTCATTCCAGTCAAAGAAGGTGAACATGGACACAGTATGGTTTGAAAGATTACAGATCATCATAGGTCTGCTCTTTATTGTAGGGTTGATGATTTTGATGGAGATGATCTCAGGTTAAAAGAGCCCGTCACCCTTACGGTTGATCACTGCTTTTACCCCTTCAGCTGAGCAGGAGAGTCCCACCGTAGTCAGATCCAGAGGAAGTGAGAGAGGCTTGCTGAGGTTCATCGTGCCCGAGAGTGATTTTACACCATCGGTAATCACCTCATAGGGGATGTTGCTGCAGTCACCGGAGCCAATCAGAACAATACGTGCCATCTTGCTTTCACTGGAGATAACACCCGGTGTGCCGTGATCAATGATATAGGCGTATTCGGCAGCGGCTGCCGATCCGCAAGCGCACATTACTGCTGCGGCTGCAAACATAGTTTTTCTTAACATCGGTAATCTCCTGAAGTTTTTTCGAATATTACACGTAATTGTGACATCCCCAAGTCAGTTTTCTGTTGGCTAACGAAGTTCAGGCCGTACCATGCGCCCCATGCGATTGTCCAAAGAGTTCCGTGATCAATTTATTCAACATGAGATGCGTACACACGGGCGCAAAAACGGGTTTGTGACTGAAGGTCAGGAGGCGCGGCTGCTTAAGTGGCTGCCAGTGATCGGCCTGCCAAAAGAGAAAACGCTGGCTCAGGCTGATCTGCCAGAAGGTGCTCCTGTGGTGATGGAGATCGGATTTGGCAATGGTGATTTCCTCGTGCATCTGGCGCAAAACCATCCCGACTGGTTGCTGATCGGTGTTGAGATCTATCTGCCGGGTGTCGCCAAAGCAGTCTGTCGCATGGATGATGCCGGTTTGATTGAGCGCTGCCGGATTACCCAGCTGCCTGCCCAGTTTGTATTGACCAATCAGGTGGCAGAGGAGCAGCTCGACGGTATTTTTGTAAATCATCCCGATCCATGGCCGAAAGCACGCCACCATAAACGCCGTATTATCCAGAAAGATTTTGCAGCCCTGATGGTGACGCGTCTGAAGCCGGGTGGTTTTATCAAACTGGCGACCGACAAACCCGATCTGGCAGAGTGGATGCGTGATATTCTCGATGCCACACCGGGATTGACCAATGTGGCGGGCATCGGCGGTTTTATTGAGCGTGATGCAGATCGTCCCGAGACCAAGTTCGAACAGCGCGGTATCAAAGCCGGACGCATCAGTCAGTTCCTGCACTACGTTAAAGCGTGAAAATCACCCTGCAGGGGTGTTTTAAATAATTGCAGTTGCTGCCGGCCTGCTCAGTATCAGCGCTGATAGTAACTTGCTTGGTAGTGGTTGTGCACAGTTGCTGAACAGAATGGAGGAGAGATTATGAAACGATTTACAATGGTTCTGGCTATGCTGTTTGCGCTGTCGCTGAACGTGGCACCGGCTATGGCCGACTCCAAGAGCAATGACTCGCGCAGCAGCGATAGCCGCAGCAAAGATAAGCGAAGTGATGATCGCAGTAGAGATAAGCGTGGCAGTGACAGCAGCAGCAAGGCCAAATCTGACAAGCGTGATTATCAGCGCAATGGCGTAGACACCCGCGATGTGCGTCGCCCTGACAATCGCAATACCCCTGCCAATGCAGACCGCACCTTTCCGGACTGGTGGCCGTTTTACTGATGATCATGGTTTGAGTGTTATCAGGCCCCGCAATAGCGGGGCCTTTTTTATTGTCATCATGTGATGCGATGCACTGCTTCGGGTTGTGTTATCTGCACCATGTGGAGCAGAAATATTGCTTCTGTGCAGCCGTTGTCCGGCTAGTCTGAAGCGTGGGATATATTTGAGATGATAAGTTAAACAAGGAGAGAATAATGAAATATCTGCTATCTATGCTGGCGATGGTGTTTGCGATCAGTGTCAATGCAGCCCCCTCGATGGCTGATCCTGACAAAAACCGCTTCGAGAACAGTAATAAATACAAAGAGAAGATGAAATATGAGAAAAATAGGGATAAAGATCGCGAAAAACACTACGAGAAGAGTAACAAGTATAAGAATAAACATCGCGATGACGGCAGCAGAGACTCAGCTTCAAAGGAACGTCATCATGGCGAGAAGCCTGAAAAGGCCAAAAACGCTACAAGAGAGCGCCTGGAGAGAGCCGCAGAAATGCGCAAGCGTTCCAGCAGCAGATAATAATCGCTGCATTTTATGATGCAGGGTTGAATCTGAGATAGAATAAATGCGTTGGGGCTTTCTTCGGAAAGTCCCTTTTTTATGGCTTTCTTAAAACGGGGCTGGCGTCCTCTATCTTCGGGGTTATAGTTGCCTGATGCGTTTTGAACTTGCCGGAGATTTCGAGCCACGTGGTGACCAGCCACAGGCGATTGCAGAGCTTGTCAGGGGTGTTGAGGCAGGTAGCCGTCACCAGACGCTGCTGGGTGTCACCGGTTCGGGTAAGACCTACACCATGGCCTGTGTCATTGAGCGTACCCAGAAGCCGACCCTGATCATGGCTCCAAACAAGACACTGGCAGCCCAGCTCTATGGTGAGTTCAAACAGTTCTTCCCCAACAATGCCGTGGAGTATTTCGTATCCTACTACGACTACTATCAGCCGGAAGCCTATGTGCCTTCAAGTGATACCTATATCGAGAAGGATAGTGCGATCAATGAGCAGATCGACCGCATGCGCCATGCCGCTACACGGGCACTGCTGGAGCGTGAGGATGTGATTATTGTCGCCTCTGTCTCCTGTATTTATGGTCTGGGTAGTCCCGAAGCCTATGCCGGCATGCTGCTCTACTTCGAGGTCGGCCGAGAGGTGGATCAGCGTGTTGCAGTGAACAAGCTGGTGGAGCTGCAGTATCAGCGTAACGATATCGATTTTCATCGTGGCACCTTCCGTCTGCGCGGTGATGTGCTTGAACTCTTTCCGGCCCATGCCGAGGATTTTGCTGTGCGCGTTGAGTTCTTCGGTGATGAGGTGGATGCCATCTCCAGCTTTGATCCGCTTACCGGTAGGCGCATCGAAAGTATGCATAAATATACCGTTTTCCCCAAAAGCCACTTTGTTACACCACGCGACCAGCTGGTTAAAGCGATGGATGCGATTCGTGATGAGCTGGCTGAACGACTGGCCGAGCTCTATGATCAGAACAAGCTGGTGGAGGCGCAAAGGCTGGAGCAGCGCACCATCTTTGATCTGGAGATGATTCAGGAGGTGGGTTACTGCACGGGTGTGGAGAACTACTCACGCCATCTGACCGGCAGCCCAGAGGGTAAAGCGCCACCGACACTGCTCGATTACCTGCCCAATAATGCGCTGGTGATGCTCGATGAGTCGCATGTCACCGTGCCGCAGATCGGTGGCATGTTCAAAGGTGACCGTTCACGCAAACAGACTCTGGTTGATTTCGGTTTCCGGCTACCCTCGGCACTGGATAACCGGCCTCTGCAGTTTCATGAGTTTGAAGCGGTGGTGCCGCAGGCGATCTATGTCTCGGCGACCCCGAGCAACTACGAGCTGGAGAAGTGCGAAGGTGTGATTGTCGAGCAGATTATCCGACCGACCGGTCTTGTCGATCCGGAGATCGAAGTGCGTCCTGCCACGACACAGGTGGATGATTTCATCTCCGTGGCAGGGGAGGTGATTGCTGCCGGTTACCGCGTATTGGCAACATGTTTGACCAAACGTATGGCTGAGGATCTGACTGAATATCTGAATAATCTCAATATGAAGGTGCGCTACCTGCATTCGGATATCGATACCGTGGAGCGCATGGAGATTCTGCGTGATCTCAGGCTCGGGGTATTTGATGTGCTGATCGGTATCAATCTGCTGCGCGAAGGGCTCGATCTTCCGGAAGTGGCGCTGGTGACGGTGTTCGATGCCGATAAAGAGGGTTTCCTGCGCTCTGAGCGTTCACTGACCCAGACCATTGGCCGGGCTGCGCGCAACGTTGAGGGGCGGGTGATTCTCTATGCCGATAAAATCACCCATTCGATGCAGCGGGCGATGGATGAGACAGGGCGCCGACGCAGAAAACAGCTGGCCTACAATGCCGAACATGGCATCACACCAACCACCGTGAAGTCGGAGATCAAGGATATTCTCGGTTCAGTGTATGAGCTCGACTATGCTCAGATTCCGGTGGTGGCAGAGGCTGAGCCGACAACTGCGGAAGAGAAGAAGATGCGCATGCTTGAACTGGAGCGGCTGATGACCGAAGCCGCTGCCGATCTGCGTTTTGAGGATGCGGCGAAATATCGCGATGAATTTATCTGGTTAAAGGAGCAACATGTCTATGGCTGAGATGCCGGAAATGAGCGAAGAAGAGATCAGAGAATGGGTGGGAAAAGCGACCGCAAAAAAGGGCAAGGAGCTCTTTGAGCAGGGGCGCATCAATGAGTTTGATCTTGATGATGACGGGTTAAGTGTGGTTGCGAGTGTGCGCGGTGAGGATCGACTGCCCTGTCAGGTGCAGATCAAACGCTCTGATGCGGCGCTGATTGAGAGCCAGTGCAGCTGCCCGATGGGCGAGAATTGTAAACATGTGGCTGCTGTTCTCTATGAGTGGATGGATGAACTGGAGGGTGATGCAGGCGAATCTGCTGCTGCCCCGATCGGCCCGTTTGCCTTCGGTCAGTGGCTGGGTGCACTGGAGAATGTCAAAGATGGATCAGCGCCGAGCACCGAGTATGCCGATAGTATCAAACAGCGGTTGATCTATATTCTTGAGCCGGACGGGGATCAGGATATTCGTCTGCACTTTGTAACCGCCAGACTTCTCAAATCCGGCGGTTACGGCAAAGCCGTGGCTTATGATGCGGGCAATATCCTGCAGTACAGTGTGCCGCAATATATTTTATCGGTTGATGAGAAGATTTTAAGGGATGTGGCAACGGATCGCTCCCTCTCCTCCCTGCGTGGCTACCGCATTAAGGGTGAAGCGGGTTTGAGCGTGCTTAAACGGGCAATCTCTACCGGACGTTGTCACTGGCGGGATAAGGATCATCAGGCGCTGAAACGGGGTGATAAGCGGGGCGGAAAGTGGCAGTGGAAACTCAATTCACGCGGGGATCAGCATCTCTCGCTGCAGCTGCCTGAGGATGAGATTATCGTGCCGACCTCACCGCCCTGGTATATCGATCTGCAGGCCAATGTTTGCGGCCAGATCGAGACCGGACAGCCACCGGTTGTGGCTGAGATTCTGCTCAACATGCAGGCGGTAGAGCTTGATTGTGACGATGCTGTGATGCGCAGGGTGGCTGAACAGCTGCCTGCTGATGTGCCCGGGCCGGTACGTCTGAAGCATGAGCAGCGGCAGGTGAAACCGCTGCCACTGGTGAAACTGCATAGTAAAAAACTGGCCCAGCGTTGGGGTCATCGCACCCCCGATGTATGCCATATTGTCGAGTTGATCTTCGATTACGACGGCAAAAAAGCGCCGTGGAGCAGCAACCCTGAATCGATCCGTGCCATCAGAGGTGACCGCGTGATCGATTATCATCGTGATCTGGCCGTGGAGCAGTCTGCTTTTGAAGCACTGGATGAGGCAGGTTTGATCTCGTTGCCTGATCACAGGCTGGCGGAACTCTATGATTTTGAAGCACAGATGTTCACCCTTGAGGATGAGAGTTACTGGCCTGAATGGATGCTCTATGAGATTCCTGAGCTGCAGGAGAAGGGTTTCAAGATCGATATCGCCGACAATTTCTCGTTTCATGTTGAGCATGCCACGGGCTGGCAACTTGATATCAATCAGGGACAGGGAAAACAGGCCAGCAGTGGCCTGATGGGACAGGCATCACTGACTGTGAAACTGGCCGATGGTGAAGAGGTTGATCTGATCTCCGCCCTGGGACGCTGGGTGGGTCAACAGCCTGAACTGTTGGGCCGGGAATCGCTGGCCGGACTGAAAGAGAAGGCGCATGTGCCGCTGCCACTGCCGGATGGCCGTTTCCTCTCTGCACCGGGTGAGATGGTGGCCAATATTCTCCACTTTATGCTTGATCTGTTTGCCGGTGACAAAGCGGAGAAGACACTGCTCAGTGCGCCGCAACTGCTGGCACTGGAGGAGAGCCTCAGTAGCTCGGATGTGCCGGTACAGATCAGTAGCAGCGCCTGGCTGCAGCATATGAAACAGCTGGCGAATATCGATTCAATTCCCGAATGCAGTGTGCCAGCGGGACTGCAGGCTGAACTGCGTGACTACCAGCTGGCCGGACTGAGCTGGTTGCAGTTTTTAAGGCAGATGAAGCTCGGAGGAATCCTTGCTGATGATATGGGTCTTGGTAAAACAGTGCAGGCGCTGGCTCACATCCTTAAAGAGAAAGAGGAGGGCAGACTACAGGCTCCGGCACTGGTGATTGCTCCGACCAGCCTGATGCATAACTGGCGGAGGGAGGCGAAAAAGTTTGCTCCTGATCTGTCGGTGCTGGTGGTGCATGGCCCGACCCGTGCTCAGCACTTTGAACAGCTGGCATCCTATGATCTGGTGCTCACCACCTATCCGCTGCTGGCCCGTGATTTTGATGTGCTGGTGCTGCAGTCGTGGCATCTGCTGATTCTTGATGAGGCGCAGAATATTAAAAACCCGCGCGCCAAGGGATCACAGCTGGTGCGCAAACTCAGTGCCACGCACAAGATATGCATGACCGGCACACCGATGGAGAACCATCTTGGTGAGCTCTGGGCGCAGTTTGATTTCCTTATGCCCGGTTATCTGCATGATCAGCGCGGTTTTACACGCCTGTTCAGAAAGCCGATTGAGATTCAGGGGGATCAGGCGCGTCAGGATGCACTGAATGTGCGCCTTCGCCCGTTTATGTTGCGGCGTACCAAGGAGCAGGTGGCGCTGGAGCTGCCAGCCAAGACAGAGATGATTCGCAGTATCGAGATTGAGGGTGCACAGCGAGAACTCTATGAGAGTGTGCGGCTGGCAATGCAGAAGCGGGTACGTGATGCGGTCTCGGCGATGGGGTTGGCGCAGAGTCAGATTGTGGTGCTCGATGCACTGCTGAAGATGCGTCAGGTCTGTTGCGATCCGCGTCTGGTCTCCGGTATCGAAGCTGCTACTGCGCCGCCATCAGCCAAGTTGGAGATGCTGCTTGATATGCTGCCTGAGATGATTGAGGAGGGGCGCAAGGTGCTGCTCTTCTCGCAGTTCACCACCATGCTGACACTGATTGAGAAGGAGATGATCAAACGCAAGATCGGTTATGCGAAACTGACCGGTCAGACGCGAGATCGGGAAACACCGATCGAATCATTTCAGAATGGTGAGGTGCCGCTGTTTCTGATCAGTCTGAAGGCCGGTGGTGTAGGTCTCAATCTCACCACTGCTGATACCGTCATCCATTATGACCCATGGTGGAACCCTGCGGCTGAAGCGCAGGCGACCGACCGAGCGCATCGAATCGGGCAGGATAAAGCGGTCTTTGTCTATAAACTGATCACCGAAGGTACGGTGGAGGAGAAGATCCTCGAACTTCAGGAGAGGAAGAGGCAGCTGGCAGAGGGTATTCATGCCGAGCGTGGCGAGCATCGGGCGCTGTGGACGCCGGAAGATTTCGATATGCTCTTCTCTCCGCTGACATAAGTTGATGGTGTCGGATTTTGTATGGTTGTCCCAGGCGGGCTTAAAAGAGAGGCGAGTGCTGTTTGGCTCGACTTTGATTTCGATTTTTTGTACCCTGCGCCGGGCTTAACAGTGAGGTGGTTTTAGCAATGGCAAAGGCGATTCTGGCACTGGCAGATGGACGAATTTTTCGCGGTGAAGCGTTTGGTGCGACAGGTAATACAGTTGGAGAGGTATGTTTTAACACCTCGTTGACGGGTTATCAGGAAATTCTTACCGATCCATCCTACACCGACCAAATTATCACATTTACATACCCACACATTGGCAATGTCGGCATCAACGCCTCTGATATGGAGTCCGATTCCGTTTCTGTGCGCGGTTGCATTGTGCGTGCACCATCCCGGACGACCTCCAACTACCGTGCCGAAAACGATTTTAACAGCTGGCTGATTGCTAATGGCGTTGTTGGCATTGCCGATATCGATACCCGCGCACTGGTTCGGCACCTGCGTGACAATGGTGCCCAGAATGGCGTCATTGCCTCTGATGGCATGAGTGAAGCTGATGCTGTGGCGATGGCCAATGGCTGGGACGGTTTAGAGGGTCGCGATCTTGTCGGTCAGGTGAGCTGTGATGCGGTGAGTCAGTGGCAGCAGGGCGGCAGCTACGATCTGGAAGCCGCTGCCTTCACTACGCCGGCAACAGACAAACATGTGGTCGCTTTCGATTTTGGCTGCAAGCGCAACATCTACCGTAAACTGGCTGATCGTGGTCTGAAGGTAAGCATTGTGCCTGCCCGGACCTCTGCAGCTGATATCCTTGCCATGAATCCTGATGGCATCTTCCTCTCCAACGGCCCGGGTGATCCGGCAGCAGTCGGTTATGCGGTTGCAGAGATTCGTAAACTGCTGGACTCGAATGTGCCGATCTTCGGTATCTGTATGGGTCATCAGCTTCTCTCGCAGGCGCTTGGCCTCTCCACCTTCAAACTGAAGTTCGGTCATCGCGGTGGTAACCATCCGGTGAAAGATGAGACAACCGGCAGGATTGAGATTACCAGTCAAAACCACGGTTTTGCTGTAGCTGATGATAATGTTCCTGACTCTGTTGAGATCACGCATCGCTCACTGTTTGATGGAACCGTCGAAGGTTTGCGGGTTAAAGGTAAACCGGTCTTCTCCGTGCAGTATCATCCGGAAGCCAGTCCCGGCCCACAGGATGCGGACTACCTGTTCGACCGTTTTGCAGATCTGATCAGGTAATGGTTAGGGGTTTGGCTTTCCTTACCCCTCACTCTCCACTTCCATACAGCATCTGAAACTTCATTTCAGGTATCTGCACCGGCATCATCACGCCGCTGTCATTGAGCTTCTGCCATAACTTTTCAGCATCCGCTTTCTGCATCGGGGCAAAGGTGAAGCGAATTGTCGGGATCGGCACAGTGCGTTGCTGGTAACGGAACGCCTTACCAATCTCGCGTAATTTATTCTGCATCTCCTCGGTGTAATTGGCCTGATAGAAGCGGCCAAGACCAACCAGGAATATATCTTTCTGTGCCTTGATAATAGTGACCTCAATACCATTATCGCGCCAGATTTTGCTGCCCTCCCACGCCGCTTTACGGGTTGTATAGAGCTGGGCATCGTCAAAGGCGTGCATGGTCACATCCTCCTGATGGCGGATCGTGATCGGCTCCAGCCCCATTGCTTTTAGCCGGCGTGTCAGTGTGTAGATCGCATCTTTGGAGATCACCCGTCGTGTGACCACCCGCCACAGCTCACTACTGCTGATTTTCTGATTGTTGTCGGTAGCTGGTTGCACAGGCACAGCCAGACGCACCTTGGCAGGTGTGGGCGCGGATGCCGGTTTCTGCCAGATCAGAATGGCTGCAATAGCGAGCAGCAGTAGAAGTGCGATACGAACGACACTGTTCATAGCGGTGATACTATAGGTAATGGCAAAAAATTCTCTGCTGATTTGAAAAGCGTGAATTTTTTGATCATTTCTGCTCTACTGCCTGCTCAAAACTGAAGGGGTGAAAATATTGGCATGGATATCGATGCGATCATTCAGAAAATTAGTATCTGGGCCTTGCCCGTGTTGCTGGCGATTATCCTGCATGAGGTGGCACACGGCTGGGTGGCTGAGAAGCTGGGTGATAATACCGCCCGCTGGATGGGGCGCATCACACTCAATCCCATCAAACATATCGATCCCTTTGGCACGATCCTCATCCCATTAGGGCTGGCGATTATGGGTTCACCGTTTCTCTTTGGTTATGCCAAGCCTGTGCCGGTAGATTTCCGTAAACTGAATAATCCCAAACGGGATATGATCTGGGTGGCGCTGGCTGGTCCGGTTACCAACCTTCTCCTTGCGCTGGCCTCTACGCTGCTCTTGGCACTGGTGATTCAACTGCCGACAGCCCTGTTCTGGATTATCGAACCACTGGCGCTGATGTGTCAGGCCTCGATCATCATCAATATGGTGCTCTGTATCTTCAATCTGATTCCGTTGCCGCCACTGGATGGTGGCCGCATCGCTGTCGGTCTGCTGCCGGGGCCACTGGCATGGCAGCTATCGCGTATAGAGCCCTACGGATTCATGATTATTGTGGCGCTGCTGTTTCTGGGAGTATTCCAGAGCGTGATCGGCCCTATGGTGATGGGCAGCTCCTACTGGCTGATTGGGTTGGTTTTACCCGTCTAAAGCTCTCCTCAGCGCTTTGGACACGTTCCTCATTGAAAAAGTAACCGAAGGGGCAGATTGAGCTTCCCCCGATTTAACGGATAAAAATCCGGGGACATAAAATTCCGGAATTTTCGGAATTTTAGAACCCCAATGAACTGGTCCCGTTTTCACGAACAGGTAAATTAAGGGGCCGCTAAGGAGCTGTCAGATGAAAAAGAGGAGGCCTAGCCTCCTCTTTTTTGGTTCTGGATTACTGACCGTAGATGGAGCGCATGCTGTAGACTTTTGCTGATGAGGTTGCAGGCAGGCTGGCGACAGGGCTCTCTTCGTGTTCTTCAGTTGCTTCGCTCTCGTCAGCTTCTGCAAGCTCGTCGGACTCACCGGCGCAGCGGCCCATCATGTCGCCATGGGCCATATGCGCATCAACGGCAGGTTCACCCACCTCAATGGTGTGCATGTTATCAGGGTTACCCGGAGGGATGTGGCAAATTACCGCTTTATCGGCATGATGGTCGCTGTCTGCATAGGCAGTGCTGGTGGTTAAGCCGATCATCGCTGCGATGGCAAAGATCAGTGACATGAATTTGATGCTGCTTCTGTTAATGTTATTCATCTGCATCCTCCTTGGTGTGCGAATGACAATCTCCGTTGTCTTCATTCCGTTATTGATGTTATCAGCATTGTGAGTTTTAGATGTGTTGTGTATCACAGCGAATTCCATTGCTATGCATGAGAAATAAAAGCATTCTGATCTGGTGAGATGGCCGTGATAGATACCCTGACGGTTGGCGACTGACTTGCTTAGAGGAGATGTGTAAGCTACAGGTAAGGGTATAGGATTTTTTCGATCGGCGAAGGAGTTCGTATGGTTAGACGAGGCACGACGCAGAGCAGAAAAACCGAAGTGGTAGTAGTAGCCGGTATTCGAACGCCGATGGGCAAGATGGGTGGTGCCTTTGACCAGCTCGGTGCGGTTGAACTTGGTGCTATCGCTCTGCGTGAGGTTCTGGCTCGTTCACCAGTGCGCAGCGATGAGATTGATCAGGTGATCATCGGTAATGTGATTCAACCATCAGATGCCACCAATATCTCGCGTGTGATTGCACTTAATGCCGGTATCCCGCGCTCTACACCTGCCCATACCGTACATCGCAACTGTGCCTCAGGCATGCAGGCGGTCACCGATGCCGCCGAGAAGATTCAGGCAGGTCGGGCTGATGTGGTGCTGGCTGGTGGTGTGGAGTCGATGACACATGCGCCACTGCTGTTTCATGATCAGTTCCGGGCCGCGATGGCCAAACTCTCGAAAGCGAAAAATCTGCAGCAGAAACTGGCTGTTTTCGGCGAGCTTGCGCGTGCGCCCTGGAGACCACGCATTGCACTGATGGAGGGATTAACCGATCCAACGGTGAATATGGGCATGGGACAAACAGCGGAGCTTCTGGCTCGTGAGTTTGCAGTCTCCCGCAGTGAGCAGGACAGCTTTGCCCTGCAGAGCCATCAGCGTGCTGCCGCAGCCTGGGAGAGGGGTTGGTATGATGATGAGGTGATGCATCTGTTTGCACCACCATCGTACGCCTCTGTACACCGTGATGAGGGTATTCGCGCCGAACAGACGATGCAGGCATTGGCGAGGTTGAAGCCGGTGTTTGACAGACCGCTGGGCAGTGTCACGGCAGGAAACAGCTCACAGATTACCGATGGCGCAGCCATGCTGATCCTCAGTAGTCGTGCGAAAGCCGAAGCCGAGGGGTGGCCTATTCTGGGGTATCTCGATGACTGGGCCTATGCCGGTTGTGATCCGGAACGCATGGGGTTGGGGCCTGTTTTTGCCACCCATAAGCTGCTCTCCAGATATGGGTTGGCAGTGAGTGATCTGACTCGCATGGAGATCAATGAAGCTTTTGCCGTGCAGGTTCTGGCCTGTATGAAAGCGATGGATTCCGAATCCTTTGCCAGCCAGAAGCTGGGTATGAGCAAAGCCATGGGGGCTCCCGAGATGGATATTCTCAATGTGAATGGCGGTGCGGTTGCACTGGGGCATCCGGTTGGTATGAGTGGAGCACGACTGATACTGACCATGCTAAGACAGCTGAAAAAGGATACTGATGGTGGTTTAGGCGTTGCTTCACTCTGTATCGGCGGCGGACAGGGTGGTGCAGTGCTGATCAGGAGTGAGCCATGGAAGTCGTAACGCTGACGCAACAGGGCAGTGAGGCCCGTCTACACTTTGCTCGCACGGACAAATCGGTCAATGTGCTCGATGAGCTGTGTATCTCGCAACTGGAGACCCATCTCGACAGGCTGGAGAAGAGTCCGCCGAAAACGCTGGTGCTGGAGAGTGGTATTAGCGGCTGTTTCATCGCCGGTGCCGATCTGGAGATTATCGCAGCTGTAACGGATCAAAAAGAGGCAACCCGGCTGGCTGAGCGAGGGCAGTCACTCTGTCGCCGCATTGAGGTGCTGCCATGTGTATCCATCGCACTGGTGCATGGCGCCTGTATGGGGGGCGGTCTTGAGGTGGCACTGGCCTGTGACTATATCGTGGCGGTGGAGGGCAAGAAGACTCAGCTCGCGCTGCCGGAGATCAAGATCGGCATTCATCCCGGTTTTGGCGGCTGCATCCGCCTGCCCAAACGGATTGGCTGGATGAAAGCCGTGGAGATGATCCTCAGTGGTTCAGCTGTGGATGCCGGACGGGCCAAACGCATTGGCCTTGCGGCGTTGGTCGCGCAACCGGAACTGCAGGGTAAAGCCATCGCGTATCTGGCTGAAAAAGGCAAGGTGAAAGCACGTAAATTCGCACCATGGTGGTTAAGGCTATGGCCTGCAAAAGCGCTCTTTTTTCAGCAGGTTGAAAAACGTACCTATGCGCGGCTTCAACATATAGAGGTGGCTACAGCCTATCCTGCCATACCGGCTGTCATCACGCTGCTGAAGGAGATTGTTGGTATCCCCGATGGGTTGGCGCTGGCGCGTGAGGCTGAGTCGCTCGGCAAGCTGGCTGTCACACCTACCTGTAAAAACCTGATACGCGTATTCCATCTCGGTGACTCCCTGAAAAAGCAGCCGGCGGCAGCTCGTGGTCGTGAAGCGGTAGCGGGTTTCAAAAAAACAGCTGTTTATGGCGCCGGTGTGATGGGCGGTGGTATTGCCTGGGTGGCAGCAAAAACGATGGCAGTTGATCTGCATGAGGTGGCGGCAGAGCCGCTGGCTCGTGGCATGCAGGGGATCGGACGATTGGCCACGCGCAGAGGTCGAACCGATCACGCCCGACTTTCACGGATTCGACCGGTGCTCGATAGCAGTGGTCTGGCTGATGCCGATGTGGTGATTGAGGCGGTGGTTGAAGATATCAAGGTGAAACGAAACCTCTGGCTGGAGGTTGGCAAACATGTCTCCAAACAGGCGCTGCTGCTCTCCAATACATCCTCACTGGCGGTGAGCGATATGCAGAAGCGACGTGCCAATGCCGGTCGCATAGCCGGTCTCCACTTCTTCAATCCGGCACCGAAGATGCCGCTGGTTGAGGTGATCGCAGGGGAGAAAACCACGACTGAAACGATCGATACAACCTGCGCACTGGCAGCATCATGGGGTAAATATCCGATCATCGTGGCAGATCGCCCCGGTTTTCTTGTCAATCGTTGTCTGATGCCATTTATGGTAGCTGCCCTTAAGTTGATTGAGACGGGTCAGAAACCTGAACATGTGGATGGGGCGCTGAAAAACTTCGGGATGCCGATGGGTGCAATAGAGCTTGCCGACAGGGTTGGCCTTGATATCTGCTTTCATGTCGGGGCCCATCTTGGTGAAACACTGGGGGCAGAGCAGCCTGAACGCTTTGCCATGCCGCAGTGGTTCGGGTCCATGGTTAGTGATGGCCTGTTGGGTGAGAAATCGGGCAAGGGCTTCTTTAGTTATGAGAAGGGTAAACAGGGCGCTTTGAATGCTGAACTTGGCAACTATCTGCCCGGTTTCAGGTTCAGGGAGCATGAAAGCGATGCCGATATCTCTGTGGAGTCATCAACCCTGAGTAATCGCAGTGTGGTTGATGCCTGTCTGATTCCGATGTTGATCGAGGCTCTTGCCTGTCTGCACGAGAAGGTAGTGGATGATCCTGTTCATCTCGATGCTGCCTTTATCTACGGCATCGGCTTCCCACCATTTCGGGGCGGCCTGTTGCGCTACTTTTCAGGCTTTGAACGTTCGGATCTGAAAGCGAAGATTGAGAAGGCCGGTTATGATCTGCCTGTAAATTTGGAGGTGCTGGATGGATTCATCGGTTAGTCATTGTCCCGGTCTGATTCAGGTGGAGAAGGCGAATTGCCTCTCTGATCTTCTGCTGGCATCACCGCCTGACTGGCTTGATAAACCGCTGCTGCGCTTCCGCCGGACGGATGGTAGTTGGAAATCGTGGAGTCGTATCCGGGTGCAGCAGGCAGTGCTGCGTGTGGCTGCGTGGCTTGAAAACAAAGGTGTTAAAGCCGGTGATCGGGTGGGTATTCTCGGTCATAACTGCCCGGAGTGGTTTATCGCCGATTTCGCTATTTTAAGGCTGGGGGCGATAACGGTTCCGGCCTATTTCACTGACCCACTTGAGGCAGTGCAATATGTCTTTGCAGATGCTGATGTCTCAGTCATTTTTGTTGAGGAGGGTGACCAGCTGGAGAAGCTGGAGGGGGTGGATAAACCGCTGCTGCCATTTCATGGTGACACGGATTCGATCAGTGCAATCGCTGTGGATGAGAGCTGGGATCATCGCCTTGAAGCCTGTAGTCCTGAGCGCGATATGTTGGCGACACTTATTTACACCTCCGGCACAACCGGTTTCCCCAAAGGGGTGATGTTAAGTCATGACAATCTGCTCTCTGATGTGGCTGCAGGCCTTGGCGGTGTGGCTGTTTTTCCGGATGATGTTTTCCTCTCTTTTCTGCCTGCATCGCATGCTTTTGAGCGTACTGTTGGCCATTTTCTACCCACCGCTTGCGGTTCTGAGATTGCTTATGCTGAAGCGGTGACCACGCTGCTGCGAGATATGCCGGAGGTGAAACCAACCGTGATGATCTCCGTACCGCGTCTGTATGAGAAGATCTATGCCGGAGTACAGACCAAGCTGGCTGATGGCCCGGCTCTTAAAAAGAGACTGTTTCAACTGGCTCAAAAGCTGGGAATGCAAAAGTTTGAGCTTGAGCAACAGGGGCGCTCTTTAAGCGCTGGAAAAGCGCTGATCTTCTCTCTTCTTGATCAAGTGGTTAATGCCAAACTGCGTGAAAAGATGGGTGGCTCTATCCGTGCATTTATCTCTGGCGGTGCTGCCCTGCATCCTGATATTGCCCGCTTCCTGCTGGCTGCCGGGATCAATGTATTACCGGGTTATGGATTGACCGAGACCTCTCCCGTGCTTTCGGTGAACCGTTTTGGTGCCATTAAACCGGAAACGGTGGGGCTTGCGCTGCCCGGTGTTGAAATCAGGGTGGCAGAGGATGGCGAACTGCTGGTGAAAGGGCCGATGGTGATGCAGGGCTACTGGCAGAGACCGGAGGAGAGCGCAGCTATGTTTGATGCTGATGGCTGGCTGTTTACCGGTGATATCGTTGAAGTTGATGAGGATGGATATATCAGGATTGTCGATCGCAAGAAGGAGATTATGGTGCTCTCCAATGGTGAGAATGTAGCTCCTGCTGTGATCGAACAGCATCTGACGCAGTCACCTGCCATTCTGCAGGCGATGGTTGTCGCCGATAACAGGCCTGATGTGGTGGCGCTGATTGTGCCTGATGTCGATGGCCTGCGCAGGTTGTGGCAACAGACGATGAATGAAGGGCTGCCAGAGCACTGGCGGGAGAATGACAGGGTATATAACTGGATGCTGGTTCAGATGCGTAGCGAAGAGCACGATCTCTCCAGTTTTATGCAGGTCAAACGTTTTGCTTTTGTAGAAGAAGAGTGGACTCAGGATGCCGGACTACTGACGCCGACTCTGAAGCTAAAACGTCGCAAAATCTGTGAACTTTACAGTGATCTGATCCGGGATCTATATCCCGGAGAAAACTGACCGCCTTAACAAAGGCGGTCAGATACTTTTACATCTTACTTCTCATCCATCTTCTGTTTTTGATCCAGTTTTTTTGGTGCAATGACCACGACATAGACCAGGATTCCGCACAGCAGCGCAAGGCCGACAATGCCGATTCCAACGATGGGAAGACCACCCATAATCTCCTCCAAATTCCCCGATTTTATTTAACATTATGATTTTTGGTCCCCACAACCGTCAAAACATAACGGCGCATACCCTAGGATTTTTTCCTATCTTTTGGCACCCTTTTTTTTAATAGGGAGATTGTTGATCTTTAAGGATTTTATGTTGAGATAAAAAGAGCATATACAGCAGAAAAGCCCCTTGTAGTATGCGAAGAATGGGTAGTCAGGAACTTATCTACAGCTGGCTGGGGCGGCAGGCTTATGAACCTCTCTGGCAGATCTTATCGGCACGCGCTGATGCCGTTGGCAGAGGTGTGGATGATGAGGTGGTAATCTGCTGCGAGCATGAAGCGGTCTATACAACTGGCCGCCGGGGTGTAGATAATCGTCTGGAGGCGTTTCTGCCGGCACCGGTGGTGCAGAGTGACCGGGGTGGCGAGATGACCTTTCACGGCCCCGGTCAGCTTATGCTCTATCCTGTGATTGATCTGAGGCTTTGGCAGCTTGGGGTGAAGCAGTATGTGCACTTGCTTGAAGCATCATGCATTGCCCTGCTCAGCGAGTTGGGTATCAATGCAGAGCGCCGGTGTGGTTTTCCCGGTGTCTGGACATCAGAGGGTAAGATTGCAGCACTTGGTGTGCGGGTTCGTGGCGGTGTGGCCTACCATGGCATGGCACTGAATGTGGATGTTGATGAGAAGTGGTTTGCAGCGATCAATCCGTGTGGTCTGCAATCTAAGGTGGTCTCGCTCTCGTCCTTTATCGAGCCGCTTGCTCTGCCTGAACTGGCCTCTCGCTGGTTTGACCATTTCAATCGGTTGATGAGTCAATGAATTCTGTCACCTTTAAGCCAGCATCACTTTCGATCAAAAACAGAGTCATTCTGATTGTAACCCTGTTTGTGTTGATGTTACTGGCATTTACAGTTTATCACTTCAGTCAGCGTTGGGATGAGCTCACCCGGATTAGTCGTTCACAGGATGCCTTTGAGATTACCCGGCAGGTTAATCTGCTCGTTTATGGGCTTGAGAAGGAGTTCGCTCTTTCGTCGAGGTTTTTAGCCAGTTCAAAAGAGCCGCTGCGTATTGATATGGTCAAGCAGAGGCAGAAAAGTGATATTGACATAGAGAGGCTTGCCGCTCTGCTCTTCAGCTACCGTCAACAGTGGCAAAGCTCTGTCAGGCTCAGCGATATAAAGAGCATGGAGGCATCTCTTGAGCAGATCGTAGTACAGCGTAGCGCTGGCATGCAGGGGGCATTCGACAGCCATTCAGATAATACAGAGAGCCTTATTCAGCAGGCTGGAGATATCACCGGCATGAGTATAAGTGCTGAACTTAGAGACAGCTTCGATGCCTATATGAAACTTTTGTGGCTGCTTCAGAGGTTGGGGCAGGAGCGTGGTATCACCTATGAGATGATTGAACGGACTGTTTTTGCTGCCTCAGATCTGTTGAAGGTTGATAACTATATCAGCCGCCAGAGTGAGCTGATTGGTCAATTTAAACGCGTTGCTGATAGTCGTTTTGTCACCATGCTTAACGCCAGACTTGATGATCCGGTTGTACGTCATGCAGAGCAGTTAAGAGCCGCCCTCAAAGAGCAGGTGCAACTCAATGATCTGCTCAACAGGCTGCATGCGACAGTGGGTTATGGCGGTCTGATCCACGCCTTCAAGAACTATGTGATCAGGGGAGACAGCTATTACGAGCAGCTGTTCCATGAGAAGATGAAGCTATTCAAGCAGTTGTCCGATGATATAAAGCGTCTGAAACTGGGTGGCGAAATCGCTGATCAGGTCGCAATCATTGAATCGACTGTAGAGCTGTACCGTGGCCATATCGATACCGTTACTCAGATGCGCAAGAAGGGCAGAAGCATTGCTGAAATCGACAGACGGGTTCGCGTCGATGATCGACCGGCACTGGCTGCGATTGAGTTTTTGCGCTCACATATCACCAGGATTGATGCAGAGGATTGGTGGCGCTCAACAACCTGGCGACTGGATCAGGTTTTTGAGGTTGCCGGAGTGCTGGAGCAGGAGATTCATCGTGACATTGAGCTGCAGATGCAGGCTGCTTACCGATCCATGCTCTACTACCTTATCCTGAGCTTGCTATTGCTTATTATCACGCTCTACTCCGCCTACTATCTCATCAGGCATGTGGCCGGATCACTCACTGCTATGGCCGAAGCGCTGCATAGCTCTGGCCATCAGAAGGATTATAAGCCGTTTATGAATGAGTTTAGAGGCGATGAGATCGGTCAGTTGGCCCGTGCATTTAACAGGCTGATTGGTGAGAGACAGCAATCTGAAACACAGCTTCTGCATCTCTCTGAGAAGAGCCGCCACCTCTCCCGCAGGCTGATTACGGCGGCTGAGGATGAAAGAAGTTATATTGCCCGTGAACTGCATGATGAACTGGGGCAGCCGCTGACTGCGGTGAAGACGATTGCCACACTGCTGGCCAAGCAGTCAACTGATCCGCAGGTGATTGCCGATGCCGGTGAGATCAAACTGATGATCGACAGGTTGTTCAGGAATGTTCGCCGTATCTTAAAGCGTATCAGGCCGGACATGCTGGATGCATCCAATCTGCAGGATGGGCTGCTGGAGGTGATTAAGCAGTGGCAAAAAAACAATAATATCGCCTGCTCTTTCAACTGTTCCGGCGCACTGAATCAACTGCCGGATATGGTGAAGGTGGCCACCTATCGATTGATTCAGGAGAGTCTCACCAATATCTCAAGGCATGCCAGTGCCAGTTCGGTGACGATTGATGTGGCGGTGATTCGCGATGCAGATGCGGGCCCACTGCTTAAACTGGATGTTCAGGATGATGGCATCGGTGCTGATGTGAGTAGTCTGGATATGATGGGGCTGGGCATGATCGGTATTCATGAACGCGTGAGATCCCTGAATGGCAAGTGTGATTTTATCAGCGCTCCCGGCAAGGGTATGCATATTGCTGTCTCGATCCCGTTTTCACATGGTCGTGAAGTAGAGCAGGAGGATTTGTCGAATCAGACGATGGAGATTTTCCAGTCTGGGAAAAAAGGCTCCTCCAAATGATTAATCATCCAACTTAATAACCTCAATCCACTGCGGGGATGTTTGCGGGTTCTGGTCCGGGTTGTGCATGCAGAGCGTGAATGTTTGTTGTGGTAGATTTTGAGCCCACTGAATCACTGCCGCAGTCTCCTCCCTGCCGCCGGGGTGACCCGGGTAGGCAAGGATGGAGAGGATACCGCTCCCGGCTAACATCGCTATCGCAGCATTCAGAGCCTTGATGGTGGTTGCTGTGGTGGTAATCAGGGATTTGTCTGCATTGGGAAGGTAACCGAGATTAAACATGATGATATTAACCCTGCCGTGATGAATTTCAGGGATCTGTGCTGCCATGTGTTCATGGCCGGTCTGCATCAGGGTGACCCGCGCTGACAGGCCTGCCGCTGCCAGTCGCTTACGACTGTTTTCAATCGCCTGTCTCTGAATATCAAAGGCGTAGAGGCGACCGTTTTCGCCAATGTTTGCAGCCAGAAAGAGGCTGTCGTGGCCATTGCCTGCAGTGGCATCAATAGCAATGGTGTCGTCGCTGAGATGGGGAAGCAGGTGTCTATGCACCTGCCCGGTCAGAGAGATTCTAGTCATATCTTATCCTGCTTATGTCCGCCTCTTCAGGGATCGCTGAGCCATCACTCAGATGGTGGACAAAGCGTTCAGCATAGTAGGGGATCAACATCGATCCTTTGGATCCGAAGCCGTTAAAGATAGCCAGTTGCGGATGCGATGGGTGAGTTCCGATGAAGGGTTGTTTATCCCGAGTGTTGGGCCGTACACCTGCCTGATGATCAACCAGTTTGAAATTGAGCGGTGATTTTAACAGATGCTGCAACCCGTCAATCAGCTCGCTTTTACATGCGTTAGAGGGTTCGATATTACTGAGGTTATGATCATAAGTGGCTCCGGTTTTGTAACTTCCATCTGAAACCGGAAGCAGCCATTTTCCAGCATTGATGATCTGTTCAGGTAACTGCTGATCGCTTGTAAAACTGAGGATTTCACCTTTGGCCGGCTGAAAGGGCAGCCAGTTGAACCAGGGGTTATTTGTTGCCATGAATCCTTCACAAAAAATAACGCGCCGCGCATTGATGCCATGCCATGAAACCATTGCCTCTTTCATGACAAGGTCATCGTGCCTGAAGCAGGATTCGATATAACTTTTATGAGCAACGAAGAGCGCCTTCATGCAGTCGAGCAGGGCATTGGTATCGAGATAACCGGTTTTGCATTGTACGAATATACCGTGTTCGGCTTTCAGAAGAGCGGGGGTAGCGCAGCTATCTCCCAGATATGGAGCATAGGCCGAATCTTGTGATCGTTGATTAAATATATCGCACTCTTTTTCACTTCTTAAAATACGTAACATCTCTTTGTTATGGAAGAATTGCTGCTTAAAGCGCTGCTCCAGCTGGTCATAGAAACTCAGAGCAGCCGGGATAACAGTTTCAGCATCGGCTTGTAGCAGCAGACGTTTTCCTGTTACCGGATTGAACAGCCCGGCAGCCACACGGGAGGCAGAAGCAGCGGATTGATCAGCAACCACAATGACCTGCTGGCCGCATTGCATCAGTTGCCAGGCCAGTATGGAGCCGGCTAAGCCCTGCCCGATGATCAGACTGTCGATATGCTGTTCTGTATTAAGCATGGCTGAATCATAGAAAGAAAAGGGGAGGGCGGCTATGAGCTGGTAATTAACTGTCGTAAGTCAGGCTTTTAGTTGCTATAATCCAATTATGGATGGGCTTTATTTACACTCATCTACAGAATGGCTATCTTTCGCGCCCTTTTGGAAAACCGGTTTGGAGTTTTCCGCTTGCTGGAGGAATCAGAATGGCACTGAATAAGAAACAACTGGCTGAATTTGAAACGCAACTGATCGATTGGAAAGCTGAGCTTGAGATGGGTCAGAGCGTCAACGTTCAGTCGATGACCGAGCTGGAGCAGACCTCTTTTCCTGATCCAACTGATCAGGCCAGCATGGAGACTGACCGCAACTTCGACCTGCGCATCAAGGATCGTGAGCGCAAACTGATCAAGAAGATTGATCAGGCGATTGCACGCATCAAAGATGGTGAGTTTGGTGAGTGTGAATCGTGCGGTGGTGATATCAGCGTCAAACGTCTGCATGCGCGTCCGGTAACCACGCTCTGTATTGAGTGCAAGACTGCTCAGGAGCAGGAAGAGCGTACACGTCTGGATTAATTCAGATCAAAAGTTTATAAAAAAAGCCCGCTATCAAGCGGGCTTTTTTATGCTCGTTGTGGCGTGGTTACCAGATAATTTCCAGAAGTTCGATTTCGCAGATGAGTGTCTCATTGGGGCCGACATTTTCATTGCCGCGACTGCTGTATGCCATATGGGGTGGAATATATACCATCCACTTGCTGCCTACATTCATCTTGGTCAGCACCTTCTTCCAACCGCCGATAGTATGTTTGATGTATATATCTACCGGTTTGCCTGATGGGTTGGAGTCATTGATCACCGTGCCATCAAGGTGAGACATACGCAGGTGAATATTTACATTGTCAGTCAACTTGGGGACTCTGCCTTCATAATTGTTATGAATGACCTTGTACTGTATGCCGCTGGGCAGGGTGACAACACCCTCTTTGGTTGCATTCTCTGCAAGAAAGGCCTTGCCTTTGGCCATGTTCTCAGCAGCGATACCGGTGGCTTGCGAATCGGATCCTGAGTTGCCGCAACCGGCCAGGCTCAGGAGGGCAGTAATGGCGATGATAAAGATGGTTGATCTACTCGTAGCGTTGATTTGCATATGGTCTTTCCCCGTTCATAATATTAGCACATTCTAAATTAATAAACACAATTGTCAAAAGGTTTATTCATCGGCGATGTCATCACAACATCCTCTCCACGAGCAGCCATTGCAGAGCGGTAAGCAAACCGTAGAGTGCCCTCATGTCCTATCTTGTACTGGCACGTCGCTGGCGCCCACAAAAATTCTCTGACCTGGTTGGTCAGGACGTGGTGGTGCGTACCCTGAAGAATGCGCTTTGCAGTGGCAACCTTGCTCACGCCTATCTGTTATGCGGTATTCGTGGGGTAGGTAAAACTACCATAGCCCGACTCATGGCGATGGCGGTGAACTGCGAAAGCTCTGATGCCGGTGAGCCGTGTGGCAGTTGTGCCGCATGTCGCGGTATCGCCGATGGTTCCAATCTTGATGTGCAGGAGATGGATGCAGCCAGCCATACCGGTGTCGATGATGTGCGTGAGATTCTTGATGGCGTGCGTTATCCGCCAACCAGTCTGAAGTGCAAAGTTTATATTATTGATGAGGCGCATATGCTCTCCAAGAGCGCCTTTAATGCGCTTCTAAAAACACTGGAAGAGCCACCAGCGCGAGTCCTGTTTATTCTGGCTACAACAGAGTCGGACAAATTGCCGGTTACCGTACGCTCCCGCTGTCAGCGTTTTGATCTGCGCAGACTTGGACAGAGTGAAATCAGTGCCTATCTGGAGCATGTGCTCAGCTCGGAAGGTATTGCAGCCGATCAGGATGCTGTTGCAGCGATCGCTACGGCTGCTGATGGCAGTGTGCGTGATGCGCTCTCACTGGCAGAGCGTGTGCTGGCCTACAGTAGTGAAAACCTCTCTATCGGTGATGTGCAGTCGGCGCTCGGCCTGGTCGGCTCAGAACTGGTCTGCAGGCTTTCACAGGCACTGTTTGCCGGTGATGCGCTGGCAGCCGTTGAGGTGTTGCGCTCGGCAGTGAGTCGAGGGCACGCTCCTCGTACGCTGCTGCTGGAGTTAAGCCTTTTGTGGCACCAGCTCTCCTGCCTGAAAGTGGATACCAGCCTGCTGGCTGAAGAGATTGATGCAGAGTATCGTGATTGGCTGGAAAAACATGCCGCTGTGATCGATATGCAGGCACTGGATTTGAGGTATCAGGTGCTGCTTGCCGGCATTCGTGATCTGGCGGTTGTGGATGAGCGGATGGGGGCTGAGATGGTGCTGATGCGCCTGAGTGGGCTGAATCTAATCTCACCGCTGGGTGAGGTGACGGTTGAACCGCTGCCAAAGGCTGTACAGAGCGAAGCGAAGAAGCCACATGCAGCCATGATGTTTACTGCTGCACCGGAGGTTGAGGTCAAGGTCGAGGTCGCTGCAGTTGAAGCGGTACCGGTACCGCCTGCAGCAGTCGCAACACCTGAGCCGGATCTGCCGATGAAGGATCAGTCACCGGGAAAAAAGTTTACCGACTGGCAGCAGGTGGTGGATGCTTTTCATGAGGTGAAGCCGGGTGTTTCAGCCATGCTGGAGCATGTGGTTTGCGTCGAATTTGGCAGTAAGGTGAGGCTGGCGCTGGATAAACATCAGGAGCGTGCACTTGCTTCTGCTGACCGTATGGCCTTTGCCGAGTGGCTGGGTCGCGAAGTGTTCTGGGAATCTCAGAAGGATCATGCCGGCGAATCGCTTTCACAGGAGCGTGATCGTCAGGCCAGAGCTGAGACCGCTCGGCTGCGCAAGCAGGCAGAGGATGATCCGCATATACAGGCGCTGATGCGTGAAATGGATGCGCAGCTGGTTAAGGTGCTGCCTGCCGGTGTGCAGCCGGATGAGGCAGCCTGAGTATCCACCCCTTACTATTGATGATAAAAACATGAACGGAGCAGCAGAAAGATGAATATCGCAAAAATGATGCAGCAGGCGAAGAAGATGCAGGAGAATATGAAGATCATGCAGGATGAGCTTGCTGCTATGGAGATCAGCGGCGAGGCCGGTGGTGGTATGGTTGAGGTGTTGATGGGCGGGGATCGTACAGTACGCCGCGTAACCATTGATCCATCACTCTGGCAAGAGCAGGACAAGGAGCTGATCGAAGATCTCGTAGCTGCCGCTATTAACAATGCATCACAGAAGGTTGAGGTGCTTGCCAAACAGAAGCAGCAGTCTTTAATGGCCGGGATGCCACTGCCTCCGGGTTTCTCCCTTTAAGACGTAACAGGTTCATAATTAAATGATCCATTTTCCGGGTATGCCAGCCCCTCTTGGCCGGGTTGTTGAGATGCTCTCATCCCTGCCCGGTGTGGGGCCCAAAACCGCCATGCGGCTGGGGCTTAATCTGCTGTCGCGACCGGCTGAGCAGACGGCGGCACTGGCGGATGCACTGAAATCGTTGCACGAGCTGGTCGGTTTTTGTGAGAAGTGCGGCTGTTTTGCCGAGTCGGGCTTTTGTCAGTATTGTGATGATACACGGCGTGAGACCCATACCGTATGTCTGGTTGAGCAGCCGGTAGATGTGCTGATGATGGAGCGCGGGCAGGGTTTCCGGGGCCTCTATCACGTGCTGCATGGCCGACTGAGTCCTGTTGATGGTATTGGCCCTGAGCAGCTGAATCTCAACGCGCTGGATCAGCGCATGCAGGGTGGTATCAAAGAGTTGATTCTGGCCACCAGTGCGACAGTGGATGGTGAAGCTACCGCCCACTATATTGCCCGTCGTTACCACGATAGCGAGACGCGCATCTCGCGTATCGCACGTGGTGTGCCCGAGGGTGGTGAGTTGGAGTATCTTGATGAACACACGCTGAGCAGGGCGGTGGATCAACGTATCGCCTGGGACCATGGCTGATTCCAGTTCGATGATTTCGCAAGCAGAGTTGATCGGTCGCTGGCAGGGGCTTGTTACTGAACTGGGTGATGTGAAGCTGCTGGCCGTCAGTAAATATACGCCGGATGAGCTGGTGCAGATATTGATTGATGCCGGACAGGTGGATTTCGGTGAATCCCGTCCTCAGTCACTGCGTGACCGTTGTCAGCAGTGGCCGGAGTGTCACTGGCATATGATCGGCCCTCTGCAGAAGAACAAAGCCAAATATATCGGCCGCCATGCCGCGATGTGGCACAGCTGTGATGATATTGAGAGTGCGCAGGCGGTGGCACAACATGTCAGCGGCAGAGAGCTGCCAGTTCTGATTCAGGTCAATATTGCTGAAAACGAAGCCCAGCGCGGTGTTGCATTGGATGATGCCGGTCTCCTGGCTGATGCTATTAGAGGCATAGAGGGTCTGAAGCTTGCAGGGGTGATGGGCATGGCCCCCAGAGATGGTGATGTGCGGCAGGCATTTATAAATTTGCGAGACTTGCGGGATAATCTCTTCGGTGGAAGCTTTGCCGAGTTGTGTATGGGGATGAGCAGTGATTATCAGATTGCTGTTGAAGAGGGTGCAACCATTGTACGACTGGGCTCAACACTGTTTGGTTCCAGATGACAGATTCAGGACCTGAGGAATGACCATGCAGGATTTAACAATCGCATTTATTGGCGGCGGTAATATGGCCGAGGCGCTGATTGCCGGATTACGCCGTGCCGGCCATGCCGGTGAGAAAATTATTGTATCCGATCCACAGCAGCAGCGCCGGAAGTTTCTGGCAGAGCAGTATCTGGTCAGAACTGTTGAGGATAACAGTGTGGCTGCCGCAGCAGCTGATCTTCTGGTGCTGGCGATGAAACCCCAGCAGATGAAAGATGCGCTTGCCGGTCTTAGTGAGCATCTTAAAGCCGATGCCAGTGTGATCAGTATAGCCGCAGGTGTAAGCAGTGCTGCGATGCAGGAGTGGCTTGGCTCTGGTGCCAATATTGTGCGGGTGATGCCCAATACGCCGGCCCTGGTAGGGGCTGGTATGTCGGTACTCTTCAGTGATGCAGGTGAGCTTCATAAAGCGCGTGCCGAATACCTGCTTAAGGCGTGTGGAGAAGCGGTGCGTGTTGAGAAAGAGGCGCAGATGCATGCTGTTACTGCGCTCTCCGGCAGTGGTCCTGCCTACTTCTTTCTGCTGGCTGAGGTGATGCAGGCGACAGGTGAGAAGCTGGGGCTGCCCGCAGAGCTGGCAGCCAAACTGGCAGCTCAGACTGCGCTGGGGGCTGGAAAAATGCTGGTTGAGAGTGATCGTACATCCGAGCAGCTCAGGCATCAGGTGACCAGTCCGGGTGGTACCACTCAGGCTGCGCTGGATATGATGTATGAGATGGGGCTGCCTGCAGCCGTGCGTCAGGGTGTTGTGGCAGCCAGTAAACGAAGTGAGGAGTTGGCAGGCTGATGTATATACTAGGTTATTTTTTACAGGCACTGGCGGCAGTAATCGACGTGGTGCTGACCATGGCAATGATTGTTGTTATTGCACGGGCAGTGCTCTCTTGGGTCTCTCCTGACCCCTACAATCCGGTGGTGCGGATCATCAACCAGTTCTCTGAACCACTGCTCTTTCCAGTGCGCAAAAGGGTGCCCTACATCAGTGGTATCGACCTCTCTCCGCTTATCGTGCTGCTGATTATTATGTTCCTGAATAACTTTCTGGTTCCTACCCTGCAGCGCATCGCCTTTCAGATGATTCAGGGTGGCTGATTCCTGTCTGCAAGAGAGCCGGAGCTGCATTAATGTCGGCTACTGAACCGTTCTATAAACAGCCGCTATTCTGGTTGCTACTGATCTGTGCGGTTAATTTCTTCGCATTTCTCGGCGGCCATAGCCTGTGGGATGTTGATGAGCCCAATAATGCGGTCTGTGCTCGCGAGATGTGGCTGGCCGGTAACTGGTGGGTGCCGATGTTCAATGGCGACTACCGTTTTGATAAACCGATCCTGATCTACTGGCTGATGATCCCGCTGAATGCGCTCTTCGGTGTTAATGAGTGGAGTGCGCGTCTGCCATCGGCCATGGCGATGACCGGACTGGTTGCCGTGATCTGGTTGATGAGCCGAAGACTGATTGTTGCTGCAGGCGTGAAGGTGAAAGAGGGCGAGCGTGAACTGATTCCGCTGCTGGCAGCAGGACTCTTCGCAACAGCACTGCATATCATTGTTATCGCACGCGCTGCAGTTCCCGATCCGTTACTGATGCTCAGCCTCGGTTTTACACTGCCGGCGCTGCTGATTGTCTATCTTGAAGAGAAGAAAAAGCGATCAGACTCGATGCCTAAACTGCTGATTGCTGCATATGTAGCCATTGGTCTGGGTGTACTGGCCAAGGGGCCGATTGCAGGCCTGATGCCGCTATTGATTCTTCTCAGCTTCCTGATTGTGATGAAAGATTGGCAGAGCTGGGTGCTCTTTCGCCCCTTTAAGGGTGCCGCGATTGCGCTGCTGGTGGCTGCACCCTGGTATATTACTGTGGGCATTCTGACACAGGGTGAGTGGTTGGAGGGTTTTATCTTCCGCCACAATATCGAACGTTTTACCGATCCGCTGCAGGGCCATAAGGGATTCCCGGGTCTCTATATTGGTACGGTGCTGCTGGGCTGGTTCCCGTGGAGTGGCCTGCTTGCAGTGATGGTGACCTTTGGCACATGGCGACTGAAGCTTCTGCGTAAAGAGCCGATTCGGCTGTTTATGCTCTGCTGGATAGGTGTCTATATCCTCTTCTTCAGTATCGCCAGAACACAGCTGCCCAACTATGTGCTGCCACTGTTTCCTGCAGCGGCGATGCTGATGGCCTTTGGTTGGGCCGGGGCAGATGGTGCCATTCGTCAGCGAGCCAGACTTTGGTTGGCATGGGGCGCACTGATACTCTCACTGGCTATGGTGATCGGTGGCGGTTTAGCGCTGGAGAAGATGTGGCCCGGCGAGGGTTATTATATCGTGGCTATGCTGCCGGTGGTGCTTGCCTCTGCATGGTGGCTTTATAGCAAACGGGGCGAGTTGTGGCTGCCGCTGGCACTCTCGATGTTGTTTTCGATACTCCTGCTCTCCGGCTGGTCCGTTCCAAATATTGAGCATCACAAGGTGAGTCGTGTGCTGGCGGCCAAAGCCGATGCGGCCGGTTTTGATGGTGCAAATCTGGCCACCTTTTACTACTTCCAGCCAACGCTGCTCTACTATCACGGCGGGCGCCTGCCGATGCTGAAAAATGTGGATGAGGTGGGGCAGTGGTTGAGTCAGGGCAGGGGGCTGGTGATCGCCCAGTCGGCACTGGAACTGTTACCCAAAGAGATTATACCCTATCTTATCGTGCATGAGCGCGTTTTTGGCATGTATGCGCGCAGATGGCTGCTGCTTGTAAGTCTGCAGCCAGTTGATGAGGGAGAGGAGATTCCATGGCCGAGCCACTGATTTCGATTGTCGTACCGGTTTACTGCGAAGAGCAGAATGTTCCGCTTTTGGTGGCCGAAATGGCTGACAAACTTTCCAATCTCGATTATGAGCTGATTCTGGTTGATGATGGCTCTGACGATGGCACTGTAGCAGCGGCAAAAAAGGCGCGGGCAGAAGATGGCCGTGTGGTGCTGGTGCAGCTGCGTCGCAACTTTGGTCAAACTGCGGCCATGAGTGCCGGCTTTGATCGTGCCAGAGGTAAATATATTGTCTATATGGATGGTGATCTGCAGACCGATCCGGCTGATATTCCAAGGCTGCTGGAGCGCCTTCTGGCAGATGATCTCGATATGGTTAATGGCTGGCGAAAGGATAGACAGGACGCCAGCCTCTCACGCAACTTCCCCTCCAAGATTGCCAATGCCCTGATCCGCAGTTCCACCAATGTGCGTATGCACGACTATGGCTGTCCGATGAAGCTGATGCGTGCAGATGTGGCGAAAAACCTGCGCATCTACGGTGAACAGCACCGCTTTCTGCCGGCTCTTGCATCGATGTATGGTGCAAAGATCGGTGAAGAGGTGGTCAGCCACCGGGCACGCCAGTTTGGTGAGAGCAAGTATGGCATCGGGCGCACGGTACGTGTGCTGGTCGATCTGCTGCTGGTGCTCTTCTTCCAGCGCTTTACCGATCGCCCGCTGCAGCTGTTTGGTCCCGCCGGTCTGATCTCACTGGCCGCAGGCATGTTCATCGATATCTGGCTGACTATGGATAAGATTATCTTCGGTGCAGATCTCGCCTCTCGTCCCATGTTGCATCTGGGTTCTCTGCTGATCGTTACAGGTATTCTGCTCTTCGGTATCGGTCTGATGCTGGAGATGCAGGCGCGCACCTACTACGAAGCAACAGGACGTAAACATTACAGCGTTCGCTCGGAAGAAGAGTAAACCTGTCGCTGATTTCGATGGAAATTTTAATTATTCACTTCAATCCTGCTGCCGGAGTGATATGTTGAATAGTTTTTCCTTCGTGTTCTTTGTGCCCTTTGTGGTTAAATCCTCCTATTTATGATGTTGTGGATTAAACTTCTACTCTCAGCCCTGCTGTTGGGTTATCTGATCTGGTCACTTGATCTGAGTGCCATGTTTGCGCTTTTAAAAACAGCGGACTGGTCACTGGTGCTTGCAGCCTTGCTCTGTCTGATTATCGGTCAGTTTTTCTCCGCGCTGCGCTGGGCATGGTTGGCGCGCGGGCTGGGGTTAAGCGTACAACTTGCCAGAAAGCTGCAGCTCTATTTTCTCGGTATGTTTTTAAGCCTGTTTCTGCCATCGATTGTCGGTGGTGATGTGGCTCGAGGTTACCTGCTGGCTAAAGACAGAGAGAATGCAGGCTGGCCAGCTGCTGCCAGTGTGATCCTTGAGCGCGTCAACGGCGTTGTCGCACTCGCGACGGTTGTCTCCTTCTGTATGTTCTTTCTCGATATTCCTGCCTTGTGGATATGGCTCTGGAATGGAGGAGTGCTGCTTGGTTTTGCCATCCTGTTTACCACCAAACTGTGGTGGCCGAAGCTGCAGCGTTCAGCATGGCAGGGCAGACTCTCCGGCTGGAAGACTCTTCCTCTGACCAGCAGAGCGTTCTCCACTGCATGGTGGCGTTCTCTGCCACTCTCCCTTATTTTTCAACTGCTGGTCGTGCAGGCACATGTTTTTCTCGGCGCCGCTGTAGGTCTTGAACTCTCCTGGTTCGCCTACGGATTTATGATCTGTCTTGTGGCGCTGGCCTCAGCACTTCCACTCTCCTTTAACGGTTTAGGTATTCGCGAGGCCGGTTATGTCGGTTTCGCTGTCTGGTTCGGCGCGTCAGGTGAAGCCGCAGCGGCTATGGCTGCGCTCTGGATCATTGTTCTCATCACCGCCTCACTGCCCGGCGGCATCGTGCTCTGGCAACTCGGTGGCACCAAAATCCTGAAGAGGGATCAATCCGGGCGGGGCTGCTGAACCGGGGCTCAGCTTTAATCGAGGAAGAGAAAGAGCCAGTGGGTTGGCAGGTAGATCAGTAGCGGAAAGCCCAGCATCAGCACTGCCAGGTATAACAGTGGGGGCAGACGGTGCTGCGCTTTTCCGCCCGGTCCATGCACCCAGTTCACATTCTCTATCGGATCGCTGATCAGGTAACTCAGCGGCAAAACAATCCAGGCCAGTAGCGTCTGCCAGAGTAGTGCATTTTCATCGTAGCCAAGCCTGAAAACCATCCAGATCAGCAGCGGTGGCAAAAAGAGATGGAAGAGGGAGAGGGCGCGCAGATATAGCGGCAGATTCCGGTCGAACATGTAATCGGCCAGTCCGCCAACCGGTTTACCTGTAAGCAGGCCCGAGAAGAAGCCTATGCTCCAGACTATCTCCGGCAACAGCACGGCCAGCAGCATCATACTGGCCAGCAGTGGACTCTCCAGCCACAGTGCCGGTAAGGTCAGAATCAGGGCGATATCGGAAAACCAGAGATAGTTTCCAGGGCCGTATTTGAACCAGTAGACGATCAGGGTGATTGCCACATAAGCCGAGTAGCATAGTTTAAGCCATAAGGGCAACAGCTCATTCATCTGGCGTCATGCATGGAATCCATAATTGCCATACCGCCGAGCTTACACCGTTATACGCGCTTCAGGCCAGTCAAAGGGATGCCCACAATGCAGTTGTTTCGTGCTTTTTTCTCTCGTGAGGTTGTTGCAGCTGTTTTGATGGCCGATGTGCATATCTTCGATGCACAGATGAAGCTGCAGCGGTCATTGCACTACTCTGGAATCGTTCTCATCATCGCATCTCTGCCTGTTGATATTGTGCTCTGGCAACTCGGTGACACCAATATCCTGCAAAAGGAAAAATCATAAAGAGAGTGAATCGCTACGCGATTTCTAATCGTCGTTTATGTTTGGTGAGGTTGTCACAGCCGTTGTCGCGGACGACGACCATATCTTCGATGCGTACACCACCTAAGCCCGGATAGTAGAGGCCCGGCTCTACAGTCACCACCTGACCTGCTTTTAAGGTGCCTGGGCGGGTGGAGATGCCCGGCGCTTCATGAATCTGCAGGCCGACGCCGTGGCCGGTGCCGTGGAAGAAGCCGGTCTGTTTGCCGCGCACCATCTTTGTCGGAAATCCCTGTCTATCAAAATAGTCAGTGATGGCCTTGTGAATGGTAAAGCCTTCAACCCCATTCTGAACCATGGAGAGGCCGATATCCTGACCTTCACGGACGGTGTTATAGATCTTTTTCACCTCAGGTGTGGCGCTGCCTTTGACATAGGTGCGGGTCATATCTCCCCAGTATCCGGTTGCAAGCACGCGCGGGAAGATGTCGATAATGATCGGCTGATGGGCGCGAATGAAACCTGTGCCGATATTGTGCGGGTCTGCACCCTCTCTGCCACAAGCGACAATGGTGTGGGCAGGCATGGCACCGTTACCGATCAGAAAGGTCTCAATGGCACGACGCAGATCAGCTGCTTTCACCTTTTTAGCAGAGATGCCATCACGCAGGATACCATCATCGCCAATGCTGCAAGCGGCCAGATACCTTTCAGCCTGTATCATCGATTGTCGGGTCAGTTTTTCTGCATGAGCCAAGTGTCTGATCTCTGTTTCGTTTTTAACAGCGCGCTCAGGAAAGAAGGCTCCATCACTGGCCTTGACCTCAAACCCCCACGTTTTCAGCTGCTCGGCGTAGGCGAAGGGGAAGTGGGGTGGAACCTCAAGCGCTGTAACTGCATGGCCATCAAGAAATGCAGCTGCGACTGCAGCCAGGCCACTGCGGTTTCTGTTTTCAGCGCTTAATCGGTATGGCGCATCAAGATGCACCTGTGAAAACTTTGAATTTTTGCGGGCGCGATCCACCTCAAGCGGGGAGAAGAGGCCATGCCACTGACCATTGAGTGCAATGGCGATAAAGGCATCGGGTACAAACATGCCGCTGACATAGAGCATGTCGGCATCATGTTCAGAATCGGCAATAATCAGGCGGGCAGAAGCTGTTGAATCACTCATGCAGTGTATCGTTCAGAACATCTTCTCTGGCGTCCTCTCGCTCCTTCTCGCGCTCCATGATGTCACGGATATTCAAGCTCTTCAGCAGATCCGACCGCTCCCTGCCGAGGCGGAAGTAGAGACCGGCCAGTTGTCTGCCGAGTGAGCTCTCCTGCCACTCTTCGGGCACCTCCATCGGTGTCTCATTAAGACGATGGAATATCTCATAAAGGCTCATCTGATCGGCATCGAAACCGGGCAGCCAGCCGGACTCCTCATCGTTGGCTTCGGTAAAGCGCAGGAGTTTATTTACACAAAGCTGATCGAGCCACTCCTGCAGGATATTGCTGGGGAGATCGGTCTCCTCAATCAGATCACGCATCTTCAGCGTTGTGCCCGCATGCAGGGCCTGGGCTGCGCGCAGCAGGATAAGATGTGAATAGAACTGACGGATGCCGGATTTCTGGAAGCTGCTCTTCTGGCGGTGTGACTGCTCAGGATGTTGTACGCAGAAGGCGATTTCAGAGCCCAGCAGTACAATCACCCAGATCAGATAGATCCAGATCAGGAATATAGGGAGGGTGGAGAGTGCACCGTAGAGCTGCTCATAATTGGCAACCTCTGTGACATAATAGGCAAACCCTGCTTTGGTCCACTCAAACAGGGCACCTGCAACCAGACCGCCGATGGCAGCAAAGCGAAACGGAACAGAGGTATTGGGAAGCACGCTGTACAGTGTTGCCATGGCCAGTGATGACATCAGCCAGGGCACAAGAAAAGGTGCTTCACGAATGTAGGATGCACCCTCTGCTACCTCTTTAATGACCGGTAGTGCGGTGAAATAGGAGGTGATACTGATGGAGGCACCAATCAGAATAGGTGCCAGTGTCAGGGTCGCCCAGAAGGTGATGAATTTGGAGAGCCAGGCGCGTGCCCTGGTGATACGCCAGATATCGTTAAACGCCTCTTCAATGGTATTGAGCAGTGCCGTGGCGGTGAAGAGCAGGCCGATAACACCGAACACAGAGATGGCCGTAGTTTTATCAGCAACTGTACCGAGATAATCCTGCACCGCTTTTTGACTGGTCGGCATCAGGTAGTCGAGCAGGGCATCGCTGACACTGCCGGCCACAGCATCAAAAGCCTGAAAGCTGGTAAATACCGAGAAGCCGAGAGCCACCATCGGCACAATCGCCAGCAGTGAGGCATAAGCCAGAGCCGAAGCGCGCTGAATACATTTATCTGCAATGAAGCGTCCGATTACCCGGTAGGAGAGGCGGAGCAGGTGGGTGGCATGGCGATAGAGAGAAGGCAGGCTGGCAATATCTGCCACATCCATCTCCAGAAGTTTGGATAGCTGTTTAATAGTTGTCGGTTTAGTGGAACCGGCCATAGTTGCTCCTCAATCTGCTTCAGTTCCCCAGCTTAATGTTTTGTATGGAGAAAAAAAGAGGCAACTTCATGAGCATTTACCTGGAAGTTCGGGATCAGGCGGGTTGTTTCATCCAGCGATAGCGGATTTCAAGCTCTGAATCTGCACGGATGCACTGCACTCCCATGCGTGCCTCCAGATTCAGGGCGATAGGGGCCCTGAGGTTGGCGGTAACCCACTGTTTGTCGGCAAAGGGGTTGAGCACCAGCATCCACATAATCTGACTCTGCTCGTCGATATTGATACAGCTGCACTGTTCATTAGGAAGTTTCGGTGCAGCACCAAGGCGCTCTTCATCCCATGGTGTCAGCAGGAAAGCCGCTTCCGGACTGTCGATAGACTGAAGGCAGACAATGTCGCCATGTCCTTCGTAGATAAATCCGAACTCATGGGCATCGCTGAAACCGGCCAGTCCCTGTGGAAAGTAGAAGGCTTCGTTAGCTTCAGGTTTCATCACTGTTTTCGTCGCTGTTGCTGCCATCACTCGACGCTCCTTTTAACCAGTTTAGTGCACCGCCGCCGCCGGCAGATGCGTTCTCTTGCTGAATAAGGTTATAAATTTCCATACGATGTACCGGAATGTCAGGGGGAGCCTCAATGCCGATACGCACAATATGCTCATTCTGCACATCCTGGATAATAATCCGGATGTTATCGTTGATCGTAATCACCTGACCGATCTTTCTGCGCAGAATCAGCATCTGAATTTAGCGCAGGAAGTTGATAAGCGAGAGGCTTGATAAGCGGGAGATCTGGCTGTATGTCGCCTGCAGAGAGACCTCAGAGAGCTTCATCTCTGTAACTACGGCAGCCAGATCCACCCCTTCATGGGTGTTCAGGCGTATGGCAAAGTGCGCCTTCATCTCCTCATAGGTGGTTTTGGTGATGGAGAGTGCATCCAGTCTTGCGCCGATATCGGCAGTCAGGTCGATCATGCCATTACCGGCACTGTTCAATGATGCGATCGATGCGCTGATGGCGGTGGTATCATTGGCCAGAAGTGCAGCCTTGAAATCGACAATGGCCTGAAAAGCCGCAGTAAAGGCGGGATCATCGCCGCGTGCATTACTGACTACCTGAAGGGCGGGATCAATATTGACGACACGATCCTGGCTGCTGCCATTGTAGGTCACACTGCCATCCTGAATTGCCCCGCTTACAGTGATCGTTCCAGCTGCAGGGTCGGCTACGGGAGTGCCGCTGTAGGTTACACTTAACTGAACACTGTTGCTCAGGGTCACACTGTTGGCACCGGCTGCAAGTGTAACGGGTGCAGCCAGCAGATTGACTGAAGCGCCGTTGGTAATGCTGGTGATGTTGGTGCCTGCAGCATCAAGGGTGATGGTGTAGGCATCATTGACCGCTGCCGGATTAGCCGTTTGCGTCACATTGGTGATCGATGTATTGGTGCCAGCTGCATAAACAGCAGTACCGGCATTGAAGGGGTTACTTATAAAGGCCACTTTATCTACTGCCGCACCGGAGAAGAGTGACTGACCCTGCCATTGCTGATTGGCACTGTTGAGGAGCGCAGTGGTCAGATGGGTGATCTCCGAGATGGCAGCCTGCCGTTCGGTAGCGGAGACCTGAGCAGAGGACTGCTGAATCGCCAGTGACTGAGCACGCGAAAAAACATTGTTCATGGTCATCAGGTGATTCTGGCTGACGCTGAGTCGTGATTCGGCAATGGCCAATGCTTCAAGGCCACCATCAACACCCCTCTGTGCGTGTCTGATATCGAGTGAGGTACGGTAGTCAAGCGCAGCCTCAGCAGGTGTCTGATAGCGGGTGCCGGAGGTGATTTTGGCATCACCTTTCGCCTGGATATCCATCTGCTGCTGCACGCCTGCCAGCAGGTTGTTATAGAGTTGTGCGCTTGTAATTCTCAT
This sequence comes from Mariprofundus sp. KV, assembly GCF_013387475.1. Classification (GTDB taxonomy): domain Bacteria; phylum Pseudomonadota; class Zetaproteobacteria; order Mariprofundales; family Mariprofundaceae; genus Mariprofundus. Next base: position 121,506 of record NZ_VWNB01000007.1, on the reverse strand, counting down.
CGTATCAGCCCCAGCAGCGAGTCAAGCATTGTATTCGAGGTGCTAATAACCTTGGCCGAGGCCTCATAGGCTCGCTGGAATTTGATCATGGTCACCAGTTCATCATCAATATTCACGCCTGAAATCGCCTCTCGCTGTGAGCTCAGGGAGTCGGCTTCAGCAGTGCGATACTGTAGCTGCTGCGTTGAGATCGTGACGTCTGTTCCGTAGGTGGATGAGATCAGGGTGGTGCGATCATGCAGACTGGCCGAGGTGGTACCATCATAGGTGATGGACTGATTCTGCAAGGCAAGAATGGCGATGGCTGTGTTGCTGTCGCCAATCTGAATCTCAGATGTAGCAGAGACAGCTCTGCCTGTATTGATGTTGGTTGCACTGGCCTGAACATTGGCTGAGAGGGCGATGGTTCCCGCATTGGAGCCGTGGAAGAAGTTGTTGATCTCATAGGCTGCCAGTACGTTGCTGGTATCATCAGAGAGGGCAAAGGTGGTTCCTGCATCAGCTGTAATGGTTAGCTGACCATTGCCTCCGATCGTTGCTGTGACACCAGCAACGGCAGAAATATCGGCTGCCAATGTTGTCATCGTTGATGTGGCTGCAGTGATGTTGATGGTAGTGCCACCAGGAGGTGTCGCTACACCTGCAGCATCATAGGTGTGTACCTTAAAGCTGCCGTTCTGAACCAGCGCCGCAAACGGAGCAACCTGCAGTGGATCATTCAGTGGAATGGTTGCATTGCCTGTCTCTTGCGAGGTGATAGAGGTCAGTCCGGTTCCGGGATTGCCGTTGGCATGGGCCTGATTGACCGCAAAGATCATGTTGGCAGCGATACTGTCGATCTGTGTCAGATAGTTATTAAGTTTTGTGTCTCTGAGTTCAAGCAGACCACCGATGGCACCGCCTGCCAGTGTACCACTGATCGTGGCACCTGTATCAGCAATGATAATAGAGCCGAAACCATTGGCACCAACAGGGCCGCGCCCGAATTGACGGGCAACATTATCCTGCACCAGCAGGTCACCATTGGCTGATTGTATCAGAACACCATTTTCATTGCTGTTAACGACCTGCAGCGGGATGATCTTACTGAGGTCCCGGATGGCGGTGTCACGCTGATCGCGAAGGTCATTGGCTGAAGCTGTACCACCCTGAGCCACATTCTCCTGACGGGTGATCTGGCCATTGAGTGAGGCGATCTTGGTCATCAGCAGGTTGGCCTGGGCGATGCTGTCATTGATTTTGGTATCGGCACTGGCCTGAGCATTGGAGAGCTGACTGCTCATGGTGACAATATTATTGATCACGGTTGTAGTTTTGGCCTGCACATTGAACTTCTGGCCGCTGTCCTGCGGATTGTTACTCATCTGCTGCCATGAGAGGAAAAACTCGTCCAGTGCAGAGGCAAGACCTGTACTGGAGAGGCTGCCAAAGACATTTTCCACAGCATTGAGACCATCATTGAGAGAGCTCCAGTAGGCGGTTTGCGAGCTGTTGACGACCATCGCATCGTTGATGATCGGGTCAACAACGCGCTGCACGCTCTGCAGCTCAACGCCACGGCCGAATGTCAGGTTCTGGATTTTTTCAGGTGAAAGGGTGGCTAGTCCCGCAGTCTGACGCGAATAACCGGGAGTGTTGGCATTGGCAATGTTATGCGCAACAACATCAATAGCCGACTGTTGTGCCTGCAGGGCGCTGGATGCGATCGTAAGGCTGGGGAAAATCATTTTGCACCACTTCTGTTATAGGTGTTGTTGCTCTGGGTGAGCCCGAGTGACTGCAGGATTGTAGAGGTCACACTGTAAGCTGCCAGCAGACGCAGACGGGTTTCCTGAGTGCCTTTATCTACACTGAGAACGCGGTTGTAGAGTTTGCGGCGAATCGCCTGCAGATCACGTGCTTCGGCACCACCATACATATCGATCACCATCTCCAGTGTCATATCCGATGGAATGTTCTGCTGTTTCAGCAGGGCGTGACACTCCGCTTCCAGCTGCCCCAGCTTCTGGTGGGCATCTACCCGCCTGTCTGCCAGCAGCATAATGCGGTCGGAATCGAGAATGTGGATCGCCTTCTGCTCCTGCTTGCTGATCTCTTCAAGGGCAAGTGCACAGACGTTCATATGTTCCAGCAGGATGCGAAGCTCCTGCATCACAGAGGAGGAGAGTTGATTGACTACCATGGGTGCTCCGCCAGCGCGTTACTGACAATCTGCGCGGCAATTTTTTTACTGTCCGATTTGTAGGTGCCGCTCTCAAGGGCATCCCGGATCTCTTCAATCCGATCCATTCGCACAGCATCCATATCTGCCAGCATGGTCAGTGCCTTCTCACGCAGTGATGCGGAGTCGGTGACCTGTACAGAGTCGCCTGAGCTGCTGGAAGAGGTATGTTTTCCTTTGGCTTTGCCCGCTGTTTTGGTCTTGTGAATTTCAGCTGGGCCACCTGTACGTTCAATGCGCATTTCTGGTCGCCTCCATAGTCAACTCATCAGTCATCTTCAACTTATCGGCAACCCTGGAAATTTCTTGAGCAGAAATGGGTTGAGTCCGGGTGCTCTCGGCAGCTTCAAGCTGTCTGTAGATAGATTTGGCAAGGCCGAAATTACTGTGCTTGGTACTGGCCTGGGCGATCGCTTCATCCATCATCGAGGCGTGCATATCCTCAGCAAAGCCACTGGGCATAAAATCGGACTTGTGCACGGTTTTACGCATGCTTGTCATCATCTGCTGCACAAAGATGGCTTCAAACTGCAGGCTGGCTTTCCAGAGCGCCTGATTTTTATCCTTTGATGAGGCCTCAACCTGGTGGCCGACGCCATCTACCCGGACTGGCTGATCAGCCAGCGGCTGGCGCTGCTTCATGCGAGAAGCATGGGCCTGCTGACGCTGCGACTGCTCCTGCATGCGTTCATGCTGCATGATGCCGTCGATAACGAATTCGACGAGGTCTCTCATTACATGGTCCTCAGTTCGGCATGCAGAGCACCTGCTGCCTTGATCGCCTGCAGTACAGCCATCAGATCACTCGGTGTGGCACCGACTGCATTAAGTGCGCCAACCAGTTCGGAAAGTGAAACCTGTTTAGGCAGAACAACAAGCCGTGCCTGCTCTTCATCAACATTGACCTGGGTGCGATCAAGCACCTGAGTCTGGCCTGCACCAAAGGCGTGGGGCTGTGAAGCCTCAGGATTTTCAGCCACACTGACGGTGATATTACCATGAGCTACTGCAACAGTGTCGATGCGCACATCCTGGCCCATGACAATGGTGCCGGTACGCTCATCAACAATGACTACAGCAGCATGATCGATAGAGACATCGATCTGCTCCAGTGAGGCGATCAGCTCGACGGTATTGCTGTTGGGATTCCATACCTGCACGGTGGAGGGGTTGATGGCACGCGCCATACCTTCGCCAAGTTGACGGTTAATCGCATCCTGCAGGCTCTTGGCGGTAGTGAAGTCGGGACGACGCAGACTCAGAGTAATGCGATCCTGATCGGGAGAGAGACCATAAGGGGCAGCTTTTTCAACACGTGCGCCATTGGGAATGGTACCTGCAGTAGGATGATTTTTGGTTTGACCGCCACCCTTGCCCTCAGCGGAGAAACCGCCGACAGAGAGACCGCCCTGAGCAACAGCATAGGGGTTGCCATCACCACCAAGCAGCGGGGTAACCAGCAGTGTGCCGCCACGCAGGCTTTTTGCATCACCGATACTTGATACGGTGACATCCAGCTGCTGACCCGGACGGGAGAAAGCAGGCAGTTCGGAGGTGACCATCACAGCGGCGATGTTTTTTGGTTTCATCTTGCTGATGTCGGCCCTGACATTTACACCCAGACGTTCAAGCAGTGCGGTGATGCTGTTGATGGTGAATGGTGATGAGGTGCCGGAGTCGCCGGTGCCATTGAGGCCGACAACGAGGCCGTAACCGATCAGGGCATTGCCACGCACACCTTCAATGTCGGCAATATCCTTAACCCGTTGCGCGTTGACCTGGGTTGATGCCAGAAGCATGGCTGCCAGCATGGTGAGGAGAATAGGGAGTCGGGTTGAATTTAGAATGGCCATATCTGATCCAGTGTCTGAGAGAACCACCCTTCATGGGCCACTGTTGCCAGTGCACCTGCACCACCGTAGCTGATACGAGCCTGGGCTACCTTGGCTGAAGAGATGGAGTTATCAGGTAAGATATCAATCGGACGGATGATGCCCGAAAATGTAATTTCCTGCGGTTCATGGTTGATGGTGAGCTTGCGCTTACCCACGATATAGAGGTTACCATTGGGGTAGACCTTGGTGACCACTGAGGTGACGCTGGCAGTCAGGGTATCCGAGTTGTTGGTGGAGCCACTGCCATTAAAGGATTTTGAGTTGGTCATGCCGACATTGCCGGAGCTGGTAACGCCTGAAGTGCGCTGATTACCCGAGAAGCTGAGGTTGCCAGTGAGGCCGGCATCGCGGGATGAGCTTTTACTCTGGTTGGAGCCCAGTGAGCGGGTTGCTTTGGCTGTCTCCTGTACCAGCACGGTGACAAGATCGCCAAGGCGAGCTGCTTTGGGATCAGAGAGCAGGCCTGCGCCGCCATTGGCCCAGAGTGAGCCGGAGTTGGAGGTGTCTGCCTGCTGTGCGTTCAGGGCATGTTCCAGCGAGGCTTTCTCTTCATTATCCAGGTCGCCGGTTGTGTGTGGCATGCAGCCGGTGAAGGTAAAAGAGGAGAGCGCCAGCAGCGTGATTAAGATCGAGGATTTCATCCGTTATTCCCCCGTAATGAGATGCGCACAACACCTGTATCTTCGGCAACGGCCTGGATCACTTCGTTGCTGCGCATGTTTTTTACCAGAATGCGATCACCCCGGCTGGCATTGCGCATCGCTTTGCCTTCGGAGCGGATACTGATGCGTCCGGTATCAAGAATGATCTGTACGATATCACCGCGTTTGATCATGGGTGGCTGTTTGATGTGGCTGCGGAAGATCACATCGCCTTTAGCCAGTGGGCGAGTCAGGCGCATGCCTGTCAGGTCGCGACTATTGTCCCACCAGTAACCATTATGGCCTGCGATATCGGCACGAGTTAGTTTCATCATATCCTGTGAGAGCAAGCTCCGTGCCGGAACACTCTTTTTCATGACTATGGCCTTGGCCCACCAGTGTACCCGTACAGGGACATACCACTTTTTGTTGCCCTGCTCGGCAATCAAAGAGAAGCGCTGTGGGTGTCCTCGTTTGATGTTTGGCAGTGACCAGCGCATTGCACCGGCACTGTTTGGCCAGCTCTCTACGCGGATCAGTTCAGCAGTTGCACCACGCAGCGCCACTCCATTGTTGAAAAATTTCTCCAGAGATTGCTGCATGGCTGAATCGGTAGCTGCCCATGTGTAGGTAGGTAAGGTAAAGGCAGGAAGCAGCAGAGCCAGAAACAGCGCAGGCAACAAGTTGGAGGATTTTTCAGACAATGGGTGGCGAAGCATGGTAATTACCTCCTCACGTTATTCGCAGTCTGCAGCATCTCATCAGCAGCCTGGATCGCTTTGGAGTTCATTTCGTAAGCCCGTTGACCGGCAATCAGATTGACCATCTCTTCAACCATGCTGACGTTAGACATCTCCAGCATGCCCTGGCCGATAGAGCCAAGACCGTTTTCATTGGGGTTGCCGATGGTGGGTTCACCTGATGCATTGCTTACCTGGAAGAGGTTGGAGCCCAGGTGGGTAAGGCCTGACGGATTGATAAAATCTGCAATCTGAATCTGGCCGAGGACAGTCTGAATGCCACCGGGCTGCACGGCAGAGACGGTACCATCGGCAGAGACCTGAATGGTCTGTGCATCCGATGGCACAGTGATACCGGGCTGAACCAGATCACCATTGTGGGTAACCAGCTGGCCCTGTGCATCAATACTGAATGATCCTGCACGGGTATAGGCGGTATCACCGTTCGGTGTCTGAATCTGGAAGAAGCCTCGCCCCTGAATGGTCAGATCGAGCGGATTATCGGTCTGCTGGAAGCTGCCTTCGGAGAAGATGCTGGCTACACCTGCAGTGCGTACACCCAGACCCACCTGAATACCGGTAGGTAGCTGAGTACCTGCTGAACTGGCTTCTGAGCCGGGCGCCTTGACCTGTTGATACATCAGATCCTGAAAGGCTGCACGGCCGCGTTTAAAGCCGTTGGTGTTTACGTTGGCAATATTATTGGATATGACATCCACGTTCAGGCTCTGTGCTGCCATACCTGTTGAGGCTGTCCAAAGTGCTCGCATCATAACTAAACTCCCTTAACCCTGTACTACGCCGACTCTGTCGCTAAGCAGTCCGGCCTGTTGATTATATTGTTCTACTACTTTCATCATTGATTCGTATCCACGCATGGTCTCGACCAGTTCAGCCATAGCCAGAATGGAGTTGACGTTTGAGCCTTCAACTGCACCGTTGTGGATCGATACATTGGCATCTGTCTCGCCGATGTTGGCCTTGGCCGTCTTGATCAGAACGCCTTCGAACTTCTGGATTTGACGCTCATCAATGATCGAAGCGATACCGAATTGTGAGGCCGCCTGACCATCGACATAGATGGTTCCGTCTTTGGTGGCGCTGATGGAGCCGACCGGCAGAGTGATAGGGCTACCACCGTTATCCAGCACCGGCAGGTCGTTCTGGGTTACCAGACCGCCTTCTGAGCTGAGTTTGAAGTTGCCTGCCCGGGTCAGTGCCTCGCTGCCATCCTGCATCTGCACACGGAAGTAGCCGTTGCCCTGAATAGCGAAATCGGACTCGTTGCCGGTCTGGTGAATCGTGCCGGCCTGCGTGCTGATGTACTGTTTGTTCAGTGAGAGTGATGAGGCCGAAGTTTTATCCGGCTGACCTTCGCGGCCGATCTTGCTGGAGAACTGGGAAGAGAACGATGTTCTGTCTTCGCGGTATCCAACTGTATTCACATTGGCCAGGTTATGACTCAAGCCATCGAGCTTGTTCTGCTGCATCTGCCCGGCAATGCCTGAGATGAAAAAACCTACATTCATTATAATGTCTCCTGCCTTTACCTTTATTACCTGCCTATCTATTGCATAAAGCTTGCCACTCGTGTAGTTCTTAAAAAGTTAATATATATCAATGGTTTATATAGCATGGAAAAACATTCCATATGTGCAAAGGGGAACTTTTTTCCGCTTTGAATGGAACAATTTTTCCTGTTTGTGGGATGTTGATTAGTGCTGAATTGTCCCCCATTCGGGGGAGGCTCAACGCGACCTTTTGTTATTTGACTTTAAACAAAATAAGAATCAAATATTAATCAAAGGTGTTTCCGGCAAGATGCCTGGAGGAGCTGTTTATTTCCCTCAGCCGTGAGTAAACGGAAGCAGATGTTAAAGGCGCTGGGGTTTAGAGGCCGTTTCTTTCGCGGACGAAGGCTTCGAACTCATCGGCTGGAAGCGGCTTACTGAAGAAGTATCCCTGGATCTCATTACACTTGTTCTCTTTCAGCCAGTGAAGCTGATCAATGTCTTCAACGCCTTCGCAGATGACATTGAGTTTGAGGTTGTGTGAGAGGCCGATAATGGCCGCAACAATGGTGGCATCGTCATCACTGGTGATCACATCATCGATAAACGATTTATCGATCTTCAGTTTATTGATGGGGAAGCGTTTGAGATAACTCAGTGAGGAGTAACCGGTACCGAAGTCATCAATGGCCAGTGCCATGCCCATCTCTGAGAGTTCCTCCAGCACCTTAATGGTGCTCTCGATATCATTCATGATGGTGCTTTCGGTGATCTCCAGCTCAAGGTAATCCGGCGCCAGTCCGGTCTGTTTAAGCGTTGTGGCGATCTTCTCAAGCAGCTGTTTGTCGGTGAACTGGCGACCTGAGAGATTGACGGCGACTTTCAGGCCACCCACACCGGCCTCCTGCCAGGCTTTGGTCTGGCGGCACGCCTCATAAATAACCCACTCACCAATCGGGCCGATCAGGCCGGTCTCTTCGGCAATCGGGATAAAGTGGAAGGGGGGAACCATGCCTTTTTCAGGATGTATCCAGCGGATCAGTGACTCCATGCCGACAACCAAACCACTCTCAATATCGATCTGTGGCTGGTAAAAGAGCACAAACTCTTCGCGTTCGATCGCCTTGCGCATCTCACTTTCCATGCTCAGACGATTGAGTGCAGAGTTATGAATGGATGCTTCGAAGAATTGATAGCCGTTACGGCCTGCGGCTTTAACGTCGTACATCGATTTCTCGGCGTGTTGCAGAAGTGATTCGCTATTGTCGCCGTCACCGGGGAAGATGACGATACCGGTACTTAAGGTGACTACAACATCCTGTCCGCCAATCTGAAATGCACGTTCGAGTGTTTTCATCAGCTTGCGGGTAACGATGCTTGCATCTTCAGGGTGGGCGAGCTCGGGCAGCAGCACGGCAAACTGGTTGCTGCCAAGGCTGGCCAGCAGATCATTGCCGCGCAGCTGCTTATTCAGGCGCTCGGAAATCATCTGCAGCAGTTCATCACCTTTTTCAAAGCCGAGGAAATTATTGATTACCTTAAAGTGATCGACATCTATCAACAGCACGCCAAGCTGGGTCTGTTTACGGCGGGCGTTTTTCAGCTCCTGTGATAACACCTCTTTAAACAGCTGACGATTGGGCAGCTGGCTCTTTTGATGATGCTCCCCTGGCATAGACTCCGGGGGTTGAATGATATGGATAAAGTGGGAGATCTCTCCGGCCTCATTGTCGATGGAGACGGTGGTCTGCAGCCCGTTGATGATCTTGCCACTGGCATGTTTCAGGGTGATGTTGCCACTCCATATGCCTTTTTCCTTAAGTGTCTCAAGTTCCACGCAGCTATGGGCAGGTTCGTTCTCTGCAGGAAGGTAGACTGTTGCTGAACGCTGCCCGATTACATCTTCAGCCGCATATCCGGTTAATGCAGTAAATGCAGGATTGATACGGGTGATCCGGGAGTTGCTGTCAGTAAGCAGAACCGCCGTTGCGTCGGTAGGGGCGTTCAAAGAAGATATCCGTTCCGGCAATGGTTGCTGATGTAAAAGCCTGCTTTCATGGCACTACTATGCAGCTGATTTTGAGGCATAGAGCTTTAGTAGGAGTTTGACCTGTGCCAGCGGGATATCGAGCCGGTCAGCAATGGCTTCGGGCTCTTCGCCTTCGCGGTGCATGCGCAGCACCATGGTTGCCTGGGTACTGTTCTCCGGTGGCAGTTTGGCTGGCGGCTCCTGCGCTCTGGCCGGGCTGTTGCGAACCGGTTTCTGGACGGGCTCCCGGTAAGCTTCAGGCTCTGCGCTGCGCGGTTTCTCCTCCTGCCGCTTGAGCTGTTCAATCATCAGTGTGGCCTGATTCAGATGCTGCGTGGCCTCATCAAGCTGACGGGCGGTCTCAGCCAGCAACTGCTCAAGCTTTTTCTGGCGGTTGCCGTTTCTGTACCAGACCAGCCAGAGCGCAAACAGCCCGGCTATGACGGCAATATCGATAAGCAGGCTGATCATCTGGCCATTGTTGCTCATGATGTCGGATAGTGTTGTTTCCATGAAATTACAGACCTACTCGAGATTCATCAGGCTACGCAGGCGCAGCACCATTTGTGAGTGAAGCTGTGAGACACGTGACTCGGTCAGTCCCAGAATCAGCGCAACCTCTTTCATGGTGAGCTCTTCGTAGTAGTAGAGGGTGATCAGAATGTTTTCACGTGGCGGCAGTGCCGAGATCGCCTCAGCCAGCATGCTGACAAACTGCAACATGCTGTTTTGCGACTCAGGCATCAGCATGGGGTCGCCTTCAAGGGTTTCAAGAATACTCAGATCTTCATCCTGATTACCGGTGATGGGCAGATCATCAAAGTGAACCACAGACATGCTGCGCACCTGATTCAGACGCAGGCGATACTCATCGAGTGTAATGCCGAGATGTTTGGCAATTTCAATCTCATCTGCAGGCCTGCCATACTGCTGCTCAAGTTCATGAAACGCGACCTGCATCTCCTTGGCATGATCGCGCAGACCACGCGGCATCCAGTCAAAAGCCCGCAGATAATCAATCATCGCACCGCGCACACGGTAGGAGACAAATGTTTTGAACTGCACTTCCCGGTTATGATCAAAGCGCTGGGCTCCGTCAAGCAGCCCGAGAACACCGGCATTGATCAGATCATCCAGCTCAATGGAGTCGGGTGTACGGCGCATCAGCTGATCGGCGTGGTAACGCACCAGAGGCAGATACTCCTCCAGCAGCTCATCCGGAGTTGGAGCAGAAACGTGCGCATATTGTGGATTGGCGGTCATATTCCTGTATCTCGATGTCCCTTGTTATCGTCTTGTTTGTTTGGCAGCAGCTGATTCAGCCAGGCCAGTAGCAGCCCCATCCAGGCGCCGACAAAAGTAAGAATGGCGATGCGTAACAGTGCATCGGTAATGGGGATCGCCTGAATCAGGCAGATGGCGATGCCGAGCATCAGCCCGATCAGTGCGCCCGAAGTGGCGGCGTGCGTTGGTGTCATTGTGAGGCTCCCTGGGCCTGCATGGTATCGCCGGGGTTATCGTCCAGCGTAGAGGCCAGAGAGTGCTCCCAGAAAAATTGCAGGCCGCTGGAGCGAGAGGTGTCACGCGGACGATCCAGTAGTTTGTCGAACAGTCTGTTCAGATGCGGGCCGACAGCACTGTCCATGTCGGTGAGCAGTCGCTGCTGCTGGATCGCTTTGCGTACCGACGGGTGCTGCGGCACATAACCGACAAAATCGAGATAGACGTCGAGGTAACGGTCAGTCACTGAGAGCAGGCGTTTAAAGGTGATGTGGCCTTCGATCTCATCGGTCTGATTCACCAGTACCATAAAGCGGTGTACATCGCGCTGCTGCGAGAGCACCTTGATCAGTGCATAGGCATCCGTCAGTGAGGTCGGATCAGGGGTGAGTACCACAAGCGCGGTCTCAGAGGCGGAAGCAAAGTAGAGTACATTGTCGCCGATGCCAGCGGCTGTATCGATCAGAATCAGATCATAGAGATGGCCTGCATCACGCAGCGTATCGAGAATCAGCTGCTGTTCACCGGTATTGAGGCTGGTCAGTTCATAGATGCCGCTGCCACCTGGCAGAACGTCAAAACCCTGAGGACAGTGGACAATAAGATCGTCAAGAACAGCGCCCTCAGTAAGCAGGTCGCGTACCGTGCCGGTGGTGTGAATGCCAAGCATCACATCAACGTTGGCCAATCCCAGATCGGCATCGATGACCAGTACCTTCAAACCATTGCGGGCCGCCTGTGCAGCCAGATGCACCGTCATAAATGTTTTGCCAACGCCACCTTTGCCACTACTGACCGAGATGACGCGTGGGCTTGCGCTTTTTAGTGCAGAAGCGTTCATGCTGCCATGCCCCTCTCATTTTTGCTGAGCAGGGTGGTTAGTGCATGCGCTGTAAGCCAGCCCATCTGTTCAGGCACCTCTGGACCAAAGCTGCAGTAACTCATCGGCAGATCACCGGCGATGGACCAGTTTACCACTTTACCGGGCGTACGGGTCTCATCGAGTTTGGTGAAGGCGATATCCGTCAGGGCTGTGCTCCCATGATGGGTCAGTTGCTGCATGCCATCCTCCTCATCCATATTGGCCGGAATAACCATAATACGACGTGTACAGTTCAATTCGCTCCACAGTGGCGATTGTCTTTTCAGGCAGACATCGCGGCGTGGGCTCCAGCCTTCAGTGTCTATTAGCAGGAGTTGTGCCGATTGTGTTTTTTGCAGCACCTTTTCAGCATCTTCTCTCTTTCTGACTGCGAAAAAGGGGATGCCGAGGGTGTTGGCGTAGCTCTTTAGCATCTCCAGGCCGCCCATGCGTTCGGTATCGGTGCTAACCAGTGCGACGCGGATGCCTTTAAGACTGTAGTGGGCGGCCAGCTTGGCAATCAGCGTGGTTTTACCGCTGCCGGTAGGGCCGGTGAAGAGGATAGAGCTGTTCTGCTCCTCCGGATTGATACGTCTGCTCCAGCGCAGCGCTTTAAAGCTGATCGCTTTGTGATGCGAAAAGTCGTTGGCCATATCAAAGGCGTGAGAGGCTGATATGCCGAGGCGGATCAGCTGATCAAATGCCTCCTGATCTTTGGCAGAAGGCAGGGATGTGCGCAGGCTTGCCGACTCCTTGTTGCCCAAGCCTTCAACAATGCGTTCAAGGCGTTTGAGGGTCTCATCTGCATGGTTTGGTTGTGGAGCAGTTTCAGTTGCCGGCTTTTTAAGCTCCACCTTCTCTTTTTTCGGTGGTGCCACATTGTCGAGCGCGGCATGTACATGCCAGAGGCTGCCACCTGCGGCATCGGTGGTTTGCTGACGGTCAAGGATCAGGGCCTCAGGACCCATATTCTGGCGTACCTTGGCCAGTGCCTCATGCAGGTGAGGGGCGGAGAAGACCTTAATGCGCATCGTAGAGGCTCACTTTTGCCAGCGACTGGACATTGGTCTGTGGCGGGATTTCGGTAATTGAGAGTACAACAATCCGGGTCATCACTTTGCGCAGTGATTGTGAGAGATGGGAGCGGATCTGCGGCGTGGTCAGCAGCACCGGAATATCCACATCATACTGCATGGTGATCTCATTCAGGCGAGAGATAAAGCGTTGCCACTCCGCCATATCCAGCGGCAGTGACCAGCCCGGTTGCTGCATGACGCGCTCTGTCATGCGCTGCTCCAGCTCGCCATCAAGCATGAATACGTTGAGCTCGCCCTGAGCATTGAGGTAACGCTGTGTAATGGTGCGGCCAAGGCGAACACGAACCTTCTCTATCATATCATCCAGCGAGTTGTTGCCGCCGGAGCTGTCGGAGAGTGATTCGAGGATAATCATCAGATCGCGAATCGGTACCCACTCTGCCAGCAGCTGTTGCAGTACATTCTGCAGCAGACCAACCGACACCTGTGCCGGTACGATCTCTTCAACCACTTTCGGATGCCGCTGTGAAAATTTATCAAGCAGCTCATGCACCTGCGTGCGATCGAGCATCTCAGAGGCCTGGGAGCGCAGCAGTTCAGTCAGGTGGGTGATAATAACGGTTGATGGCTCAACCACGGTGTAACCCGAGAGTTCAGCCTGTTGCCGCTTATCTTCTGAAATCCACACCGCAGGCAGACCGAAGGCCGGCTCCTGTGTTGCAATACCCTCAACAGCGGGGCCGGTAATCTGACTCTCCAGAGCCAGCAGGTTGCGGGGCCGAACCTCACCTTTGCCCACCACAGCACCGCGAATGAGAATCTGATAATCGGAGACACCCAGCTGCAGGTTATCCTTGATATGCACAGGAGGCAGTACAAAACCGATCTCCTGAGTGATCTGACGGCGCACCTTTTTCATGCGATCAAGAAGATTACCTTCGCGGCTGTTCTCAACCATGTCGATCAGGCCATAACCGATCTCAAGGCGGATCGGGTCTTCAACCAGCAGTTCATCGAGTACCTGTTCAGGTGTCGGTTCGGCAACCTCTGTGACCTCTTCAGCCACAGGCATCAGTTCGCGCTGCTGCTCTCCCAGATGCAGATACCAGCCACTGGCACCGAGTCCGAGTGCAAGCACGAGAAATGGCAGAAATGGCAGACCGGGCACCAGACTCATCATCAGCAGGGCACCACTGGCGACAAAATGTACCTTGGGATGGTTGGTGAACTGTGTTTTAAGTTCGAATGGCAGTGCCTTGTTGCTACTGGCACGGGTAATGATGATACCTGCCGCGGTGGAGATCACCAGAGCGGGGATTTGTGACACCAGACCGTCACCTACCGTCAAAAGGCTGAATACTGACATCGCATCGGAGATCGGCATGCCATGCTGCATCACACCGATAATCAGGCCGCCAATCAGGTTGATCATGGTGATGATCAGACCGGCCACAGCATCACCGCGTACAAACTTGGATGCACCATCCATAGCACCGTAGAACTCTGCCTCACGAGCAACATTTTCACGCCGCTTGCGCGCTTCCGCCTCGTTGATCAGACCTGCATTCATGTCTGCATCAATGGCCATCTGTTTGCCGGGCATCGCATCGAGGGTGAAGCGGGCAGCCACCTCGGCAATACGTGTGGAGCCTTTGGAGATAACGACAAAGTTGATCAGTACCAGAATGATGAAAATGATCAGGCCGACAACGGTATTACCACCGACGACAAAGTGGCCAAAGCCTTCAATAACATGGCCTGCAGCGGCAGGGCCCTCCTGCCCGTGCAGCAGGATGAGACGTGTTGTGGCAACGTTCAGCGACAGCCTGAAGAGGGTGGTTAAGAGCAGCAGGGACGGGAAGACCGAGAACTCCAGTGGCTTCAACACATAGATGGAGGTGAGCAGAATCAGGATGCCGATGGTGATGTTGGCGGCCAGCAGCACATCCATCAGCCAGAGTGGCATCGGCACCATCATTACCAGCAGAATGCCGAGCACACCGATGGCCAGCAGCAGGTCCGGCTGTCTGCCGATCTTCTGTAATGTTAATGCTGCAGTTTTTTGCATCTGCTCAGTTTCTCCTCTATTGCGCTCAAACGTCTCAATATCTCTGCTTCAGACGGAAGATCTCCGCAAGCAGAATGGCGACGGCTTCAAACATCTCCTCTGGAATTTCATCGCCAACCCTTACCTGCTTAAACAAGGATCTTGCCAAAGGCTTGTTTTCGCGCATCGGAATGTGATTTTCCTGTGCGATCTCTCTGATTTTTGCCGCGATATGGCCTTTGCCCATGGCCAGAACCTTCGGTGCTCCGGGTGTTCCTGGTTTATAGGAGAGGGCAATGGCCAGACGGGTAGGGTTGGTAATAACCACGTCAGCATTGGGCACATCCGACATCATACGGTTATGGGCCTGCTGCATCTGTATCTGACGGATCTTCGATTTCAGCTGCGGATCACCCTCCTGCTCCTTATGCTCATCACGGATCTCCTTCTTGGACATGCGCATCGATTTCATATGCTCCCAGCGCTGATAGAGCACATCGGCAAGTGCGATAAAGAAGAAAATAATGGCGGCCAGCGTCACAATCTGGATGCCGCCATCGATCGCCAGTGCCGCGATCGCTTCGGGATCCTTGAATGAGGAGCGCTGGATCTCATCATATAAACCTTCAACCACGGTGGCACAGGCAACGCCGATAACGACCATTTTGAGAACCGATTTGATGAATTCAGCCAGTGATTTGGTGGAGAAGAGGCGCTTAAAGCCCTTCATCGGGCTTATCTTCTCCATTTTCGGTTTCAGGGTCTCAAAGGTGAATACAGGCCCTGCCACCATGAAGGTGACCAGAACACCCAGCATGACAATGGGGATGGCAATAGGCAGTACAATGGTGGCGATATCAGCACCGGCCATAATCAGCAGCGCCTGTACCCCTTCGCCGGTGGCATCCAGGTGTGATTGCCCCGACAGATGGAACTGCATCAGCTCCATCATGGCATTGCCGAGAAAACTGCCGAGTCCGGTAACGACAATCAGACTGAGGGTGAGAAAAGTGATGGCCGTGGATGGCTCCTTACTGTTGGGTACCTGACCTTTTTTTCGGGCATCTTCGATTTTCTTCGGAGATGCCTCTTCGGTCTGTTGACTCTTATCCTGTTCTTCAGCCATCAGGGCTCCTTATATGCCGCTCAGATGGCGTAAAAACATGGGCACCTGCATAGCAAGTGACTCATAGGCGTTGTGCATCAGGTAGATGAAGGCGGGCATGCCGATACCGAAGGCGAGAAGCCCCAGACCGACAGTAAGCGGGAAGCTGACAAAAAAGACCTGAATCTGTGGTACGGCACGCGAGACCAGACCCAGCGCGATATAGACAAAGGTGAGCAGCAACATGATCGGAGCGGCAATTTTAAGGGAGAGTACAAACATTGCTGCCGCAGCATCGGTGAGTGCAAGCAGGCCGGGAAATGACCAGGGCTGATCAATGGGGAAGAGTCTGAAGGACTCAATCAGGGCACTGATAAAGATGTAGTGGGCGCCAACTGTAACCCATAACAGCATGGCCAGTGTCATGGCCAGCTGGCCGATAACCGACTGCTGACTGTGCGTGGTCGGATCAAACACATTGGCCACGGTCATACCCATCTGGAAGCTGATGAGCTGACCGGCAAACTGAGCTGATGCAAAGATCAGCTGACCGAACAGGGCAATGGCACCGGCAATCAGAATCTCCTGAATGGCAATGGCACCGAAGGCAATCGGATCAAGCGGGATCAGCGTGACGCTGCCTGAGACAATCGGATAGATGATAATACTCAACAGAACAATCAAGCCGACTTTTACCTGCTGTGGCACCAGTTGGTGACCCAGTACCGGCAGAAAGATCACCAGGGCGCCTACACGCAGGAGAATGAGCAGGCCGACGGTAATCTGTTCGATTTCAGGCCAGGGGAGATTCATCGCTTAAATCCGGTCAGTTGGTGAGGTTGGGAATCATGGCAAACAGGTTCTGTGTGAAGCTTACCATCCTCTCCGTCATCCAGGGGGCAGCAAAGATAATGGCTGCAAATACGGCAATAATTTTGGGAACAAAGGTCAGGGTCATCTCCTGAATCTGTGTAACGGCCTGAAACAGGGAGATGGCGATACCGACAACCAGTGCCACACCGAGCATCGGCATGGAGATCAGCAGCACCATTTTAATGGCTTCACTTCCTATCTGAATAACTGAATCAGGTCCCATAATAAACCTTTAAAAGCAAGGCAGGGGCCAAAGCTGAATTTCGCTTTTATTGTCGACTATTGGCTGGTTATAGCGATCAGAATTTGAAACTTGCCAATAAATTGGCAGTGATCAGATGCCAACCATCGACCAGTACGAAAAGAATAATTTTCAACGGCAGTGAGATCATGATGGGGGGTAGCATCATCATACCCATACTCATCAATACGCTGGCTACCACCAGATCAAGCACAACAAAGGGGATATAGATAAGAAAGCCGATCTCAAAAGCAGTGCGCAGCTCACTGATGACAAACGAGGGGATAAGCACATGCAGTGGCATATCCTCAACCTTTTCCGGCTTCTCCAGTTTGGCTGCATTGAGGAACAGGATCAGATCATCTTCGCGGGTTTGATTCATCATAAAATGGTGTAGCGGAGCTATGCCACGATCGACAGCAACAGACTGATTGATCTCTTCATTGAGATAGGGAGTCAATGCCTCTGTGTCAATTTTTTGCCACACTGGCATCATAATGAACAGGGTAAGAAAAAGAGCCAGGCCAACAAGAATCTGGTTGGGTGGGGACTGCTGGGTTCCCAGCGCCTGACGCAGGAAGGCAAATACAATCAGTACACGTGTGAAGGATGTCATCATCACCAGAATGGAGGGGGCCAGAGTCAGCACTGTCATCAGTGCAATAATCTTCAGACCGGTGAACCATGAATCCGGATCTTCTGCCTCACCGAGACTTAATGAGAGGGTTGGAATATCAGCCGCAGCGACCAGCTGAGGGAAAATAAGCGCAGCAGGGATCAGCGGTAGTAGCAGTAGCTCTTTTTTCATGAAACCTTCTTCTCGGCAGTGGATTCGTTGATCTGGCTGCTTGCAGGCAGGGCATCTTCTGCCCGCAACTGGGTCATGCCTCCGGGAGAGAGGCCGAGCAGATAGTGAACGCCGCGATGGCGCACCTCGATGATGCTGTTTTTGTTATCAATATGGATACGCTGAACAACCTTGAAGTCACGCTGAACAGGGCCGCCTGTATGCAGCTGAAAACGTTTCATACCCCAGATCATCAGGGCAAACAGCCCTAACACCGCTGCTAGTGCCAGCAGCGATTGTAAGACCATCGAAATGAGGTTTGTGTCCATGGTTCAGCGCAGGGATGGTTTCAGGAGAGCGTGTCGATACGGGCTGAGGCAGGAACGATTTCGGTGATGCGTACACCGAGTTTGTCACCGGTTGAAACAACCTCACCTTTAGCGAAGATGCTGCCGTTGGCCAGGATCTGAACCTCTGCATTGGCGTCCTTGTTCATCTCGATCACCATGCCTCTGTTCATGCGGGCGATAACATGCAGCGGCAGCTGAATGCGCCCCAGCTCCACGCTGATCTCCAGAGGCACATGCATAATAGCCTCAAGGTTGGCTTTTTGAGCGTTGTCTGCTTCAGCAGTATGTGGTTCATCAGTCATGACTTACCTCCGGAATGAATGGGTTCTATAAGCTCTGCAGCCAGTACGCCGTCGCTTTCACCGGGGCGGGCCTTGAAGATGGGGATATCTTCAATCCACAGTTTGCAGGGGTCATTGGCTTTGGTTTTGATGGGTAAAAAGTCTCCCGGCTTGAGTGCCAGAAATGTGCCGATATTGATCTGGCAGCGATCGAGCTCAAAGCGCAGGGAGGCAGGTGTGCTTGAGAGGCGATCCATCAGGGCATCAGTCCACTCGGTGTCGGTTTCTGAAGGTTCATCACTCACGGTGACGCGCAGACTCTCCAGCATCGGTTCAAGGAATGGCCGTGGGTAGTGTACGCCGAGCTTACCTGTCTGGGATTCACTGATTTTTACATCGAAAAGGGTTGAGAAGCACTTCTCCATCGCACTGGTTACCGCCAGAAACTGCGGGTCATAGTCGAGCTTGTAGACTTCAAATGTTAGCGGCTGAACCGGCTTCCAGAGGTTGCTCAGGGTGTTGCCGATCTTCTCTGCGATGCGCCTGCTGAGCCTGAGTTCAACAGGCGAAAGGGTTTGAGGGTTTTCACTGGACTCGCCATCACCACCGAGCATGGCATCAACGAATGCGACAATCATGGCGGTGTCAAAGGTGACCATCATGCGGCCATTGCCTTCTACTTCAAATACAAAATAGACCTGGGGGGTATCGGTGGTGATCAGATCTTTATAAACAGAGCTGGCAAGCTCCTGCACATGCACAGAGATATCGCGTCTAAACAGCTCTTTCCACTGCTCATCGAGCATCTCGGTCAGTCGCTCCTGCAGATTAACAAACATCGGATATCGTTCGGGACTATCCTCATCGCTGCCAGCAAAGAGAAATTTGTCGACCTTTTCAGGCTGCTTGATCGGAGGCAGAGCGGCAAAAATTGCATCAGCATGCTCAGATGGCCCGACCTCTGCCATCAGCGCCTCAATCTCCTCCGGTGCAAGGATGGGTTCACTCATACCAGGCCTCTTTTAACAGTCGCTTTCATTACTGTGATACAAAGTCGGTGAAGTAGAGATTCTTGATCGGCTTACCACCGACAATCCGGTTCATACGGTAGATCAGATCCTCTTTCAGGGCATATTTACCCTGCGGAGTTCTGATCTGATCAAATGTTTTACTGGCCAGGATGGTGATGATCATGTCATTGATTTTAACCATGTTCTCATCAACCTTCAGCTTTGCCTCTTCGTTACGCACCTCAAGTTTGATCTGGGCACGTAGAAAGCGGCTCTGGTCGGTATCGGCAAGGTTGACCGTGATATTTTCAATGTCGATCAGCACCGGTGGCTCATCACTCTCATCCTCAGCTTCAGGGATGGCGGTATCATCAGTCTGCTCAACGGCTGCTTTATCACTGCTGGTGGGGGCTGAGTCCATGCTGATCATTTTCCAGGCAATAAATCCACCCACGGCAAGCACCAGCACCAGCAGCACAAGATTGATGATCGGAAGTAGCCCGCCACCTGATGATTTGCCTTCCTCTTTCTTTTCCTCTTTATCTGCCATGATGCTCCTCCACGTTCATCGTGTGGTTGTACTTATGATGTACGCCCATTATTTATAAACCATAATCTCTACGCGCCGGTTTTTACTGCGTCCGAAAGGGGTTGCCTCGGTCGAAATCGGCTGCGAAGGACCGTAGCCAACCATAGACAAACGCCCCGGATTGACCCCTTCATCTTCGAGTATATGCAAGACTGATGCCGCTCTGGCCAGTGAGAGTGTCCAGGGGTCTGCAAACTGGCTGTCAGCCAGATCAAGATTCTCGTTGGTATGTCCCTGAATGCGTATGTTTCCCGGTGTGATAGCCAGCATCTGGGCTAGTTTTTTCAGTGCTTCAATATGATCCGGCTTAAGTTCGGCAGAGCCCTTCTCAAACAGGGTGGTGTCAGGAATGCGCAGATAGAGACGATCTTTGATGATGACGCCCTTCACTTTGTGCTCGAGGGTGCTGTTTTGCAGCATCGCCTTGCTGTTCTGGCGCATGGCCAGCATCAGCTCTTTGGCCGAGACCAGCTTCTGCATGGCAATGGGCGGCATGATCTGCAGCTCGGTTTTTGAACCGGCGTTAAGCACAGATACGGCTTTGGTGAATGAGGATTCGATATCGGCAAGGCCGGTTTTATCCATCGTGGACATGGAGATCAACAGGATGAAAAAGGTGAGCATGAGGCTGACCAGATCGGCAAAGGTGGTCATCCACGCTTCGGTGTTGGGCTGGTATTCGACCGGCCACTTTTTCCGCTTGGCCATTAGAAGGAGCTCCGTGGTGGTGCAATCGCCGGACGTTGCAGCTGCTGAATATTGCCTTTCTGGATTGGAGAGTCATCTGTAACAGGACGGAACTTAAGGGTAATATCGACCCGCCTGCTCAGATCCGGTCGATCTTTGACGGGGTGTTTGTCGCCCATGCCGGCTGCAGTCATGCGACCGACCGGAACGCCCCGTTCTGCCAGAGCATGGAACACACTCATCGCACGGGCTGCCGAAAGCTCCCAGTTGGAGGGGTAGCTGCCGCCACGTAGTGGTGTGTCATCGGTATGGCCTTCGACCTGAATTTCGATCACTTCCGGCTTTTTAAAGCTGTTTGCCAACTGATCAATCAACGGCATCGCTTCGGCAGCCAGCTCAACACCGCCTGAGGTGAAGGCGATATGTTCATCGAAGCGAACCTGCACGGTATCCTGATCCAGTGGCAACACCTGCACTGAGTTCTCCATGCCGAGATCTTTGGAGATGTCTGTCAATTCTTTGGCGGTCCGTTTCGGTGCGGTGGAGCCATCGACAATATCACGGGTTGGCAGGGCCGGCCCTTCACCATCAGAGAGGTTGGCGCCGCGAGGCATCGGGTTGAATGTGCCAGCCAGTGAGCCCATCGCAGCCAGACGCTTATCCTCCACAATCACCGCGTAGGAGGTGAGCAGGATAAAGAAGGCCAGCATCTGCATCATCAGCTCCAGAAACAGAGCTGCACCCGGATCAGCGGGATAGGGCAGAGGTGCCGGTTTTTTATCTTTTTTAGCCATGGCTTGTGGTTCCCGTCGACAGCCTTATTCGAAGGAGGAGACGCGCTCTTTCGGAGGCAGATAGCCGAGCAGTTTGGACTCCATGATGCGGGGATTCTCACCAATCACGAGTGATTGAATGCCAACCAGCACAATCTCATGAATCAGCAGCTCCTCTTTGCTGCGTGTCTTGAGCTTGCCTGCCATGGGCAGGAAAAGAATATTGGCCATCAGGGCGCCATAAAAGGTTGTCAGTAGTGCGATAGACATCGAGGGGCCGATCGATGAGGGGTCACTCATGTTTTGCAGCATCAACACCAGACCGACCAGCGTACCGATCATGCCCATCGATGGGGCGTAGGTGCCAAGGGCGGTGAACATATCTGCACCCCTGGAGTGGCGTTCGGAAACTTTATCCATCTCCATGTAGAGGATATCCTCAATGGCTGAAGGCTCCTGGCCGTCAATGGCCATCTGCAGCCCTTTGGCCATGAAGGCGTTGTCGATGGTTTTGACTTCACTCTCAAGCGCCAAAATTCCGTCTTTGCGTACAATCTGTGCAAGCTCTACCAGTTTACTGATCACTTCAGGCCCGGTGTCGACTTTGTACATGAAGGTTTTCATGACCACGCCGATAACGCCGATACAGTTTTTAAGAGGATATCCAACCAGCAGTACGCCGACCGTACCGCCAATAACAATAAGCATAGAAGGGGGATCAATGAAACTTGAGATACCTCCACCAATGGCACTGACCACCAGGCCGAATGCGACTACAATGCCGATCAGAGTTGCAATATCCACAGTAACCTCCCACAAGACGTCTTATGATTCATGGCCCTTCATAGCGATGGGCGTTTTACTTTTATCACAAGTTAGCAAGAAGCGTGCTAATTTTTGAGCGGATTGGGTTTTGTGTGGCTGGAGGTATGTAGCAGAGGCGGATCAGGTTGTTGGCAGGAGCAAAGGCACGGTTGAGAGAGACAAAAAAAGCCGCCCTTGCGGGGCGGCTTTTAAAAGCGATTTGGTGTCGCGTTACTTTTCGGTTGAGCAGACCAGCTCTTCTTCGATCTTGGTGCCAGCTTCAACTTCATCAATGATTTTCTGGTAGTGCTCGTTGGCAGGGCAGCCACAGGCGTGCTGTGATGTGGCGTGCAGACGGGCCTGTTCGATGTGCCACTGTGCAACTTTCAAATGTTGATCAACGTTCATGTCATATCCTCTACTTCAAAACTTTGGTATGTGTGCCTTGTTGGTACACTATATGCGGCAGGCTAGCAGTTGACGCCATAAATAAAAAGTTGATAGCGGCAGATTTTGCCCCTTTCTGTTGTGAGACAATTGTCCTGAATGATGCTGGATATAAAATTGCAGGTGGAATCGCTGTTGCAGATGGATAAGTATTGCTCAGGTTTTGCCAGGGCGGCAAAGGCATAAAAAACTATACCTCCACGGGGAGACGGGATGGCGAATCAGCAAAAGAGTTCATGGAAGCCGGGCAAAAGAGATCTGTTTTTTCTCGGTATGGTAGCTGCCGTGGTGTTGGCACTGGTGCTGGGTACCAGTGAGAGGAAGACCACGCCTGTGCCGGATGATGAGGCGCATCGTACCTCCACATCAAGGGCTGCCTGCATGAGTTGTCATGGCCCTCAGGGTGTCTATCCCCAATCCGCAAAGCATACGCAGGTTGATAAATGTTTTTTATGTCATACCCAGCCTGAAAAGTGGGTGGGTGCTGCCAAGTGAAGCGTATCGGAATCAGTATTAAGCCTAATGATGCGCGTGCCTGTGCGCTGCTCTGTGAGCTGCATCGCTGGCTGGTTGAGCGAGAGTGCGCGGTCTTTGTCGATCAAAAGCTGGAGACCTGTATCGGTTGCGCGACGGGCTGTGATCGACTGCCTGTTGCCGAGATGCCCGATAAGGTTGAGTTGATGATTGTGCTCGGTGGCGATGGCACACTGCTGCACGCAGCGCGTGATTTTATCGGTTCGGAAACACCTATTCTCGGCATCAATCTCGGACGACTCGGTTTTCTCACGGATACGCCGATTGGCCATATGTTTGATGTGGTAGAGCAGATTCTTGCCGGAAATCTGAAAACTACGCGCCATTTCAGTCTTCATGCTGAGGTGTGGCGTGGTGATAAAAAGCTGATGAGCAGCAGGGCGATGAATGATGTCGTGCTTGAGCGTCGGGGTGGCATGATCGGTTTTGAGATGTGTGTGAATGAACGTTTTGTCTTCCGCATGCGTGGCGATGGTCTGATTCTGGCTACACCGGCCGGTTCGACTGCCTATGCACTTTCGGCTGGTGGGCCTATCGTACATCCTGCCGTTGACGCGATCAGTGTGGTGCCTGTCTGCCCGCACACGCTCTCTAATCGCCCTGTTGTGATTCCGGCTGATGAACAGATTGAGCTGCATCTGGTAGAATCCTCATCACAGGGTGCTGCACTTAATCTTGACGGCATAGAGATGCTTCGACTGGAGCAGAATGATCGCATTGTGGTACGTAAAAATGGTTACATCTCTCTGGTTTATCTGCCTGATCGCCATCACTACTACGAAGTGCTCAGAACCAAGTTGAAGTGGGCAGGCCAGGTTGAAAACAGCTAAGGAACCCGCATGCTAACCTCGCTTACGGTTAAACAGTTTGCACTGATTGAGAAGGCCCAGCTGGAGCTGGCGTCGGGCATGACCGTATTTACCGGTGAAACCGGCGCCGGCAAGTCGATGCTGGTGGATGCGCTGGGGGCGGTATTTGGCGCTCGTGCCAGCTCCGACTGGGTGCGTCATGGTGCCGAGAAGGCCGAAGTGATTGCCATCTGGGATGGTGAAGATGCCAGGATCAATGCGCTGCTTGCTGAGCAGGAGATTGAACCTGAAGATGAGTTGATTCTGAGGCGGCTGATCAGCAGGGATGGCCGCTCACGCGCCTACATTAACGGTACGCCGGTAGCTCTGAAGCTGCTTCAGCAGCTGGGTGCGATCTGTCTTGATCTGCACGGCCAGCATGAACATCAGATTCTGATGCAGCCGGGATTTCAGCGCTCGCTGCTGGATGCGAGGCTGAGTGGCACGCTGCAGCAAGCTGTAAGGGCTGCCTATGAGCAGTGGCAGCAGATCAGGCTTCGCCTTCACGATCTGCAGTCTGAGCGTGGTCAGAGTGAGCAGCAGGCGGCGTGGATGCGTGAACAGTTAAACAGTCTGCAGCTTCTGGAGCTGGAGCCTGGCCTTGGTGAACTGCTGCAGTCTGAAGTCGAAGCGGGACGTCATTATGCCCAGATTCAGCACGCGGCAAATCAGGCGTTGCAGCTGCTCGATGAGGGGGAGCCAAATGCGCGTCAGCTGGTTGCCAGGGCTGGCCATGAGGTGGCGGCGGCAGCCTCCTACCATGCCGGTCTGAGGGCGGCGGTTGAGCTGGTTGAACAGATTGATGCGCTGCTGGGTGAGTTGAGCCCTGAATTGAGTGCGCTGCTGGATGAGTCGTTTGATGAAGCTCTGCTGCGCAGTAATGAGGAGCGGTTGATGCAGCTCTTTGAGGCAAAACGCCGGCATGGTACTGATGAGGAGGGGCTGATTGCCTTGATGCAGCAGTGGCAGGAGCGGCTCTCGCTGCTTGATACTGCCGGCTGGGATGAGGCTTCACTGGGTAAATCGCTGGAAGAGGCTAGAGGTCGATATGCTGAGGCGGCACAAGCGCTGACAGAGGCGCGCACTGATTGTGGTGCTGAGCTGGCAACTGCGCTGCGGCCATTTATGGATCGTCTCTCCCTTGCCGGCATGCAGATTCGGTTCAGTGTCGCTGGCAATGCACAGCAGGAGACGGCATGGAGCGAGGATGGATGGGATAGTGTAACCATGCAGGTGATGTCCAATCCCGGCGAGCCGTGGCGAGATCTGGCAGCAGTGGCTTCGGGGGGCGAGCTCTCCCGGCTGGTGCTGGCACTAAAGGGGTGTGGTCTGCTTTCAGAGATGCCTCATATTGCTGTCTTTGATGAGGTGGATACCGGCATTGGCGGTGAAACAGCGTGGTGTGTGGGTGAGCTGCTGGCAGCCATGGGGCGTGAGCGGCAGGTGCTGGTTATTTCGCATCTGCCACAGGTTGCATCCTGCGCCAGTCACCAGGTTGTTATCAGTAAACATGAGCGGGAGGGGCGGACAGTAACCCAGCTTCGAGTTGTGGAGGCGGATCAGCGACAGCAGGAGATTTCCCGCATGCTGGGTGGTGTCGATGATGAGTCATCCAGGCACGCAGAGATGATGCTGGCTCGTGGCAGAACGGCAAACGCGCCATGACACATAAAATATGCATTCGCGCTGCTGGCGCTGGCGATGTCGAGGCGATAGACCATCTGCTTAAGCCATTTGCCGAGAAAAACATTATATTAGGGCGTGATAAAGATAATATCTTTCAGCATCTGCAGGAGTTTCTGGTCGCTGAGTACGATGGCGTGCTGGCTGGTGTGGTCTGTGTTCATATCTATGGTGAAAACCTGGCTGAGGTGCGTTCGCTGGTTGTTGACCCCCAATTCCAGAAACATGGTGTGGGTCGGCTTTTGGTCGAGGGGTGTGAGCAGTGGGCGGTCGGACTTGGTGTGGCCAAGTTGTTTGCGCTGACCTATGTCACCGGTTTCTTTCTCAAGCTCGGTTATCGAATCGTTTCAAAAGAGAGTCTGCCGCATAAGGTATGGACGGTCTGTGTGCACTGTGCCCGCTTTGCCGATTGTGATGAAGTGGCCGTGGAGAAGGTGCTCTCTGATGCGCCTATTCGCCCGATGGTGGTTAAACCGATCATTGAGATAGACGGTTTTTGATCCTCAATCCTGCGCGTTCCAGTGCGATCTATATTAAATAAACGATAATCATGGGCCTATAACAATCTCTTATGTTACCGGTAAATTTTTTTGATTCTCCTGCTGATCGCAATGCGCCGGTCTTGTAACTATGCAGATTACCATGTCTTTATAGTAGGCATGTTTGTGACAGGTGATTGTGGGCCCCGTTTTCAGATGAACCCAACATGAACAAACATTAAATTTTATTTAAAATTGTACTTGATATGCCTATTTCAGATATGCAGAATGCCGACCACTTATGTTACGACTACTGTATATTGGTAGTAACTTAAGCTTTGGCTTAACAATACGAGGAGGGTATAAATGAGTGAAGAGATAAAACATTATACGGCCCATTGGCATACCAGTCCTAACCCGTTACTAGTAGGTTTCGGTGCAGGTCTGTTCTTACCATTGGCTTTCATGGCGCA
The DNA here is from genome assembly GCF_013387475.1 of Mariprofundus sp. KV. Taxonomy (GTDB): domain Bacteria; phylum Pseudomonadota; class Zetaproteobacteria; order Mariprofundales; family Mariprofundaceae; genus Mariprofundus. The sequence continues at coordinate 95,059 of NZ_VWNB01000007.1, read as the reverse complement.
GTTCGTCTATCAGATGGATACTGCGGCACTGGTTATTCTGGCAGTTGGTGCCGGCATGACAATTATGGGTGGTCTTGGCTGGGCAGCTGAAACCATCGGCGTGATTGACGACGAGAACTGGTCTCCATCGGCTATGTTTATGTTCATCGGTACTGAAATCATGACCATCGGCGGCGTTCTTGCTGGTTACTGGGTTGCTCGTCTGGGCGCACCTGTATGGCCACCTGAAGGTACTCCTGAAAACATCGGTACAAACGAAGCGGTAATTTCTACACTGATCCTGATGGTGTCAAGCTTCACAATCGGTATTGCACGTAAGAAAGAGATCAATGGTGATGCTTCCGGCTTCGCAACATTCACTCTTATCTCAGTAGCAATCTGGGCAGTGTTTGCCTACATGCTGATCGGCTCCTGGTCTGATCTGGCTGCACAGGGCTTCACCATAGGTGTTAACGCATTTGCAACTTCACTGTATGGCTTTACCGGTATTCACATGGCCCATCTGGTCATGGGTGTTCTGGTAATGCTGACCTGTATTCCGTCTGCGTTTAAAGGTCGCCTGAGCTTCTCATACACCCGTTCTATGACCATGTATGTTCACTTTGTGAACGTGCTTGGCTTCTGGGTTCTGCTCCAGGTTTATTTCTGGTAAGCAACGTAGATAGAGACTGTAACTAAATTGAATCATACCTCCTCATACTCAGTGACCCCGTCATGGTCTGGCCTGCGCAAGCTGGCTCTGACCATGGCGGTGTCTGCTGTGGCTTTGCTGGGGTTCGCAAATGGTGCACATGCCGCTTACGGTAATGTGAGCAAAGATTCAGTGGTTGATCCTAGTATTCTCAAGATCGAAGAGATCAAGTTCTTGGGTGAAAAGGCTGATTACGATTTCGTCCTCCAGGATGAGACCGGCGCGGACTTTAAACTGGGTTCAATGTTGGGTAAGCCGCTGGTGCTGGCGTTTAGCTACTACACCTGCGACGGAGCCTGCTCAGTGATTAATAAAAACCTCTCTGAGACACTGAAGGGTGTAGAGCGTTGGAAGATCGGCCAGGACTATAACGTACTGACAGTCTCTTTTGACAAAAACGATACACCTGCAACGCTGGCGAACTTTATGAAAGAGGCTGGATTCGCAGATGGTCTGCCATCAGGCTGGAAAATGACCACCATGCAGGAGAAGGCAAATATCGACAAACTCACCGGTTCGATGGGTTTTAAATATTTCTGGTCTCCGCGTGATGCCATGTTTCTGCATCCTAACGTATATATCATGCTGTCTCCGAAAGGGCGGGTAACCCGTTACCTCTACGGCGGCACGATTACTCCGTTGGATATGGAACTGGCCATTACCAAGGCTAAAGGTGAAAAGATCGCTGCCGCCAACGTCATTGATTTCGTTGTTGGTGCCTGTTACAGCTATAACTACAAAGATGGTAAATACACAGTCAATATCCCGCTTTTCGTCGCCGCTGGCGCATTGATCTTCGGGTTATCACTGATTGTTGGAAGTTTTTCGTATATGAAATTTAGGAGGGTAAAACATGAAATTTAAATCACTTATGCATAAAGTGATGGCGGCAATGCTTGCACTGCCTCTGATACCGTCACTGGCGCATGCATTCCAAGCTGCACCTGCACGTCGTGCTGACTACAACGGCTGGACTCCACACGAGCACTGGGACGCTGTATGGCACGAGACCATGCTGGACATCACCGTTCTCGGTGTTGTCTTTGCTATTATCACTATTGCGTTCATGGTTATGTATGTTCGCAAAGGCCACGGTGAGCGCGGCAAGCTGCCTTCGCTGACCAACCAGGCTAAAATCGGCTGGGTTGTTATCCCTTGTATGCTGTTCCTGGGCGACGATCTGTTCCTGTATGTGAAAGGTTTCGACCTGCACAACCACTACCGTGAAGTTCCAACCAACGCTGTTGAAGTGAAACTTACCGGCTCTATGTGGAACTGGAACTACGTTGATGTCAACGGCATCGACTCTGATAACGAGCTTGTAGTCAAACAGGGTACTCCTGTTGTTCTGCGCATGGTTTCTGACGATGTATTGCACTCGCACTATATGACTCGTTACCGTGTAACCGAGGATCTGATGCCTGGTCGTATTACCTGGCAGTGGTTCATGCCTGATCAGCTCGGCGAGTCTGTTGCGACCTGCCGTGAGTACTGCGGTACTCAGCACTCTGGCATGTACGGTAAGATTATCGTGAAGTCTGCAGCTGATTACGATGCTTATGTTGCTGAGCAGACTGCATCTGTTCCGTCTGTAACCGGCGTTGCTAAAGCTGCAACTGCTGCTGACCAGATTTAATTTAAAATAATAGAGGAGGAAAACTTATGAGTGGTTTTATGGGACATGAGCCGGACGGTAAGCCGGGTCAGCCAAAAACAGTAAAAGAGTGGGTATTTACCCTTGACCATAAGGTCATCGGTGTATGGTACCTGATTGGGTCGATCGCATCTTTCGTTGTTGCAGGTCTTGCTGCAACTGCAATGCGTATCGAACTGGGCTCCGTAGGTCCGGACATCACTGACAACGGTGATATCTACAACCTGTGGCTGACAATGCACGGTGCCGTAATGATTCTGGGCTTCCAGATTCCTGCCCTGCTGGGCTTCGTAGCTAACTGGGCTGTGCCTATCATGGTTGGCGGTAAAGATATGGCGTTCCCACGTGTTAACGCAATGTCTGTATGGCTGCTGTGGTCCGGTATCCTGCTTGCTCTGCTGAACCTGGTGATTCCAGATTCATACAACGGCATGTGGACCGGTTACCCACCATACTCACTGACTGACGCTGTAGGTAACACTGCACTCTACTCTTCAGTAGTAATCATCCTGGGTATGTCATCTGTATTCGGTGCGGTTAACCTGGCTTGTACTGTTGCATTCATGCGCTGCAAAGGCATGGGCTGGTTCCAGATGCCTCTGACTGTATGGTGTGTATTCACTGCAAACGTGATTCAGCTGATCTTCGTACCTGTACTGGCTGCATCAGTACTGCTGCTCTCTATGGACAAATACCTCGGCTTCGGTTTCTACAATCCTGAAGTTGGTGGCGACGTGCTGCTGTATCAGAACCTCTTCTGGTTCTATTCACATCCAGCGGTATACGTAATTCTGCTTCCATTCATGGGTATTCTGTTCGAGATCTTCGCAGTATCTGCACGCAACGACGTATTCAACTACAAAGCTACTGTTTGGGCGACTATCGCATTTATCCCAGTATCTTCTGACGTTTGGGTGCATCACGCATACGTTGCAGGCCTGCCAGACTGGCTGCGTCTGCTGCAGACATTCACAACCCTGCTGATCTCTCTGCCATTCGGCCTGTTGATGCTCTCACTGACCGGTACTATGTACCGCGGTGCGATTCGTTACACTGGTCCAATGTGGTGGGCTGTTGGTGCCTTCTTCATGCTGATCATCGGCGCGTTGACCGGTATTCCAAACGCACTTTCTGCAATTGACTATGGTATCTCTGACTCTTACGTAATTATGTCTCACTTCCATTACGTAATGGCGGTATCCGGTGGTATGGCGATCTTCGCTGGCGTATTCTTCTGGTTCCCTAAACTGACCGGTCGTATGTGCAACAGCTTCATGACTAAGCTGACTGCTGCTGGTTTCTTCATCGGCATGAACATCGTGATGGGTCCACTCTACTTCGCTGGTATGGAAGGCATGCCACGTCGTTACATGGACTACCAGATGTACGCGGATAACGCGACCATCGTTAGTGCACAGCACTGGTCAACTATCGGCATCTACATCACTTTCGTAAGTGCTCTGCTGATGATCGTTGTATGGCTGCATGGCGCTATCGCAGGCGAGAAAGCTACCTCTGCGAACCCTTGGGGTTCACAGTCCCTGGAATTCACAGCTACTGCTATCATTCCAGGTCAGGGTAACTTCCCGACTCCGGTAAGCGTGCCAGAAGGTTGGCATCCATATAACTTCATCGACAATCCGAAGCCTGAGTTTGAGCCACACCCTGGCCATACTGGTGGGCATCACTAAGTAGTAAGATGACTGGTGGCCTCCTTCGGGAGGCCACCTTTTCATTTGCTTAAACGCGGTAAGCCGGTCGAATTGATCAGTTTATCAGGTTTAAACAAGGAGAGGGTTTTTACCAATGAGTCAATCCATAGCTGAACAGCATATTACGACCCGTTCCGTTATTTCGGATTATGTGTCGATGTCAAAACCTGGCATTGTCGGCCTGACCCTTGTTGCTGCGTTGACCGGTATCTACTTTGGTAACCATGGCGTTATGCCGCACTGGGAGCTGATCGCCTGGACCTTCCTCACCCTTGGACTGGCTACTGCCGGCTCCTGCATGCTTAATAATCACTATGATCGTGATATTGACAGATTGATGAACCGTACCAGTAACCGTGCCCTGGCTGCCGGGGCTGTATCGGCCAATCGTGTGTTTGTTGTAGCCATGCTGCTGACTGTTTCATCACTGGCTCTGATGGCCTGGGTTGTAAACCCGCTGACTGCTGCTGTTACCGCTGTGGGTGTTGTTGGATATGTCGGTGTCTACACCATGTGGATGAAGCGCAGGACGCCCTGGGCTAATCAGTTTGGTGGCATTGCCGGCGCTGTACCACCGATGGTGGGTTATGCAGCGGTAACCAATGAGTTGGGCGCTGCCGGCTGGGTGCTGTTTGCAATTATGGTGGTTTGGCAGCAGCCGCATGCACTGGCTCTGGCGCTGAAATACCGTGAAGATTATGCTAAAGCAAACGTGCCGGTTATTCCGGTAGCCTGTGGTGTTTATGCCACCAAGCTGCGTATTCTTCTCTATACCATTGCTCTGGTTCCGGTTGCCATGACGCCATGGTATTTTGATATTGCAGGCTCTATCTATCTTGCCACATCCATTGTTCTGAGCTCGATCTTCCTGTTTATGGCAGTTCGGTTTTATCGCTCTGATCGTGATTGTGACATGCGTGTTTTTGCATACTCTATCATCTACCTGATTCTGCTTTTCGGAATCATGATTATCGATTCAATCTAAAGTCAGCCTGTAAAACTTATCCCACTTTAATGTTGCTGTGCTAGTATCAGGCACGTGGATATATCATTACTTTATAAAAAACTAACACTCGTTATCACAGTTGCACTATTTCTGCTGTCAGGGTGTAGCTCTGAGCCACAAGCCGATGCCAAAGATTTCACCCTGCAGTCAGTGAATGGCCCTGTATCACTGCATGATTTCAGTGATAAAACTGTACTGCTCTTCTTTGGCTATACGCACTGCCCCGATATCTGTCCTGCTACCATGAATAATGTGGCCACTGCACTGCGTAGCCTTAAAGATCATGCTGATAACGTGAAGGTGCTGTTTATTACTGTGGATCCTGAACGTGATAGTGCGGAGCACCTGGCAAAGTATGTCGCTTTTTTTCATCCTAATATTACAGGGCTAACCGGCTCTGCTGATGAAATTAAACGGGCTGCCGGTGCCTATGATGCCGAGTTCTTCAAGCAGGTCAGTGAGGGACGCGAGGGCTATGAGATGATCCATACCAGCATGCTTTTTCTGATTAACAGCAAAGGAAAAATTCTTGATGTGATGAGCCACCATACCGAACCCGACGATATTGCTATTGCACTGCGTAAGTGGCTTAATTCTGATTTAAAAAAATAATGATGTTTACAGCTTTATGCTACCGGTTCCAATGGAGAAATGATGTTTAAGAAAATTGCTCTTATGCTTATCTGTTTGGCCCTTATCTCATGCGGCTCCGATGCTCCTGTTGCGCCACAGGTTACAGGCGTGAATGACCCAGGTGAGGCGATTGCAGATCAGGGGTTACTGCTTGCCAGTAAAGGTGAGCACGCTGCTGCTGCTGCACTTTTTCAGCAGGCAGCTGATCAGGGTAACCGACCTGCACAATATTTCCTCGGTCTCTATTATGCGCGTGGTGAAGGTGTAACTCAGGACTTTGACAAGGCTTTTAAGTGGCTGGAAAAAGCCTCTTTAGGCGGCCACCCCAAGGCGATGTATCATCTCGGCGAGATGTATGTGCACGGCGATGGCACGCCTGTTGATCATGTCACCGCAATGGCCTGGTTCTGGACCGCTACAACCCTTGGCGAACGTTTTGCAGAAACTCGTCTGAAGACTGTGGCACCCCGCCTGACAGCTGTTGAAATTGGCGATGCGAAAGTTTTGTCTCAAGCGTTAATGAAAAAGGTGCCGAAGGATCTGAAGCTTAAACGTGTCAGCCTTCACTGATAGATAGCTTTATACCGACATATAACAGAGGAGATTAGAAAATGAACGACCTGAACAGAGAAGAGAAGGCCAAAGAGAAGAAGAAGGTTTTAGCTGGCCTTGGGCTGACTGCAATTGTATTTGGCTGGTTTCTCTACTACCTGATTTCTCATATCCCTGGTTAATTGTTACTGACGCATCAGAGCCTAAACAGCTCTGGTGCCTTACTGTCTGTTCTGCAATTAACGCTTTAATCAGTACTGCTTCTTCTGGATGGGCAGCTGGTACTCTACCTTGCCCTCCGGGTGATAGATCTCAAAGGCTGGCAGCATCAGCTGGTAACCGTTGGCCCGTGCCCAGTCGCGCATGCCGGTGTAAGCTTTATGGGAGCCAAGCAGCGTGCCACCCTCAAATGTGGCTACGACCACCTCACGGGAGGGGATGCTCATCTGCTCCAGCGGTGCGGCGATATAGTCATTACGTTGAACCAGATAGCCGATTTTGCTCTGGCGGTCTGCCTCCTGTACCTCTGAAACACTGTCCATGAACATGGCACATGGTGTAACAGCCTGGATATCTGACTCTTTCAGATGTTTGGCAACCTCTTCCAGAATAGGATCAATGTTGGTGTAGGGGCCTTTATGACTGATATAGGCAAAATGGTACTCCTGGGTTACAGAGCGATAGACCTCCGGGTCTTTAAAGGCACCAAGGTAGAGCATCACAGAAGCGCCGCCACCGAGTGTAATGATCATGGCAACGAGCGTGAGAATGAGCATCTTTGGAGAGATTGGGTTGTCCTTCTTCGATTCGGCCATTGTTAATCACATCCTGTTGTTGAGTATGGGTAAGTAGTTGTAGGATCACGCATCTTATTTTGATTGGGCTGATCGGTAAAGCGTGATCAGCTTATTCTTTTTATCTTTCTTCTGTTTCATAGTAGTTTGCTGACATTATTGAAAAAGGATCTGACCTGAAATGAGTGACACACATGCGAAAAAAGGACTAAACTATAAACTGCTTCTGGTAACCATTGTTTTTGCTGTGGCGATTGTTGTGCCGGTCTATCTGAACATGAAAAGCAGTCAGCCGGATATTATTGTCACCAAAGAGAAGATAACCCGCGCTGATCTTGTCGGTTTTCAGGCTAAGGTGAAGCAGATGGTGGATAGCTACACCGTGCGCAGCGATGGTGATCTGCCTGTCGTGCATCCACCGGCTGGTTCAGACATCTATCTGCTGGCCAAAAATTATGACTGGGGCAAGTACACACTGGAGCTGGAGAAGGGGGTAACCTACCGGCTGCACCTGGCTACACTGGATATGAAACACGCTATTGTGGTACGTGAGCTGAGGTTGATGAACAGGATTAAAGTCGGTGAATTCAAGACGATTGAGTTCGCTCCCATCAAAGCGGGAACATTTCAAATATTGTGTGGTGAATTTTGTGGCTCGGGCCATGCGGGTATGGTCGGGTCAATCATTGTGACCGATAACACAGTGGCAGCACCTGCTCAGGGTGTAGCTTCGCCGCAATGAGTTGCAGTCAGGCTTATGAGTATCTAAGCACTGACTGTAAAATGGAATAGTAGTGGTGCTATAAATGGATCTTCTGTCCAAAGAACATATCTCCGGTGTATCCAGGCATGACCGGCTGTTTATCCTCAAACTGGTGGGTGGCGGTATCTTCACCGCATTCGGTGCCTATAAGCTTGGATTTAATATTGAACTCTCTTTTGCCTCACTGGTTTTTGTGCCAGCGATCGGCATGTTTCTCACCTACCTTAAGCAGGAAGCTGACTCCAATATCCTGCGCTGGATCAGTATCTCTGTTTTCGCTGCCATCTTTGGCATGCTCACAGGCTCATATTACCTCGCTATCGCTGTTTTCCTGCTTATGGACGGGGCAACCCATAGTAAATCGATCAGCCGCTCCAGCGATGCGAAATGGATGCGTATTGTGCAGGCTGAGTCATCGATGGATCAGCTTAACCGCCTGATTACAGAGCACTCACTGTTCCAGTCCTTACCGATGAAATCGCGTTTGAGCCTTGCTGACCAGTCTACTGTGATGGAGGTGGAACCCGGTGCAGCACTGATCAAAAAGGGCGAGTTCAACTACTACCTCTTCCTGATGGCCAAAGGTGAAGCTGTGGTGATTCGCGATGGCGAAGATGTGGCCCGATTACGTTCAGGCGATATTTTTGGTGAGGTCTCGGCTGTGGGCCTGAGTCTGCCGGTGGCGGATGTGATCGCCAAAAGCCGTGTGCTTGCCTTTGCTATACCGGTTGATGCGCTCTGGGGTGAGGTGTCAGCCCATCCTGAATTTGCCGTTGAACTGCGGGAGCTGGGTATGAGTGTGGTTGATATTGAAGAGGCGGTCGAGGCTGATACAGAAGTAGAGAAGGAGAGGGTGTTTGATCAGGATGAGCAGTTTGATGTCGATGAACTGTTTGCCGATGAGAAGCAGCCTCAGCAGGCAGATGCTAAAAGTGAAAATGACAAAACAGAGCGAGGAGAGCAGTCATGAATTCGATGTTTTCCACCTGGAGCCAGCTGAGCAAACATGCCGGTGCCATGCTGATGGCGCCTTCAATGCTGGCCATTGTTGTTGTCGCATTTGCCTTCTTCTCATGGAATAAACAGACCGTTGAAGAGGTTCCGCTTCTTGATCTGGCAATGGAAGTGCGGGTTGACCTCGAGCATGTCCACCTGTTGCTGTTTCAGATTGAGAAAGAGCTGAAAAATTTACAAGCCATTAAAGGCGATGCCGATCAGCTTCAGGAGAGTCATGATCGTTTGATCGAAGGTGTGGATGGTTACTTTGCTACCATGCAGATGCTCAAATCAAATGTGGCCATGCTGCAGAAGGGCACTGCAACAATGGGTTCGGTCACGCTCAGTGATATTGAGGTGAAGCAGGTCAGTGATGATGAGCTGAGTAGCAGGGTTGAGCTGTTAACGACCATGGTTGATGAGCTTGATGAACACCTGAGGCCGGAGCTTGAGGAGGATGCGTACCAGTCATTCAGCTACTCTGTGGTGGATGCTGAACTGCTTGACGAGGCGATAAAATCTGCAGCGTTCTGTGATGAGCGCATTCATGCGATGATTAAGGAGGGGCTTGTTCCTCAGCGCAGGCTGTTTCTTCTGCTGCTTGTCGCATTTACACTTCTTGCCGGTTACATGTTTATCAAATGGCGCAAACTTAATCGCCAGCAGGAGAGCTGTCTGGCTGATATCTATCTCACATCGCAAGCCACAGAGCAGGCAACTGATCCGCTGCTGATCCTCTCAGCTGCAGGTATTATTGAGTACGCCAATCTGCGTTTTTATGAGTTTAGCGGGTTGGAGTGCGATGCTGTGATCGGCAAACCGGTAAGTGATTTGAGTATTGATGAGAGTGGCTGGGTAGCTCAGGCGTTGAGTGAGGCAAGCAGTGGCAGGCAGTGGCAGGGTGATGTGCGCATGCTCAATATTCAGGGCGATGGCTATCACTGTGGTATCACTGTTTCACCGCTGATGGATCGAACCCTTTCACCCTCCTTTGTTGTGCTGCGTCAGCAGTTATCGTGAATGAGATTCACTGCTTCTGCTCTGCAGTGAAGATAGCCTGAAAAACCCTGTGTCCTTTGATCTGATGCAGAATTGCCATACTCAGGTGACCGATAAAGAAGAGCCATAACATGATACCCAGCACCTCGTGTATCTCTCTGATAAAGTGAATCGCTGGCGGCATGCTGCCGTCATGCTTGATGCCGAGATAGATGATTACACCGGTTGTGCCAAGGCCAGTTGCCAGCAGCAGCCCCAATCCGTGTACCGTACCTGCAATCAGGTGAACCTGATCAGGGGCGGGGAGTTTGCCCTTGAACCAGCCTGGAATATCGCGTTTGGCCTCTACTAGCAGAGCTGCGCGCAGATCCTTCTCAAGCCACGGGAACAGACGGTTGCGATGATCATCTTTGTCCATAACCAGCATCAGGTAGGAGAGGGCGATGATCAACACGAAGAAGCCAATGACCCAGTGAATCGAGAAGAGGAAGAGTGCGAAGTGATCAGCTGCTTCCCCCGGTTTGGGCACTTGCATGAACAGCTCGGTTGCAAGTTGGCTAAGCACTGTCAGTAGCAGCAGGATGTGCAGGATGCGTATGCTTTTTTCATATCTCATGGGCGCCACTCTTTACAGAACTTAAGCAATTGGGAAGAGCTGAAATGGTTCTCTTATCCAGCAGTGGCAAAAGGATAAATCTGCTGCGTCGGGTTAAGGCTGGTGTTAGGATGCGCGGCCAAAAATGCACTGTAGTCAATAAAGCAGAACAGGATTTCCGATGACGACCAAGTTCTCTCTTCCCATTACCGAATCACCACAGAGCAAGCTGGCTGTAGGCTGGCTCTATGTTGCAGTTGGATTTCTGCTGGCATCGGGTATCTATCCGCTGCTGCTGGCACTGGCCAGGACCACCTATGAGATGCCCTGGAAAGATTTCTTCTATACCGCACTGGTGCTGCATGTCGATTTCACCGTGTTGTGGTGGCTGATTGCCATTGCCGGTGTCTTCTGGACACTGAATACCGGCGGCAGACAGGTGATGACCGGCTGGTTATCGCTGTTTCTGGTAGTCTTTGGTGGTGTTGTGATTGGTGTCTCCCCTTTAACCGGTGATGCCAATCCACTGACCAACAACTATGTTCCTATGCTGGAAAATCGCATGTTTATCAAAGGTCTTATTGTCTTTGGTGGTGGTGTGCTGTTGCTTGTGCTGCGCTCGATGTGGGCACTGAAGTGTAAGGAATCACGCGAGAACAGCGGTGAGGGGGCTATTCGTTTTGGTACGCTGACCGCAGCTATCGCCACTCTGATCGCCATGATCGCGCTGATCTGGACCTTTACCGACACCCCGATTGCCAGTGGCCGCTCCTACTATGAGAGCCTCTACTGGGCCGGTGGCCACATTCTGCAGTTTGCCCATACCGCCCTGATCTGTGTCGCCTGGCTCTGGATCGCTCAGGCCTGTGGTCTTGAGGTAAAAGCCAAGCCGCTCTATCTGATGGCAGCCTTTGCCATCGGTGTTGCTCCGGTGTTGATGATGCCGTGGCCTTTCCTGGCCTATGATATTGGTGGCCCTGAATTTATGAGCTGGTATGTCTGGCTGATGCGTGATGGTAATGGTGTTGCACCACTGCTGATTGGTCTGCCTGTAGTCTGGGCACTACTCACCCAGTCGGCTGCAGATAAGGCTTCCCGCCATCTCTATGCGGCACTGATCTTCTCGATCATCCTGTTTGCCATGGGTGGCGTGCTCGGTCTGTTTATCGGCGAGAGCAGCACGCTGATCACAGCCCATTATCACGGCTCCATTGTGGCGGTAACCATGGCCTTTATGGCGATGACCTACTACTGGTTGCCGCAGTTCGGTTTTGCCACGCCAAACCTGAAGTGGGCGCGTATTCAGGTTTACGCCTATGCCGTCGGTCAGATCATGCATATTGTCGGGCTGGCCTGGGGCGGTGGACATGGCATGAAACGTAAGGTGGTTGGTACCACGCAGGATATCGGTCTGCAGAGTATGATCACGCCACAGGATCTGGTTGGTATTGGTGGTGTGATTGCTGTACTCAGTGGTCTTCTGTTTGCATTTGTAGTGTTGCCTGTGATGCTGAAAGGGCGCAATAAACTGGTTAACGGAGCGTAATAGAGATGAGTCATTCCGATCAGGTTCAATACGACAGGCAGATCGCCTACTGGTTACTTTTCGTCTGTGCCGCCATCTTCATTATGCTGGTGATTGGCGGAGCAACTCGCCTGACCCATTCAGGTCTCTCAATGATGACATGGGATCCGCTGATGGGCTGGATCCCGCCGATGAGCGAAGCGGCATGGCTGGAGTCATTCAAACATTACAAGCAGATTCCTGAATTTTATGAGTTGAATCCGAATATGGATCTGGAAGGGTATAAGGGCATCTTTATGCTTGAGTATATCCACCGTGTCTGGGGTCGCTTGATCGGTATCTTCTTCCTGCTGCCATTCCTCTACTTCCTGTTTGCCGGCAAGATCAGCAAGCCTCTGCGTCCGCAGTTGGTGATCATGTTCCTGCTCGGTGGCATGCAGGGTGTGTTGGGCTGGTACATGGTAAGCAGTGGTTTTGATCAGGCGCATGTGAGTCAGTATCGACTGACCGCCCATCTGATGGCGGCGTTTGCGATCTTTGCCTATATCCTCTGGGTTGCGGCAGGGCTGCTCTTCCCTAAACGTGAACCATCGCTCTACAGCGTTAAGCCGCTGTTTTCAGTCGTTGCCCTGGTTACGCTACTGATTGCCGTTACTGTGGCTGCAGGCGGCTTTGTAGCGGGTCTGAAGGCGGGTTTTGCCTACAACACCTTCCCGTTCATGGGTGGTAACTTCATTCCAGAGGGTTATGGCATGTTGCAGCCCTATTATTTGAACTGGTTTGAAAATATTGCTGCGGTTCAATTTAATCATCGCCTGCTGGCTGAAACGGTGTTGCTGCTGGTGATCGGAACATTCCTCTACTCGCGCAAATTTGAGCTGGTTGGTGCTGCCAAAGTGGGCATGCATCTGATGCTGGGCATGGTTGTGATCCAGTTCTGTCTTGGTGTAGCCACGCTGCTCTCTGTCGTGCAGCTGCATCTGGGGGTGGCACATCAGGGTGGTGCGATGGTGTTGTTTGCTTTCTCGCTGTTTACCCTGCGCATGCTTCAATCCACTGATAAATAGGCCTTAATCTTTGAACCTGTTCGAACGGCGCAGCGTCTTCTCGCTGGCGGGTATCTATGGCCTGCGCATGCTCGGGCTGTTTATGATCCTGCCGGTCTTCTCGCTCTATGCCGAAGGGCTGGAGGGGGTAACCCCGATGCTGATCGGTCTGGCACTCGGTGTGTACGGGCTGACCATGGCGATCTTCCAGATCCCCTTTGGTATGTTATCAGATCGTTTCGGTCGCAAGCCGATCATTACCCTTGGTCTGCTGCTGTTTGCCATCGGTAGTGTGGTCGCCGCCATGTCCGACTCGATCTGGGGCGTGATTATCGGCCGGGCTATTCAGGGCTCAGGAGCCATTGCTGCCGCCATGATGGCACTGATGGCTGATCTGACCCGGGAGGAGGAGCGTACCAAAGCGATGGCGATTATGGGTGTCTCTATCGGTATGTCGTTCACACTGGCACTGATGGTTGGCCCGCTGCTCAATAGTGCCATCGGTGTTGATGGTATCTTCTGGATGACTGCCGTGCTGGCAGCAGCCGGTATCGCTATTCTCTATCTGCTGGTTCCGGAACCCGAACATCTGAACTTTCATCGTGAGGTAGAGACCGTTCCTGCCCAGCTCAAGCAGATTTTATTTAATGCGCAGCTGTTCAGACTTGATGTCGGTATTCTGATTCAACACGGTATTATGATGGCGATGTTTACCGCTCTTCCCTTTGTGCTCAGGGATAAACTGGGCTTGCCGACAGATCAGCACGCCTGGTTCTATCTGCCTGTATTGATGATCTCAGTGCTCGGCATGGCTCCTCTGGTGATGCTTGCCGAGAAGAGGCAGAAGATGAAACAGGTGTTTCTCGGTTCGATTCTGTTGATGGTGATTGCCGAGGTGATGCTGGGTACCGATCAGCGTTCGCTCATTGCCGTGGGTTTCGGCCTGCTACTCTTCTTCACAGCATTCAATGTATTGGAGGCGAGTCTGCCGTCACTGATCTCACGCATGGCGCCGGTAGAGAGTAAGGGCACCGCCATGGGTGTCTACTCCACCTCCCAGTTCCTCGGCGCCTTTATCGGTGGCGCAGGTGGCGGCTGGCTCTCCGGCGCATTCGGCATGCAGGCCGTTTTTTACGTTTGTGCTGCAATCGCACTTGGCTGGCTTCTACTGGCACTCGGTATGAAGGTGCCTGCCTATCTCTCCTCGTTTATGGTTCATGTCCAAGTTCACGATGACGCTGCTGCTGAGCAACTGGCTAAGCAGATCAAACAACTTGCTGGCGTACATGAAGTGAAAGTGATTCCGGAAGATGGTGTCGCCTACCTGAAAGTAGATAAAAAGCTGTTCGATCAACAGCATGTGATGGCCTTAATCGGCAAATAAGAGTTTCAGGCTGATCAGTTATAAATAGTATCACGACTGCTCAATACTATTATTCGATGGTTATAGGTATCTCTTACGCTATTGATTTAGAAGGTAATATTCACGTCTGCGCCTGTGTGAAGTCGATAGTAGGGATCATTCATCTCATACCTAAAGCTAAAGACTATTCAGCCCACTTGATCCAGGCGCGCAGGGAGGCAACGATCTTCTCCGGAGGATCCTGATGACTGGCCAACTCGCCCAGTTTGCCATCAGGACGCATCACATAGAGATAGGTTCCGTGGTTCATGGTGTAGTTGCCCTTGGCATTGGGTTTGTTCTTCTCTTTGGGAACCATAAAGGCTTTGGCAGCAGCAGTTATCTCGGCTTCGTTGCCGGTCAGACCGATGATGTCCGGGTGAAAATATCGGGTGTATTTACTCAGCATCTCCGGGGTGTCGCGGTCATGGTCGAGTGAGATGAATACGGCGCGTACCAGCTTCTGTTCATCTTCATCAAGTAGTTTAAGAGCTTTGCCGAAATTCAGCAGGGTGGCAGGGCATATATCCGGGCAGTGGGTATATCCGAAAAAGATGACGCTTACTTTTCCTGCCAGATCAGAGAAAGAGACCGTGCCTTCAGCATTATGTAGTGTGAATTCCGCATTAAACTGCGGATACTTTGTATCAGGCATCTTGTTCAGATTATAGACGCCAAAGCCAATCATGGAGATGGCCAGAATCAGGACAATAATTGGGAACTTACCGATGTTGTTGCTCATGTGGTGGGTTACTCCATAAAAGGGTGGAAGTGGCCTTTGCTGAGAACGAAGCATAACATCTGCATGCAGGGAATACAGGAGGGAAGATGAACCTATGAACGATTATCTCCTCTCGCTGCTCTTCTATCTGGTGCCGGCCAATATCATCGCTGTCACCATTATCATGCTCGGCCATCGCAAAGATGTGCATTTTCACTTTATCGAATATCTCTTTATCTACCTGCCATGGGTTGGGTTTGTGGCTCTCACGCTGGTGATCTTCGGTAGTCTGGATGCGGTACCATCGATGCCGGTGATCAAGGTGTTTCTGCTGGTGCTGCAGTCAATCGGTTCCGGTGTCATGGGTGGCGCGATACTGATGCCCCGACTGGTGATGCGAGACTCCGAGATGAATCCGATCGCCATTACGGCAATCAGTACCACACTGATTACCGTGCTCTATGTGAAATTCAGAATGATGCTGTTTATTATGGTCGAAGGCCTTTCAGCAGCTGTCGATCAGGGTTAAAGCAGTTTTAGATATTCGATGATCTGAGCCCGTTTTTCAGCATCTTTGATGCCGGGGATCTTCATGCGTGTTTTCGGATCTACACCCGTAGGGTTCTCTATCCATGCGTCAAGAGAGGCCTCATCCCATACTTCAACAGGTATACCTTTGGTTTTCGGAGTCTGTCCATAGATGCCCTGTAGTGATGGGCCGACTTTGCGCACATTTTTATCGAGATAGTGACAGGAGCCGCACTCTCTGCGTGTGATATCAGCACCCGGAAGAGACTCATTAGCCAGATTCTGCAAGGTTTTGCCGACAATGTCGTTGCTGTTGCCGCCATCGCCACAGGCGCTCAGGCCTGTTGCAAGAAAGATCGATAGTGCCGAAATAACAACGCGTTTCATGGAAAACCTCTCACTGTTTAAAGTGGCATATACCCTATCATAATTGATGCAGATACTTCACCTCCTGATCAGGCAGTGACAGCATTTAAGGCTGTTTCCTGTTTGCAACAGCGAGAAAATGGCCTGAAAAAGTAATAGTAATGCCTGTGGGGGGCGTATCATAGCCGGAAACTGCATGGAGCAGATCAACAAAGAGCGGGCTGACTGGATTTCAAAAAATGAGGCGAAAGCAGCCAAGCGCGAATAACAGACTCTCTTTTTTACTGGCAGATCACATCACGCAGTAGTTTGAACAGGGCGCGTGATGATTTGGGAGGTTTGTTCTGCAACAGCTCTTTGTTGGCATTGCGAACCAGCTGCCTGATCTGACTGACATCAGCCTGTGGATAGGTAGCCATGAATTCGGTTACTGCATCGTGGCCATCGGCGATCAGACGATCACGCCAGCGCTCGGTGCGGTGAAAGTTCTTATCCTGTTCTTCCTTTTTGGCATCCAGCTCTGAAATGGTTTCAAGGAAGGAGTCGGTATCATCCTGACTTTGGCGTAGTAGCTTGACGATGAACTTGAACTGCCGTTTTTCGGCGCCATGTTTCATCTTCTGCACACTGATCAACGCATTGAACAGCTCTTTAGGCAGATCCATCTTCTCCAGTGCAACCGGATCAAGCCTGGAGAGGCTTCGAGCCAGATCATGCAGCTCTGAAATCTCCCGCTTCTGCTGGGTTCTGTTTAAACGTTCAACGCCCTGAAACTCTTCACTCTCTGTATCATACATGCGGCAAGTGTAGCGAGCCTTCTCCAAGCTGTCCTATGCAAATTTTTAGATTTACGCAGAAGCCCCAGGGCACTCTCTCTTGCGCAAGCGCAATTCACCTGTGGACACAGATAAAGATCAGTAAGAGAAACACATGGCAGCTTGGTGAATGGTAGCTTCTGTTTTTAAGTTTTTTCTATCTGCGAATATCTGCGTTTATCTGTGTCTAATTCAGATGTGCTCACGGGTTTTGTGGAAGGTGATATCGGGCCACTGCTCTTCTGTATAGCTGAGTTTCCAGGCGCTGGGTGCCAGATAGGCCAGGAAGCCATCGGCATCCTCTGCCAGGGCGGAGTCGAACAGACGGGTGAATTCAGCCAGTTTCTTCTCATTATCAGATGTAACCCAGCGGGCAACCTGAAAGTCGGTTGCGACGTAATCTGCATCCACCTTATATTCAGCCTTCAGGCGTGCTACGGTAACATCAAACTGCAGTACACCTACGGCGCCAAGAATATAGTCACCGCCCATGTTGGTTTTGAATACCTGTACCGCGCCCTCTTCAGAGAGCTGGATCAATCCTTTATGCAGTTGTTTACGTTTCATCGGATCGATCAGCCGCACGCGGCGGAATAGTTCAGGAGCGAAGTTCGGAATGCCGGTGAATTTCAGCTCCTCTTTGCTGGTAAAGGTGTCGCCGATCTTTATCGTGCCGTGGTTATGGATACCGATGATGTCACCGGCATAGGCCTCTTCCACATGGGCACGATCCTGTGCCATAAAGATGGTGGCATTGGGGATCTTCACATCTTTACCGATGCGGTGGTGACGCACGCTCATCCCCTTGGTAAATTTACCTGAGCAGATGCGGAAGAATGCGATACGGTCACGATGGGCCGGATCCATATTCGCCTGAATTTTAAAGCAGAAGCCGGAGAAGGCCTCCTCATCCGGATTCACGGAGCGTTGCATTGCTTCACGCGGGCCGGGGTGGGGAGCCAGTTCACAGAAGGCATCGAGCAGCTCTTTAACACCGAAGTTATTGACGGCAGAGCCGAAGAATACAGGAGACTGACTGCCGGCCAGGAAGTGCTCAAGATCAAACGGATCAGCAGCACCCTCCAGCAGTTCGATGTTTTCACGCAGCTCATCGGCCTGCGAACCAAGAAGTTCATCGAGCTTGGGATCATTCAGATCTTCGATATGGATGCTCTTGATGTCGGCGGTTTCAGAGCCTGCCTTAAACAGGTTGATCTCCTTCTTATACAGGTTGTAAACACCCTTAAACGATTTGCCCATGCCGATCGGCCAGGTCATCGGGGTGCACTCGATCTGCAGTTTCTCTTCAATATCGGCAAGAATATCGAGCGGCTCCAGCCCTTCACGGTCGAGTTTGTTGATAAAGGTGACGATAGGGGTGTTGCGCATGCGGCACACCTCCATCAGCTTCTCGGTCTGCGGCTCCACGCCTTTACCTGAATCGATCACCATCATGGCTGAGTCCACAGCAGTGAGGACGCGGTAGGTATCTTCGGAGAAGTCCTGATGGCCCGGTGTATCAAGCAGGTTGACCTCAAAATCTCGTTTGCCGATCTTATAGTTGAACTTCATCACCGATGAGGCGACAGAGATACCGCGCTCCTGCTCGATTTTCATCCAGTCCGATGTGGCATGCCTACTCGCTTTTCGTGCTTTTACAGCACCGGCCATCTGAATCGCACCACCGAACATCAGCAGTTTCTCTGTCAGCGTGGTTTTACCCGCATCCGGATGCGAAATAATACCAAAGGTGCGACGTTTCTCGATTTCAGACTGCAAACTCATGTGACTCTCTCCTGCGAAGGCGCGCAGTCTACATAAGCAAAGGGTGATTGTGGACTGTGTAATATATTTTGAAGAGTCACGACTGAGAGGGTACGGAGATCAACATGAGAGAGATATGGAGTACGATGACCCTTTTGCTGCTGTTGCCACTTCCTTATGCGCAGGCAGCCGAGGTGATTACCTTAACGCAGACAGCCTGTCAGATCATTGAGGCAGAGGCGGATACGGTGCACTACAAGGCATATTCAGCCGATGCGTGTGCAGCAGTGAATGAGAAAACCGGCGAGTTACGACTGCAGAAGGCAACTGCACTGCGTCTGAAAGCCGGAGATTATATATTCCGGGTAAGCAACTGGGATGTTCCCTATGCCCTGGGTTTCTGGTTGCGTGGTGCCGGCCTCTCCAGATATACACTTCCTTCAACGTCTGGTGGTGGTTTGCATACAGGTGCTACAAAGGATTATAGGGTGAGTCTTGAAGCGGGTGAATATCGCTACGCCTGCCCCCTGAACCCAACGCCCGATTATCTGCTGATTGTGGAGTGAGTCTGCTTATGTTGAAACGTTTAATGCCACTTATATTGCTGCTGTTGGTCCTGGGGCTGTTCCTGTTTTTTGATCTGGGGCGTTATCTCAGTTTTGAAGCCTTAAGAGAGCATCGTATGCTGCTCTCCGTCTGGGTATCCGAGCATGCACTTCTTGCTCCGCTACTTTTCATGCTTGTTTATGTTGCGGTCGTCGCTTTTTCACTGCCGGGAGGGCTGGTGATGACAGTGACTGGCGGATTTCTGTTCGGTGCTGTTGCCGGAGGGCTGTATACGGTTGTCGGAGCAACGGTTGGGGCCGTGTTGCTGTTTCTGCTCGCCAAGAGTTCACTGGGTGACTATCTGCTGGCCAAAGCCGGTGATTCAGTGACCAGAATGCAGAAGGGGTTTGCTGATAATGCAATGAGTTACATGCTTGTGCTGAGGTTGGTGCCAATCTTCCCGTTTTTTCTGGTCAATCTGGTACCTGCGTTCCTTGGTGTGCCGCTCAGGGTTTATCTGATCGCCACCTTCTTCGGGATTATGCCGGCCACCTTTGTCTTTGCACTGGCCGGATCAGGGATTGGCAGTCTGCTCGATCAGGGTGGTGAGATTTCACTGCAGGGGGTGATGACCCCTGAAATTCTCGGGGCGCTGTTTGGTCTGGCTCTGTTGAGCCTGATGCCCGTAATCTACAAACGTTTTCGCAAGCCTGCAGCAGAGGAGATAAAGTAATGGATACGATCCATGTAGATATCTGTGTGATTGGTGCCGGATCGGGGGGATTGAGCGTAGCTGCCGGTGCCTCCCAGATGGGGGCGAAAGTGGCACTCATTGAAAAGGGTGAGATGGGCGGCGACTGTCTGAATGCGGGCTGCGTGCCCTCCAAGGCGCTGCTTGCTGCGGCCCATGTCGCACACACATGCCGTGAATCGGCACAGTTTGGCATCCAGGGCACAGAACCGCTGGTCGACTGGTCAACAGTGAATAGGCATGTGCAGCAGGTGATTGCATCGATTGCACCGAATGATTCACAGGAACGCTTTGAGGGTTTGGGTGTCACCGTGATTCGTGCCGCTGCAAGTTTTATCGATAGCGATACGGTCAGAGCCGGAGATCAACTGATCAGGGCGAAGTACTTTGTTCTTGCGACCGGCTCATCACCTTTTGTTCCACCGATTGAAGGGTTGAACGAGGTTCCCTATCTCACCAATGAGAATCTTTTTTCTAATCGTGAAGCCGTAAAACACCTGATTGTCATTGGTGGCGGTCCGATTGGTATAGAGATGGCGCAGGCACACAGGCGCCTTGGTGCCAAAGTGACGGTGATGGAGATGGCCCGTCTGCTGATGAAAGATGACCCGGAATTGACGAAGATCGTTATTCAGAGGCTGCAGCAGGAGGGGGTTGAATTTCATGAAGGGGGGCGAGACCTCCGGCTTGAGAAAACCGCTGATGGAAGAATCGCAGCATATTGTAACACCGATGGCGGGGCGCAGTGCGTTATCGGATCTCATCTGCTGATTGCCACTGGTCGCCGTGCCAATGTCAGTGGTCTGAATCTTGAAACAGCAGGCATCAGATACTCACCGCATGGTGTTGATGTTGATGCCCGTCTGCGCACCAGTAACAAAAAGGTGTTTGCCATTGGTGATGTGGCAGGCCCATACCAGTTTACCCATATGGCTGCCTATCAGGCTGGTATTGTGATTCGTAACATGCTCTTCAAGTTGCCTGCCAAAGTGGATTATTCGGCAGTGCCATGGGTGACCTTCACAGACCCTGAGCTTGCCCATGTCGGACTCTCTGAAGCAGATGCAGTTAAGACGGGAATAGCGATTCGTGTGCTGCGCTGGAGCTTTGCTGAGAATGACCGTGCTCAGGCCGAGAGACGGAGCGAAGGGATGATCAAGGTGATTACAACGCCGAAAGGCGTAATCCTTGGTGCAGGTATCGCTGGACTGCACGCCGGTGAATTGATTCAGCCGTGGATCCTGGCCATAAGCCAGAAAATGAAGATCGGGGCTATGGCCTCAATGATTGCGCCATACCCGACATTGGCTGAAGCCAATAAACGCATTGCAGGACGTTTTTACACAGACAAACTCTTCTCCAGCGCTACCCGCAGGGTGGTCAGCTTGCTGTTGAAAATATGACGCACCACCTAAAAGCCGGTTTGCAAGTAGGGAAATTCCTGTCTATGCTGTTTCTGTCACACGAATTCTTTGGAGGAGGGAGTGTTATGAAACGTTTTATATGGTTTTTTATTCTGACATGTTGTGGTCTGCAAAGCGCGCAGGCGGGTGGTTTTATGATTGGCGAGATGGCCACCCGTTCGACAGGTATGGGTAGTGCCTTTACTGCCATCGCTGATGATGCTTCTGCGGCATGGCATAATCCCGCTGGTGTGGCATTCACTCAGGGTGGTCAGATTATGGTCGGTAGTGATCTGATCCTCACAAGCAATCAGTATGAGCGCGCTACAGTAACCAAAGCGAAGGATGGTACTTTTTTCGTTCCCCATGCCTATTTCACCTATTGGGATGAAGGCTCCAAGTTGGGAGCGGCTTTAAGCATCAACGCTCCGTTTGGTCTAGAGACGGACTGGCCGACAACAGCTCCTTTCGCCGGAAAAAACACCTTTTCGCGCATCAATATGGTGCTGGTTAATCCCAGTATAGTATTCCAGCTCTCTGACCGTTTCTCTTTTGCTGCAGGTGTAGATTATGCCTATTTGAATCAGGTGGATCTGAACAATACAGCACAGAATCTGAGCGGTAGCGGTGATGGTTGGGGTGGTAATGCCTCAATTTTCTATAAGGGTGACGGCTTTAATTTCGGTATTAACTATCGCAGCAGAATAAAGGTGGATCTGAAGGGAACAGCACGGGCTCTGGGCGCTTTTGCACTGTTGACGGGTGCTACCAGTTCATCGGCTACTACCTCTGTTACACTGCCTGATCAGGTCAATGTCGGCCTTGCTTTCATGCCGAATGATCAGTGGACAATTAGTCTGGATGCCGACTGGGTGAACTGGAAAACCTATGATGCGATCAACATTCGTTATAACAGTGCCCTCTACCGTGCTCAGCTATCTGCGCTGCAGGGTGTTCTGGGAGGCCCGGTTACCGGTCAAACTGATCTGCCTCAGAACTGGAAGGCAACCGTTGACCTCAGAGCGGGTGCAGAGTGGAAGTATCTTCCTCACCTGAGAGCTCGAGTCGGTTATGTTTTTTCTCCCACACCTATCAGGGATGCCGATTTCTCACCATCTGTGCCGGGTAATGATCGGCATATCGTATCGATCGGCCACGGTTATGATGTGAATCCGGATACGACAATTGATCTGGCTTATGCCTACGTTTATATCCGGACCCGAAACCAGACAGCGTCAGCGGTAGGTCCTTACCCCGGTTCACCGAACACTGTGAAAAACGGTATCTATACAGGTGATGCCCATATCATCATGGCATCACTCAGTTATCGTTTCTGATCTGTCTTATGAGTGATTGAAGGGGGCCAGCTGGCCCCCTTTATTGTTGGGTGAATGAGAGATACGAAGCTATACTGTAGACAAAAGGTTAGTTTCTTTTTCCTGACCACAGGAGGTTGCCATGTTGTGGATGCTTATTCTGGCCCTGTTTTTCGGTGTTCTGTTTCTGTTGGCCAACACCAAACTCTCTCTGCATATCTGGCTTGCCCTGTTAACAATCTCTGATTTCCTGCTCATCGGAGCAGGCCTGAATATGACAATCGGAAGCATACTCTTTGTTCTGATTGCGCTGGCTTTTTTACTGCTCGGTTTTGATGAGATTCGCAAAAGCCGGGTCAGTAGCCCAATTCTGACATATATCCGTAAAGTGCTACCACCGATGTCACAGACTGAGCGTGATGCGGTAGAGGCCGGAACTGTTTGGTGGGATGCAGAACTTTTTCAGGGTAATCCCGATTGGGATATCCTGCTGAAAACCCCTAAAGCGCAGTTAAGCAGTGAGGAGCAGGCCTTTCTTGATGGGCCGGTAAATGAGCTCTGTGCCATGCTCAATGACTGGCAGATTAACCATGAGCTTCGCGATCTTCCACCTGAGGTGTGGCATTATATTCGCAGCCATGGTTTCTTCGCCATGATTATCCCGAAATCCTACGGTGGCCTTGAGTTCTCAGCCTATGCACATGCCTGTGTGATTCAGAAGATCGCCAGCCGTAGCGGTGCGGCGGCGGTGACGGTGATGGTGCCCAATTCGCTGGGGCCGGCCGAGCTCCTTATGGCCTATGGAACAGAGGAACAGAAGAATCACTATCTGCCACGCTTGGCAGCTGGTGATGAGGTGCCCTGTTTTGCACTGACCGGCCCGGATGCCGGCTCGGATGCCGGCTCAATTCCCGATACAGGTATCGTCTGCAACATCGAGTTTGAAGGAGAACAGCGGTTGGGTCTCAGACTGAACTGGGAGAAGCGCTATATCACCCTTGGCCCGATTGCTACCGTGCTGGGTCTGGCATTTCACGCCTATGATCCTGACCATCTGCTGGGTGATCAGGAGGATCTGGGCATCACCTGCGCACTGGTGCCAACCGATTTTCCCGGTATCGAGATTGGTGCCCGTCATGATCCGTTGAATATCGCCTTTCTTAATGGCCCGAACCGTGGTGTGGATGTGATCATTCCGCTGGATTGGGTCATTGGCGGTGAGAAGATGATCGGTAAGGGGTGGCGCATGCTGGTTGAACGGCTCTCCATTGGCCGTGGTATTTCACTGCCTTCACTTAGTGCCGCAGCCGGTAAGATGGCGTGTGACACAACCGGCGCCTATGCCCGGCTGCGCAAACAGTTCAGGACATCTATTGGTAACTTTGAGGGGGTGGAGGAGGCGCTGGCACGCATTGGCGGCCTGACCTATATGATGGATGCCACAGTACGATTAACCACCTCAGCACTTGATCAGGGCGAGAAACCGGCTGTGCTGACTGCGATCGCCAAACGCTATTTGACCGAGAGCATGCGTGTGGTGATCAATGATGCAATGGATGTGCATGGTGGACGCGGCATCTGTCTGGGGCCATCCAACTACCTTGGTCGCACCTACCAGTCGATTCCGGTCGCCATCACCGTGGAGGGGGCGAATATACTGACTCGCAGTATGATGGTGTTCGGGCAGGGGGCGATGCGTTGTCATCCCTATCTGCAACAGGAGATTGAAGCAGCTTCGCTTGAGGATAGGGATGAAGCACTTCTGCGCTTTGATGCCGCCCTGATGTCACATGTCGGCTACACCATTGCCAATGCCGCCAGAGCAGTGCTCTATGGCCTTTCAGGGGCTCTGTTTGCCTCATCCCCGGTTGCAGGGCCAACCGCCACCTACTATCGGCAAATCGCCCGTTACAGTGCCGCCATGGCTGCCATGGCTGATCTGGCACTGTTAACACTTGGAGGAGCACTGAAACGCAAGGAGTCGATATCAGGTCGCTTTGCTGATGCCATGGCTTATCTCTATCTGACTTCAGCTGTGCTTAAACGCTATGAGGATGAGGGGCGATGCAGAGCTGACCTGCCGCTGGTGCACTGGTCATGCCAGTTTGCCCTTTATCAGGTACAGCAGGCCCTTGATGGTATCATTCGCAACTTTCCGCTGCGACCTGTGGCATGGAAAATGCGTGCCTGGGCCTTTCCCTTGGGCGTGCACCGCAAACCGCCGGGGGATCGTCTGACACATCAGGTGGCCAGCATGCTGATCGAACCATCAGCTGCGCGTGAGCGGCTTGTTGATGGCATCTATAACCCGGAGGATAAAGATGACCTGACCGGCTGCCTGCACCACGCTATGGCGCTGACCATACAGGTTGAACCGATTGAGAAGCAGCTTCGCACTGCCGGTTTTATCTATACGCCGGAAACCACTTACGCGGCATGGATCGAAACAGCAGTGACGGCTGAGAAGATCAGCAGAGAGGAGGCTGATCTGCTGTTGGCTGCAAAAGAGGCCGTGCGAAAAGCGATTATGGTTGACGATTTTGCCGGTGATTTGTGGTCGAAGTGACGGGTTGAAAAGCCGGACTAAAGACCGCCGCTGATCTTCCAGCCATCGGCTGCTTTGGTCAGATCAAGGCGTTCGCGCTGGGCAATGGCACGCCACTGATCATCAGCTTTAACCCTGAGTATGTAACTCTGTTCACACTGGGCATGGGTATCATCGACAAAATAGATGGTGCGGTCACTGGAGCTCATCTCCATCGTATCGAATTGAAAAAAGAGTGCTTCCACCCTTGCGAGCAGATCCGAGGTGGTTTGACCATTATGGTTGTAATCATGATACAGCAGGGCACTGTAACTGTTGATGTTGCGGCTGCTGACCGCCTGATCGCGGGCATCAAGCAGCTGATGAATATCCTGTTTGTCGCCACCACATGCACTGAGCAGCAGCGTCAGGATCACTGCCATGCACTGGATCGGTCTCTGTTGCAGGTGTCGGAGCACTTATAAGTCTCTGATCAACTCAGAGGAAATCTTTAGCTTTGCTGCTCCATCTGCTGTCGGGATAGTTGTGCCTGAGCAGCAGTGCCATCTGGCGGGCATCCTTGCTCAACCCCATTTCAGCATAGGAGGCTGCAAGGTAGTAGAGTGACTCTTCAATGGCCGATGTGGTCTGGTACTCTTTAACAACCTTCTGGAAACGGTTGGCTGCAGCCACATAGCGATCTTGGTCAAAGTAGTACTTGCCGACCAGCAGTTCATGTTCGCCGATTGAGTTGTACAGTTTCTGAATACGCGGCTGCACATCTTTGGCATATTTGCTTGTCGGGTGTTCCCTGATCAGTCGCTCAAAGCTCTCAATGGCCTTCTTGTTGTGTGTCTGATCATGCTCCTTGGTGCTGCGCTGCATGTAGTAGCTCATGGCCAGCATGTATTTGGCATAATCGATATGTTTGTGTTTGGGGTGACGTTCAATGAAGCTCTCGCTCAGGGTTTCAGTCAGTGTGTATTCGCCACCACGGTAGGCAGAGAAGATACGCAGCAGCTCACCCTTGGTGGCATAACTGCTGTAAGGAAAGGTGGCACTGAACTTTTCCAGGTCAAATGCGGCGGCATTGTACTGTCCCAGATTGATCTTCTGCTTGGCAGCGTCGTACTGTTTTTCCGCACCCGCCTTATCATAGGCTTCGTCGGTGGCACAGCCTGAGAGGAGAAGCAGTAAAGAGGCGATCGAAAGTTGGCTAAAGAGGCGGATATTCATGACTGCGGAGTTTACGGTGTAGAGGGCAGCGCGACAACGCCCAGATGACGTCCGCTGTTTTTGCCATCCCTGCGATAGGAGTAGAAGCGCTCAGGATCACATGCCGTGCAGTCAGAAAAGATCTCCACGCGCTGCGCACTCACGCCGCTCTGCAGCAGCTGCAGTCGATTGATGGCCTGAAGATCCGCATGTAACTCAGGCTGATCACCGATGCAGTTGT
The DNA here is from genome assembly GCF_013387475.1 of Mariprofundus sp. KV. Classification (GTDB taxonomy): domain Bacteria; phylum Pseudomonadota; class Zetaproteobacteria; order Mariprofundales; family Mariprofundaceae; genus Mariprofundus. The sequence continues at coordinate 68,501 of NZ_VWNB01000007.1, read as the reverse complement.
CAGCACCGGCACAGCTGGCGGCAAGCTGGTCGGCGGCATCTCTGCCTATCTTAAAACAGCATGGGCCGATACAGGGGCCAAGTGAGGCGATGATATGCTCCTGCGCTGCACCAAGCGTGACCATCTCTTCCACAGCCCGGCAGACAACTCCGGCAGCTGTGCCACGCCAACCGGCATGCACCGCCGCGATGATACCGTTTTGCGGATCTGCCAGCAGAACCGGCAGGCAGTCTGCGGTGCGAACAGCAAGGGCAGTGCCCGGATCCCGGCTAATCAGGATATCGGCTTCCTGCCGGTGCATCTGGCCGGGGCCGCTACAGCGGTAACTTGTGTTGCCATGAACCTGAATCACTTGATGCGGCTGACTCTCCAAGCCCGCGACAGTTACAAGGCGGTTCAGGTTGCGCTTAATAGCGGATTCACTATCGCCCAAACCGCTACCGAAATTAAAGCTGTCGAAAGGGGGAGGGCTGAAGCCGCCGCTACGCTGTGTGAAAACTGCGGTGATGGTGTGCTGCCTGAACAGTTCAGAGCAAAGCAGCTGTTCAGCCATAGTTCTGGCGCATCGCCTTATCAAGTTTGCGTAGATCTTCGGGAAGGGGTGCAGTGATATGCAGTGCCTCACCTGTTACAGGGTGGGTAAAGGCGAGCAGTTCAGCGTGCAGCGCCTGACGGGTCAGTGCACGGATCAGGCTGCGTGTCGGTTCCGGTATATTGGAACCGGGATTAAAGCTGCGGCCGTAAACCGGGTCACCGAGAATGGGTAGTTTTTCGTGGGTCAGATGCACGCGAATCTGATGCGTGCGGCCGGTATGCAGCTGCAGACGCATCTGTGAAAAGGGGCCATAGATATGTTCAACCGTGGCATCGGTGATCGCTTCGCGCCCACCATGCACGACTGCCATCTTCTGGCGCTGCTGGGGGTGTCTTGCCAGCGGCAGTTCAATGCGTTTAACGCGCCAGTTTGTTGTGCCGCGACACCAGGCGACGTACTGGCGATCCAGATCGTGGGTGGCAAACATCTCGGTGAGTCGACGATGGGTGATTTCGGTTTTAGCCACCAGCAGGCTGCCAGAGGTATCCTTATCAAGCCGGTGCACGATGCCGGGTCGCTCTTTGCCGTTGATGCCGGGCAAATCGCAGCAGTGGTGTAGCAGGGCATGCACAAGTGTCCCATGGTCATGACCATGAGAAGGGTGCACCACCATACCTGCCGGCTTGTTGATCACCAGCAGATGCTCATCTTCAAAGAGGATATCCAGCGGAATATCTTCGGCACTGAGCTCCAGCGGCTGCACAGGCGGCAGCTTGATGGTGAAGCAGTCACCCTCAACGACACGTCGTGAAGGCTGGGTGATTGCTGATCCGGAGGCATCAACGATGCACCCGTCCTTGAGCAGTTGCTGGATGTGATTGCGGCTCAGCTCACTGACTGCAGCAAGCAGTGCATCAACGCGTTTACCATCCTGATCACGACTAACCGTGATGATCAGTGGCTCGGGTAAATTAGCGTTGCTCACTCGCCCTGTGACGCGGCAGCTTCAGGCTTCCTCTCCTGCTGAACAGCAGCTTGTGGCTGGCTCTCCTGAGTAGGAGCTTGTGGCTGGTTCTCCTGAGGGGCAGCAGTGTCAGGGCTCTTCTCCTTAGCCGGTCTCCTGGTGCGGGCCGGTTTCTGGTCATCAGCCTGAGCAGTTGGTGCGGTATTGCTCTCTCCACCATCATGCTGACTGTTCTCCTGGCCCTGGGTCGGAGCACCATCTCTGTTGCCGGAAGGGCGACGGCGACGGCGACGGCGACGGCGAGGTTTTGCCTCGGAGCTCTCGCCACTGTCACCCGCTTCAGCCTGTACAACATCAGTCGGCACCACATCGGTTTTTTCAACCTTCGGTTTGGGTTTGCGTTTGCGTTTGGGGCGCTGCGTTTCACTGCGCGGCTGATCGTTCTGAGCTGCAGTGCCTTCCTCGTTCTCTTTTGCAGCACTGTTGCCAGCCGGACGACGGCGACCTCTGTTGCCTGTGCCACTGCTGCGGCGCTTGCGACTGTTAGCCGCCGCCTCCTGTTTCAGGCGCAGCTCTTCCTCTTCCGCCTGTTTCTGCAGCTTCTCTTTGCGACTGGCACCGGTGAGGATGTTGATCAACGTCTTCAGTGGGCCATCTTTTTTCACTTCAGGCTCAGGCGGTGGCGGTGTTGGGATACCAACCACCGGTTTCACAGGTTTAAGCTTGCGGCCTGAACGTGGTGGTTTGATCTTTTTGCTGGTGTCTTCAAGCACTTCAACACGCTGCTGATTGTTTTCACTCCACTGACGCTCAATGCGGTAGTGCGGAATATCGAGATCAGGCCTGATCTGCAGGGTGATCTGAACCTCATTGACCTCTTCGATGCGGGCTATGTTGGCGCGTTTGTTGTTCATAAGGTACTCGCCGGTATCCGATGGTACCTGCACGATCAGCGTCGGTTTCTTGCCGGCCTCTGCCCAATCTTCCATACGGGTGAGCATCTGCAGTGCCATCGATTCCACCGTGCGGATGGAACCGCGACCCTGACAGCGCGGGCACGGCTCGGTAGTGGATTCACGTACCGACGGGTGCAGACGCTGACGGCTCATCTCAAGAAGACCGAAACGGGAGATGCGGGCAAACTGGATGCGAGCCTTGTCACCCTTACACGCCTTGCGCAATACCTCTTCAACCTGCTGGCCATGCTTGCGGCTGGCCATATCGATAAAGTCGATAACAATCAGGCCTCCGATATCACGGATACGCAGCTGGCGGGCGATCTCTTCAGCCGCCTCCAGATTGATGGCCAGGGCAGTATCATCGATATGTTTGCCTTTGGTGGCGCGTGAGGAGTTGATGTCGATCGCAGTCAGCGCTTCGGTCGGATCAAGCACAATCGAACCGCCGGAGGGAAGACGGATTTCACGCTCATGAATCTCTTCACATTGCGATTCGATATTGTAGCTGCGGAACAGCGGAACTTTACCGCGATAGAGTTTAACCAGCTTCTCTTTACCCGGCAGTACCGCGTGTACAAAGGCTTTGGTGTGGGTGTAGACCTCATGGTTATCAACCCAGATCTCCTGTACATCATCGGAGAAGTGGTCACGAATTGCACGTGTTGCCAGATCACCCTCAAGATAGATCAGGGCAGGTGACGGGGTGGTTTCACTCTTGATACGAATCTCATCCCAGAGACGGCGCAGATAGCTGTAGTCGCGCTGCAGCGCTTCAAGGTTCTGATCTTTACCGGCAGTGCGGATAATCAGTCCCATGTTATCGGGAACCTCAAGCTGGGAGAGGATCTCTTTCATCGAGCGGCGCTCTTCATCGGAGAGCTTGCGCGAGATGCCGCCACGTGTGGTGTTGGGGCTCAAGACCAGGTAGCGACCGGCCAGAGAGATCTGGGTGGTCAGGGCTGCGCCTTTATTGCCGCGCTCCTCTTTGACCACCTGAACCAGAATCTCCTGTTTCGGTTGCAGGATATCCTGAATGGAGAGGTTGCGCGGGTTAGCCGATTTATCGACACCATCTTTCCAGTAGTCGGGGTGAATCTCGTTCAGCGACAGGAAACCCTGTCTGGCTGAGCCGTATTCGACAAAGGCAGCCTGCAGGCTCGCCTCGACTTTGGTGATTTTACCCTTGTAGATATTACTTTTGGTCAGGGCTTTGCTGGCACATTCGATATCCAGTTCGTGCAGGTAGCCGTCCTCAACAATGGCAACACGACTCTCTTCGTCGTGGTTTGCATTGATGAGCATGAGTTTTTTTGGTGCAGTCACGCCATCATCCTTTTGGCGCTTGAGAGACCTCTGAATTACAGATCGGTGGCAGACCGGTTGCATAGAACAGCTCTGCCAAAAGGCCGAATAGTCACACTGCTTAAGATAGAAAAATCCCATACAGTTACTGATAATTATGGACTATTCAGTCACATCTATGTTTGCTTCCAGCCGCGCTGATTCGGGTTGGTAAGCTTAAAGTCTTTCAAACGCTTTCTTTTATTTTATGCAGGCTCAACGTTGGCAAACGATCACATGACATCGATACGCTCAGAACAATACCGGAAAAAAAAGTAACCCTGCCATCTACTTCGTCGGAGGCTGGGATTCCCGAGTACAAATCACTACTATTGCCTGTGCGTTGGTGATTATCGTGTGATGCAGGAAAACACGGAGCTCGCTGCATACCGATGCGACTCTATAGCCCAAAGGCGGTTTGGCAACAAAAATGCACGAAAACGGCATGTTAACAGTAGACCAGAATGAAGATGGAAGTCGCCTTGATCGGGTGCTGATCCGCCACCTCGGCCCGGGCCAGCGCGCGCTGATCCTGCGCCTGATCCGCAAGGGCAATGTTCGGGTAAACAAAAAAAGGGTAAAACCCGAGTCGCGTGTAAGCAGTGGTGACCTGATCTTTCTGCCGGTCAGCCTGCGTGAACCCGAGCCTCAGGATGCGATGCACATTCCCGCCTCGCTGCTCAGAAAAGCGGAGCAGTTGCCGATTCTGTTCGAGGATGATTGGCTGCTGGTGGTGAATAAACCGGCAGGTTTAGTAGTGCATGGCGGTTCCGGTCACGATGCAGGGCTGATCGAAGCGCTCAAAGAACAGCGCGGACTGGTTGATCTCAGGCTTGCCCACCGTCTTGATCGTGATACTTCCGGTGTGCTGCTGATGGCCAAGAATCTGGAGGCGCTGCGTAAACTCACCGAGTCATTCCGTGAACGCGACATGCAGAAAACCTATTTCGCGCTGATTAGCGGCCACCCTTTTGCCCATGCCGGACGCATGAGCTCAAAGCTTGCCAAGGGTATTGTGCGCGGTGGTGAGCGCATGGTGGTTGATTCAGAAGATGGCAAAGAGTCGGTCACCGATTATCAGGTGATGAAACATTATCAGCGCGCCGGGTTGGATTACGCCATGGTCGCGCTTACTCCCCATAGTGGCCGTACCCACCAGCTGCGTGTGCAGTTACAGAATGAGGGACATGCCATTCTTGGTGATGGCAAATATGCCGAAAAGGATGAACTCACCGCCTACAAATCCCTCGGCGGCAAAGGCCTCATGCTACACGCCTGGCGTCTTCGTTTTGATCATCCGATTACCGGTAAGTCTCTCGAACTAAAAGCCGACTGGCCAGCCAACTGGAACCCACTTCTTCATAAGTAATTCAGCTGACATCGAATACCGCTATTGGTCGATGGTTGCCTGTGGTGATTGGCCAGATACTCTTGGCCGTCTTGAGGTAGGCGCGACGCTACTTACGGAAAAAACAGATAGTGGATATGATATAATCTATGAGGCACATTAGGGCAGCTGTATTTCGATAACGTGACAGATGGTGACGGAAAGTAGGCTTTAAATGTTGAAATATTGATTGTCAAATGTAGGGTTTAGGCGAAATCAATCAACAAGGGGTTCTTAATGCTATTGGAATTTGGTGCTCAAAACTTTTTCTGTTTTAAAGAAGGGGTTGAAATCTCATTGAGATTAGGCTCAAAATGCCCAGGCTATATTTCCAATGGAAAATCATTTACCAATGTTCTTTGTGTTAAAGGTGCAAATGGTTCTGGTAAGACAAATGCGTTAAAGATAATTCCCTTTCTAAACAACTTTTGCTGTAACTCGTTTAGCAGGAAGCCTGAGGAGCCAATATATTATGAGTCCTTTTTTCGTAATAAGGATGAGTCTTTTATATATGTTGAGTTTATTGTAGATGATGTAACCTATAGATACGAGTTAGTGTCATCTAGAGATGAGGTTATCTCTGAATGTATTTTTCGTAAGAAAAAAAGGTTTTCTCCTATAGTAGAACGAAAAGGTAATAAGCTGAAGAATTGTATTAACGAGTATAAAGAACTTGGAGTAATCAAGAAGCTTCGCTCTAATGCTTCAATTGTAAGCACTGCTCATCAATATGAAATTGATTGCATGGAGCCAATTTATAATTTCTTTAGACGAATTTCTAGCAATGTTTCTTATGCTGGATTGATGCATGCGTCCAATGATACTGAATCAGCAATTAGTAAGTTGTATTTTGAGCATTCAGAGGTTCTCGGTTTTTCAAAAGAGTTGATCCATAAGTTTGATGAAGCTATTTACGATATAAAAGTTATACAGAAAGATGGATCTAATCCAGAAGTCGAAGAGAAAGAGTATATTCCTGTTTTTTTGCATAAAATCGATGAAGAAGTTCATCCTTTACCAATTTTTGCTGAATCTAGTGGAACTCAATCACTGTATAAGCAACTTTGGAGATACAAAATCATGCTAGAGATGGGGGGGGTTTTAGTCTTAGATGAATTTGATATAAATTTGCACCCTGACATCCTTCCATGGCTGATAAAATTATTTACTGATGAAGAGACCAATCCAAATAATGCACAATTGGTTTTCTCAACTCATAACACTGAAGTTTTAGATGTGTTGGGTAAGTATAGGACTGTATTTGTAGCCAAAGAAGAAAATGAAAGTTTTGCCTACCGATTGGACGAAATCCCGGGTGACATATTAAGAAATGATCGGCCAATTGTTCCAATATACAAGACTGGCAGAATTGGTGGGGTTCCAAAGCTTTGAAAAAAACCATGAGCTTAAGAAAGAACTCTTTTCTTGAGAGTATGCCGCTTTCGATTTTGGATTCTCAATCCGACCAGTTAACGGTGAAGTGTAAGTTTAATTTTTCATATATAGATTTTTCTCAAGGCGCAGGGCAATCATTTGACCAATGGAGCAAAAAGCAGTTAATTGAACTATTGGATAAATTGAAGTGCTATTCAGGAGAAGCTCTTAAGCACTGGATGAAAACCCCTATAGGCAGTGGAAAAAAACGTGGCCAAGTTCTTGCTGTTTATGGGAAATTCCCTTCCAAGTCTGATTTTATACACCCAAAATATATTCCTGCAGATGTTCGATGGGCGAGGTTTAGGCTTGAATCTGATTCAAGACTAGTTGGATTTATCATCCCTGAAGACAAGAATGGGACTTTGCATTCTAAAACTAAACAGCGGTTTGACAGCAACACGTTTTATGTTGTCTTTTTGGATGAGCAACATAAATTCTACAAGAGTAAATAATTCCCCTCTCATCTTGTGAAAAGCCATTCTAATTTGGCTAAAGGGGACGCTACCCTTTAACGATTGATAAGCATCGAACAATCAATTGCTGGCTGTATTTTTTCTCAATCTGATACGCCAGCTTGAATCGTTTGGCTTTAGTCATATCCTGCGCAGACACTTTTCTCTCGGAGATTTAATAATGGCTGATTATCAGTATATCTATTCCATGCAGGGCGTTGGCAAGGTTGTTGCCAATAAGAAGGAGATTCTTAAAGACATCTACCTCTCTTTTCTGCCCGGCGCCAAGATCGGCGTATTGGGTCTGAATGGTTCCGGTAAATCGACACTGCTGAAAATTATGGCTGGGCTAGATACCGAGATTCTCGGTGAAGCGCGTCCGGCCCCCGGTATTCGTGTCGGTTACCTCTCGCAGGAGCCTGAGCTTGATGAGAGCAAGGATGTGCGCGGTAATGTTGAAGAGGCGGTGCAGCCGATGAAGGATGCGCTGGCCGAGCTTGATGCGGTCTATGCTGCTTATGCCGATCCCGATGCTGATTTTGATGCTATTGCAGTCAAACAGGCCAAGCTGGAGGCCTTTATTGAGTCCGGTGACGGCCATAACCTTGATCGCAAGCTTGATGTTGCTGCCGATGCACTACGTCTACCTGACTGGAATGCCGATGTAACCAAGCTCTCCGGTGGTGAGCGTCGCCGTGTTGCGCTGTGCAAACTGCTGCTCTCCAATCCCGATATGCTGCTGCTCGATGAGCCGACCAACCATCTCGATGCTGAATCGGTGGCCTGGCTGGAGCGATTCCTGCACGACTATCCGGGTACCGTGGTGGCGGTGACCCATGACCGTTATTTCCTTGATAATGTGGCAGGCTGGATTCTTGAGCTGGATCGTGGTCGCGGTATTCCGTTTGAGGGTAACTACTCAGGCTGGCTGGAGCAGAAAGAGAAACGTCTGGCGGTAGAAGAGAAACAGGAGTCCTCACGCCAGAAAGCGATGAAACAGGAGCTGGAGTGGGTGCGTGCCGGCACCAAAGGGCGTCATGCCAAATCCAAAGCGCGTCTGAAAGCCTTTGATGATCTCTCCAGCCGCGAGACGCAGGAGCGTAATGCTACCAAACAGATCTTCATTCCATCCGGTGAGCGTTTGGGTGATATCGTCTTTCAGGCTAAAAATGTCAGCAAAGGATTCGGTGATCGGCTGCTTATCGAGAATCTGAACTTTGATCTGCCACGTGGTGGTATCGTCGGCATTATCGGTGCCAACGGTGCCGGTAAAACAACCCTGTTCCGTATGCTGACAGGTCAGGAGAAACCCGATTCAGGTGAACTGATTGTTGGTGATACCGTCAAAGCCTCCTATGTCGATCAGTCCCGTGATGCGCTCGATGATAGCAAAACAGTATGGGAAGAGATCTCAGGCGGTACCGACTCGATGTATCTGGGCAAGGTAGAGGTGCCTAGCCGCGCGTATTGCGGTCGCTTTAACTTTAAGGGTGGCGATCAGCAGAAGAAGATCGGCATGCTCTCCGGTGGTGAGCGTAACCGCGTGCATCTGGCCAAGATGCTCAAAGAGGGCGGCAATGTATTGATGCTCGATGAGCCGACCAATGATCTCGATGTTGAAACCCTGCGTGCGCTGGAAGAGGCGCTGCTTGATTTCGCAGGCTGCGCGATTGTTATCTCGCATGACCGCTGGTTCCTCGACCGTATCGCTACCCATATGCTCGCCTTTGAGGGTGAGGGGCATGTGGAGTGGTTTGAGGGTAACTTCGAAGAGTATGAGGCCGATAAGAAACGGCGTCTCGGTGAAGATGCCACCCAGCCGCACCGCATGAAATATAAGAAGCTGGTTTAAAAGGGTTAACCACGAAGGCACAAAGTCACTAAGGAAATCAGAGAAAGGTAAATAATCTGTCATTTGGTATTTCATGTGTAGTGAATATGAAAAAGATTAGCTCCCTTTCTAACTCATTTTATTGTTGTCCTTCTTTGTGCCTTCGGTTGTCGTACAGGATGTACAAATGCCGTGAGCGCATGGATGCGCAGGAGAGGCCTTTGTGGTGAAGATGTTAATGAGGGAGTCGATATGAGAAGAAAACCGTTGTTTATCGTGTTGGCTGTGATGGCGCTTGCTGTTGTGGCAGCGGTGAAAATCGGTTTTTTTGATGCGCTGCTGGTCAGCTCTGCATTTAATCAGAGCAGAGAGAGGGCAGAGCAGGGTGATGCCAAAGCCCAGCTTGAGCTGGGTAAACGCTATTATCATGGCTCCGGCGTTGAGAAGGATGAAGAACAGGCGCTGGTCTGGTTTCTCAAAAGTGCAGAGCAGTTTAACCCCGAAGCGATGCGGCTGGCGGGTCTGATGTACAACAACGGTCAGGCTGCAGTTCAGGATCCCAAACAGGCCCTGCGCTGGTTAGAGGCTGCTTATGATGCTTCCGACAATATGGCAGCCTATTTTATCGGGCAAATGTACCAGCAGGGCGAAGGTGTTGAGAAAAACATGGCCACAGCTTTTAACTGGTACCAGAAAGGTGCTGATCGGGCTGATTCATGGTCGCAGTGGGCGCTTGGCAATCTCTATCAATCCGGCTTTGACGGTCATCCGGTTGATCTGAATAGTGCTGTTAAATGGTATCGGCTCTCAGCCAAGCTGGGTAATGAACTTGGTCAGCATGAGATGGGGCGGTTGTATAACCACGGCATCGGTGTTGAACAGGATCTGGGCAAGGCGGAGATGTGGTATCGCCGTGCATCTGAGCAGGGTTACTGGCTCGCCAGTAACAATCTGGCATGGCTGCTGGCAACGGCTAAAGGCAGTGGCATTCGTAACGGCAAAGCTGCCCTGAAGGTGATTGAGGGGATTGATCTGGCACAGCTGGATGATCTGAACAGGGCGATGGTTTTAGATACCTTTGCCGCCGCTTATGCAGAGGTGGGGCGATATGTCGATGCTGTCATGGCGCAGGAGAAGGTGATTGCCCTGCAGCAGCAGATTAAAGTAGAGCCGACGTTGATCAGTGAGAGTGAAGCCCGGCTGCACGCGTATCAACAGAAACAGGCCTGGAGAGAGTGAGATGGACAAAGCTGTAGTTGTTATTGGTATTGGTGAGATCGGATCGGTATTTGCACGTGGGTTTATGAAGCTTGGTTATCCGGTAGTACCGGTCACACGTGAGATGGATATGGCGCTTGTCGCGGCTGATGTGGCTGAGCCTGAGCTGGTTGTGGTGGCGGTGGCCGAGAAGGATCTGCATGCAACCCTGCAGAACCTGCCGGATGTTTGGCGCAGCAGGGTAGTGCTGCTGCAGAATGAGCTTTTGCCGCGTGATTGGTTGCAGCATGGATTGGATGATCCGACTGTGATCTCAGTCTGGTTTGAGAAGAAAAAGGGTATGGACTCCAAGGTGGTCATTGCTTCTCCAGCTTACGGTGAGTTTGCCGGATTGCTCAAAGAGGCGCTGGGCACACTCGATATCCCTGTTGCCGTAGTGAAGGATGAGGCAGCGCTGCTGTTCGAGCTGGTGCTGAAAAACCTCTACATTCTGACCACCAATATCGCCGGTCTTGAGGCTGGAGGCAACGTGCGTGAGCTGTGGCTGAACCACAATGATCTGGCCTGCTCGGTGGCCGGAGATGTGCTCGATATTCAGGAGTATCTCACGGGTGAAGAGGTCAATCGCATTGCACTGATTGAAGGGATGCTCAAAGCCTTTGATGGTGACCCTGAGCATGGCTGTATGGGACGCTCGGCACCGGCAAGACTTGAACGGGCACTGGCTATAGCAGATCAGGCCAGTCTGGAAGTTCCGACCCTGCGCAGGGTTGCAAAAGCTCAGGCATGACAGGAGGGGCTATGAAAAAGTATCTGATCGGCAAACCGATGCGTTTCTTCTTTCTGATTGCCGGCTCCATCCTCTGGGCTGGCATCTGGCTCACCGGTTTTGCTACGGTGCACTGGCTGCTCTATATCCCGGCGCTGTTCTTTATCTTTGCATCGCTGACCGGCATCTGTCCGGGTCTGATTGTCTCAAATATGTTGTTTGCTGTTCGCAACGAGCAGAGTGGTAAATAAAACGCTGTTCAGCGTTTAGGATCATCAAAAATTTCGGTGTATTGCTGATTGCTCCAGTAGATAAAGGCCAGTATTTCGGCAATGGCGGTATGCACTTGCGGTGGGATCGACTCACCAATATCCAGTAGCGAGAAGATCTGCACCAGATCGTGATCTTCACGAATCGGAATACCGTTCTCCTGAGCTAACCGGATAATTTCATCGGCCAGAAAACCACTGCCTTTGGCAGCCATTTTTGGTGCCGTATCGAGGAGGGGGTCCCATCTGAGGGCGACGGCCTGTTGCTTCTTCACACCAACACATCCAGCAGACTGAATGAGGCAGGACGCATGCTGGTCAGCTCATCAAATCGCGCCTGTTTTTCAGCATCGGGTCTGGTCGGGGATGCCAGCAGGTAAACCTCTTTAAAGCCCAGGCTCTGCAGCCGCTCCTCCAGACGATGAATATTCTCCTGAATGAAGTGACGCACAGCGCTGTCTTCATTGTAGATGCGGGCATGTACCGCGTTGTCCGAGACATTGGCATCGACGCGAAGATTGCCCAGACCACTTAGCTCCAGCGCAAAGAGCACCGAGTAGCCTTGCTCAGAACCACCGGTTGTCTCGCGCTGTTCTGCACCCGCGCCATGCTGCTGCACAGCCATTTGCACATTGATCATATGTTGTCCGACCAGCATCGGGAATTCGACACGCAGAGGCTCACCCTGCAGGTTGGCCAGCACATTCAGTGCCTGTCCGGTCTCCATGCGCGAGAGACTCTGCTGGCTGGCTTCGGTGATCAGGCGCAGCACTTCACTGTTCTGTATCTTGCCTGCAGCAGCCTGATCGCCAGCTACCTGTGTCAGGATCGCTTTCAGATCTGATGTGAGGGTTTGACTCTGCCCGCCTTTGGCAATCATGGCCTGAAGTTTGGACTCCAGTTGTCCCCCTGAATCACGAATCAGTTGCCCCAGTCGTTCACCATTGATCGGATAGTCGCGGCTGCTCTCACTGGCTTTCATCCAGCTATCGAGTTGCGGCAGCCCTTTGATGCTGGCCATCTCGTTGGCCGGCATGGTCGGCAGCAGGTTTTTGATGGTGGTCAGGTTCTGCGCAACCGGTGTTGCACTTGATGTGAGATTTCCCCGCACCAGCGACATCGCTTTTTCCGGGATGTTTTTATGCAGCTGCAGCACCTGAAATTCAGCGGGCGCCTTGATCATCCTGATCTCCAGCGCATCACCGGCTTTGACATGAGCCGGGGCAGGGGCCTCAACGTTTTGTCCCTGAATCTTCAGTAGTACATTGCCGTTATCCAGCCGTCTCTGAACCACGGCCATCGTCTGCTCTCCGGGCTGCATATTGAAGCTGACCGGCTGTTGCATCCTGGCTGCCGCAGCACTATTACCTGCAACCTGCGGCTGGGGTTGAATCATCAGCAGGGGTTTCTCACTGCCAGCCTGTGTTAACGTAGCCTTGATCGATTGCCCCTCTTTGGCATCTGAGATCTGTGTGGCGATCAGCTGTACTTTGGCAGCAGGCACACTGCCCTGTGGAGCCTTTGCCTGTTTACCCTCCGCTGTTTGAATGGTGAGGGTCATGCGTCCTTGTTCGATCTGATCGATGCGGGCGAAGAAGGGTTTGCCTCTCTGAATGGTTGCCGGTGCTTTTGAGAGCAGATGAGCCTGCTGCACAGTTTGCTGTCCTGTCTGCGCTGTAGCTGCCCCGGCAGTTTTTCCGGCCGCTGTTGCGGCACTGTTCACTGCCCCTTTCTCTGCCTGATGGGCAGTGGCTTTATTGCCTTTCCCTGCCTCCGCTCTGGCCGCACTCAACCAGCTCAGTTCAGTGCGTGAACCTGTGGCTGTGGCTACCTTTTTGGCTATAAAAGCGACCTCTTTTCCATCCAGCGCAGCGGGTAACCCTTTGACGATGAACGCTTCGCCTTTGAGTACGACCTTGAAGGCGTTGCTGTTTTCACCTGTATTCTGAACCAGTCCTTTCATCACCTCGCCCGAGGTGAGTTTGGCGCTTTGACCTGAGATAATCTGCAGTGGCAGGCTGCCGCTTTTCTGCAGAAGTGTGGAAGCCCATTGGGGTGCATCGGTGCGCATCTATTTGGATATCGGAAAAAAATGGCTCAGCTGAAGAGATTCAGGCCGAAGGTGTGGCTGATATGATCGGATGAGCAAGGCGGCCCTTAATGCTTGCTGCTCTGTTTCAGCGCTTTTTGAATTGCCTGACTCAACACCGAAATACGGAACGGTTTATTGATCAGTTCAGAGTGCTCTTCATAGACTTCGGCTTCCAGTGGCTGGGTGCGGTCATAACCGGTCAGGAAGATGATCGGGATGGTTGGATTGATCGCTCTGATCTGTCGTGAGGCCTGAATGCCGGTTATGCCGGGCATCAGAATATCCATGAAGACAAGGCGAATCTCATCCTTGTACTGTTTGTAAATTTCGATGCCGTTTTTGCCATTGTCGGCATCCAACGTTTTGTAACCCATGCGCTGCAGCACCTCACAGGTCGATTCGCGGAAGATCTGTTCATCATCAATGATCAGGATTGTCTCACCATTACCTTTGAGCAGGGAGTCGGCATGTTGAGTCGCTTTGGGTGGGGCAATGACTCTGGGCAGATAGATATGGAAGGTGGCACCACAATCGGGCTGGCTATCAACTTCAAGGCTGCCACCAAGCTGGCGGATATACCCGTAGACCATGGGTAGTCCCAGTCCGGTTCCTTTGCCGACCTCGTGTGTGGTAAAGAATGGTTCAAAGATTTTGCTGCGGATTTCCTTGCTAATACCACAGCCGTTATCGCGAAGCTGGATATGCACCAGATGACTGGATGAGAGATGCGGGTATCTGCGCAGGAAGCTCTCATCCACATCAAGCGTGTTCGCATCAATGGTGATCTGTGGAAAACTTATCTCTTCAGTAGCTGCACAGGCGTTACTGATCAGCTGCATCAATGCCTCCTGCAGTTTTGCCGGATCAGCCTGAATGGTTGGCTGTTCACCGAGCTTTTCGAGATGATGTATCTGCAGATCAAAGTGGATGTTGCTTGCCAGTTTCGGTTGCAGTGCAAGATGGAAGTGTTTCAGGAACTCAACGATATTGACTGATTTCGGACGCATGGAGCTTTTGCGGGCAAAAGCCAGCATCTGCTCAATCATGGTGGCAGAGTGCTGAATCAATGCCTCAACCCGGCCAATGCGCTGGCGCGTCACCGCATCTTTGGTCGACTGTTTGATCAGGAAAATATTACCGTTCATGCCTGCCAGTGCATTGTTGAATTCGTGAGCGATACCACCAACCAGTGTCGCAGTGGACTCCATGCGTTGCGAGAGCTCCAGCTGTTCGGCTTCCGCCTGCTGCCTGTTTTTACGGGTGCTGATGTCGTTGATAATACCGTACATGATATCCAGCGTGCCATCTCTGTTGTAACAGAGGGTCACAGATTCGCCGAACCAGCGTGTCTGGCCATCGATCTCCGCCTGATAGGCAAAGTCGACGCGATCCTCCCTGCGCTTGATCGCCTGCATCAGAATCGCCTCATTGCCTGAGCTCTGCGCACGGGAGTTGAGCCAGGACCATAGTGGTTGATCAATAATCTCATCACTTGATTGCTTGAGCAGGGAGATCGACTTGGATGATATGCCCTCATACTTTTTACCATCCAGCGACCACCAGAAACAGGTGGGAAGCGCTTCCATCATATCAACAACACGGCTGCGCAGATCATCGTGGGAGTGTTTCAGACGGTCATAAAGTTCAAGTACTCTGGATGCTTCATAAGGGAGATCGGTTAACAGCATTTCAATTTCATGCTGAGATGAGGTTCTGTTTTCGATGGCGACCTGTAGTGTCTCAACGGGTTCAACCAGCTGCTTTTTCAGGCTGTAATGTAACCCCTTGACCGCAATAAACAGCAGAACCAGCAGAAAGACTGCAATCCAGCCCATGGTGGTTGCAATGGCCCTCTCAACAGGCATATCACTCTGATACACAACATCAAGGATATAACCCTCAATGGCGTGGGAAAAAAGAAAGAAGAGCGCCACAAGTGAAGCCAGGAATGCGATGCCCCAGAAAATAATAGTTGTGGTCAGCTTCTCTTTAAGCGTGTTGTGGCTTAACTGCAATCACTCCTCACTAGGCTGCTTCTGTATGTGCGCAGGTTTGAACTGAATCGAATCCCCACAGCTAAGATAGCGCCATATGAGGTTGCCTGCAATTCCGGGGAAGCTTGGGCTCTGTCGAGCAGCCTGTTTTAACGTGCCAGGAAGGAGGCGATCTGATCGGGAAAGGCGCGGGTATCGACCGGTTTGGCGATATAACCTGAAAAGCCCTTCTCCAGAATTCTCTCCTTGTCGCCACTCATGGCGTGTGCAGTCAGGGCAACGATTGGGATGCCAGCTGTAGTGGGCAGCTGTTTTAAGCCCTCAAGTACCCGATAACCATCCATATCAGGCATCTGGATATCCAGCAGGATAAGATCCGGAGATATCTCCTCGACCTGCTTAAGGAACTCACGGCCGCTGTTGAATGTGCTGGTCTGGGCCTGATGCACCTCCAGCAGTGCAGTAAACAGCATCAGAATGCTGTCGGTATCATCCACAACCGCTATTTTTTTGCCTGAGAAATCGTTCACAGAATCACGACTTTGCCATGTTCGTGGTAGGTGAGCCTGTTGCCCCCTTCAGACTTGGCTCTCTGAATCAGGCTATGACAGCTCTGCATCAGCTTTTCAGCTGTTTTACCATCACCCGGGAAGACCGAAATGGCTGCGCAGGCGGTGATGCCATTTCCTCCCAACGCCTCCTCTCCGGGGAAAGGGTAGGCTTCAATCAGGTTCTTCAGCCGTTTGACCACCAGCAGAGCCCCCTCAAGTTCGGTCTGGGTGAGAATCATGGCGAACTCGTCAATCCGGTGGCGGGTGGCGATGTCGGAGCCGCGCAGGTTGGTCAGGAAGAAGTTGCCAACTTTGCGCAGAGCAGCATGTACATAACCTTCGTTGACCAGTTCGCTGAAGCGGGCAAAGCCATCGAGATCAATCAGTACGCAGGCGAGATTCTGGCCGTTGCGTGCTGAGCGGGAGAGCTCCTGGCCGAGGCGAATCTGATAATAACGGTGGTTGAGCAGGCCTGAGATAGAGTCTTTGAGTCCGGCCTGTTGCGGGTAGAGGGTTTCAAAATGCTGAATCTCCTGCAGCAGCTGCTCTTTGGTAAAGGTATCCTTGCTGACACAGTCCTCAATATGGCCCATCAGGCGTATCCTCTCTGCTACAGAGAGGTCTTTGGCACTGACCACAATAATCGGGATATCCTGAGTTCGCGGTTGCCGCTTCAGCTGTTCTGCCACCTCAAAACCATCCATGCCGGGCATCATCAGATCGAGCAGGATGATGTCCGGTTCGATTGTTTCAGCCAGCGTGATGCCATCAGGACCATTATTTGCCGTATGCACCCGATACCCCTGTGCTGAGAGGGTGGCGTCATAGAGCTCGAGAACCTTTGTATCATCATCAATGGCCAGTATTTGCAGCCTGCTGTGCCTGCTGTGTAGCCCTTTACTGAGCACTGACAATTTGGAGGCCAGCAGATCACGATCAATCGGTTTGGCCAGATAATCGGTGGCACCGAGGGCCATGCCCAGCTCCTCATTTTCGGAAACCGTACACATAATAACAGAAATATCGGAGGTCTCGGCATCCAGTTTCAGCTCCTGCAGTACCTCCCAGCCATCTTTGCCGGGCATCATCACATCCAGAAGAATCAGGAAGGGGCGTTTTCGGCGGGCAATATCCAGCGCATCTTCGCCATTCATGGCGTGGCAGACGCGGTAACCGGCATCAGAGAGGTAGAGGGTGCTGATCTCCAGCGAGTGGGCATCATCATCAACCACCAGAATCAGTGGGGCATCAGCCGCGACGCTGTCGGGTTTATTGTATATTGGATTGACGAACTCAGAGCTTCCGGAGGGGTGCTCAAGATGCTCAACGGCTGTAGGTATGATGGTCTCTACCGGCAGGGTAAAGGTGAAACAGCTTCCTTCACCGGGCGTGCTCTCAACAGTGATGGTGCCGCCATGCATCTCAACCAGTCGTTTGGTAAGTGTGAGCCCCAGCCCGGTGCCTTCGAAGTGACGCGAGTGCGACCCATCGGCCTGTTCAAACGGGTTGAAAATGATCGCCTGATCTTCCGGTGCGATGCCGATGCCCTGGTCACGAATAGCGATGCAGAGCGTGGCATAGCTCTCTTCATTGCCGCTGATAAACGAGGCTTTGTCGTAATTGACAAGAATATTTACCTCGCTGCCTTCAGGGCTGAATTTAATGGCATTGGAGCAGAGGTTGTAGAGGATCTGTTTAAACTTGGTGCGATCAATAAATACACCGGGAATAGATTCAATACACTCAAGGTTGAGTTTAACGTTGGCCTTGTTGGCGAAACCCTCCAGTACCAGCATGATCTCATCGAGCAGGGGAGGAATATCAACCTTTTCAAGCTTGAGGCTCATTTTGCCCGCTTCGATCTTGGATAGGTCGAGGATGCCATTGATCAGCTCCAGCAGATGCTTGCCCGAAAGGTTGATGTTCTTCAGGTATTTGCTTTGCGCCTCGTTAAGCGGGCCGACAAAACCATCGATAAGAAATTCGGAAAAGCCGTTGATAGAGGTGAGCGGCGTGCGCAGTTCATGTGACATGTTGCTGAGGAACTGTGATTTGGCCTGGTTGGAGCGAATCAGTTCTTCATTGGTCTTGGTTAGGTCACTGGTGCGCTCCATGATGCGCGTTTCCAGATGCTCATTTAACAGTTTAAGTTCGCGTTTCTCATCTTCAATGCGCTGAAACAGGCGTGCCTTCTGAATCGCATGCGAGGCCTGGCTGGCCAGAAGATCGAGAATAGTGACCTGATTGTCGTCATAAGTACGTGGTGCAAAATCGTTCACATAGAGGATGCCGACAATTTCATCGCCGAGGGCCAGCGGTAGCGCTACCAGTGCCTCCACGCCCTCATTGGCTAAAACAACATTCAGATTAAAGTCCTTTGATTCGAAGATGTTGGGAACCACGAATGGTTTACGTTCACTGAGAATGCGCTCAGTTAATCCCCCGGCTCTTACAAGCCAGGGTTCCTGCTCCTCAAAACCCTCACTGAAACCCGAAGCGGTATGCAGCGATAGCTCCCGGCTCGATTTGTCATACAGGGAGATGGTTCCGGCAGGCGAGTTGGTGACTAATAGTGCTTCCCGTAACACCAGCTTTAGCATCTGAGTCAGGTTGTTGGTGGTGTTGAGCTGGCGACCGAGGCGGTTGAGTTTTTCAAGCTCGGTGAGCATGCGCTCCACCTGCTCCTTCTCTTTTTTGCGTTTACCAACCTGATCATAGAAGAAGTGTGCAGCCTTGCCCTCCATGATCTCCACATCAGAAGAGAAGTGCTGACGCAGCTGCTCTGAGGCTTCAGCGGAGCCGGTCACATTGATCACCATGTCGCAATCGGGAATCTCTTCTATGCTTTGGCAGATCGGGATGGAGAGCGAGGTTGCCAGAGGCAGGGCAAGGGCATCGGTACGAGCATCGGAGATGGCAACGACTTCGATGTTGCTGTCATCCTGCAGTACATTAAGCAGGGCAAGGCCGCCGCGACCTGCCCCGATGATTGCCAGCCTGAACGAGTGGGGACTCATGCAGTGATGGTGTCAGGTAAAAATTGTTTTACACAGTTCAATACTGAAGGGATATCAAAGGGTTTACTGATGTAATCGGTTGCCCCTCTGGCCAGCGCAATATCACGTTCTTCATCTTCTGGCAGAGCGCTGACCATGACGATGGGCAGTTCACTACCATATTTTTCGCGTAGCTGGTCGAGCACCTGATAGCCGGTCATGCCGGGCATGGTGATATCCATCAATACCAGTTGAGGTCTTGTCTCTTCAGCAAGGGTCAGCGCATGGCTGCCGCTGGACGCTTCACGTACCGAATAATTGGCGGACTCAAGCACAGCAACCTGCATTTCCCGAATCGCATCATTGTCGTCAACAATCAATATCATCCATTCACCCTTTGAGAGAAGAAATATTGACGCAACGTCTAACGCGTTGTTTTTTCAATGACAAGCTCTTTATTTCCATTACTGATGTCATTTATTTGGCGAAAAATAGGTTCAATTTAATATCTGCATCCGGACTGTTGCAGAAAACGTCATGATTTCAACGAATCAGCGTGGAGGGGGGTAGATCTGTCGTGCTTTGCTCTGCTTGCCGATAGTGTGAAATTGCGTAATGTCCGCAAACGATGTTGGTGGTAGCTTTGGCTGCCTGTAAAGCAGTTTTTTGAGGGGTAAATGCAATGTTTGGACTTGGAACTACGGAACTTATTTTGATTCTGATCATTGTCGTGGTGCTGTTTGGCGCCAAGCGGCTGCCGCTGGTCGGGGCAGGGCTGGCTAAGGGGATCAAAAGTTTCCGCACCAATATTGCTGATGACGACAAGAAAACAGAATCCGCTGACGAAGACTCTGTCGATAAGAAGTAACCGGCTTCCAGGGAATGAACCGGGAATAGAAGCTTATGCCTGATATTGGATTGCTGGAGTTGCTGCTTGTCGGTGTGATCGCCTTTCTGGTGCTGGGGCCTGAACGCATGCCGGAGCTCTTCGCTCAGGTTGGGCGTGTCGTTCGCAAGGGGCGTGGCTGGATCTCTGATGTGAAACGTCAGATTGATGCCGAAACCGCACCACTGACCACTCCCGTGACTGAAATCAAAGATGCGCTCTCGGAGAGTGATATCAGCAGCTTTAACGAAGCGTTGATGAAAAAGAGTGGTCAGGTGATTGATCCTGCCATTGCTCAGGGGTCTGCTGCGGTTGTCCAACAGGAGGCTATTGAAGCGCCTGAAGTGAAAGCGGATGAGGCTCACAAGTGAGCAAGGATGAGATGAACGCACTGGATGATGAGGAGAGCAAGAGCGAACCGGCATCCATTCTCGCCCATCTCGGTGAACTGCGTCGTCGCTTTAGTATCGCCATTATCGTTTACATTATCGGTGTGATGCTGCTGATGAACTTCTCCGAACCGGTATTTGATTACATCTCCATGCCGATGCGCGATGCGCTACCGCCGAATACACCGCTGGTGTTCCTCAATGCGCCTGATGTCTTTTTCACCTACCTGAAGATTGCACTGGTATTAAGTCTGTTTGCGACAGCGCCGGTTACCCTCTACCAGTTCTGGGCCTTTGTTGCGCCGGGACTCTATGCCCATGAACGACAGGCATTTGTCTCCTACTTCTTCGCTTCACTCGGCCTGCTGCTGGCCGGTGGTGCCTTCGCTTTTTATATTGTATTTCCGCTGATTTTTGAGTTCTTCCTCGGCTTCTCGACGGAGAATATTCAGGCCATGCCAGCAGTAAAAGAGTACCTCTCACTGGTGCTGAAACTGCTCTTTGCTTTCGGTGTCAGTTTCCAGATTCCGATAGTGATTATGCTGCTGGTGCGTCTGAATATTGTCGATGCTGAGTCACTGGCTGATAAACGCCGTTATGTGGTAGTATGGGCTTTCATCTTTGCAGCCATTCTCACCCCGCCGGACATCATCTCACAGGTGCTGCTCGGTATCCCGATGCTGCTGCTCTATGAGGTTGGTCTGTTTCTGGCCAAAATGAAGAGAGAGGAGACTGAACATGTCTAAACTGTACATCACGCTTGCGGCTCTATTCGCACCATCGCTGGCGCTGGCCCATAGTGGTCACGGACACATTGAAGCTGCATCCATCTGGCACTGGCTACTGGAGTTCGATCACATCGGCTGGCTTGTCCCTGCACTGCTTGTGCTGGTTGTTGTTTTCAGGAAAGGGCGACTGAACCGAAGCAGGTGATCGGTCGGTTGGCTGTGCGCACGATTGCTTCAGACTAGTAAGTCTGCAGGTTGTAAACGGGAGTGAGGCCAATGCCTTTAAGCTCAATCTCCATTTGCTGATGACTGCTGATCAGATGCGATGTTGCCTTGAATGTGGCGGAGTCGACTAAAATCTCACCGCCTTTGGCGATACTCTCAAGCCTTGCTGCCAGATTAACGTGCGGCCCGATGGCCGTAAATGCACGTCGATCATGGGCACCTAAAATACCCAGTACCGCTTCACCGCTGGCAATGCCAACGCCGACCTCCATCACGTACTCTCCCTGCTCTCGACGAGATCGGTTTAAGTCAGCAACATCACATTGAATTTTACAGGCAGCCCGTAGCGCACTCTCAGCAGGTGCATGCCTCTGCTGAACGCCAAATACGGCCATGGCACCATCACCGGTTATCTTATCGATCAGGCCATGCTCCTCCAGAATGGGGGGGATCATCTTTGTCATGTAGTGATTGAGTGTATCCATTACATGCTGGGGGTCATAAGCCTCATTAAACAGGGTAAAGCTGCGCAGATCGATAAACATGGTTGTGATCTGCCTGCGCTCGCCAGAGGCATTAAATGTTAATTTTCCGCCGACACTCAGCTCGGCAATGGTTGCACCCATGTAGCGATCCAGAGTCTGTTTTTGCCGGTCTTTAAGCAGGCTTAACTCATTGGCATTCTGCTGCTGCAGCTGTTGCGCACTGACCTGTTCAGTGACATCAAGAAAGAGCAGCCATGAGACGCCATCAATAAGTGTATGGTGGATATCCGTGTAGTGGCCATCCTGCAGCTCGATTTGTGGTAGCACAAACGGCTGATCAAAGGATTGCCCGCAAAGAACAATGAAGTGCTCTTCCAGTTCACTGCCGGGGTTAAGCTTTGGCTTGTCCAGGTAGCGGGGCCAGCTACCGCCTGCTTCGGCGATACAGCGGCAATCAGAATCCAGCCTGATCCATGCCGGAGAAGCCTGGTGGATATAGAGATCGGCCAGATAGGAGAACAGTGGATCCGGCAACTCCGCTGATCTCATGAGGCCAGTTTCTCAGCCAGTCTGGTGAAGGCTAAATCGACATTCAGGCCGGAGCAGGCACTGGTCAAAAAGCACTCCCAGCCCTCAGCCTGCATGGCTGCCATGTTGCCGTCGCTGAGTTGCCACTCATCCTGTAGATCACTTTTGTTAAGCAGTACGACAAAGGGAATATCTCCCGCTTCAGCACGCATGCGTTCATGCAACTCACGGGCTGCAGCAATGGTGCTGGCGCGCGTGCCATCGACGACAAGAAGATAGGCGGCAGTGCCACGCATGTAGGCGGCAGGCACCTTTTTATTGCTCTCTTCACCGTGAATATCCCACAGCATCATATTGATGGTGACATCACCGATCTGCAGATTCTTTCTATCAATTTTCACACCCATCGTGGAGAGGTATTTTTCGGAGAAGATGCCTTTTACAAAACGGCTGACCAGACTGGTTTTGCCTACTGCAAAGGCGCCCAGCAGACAGACCTTTTTCTGCAAAACCTGACTCAAGGCAGTGGCTTCCACTTCAGATCAAGGTCTACCGCCCAGTCAGAGGAGCGCTCTTTTTGTCCATGTGTGCGAATCCATGCCGAAGGAACACCCTGCGTTGTCAGCAGGGTTGTAACATGTTTTGCACGGCTCAGCGCCAGCGCATGAGCCCGATTGGTCAGGAGTCCTGAATAGCCTGTGATATCGATATGGGCCTGTGCCATCTGTATGAGCGAGGCCTGTTTGTTCAGTGTCAGAGCCAGTTGTGAAATCTTCTGCTCTTCGTCGCTCTCCAGCTGGCTGCTGCCAGCCCTGAATTTCAGCTGCAGACCATTGAGTCTCTTCTTCAGCGCCTTCAGCGCTGACTCTGCGATGACCAGCGCTTGTTGATCATATCCCTTTAAGCCCTTGATCGATTTGGCCTGTTCGATGGCTTTTTTGGCCCAGGCGGAAGGGGCAATGCCGGAGACACTCAGGATGCGCTGCTCTACGCTTAAGGTGACACCCTCAGGAGGTGCAAGTCTGCGTTTAGCCTCTGCCAGCAGCTGTCTGTCACTCGGGCTTGTAATAATGGTTGTTAGTTTGCTGGCGTCAAAGCGCTTGATACCATTGATCTCATGCGCCTGTTGCCTGGCGTTTGCGATCCACTCTGAGGTGGCTCGGCCACTGGCGAACAGGTGAGCTTGCTCTACCTTCAGTCGTACTGTTGATGGTGGTAATAAAATCTTTCTGGCTTCAGAAAGAAGGTAGCTATCGGAGTCCAGATCAATCACCCCAGAATCATCATAAGCGCTGATGCCGGGTATTTTCCTGGCGCCAGCTGTTGCAGTGAGAATCCATTTGTGGTGTGCGCTGCCTTTGGCCAGCAGTGAGTGCCCGCGAATGCTCAGTTGCACAGTTGCAGGTGGAGCCAGCTGCTTGCGTGCAAGTTGCAGGAGGTAATCAGGCGAATCGGTGAGGATGAGCTGATCGCTGCGCAAGCCGGTGATGCCGGCCATGGCAGGGGCCAGCTGTTTTGCCCGCTCAAGCCAAACCTGTGTGGCTACGCCTGAAATGACAAGCTCACTACCATCTAATGCAAGCTCTGTTTGATCTGCCGGTGCCAGCAATGCTCTGGCCCGTCTGATGATCAAGAGAGGCTCCAGTGATTGATAGGGACTCCACTGCATCTGCACATCATCATCGGAGAATTGATATTCACGCAGCACACTTTGCGGTGTATCCGCCAGAGGATCTCGCATGCCGGAGATCTGCAGCGCGCCATTCCGGTCGGAGGAGCGGATAACAGTTATGCCGGGAACAGCATCCAGCGCCTCAACAAGAAGTGACTGCCGGTGCGACTGATATGCCCCCCAGGAGAACCAGCCAATCAGGATGATCGCTGCTGCGGAGAGCGCCAGAACTGCTTTCAGGTTTGACGGTGAACCGGAACTGGCGGACTTTGATAGCAGGCACTTCTCCAGTTCAGGGCGAATGGCATTGAACGGGGCTGTATCACCATCGAACGCATCCAGCTTGTCTGCCATCCTTTTGTGAATCGCTTCACTGCTCTGCTGCAGGGTGTCGGGGAAATCAGCAGGGGCATTGCCCCGTACAACAGCGGCAATGACTGCTTTGGAGCCCGCCTCAATGAATACCTCCATGCTGCCGATGCGCAGCTTGTCGATGGCATCATTTTCGCCCACCTGAAAGGAGTCACGTACAAAATCCTGAATCGCGGTCAGCATACTGGAGACCAGATCGGCATCCTTGTTGGCCGCCTCATCAAAGCTGACATGTTGCAGCAGCAGGCCACTCTCCTTGTGAATAAGGAAGAGCTGTTCAACCCGGTAGGCCAGGGTATGCAGCATCACAATCTCTGCGAAAGAACGGCCGCTCTGCAGCGCTTCCAGTCGCCACTTCAGTCCTTTAAGGGTGAAAGAGTGTTCGAGCATCTGATTGAGTGACTGCACCATGCTGCTCATGATCGATACGATCGATTTTCTGATTGCCGGTGCCATGACAGGGAAGAGCGCCTCTCCAAGACGATCAGGGCTATTGCGAACAGATTTATAGAGTGCTGACTCAACGGTTGGTGTCAAAACATCCCTCAGGGCATCAGGCGCATGCTCTTGATTGATGGTTACAGCACGGTGCAGGACACGCCCTACATCAGCTGCTTGCAGCTCAGGGTTATGCAGGTGCTCCTGAATTTCAGCCAGTTGTTCGGATTCATCGCCCAGAAGAAGTGCTTTTAAGCGCTTCAGATCACTATCTTTGCTGTCATCCCGGTTTGGCTCGATATCTTCTGTCTCTTTCATCTCTGCTTACGCAGTCCCGGACAGTATTATTTACCCTTGGGTATGGGGAATTCATCTTTCAGGCGCAGGGATACCTCAGAGAAGAGTTCAGCCAGCGCCACACGATCGGTTTTGCTCTCGCGCAGCTCATCGCTGGAGCGCATCAGTGCCGCTTTCAACTGCTCTCTGGTTGCATCAATGTCGCTGCTCAGGTTCTTCGACTGATCCAGTAGCTGCTGGCGCAGATCGCGATTGTGCTTGGCCATCGATTCATCCAGCTGGCTGATCTTGCGCAGTAGCTCTTTAGAAAGATTCTTGATCTCATCTTCGAGATTCTTGTTATCTGTTTCACGTTCATCGCGTTCAGATTTGAGGCGATCATTGAGCGCATCGACTTCGCCGCGCATATAGGTTTCCAGTGCTTCAACCCGATTGTTGACCTCTTTGCGTACTGTCGATAGCTCACTCAGCAGCCGCTCTTCCAGACGCTGAAAGCGACTCTCATAATCACGCATCTGTGATCCGAAAATAATATCCCTGATCTGGTCGACGTTGCCAGCTGTTGCGGCATCAGAATGATCTTGTGGCTTCTTGGTTTCCTTGGATTGCGCAGTCATCTCCCCTCCTCAGACATTAACAATGAAGCACTATTATTGAAAAAAAGATGATAGAAAGCAATTGTTTGTAGCCATAAGGTAGAATTCACATCACCTCCTGGCCGGTGAAATGAACAGTAGAGATAAAGAACGTCAGACTATGTGGCGATTTGACCGGCCAGTTTTGCCGGTTTTATAACCGTATCAGATATTCATCATGGTAAGCTACCTGCTCTGAATCTATACTCATGATATGATTCTACGAATATTTGTCGTGATCTCTCTGCTGTTTGCGGGATCAGCTGTGGCTGCTGAACTGGACCACGGTAAATACCGTAGCTGGGTGGATGGATTCAAGACCGATAATTATGGCCCCTTTACGCAAATCCGCTGGTTTTGTAACGATGGCTCGGTACTGCCACCCGGTGAAAATGTCTGCAGCAAGCGTGGTGGTGGCAGGCAATACGGCCTCTTGGGTAGCCGGGCGGTAGAGATGCGCAATCAGGGTTATCTGATTGGCAATGTGTTGGCAGCAACCTCGCCAGCTCAGTTTACCGGACCTGATGCACGCATCGATGAGCTGAGCCAGATTCTGCTCGAGCAGTTTCTAATCCGTGTAGATGATGGCTGGGTTTTTCGACGCTCCCGTTTTTTTCATCGCGGTGCAGTACAGGTTGAGGATGAGCAGGTGGCGGCGACAAGAGTATTGCTGGCGCTGCTGACTGACCCGCTATGGCGGACACCCGAGCGTTTTCTTCTGCTGCGCGAGGCCGTGCGCAGGCTGCCGCTACCGGGTCCACAGCGACTGGCAACGGCAATCAGACAGGCAGCCACTGAGCTCGGTGATCAGGATCCGGGCTTTAAGAATCTGCGTGTTAAAATCCACTCGCTTCCCGACGATCAGGATGCCACTCGCGTTCGCGACTATGCCGATCAGGCGGGGCTGCCTGAGCTACTGTTATCCTATGCGCAGCTGGCTGAACAACTGGATCTTTTCTATGCCCCTCGAACCGGTTTGAGGCAACTGGAACAACTGGCTGGAGAGAGCTCAAGTCCCCTGCTTGTTGAACAATTTAAAGAGACAAGCAACCTGCTTGGTGCCGGTGGTGATGAGGCCACTATAGTGAAGAGGCTGGCAGCCAGACTGCAACTCTGGCGGCAGCTGCTGCAGGGAGGGGGTGACTACTCAAAATATGATCGTCTGCGGCTGCTGCAGGGTTCACTGATTATCGAAACGGAGATATTTGTTCGGGGTAATCGCTTGTTGCAGGGCTATCCAGAAGCCGGCCGCGACGCCCGTATAGGCTGGTTACGCCAGCTTGGCACGGCACTATATGGTACTGGCTTTCTCTCTGAACGGCAGCTGCTGGCCTTTCATGGTGAACTCGATGAGCTGCTTGCGGCGGATGCTCTCTCTGCCGGCGATTACTACAGTCGATTAAGTTATCTGGCGCGTCTGCCTCAATGGTCACAGCAGTCACTGGCATTCCACTTCTCCGCTGCAGTGGAGCGCTGGGCTTCCCTCACGCCTTTGAGCGGTCGACTGATCCCGGATCGGCTGCGCGAGAGTCCTCTGCTGCCTTACTCACACATAGTTGACCACCTGATAGCTGATGCAGGCCGGTTGGCAGGGATCAGACACACTCTTTTTGGCCGTCAAATTGACAGTCGTTTGCGTGCTCTTAATCCCGGTCTGCAACGCGGGGTGCTGCTACAGGCTCCTGCCCATGGCGAACCTCTGCGCAGTGACGGCATCTATATCCTTCCCTCAACCATGCAGGATCTGACGCCGGTGGCCGGTATCATTACCAGTGGCGAGGGTAGCTCGCTTTCACATGTGCAGCTGCTGGCACGAAACATGGGGATTCCCAATCTCGTTGCTGATGAGGCGCTGCTGTCAGCGATCAGTGAACATGTAGGTGAGAGGGTGGTGCTGGCTGTGAGCCGGCGCGGCAGGGTTGTTATTGAGCAGGATAGTCCGGAGTGGGAGAGGCTGTTTGGCAGTCAGATGAGGGGTGACGCCCCCCTGATCAAGGCCTCTCGGGCGCGATTAAATCTGGACGATCGCAGAATGCATGCGCTGGGTAGTCTCAGGAGCAAGGATTCAGGTGTTATCGCCGGACCCAAGGCCGCCAATCTCGGCGAGCTGCACCATCACTATCCGAAGCTGGTGCCACTGGGGCTGGTGATCCCATTTGGTGTTTTCCGACACCACCTCGACAAGCCGCTCTTTGAGGGGGGGCCGTCTGTTTTTGCATGGATGCAGTCAGAGTATGCGCGACTGGCATTGATTGATGATGAAAAGAGCAAGGCGAAGCAGACCAGCGTTTTTCTGGGCAAGCTGCGGCAATGGATTGTGAGCACCGATCCCGGTCATGAGTTCAGAAAGCAGTTGCGTTTTGCCTATCTGCGTATATTCCGCAAGTCAGGCGATCGCGGTGTTTTTGTGCGCAGCGATACCAATGTTGAGGATCTTCCCGGTTTTAGTGGTGCCGGCCTGAATCTTACAGTTGCCAATGTGGTGGGTATGGATGCGATTGTGGATGCTATACAGCAGGTGTGGGCCTCACCCTTTAGCGCGCGCGCCTATGCCTGGCGACAGGCTCACATGACTGACCCACTTCACCTCTACCCCTCTGTGCTTCTGCTGCAGAGTTTTGATTCGGAGAAGTCGGGTGTAATGGTGACAGCCGATGTTGATAACGGTAGCCGCAACTGGCTATCTGTTGCCGTGAGTGAGGGGGTTGGCGGTGCTGTGGAGGGGCAGGCAGCCGAGGAGATCAGGGTGGAGCGCAGTACAGGCCGCGTGCGTCTGCTGACACAGGCTTCAGTGCCGACAAAGATACGACTGCAAGAGGGCGGGGGTATCGAGAGGCTACAGGCCAGTGGGCGGGAGAGGTTGCTTGACAGTGATGAAGTTGAACAGTTGCGTCGTCTTGCTGCCGATGTCAAACAGCGCTTTCCGATGCCACGCGATGCAGCCGGTGAAAAGATGGCGGCTGATATCGAGTTCGGATTTGCAGATGGTAAGCTCGCCCTGTTCCAGCTGCGCCCGTTTGTGGAGAGCAGGCGAGCGATGCAGAGCCAGCTGTTGATTGAGATGGACAGGGAGCTGGAGGCCTCCGCCAACCAACGCGTTGATCTGAGTGTGAAGCCGCAGGAGGGGTGGCAGCTATGAGGTCTCTTCTGCTGTGCATGCTTTTACTACTCTGGCAGCCGCCTCTGGTGAGTGCCTACCCCCTTGATGGGGCTGAAGAGACCGGTATCAGCCGTTTGCAGGGTTATCAACTGGCCCGGCAGGGGGAGGTGACGGGTAACAAGCTGCCCGCAGGCGCACTGCTGCTGCAGAAGCAGGTGAAGTTGCATCTGCAGGGGTTCAGTGGCGATCCACTGCTCAATCCCGATCCCCTGTTGAGAGAGGCGATTATCAAGCTGCTGGGCGAGGATGGGACTCACTACAGCGTCAGCCTGCTTGATATCAGCGATGCAGGGCGGCCACGCTACGCTGAGGTGCATGGCGATCAGATGCGAAACCCCGGCAGTCTTGGAAAGCTGGTGCTGGCACTGGCGCTGTTTCAGACACTTGCCGATATCTATCCCGATGATGTTGCAGCCAGACAGCAGATTCTGCGCAACAGTATGATTACAGCCGATCGATTTATCCGCACTGATCACCATAAGGTGCCATTCTGGTTGCCGGAGCAGAAACGGCTGATCAAACGGCCGATTGTTGAGGGGGATAGCGCCAATTTCTGGAGTTATCTCGACTGGATGCTCTCGGCAAGCTCCAATGCTGCGGCCAGCATGGTGCTCAAACATACCATGTTGTTAAACCATTTTGGTCGTGATTATCCGGTGAGCAGAGCCAGGGAAGAGGCCTATTTCAATGAGCATTCGACGCGGGAGCTGGGCAAGAGATTGACCTCGCTGCTGCAACAGGCGGTGAAACGCAGTGGCCTTGATCCCGAGCGCTTGCGGCAGGGGGGCTTCTTTTCGCGTGAAGGTAAGCGACGTGTACCCGGCACGAACAGTGTCTGTACGACACGCGAGCTGATGCGATACCTGTTGCACATGGAGCAGGGGCGGTTGGTGGATGCGTGGTCAAGTCTTCGGCTTAAACGGTTACTGTATATGACAGAGCGCCGCATTCGATATGCCTCGGCGCCGGAATTGAGCGATGCTGCGCTCTATTTCAAGAGTGGTTCGTTCTACAGGTGTGAAGCAGAAGCTGGTTTTGTCTGCCGTAAATATGCGGGCAACAAACTGAATGTGATGAATTCAGTCGCTATTGTGGAGGCTCCAGAGGGAGAGCTCCGCTATATGGTGGCGATTACATCAAATGTTTTGAAGAAGAACGCGGCTCTGCAACACCGACAGCTTGCGACGCGCTTGCATGCACTGATCCGGCAACAACACCGGGATGCAGATCAACAATGATCTCGTTCATCGCCTGAATAAGACGAGTCATCCACTCGCCACCCTTAGGGTTGTTGGCCAGTGCCACGGCAATATAGCGACGGCCATTGTGTTCGATCAGGGCGCTGTCGGCATGAAAGTCACGCCAGCTGCCTGATTTGCGGAAGATCAGTGCATCCGGAGAGCTCTGGCTCAAACCTTTAACAAATTTATGGTTGATGCCGGGGTTGCCGAGCATGGTTTTCATCTGGCGTGAATATTCAGGTGAAACCAGTTTTCCGGACTCCAGCATGTAGTAGAAGCGGGCGGTCTGCAGGGCGGTAGCACCATGGGAGATGTTGTGCAGAGGGTCGCGATGTTTGGCTACGCCTGAGGCGTACTCTTTACCGACCCAGAGGCCACCATTGTGTTTGGGGTCGTAGAGGCGGTATTTGTCTGATTTGAGAACCTGATTGATGTAGTTGATGCCGACAGCTCTGATCACCTTGGTTGCAGCCTGATTGGATGAGCGGCGGATCATACTGGTCATCGTCTGGCGCATATCATCGGTGAGTTTGAGTTTCCCTTCGCGGATGCGCTCGAATGCAGCCAGCAAAATGGCAATCTTGGGCAGGCTGGCAGCGTACATCATCTCATCACCATTGATCTGGGCCATGGCAGGGGCGTTCGGGTCGGTAATGTCGACCAGGGCAACAGAGAGCTGTTTGTTGCGTGTGGCTCTTGTCAGGTGCAGGTCGGCAATACGCTGTTCAAGTAGCTGCTGAATCTGGGGGTTGGATTGCTGGCGCAGAGGTTTGCTAAAAGAGTCTCCGGCAGTGGCTATTTGTGAGGTGGCGAGCAGGGCGGCGCAAGAGAGGGCTAAGGCAAGTTTTGTTTTCATTTGTCTACCTCCATACCCCAATCTTCGGCGCAGTGTAGCGACAATGTTGCTGTTTAAACAACCTGAAGCCTTGCCACTGCTCATTTTTGCTGCACATGTTGAGGTATCCATAGGCGCAACTATGGCAGCCGATAACACCTGTTGATGTGAGTTGGCTTACTTTTGCAAAACCTGTGCCATTGTGACTCGGAAATGAATTTCTTTATCTTTTCATGGGGTTAGATCTGTTTGTGCTGATTTGACAGGGGAGAGAAGAGGGTGGGAATAGCCTTAGCTGCCGATTCGGACCGACTCCCCGGCATAACTGTTCTCAAACAGCTCGAGCATATCTTCATTGTTCATACGGATGCAGCCGTGCGAGGCGGGGGTGCCGATTTTCTCCTCTTCGTGGGTGCCGTGGATGTAGATATAGCGGCGATACGTATCAACCTTGCCACGGCGGTTTTTGCCGGTTTCGCACCCCGATAGCCAGAGGATACGGGTGAGGATCCAGTCTTTTTTCGGATCATCGCTTTGGGGGTCGTAGATGCAGAAGGGCTCACGCGCCCTGAAGGCAGTCAGTGGCGGCAGGCCGTGGCCGATCTTCTCGGCGATACGATGCCTGCCCAGTGGTGTCTGGAGGCTACCTGAGAGGTTGCCCACCCCTTTGCTGGCTGTTGAAACAGGGTAGGCGTACCAGACACCGGTTTTGCGGCGGTGGTATAACATCTGCTCGGATACGGATACGATGATCATGGCGTGAGTGTAGCTATCCCTAACCATCAGTGCACGGATAGCAATCCCGGCTCTTTGAGCGTGCGCACGGGAGATGGATGTGCCGCCAATATTTAATGCTGAGCATTAGATATTGTGAGCAACGATGATACCACGCGTTTATCGCTGCGTTGTGAACAGCAGGGATGCATCTGCTCAATTCAAACGAAGTTGTCACTGGCACTCTCTTCGCTAGAGTGCTTGACCTCTAACGGAGTTATACCCCATACGCATGAAAGAGAGACACGAACATATTCTTGGTGAAGTGGTGCGAGCCTACCTCAATACAGGCCAGCCTGTCGGATCGCGCACACTCGCGGAACAGGGTGAGCTGGGCTTGAGCCCGGCCTCGATCCGTAATGTGATGGCTGAGCTGGAGCGGCAGGGCATGCTCAGCTCTCCACACACCTCTGCCGGGCGTGTGCCTACCGATAGCGGGCTACGCTATTTTGTCGATTCGCTGATGGCGGTTGACCCTGATATGAACCAGCAGCTTGAGAATGCGGTAGCAGGGCATCTTCCGGGCACGCCTGAGCGCAACATCCTCCTGAAAAGGGCAACCGATGAGCTGGCAAGTCTGACCCATTTTGCCGGCATGGTATGGGTGCATGAGCAGGGGTTTAATCGCATTAATCGCATCGAGCTGGTGCCGGTCTCCTCGGAAAAGTTGCTGGCAGTAATCGTGACCGATTCGGGGGAAGTACAGAATCGTCTGATCGTACGCCCCGGGGATACCAGCGATGCACAGTTGCATGAGATTTCCCTGCGTCTGAATGAGTTGCTCTCTGGCTGCAATCTGGAAGAGGCACGCTTAAGGCTGCAGCGGGAGATGGAGACGGATCGCCTGAAGGTGCGGCATCTGCTTGAGGACTTGAAACGCTGGGCCGATGCCCCTACAGAGGGTCAGACTGAAATGTTTGTCAGTGGTCAGCGCCAGCTGCTTGAGATGCCTGAGTTTGCCGTGGTGGATACGATCAGATCGCTGATGTGTGCCATTGAGGAGCGCGAGCAGCTGCTGCATCTGGTTGAGCAGGTGGAGTCTGAGGAGAGTGGCGTGAAGGTGTTTATCGGTAGCGAACATGCGCTGGTGAACATGGAACAGGTTTCAGTGGTGTTGTCGCGTTATCAGGGGCCTGCCAACCTGGTTGGTACACTCGGCGTGATCGGGCCACGGCGCATGCACTACGAGCGGGTCGTTCCGATAGTAGATTGTACGGCCAAGTGGGTGAGTCGAATGCTTGGCGGTGGTCTGCAGACAAAATAGTTGAATTCATTAATTGCCGGATAGAAGGAGCTTACATTGATTGGAAAGAAGGGTAAGGACGCTGAAGTAGAGGTTGAACTGGATGAGAGCATTCAGCTTGATGAAAATGGTGATGAGGTAGTGGCTGAGCCTGAGGTTGATCCATTGCAGGCTGCACAGGCGGAGATTGCAGAGCTCAAAGACAAGCTGCTGCGCACCCATGCCGAGATGGATAACCTGCGTAAACGCACCCAGCGCGAAATCGCTGATGCGCATAAGTTCGGTGTCGAGAAGTTTGCCACATCCCTGCTCGATGTGATGGATAATCTGGAGCGTGCACTGGCTGTAGAAGAGGGAAACGAGGCGGCTTTCCGGGAGGGCGTTCAGCTCACCCTTAACAGCTGGCACGAGATGATGAGCCGCTTTGAAGTGAAACGTATTGATGCAGTCGGTGAACCGTTTGATCCGCATCACCATGAGGCGCTCTCGCAGATGCCAAGTGCAGAACCAACAGGCACGGTGATCGCCCAGCATGTGGCGGGTTACACCCTGCATGGCCGTCTGATTCGTCCGGCCAAGGTGCTGGTCTCCAGTGGCCCGGCAGCATAAGTCAAAAGCCTTTTACCACTAAGGCACAGAGGTACAAAATAGTTGAAATATAAGAGGTGGCTGCCTTTGCTTTTCTCCAGTGCAAACACAGCTCAATCATATTTCAGAGAGAATAGATGAATAATATTGGTTTTACTTTGTGCCTCTGTGGTGAACATGATTATTTATCTAAATAATTTTAGATGGGGGGTTGAAAGTGGAAATCGCGTCCCCCATAAACAGCTCAAGAGAGTTTGAATAACAGTTTTTAACGTATAATCAGGAGCAGGAAAACATGGCAAAAGTAATTGGAATTGACCTCGGCACCACCAACTCGTGTGTAGCCGTAATGGAAGGCGATAAAGCCAAGGTGATTGCCAACAGTGAAGGTGACAATACCACCCCTTCTGTTGTTGCATTCACAGCTGATGAGCGTCTGGTTGGTGCATCGGCCAAACGCCAGATGGTGACCAATCCGGACAAAACCTTCTATGCAGTTAAACGCCTGATCGGACGCAAGTTCGACTCGAAAGAGGCGAAACATCATAAAGATCTGGTCTCCTATCCGCTGGTAGCCGCTGATAATGGCGATGCATGGCTGGAAGTGGATGGCAAGAAGATGAGCCCGCAGGAGATCTCTGCAATCACACTGCAGAAGATGAAGAAGACTGCTGAAGATTATCTGGGCGAGTCAGTAAAAGATGCGGTGATCACCGTGCCAGCCTACTTCAACGACTCCCAGCGTCAGGCAACCAAGGATGCCGGTGCGATTGCCGGTCTGAATGTGCTGCGTATTGTTAACGAGCCGACTGCTGCTGCACTGGCTTATGGTCTGGACAAAACTGAAGAGAACCATCTAATTGCCGTATACGATCTGGGTGGCGGTACCTTCGATATCTCAATCCTTGAGATCGGCGATGGCGTATTTGAAGTGAAAGCGACCAATGGCGATACATTCCTCGGTGGTGAAGATTTCGATCAGGTGCTGATCAAGTATCTGGCGGCTGAGTTCAAGAAAGAGCACGGCGTTGATCTGATGACCGACAAGCTGGCGCTGCAGCGTCTGAAAGAGGCGGCGGAGAAGGCGAAGATCGAGCTCTCTTCAAGCACACAGACCGAAGTGAATCTGCCATTTATTACGGCTGATGCATCCGGTCCTAAACACCTTCTGATCAAGCTCTCACGCGCCAAGTTTGAGTCTCTGGTTGGCGATCTGGTTGCCAGCTCCATCGAGCCGTGCAAACAGGCTCTGAAAGATGCTGGTGTGAAAGCCGGTGATATTCATGAAGTGGTGCTGGTTGGTGGTATGACCCGTATGCCGCTGGTACAGCAGAAGGTGCAGGAGTTCTTCGGTCGCGAACCGCACAAGGGTGTGAACCCGGATGAAGTGGTAGCGATTGGTGCCGCGATTCAGGGTGCGGTACTGACCGGTGATGTGACCGACGTACTGCTGCTGGATGTTACTCCGCTTTCGCTCGGTATTGAGGTTGAGGGTGGCCTGTTCAACAAGATCATCGAGAAGAACACCACGATCCCCTCCAAGAAGAGTCAGACCTATACCACAGCAGCTGATAATCAGACTGCGGTAACCATTAAAGTGGCACAGGGTGAGCGTGACCTCTTTGCAGCCAACAAGCAGCTCGGCCTGTTTAATCTTGAAGGTATTGCACCGGCACCACGTGGCATGCCGCAGATTGAAGTGACATTCGACATCGATGCCAACGGTATTATGCATGTGCATGCTAAAGATAAGGGTACCGGCAAAGAGACCTCCATCCGTATTGAGTCCGGTTCCGGCCTCTCCGAGGAGGAGATCGAGCGTATG
This sequence comes from Mariprofundus sp. KV, assembly GCF_013387475.1. Classification (GTDB taxonomy): domain Bacteria; phylum Pseudomonadota; class Zetaproteobacteria; order Mariprofundales; family Mariprofundaceae; genus Mariprofundus. The sequence goes on along the minus strand of NZ_VWNB01000007.1, from coordinate 33,385 downwards.
AAGAAGGATGCAGAGGCTAATGCTGATGCAGACAAGAAGCTCAAAGAGCAGATCGAAGCGAAGAACCGTGCAGATGCACTGGTCTATTCAACCGAGAAGTCACTCAAAGAGCATGGCGACAAGGTTGATGAGGCCACTCGCAAAGAGATCGAAGATGCGCTGGAAGAGTTGAAGAAAGCGATTGAGGGCGGTGATACCGACACCATCGCGGCTGCTGAGACCAAGCTTGCAGAGAAGTCGCAGAAGCTGGGTGAGGCGATCTATCAGGATATGCAGAAGGAGCAGGCTCAGGCCGAAGGTGCTTCCGGAGCAGCGGATTCTGATGCGGCCAGGGATGCTGATATCGTTGATGCCGAAGTTGTGGATGAAAACGATAAGAAGTGATTTGTTTGAGCGACCTCGGGCATCCATGCCTCTCGGTCTTTGACGCAGGGCAAAACATGCGAGTTTTACCCTGCTTACTCAAGCCGCACATCCTTGTGCGGATAGTGTAGCAAGAAATACGGAGGAGTGGTGGCGAAAGCCTCCACTCCTTTGGCCATTTAAGGGTCAATAAGGAGCAAAAGTGTCCAAACGCGACTATTATGAAGTGCTGGGTGTGGCTAAAGATGCCGATGAAAACACCATCAAACGGGCCTACCGCAAACTGGCGATGAAGTATCATCCGGATCGCAATCCGGATGATGAGAAGGCGGCTGAAAATTTCCGTGAAGTTACCGAAGCCTATGAGGTGCTGACCGATAGCAATAAACGGGCGCGTTTTGATCAGTATGGTCATGCTGGTGTTGATGAGCAGATGCAGGATTTCTGGGGCCGTGGTGGTGCTCAGGATTCACACGCCTTCCGCGACTTTGGCGATATGTTCGGTGACGTGTTCGGTGATATGTTCGGTGGTCGCGGTGGTGGTCGCGCAACACGTGGTGCCGATCTGCGTTATAACCTCTCCATAACCCTTGAAGAGGCGGCCAGTGGTAAAGAGGTGGAGCTGAACATTCCGCGCCATGAGAGTTGCAACACCTGTAATGGCAGTGGCGCTCGTCCCGGTTCCAATCCGGTGCCATGTAACACCTGTGGCGGCCATGGTCAGGTGCAGATGCAGCAGGGTTTCTTTGCTGTGCGTCGTACATGTCCGACCTGTCATGGTAAGGGTACACGTATTGAATCACCCTGTCTGGATTGCGGTGGTGCAGGACGCAACAAGGTCAATAAGAAGCTCAAGGTAAAGGTGCCTGCCGGTGTTTATGAGGGTGCGCAGGTCCGTGTGACCGGTGAAGGTGAAGCGGGTGAGTACGGCACACCTTCGGGTGATCTCTACATTGTCATCTCACTCAAAGCGCACAAGATTTTTGAACGCGATGGTGCTGATCTCTACTGCACAATGCCGGTGACATTCCCGCAGGCAACACTGGGTGCGGAAGTGGATGCGCCAACGCTCGACGGTAAGATCAAGATCAAGATTCCGGCCGGAACCGAGGCGGGGCGTGTATTCCGACTGCGCAGTCACGGTGTTCCTGATGTACGTAACGGTAGCCAGAAGGGTGATCTCTATGTGCGTGTACAGATCGCCGTACCGAAGAAGATGAGCGCCAGGCAGGAGCAGCTGCTGCGCGAATTTGCCAATGAGGCGGGTGATGATGTCTATCCTGAACGCTCCTCTTTTCTGGGCAAGGTGAAGGATTTCTGGGATGATCTCTCCCAGGAGGGCAAGTAATGGCTGATATGAGGATTGTGATTGTAGGTGCTTCCGGGCGTATGGGTCGCATGCTTGTTCGTGCGGTGTGTGATACTCAGGGCGTAACAGTTGCCGGAGCAACCGAGCGATCAGGTTCTCCGTTTATTGGTCGTGATGCCGGTGAACTGGCTGGTGTAGAGACGCTAGGGATAAAAATAACAGATAATATTCAGAGCTGCTGTGAAGCCGACGTGATTATCGATTTCACCGCACCTGCTGCAACACTGGCTCACGCCGCTTTTGCTGCAGAACACGGCATGGGCATGGTGATTGGAACCACCGGTTTTGAAGCGGCCCAGCTGGATGCGTTGCGTGAGATTCTCTCAAATTCTCCCGTGGTGATGGCAGCAAACTATTCTGTGGGTGTGAATCTGGCCCTGAGCCTGATTGAACGCGCTGCGGAAGTACTTGGTGATGATTACGATGCCGAAATTTTTGAAGCGCATCACAAACACAAGGTGGATGCACCAAGCGGTACAGCGCTGGCGATGGGGCGTGCACTGGCTGCTGGCCGCTGCGTGAAGCTGGATGAGACAGCTGTCTACTCCCGTGAAGGCATTACCGGAGCCCGTAAACCGGGTTCGATCGGTTTCTCTGTGGTGCGTGGCGGTAATATCGTCGGTGAGCATCAGGCGATGTTTATTGCCGATGAGGAGCGCATTGAGATCAACCATGTTGCTTCTGATCGTATGGTCTTCGCCAAGGGTGCGGTGCGTGCAGGCTCATGGCTAATGAGTAAAGATGCAGGCTGGTATGACATGCAGGATGTGCTCAACCTGCGCGATTAACTGCTGAATAACAGCCTGCGACATTTTGCCCTGTTTTCGAGGGTTGATGTTGGGATTAGCCTTCGCATATACCAACTCGTATTGCGATGTTTTCTCTCCAAAAGTTTCCATCGTATTAAGCCCGGCCCCACTCAGGCCGGGCTTTTTTTTTTGTGGCTTTTGGAATGGGTTGCGAAAAGGTGCGACAAAATGTCGCACTCCCAGAATGAGCATGCTATATTTGCATTGGTAGATCAATACACATCCCGGGGAAATACAAGACTATCGCCTTGGTGCGATTTCGGAGGTGTAAAAAATGAACGGTAAAGAATTGATGGAAGGCCCGAATATGGATCGTCGGACCATGCTTAAAAGCGCTGGCGCACTTGGACTTGGTGCTTTGGCATCGACTGCAGCAATGGGTGGAATCAGTAAGGCTTTTGCGGCTGGTGAGCACAATATGCATCATAACCATTCAACTGGCAGTAAACATGCGAAAATGATAGATCTTCTTCATGAGTGTATGCGTGCCGGTGATGACTGTATACACCATTGCCTGATCGAGTTTAAGGCGGGTGATACGGCAATGGCCGACTGCGCGAGGATTGTGATGGAGACAGGAGCCTTTTGTGCGGCGCATGCAAAGCTGGCCACGCTTGAATCTGCGCATATGAAGGAGATGTGTGAACTCAGTATCAAGATGTGTGGCGATTGTGAGAAAGAATGCCGCAAACATGAAAAGAAACACTCTACCTGCAAGGCATGTGCTGATGCATGTGCTGAATGTATCAAGGAGTGTAAGAGGTTTCTGAAAGCCTGATTGGTTTCAGCTACAATATTGAAAAAGTCCGGACATTCCAAAAGTCTGATCTTCGCTGTAAGCCCGGCCTGAAAAGGTCGGGCTTTTTCTTTGTCTAGAAGAGTTACTGAAAGTGAGAGTACCAGGGAGCTGCCGAACCGGGCACCCCGGGGAAGAGACCTCCACGGCAGCGACAGCACCCTGATTTGGCGTATCCTTAAAGGGAAGAAAGGCTGTGAAAATGCGACAATTTGTCACACTCCGATGTTTTCTGATTCATATACCTTTCGCAGTCATAAAATGGCGCAGAGAAGCGCGGCTTGTTTGATCACTATTCAGCCCCTAGCTTAACTTCTCATGCGAACCGAAGAGGCAACAATGTTTATTCAAGGCTCCATTGAGGAGATGGTGGGTACCTATAACCTGAAACGGTTGTTTGTGTTCAGAAGTGCTGTGATTGCAAGTGAACTGGCTGCCGTTGGTCTGGCTGTGTATGGACTGGCAGTTGAGTTGCCTCTGCTCTATATGCTTTCAGTGATTGGCCTCTATACGCTGTTTAACGCATACCTCTGGTTGCGTCTTCGCAAAACCCCATCGGCATCTGCCAATGAATTTTTCCTGCATCTGGTTGTGGATGTACTGGCCCTTGCCGGGCTGCTCTATTTTGCCGGTGGCTCCAGTAATCCGTTTGTTTCGCTGTTTCTTCTGCCACTGGTGATTGTCGCGGCAACCCTGCCCAAGCGTTATGTCTGGGGTATGGCAGCGGTCACATTGGGTTGCTACTCACTGCTTATGCTGATCAATGTGCCGCTGACGCAGGAGATGACAGGCCATAATCATGGTGCTCATGCCGGCCACGGTGCTTCCCCTGCCGGTGATTTCAGCCTGCATGTGCTGGGTATGTGGTTCAGCTTTCTACTGGCGGTCGGCTTGATCCTCTTTTTTGTGGTCTCCATGGCTGAGGCGCTGCGCCAGCGTGATCAGAAACTGGCCGAAGCACGTGAGAAGAATCTGCGCGATGAGCACATGGTCTCTCTCGGTACACTGGCCGCAGGTGCTGCACATGAGCTGGGCACACCGCTGGCGACGATGGCTGTACTGACCAAAGAGATGGAAAAGGAGTATCGGCAGCAACCCGAACTGCTGGAGAACATTATTATTCTGCGCTCGCAGGTAGATCGCTGTAAGGCGACCTTGGGCCAGATCAGTGCCAGTGCCGGACAGATGAAGGCTGAGAGTGGCCATAGCGAAGATGTGAAGAGCTGCCTGAACCACTGCATAGCACGCTGGCAGGAGCTGCATCCGGCAACCTCGATAGCGATCTCTCTGAAAGGGATTGAACCGGCACCGACCATTGTTGTTGATGAGACCCTGAATCAGGCTGTAATCAACGTGTTAAATAATGCTGCCGATGCTTCTCCGGATAGCATTGAACTCAATGCAGCGTGGTCTGCCGTTGAACTGAATCTTGATATTCGCGATTTTGGCGAAGGTTTGAGTCCTGCTGCGCTGGAGGCTTTGGGCAAACCCTTCTTCACCACCAAGAAAGATGGCCACGGGCTGGGCTTCTATCTGGCCAGTGAGGTGGTGCGCCGTATTGGCGGAGAGATGAGTATCAGCAATCATGCAGAGGGTGGGGCACTTGTGAATATCCGCTTGCCACTGCAGAAGTTGAAAACGGAGTAGCTATGGAAGCAAACAGGGATCTGCCGAATCTGCTGCTGGTTGATGATGATGAACTCTTCTGTCGCATCCTCTCCTCTGCGCTGGAGAAACGCGGTTTTGCCGTGCAGGTATCGCACAATGTCGCTGATGCCATTGAACTGATTGGTGATGCGGCACCTGAATATGCCGTGGTCGATCTGAGCATGCCGGGTGATTCCGGCCTGGTGCTGGTCGAGAAGCTGCATCAGCTGGATGAACACACCCGTATCGTTGTGTTAACGGGTTACGCCTCGATTGCCACAGCAGTGGAAGCGATCAAACTCGGTGCGACGCACTATCTCGCCAAACCCGCTGATGCTGATGAAGTGGTCGCCGCCTTACAGAAAAACAGCGGTGATGCCACTGCCGAGGTTACCGAACAGCCGATGTCGACCAGACGCCTGGAGTGGGAACATATCCAGAAGGTGCTGATGGAGTGTGATGGCAATATCTCCGAGACCGCCAGACGACTCAGCATGCACCGCCGCACTCTGCAACGGAAGCTGGCCAAACGCCCCTCAAAATCCTGAAGTGTTAATATGGGTTTTTGGCGGTATAAAAGTAGACCTGACCCCGTAGTTATAAAAGTAGACCTGACCCCGTAGTTAGACCCCGCAGTTTTGTGGTTTTCTAAGAGTAGGCCTGTCCCCCATTGGTTGCTCATTGAGATCGCCATAGAACAATAGTCCTTCTGACTGCGGCAATATGTCGCGCGGCAATTTGCCCTATCTTAAAATTTTCTCTCGTCAGTATGTTTCGCGCCCACTTACGTTTTAGATATCTCTTTCAAAGACAAAGCAGGGGAAACAATCATGAATCATACACACTATCGGCAGGCTTTTCTGGCCGCTCTGATTGCAGGCTATAGCCACGGCATTGCGCATGCTGAGGACGCAGCGCTGCCAGTCATCGATGTCACCGGCTCGGCCCTGACCGATACACAGGCGCCACATTGCGAGATCGTTAGTCAGGAAGAGTTGAAATCGATGGCACCGGCTACCAGTGATGCAGCAAGCCTGCTGAAAAACACGCCGGGGCTAAATCTTCAGCGCGGTGGTGCCGTTTCCAATCTGCCTGCCATTCATGGCATGGCCGATGATCGCCTGCGTATCAAAGTCGATGGTATGGATCTTATCTCAGCATGTGGTAATCACATGAATCCGGCGCTCTCATATGTCGATCCGAGCAATGTTGGCAGTGCAATGGTTTTTGCCGGTATTACGCCGGTCAGTATTGGTGGCGACAGCATCGGCGGTACCATCATCGTGGATTCCGAAGATTCTGAGTTTGCCAAGCCTGGCGAGGGAATTCTGACCAAAGGCGAGATTGGCGCATTCTATCGTAGCAATGGCAATGTTCAGGGTGCAAATGCATCTGCTACAGTGGCCAGTGAAAACGTCAGCTTGAGCTACCGTGGTTCCACAGCCAAGGGTGATGATTACAAAGCCGGAGGCGATTTCAAAGCGGCAGGTCTTGCAGCAGCAGGCAGGGGTTGGCTGGCAGCAGATGAGGTTGGCTCCACCATGTACAAAACGACCAATCAGTCGATTGCGATGGCTGTGCTTAATGGTGACCATCAGGTTGATGTGAAACTGGGGCTACAGGATATTCCTTATCAGGGCTGGGCAAATCAGCGCATGGATATGACCGGAAACGATAGTAAGCAGGCAAACCTTCGTTATGAGGGTCAATATAGCTGGGGTGAACTGGAAGCACGCGCCTACTATGAAAATACCAAGCATGCAATGCAGTTTGGTGATGATAAGCTCTATTGGTATGGTAATGCGATGCCTGCAGCTCCAAATGATGGCGTTGCCTGTACCCCTTCTGCCGGCATGATGGGCTGTGCAGCGGGCATGCCAATGGATACCGAAGGTCTGAATATCGGCGGTAGTGTTAAGGCGAATATCGCACTTTCAGCAGGCAAGTTGCTCAGAGTGGGTACAGAGGGCCAGCAGTACCGCCTGGATGACTGGTGGGAGCCATCCGGAAAAGGCATGTGGCCTGACACCTTCTGGAATATTAACGGTGGTAAGCGTGACCGTTTGGCCCTGTTTGGTGAGTGGGAGTCGCAGTGGAATTCGCGCTGGTTGACGCAGCTCGGCGTGCGCTATGAGCGCGTTAGCATGGATACCAGCACCGTGCAGGGCTACAACGCCACCTATGCCGCTGAAGCCGCTGCGTTTAATGCCGCTAACCGCAAAAAAACCGACAATAACATTGATCTGACTGCTCTGGTTCGTTTTACACCGTCAGAGAACGCAACGCTTGAGTTTGGTTATGGTATGAAAACCCGTTCGCCTAACCTCTACGAGCGTTATACATGGTCAACCGGCGGCATGGCCATGCGCATGATCAATATGGCTGGCGACGGTAATGGATATGTGGGTAATCTCAATCTGAAACCGGAGACCTCTCACACCATCAGTGCAACCTTTGATTTTCATGATGCTGAGGAGAAGCAGTGGGAGGTAAAGGTCACGCCATACTTCAGTCGTGTTAAAGACTATATCGATGTAAACCGTTGCTCTTCAGCCAATGCCAACTGTGGTGCGGCTAACCAGACTGCTACGACAGGGTTTGTGTATCTGCAGTTTGCCAACAAGTTGGCTGAAATTCATGGTGTTGATCTCTCAAGTCAACTCACTCTGGTTGAAGATGGTAGCTTTGGCAGCCTCTCGGCCTCTGGTATTTTGAATTACGTGCGCGGCAAGAACAAGACTACCAATGATAACCTTTACAACATTATGCCATTGAACGGCCGACTTGGCCTTACGCACCGTCTGGGCGGCTGGACCAGTAGTCTCGAAGCTGAGATGGTCGCTGCCAAAACAAAGGTTTCACAGATTAGAAATGAGGTTGCGACCGCAGGATACGGGCTGCTGAATCTGCGCGGCAGCTACGAGTGGAAACATCTCCGTGTTGATGCCGGTATTGAGAACCTGCTTAATAAATTCTATAACGATCCACTCGGCGGCGCTTATACAGGCCAGGGTAAGACCATGTCCGCTGCAGATGTACCCTGGGGTGTAGCTGTTCCGGGTATGGGGCGTTCGATCTATGTCGGTATGACTCTCAAGATGTAGTAGTAATAAACATCAATACTCAATAGCTTTTTAAATAACAGATGTTTTTGGCTGTTGTCGTTGGGAGTGTCGTACAAACCATCGTTGGATATTACTGCGACAATTTGCCCCATGTATAGTTTCTGATCAGTTTATAAACTCTCCCCTCATCCAGTTTTGAATAAGGGGAGAGTTTATGGAAATTACCACGCTGATAGATAAAGGTGGCCCGGTGATGTGGGTGCTGCTCGGTTACTCCGTGGTGGCGGTTGCCATTGTGGTCGAGCGACTGATTCATCTCAATCTGTTGCCCAAAGTCAGTGGTGATCTGGACTCCCTCTATCAGAGCAGTGGTAAACGCATTTCACCGGAAGCGGCGATTGCTATGGGTGTGCAACAGGCTGCCAGTGAAGGTGTGAAGGATCTGGTACGTGTGGCTTCACGCATTGGATCAGATCAACTGGCGCGTATGGAGTCCGGACTGCGTACGCTGGCCTGGCTGGGTAATACAGCGCCGCTATTAGGCCTGTTTGGCACGATCACCGGCATGATCAAAGCCTTTCAGGTGATTGAGGCTGCCGGAGGCAAGGTCGATGCGATGGTGCTGGCTGGTGGCATTTGGGAAGCGATGGTAACAACCGGCGCAGGGCTGGCCGTGGCAATCCCTGTTCTGTTTCTACTGCACTTTCTTGAAGGGTTGGTTGATAAACGTGCCAAGTCGATGCAGCGGGTCGCTTCGATGGTGATCGAGCAGTTGCCGCATATCGCGCTGAACAGTGAAGATAACCAGGTTAAACACAGGGACTCGCTGGCCCATGCAATTTGAGGGGGCACGCAGGAGTGGTCAGGCACCGAACCTGACACCGCTGATTGATATCGTTTTTCTGCTGCTGGTCTTTTTTATGCTCACCGCCCATTTTGTGAAGGATCAGGGGCTGCCGATTGAGTTGCCGGAAGCAGAAAGTGCGCTATCACTTGATGATCAGAAACCGCTTGAGATCAAGCTGACCGGCACAGGCCAGATCATGGTCGCAGATCAGCAGGTCGCGATTGATGCGCTGCAGGCGTACTTGCGGCCCCTGCTTGCTGCAAGAGATGAGAAGCGTGTGCTGATTCGTGGTGACAAAGATGCCGGTTTTGGTGATTCGGTGAAGGTGATTGATGCAGCGCGCCTGGCTGGTGCAGAGGGTGTCGATATTGTCACTGAGCAGCCGGATCGGGATTAACATGAGTCCGGTAGTGGTAGCACCTGCAAACAGAGTGGTTCGTTATGGCGCAATCGGCCTCTCTCTGCTGCTGCACGGGGCTCTGTTTGCCAGTTTTGGCGGGGCACCGGCAGGTATTGTGCAGCCGCCGACACAGTCAGTCACACGCCTGAGTTTTTTAACACCGGCTGTAGAGCCAGTTGTGACACCGGAAGTTGTTCCTGAGATCAAACCGAAAGAGAAAAAGATTGTGGAACCGACGCCGGAGCCGGTGAAGAAAGTGGTGAAAAAAAAGGTGCGTAAGAAGGTCGCTGAGCCTGTAGAAGAGGTGGTTCAAGAGCAGATCAGTGAACCACAACCGGTAGTCGTTGCGCAGCCGATGGCCGTAGCTGCGGCAGCCACACCACAGATTGATCAGGGGTTGATCAAGCGAGAAACCGAACGCTACCTCACCGAGGTGATGGCACATATCGAACAGCATAAATGGTATCCGAAAGCAGCTCGCCGGCGCGGAATTGAGGGTGAAGTGCATATCAGTTTCAAGCTGCTTCCAGATGGTTCAACGCACCAGCTGGTGGTTGAAGATGGTCCAACCATGCTGGTTTCAGCAGCCAGAAAGGCTGTAGAGAAGGCGTTGCCGTTGCCTTTGCCTCCAGCGACGATCGACTGCCCGCTTGAGTGCGAGTTTCGCATGCGCTTTAATCTGGATGCATCCTGATTTTTATTCGGGTTCCTCTTACAGTCTCCTGTTTCCAGTAAATGCATTTGATCGTGAAGCAGGGGTGCGTCAATCTGTCGCGCGACAATTTGCCCTGCGTCGTTTTGCCTAATTTCTACATTTACTTCGGCTCATAAAATCCGCCTGTTTTTTGAAATAAGACAGGGGAGAAGAGATGAATTTGAAAATTAGAACGCAGGTGGTAGCGGCAGCAACAATGCTGATGATGCCGCATATGGCAGGAGCCGAAGATATGGGGTTGATGCGGGTGGACTCCACCACCATTGATGACCGCTTTGAGTCCAAACGCGGCGAACCCTCCAATATCTCTGTGATTTCAGGCAACAAGGTGGAAGAGGCACATGCCGAGAACATCAAACAGATCCTTGATGCTATTCCGGGTGTGACGGCTGAATTACAGAGTCAGGATTCACTGAAAATTCATATCCGTGGTGTGGAAAATCAGCGCTTTATGGGCGAGAAGCCGGGTGTGGCCGTGGTGATTGATGGTGTGCCGGTATTTGAGCGCACAGGACGCGTGAATATCAATATGGATGACATCGAATCGATCAAAGTGATTAAGGGTGGTGCCTCTTATCTCTTTGGTGATGATGCTCTGGCCGGTGCGGTGATCATTACCACCAAACGCGGTGCTAAAATGGCCGGTGGTCAGCTTTCTGGCGAAGCGGGAAGCTTTGGTTATAAGCGTGGTTTGGCACGTGCCGGTTTTGCAGCCGATAAAGTGTCCGGTCATGTGCAGGTGAGTCGCAGGGATGCAAAAGGTTACTATTATCAGGGTGATTACAAAGCCGATTATCTGAATGGAAAGCTGCAGGGTTATCTCTCTGACAGCAGTGATCTGACATTTGGCTGGGAGGTGGCCAAACGTTTCAAGGATAGCCACGGTACGGTTACAGGCATTTCTCAGGCCGCACTGGATCCTACCAGTGTAAATGGCCGTGATTTTGCCCGTCACTATAATGTTGATCTGGGTAAGTTCTATCTCACCTATGCCAACGATATCTCTGAGACCAGTAACCTGATGCTCAATATCTACCAGTTTGGTGATCACACCAAATACTGGTCCTCTCCTATTCGTTACAGCACGACAGGCGCGGCTGTGACTGATGTGAACGCCTATGCCAACGGCAATGATTACAAACAGGTTCAGCGTGGCATCAAGGGTGAGTGGCGCGGCAGCAGTGAGACGCTTGGCTGGTTGGGTGCCGTTGATCTGCGCGATAACAGCTACAAGAACAAAGTGACAATTCTGCAGAGCCATCGCGCCAGTCCAAGCCCCTTCTCCGGTGTTACTGCAGGTACGGTTACTGCAGATGACAAGACAAAAGAGCGCATGTATGCAACTTATGGTGAGCTGAAATTTGCCGTGACCGATGCACTATCAGCAACCGTGAATGGTCGTTATGACCATATGAAACTGAGCTATGATGACTATCTTCCAGCTGCTGCAGCTGCATCTCTGAGTAAGAATTTTAATGTCGGCTCGTGGCGTGCTGGTCTGAATTATGATTTCAGTGATTCTGCCTCACTCTATACGAATGTCTCAACTGGCTTCAGGGCTCCGACTATTCAGCAGCTATTTGCAGGCACAATCAATTTGACCGGCGGTGTTGCTGCGAATCCGAACCTGAAACCTGAGCAGGCCTATAACTTTGAGGTAGGTATGCGTGGAAAGCTCGATCTAATTGGGGGTATTGAGTGGGATATCGCTGCTTTCCAGATTGATCGTAAGGATTTTATCCTCAATGTGGCCGGTCAGTATGCCAATCCTGCAACCGGTGTAACCGATCAGTACCAGAATATCGGTGGTATGCGCAATCGCGGTGTTGAACTGGCTGTCAAAACTGATCAGCAGCAGCTCTTTTCGATGGATCTGGCCTACACACTGTTGGATGCGAAATTCACCCGCTATGACAACTACAACCTGCTGTTGGGCAACCGCTTCAGTCCGGCACCGGGTGCAAGCAGAATCGTGACCTACAATAATAGCGGTAAAACAGTGCCGCGTACTCCCAAGCATAAAATCTTTCTGGCTGCACGGATTAACCCGTTCGCAGGCTTCACCCTCACCGGTGAGATGAATGCGCAATCCTCCTATTTTGCCGATGAGATTAATCAGGAGAAGATCGGAGGCCATACCCTGTTCGATCTGGTAGCCAACTACGATTTCACAACAGGAGCCAATAACGGTGTGAAGTGGTCGCTGTTTGGACGCATGGATAACGTGCTGGATCGCACCGTCTACAACACCGCACGCGGTTATTACGACAGCAATGGCGATTTTTCCTACAACGCAGAAGACCTCTCTATCGTGGTCAATCCCGGTCGCCGCTGGACAGCTGGCGTAACCGCAACATTTTAATCAAACCATACCGAGGGAGAAGATATGAACAAACAGATGAAACAGCTGATTATCGCGGCAGCGACTGCACTGCTGCTCTCAAGCCCGGCGCTGGCCTGTGGTGGTAAGCCATGTGCATCCGAAAGCTGCGATTTTAAGGGCGCCAAGGCAGAAAATTGTGTGCAAGGCGATGCCAAAGGATCGGGTTATAAGAAATCGGGGCACCATAACATTCCGGGCAACAGCCCTGACTATATTCGCAAGATTCTCAAGAAGGCCGATGCCATCGCTTTGAGTGATAAGCAGCGCAAACAGATCGGTGAACTGCTGGTAGCGGCCGAAACCGGTGCTGCCAAAGCCCATGCCGAAGCTCAGATCGAAGTGGCTGCATTGCGTGGCAAACTGCACGGCGGCAACTTGAAAGATAGTGATATCAAAGCCTATAGCCAACGCATGGGTGAGCTGCGTGCAGCCAAATACGAAGCCAACCTGATGGCCTCGGTAAAAGCTTCACGCCTGCTCACTGATGAGCAGAAATCCAGCCTCTATGCAGGCAAAAAAGCCATGGGTGCTAAGAAGTGAAGCGGGAAATATGGATAGGGGCCACGCTTGCCGTGGCTCTTTTCAGCATCAACGCAGAGGCAGCGATGCACTGGTCCCCGGCTCCGAAAGAGAAGAGTCATGGTCATGGTGGACACGGTGGCCATGATCGCCATGCAGGCAAACCGTTCCTGTTGCATGCTGGTGAAGGTGCAGAGGTCCAGCTGATGAGCCCGAGCAAGGTTGTTCAACCCTTAACGCTGGAGCATGGCAGGGTCAGTGTGAAAGCGATGGGCACCGGCAATTATCATGCGCTGGTAGCTAAACGTAGCGTGGGTGATCTGCATGAGTCAGCTGTTCGTTATATCTATATGAACGGCAAACCATCCGGCGTGTCACCATCACTATTGATAGGGCACGAGAAATCGGCGCTGGAGATAGAACCAGCTCCATTGGCGCGAGAGCACTGGCGTTACTACTCCAATACAGATGCACAGTTCATCGTACGTTTTCAGGGTGAGCCGCTTGCCGGAGCGAAGGTGCACATGCAGACAGGCAATGGTAGCAGTGCTGAATTTGCAGCCAATACCGAAGGTCTGGTGACTATCCCGCTGCCTGAGGATTTTACCTACGAGAAACCCGGCCGTATGGCAAATCCACCGTCTGAATTTGTACTAACCGCTGAGCATCATGTCGGCACAGAGAGACATATTACCACCTTTTCATATGGCTATCACATCAACCCTGAGCACTGGCAGCCTACAGAGCTCGGTCTGGCGGTCATTGGTGGCGGGATGTTGATTGGTGGTTTTATTACCTTGAGAAAGCGTCGTCGCAGGGAGAAAAAGTAATGCCTATCTGGAAAAATTTATCGGTCATCCGCAAATTTGTTCAGCTGCTGGCCTTTCTGTTTCTTGTCTATGGCTCAGTCTTTGTAGGCTTCTACTCTGCCGATAAGTTGTCGGGTGCATTTCCGGTGCTCTCCTGTGCTTATGATGCCAAAACAGCAGACTACTGTGTGTTGATTCCACTGCAGCATCAGCTCGGACATGGTTTAGGGCCTGCAATTGCGGCCGGAAAGTTCACGCTCAGTCTGCTTCTGCCTATCCTGACAACCCTGGGAACCTTCCTTCTTCTTTTCATCTTGTTGAATAAGGCTTTCTGTGGCTGGCTCTGCCCGCTGGGCTTCTTCCAGGAGGTGCTGGGTATGATCGGTCAGAAGCTGCGGCTGAATCGCACTGAGTCGCTGGATGATAATCTGGTGGATCGCATCAGGCCTGCCAAATGGCTGATGCTGGGGCTGTTGGTGATTCTCTTGCCACTGGCTTCGGGTCTCGGTTTTGTCGGCCATGAACTGGGCGATCCCTTCTGCCAGATCTGTCCGAGCCGGATACTGACCTCACTCTTTGCAGGGCAGCTTAACCAGCTCTATATCGATACCTCATCAACCGGTTATATGATCCTCTCGATTATTGCCGATCTGTTGTTTGGTCTGATTCTTGTGCTCTCACTGACCATGCGTCAGCCCTTCTGCCGCATCTGCCCGCTGCTGGCGATGCATGCGCTGTTTAAGAAGGTTGGCCTGGTTAAGCTTGTGAAGAACTATACCAGCCGCTGTGATAAGTGTGGCCTCTGTGCCAAAGCCTGCCCGATGGATATTCGTGAGATTCATACATCCAAAGAGAAGGATATTCTTATGCCCGACTGCACCCTGTGTGGACGCTGTGTGGAGTTCTGCCCGGATAAGGGTGTGATGGCACTGAAGTATGCGGTGATTCCGATTAAGGTCTCTGATCCCGCGTATTTTAAAGAACGCAACAAGGCGCAGAAGAGGTGGGAGGGCAAGCAGAAGCCATCTCGCCGTGTTAAAAAGGATTAAACGTGGAGGTTCTATTCTCCGCTATGCTGACAACATTCATCATCGGCCTCTCATTTGGGGCCGGTGCATGTATGTTTACCTGTATTCCGACACTCGGTGTGATGCTGCTGGCGCAGGATATCGGAGCCAGAGAGACCTCACTACAGACGCTGCGTTTTAATCTCGGTCGCATGGCGGCTTATGCACTGCTTGCTGCCGTTTCGGGTCTGGTTGGTGCTTCACTGGTCGGTCTGCTCGATATGAGTCATGCCAACTATATCTTTGCCGCCATGCTGCTCGGCTCTGCCGTGCTGTTGTGGCGCAAGGGGAGAGTGGCGGGGTGTGCCAGCCACAAGCAGAAGCAGATCAGGGCAGGGCTGTTCGGGATCGGTTTTGCTATGGGTTTGAGGCCATGTGCGCCGCTGGCCGGTGTCATGGCAGCATCTGCAGCAACTGGCTCAGCCGCTTACGGACTGCTTCTCGGCCTCTCCTTCGGAGCCGGTGCTATTGTTATTCCCCAGCTTGTTTTCGGTTACGGTCTGGGCAGAGCCGGTGGTGAGATACGCTCGCAACTCAGAGGCAGACAGCAGCAGCTGGCCAGGATTGGCGCATCGGTGCTGGCCTTTGTCGGAGTCGGGGTTGGTATGGGGTGGATATCCCTGTGAGTCAGCAGACAGTTCTTTTGATTGATGATTGTAGTGAGATTCTGGAGCATATTGCAGAGATATTGAGTCTGGATGGTTTCAGGGTGTTAAAGGCTAACGCTGGCGAGCAGGCTGTTCATCTGTTCACGGCATGTCGCAACGAGATTGACCTTGTGGTGAGTGAAGTGATGTCGAGTTTGTATGCCGGTGAAAGAACAATCAATGAGGTTCGCCGTATCGACAAAGATATACCGGTGTTGTTTGTTACAGACCTTGATGCACATGAGGCACCAAGGCGGATAGGCGCTTTTGAAAACTACTACCTGCTTAATAAGCCATTTTATCCCGAAGAGTTAGGGGAAGATATCCGTTTCATTATTGGTTGATACTGCGCGCTAAAAATATTCTCTTGCCGGGTGTACGATCGTACACCATACTCCGCACCATGATTAATAAAGATCCCTTTTACCTCGGACGACTGCAGGACTACTACGCGCTGCACAGGTTGATTCCCTCCTATGCGGAGATCGCTGCCCTTGTGGGTGTGAGTAAGCAGGGGGCGGTAAAATTTATCGACCGTATGATCTTTGCCGGTTACATCAGCAAAGGGCCGGGCGGTCGCTTGAGCCCTGCCAATATGTTCTTCGCCCGTCCGCATGTCGGCGTGGCACCTGCTGGTTTTGCCTCTCCGGCCACAGAGCTGCTTGGCGATGCGATCACGATCGATGACTATCTGGTTGAACACCCCTCACAAACTGTGCTGGTTGAGGTGACAGGTGATTCGATGATCAATGCCGGTATCCATGATGGCGATTTTCTTATTGTTGAACGCAACAGGAATCCATCCATCGGCAAGATCGTTGTGGCCATTGTCGATGGTGATTTTACCATCAAATATCTGCGCAGCGGAAAAGAGGGGATGTACCTTGAGCCGGCCAATGAGAACTTCCCGAATATCTATCCGGAGATGTCACTCGATATCTACGGTGAAGTGGTCGGCCAATTTAGAAAATTTTAGGACCTTTTTTATCACGAAGACACAAAGGGCACTAAGAAAAACAGGAAAAGTAAAAAATGTGATGTCCAATGCTACAATCATATGAATTTTTCATATTGCGGTTTGTATTATTCTATTGAATGTCTTCTTTGTGCCTTCGTGTCTTTGTGGTGAGTCTATTATATGAAAACAATCAGTAACTGGCCCAATGCGATTGCGCATATCGATTGTGATGCCTTCTATGCATCATGTGAGGCGGCGCGCAGGCCTGATCTGAAGGGGCGACCGATCTGTGTGCTCTCCAGTCAGAATGCCATTGTTGTGGCCAGGTCCTACGATGCCAGGGCGCTAGGTATCACCACTGGTATGCCGGTGTGGGAGGCGAAAAAGCTGGTGCCGCAGGCTGAGTTTCTTGCCGCCGACTTTCGTTATTATGGCCAGCTCTCGCATAAACTCTTCTCCATTCTCAGACGTTACAGTCCCGATATCGAGGTCTACTCGATTGATGAGGGGTTCATGGATATGAATGGCATCCGAACCTTGTGGCGTAAGCCGTTTCGCCAGCTTGCAGATGAGATTCGCCAGCGCATTGAGCGTGAAACGGGCATCACCGTTTCCGTCGGTATCAGCGTGACACGCACACTGGCCAAGCTTGCCTCGGAATCGAACAAACCCAATGGAACCACAGTGGTGCCGGGCAGACGCATCGAACGTTTTCTGGCTGATGTTGCCGTCTCTGAGATTCCGGGTATCGGCAGGAGCCGTGCCGCGCTGCTGCATAAATGTCATATTTATACGGCCCTGCAGTTTTCCCGCCTTGAGGACACTGTTATGCAGCGATTGCTGGGGCGTCACGGTATGCTTCTCAAGCAGGAGCTCTCAGGCATCTCTGTGATGGGGCTGGAGATCAATCCGCCACTGCCGAAAAGTGTCGCACGTACTGCATCAATGGGTGAGGTGACGACATCATCGCAGCTTGTGGCGGCACATCTGAGTTATCACACCATGCGGCTGGTCTCAGAGCTGGTTGCCAAACAGCTGTTTACCCGCCGCATTCATGTGTTTCTCACCCTTGCGACGTTTGAAAAGCGTGGCAGCGATATTTGCCTTGATCTGCCGAGCAGCAGCCTGAAGCGGATCACCGCAGCGGTAAAAAAGGGTTTTATAACACTGTTCAGGGCAGGGGAGCGTTATCGCGGCTGCGGCATCGTGGCGACCCATATCAGTCGCGCTGCATCAGCTACCCCCGATCTGTTCGGCCTGATGCATGAGGATGGGCGCCAGACAGAGCTGATGCTGACGGTGAATGATATCAATAGAAAATATGGTGATCGCACCATTTCACTGGCAGCAGTGCGGAGACTCAAACAGCAGCAGAAGAGACCGCGTTTTCAATATCCGCTACTTGTCGCAAATTGAGCCGATCCGGTGAGACAAGATTATAGCTTGCGATTTGGTGCGGTTTTTCTACCATAACAGCCCGTTGAATCAGGAGGGGAGTATGAGCGTTGCAGATGTGGTCGCACAGATTAAAGAGGGAAAAAGCCAGGCTGGTGCGGATCTGACCAACCTCAATTTCTCGGGTCAGGATCTCTCCGGCGCTGATTTTTCCGGTGCCGACCTGCACGGCAGCAAGTTCAGCGGTGCCAGGTTGCACAATGTGAATTTTACCGGAGCCAATCTCAGCCACTGTAATTTTGGTGGTTCTGATATGAGCGGTTCCGATATCAGAGGCGCCAATCTGGATGGCAGTGAGATGATCAATGTGAAGCAGACCGGTCTGCGTATTGACCGTGACCGGCTGATCTCCCGAGTCCGCAGTGGCTGGACGCTTGATGGTGTTGATATCTCAGGTATGGATCTGGCTGGTGAGAACCTTCGTTATGCTAAAATCACCTATGCCAATATGCAGGGC
Source organism: Mariprofundus sp. KV (assembly GCF_013387475.1). Taxonomy (GTDB): domain Bacteria; phylum Pseudomonadota; class Zetaproteobacteria; order Mariprofundales; family Mariprofundaceae; genus Mariprofundus. The sequence goes on along the minus strand of NZ_VWNB01000007.1, from coordinate 15,079 downwards.
TGTAATCTGGAAGGCGCTGACTTGCGCGGAGCGGTACTTTATGAGACCAACCTTGCCTGTTCAAACCTGATGAATGCCGATCTGCGTGGTGCAAGCCTGAAGCGGGCTAACCTGACCAAAGCCAACCGTACAGGTGCACAGGTTTCCAGGCGCGCACTGAAACGGGCCTTTATTACCGGTGATATTGCTTATCTCGATAATTGAACGCTGATTGAAAACAGGTTACCCCTGAACAGGGGGGCTGCTGTTGAGAGGCGGTTTATTTAAACTGGTAGAATTCGCTCACCTGAAGGTATTCGTTGTCCTTATAAGAGACCGATTTTTTGCCGTTTTTGGTAAGCATGCCGATAATCATATTGGCTTGTTCGCAATCCATCGTGCCTAACGTTTTGCGCTCACCGCCAAGCAGCGCCAGTTCAATCGATACACTGTTGCTCTCGGAGTGCCATAGTGATGTGTATCCGACCACAGTTGCTAAATCATTAGTATTCATGCTTCCCCCTGTTACATAGTTTGAGCTTATCCCCTTGCCACCGCTTTCCCACGGGTTGGCGGAAGCCAGCATTCAATAAAACTGTTTTATAAGCAAATGAATTTTAATAAAAGCAGCAACATATAGAGCCGGAGCTTCTCAAAAGCCGGGATGGCTGCTTGCAATTTTATCCGCTTTTAGCTAGAAAGCGCGCCCGCTCAAAGGAGCGAATTCGCACACCGATCCAACCATTGTGCCCGAAAGGGTGAGGGACGGTGGAAGAAAATAACAATTGGAGAACTTAAATGTCTCAGTTTACTATGAAGCAACTGCTTGAAGCAGGCGTACACTTTGGTCATCAGACCCGTCGCTGGAATCCGAAAATGGCACCATATATCTTCGGTTCCCGTAATGGCATCCACATTATCGATCTGCAGAAAACCCTGCGTCTGGCTAATGAAGCCTACTCATTCATGAATGCACTGGCAGCTGCCGGTGGCCGCGTACTGTTCGTTGGCACCAAGCGTCAGGCTCGTGATGCTGTGAAAGAGGAGTCTCTGCGCGCCGGTCAGTTCTATGTTAATCACCGCTGGCTCGGTGGTACACTGACCAACTTCACAACCGTTCAGCAGTCTGTTCGTAAGATGAAAGATCTGCAGCGCCAGAAGGAAGAGGGCGTGTTTGAACTGCTGACCAAGAAAGAGGCACTGGGCCTGCAGCGTTCACTGGACAAACTGGAGCGTTCACTCGGTGGTATCAAGGATATGGTTGAGCTGCCTGACTGTCTGTTCGTGGTTGACGTACGTAAAGAAGAGCTGGCTGTGAAAGAGGCCCAGAAGCTGGGTATCCCGGTTGTTGCCGTGGTTGATACCAACTGCAACCCGACCGGTATCGATTATGTTGTTCCAGGTAACGACGATGCGATTCGTGCTGTGCGTCTGTTCTGTAGCAAGATTGCCGATGCGCTTCTGGAAGGTGCTGAAGCATGGACTCTGGAGAATGCTGAAGATGGTGCCGATGTTGTTGAAGCCATGACTATGGCTGTTGAAGAGGCTGCTGAAGAGACAGCGGCCGACGCGTAATTAATAAAAGGATACGAGGGTAATTTAGAATGGCTATTACTGCTGCAGATGTAAAAAAACTGCGTGACTTGAGTGGCGCTGGCATGATGGATTGTAAAAAAGCATTGGCTGAGACCGATGGTGATATCGATGCCGCAGTTGATTTCCTGCGTAAGAAAGGTCTGGGTGCTGCTGCCAAAAAGGCTGGCCGCGTTGCTGCTGAGGGAATCGTTGTTTCAGTATCCGAAGGCAATATTGGTGTTGTAGTTGAAGTAAATGCAGAGACTGACTTCGTAAGTAAGAATGAGAAGTTTGTCGGTTTTGCAAACAGTGTCGCTCAGCTGATTATCAAAGAGAATCCTGCTGATGTTGATGCACTGAAAGCGCTCGATTTTGATGGTGAGCATACTGTTGAACAGGCTCTCTCCCAGCTGATCGCAACCATTGGTGAGAACATGAGCATTCGCCGCTTTGAGCGCATCGAAGCTTCTGGTGGCGTAGCATCTTATGTGCACGGTGCTGGCAAGATCGGTGTGTTGATCGGCATTGAAGGTGATGCTGCTGCTGATCTGACCCGTGGTGTTGCCATGCATGTGGCGGCGGCTAACCCGCTGTTTATCTCTCGTGATGATGTGGATGCTGATACTGTAGAGCGTGAGCGTGCAGTGCTCTCTGAGCGTGCAATTGCAAGCGGCAAGCCTGAAGCGATTGTTGATAAGATCGTAGCCGGTCAGCTGAATAAGTTCTACTCTGACATCTGCCTGCTGGAGCAGGATTTTGTAATGGATACCGACCAGAAGGTTGGCAAGGCGCTCGGTGGTGCAACTGTCGTTGCGATGGCCCGCTTTGCTCTTGGTGAAGGTATCGAGAAAAAAGAGGAAGACTTTGCTGCAGAAGTTGCTGCACAGATGGCAGGCTGATTGCAGATGAGCGGTTTGCGTCGCGAAAGTAGTGAGCAGCGCCCCTATAAGCGGGTGCTGCTCAAGCTTTCCGGCGAAGTACTTATGGGTGATACGGCATTCGGCGTTGACCCTGACACCATCAATCGGCTGGCCCGAGAGATTATCGAAGTGCAACAGGCCGGTATTGAGCTGGCCATTGTTATCGGTGGCGGCAATATCTTCCGTGGCATGAGCGGCACGGCATCGGGTATGGATCGTGCCAGTGCCGACTATATGGGTATGCTGGCAACGGTGATGAACTCCATCGCCCTGCAGGATGCGATAGAACGCAATGGTGCGACTGTGCGTGTGATCTCTGCACTGCATATCAGGGAGATCGCTGAACCCTATATTCGCCGCCGTGCAGTACGCCATCTTGAGAAGGGGCGTATTCTTATCTTCGCAGCAGGTACCGGTAATCCTTACTTTACAACGGATACTGCAGCAAGTCTTCGTGCTATGGAGATTCAGGCAGATGCAGTGGTGAAGGGAACCAAGGTCGATGGCGTCTATACGTCCGATCCGGCTAAAAACCCAGATGCCATACGTTATGAAACACTTACATTTACCGAAGCACTGACCAAACGTCTGGGTGTGATGGATGCGACTGCCATGTCACTTTGTCGCGATAATCATATGCCGATTGTGGTGTTTGATGTGACTACACCGGGTCAGATGCTCAGAGCAGTCTCCGGTGAGCCTGTCGGCACACTGGTTCAGGAGGGGTGAGTATGTTTAAAGATCTTGAAAACAGAATGCAGAAATCGATTGGCGCGCTGAAGTCTGAGCTGGCATCGATTCGTACAGGGCGTGCCAATGCCGCGCTGCTCGACCATGTAAGGGTCTCCTACTATGGTTCTGAAGTACCGGTAAGTCAGGTGGGCAACCTCTCCGTACCTGAGCCACGTATGCTGATGATTACCCCTTGGGATAAATCCCAGATCGCAGTAATTGAGAAGGCGATCATGAAATCGGATCTTGGTCTGACACCAACCAGTGATGGTGAAGTGGTGCGTATTATGCTTCCTGAGTTGACTGAAGATCGCCGTCGGGATCTCGTGAAACAGGTTAAAACGGTCGGTGAGAAAGCCAAGGTCTCTATTCGTAATATCCGTCGTGATGCCAATGACAGTGTCAAACATCAGGTCAAGGATGAGGGGCTGCCTGAAGATGAGAGTAAACGTCTGCAGGATCGGGTTCAGAAAGTAACCGACAAATTTATCGCCGAAATCGACGAGATTATTGAACATAAAGAAGCTGAAATTCTGACCGTCTGATGTCTTCATCTGAGCAGGCGACTAGGCCTGGGATTCCAAACCATGTAGGCATTGTCATGGACGGCAATGGCCGCTGGGCAAAATCTCAGGGCAAGGTGCGTCTCGAGGGGCACAAAAGAGGTGCTGATGTTGCCCGTCAGGTTGTTCGTTGGGCCAGGGATCTGGGCATCAGACACATCTCTCTTTTTGCCTTTTCAACCGAGAACTGGAACAGACCCAAGCTTGAAGTGCGAGCGTTAATGGGGTTGCTCGCCATGACGCTGCCAAAAACCCTGCCTGAAATGAGAGAGAACGGTGTCCGCTTCCGTGTTCTTGGCGATATCTCACCACTACCTGCAAAAGCCCGTAAGGCGGTTGAGCAGGCCTGCGCCGAAACCTGTGATAACAGTGCTATCGATCTGATTCTCTGTCTCAATTATGGTGGGCAGCAGGAGATCGTTGCCGGTGTTCAGCATGCAGTTTCATGGGCACAGTCTCAGGCCGACCCTGAAAAGGCGCTGGCTGAATTAACCCCGGAAACATTCCGCTCCATGCTCTGGCGCCATGATATAGCTCCGGTTGATCTGTTGATTCGAACCGGTGGAGAGCGTCGAATCTCCAACTTCCATCTTTGGGATGCAGCCTATGCGGAGCTCTATTTCAGTGATGTCTACTGGCCTGAATTCAGCAAGCAGGATCTGCAGCTGGCTGTCGATGATTATGCGGCTCGTGAACGCCGTTTTGGCAAGACCAGTGAGCAGGTCAACCGATGAGTGAATTAAGCAAGCGCATTATCACTGCACTGGTGCTGGTGGTGCTGGTGTGGGCCTGGTACTTCAATCTGCCATCGCCATGGTTTGAAACCGTGCTGGCGCTGATTGGCTGGGGTGCAACGTGTGAGCTGATTCTGATGGTGAAGCTGCGCGGCTCCATGGTCTATCTGGTCTCATCGCTACTGTTATGGCTGGCCTTTCTCTATGCGCCTCAGATTGAGTGGTTGCTGTTTGTTACACTCTTCTGGTTCGCCACTTTTGTTACTGTTTCACGCCATCAGGAGGCTTCATTCAGCCACTTCTTCGCCTTTATCTGGCTGTTTGGCTGGCTCTATCTGTTCGCTCTGGCGATTGCAAAAACGCATGCTTCAGAGGTTGGTCAGGGCTTGATCATCGGCACCTGTCTGGCTGTCTGGCTATCGGATATTGCCGCCTATTTTGTTGGTCGTGCCATTGGTAAACATAAGCTCTGTCCGGCTATCAGTCCGGGTAAATCCGTTGAGGGCTTGGTTGGTGGTGTGGTGTTCTCCGTACCTTTAGCCGTGATCTGTTGGTTGATGTGGGATGTTGTTGGTTTGATGGCGGCCATTATGCTGGCTGTTGTGACAGTGTTTGCAGGTGTATTGGGGGATCTTTCCGAGTCGGCGGTTAAACGCCTGGCTGGCGTTAAGGATAGTGGTCGCTGGCTACCGGGTCATGGCGGCATTCTTGATCGTATTGATGCGATTATGATGGCTGTCCCTGTCGCCTGGCTGCTATGGGGGATGATCGTATGAAGCTGACGGTGCTGGGGGCTACAGGCTCCATCGGTTGCAGTACGGCTGATGTGATGCTGCAGCATCCTGATAAATTTTCCGCCTATGCTCTGGTTGGTCATCGTAACAGTGAGAAGATGTTGCAGTTGGCAAAGCTGCTTAAACCACAGTGGGTGGTGATGACCGATGCAGCTGCTGCAGAGCGGCTTAAAGGTCAGCTGCCTGCAGATGTTCGGCTTGAAACCGGTATGGATGCGGCTACGGAGCTGGCTGCTGCTGCAGAGACCGATATGGTGATGGCTGCTATGGTGGGTTCAGCAGGTCTGCCGGCAACGCTTGCTGCTGTTAGTGCAGGTAAGCGCGTTGGTCTGGCCAACAAAGAGTGCCTGGTCACTGCCGGGCGCATCTTTATGGATGCAGCACGACTCTCAGGTGCTGAAGTTGTACCTGTTGATTCAGAACATGCCGCAGTGCACCAGTGCCTGCATGGTCATGATAAGGGGTCGGTGTCTAGGGTGATTCTGACTGCTTCAGGCGGTCCGTTCAGAGATCGTGATCCGGCAACGTTGCAGCGTGTGACGCCTGAAGAGGCGATTGCCCATCCCAACTGGGATATGGGTGCAAAGATCAGTGTCGATTCGGCAACCATGATGAACAAGGCGCTGGAGCTGATTGAGGCGCGCTGGTTGTTTGATCTTCCTGCTGACAAATTATCGGCGATTATCCATCCTGAGAGCATTATTCATGCTATGGTGGAGTATCAGGATGGCTCAGTGCTGGCTCAGCTTGCCATGCCCGATATGCGTATGCCAATCGCGTATGCGATGCAGGCAGAGCCGCGTTTATCAACGGGGATACCATGGCTTGATCTGGCCAAAACCGGGGTGCTGCACTTTCAGCAGATCGATGAGCTGCGTTTTCCGGCGATGCGGCTGGTCAATGATGTACTGCAGGGGGAGGATTCACTCTCCATCGCGCTCAACGCCGCCAACGAAGTGGCCAATGCTGCCTTCAGAGATCGGCGCATAGCATTTACAGATATCGTGACAACAGTCGAAAAGGTGCTTGCACGGGTGGAAAATATACCCGTGGCTCTGCTCGATGATGTATGGTTGCATGACGAACATGCCAGAAGATTGGCCAATGAGGTAATATCCTGATGCTGGAAATTCTGCATACAACATTTGCTTTTGTTGTAGCGATTGCACTGCTGATAGCGGTGCACGAATATGGCCATTTCTCTGTTGCCCGCAGGCTTGGCATTAAGGTGGAGAAGTTCTCTATCGGTTTTGGCCCGGCGCTCTTTTCATGGCGCAGCCGTGACGGTGAGGTACTCTATGTGATTGCCGCCATCCCACTGGGCGGATATGTGAAGATGCTGGGTGAGAACCCGCATGAACAGGGTGAAGAGGGGCAGCAAGAACTCTCTGAAGCGGACAAGCTGCGGGCCTTTAACCGGCAGGCAGTCTGGAAGCGGGCGGCTGTTGCAGCAGCAGGTCCTGCCTATAACTTTCTATTTGCTATCGTAGCCTACATGCTGGTGGCCTGGCTTGGCCAATCTGTACTTCCTCCGACTGTGGGTTATGTGGCGCCGGCATCAATTGCCGAGCAGGCCGGGTTGCAATCAGGTGACCGTATTGTAGAGGTGGAAGGGCGTCAGGTGCACTCCTGGCAGCAGATGGAAGAGCGTCTTAAAGCTTATGTTGGTGATGCGGCGACTGTACTTGTGGGTCGTGATGAGAGAGATGTTTCGCTTCATATGCAGCTGCCTGCCCAACAGAAGGATGCGCTGCTGATCGATGTGGCAGATCAGGTGCTTGGTTTTAATCCGGGCCTGGTTGTCTCTATCGAAGAGATTATGGACGCATCGGCGGCACAGCGGGCAGGCCTGCAGAAGGGTGATGTCATCAAGCAGATTAACGGCATTGCCATTGGCAATGTGAATCAGTTTATTTCCCAGGTACAGCAGCTGGCCGGAGAAGATGTAACGCTGGTAGTTAAACGCGATAGAACTGTGCTGAGTCTGACTGTGATACCTGTTGCCGATAGTGATCAGAAGGGGCGCCTTGGCGTGCGTCTTGCATCGCAATCACTGCATGGTACCGAACTCTATCGCATGGGTCTCCTTGAAGGGGTGCAGTACGGGTTTGTCAGAACCTGGGAGATGACGGCACTGACCCTTGGTGTGTTTGCCAAGATGGTGACATCGGCGATATCACCGGATAACCTCGGTGGCCCGATAGCCATTGCCCAGTTGGCCGGAAAAACAGCTGATCTTGGGCTGGTCTACTTTATCAGCTTCCTGGCTTTGATCTCCGTGAACCTCGGAGTGTTAAATATGTTGCCAATTCCCATTCTGGATGGTGGTCTTCTGGTTTATCTGGGATTGGAGAAGTTGAGGGGAAAACCACTATCGCCACGTTTTCTGGAGATGACGCAGGTGGTAGGGCTGGCGCTGATTATCACGTTGATGGTGTTTGCGTTTTATAATGATCTTTCGCGTCTATTCAGGGGATAATATGTTTGGCTTAAGGCAATTGGTGTTTGGTTTTGGTCTGCTGCTCTCTCTGTTTTCAGTGGCAGGTATAACTCTGGCTGAAACAGACGGGCAGCCATCAGCTGCGAAAATCCTCTCTATTGATGTGCAGGGTAATCGCTACGTGGAGAATGAGATGGTGCTTGCCAAGATGGGCAGCAAGGTCGGAGAGATCCTGAGCAGAAAACAGTTGAGCCGCGATGTGCTGGCGATTCATAAATCCGGTTTTTTCTCCGATGTGCGTTTTAGTGGCACACGAACTGAGCAGGGCATTCATCTGGTCTGTGAGGTGAAAGAGTACCCGCTGATTGCCAAGGTTGAGCTGGTAGGTAATGAAAAGCACCCTACCAAGGATCTGCAGCTGCAGATGAAGGTTCGTCCCGGGCGTATTTTTAACCCCTTCAATCAGAGGTCGGATCTGAACCTTATCCGTAAGGGCTATCTGAAGGATGGTTACTATCAGGTTGATGTGAAGTTCACCGCCACACCCAGAGAGGATGGTCGCGTTGATGTGCTGGTTACGGTCATTGAAGGTGAAGTGACGACCATCAGACGTATCGGTTTTATTGGCAACAAGGTCTATAGCGACTCTGAATTGAGGGATGAGATCGCCTCCCGGGAGTCATCTATTATCAGCTGGTTCACCGATAAAGATGTGTTTGATCAGAAGCGACTGGGTGCTGATACGCAGCTTATCGAACAGTTTTATCTCAACCACGGATATATTGATATACGTGTAGAGTCCAAGCAGCTGGTTATGGCTCCGGATAAGCGAAGTTTCAACCTCACCTTCAGTCTTAGTGAGGGTGATCAGTACCGGGTATCATCTGTCGATATACAGGGCGATATTGTTCCTGATAAAGAGACACTGCTGGAGCTGGTCAAGGTTGAAGAGGGACGCATCTACGAGTTGAATGATCTCAGAGAGACCATTGATGAGATTACAGCGCGTGTTGGTGATGAAGGGTATGCCTTTGCAACGGTAACCCCGCTGCTAACCCGAAATATTGAAGAGGATACCGTTGGTGTTGTCTTTGATATTGAGAAGGGTGAAGAGGTTTATGTTGAGCGCATTGAAATCACAGGTAATGAAAAGACCGATGATGAGGTGGTTCGTCGTCTTGTGGCGCAGTCACCTGGATCCCGCTATTCAGGTACACAGGTAAAACGCAGTAAGGAGGAGGTGAGACGCGCAGTCTACGCTGAAGATGTTCGAGTCTCCTTCCCCAGAGGCAGTGCTGTCGATAAGGTTAATATGAAGATTGATGTGACCGAGAAGAAGACCGGTTCATTCACTGCCGGTGTCGGTTATTCTCAGCTTGAGAAGTTGACCCTGACCGGCTCAGTCAAGGAGGATAATGCTTTTGGTAAGGGCTACCAGGCGCATATAGAGGCCTCTCTGGGTTCACTTACCCAGAACTATAACGTTGGTCTTACTGACCCCTATTTTCTGGGTAAAAACATGAGTGCCTCTGTAAATATGTTTAAGCGCCAGTCAGATCAGTTGGACATGACAAGTTACAGCAGTAGTTCGATTGGTGGTGGCATTGGTTTTGGGCTGCCTGTCTCTGAACATATCAGCTATAATCTGAACTATCAGTATGAGAGAACCAACCTCCAGATGGCTAATCTACTCAATGCTTCACGCCTGTTCCTTTCACAGCTGGGGCGTCAGACCACCGGTGAGATAAGCCAGACATTAAGTTGGGACAGTCGCAATAAGCTAATAGCTGCATCCGAAGGGCATCTTGAGCAGTTTCGCGTCTCCGTTGCTGGTTTGGGAGGGGACAATAAGTTTTATGAGGCAACATTCAGTAGTAAATATTATTATGGCTTCGGTGAGGATAAAGACTTTGTCTTTAACCCTACTTTTCTGATAGGAGGGATTAGAGCTTACGCCAACAAGAGCATTCCTCTATATCGTCGATTCTCTCTTGGAGGGATTGGCTCTGTGAGAGGCTTTGATTCACTGGGGATATCCATGCGTGATGCCATTACCAATGATGCCCTTGGTGGAGATAAGAGGTTTTTCACATCGATGAACCTTTTCTTTCCCATACCATATATGCAGACTGCTGGCATTAGAGGTATTCTGTTTGGTGATGCCGGTTCAGTTTGGGGGTATACTCCAGGCTCTGTTGAGCCAGCTAAGCTTACATTAGGCAGGATTCGCTCTTCTGTCGGTGTCGGTATTGAGTGGATATCACCTGTGGGGCCTATTGGTCTTACTTGGGCTTTGCCGATTCACAAGCTGCCTGATGACCGGTTAAGAAGTTTTGAGTTTATGATGGGCGGAACATTTTAAGTGTATGATAAAACTTGTAAGGAGATTTCAATGTTAAAGAAGGCAGGTGTTCGATCATTGCTGATAGCAGCAGGAGCCGTATTTGTGTTCGGTTTTTCTACAGCCCAGGCTGAAGGTTTGAAGATTGGTTATGTCGACATGAAGAGTGCAATCGATAATACAGCCGATTACCAGAGGGGCATGAAGCGTCTGAAAGCGATGCAGGAGCAGAAGGTGAAAGAGCTGCAGACACTTGGTGCTCAGATCAGTCAGCAGGAGAAAGATCTGCTGGGTCAGTCCATGGCCATGTCTCCTGATCGTCTGGCGCAGAAGCAGCAGGATCTCAAGTCGATGCGTACAGAGTTCCAGCGTAAGCAGCAGGATGCACAGGAAGATCTTTCGGCCGAAAAGAATCGACTGGATATGGCGATTGGCGGAAAATTCCAGGCTGTTGTAAGCACGTATGGCAAACAGAAAGGTTTTGATATGATCATGCCTCGACCAATGTTTCTCTATGTCGATCCGAAACATGATATCACTGGTGACATTACCAAACTTCTGGACGCTAAAAAATAAGAGCCCCTTTTGAAATCAATTACGATAGCTGAAGTAGCCGACATTGTCGGTGGTGAGCTTGCCGGGCCGGTTATTGATACGCCTGATCATCTGATCAGCGGTGTCAATTCACTTGCCGATGCCGGTAGCAGCGAACTCTCATTTTTAGCGAACAAGCGCTATAAGGGTCAGCTTGAAACAACCGCTGCTGCAGCTGTCTTTCTCTCTGCCACTCAGAGTGCACCTGATGGCTTGGGCATTATTCGAGTCGATGACCCATACCTGGCATTTGCCAAGCTGCAGCGTCATTTTTATCCGTTACCATCAGGGGCCGGTAAGCAGCACGTTTCAGCCGTGATCGATGAGAGTGCCACGCTTGCAGAGAATGTGGATGTGGGCCCTAACGCGGTGATCGGAGCCAATGCCACTATCGGTGCAGGAACCATTATCGGGCCTGGCTGTGTGGTGGGTGAGAATGTGCAGATTGGAAAAAACTGCATCCTTAATGCCAACAGTGTGGTTGCTTACGACTGCATTCTGGGTGATGGCGTGATCCTGCAGGCCGGTGCAACCATCGGAGCTGATGGTTTCGGTTACGCCTGGGATGGTATGAAATTTTTGAAAATCCCACAGGCCGGGCGCGTCATTCTTGAGGATGACGTGGAGGTTGGTGCCAATGCATCGGTTGATCGTGGCGCTATTGGTGACACAGTATTGGAGCGCGGTGTTAAACTCGACAACCTGGTTCAAATTGCACACAACGTTCGTGTAGGAGCCTTCTCGGTGATGGCCAGTCAGGTTGGTATATCCGGTTCGACGGTCATTGGCAAAGGGTGCCAGTTTGGTGGCCAAAGTGGTGTTGCCGGGCATCTGGTTGTTGGCGATGGTTGCAAGCTGGCCGGTAAAAGTGGTGTGCTTGGTGATCTTGAGGCGGGTGGCGTCTATGCCGGATCACCTGCCATGCCGCACCGTATGTGGCTGAAGGTGTCGGCGCTGATGATGAAGCTGCCGGAGATGTTAAAAGCGCAACAGAAGTAAACAGGCGCTTCACTAGTAATAATTACATTTTTTGGAGAGTAATATGCCGGAATTAAATATTGATGAGATTATGCAGCATCTGCCGCATCGTTATCCATTCCTGCTGATTGACCGCATTCTTGATTTCGAAAAAGAGAAAAGTATTCGTGCCCTGAAAAATGTAACCATCAATGAGCCGCAGTTTACCGGCCATTTCCCTAATCATCCGGTGATGCCGGGCGTGTTGCTTGTGGAGGCGATGGCGCAGGCTGGTGGCATGCTGGCATTCCAATCGGTCGAGGATGACCGCGAGTATCTGGTCTATTTCACTGGCATTGACGGTGTTCGTTTCCGCAAACCTGTACGGCCTGGTGATCAGGTGATCTTTGAACTGACCTGTCTGCGTCGCCGTGGTTTTATGTGGAAGCTCAGAGGTGAAGCATTTGTTGATGGTAAACTGGTATGCGAAGGTGATCTGACGGCAACACTGGTGCCGCAAGAGAGCGCATGAGTCCCGTGATCCACCCAACCGCAATTATTGATCCTGCGGCGGAGATTGGTGAGGGCGTAAGCATTGGCCCTTACTCTGTAGTCGGTCCGAATGTAAAGATTGGTGATAACTGCGAGTTAATGAGCCATACCGTGATCACCGGTAACACGACGATGGGTTCGGGTAACAGGGTTTTTCCATTCACATCCATTGGTCAAATTCCCCAGGATCTGAAATTTCATGGTGAGCCTTCTGAGGTTATCATCGGTGATAACAACCAGATTCGTGAAAATGTGACCATCAATGCCGGTACTGAAGGTGGCGGCATGGTTACCCGTATCGGCAACAATAATCTGCTTATGGCCTACACCCATGTGGCGCATGACTGCATCCTCGGTAATGGTATCGTACTGGCCAACTGTGCCACGCTGGCCGGCCATGTTGAGGTTGATGATCAGGCTATTATCGGTGGCCTGTCTGCCATCCAGCAGTTTGTCCGCATCGGCAAACTGGCGATGATTGGCGGCATGAGTGGCGTGACCAAGGATGTGGCACCTTACTGTCTGCTGGCAGGCGGTTATCGTGCGGGCCTCTCAGGCCTGAATCTGATCGGGCTGAAACGTAAAGGATTTAATGCAACCGAGATCAGTCGCCTGAAAGAGATCTATCGCATTCTGCTGCAGGAGAGTGGCAAACGTGATGCGCGCCTGCTTGAAGCTGAAGCGCTGCTGCAGGATGGTGATGATGTGGCACGGGAAATCATTGAATTTGTTCGTGGTGCCAAGCGTGGGCTGATGACCCATGGCCGCGATTCAGAATAAGCTGATCCCTGCGTGAAAAAAATCGGTCTGATTGCCGGATATGGTCACTTTCCATTGGAGCTTGCCCAGTCACTGCATCAGGCCGGTTATGAAGTGCACACCGTTGCTGCGCGTGAAGAGACCTTTCCCGAAATTGAAAAAATAACCGCCTCTACCTGCTGGCTGCATGTCGGTCAGATTGGCGGTATGATCAAAGCATTCAAACGTGCCGGTGTCAGTGAAGTGGTGATGGCAGGTAAGGTGCGCAAGCTACACCTGTTCCGTAACTTCAGACCCGACCTGACCGCCATGAAAGGGCTGTTGCGACTGAAAGACAGACGTGACGATTCCATTCTTAATACCATTGCTGATCTTCTGCATGAGGGTGGTTTAACCCTGATTGATCAGACGCTCTACGCAGGTCAGATGCTGGCAGGCAGTGGCCATCTGGCAGGACCTGCTGCAAAAAAACGCATGCCGGATATTGCCTTCGGTTTTGCTCAGGCCAAAGGCATTGCGGCACTGGATATTGGGCAGACGATTGTCGTGCAGAAACAGGCTGTGCTGGCTGTAGAGGCGATTGAAGGCACCGATGAAGCGATCACGCGTGGTGGCTCTCTCGGTAGCGGGGAAGCTGCGGTGATTAAGGTGGCCAAGCCCAATCAGGATCTGCGCTTTGATGTGCCTGCTGTTGGCCCGGATACGCTGGAGGTCATGAAAGCCTCTGGCTGTAATCTTCTGATGGTTGAGGCTGGGAAAACCCTGATCATTGAACGACAGCGATTTATCGAAATGGCCGGGCAGTACGGTATATCTGTCTATGGATATGCAGAGGATTGATTCGCCCTGCTCTGCTGCGGCTATAACGCTGTGAGCCGTTTTTTTATCAGTGCTGGAGAGACCTCGGGTGATCTGCACGCAGCTACTGTTGTAAAAGCACTCAAATCCCGTTTTCCTGATGCAACCATCCACGGCATTGCCGGCACTCAGATGGTAGCCCGGGGGTGTGCACCCATACGCCATATGAGTGAGCTCAATGTCATGGGGATTGGCGACGTGCTGCGTTCACTCTCCAGAATCAAGGATGTCGAAACCTCTGTTGTTGACTGGTGCGGCGCACAAAAACCTGATGTCGCTATCCTTGTTGATTTCTCCAGTTTCCATATGCGCCTTGGTTGCAAGCTTCGCGCACTTGGCATTCCCGTTGTCCATTTTATTGCCCCCAAGCTTTGGGCGTGGGGTAGCTGGCGGGTCAGGAGACTGAGAAAATCGCAGGACAAGCTGGCCTGCATTCTCCCCTTTGAGCCGAAGTGGTTTGCAATGCGTGGCATTCAGGATGTACGTTATGTCGGTAATCCCAGTGCAGTCGGTTGTGCCGGTGGCTGGACTATGGCCGAGCTTAAGGCAAAGCTTGAAGTCGGGGATGGGGATAAGCTTCTCGCACTGCTGCCGGGCAGTCGGCCACAAGAGCTGCGTATGCATGTGCCGATTCTGGCGGAACTGCTACAGCGCATTCGTCTTGAACTTCCCGATCTGAGCTGTGTGGTACCGGTAGCTCCCGGTGTGGATAGAGAGGCGCTTGCACCACTCTGGCAGCAGGGGGCAAAACAGATTGATCGCACCGCTGAGGGGTATGCCATGCGCGCTGATGCCGCTGTAGCAGTTTCAGGCACCGCTACACTTGAACTGGCTCTGTGGAACACACCGACCGTACTGGTTTATCGCGCATCCCCTGTGATGGTGTTTCTGGCCAGAAGATTGGTGAGTCTGAACTGTGCAGGTCTGGCCAATATTATTCTTGGCGATCGACCTGTGATGCCTGAACTGATTCAGGAGCAGTGCACAGTTGATAATATGATGGCTGAGCTTATGCCGCTACTGCGCAACGAAGCTGCAGCGCAGAAGCAACGCGAAGCGTTCTCCGAACTGCGCCGCGTTTTGGGTGATCAGCACGCAGCAACAGGCGTTGTCGACATGGTGGAAGAGCTTCTTTAGTTCCGCTTGCAGTAGCTTTAGGGATGCTCTGAATAACCCCTGATTATTTTTCCTCGCCCCTGTTTCGAGCGCGAATTTTGGCAAACTTGCTTATTTATCCCCCGATCATCGCCTGATTGGCTTTGATCGGGTGGTTTATCCGTT
>NZ_VWNB01000006.1 GCF_013387475.1 Mariprofundus sp. KV | reverse complement strand
GGTCATCTTCTTCACGTATCATGTGCAAGCCTTTTGGGTGAGAATGCCACCTGTCCTTGCACTTTACGCTACCATAAATGATTACTTATTGTTATATATCAATAGCTTGAGGGTTCTTGAGGACGATCTAAATACTCCTCCTTTTGATGGATTGGATGGCTTGGTGACATGGTTAGGATTGTCAGACCCATTTCAGTCGTCAAACTCAACAGCTATAAGTCTGAGGGTATTACCACCGGTGGTTATTACTTCATGTGAGTTGTTGGATAATGCTTTATCAATAGCACTTAACGCTCACAGTAAATTCGATCACTCCAAAGTGAGTGTGGCTGTTTTCCCTTTTCCCGGAGCTGGCCTTTCGGCTAGACAGCAAGTTTCATCTGACTTTGCATGGGCGCGCGCAAAGTCAGGGATAAGAAGCGCAGAGGCACAAGTTGACTTGGATAATGCTGATAGTGTTTTGGTGATCTTGTTGGCTGGCGCCTCAATGGTTGCTAGACAGTGGTTTTTAGACCCCTCCAAAGCACGCAATGGACGATTACTTGCAGTTCGTGAGTTTGACAAAGATTTGCGAATGATTCGACGAGCGGTATTAATGCAAAAGGATAATTCTGATGCATTCGAGAAGGGGGTGTCAGCACTACTGTTTCTGCTAGGCTTTTCTTCAATGATTCCTGTTGAAAGGGATGCTCCAGACCTTGTAGTTATGACACCTAGAGGAACGATTGTTCTGATTGAATGTACCTATAAAATTACAGATTTCGCTAGCAAAGTGGGCAAATTGATTCACAGAAAACAGTCATTGCTTAAGTCGTTAGAAGCCAGTGGTCACCATTCAAGGGTAGAGGCATGCTTGGTGTGTGCTTTGCCGAGGGAAAGCATCGGTGTAGATGTTGAAATGTTGGTGAGGCATAAGATTGTCTTAATCACCTCTGAACAACTTGAAGTATCATTTGACCGAGTCCATGTCGTTTCAGACCCAGATAAGTTGCTTGAAGATGCCTTAGCACAGCTAAATAACTATGCCACCAGAGAGCTGCCATTTCATAATTAACTTAGAATTGTTGGATTGATCAGATACGGCTCGAGTGAATTGCGGTGGCATTTTACTAAATGCACCTAATTCTTAGTGGTCGAAATTGGTCGGAGGCAGGCGTGAAGTTCTGGGGACATAAACGCAATTCTGAATAACCGGAGTTGGCAGGAGGCAGACATTAAGAGACAGGCTGAAACGAAAGAACCCCGCACTTGGCGGGGTTCTTTGCGTTCAGGTTGCGGCTGACTTAGCTGCTGGCAATCAATTGGCAGCAAGTTGGCGCAGTACGTAGTGCAGGATACCGCCGTGCTGGTAGTACTCGACCTCTTTCGGGGTGTCGATACGCACATCAACGGTGAACGATTTCACTGAACCATCCGATGCTGTGGCGGTGACATTCAGCTCTTTGGCTGAGCCATCATTGATGCCTGCGAAGTCGTAAGACTCCTGACCGGTCAGACCCAGTGATTCGGCTGATTCACCCGCTTTGAATTGCAAAGGTAAAATCCCCATGCCAACCAGATTGGAGCGGTGAATGCGCTCATAGGTCTCAGCAATCACAGCCTGTACACCCTGCAGACGCGGGCCTTTGGCCGCCCAGTCGCGTGAGGAGCCGGAGCCGTACTCTTTACCTGCAAGGATGATGGCCGGAACGGCTTCATCGATATACTTCATCGCCGCATCATAGATGCTCATCTGCAGGCCTGATGGCTGATGCAGGGTGACACCACCCTCAGTACCCGGCGCCAGTCTGTTGCGCAGGCGGATGTTGGCAAAGGTGCCACGCATCATGATCTCATGGTTACCACGGCGTGAGCCGTAGGAGTTGAAATCTTTGGCCTCTACACCGCGCTCCTGCAGGAAGCGACCGGCAGGCGAGTCGGCTTTGATCGCACCGGCTGGTGAGATGTGGTCTGTGGTGACCGAATCACCGAGCAGGGCCAGTACACGTGCACCTTTGATGTCGCTGATCGGATCAAGATCGAAGCTCATGCCTTCGAAATAGGGTGGATGCTGGATGTAGGTGGAGTCGGCATCCCATGCGAAGCGGTCACCGGTTGGCGCTGAAAGCGCCTGCCAGTTGGCATCGCCTGCATAGACGTTGCCGTAAGAGGCTTCGAACTGCTCGGCGGTGACGCATGAGGCGACCACATCGGCCACCTCTTTCTGGGTTGGCCAGATATCCTTGAGGAACAGATCTTCACCATCGCGACCTTTGCCGATCGGATCGTTATAGAGGTCGATATTCATGGTGCCGGCAATGGCGTAAGCCACAACCAGTGGCGGAGATGCCAGATAGTTCATGCGCACTTCGGCATGCACGCGGCCTTCAAAGTTGCGGTTGCCCGAGAGTACCGATGTCACCGCCAGATTACCCTCTGCAATAGCTGCGGAGACTTCCGCAGGCAGCGGCCCTGAGTTGCCGATACAGGTGGTGCAGCCATAACCGACGGTGTTAAAGCCGAGCGCATCGAGATCCTGAGAGAGGCCTGCTTTGTCGAGATATTCGGTGACCACTTTAGAGCCGGGGCCCAGTGAGGTTTTCACCCATGGCGCTGCAGTGAGGCCAAGTGCTGCCGCTTTTTTGGCGACAAGACCTGCACCGAGCATCACCGATGGGTTGGAGGTGTTGGTGCAGGAGGTGATCGCAGCGATGACCACTGCACCATCATCAATGGTCACTTCCTCGCCGTTGATGGTGGTGGCGACAGCTTTGGTAGTGATGCCCGCTTCAGCTTTTACGGCTTCAACGGTTTTCTGATAGACGGCTTTGGACTGGGTCAGTGCAATGCGATCCTGTGGACGTTTGTGACCCGCCAGTGATGGTACAACCGTAGACATATCGAGTTCGATATTCTCGCTGTAGATCGCTTCAGGGGAATCGGAGGTGCGGAACATGCCCTGCGCTTTGGCGTAGGCTTCAACGAGCGCGACATTCTCTGCGCTGCGGTTGGAGAGACGCAGGTAGTTCAGGGTCTCCTCATCAATCGGGAAGATACCGCAGGTGGCGCCATATTCAGGTGCCATGTTGGCGATGGAGGCGCGATCTGCCAGTGGCAGTGAATCCAGACCGGAACCATGGAACTCAACAAATTTACCAACTACGCCATGCTTGCGCAGCATCTCAACGATGGTGAGTACCAGATCGGTGGCGGTGGCGCCTTCCGGGATTTCACCGGTCAGTTTAAAACCGACCACTTTAGGTACCAGCATGGAGACCGGCTGGCCGAGCATGGCTGCTTCAGCTTCAATACCGCCCACACCCCAGCCGAGTACACCAAGGCCGTTGATCATGGTGGTGTGGGAGTCGGTGCCGACCAGTGTGTCGGGGTATGCCACGCCATCACTGTTTACAAATACAGTGCGGGCCAGAAACTCAAGATTCACCTGATGCACAATGCCGCAGCCCGGAGGTACTGCTTTGAATGTTTCAAAGGCGTTCTGTCCCCATTTGAGGAAGTTGTAACGCTCGCGGTTACGCTGGAATTCGATCTCGGTGTTTTTGGCGGCTGAATCAGCAGCACCAAAATTATCCACCTGTACAGAGTGATCAATCACCAGCTCGGCAGGGGCGAGAGGCTCAATTTTGCTGGTGTCACCACCGAGTGCTGCCATCGCATCGCGCATCGCAGCCAGATCGACAACAGCGGGAACGCCGGTGAAATCCTGCATCAGAACGCGTGCCGGCATGTAGGCGATCTCGTGATTGGGTTCAGCCTTCTCATCCCAGTTGGCAAGGAAATTGATATCATCAGCAGTCACATTGATGCCATCTTCGCGGCGCAACATGTTCTCCAGCAGTACCTTCATCGAGTAGGGCAGACGACTCACGTCACCTGCGGAACTCAAGCGGTAGTAGATATAGGCCTTGTTGCCGACGGCAAGGGTATCTTTGGCGTTAAAACTATTGGTCACACTATTGCTCACGAGTCACTCCTGTTGCATGAAAAAAGAGGGCGCACACTAGCGGTAGTTGGCGCTTTTCTAAAGTGCCATGGCTTTTTTTCTGCTGCAGCCAGCAGTAGCGTAACTGCCGCTGGCTTTGGGGAGGGTAAAAATGGACGTGCTAATCGCCTATCATTCTGACTATGGGAACACCAAAAAGATGGCTGATGCCATTGCGGCAGGCATGCGGGTGGCCAATCCGGCTCTCTCGGCAAAGCTGCAGACGGCAGAGGTTACATCACTGAATGATCTGGTCGCTGCCGATGTGATTGTCTTCGGCACACCGGTGCATATGGGTTCAATGGCCTGGCAGTTGAAGCAGCTGATTGACCGGGCCGGTAAACTCTGGATGGAGGGTGCACTGGAAGGAAAGGTCGCAGGTGTGTTTGCTACCGGTGGTGGTTTCGGCGGTGGCGGTGGTGGCGTGGAGACAACCATGATTGCGCTGCACTCCAACTTTATGGAGCACGGACTGATCACGGTAGGCTTCCCGAAATCGCTGCCTGGTTATGCCGATGGCGGATTGCAGTGGGGTCCGTATGGCCGCAGTGGCAATCATGAAGGGATGCCGGGATCGGTCTCCGAAGGCGCACTGGCTGCGGCGCGCAGCTACGGTGCACATCTGGCTGAGGTGGCGGCTAAACTCCTCGATTAAAATGCCTTTCACGCCTTGTTTAGACACAGATTGACGCAGATAAACACAGATAAACACAGATAAACACAGATAAACACAGATAAACACAGATAAACACAGATAAACACAGATAAACACTTTCTCTGTGGTTCGCTACTGGATCAGGAACAGTTTCCCTAATGTTGGCAAGGCATGTTCAAAACGATTCAGAATCCGCGTTCACAAGGTGAATTGCGCTTGCGCAAGAGAGGGTGTCCTGAGGCATCTGCGTTAACTTCTGGTTTCAATGGTTGATGAAACGTGCTCTAAAAATCCGGGGCAGGTTTAATTCATCGACAGATCGCTTGCTCTGCTGCGTTTGGCCTCATAGATACGTACAGGGATCGTTTCACCGAAGATTTTCGCAGGCATGCCGATAGCCACCATTTTGTGCCCTTTGTTGCGATAGAGCTGGCTGATCTTCTGTTTGGCATCGACCAGATCGGCATACGATTTTCCAGCACCGATATAGGGCTGCAATAACTTTTGGATCGCCGCTGTTGTCACCAAAGAGTTGCCATAAATCTCAAAGCTACTGATATTGAATGAGCCCTGTCGTGTATCCAGAACCGGAGTGACAGCCACCTCTTCAGCGGCCTCTTTGGCTGCACTGGCTTTGGCCGCCGCAGCTTTAGCTTTCTCAGCTTTGACCTTCTCAATTTTGGCTCTGGTAGCGTTAGCCTTCTCCGCCTTGGCGATGTTCACGGCGGCTCTATCTTTGGCGGCCGCCTCGTTGGCTTTTGCCATTTCAGGGTTGGCTGCTTTCACTGTGGTTGCGGTAGCTTTCAACTCAGGCTTGGCCGCGCTCTTGGCTACAGCTTTTACCTTCTCTTCAGGTGCAGTCGTTTCCAGTACTGTGTCAGCAGATTTAACTTTTGGTGATGGGCTGTTTGCAGCGATTGCCTCTTTCGCATCGCTGTCTGGGGAGGCCTCTGACTTGGCTTTCTGCATGACCGGTTTTTTAATCTCGGCGGTGGCTACTTCTGCTGTTTCAGATAGCTCGTCCTCTGCTAACAGGCTCTCAACGGTTGCTGTGCTTTTCTGCAGATCTGCTGGTGCGCCACTTTCTGCTTCTACTGTGAGTTCAGGCTCTGGCTCAGGGAGCACAACAACGGCGGGTTTCTCTACCGGATCCAGTTTGATGGCATAAGTCCTGGGCTTCTTCGAGCTGGCTGCTTCTGATTCAGCGGCAGGTTTGGTGATGTTTTCAGGTTGTACAGCACTCTCCGCTTTGGCTGACTGCTGAGGATAGGCGTCGATATCATCCTCGAAAATCTTCACCTCCAGGAGGCCCGCTTCACCCGGAGTTGGGACGGCGACGGCCACGCCATCGAGATCATGGCTGCGATAGAGCTTGATCACTGCATGGCGGATGCTGAACAGGTCATCACGCGACCGGCTCTCACCGATAAATCGTTGCAGCGATTTTTCAATGGTTTCAACTGGCAGCAGCAGGTTGCCGGTGACTTCAAAGCTGGTGATGGCGAAGCTCTCGTCAGCCGGTTCTGCTGCTGCAGTGGTTGTAGCTGTTGCGCTCACATCTGCAGTAGTGGCTTCAGTCGGTAATTCCAGCGCCTCCTCAGCCATCGGCTCGCCTGCTTCTGCGCTCTCCGGCGTGGTGCTCTGCGCTGCGACTGTTTCAGTGGTTGTGCCAGCCTCATCCGCAGTCGTTTGCGCTTGAGTCATGGCTGCAGATTCTGGCATGTCAGTGGTCTCTGCTTCAGTTGCCTGCAGGCTGAATGGCAGGCTAAGACTAAGCAGGGCGGGGATCAGGCGATGCAGTAAGCTGTTCATAGTTCACTCTCCGGTTGGCACCGTCTCCAACATTGGCAGCGGTGCCGGTTCAATCATCAGCGCAAAATTGTCCCTTGTCTGCCCTGAACTTCCGTGTTTGAGGTCACGTTCGTGGCTTCAGGCGGTTTCACGATTATGAAAGTCCAGTTGCGAACTGCCGTTGTCGTGGCTGATGCGGCTCCAGCAGCAGTAGGGCATGGCCAGATGGCGGGTGGTGGCGATGGGGGCGTTGAGCGCGTGGGCGATCAGCATGCGCATGCTGCCGGAGTGGGTAACCAGCAGCAGCTGTTTGCCATCATGGCTCTGGCAAATTTCAGACCACCACGCATTCAGGCGGGCCAGCAGCTCTTCGGGGGATTCACCACCGGGTGGGCGCATGCCCTGGGGGTTATTGCGCCACTGTGCAAGGGTTTCGGGATATTCAGCTTGTAGCTGCGGGATGGTTTTTCCCTCCCACTCACCGTAGTGAATCTCGGCAACGCGTGGTTCGATGATGCATTCAATGCCAACTGCGGCTGCCCACGCTTTAGCCGGTTCTGCACAGCGGATCAGGGGTGAGGTGATGATGGCATCCACCTCTCTCTGCAGATGAGACCAGACGCTATCCATGCTGCTTCGACCAGCCGCCGTGAGCGGATCATCCACCCGACCTCGATATTTGACGCCACCTTCAAGTGCCCCGTGACGGAGTATATTTATTGTAAGCATTGGCTCTCCATCTATACCAATAGTTCAATTGCGGGCTAAAAAACGACAATCATGTGGTTTTTCAGTTCTTCATTACCCCATAATGCGCTATGGTGCCCCGCAGAACGAGAAAAGGAAGGATGTGCTGTGAGTGATGATTTCGACCTGAATGACCCGACCAATATCGAAGGCATGCAACATGTGCGTGGCCTGCTTGAATATATCGGTGAAGATGTGAATCGCGAAGGGCTGCAGGAGACTCCGGCACGTGTCCTCTCTGCCATGCATGAGCACTTTTCAGGTTACAAGGAAGATCCACGCGAACATCTGGAGAAGACCTTTGAAGAGGTTGAAGGTTACGATGAGGTGGTGCTGGTCTCCGATATTGCTGTGCACAGCCACTGCGAGCATCACATGGTGCCATTCGTAGGCAAGGCGCATGTTGCCTATATTCCACGCGGCCGTGTGGTTGGTCTATCCAAACTTGCCCGTGTGGTTGAAGGTTACTCCAAACGTCTGCAGGTGCAGGAGAAGCTCACCATGCAGATCGCCAATGCCATTGAAGAGGTGCTCGATCCCAAGGGTGTGGCGGTGATTATCCAGTGTCAGCACTTCTGCATGTGCCATCGTGGTGTGCTCAAGCCCAACTCCTGGACTACCACCTCCAAACTGACCGGAGCATTCATGAACAACCCCTCCTCACGCCTTGAGCTCTTCCAGCTTATCGGCATGAATAAATCTGAGGGTTAACTTTCTTACCTGTTGTTTAACAGGTTTATGACGTGAGCCACTGGAGTAAAAACACAGCGCCGGTGATCAGGCCGAGGCAGATCACACAAACTGCCAGAAGTTTCAGCGCCATGGTTTTATCCATTAAAATTCCCGCTCATCAATAAAATTGAATGTCCGCTTGAGTCGACAACCCAAGGCGGACGTTCAGATTAACCTGCGTGACGATGGTAGAGTAGTTTGTTGCGGTACTCTTGCGGGTCTTTGGTCTGGGTCATGGCCCCTCCACGAGGGAAGAGGGCATCATAAAGACGGGAGACCCAGAAGCGCAGGGCACCGAGCCTGAGCAGTAGCGGCAGTGCTTCGTGCTCCTCCTCCTGCAGTGGGCGCAGGGACTCATAACCGGCCATGAATGCCTTGATGCGTGACGCATCCTGATCAGAGAGTTGAACAGCCTGGGCATTGAGGGTGATGGCGATATCCATCGCATAGGGGGCTGTGTGGGCGTAGTAGAAGTCGATAATGCCGGAGGCTTTGTTGCCCTCAAAGAGAATATTATCCACGAACAGATCACCATGGATCACGCCACGAGGCAGTGACTCCCAGGCGCATGAGTTTTGAAAATCGAGTTCATCCTGCAGAAGTTGTGCGGCATCTGCGCCATAAGTCTCACGCGTGCCGTCAACAACTGCTGCGATATGCTCACCCAGCCATGCCATGCCGGTCGGGTTTTCACGCGATTCGTCAAAGTCGGCACCTGCCAGATGCAGTTGCGCCAGTGCGCGACCTGAAGAGGTCAGTTGCTCTTCGTTCAGTTCATCGAGTGTGCGGCCTGAAAGGCATGAGACAATACAGCCCTGTTTGCCGTGAATCTCGAAGAGCAGTGAACCATCGTTGCGCTGCATCACATCCGGGCATGCCAGTTTATTGTGGGCCAGATGACGCATCAGGCGCATGAAGTAGGGGAGCTCTGTCGCATTCATGCGCTCAAAGATCGTGAGTACAAAGCGGGCAGCGTTGTCGTGCCCTTCGGTCGTGACAAAGAAATTACTGTTCTCAATGCCGGCAGCAATGCCTTCAAAACTGGCCAGTTCGCCCAGCTTATAATCGGCGAGAATGGCGGAGATGTCGGATGCGGAGAGTTCTGTGTAGACGGACATGGGGCGGAATCCTAGCGGATGGCCTGAGCAAAAGTCATCTGCTCTATAAAAGGCTGTAAATAACAGGTTTTTTTGGCATGAAAATTGCGACATGCCGGGTTTGAAGCAGATATCGGGATGCTGGATGACCTGTTGGCCGGGCTTGAGGCCGAGGTTAAACAGCAGCGATCAGAGGGACGGGCAGTATGACATTACGAAAGAAAAGTTTCTGGTTCACAGCCATTATCTCATTTGTACTGATTGTGCTGTTCTCCATTGTCACCATTAAATCATTCAACTATTTCAGCCTCAATACTATCCGCGAGCAGGGGCGCATGGCTGCGGATATGCTGCGTATCACACTGACTGAGCAGATGCGAACAGGTGTGATCAGTGAGCGCGAGATGCTGGTCAAGCGCATGAGTACGATTCCCGGCCTTGTTGATGTACGGGTGCTGCGCGGGGAGCCGGTGATTCACCAGTTCGGCCCCGGCATTGATGGTGAGAAGCCCAAGCTTGATATGGAGAAGCGGGTATTGGCGACCGGCAAGTGGGAAGAGGATGTGGTTCGCCACAATGATTCATCTATCTATCGGATTACCATCCCCTATATCGCCAGCAGTACCGGTGAACTGAACTGTATGCAGTGTCACGATGTGCCTGAAGGGAGTATCAATGGTGCGGTCACGCTCGGTTTTTCGCTGGAGGAGTTGGAGCGTTCAGAGCTGCTTGCCATTGCACCGATTGTCGTGTTGCTGTTGATGTTTGCGCTCTCGCTCGGTTATTTTCTTAAGCGGCTGTTCAGGTCGATTGTGGATACGGCTGAGAGTATGAAGAGTGTTGTGGGTAACGCCCAGATGGGTGATTTTAGCGGCCGTATCAGCTCCACCACCAGCGATGAGATCGGTGATATTGCCCATCAGACCAACAGCCTGATGGATACGCTCGAGCAGAGCATGGGCAAGATCTCTACATCGATCGGCTCACTCGGTGATTTCAGTCATCAGGGCAGTGGCCAGAATCTGCTGACCCATACCGTGCATGTGGTTGACGAGATGGTGGGTGCTGCCCGTTTTAAGCAGGCGGTGGAGAATGATCTCGATCTGGAAGAGATATTTATCCGCATTCGCCGTGTGATGAGCGATCACTTTGGTCTGCGCCGTTTTACCCTCTATCGCATTGAGGGCGATAATCAGATGATGAAACCTGTCTTTGTTGAGGGTGTGGATCGCGATGGTGAGCTCTGGTGTGACCAGGAGATTCTGGCCTGTTCAGAGTCGTGCCGGGCCAAACGCACTGCTGCCTGTGTCTCGAGCATCAATTCCCCGCATATCTGCACCCGCTACGCAGGTGGTGCCAGAGGTGATGATTTTGCACATATCTGTATCCCGATGATGCTCTCAGGACGTGTTGGCGGCGTGCTGCAGATGGTGCTTTCTGAGGAGGAGCTGAAGAAACATCCCGATATCGAGCAGACAGCGAGTATCTATCTCAATGAAGCGGCACCTGTGATTGAGGCGCGTCAGCTGATGCAGTCGCTCAAGGATACCGCCATGCGTGATCCGATGACCGGCCTCTACAATCGCCGCTTCCTTGAGGATTATGTCGATGTGCTGGCGGCCACCACTGTTCGTCAGGGAACAACGCTGGGCGTACTGATGGTGGATGTGGATTTCTTTAAGCAGGTCAATGACACCTACGGCCATGATGTTGGTGATCAGGTGATCAAAGGGTTGGCTGAACTGCTGAAAGAGCAGGTGCGCGGCTCTGATATGGCGATTCGCTTTGGTGGTGAAGAGTTTATGGTGCTGCTGCCTGACACGGATGCGGAGGGCTGCATGTTGCTGGCTGAGCGGATTCGTAAAACAATGGAGTCCACACAGTTCCAGACGCCGCAGGGGGCTCTGACCAAAACCCTCTCCGTCGGTATCGCTCTCTTCCCCGGTGCGAAAAATGAGGGTTTCTGGGCAACTGTGAAATTTGCCGATATCGCCCTCTATCAGGCCAAGGAGCAGGGGCGCAATCGCACACTGATGTTTAATGCTTCGATGTGGGATGAAAACGGCGAGTACTGATTCAATCTGTTGAACGTCGATTGCTCCTTTGTCGGCTTCATCTTGCCTGGAGAAATGCAGTGTTGCTAAACATTGTTCCCATGCAGGAGAGCGGCTAGCGTTCGTCTCCTTTATGACACGGGAATTATATGGATAAAATTATCATTCAGGGTGGCAATGTGCTGTCCGGAACTATCGAAGCCAGCGGCGCGAAAAATGCGGCGCTGCCACTTCTTGCCGCCTCGATTCTTGTTGACGGCCCGGTGACCTATCACCGCATTCCACATCTGAAAGATATCTCGACGATGATGACGCTGCTGGCGTGGCAGGGGGCGGAGGTCTCTTATGATGACCAGTACTGTCTGCATGTTGATACGCGTCCGGCCACCAAATCCGAGGCGCCGTATGAGCTGGTGAAAACCATGCGCGCATCATCGCTGGTGCTGGGGCCACTGCTGGCCCGTTTCGGTGAGGCGCGAGTGAGTCTGCCCGGCGGCTGTGCCATTGGTGCGCGGCCGATCGACATGCATCTGAAAGGGCTTGAGGCGATGGGTGCGGAGATTGAGGTGGAGCAGGGTGATATTATTGCCCGCGCACCCGATGGTCTGCATGGTGCGCACATCGTGTTTGATCAGGTGACGGTGACAGGAACTGAAAACCTCATGATGGCCGCTGTGCTGGCGACAGGCAAAACCACACTTGATAATGCGGCAAGAGAGCCGGAGATCGTGAATCTGGCTGATTCACTGCGTGGTCTTGGCGCCAAGATTCAGGGTGATGGCAGCAACTGCATCACCATTGAGGGCGTGGCGCGGCTAGAGGGCGGTGAGATGACCACCATTGGTGACCGTATCGAGGCTGCGACCTATCTGGCTGCAGGTTTGATTACCGGTGGCGATGTAACCGTGACCCGGATTGACCCTGTCATGCTGGAGGCTTTTCTGGCTCGTGTTCGTGATACCGGCGCACTTGTTGAGACCGGTGAGGACTATATCCGTTGCAAGGCGCAGGGGCGTATGAAAGCGGTGGATATTCACACCCTGCCGCATCCCGGCTTCCCGACCGATCTGCAGGCTCAGTTTATGGCGCTGATGACGCTGGCCGATGGCACAACGGTGGTGCGTGAGACGATCTTTGAAAATCGCTTTATGCATGTGCAGGAGCTGGCCCGTATGGGGGCGAAGATCAGGCTTGATGGCAATATGGCGATCGTCACCGGGCGTGAAAAGATCTCCGGGGCTCCGGTGATGGCTACCGATCTGCGCGCCTCTGCATCACTGGTGCTGGCAGGACTGGCCGCTGAAGGTGAAACCACCATATCCCGCGTCTACCATATTGATCGCGGTTATGAACGCATTGAAGAGAAGTTAAGTAAGCTTGGCGCTCAGATTGAGCGGCACAGCGCCAGTGAAAACTGGATGCAGGGAGCACGACTGGATGCCTGATACACGACCACTGACCATTGCCCTTTCCAAAGGGCGCATTCTGGAGCAGACACTGCCGCTGCTTGAGGCAGCAGGACTGACACCGCATGAGGATGTGCAGAAGACCCGTAAACTGATGGTGGACGGCGATGTCGACGGCACACCTGTACGCTTTTTGATTATCCGTGCTGCTGATGTCTGTACCTATGTGGAGCAGGGGGCTGCTGATATTGGCGTGGCCGGACGCGATTCACTGTTGGAGTATCGTCCGCATGTCTACGAACCGCTTGATCTGGGTATCGGCCGCTGTCGACTCTGTGTCTGTGGCCCCAAAGCGTTGGTGGAGGCCGGGCCTGCTGAGCGCGGCAGCCGTATTCGCGTAGCTACCAAATATGATCAACTGGCGATTGAGTATTTTCAGTCTCAGGGCGTGCAGGCGGAGATTATTCATCTCTACGGCTCAATGGAGCTGGCGCCGCTGGTAGGCATGGCCGAGCGTATTGTTGATCTGGTTGAGACCGGTAGCACCTTAAAGGCCAACGGTCTGGTGGAGGAGGTCACGCTGTGTGACATCTCCAGTCGCCTGATTGTCAATCCGGCCAGCTTTGCTACGCGCAAGGCTCAGGTTCAACCCATTATTGAAAAACTGCGTCTGGCTGTGGAAGCCAGGGATAAGGGATAAGTTATGAGTAAGATTCTTCGATTGGATTCACAGCAGGATGGCTTCGCCGAGAAGCTGGATGCACTGCTATCACGCGAGGCAGATACCGGTGCTGACGTGCAGGATCTGGTGGCGGCTATTCTTGCCGATGTGAAGGCACGCGGAAATGCCGCACTGTGTGACTATACCGAGCGTTTTGATGGCTGGGCATGCACAGGTGAAACCATTGAGATCAGCCGCGCACGCATGGAACAGGCGTGGAATGCGGTATCGGATATGGATCGCGAATCGCTGCAGCTGGCGACGGATCGTATCCGCGCTTACCACGAAAAGCAGCAGCAGGATGACTGGGAGTATACCGATGAGGTCGGCATGACCCTCGGCCAGCGTATTACGCCGCTGGATCGTGTGGGGCTTTATGTGCCCGGTGGCAAGGCTGCCTACCCTTCATCGGTATTGATGAATGCTGTACCTGCCGTGGTGGCCGGTGTGCAAGAGATTGTCATGGTGGTGCCAACCCCCGGTGGCGAGATCAATGAACTGGTACTGGCCGCAGCCTATGTCTCAGGTGTACAGCGCGGTTTTGCTGTCGGTGGAGCCCAGGCAGTGGCAGCGCTGGCTTACGGTACCGAAACCATTCCGGCTGTGGACAAGATTGTCGGGCCGGGCAATAAGTTTGTAGCAGCAGCCAAACGTCAGGTGTTCGGCACCTGTGGCATCGATATGATTGCCGGCCCCTCCGAGATCGTGGTGGTGGCTGATGGTGGTAATCCGGCCTGGATTGCAGCTGATTTCCTTTCCCAGGCTGAACATGACGAGGCGGCACAGAGCATTCTGATCTCTACCGATGCACACCTGCTGACGCAGGTGGCACAATCGATTGAGGCACACTTGCAGGTGTTGCCACGGGCCAGGATCGCACGCGCCTCTGTTGAGACGCATGGCGCACTGATTCTTGTTAAGGATTGGGCCGAGGCTGCGGATGTGGTCAATGTGATTGCACCGGAGCATCTGGAACTGGCACTGGAGAATCCCGATGAAATTCTTCCGAGTATCAGGCATGCAGGCGCTATCTTTATCGGCCACTTTGTGCCTGAAGCACTGGGTGATTATATCGCAGGCCCGAACCATGTATTGCCAACCAACCGTACGGCGCGTTTCTCTTCGCCGCTGGGTCTTTATGATTTCCAGAAGCGCAGCAGTGTGATCCGCGCTACCCGTGCAGCGGTGCAGGCGATCGGCCCGGCTGCGGCTCACCTTGCTCATCGCGAAGGTCTGCAGGCGCATGCCCTGACCCTTGAACTGCGCCTGAAAGAGAAAGGATAATGATGCTGCTAGCCGAACAGCGGAGCGCAATCTCCACAGGCACGGGTGGTTTCCGGTGATTCGTAGTGATATCAAAGCGCTGTCGGCATACCACGTGCCTGATAGCAGCGGCATGATCAAGCTCGATGCTATGGAGAATCCGTTTTCCATGCCGGATGATCTGCGCAAGAGGTGGGTTAAACGACTGGCTGAAGTGGATGTGAATCGTTATCCCGATGCCGGGATGCTCGCGCTGCGTACAAAGATTGCCGAACATGAGGGTGTAAAGCCTGAGCAGGTGCTGCTCGGCAATGGTTCGGATGAGATCATTCAGATGCTCCTTATCGCCACGGTGCCTGGCACCTGCGTGGTGCCAGGGCCAACATTCGTGATGTATAATCTGGTCTCGCAGTGGTTGAAACGACCGGTGGCAACCGTGCCTCTGGCAGATGATTTCACCATGAATGAGGAGCACTTTCTGCAGGTGTGTGCGCGTGAAAAGGCTGAGATAGCATTTCTGGCCTGCCCGAACAATCCGACCGGCAATCTCTGGCGGCAGGAGCGGATTGAGAAGATCGCCAGGGGGATGGGGGGCATGCTGGTCATTGATGAGGCGTATGGCCCCTTCTCTGAGCGCACCCACAACTACCTTATTGCAGCCAATGTGATGGTTCTGAAAACCTTCTCCAAGGTGGGCTGGGCAGGTCTGCGCATGGGCTATCTGCTTGGTGATGCCGATGTGATTGCGCAGCTGAACAAGGTGCGTATGCCCTATAACATCAATGCGCTGACCCAGGCTTCTGCAAATTTTCTGCTTGATCACTTTGCGGTGTTTGAGGCGCAGGTGGCGGAGCTTCGTGATGAGCGTGAGCGTATGGCTGCAGCACTGGCTGAATTTGATGGCATTGAAGTTTTTCCGTCACAGGCAAATTTCCTTCTGGTCAGGGTGAACGATGCCAACGCTGTATTCGACGCACTTAAGAGGGCGGGAATTTTAATTAAGAATATGCACGGTTCTGATAGGCTTCTGGTCAATTGCCTGCGTATCACCATTGGCAGCAGAGATGAAAACAGTGCGCTACTGGCGGCACTCCGGGAGATTCAGTTATGAGTCGCAATGCATCAATAGAACGCGCAACCAAAGAGACCTCGATCCGCTTGAGTCTTGATCTGGATGGAACAGGCAAGGCGGAGCTGAACTCTTCGATCCCGTTTCTGGATCACATGCTCGAGCAGATTGCCCGTCATGGCCTGATTGATCTGAGTGTGGATGCCAAAGGCGATCGCGAGATTGATGACCATCACACGGTGGAGGATATCGGTATCTGCCTCGGTGAAGCTCTGCGTGATGCCATTGGTGATAAAGCCGGTATCATCCGCTACGGTCATGCCTATGTGCCGCTGGATGAGGCGCTTTCACGCGTTGTGCTCGACTTCTCAGGTCGCCCCGGCCTCGAATATAATATCGACTTCCCGAAAGAGACGGTTGGCGGTTTTGATATCGACCTGTTCAAGGAGTTCTTCCAGGCGGTGAGTAATCATGGTCGCATTACGCTGCATATCGATGCGCTTCGTGGTGACAACAACCACCACATTATCGAGACAGTATTCAAGGCCTTCGGTCGTGCACTGCGCATGGCTGTAGAGTCGGATCCGCGCCAGAGCGGAATCCCATCGACAAAAGGAGCTCTGTAACCACAAAGATACAAAGGCACAAAGTGTACTATGTCTATCTTTGTGTCTCTGTGGCTTCGAGGTGAGTAATTTCTTATGATTGGATTGATAAACTATGGTATGGGTAATCTGCACTCGGTAGCCAAGGCGCTGGAGAAGGCGGGCGGTGAGGTTGAGCTGGTCACTGAAGCTGAATCACTGAAAAACTATGATCGTATCGTGCTGCCCGGTGTGGGTGCTTTTCGTGACTGTATCGCGGCCCTGAAAGAGAGTGGCCTCGATGTTGCCATCAAGGATGAGATTGCTACAGGTAAGCCGTTCCTTGGTATCTGCCTCGGTATGCAGGTATTGATGGATTACTCGCTTGAGTTCGGTCGTCATAAGGGGTTGGGGCTGATTCCCGGTGCAGTGACACACTTTCCTGAAGATCATGCTGCGCGTGGCTATAAAATTCCGCATATGGGCTGGAATGATGTGATCTTCTCATCTGAGAAGCCGCAGCATCCGGTGCTGGCACCGCTGGCAGGTCAGCAGGTCTATTATGTCCACTCCTACTGCTGCATGCCTGAAAACCCGGATCATCTGTTGGCCGCCTGCTCCTATGGTGATTACCCGTTTGCGGCCGCAGTAGGTCGCGACAATATTGTAGCAGTGCAGTTTCACCCTGAAAAAAGCCAGAGCGCAGGCCTGGCGATGATGGAGGCATTCCTGCAATGGAATCCGTAAACACCAAAACAGAAGCCAATCAATTTGAATTAATTCCCGCCATTGACCTGAAAGGGGGGCACTGCGTACGTCTGAAGCAGGGGCGTATGGATGATGCCACCGTTTATGGCGATGATCCGGGTGCTATGGCTGCACACTGGCAGTCACTCGGGGCCAAACGTCTGCATGTGGTTGATCTCGATGGCGCTTTTGCCGGCAAACCGGCCAACCGCGAAGCGATCCGTGCGATCTGTGCACAGATGCATATTCCGGTACAGCTTGGTGGTGGTCTGCGTGATCTGGCCATGATTGAAGGCACGCTGAATCTCGGTGTGGATCGTGTGATCCTAGGCTCTATTGCTGTAGCCAATCCGGCGCTGGTTGAGGAGGCGTGCAAGGCGTTTCCCGGCCAGATCTGTGTCGGTATCGATGCCAAAGGTGGCATGGTGGCTGTGCATGGCTGGGATGATGTTACCGATGTCACGGCTGTTGATCTGGCACTCAAGTTTGAAGATGCCGGCGTATCATCGATTATTTATACGGATATCGCCCGCGACGGCATGATGACCGGCCCCAATATTGAGGAGACGGTGAATCTGGCTAAAGCGATCTCGATTCCCGTGATTGTCTCCGGTGGCGTATCGAAAATGGATGATGTCATTGCCTGTGCCAAACATGTGGATGATGGCATATGCGGCGCCATCACCGGTCGTGCCATCTACGAAAACACTATCGACTTCGCTGCTGCAATGGAGCTGTTGAAATGAACACGCTTTCACCACTAAGGCACAGAGGCACAAAGAGTTACAATATTAAAATGATTTTCTTCGAGCCTTCGTGCCTTCGTGCCTTCGTGGTTCATTCTAATGCTCAGTAAAAGAATAATTCCCTGTCTGGATGTGGCACACGGGCGTGTGGTTAAAGGTGTGCAGTTTGTAGATATTATCGATGCCGGTGATCCGGTTGAAGCTGCCATCAAATATGATCAGCAGGGGGCAGACGAGCTCTGCTTTCTCGATATCCGTGCCAGCCACGAGAGCCGCGATACGCTCTACCATATGGTTACCGAGGTGGCCGAACATGTGTTTATGCCGCTTACCGTTGGTGGTGGTGTGAAGGCTCTCTCCGATATTGAGAATCTGCTGCATGCCGGTGCCGATAAGGTCTCGATCAATACCGCCGCGATCTTTACCCCTGAACTGGTCAAAGAGGCTGCTGAACGTTTCGGCTCTTCAACGATTGTTGTGGCCGTTGATGCCAAATCTGTCGGTGATCACTGGGAGTGTTTTACCCACGGCGGCAGAAAACCGACCGGCATCAATGCCGTAGAGTGGGCCAAGCGTATGTCTGACTACGGTGCCGGTGAGATTCTGCTCACCAGCATGGATGCTGATGGCACCAAAAATGGCTATGACATTCCGCTGACACGTGCGGTCTCTGATGCGATCAGTGCCAATGTGGTGGCATCCGGTGGTGTGGGTACGCTTGAGCATATGGCCGAAGGATTGAAGGCCGGTGGTGCTGATGCGGTGCTGGCCGCCTCTATCTTCCATTTCGGCACCTTTACGATTGCCGAAACCAAGGCTTATCTGGCCAAACAGGGGATTCCTGTTCGCAATTGATTCATGACATGAAAGCCTTCATGCTTCATCAATGGATATTTACCGGAGAGGCATACATCTGCACTGATGTGGCTGTTAATTCGGGCTTTTTCTAAAGCCCTTCTTTTGAGAGGAAGAACCTTTCTCACATACGCAAGATGCGAATGCAATCACATCTGCCGAACAGTTGTTATGGCGGCCGCTATTGCTCTGTTTGCGTTCTCATCGACGACAGTGTTCGCCTCTGAACAGGCTTCGATTCGCTCTGATGAGCTGAAATCTGTATATATCTTCAACTTTATCCGTTTTACCGACTGGCCTGAACATGATGCCGCTGCAACCGGCATCCGGCTGAATGTGCTCTATGATCAGAAGCTGCACGACATACTTCAGACTATTGCGGATAAACCGGCAGCCCGGAAATTAGGGCTGAAGCTGCGCTCATGTAAGGAGATTGATTGCCTTCGTGCCAGCTCGGCTCTCTATATCGGGGAGCCGCAACGGGGACATTTTGACCAGCTGTTGAAACTGGTTGAAGGCGCTCCGGTACTTACGATTTCGGATATTCCCGGCTTTGCGGAGCAGGGCGGTATGATCGAAATCAAATATCACAACGAAAAACTCACCTTTATCGTCAACCTGCAGGCAGTCAAACGCGCTGGTCTCTATATCAGTGCGCAGCTGTTGCAGCTCGGTGAGATTGTTGGGAGGGGTAATGAATAGAGAATCTTCTACTTCTATCCAGCGCCAGCTTCAGCTCTTTTTCGTGTTAACACTGGGATTCACTGTGCTCGTGATGGGCGGCGTGTGGATCGGTCACAATCAGGTGTTGCTCGAGAGGGAGGCTGAGAGGGTGCTGATTGTTGAAGGTGACATCATCGGTGCTGCGGCCAGGCCGGCTATGATGTTCAACGATCAGCGTATGGCTGCTGAACTGCTGCAATCGATGCAGTTTGATCCCGACATCGCCATGGTGAAACTGTTCACCTATGACGGACTTAGCCTGTTTACCTATGCTGCAGAAGACGATACTGCAGTCCGGGCAGATCCGGTTCACTTTCAAAAGCTGCAGAGTACGCTCTTCTCCGATGGCCGACTGCGCCTCTACAGGGTTGTCAAACATAAAGGTGAAGCGGTTGGTGTTATCTATCTGGAGTCCCGTCTTAACCACCTGAAAGAGAGCCAGCGTACCGGTTATATTACGGTGTTGATGGTGATGTTCGGCTGTCTGCTTGTGGGACTGATGCTGGCAGCCCGTTTGCAAAAGAGGATTGCTGTACCGATCACCTCTCTGGCCGGTTTGATGCGCCAGATGGGGTATGACCGTGACTATTCACTCAGGGCCGGTAGCCCGACCTATAACAGGGAGACCGAAGAGCTGCTGATTGGTTTTAATCAGATGGCCGATGAGATTGAAAACAGTTTCCGCACTATCAAAGAGAATCACCGGGATCTGCAGGAGGGTGAAGTCCGTTTCAGAAATGTCGTGGCACTTGCGCCTATGCCTGTACTGATCAGTCGGCAGTGTGATGGTGAAGTGCTGTTTTTTAATGCAGCAGCAGCCCAGCTGTTCGGCTTCGAAGGCAGCTCAGGTGAAGGCGTCAAGGCGGTGGACTTCTACCGCGACCCCGATGATCGCCAGCAGCTGCTCCGCACGTTGAAGCAGGAAGGTAAGGTTATCGGCAAGGAGATAGAGGTGGTTGGTTGTGATGGTACCCCGCTCTGGATTTCCCTCTCGATGAGCCAGATAACATTTGAGTCTGAACCGGCACTGTTCAGTGCTTTTATGGATATTACTGATCAGAAGAGTATTGAGAAGAGATTGGAGGAGCAGGTCTCTGAGCGGACTTCTGAACTTGAAAAGACCCGCGATGAGTTGCAATCGACACTGGATAATATGCTTGATACCTACTATCGCCTCTCTTCAGACGGCACAGTGGTCTGGGCATCAAGTTCCGTTTATTCGCTACTCGGTTACGCACAGGAAGAGGTGGCCGGCCTGCCGTTGCAAGCCCTGTGGGTTGATAGCTGTGGCTTTGCACACTCTGTGACCGCCATAAGTGAGAATGGTGGCGTGCTGATGAATCATAAAATCCAGCTCAAACACCGTGATGGGCGTCTGATCTGGAGCTCAATATCCGCGCATCTGATTATTGATCAGCAGGGAGAGGTCATCGGCATTGAAGGCGTGGTTCGCGACATTTCACTGCAGGTGGAGGCCGAGACGCAGAAGCAGGAGATGGAGAAGAAGATGGCGCATGTGCAGCGGCTGGAATCTCTGGGCGTTCTGGCCGGTGGTATTGCGCATGACTTTAATAATATCCTGGCCGGCATCATGGGTAATGCCGAACTGGCAGAGATGAACATGAAAGAGCACCTGCCGGCAGACAAGGAGTTGGAGAATATTGTAGCCAGTAGCATTCGGGCTGCTGATCTGTGCAGGCAGATGCTCGCCTATTCCGGACAGGGGTCACTGGTTAAAAAGCCGGTCAATCTCTCCACGCTGGTCGAGGAGACGGTGCAGCTGATTGATGTGTCAATCTCCAAGGATGTATCACTTACATTTGATCTGCAAACTCAACTGCCGATTATTCTTGCCGATAATACACAGATGCAGCAGATCGTGATGAACCTGATTACCAATGCATCAGAGGCGATAGGCGATAAAAAAGGCGGCAAGATTCAGGTCGTAACCGGGTCTCTGCATGCCGATAGAGCGGCGCTGGATAGCCCTTTCCTCGAGGAGAAGCGGCCACCGGGCGAATATGTATTCCTTGAGGTCTCAGATAATGGCTGCGGTATGGATGAGGCGACTCTGAGCAGAATGTTTGACCCGTTTTTTACGACGAAGTTTACCGGTCGAGGCCTGGGCATGAGTGCGATGCTGGGCATTGTGCGCTCACATGGTGGTGCGCTTCAGGTTGAGAGTGCACCGGAGCAGGGGGCTCGGTTCAGGGTGCTCTTCCCTGTCTCTTCTGCGGCTGTCAATGATGAGCACATGGCAGATGCGAAGGCAGAAGAACTTAAACTCAGTGAGCGGGCTCTGACCGTTCTGGTGATTGATGATGAGGTGATGGTCAGGGCTATCTTTGAGAAAATGCTCAGAAAAATGGGGTGCGAAGTGCTGCTTGCCTGTGATGGCGAGGAGGGCTTGCAGGTCTACAGTGAGCATCGGGATAGGGTGGATGCCGTATTGCTGGATATGACCATGCCCCGAATGGGTGGAAAAGAGGTGCTGGTCAGGCTCAGGGAGATGGGTATTAAGGCGCCGGTTATCGTCTGTAGCGGTTACAGCAATGAGAATGTCATGCCGCAATTTGAACAGGTTCAGCCAGAGGCCTTTTTGCAGAAGCCGTTTTCATTGCAGTCGTTGCACACGGTGCTGCGTCAGAGTCTGGTAGACATTACAGGGAGTGGTCCATGACAGCGTATAGGTGCTTGAGACGGAGGTTTCGACTTGCCGGTTTAGTGGCGGGATTTACATTATTGATCTTTTTGAAGGTTATG
Source organism: Mariprofundus sp. KV (assembly GCF_013387475.1). Classification (GTDB taxonomy): domain Bacteria; phylum Pseudomonadota; class Zetaproteobacteria; order Mariprofundales; family Mariprofundaceae; genus Mariprofundus. Next base: position 164,452 of record NZ_VWNB01000006.1, on the reverse strand, counting down.
CCGCTTGCTGCTCAGGAGGCGGATCAGACCGATGCCCTGCTGCAGATGGATATGCAGCAGCTGATGAATCTGACGGTGACCTCTGCCGGCAAACGAGGTGAAAAGTACTATTCGACGGCCGCTGCGGTGTTTGTGATTACCAATGATGATATTCGCCGTTCCGGAGCGATGAGTATTCCTGAAGCACTGCGTCTGGCTCCCGGCGTCGAGGTGCAGCAGCCCAATGCCAATCAGTTTGCAGTGAGTATTCGCGGCCACAATGATGTTTTCTCCGACAAGCTGTTGGTGCTGATGGACGGACGGGCCCTGTATACACCGACCTTTTCCGGCGTCTGGTGGCTGGTGCAGAACTATCCGCTGGAAGATATTGATCGTATTGAGGTGATCAGAGGCCCTGCCGGCGCAGTGTGGGGCTCCAATGCTGTCAATGGCGTAATTAATATTATCACTAAAAACAGCAGGAAAACGCAGGGTTTCATGCTTTCAGGAGGTGCCGGAAGCGAGGAGAAAGGCTTTGGTACAGTGCGTTATGGCTGGGATAGTAAAGATGCCCACTACCGCGCCTATGCCATGAGTGAGCAGAGAGATGGCGGCATCTACGATATAGCAGTGGCAAATCTTTGGGGTATGCCACGCGGCAGTGATACCCCCGACTACAGACGCTTTGGTCAGGCGGGGTTCAGGGTGGACTGGGATGCCTCTCATCTGACGCAGCTCTCCTTGACTGGCAATGCATACAGAGTGAAAGCAGGCGCATTTGGCTATACAGCCAGTGCCGGGACAACAAACCTTCCCTATATCAGCAACAACACCTACTCCGGCAGCAATTTGGTGATGCAACTCAATCATGAGTTGATCTCTGATACCCAGCTCTCTGCCAAGTTCTATGTTGATCGGGCTAAGATGGAAGTTCCCCATTTTGATGAAACGCGCGATACATTTGATGCCGAGCTGCAACTCGACTTTCCAAGATTCCTCAAGCAATCGATCTCAATCGGCGGTGGCTATCGCTTGTCACGGGCGGATATAACCAATTCAGCGGTCATACAGATGCCGGATAAAACGAACGTGCTCTATTCACTGTTTATTCAGGATGATATCTATTTTATGGACAATCGTTTGAAGCTCACAGGAGGGCTAAAGGCAGAGCATAATCAATATAGCGGATGGGAGATGCAGCCCAGTTTTCGAGCCATCTACAGTGCTGATCAGTGGGGCTTGTGGGCAGCCGCATCACGAACACTGCGTATGCCGAACATGATTGAGAATACTATCTCATATAATGTGAAAGCCGGTCCGGGATATGTGGCGCGTCTGATTGGCGATGGACGCATGCACCCTGAGCAGGTCACTGCTTATGAGGCTGGCTTACGATTTCATCCTGATGATGACCTGCTGTTTCAGGCCACAGTGTTCAAGATGTTCTACAAAGGTGTTGCCGATACCTATCAGGATCCGGCATCGGCATTTATCGAAAATACCTATCTGGTGATTCCGATCTATATGGCCAACATCCTTGATGGTAGTACGCGAGGAGTTGAGCTTGATTTTACATGGCAGGCGCTCGATTGGATCAAGCTGAAGGGCTCCTTTACGCACCAGCGCTCCCACTATCTGCCTACGCCGATAAACGATGCGGAGACCCGTTACTCTGCATATGTGCTCAGAGAACAGACACCGGAAAACAGGTACCATATCGGTACCAGTATCGATATGGGTGATGATGTTGAACTGGATCTGAATTTTTCGCATTGGGATATCTTTAAGCGCGACAGGGTGGCCCGCTATAATCGTTTGGATGCAAGGCTGGGATGGCGGCCGATCAGGAATCTGGAGTTAAGTCTGGTTGGAAAAAACCTGTTGAAGGCTACGCATAAAGAGGATCTTGAATCCACCCTTGAAGCCTCCACACTGCAACAGCAAAGTTATCTGGTGAAGGCAACCTTCCGCTATTGACTGACTCACGTGATAACGTGCGCAACATCAGCTCTCCGGGGCATCAGAGGACTTCACAGCACGGGCTGAAACTCTTAAGCTGGGGGTAGTTCCGGAGGTGTAGATGGTCGTTCGTCCCGCCGCAGTTGCAGGCATGTTCTATCCGGCAGAAGCAGCAGCGCTTGCTCATCAGATCTCCCGGTCGCTGGCTGTGGCTGAAAGGGAGCTGGAGAAGGGATTGCCGGTTCCCCGGGCTCTCATTGTACCCCATGCCGGTTATATCTATTCAGGAGTGACTGCCGCTTTCGCCTATCAGGCTGTTCGTGAGTCTCCATTCAGACGGGTTGTGCTGTTTGGTCCTGCTCATCGGGTTGGCTTTCAGGGTATGGCTGTACCGGAGAGCGAAGTGTTTCGGACTCCTCTGGGGGATATATCTGTTGATCAGGAAGCTGTACGGCGCGCATTGGTTCATGCTCAAGTACAAGCCTCCGATGCGCCGCATGCAGAGGAGCATTCACTGGAGGTGCAGCTGCCTTTTTTGCAGAGCGTGTTGCAGCATTTCGAGCTTCTTCCGGTCTGTGTCGGCATGGTTGAGCCGCAAGCTGTCGCTGAGGTGATGGAACTGTTTCTGGATGAAAAGGAGACATTGATTGTGATTAGTTCCGATCTCTCTCATTTTCACGATTATCAGCGTGCCAATGCCATTGATGCCGCCACAGTCGATGCGATGCTGACCATTCAATGGCCTGTTACTCATGAGCAGGCCTGTGGGGCTACTGCTATTAATGCCTTGCTGATTCTCGCCGACAAATATGGACTTGAGCCTCGCCTTCTCGACTACCGTAATTCGGGAGATACAGCGGGAGATAAAAACCGTGTGGTGGGATATGCTTCGATGGCATGGTTTGAGCAGGGGGGGCTGAATGAATGATTCGGTAAACAGAGGCAGGGTTCTTATCAGTATTGCGCGCTCGGCCATTGCCAGGCAGCTGCGCGTGGCTATCGATGAGTTTCCTACTGCAGGGCTGAGCTGGCTGGAGGAGCCTGCTGCAACCTTTGTCACCCTGACCATCAATGGCAAGCTGCGCGGCTGTATCGGCACACTGGAGGCGCATCGCTCGCTGCTTGAAGATGTCTCTGCCAATGCACGAGCTGCCGCATTTGAAGATTCCAGATTTCAGCCTCTGACAGCCGATGAGTTTGCCGGGCTGCTGGTTGAGGTCTCCGTGCTTACCGAGATCGAAGCGATGCATGCCCATACTGAGGATGTTGCCATATCCAAGCTGCGGCCCGGCATTGATGGCGTGGTCTTTAAGTTTGGCATGTACAAAGCGACCTTCCTGCCGCAGGTGTGGGATCAGCTGCCTGAGCCGGCCGATTTTCTCGGTCATCTCAAGGCCAAGGCGGGGCTCTCTGCCGAGTTCTGGCATCCTGAAGTGCTGCTCTATAAGTATCAGGTAAAGAAGTATCGCGAAAAGGATCTACCCGCCGAATAGTCTATGATCACGTCTCACTTTCCCGGCCGCTACTGGCACAAGCTTGAAGATGGACGCATTCAGTGCGATATCTGTCCGCGTGACTGCAAGCTTCACGATGGCCAGCGGGGGTTGTGTTTTGTTCGCAAGTGTGAAGATGATCAGATCGTTCTCACCACCTATGGCAGATCATCAGGTTTCTGTATTGATCCGATTGAGAAAAAACCACTCAACCACTTCTATCCGGGCAGTAGCGTTCTCTCTTTTGGCACCGCAGGGTGTAACCTGAACTGTAAATTCTGTCAGAACTGGGACATCTCCAAATCGCGCGAATTTGACCGCTTATGCGATCAGGCTACGCCTGAAGCGATAGCTGCAGCCGCTCTGGAGTGGGGCTGCAGGAGTGTCGCTTTCACCTACAACGATCCGGTCATTTTTCTTGAGTATGCCGTTGATGTAGCGAAGGCCTGCCATGCTCTGGACATTAACACGGTGGCCGTAACGGCGGGTTATATTCACCCTGCAGCACGGCAGGAGTTTTTCGCCCATATTGATGCCGCCAATGTTGATCTGAAGGCCTTCTCAGAAGATTTTTACCGTAAGTTCTGTGCCGGAGAGCTGCAGCCGGTGCTTGATACACTGAAGTATCTTAACGATGAGACGGATGTCTGGTTTGAGATTACTACCCTGTTGATTCCCGGCCACAATGATGGTGATCAGGAGCTCACCGCGCTGGCTGAATGGATCATGGCAAACCTCGGGCCGGATGTTCCGCTCCACTTCACCGCCTTTCACCCGGCATGGAAGATGGAGGATGTGCCAGCAACACCGCAGGCCACCCTGAGCCGGGCCCGCAGGATTGCCAAAAAGGCAGGCTTAAATTTTGTCTATACAGGCAATACGCATGATAAGCAGGGCGGAACCACGCTCTGTCCCGGTTGTAAAAACAGGGTGATTGTCCGGGACTGGTATGAGATTACAGAGCACCGTTTAGATGAAGAGGGTTTGTGTGTGATGTGTGGCGCTAAAACGCCGGGTCATTTCGATGAATTCCACGATGCCTTTGGTGCCCGCCGGATCCCCATTCAGATTCAATCCGGGTGAGCGTTAGCTCATGCAGGTATGATGTTCTTCAACATCGCATTAACCGCTTTGACGGCTTCATTTAACCGACCTTCATTCTGACCGCTCAGGCAGATTTTGCCGCAAGGGTCAGGGCCGCAGCGGCCGGGATAAGAGCCGATCTCGACATCATCATACTGCGCCTGAATAGCTGTCAGTGGTTTGGCAAAGAGGCTCTCAGCCAGTTTTACTTCTATCTCAATACGCCGGTAGGGCCTGTCACCGAACTGATGCAAAATAGAGTCGAGCTGTGATTCAAAGATGTAGGGCACACCGGCCAGAATATAGACATTGCCGATACGTGCGCCCGGCGCGATGGTCTTCTCACAGCGGATCAGTTTGGAGCCCTGCGGCACGCGGGTCATACGACGACGCCCCTCATTCAGTCCTTCAGCACCGAAGTGCTCGGTCATCGCCTGCACAATAAAGTTGTGTTCAATGAGCTCAACGTCGAATGCCTCTGCAATCGACTCCATGGTGATATCATCATGGGTGGGGCCGATGCCACCGGAGGTGATGACAGCATCAAATTTGTTTCGCAGCCGATTGAGCGTGGAGATGATGGCATCGCGTTCATCGGGGATAACCGCCACTTCGCTTAGCTTGCAGCCTGCCTCAAACAGCTTTCCAGCCGCATAAAAAGCGTTGGCCTCGCGGGTGCGCCCGGAGAGAACCTCATTGCCGATAACCAGAATTGCAGCCGTCTGATGTGCCATGGCTATATCATAGATAGGTCATCAGAAGTTCGCCAGTGCAAGAAAAAAGGCGCACCGGATTGGCACGCCTTTGATGCTGTATTAACAGCGGCTGACTATTTACGGTTTTTCAGTGCTGCGATACGCGCCTCTGTTGGCGGATGCGTGGAAAACAGATGAGCGAAACCTGAAGACTGACCATGGATTTTCATGGTCGCCAGAGCATCTTCACTCATGCCCTCTTCGCGATGTTCAGTGGCCAGTGTGCGTTGAGAGAGCGCTTCGATCTTCTGCAGGGCAGAGGCCATGGATGCCGCACCCACCGCATCAGCGGCAAAGGCATCAGCACGAAACTCGCGACGACGGGAGAACCAGCAGATCGGGATCATCGCCAGAATTGAGAGCATGAATTGCAGTGCCATATAGACTGCAAAGCCGAGCCAGTAATTACGCTCCATCAGCGGACGGGAGATCATGCGGGCAAGGAAGTAAACAAAGGTGTTCATCAATCCCTGTAGCAGGGTGGTGGCCATCATGTCGCCATTGCTGATGTGACCGACCTCATGCGCAACCACCGCTTTGAGTTCGTCATCGGTGAGATTCATGGCCAGGCCTGAGGATACGGCTACCATGGCATTGTTGCGGGTAGGGCCGGTGGCAAAGGCGTTGGGAACATCATCCCAGTAGACCCACACCTCCGGCATCTTAATGCCTTCACGCTGCGCAAGCTCGGCAACAGTGTTGTAGACCACCTTCTCTTTGGGCGTGGACGGGCTGGTGATCTGTTGCATGCGCATGCCTCGCTTGGCGAGAAACTTGGACATAAACAGTGAAATAAAAGCGCCGCCAAAGCCGAAGACCATCGCCCAGGCGAAGTCCTGTGCGGCAACAGTGCCCCGCAGATCAATACCGAAGTTCGGTAAAACCACCTCTATGAGAATGGTGCCGGTGATCGCCAGGGTAAAAAAGATCAGTACATTGGTGATGATTAACAGAAAAATACCTTTGAAGCTGCGCATGAAATCTCCTTTTTTGATTGTCAGGTTAAATGTGGGGATGCTAGCGTATGAATTCAAGTCTTGAAAAATGATGAGGATAACCTTAATAAAACGTTATGAAGCCAGACGATATTCACGACCCTGAAATTTTAGATGAAATTGATAGCCTTGATGTCGGCTCTGCTGATGAGGGCGAAAGCATGGAAGCATCACTGGTGCAGGCCGATGAGGTGCTGCCCAATCAGTTGACGCTGCTGCCACTCTCCAATCGCCCGCTATTCCCCGGACTGGTGGTGCCGCTGGTCTATGAGAATGAGGATATGAGCAAGGTGGTGCGTGAACTGGCAGCCAGCCATCAGCAGCACATCGGCCTTGTGCTGGTACGTGACGAGAATGAACCGTACGAACCGGCCAATCTCTATGAGGTGGGCGTGGTTGCCCGCATTGCCAAGGCGGTAGAGATCGAAGGGCACGGCCTGCATCTGGTGGTCGAGTGTCTGCGCCGTTTCCGTATTGAGAGTTTCATCAGTGATGAGCATCCGATCCGGGTGAGGGCGGCCTATCGTGAAGAGACCTCCTATAAAGATAATATTGAGCTGCGCGCCTATACCGTTGCCGTGATCAATACGATCAAGGAGTTGCTCAAACATAATCCGCTGCATGAGGAGGAGTTGCGTCTTTTTGCCTCACGCTTTGATGTCAATGAGCCCAACCGGCTGGCCGATTTTGCAGCCAGTCTGACCACTGCCAGTCGCGAGGACCTGCAGGAGATTCTTGAGACCTATCCGATTTATGATCGCCTGAAGAAGGTGGTGACGCTACTCAATCGCGAACTCAACGTTAGTAAGGTGCAGCGTAAAATCCGTGACAATATCGAGGAGCGTGTCTCTGATCAGCAGCGCCGCTTTTTTCTGCAGGAGCAACTGCATGAGATTCAGCGCGAACTGGGTATGAATGAAGATCCTCGTGAGAAGGAGATCGAGGAGTTCAGGAAGAAGGCCAAAAAGCTTAAGTTCAGTAAAGAGGCCGATGGCGCATTTGAAGAGGAGCTGAACAAGCTCTCGATGCTGGAGACCGCATCCCCTGAGTATAGTGTTACCCGTAACTATCTGGACTGGTTGACCTGCCTGCCGTGGGGTAAGACCTGTCGTGACCGCTACAACCTGAAGGCTGCGACACGGGCCTTGAACAAACACCACTCAGGATTGGAGGATGTGAAAGATCGTATTCTTGAGTTCATCGCCGTGGGTGCTCGCAAGAAGGCGGTGGGTGGCTCCATCATTCTCTTTGTCGGCCCGCCGGGCGTGGGTAAAACGTCACTGGGTAAAGCCATTGCAGAGGCGGTAAGCCGTCCCTTCTACCGTTTTTCAGTCGGTGGCATGCGTGATGAGGCTGAGATTAAAGGTCACCGTCGTACCTATATCGGTGCCATGCCGGGCAAGATTGTGCAGGCGCTGAAGCGTGTTGAGGTGGCCAATCCGGTGATTATGATCGATGAGGTGGATAAGATCGGTAACGATTTCCGTGGCGACCCCTCCTCTGCGCTGCTGGAGGTGCTTGATCCGGAGCAGAATTCAGATTTTATGGATCACTATCTCGATGTCCGCTTTGATCTCTCACAGGTGCTGTTTCTGCTGACCGCCAACCAACTTGATACCGTGCCAAGGCCTCTGCTTGATCGTGCCGAAATCATTCGTCTGCCCGGTTATATGGCCAGTGAAAAGGTGGAGATTGCACGCAAACATCTCTGGCCGAACCAGTTAAATGAACACGCCTTAAAACGCAGCGATGTCACGTTGACGTCTGGGGTGCTCAAGCATCTGGTTGAGAACTATGCACGTGAACCGGGTGTGCGGCGTTTAGAGGGATTGTTGAAGAAGATTCTGCGCAAGCTGGCACGCAACCTTGCGGAAGGTTCCACTGAGACGCCTGTGCGTATTGGCATCTCCGATATTGCCGAGTATATCGGCAAACCCCGTTTTCGTGAGCAGGCGATCAAGCAGGGCGTTGGCCTCTCAACAGGGCTGGCCTGGACGGCTATGGGTGGTACCACGCTGACGCTTGAGGCTACCATCACACATCATGATCGCCGTGGCATGAAGGTGACCGGACAACTGGGTAAGGTGATGCAGGAGTCAGTCGAGATTGCCTACTCCTATGTCAGTGCCAATCTTGACCGTTTCGGCGTTGCTCCCGACTTCTTTGATAAAGCCTTTATCCATCTGCATGTGCCTGAAGGTGCGGTTCCCAAGGATGGGCCATCTGCAGGCATCGCCATTGCGACGGCCCTGCTCTCTCTGGCACTGGATAGATCGCCCGAACGCATTGCCATGACAGGTGAGCTGACACTGGTGGGGGATGTGCTGCCCATTGGTGGTGAGCGTGAAAAACTGCTGGCGGCCAAACGTTTGGGAATCAGCGAAGTGATTCTTCCTTCTGCCAATGAGGTGGATGTGGCTGAGTTGCCGGAGAGTGTGCGTGAAGGGTTGGTGATTCATTATGCCCGTCATTTTAAGGATGTGGCGCGTCTGATGTTCGGCATTCGCATGCGATCTGAACGCAGGAAAAAGATCTGAACAAGAGTCTGCGACGAGGCGTTCTTGCCGCGCTTCTGATGGTAGTTTTAAGCGCTTGTGTGGCACATACCGACCAGCCTGTTGTCACTGGTCTCTCCAATGCGCCGCTATTGGAAGAATATGACCGGATTTCCGAGGTGAAATATATTGCCAGTCAGGTTGAGGTGGAAGGTTCTAAAGGTAAGGTGTTTGATTTCGTTGGCAATCGTCTTACGCATGCGACAGAGCGTCAGCTGCGAAAGTCAGGGCGTTGGAGTGAGGATGAGGCGCTGGTTATCCATATCGAGATCAAATATATCCGTTTAAGAAAAAATGCGGCGGTGTTTTTGTTATGGCAGGTGGCTGGTGTTGATGAGATGGGCATCAGGATATGGATTACCCGAGATGGGGAGGTGGTGGCTTCTGAGGCGGTGAGTAGCATTTATGATGCTGCAGGAGGCATCTATGGCACAAATACGAATCAGCGGCGGCTGGCTATACTCGCAGATCAGGTGGCAAGTAAGATGGTGAAACGTCTGTAAATCAGTCTGTACCAAGTATGGTTTTGTTTCTGCCTCTCTCTTTGGCCTGATAGAGGGCGCGATCAGCGATTCTCAGATAGTGGTCAGGCGATTCGGCCGTGTGGAGCCGGGAATGTATGCAAGGCCCAGCGAAATGGTTGCCGAAATCATCTCTCTGCCAGTTTATGTAACTTAGTAGCTACTGCGATGAGCAGGGCATCGTCTGCCGGATCTCCGTAGGTGTCGTTGACAGCCTTGAAATGATCAGTGAACACGAGGAACTCCTGTGAGATGTTGTGGATATGTTTGTAGGAATCGTCATCCGGGTCATTGGCATGCATCGGAGAGGCAGAAAACTTTAGAAATCAGATGAAGTCGCAGGCCTGATTAAAGGTGTTAGGGCTGCTATGAATGTGTGATTAGCGCTGTTTGAAGCTGGTGATCAGAAGCATCACTACGGCAATTGAGATGCAGGCATCGGCAACATTAAAAGCAGGCCAGTGGTACTCAACGGCATCAGTGCGCACGTACCAGTCGATAAAGTCGACCACATAACCCAGCTGCATGCGATCCCATATGTTGCCGACTGCACCCGCCAGAATCAGCACCAGTAGCCATGAGGTGATGCCGGCACTCTGGCGCTCCTGCCACCACCAGAAGCTAACGGCGACAGCTATGCCAACGGTGACTGCGAGCAGCAACCAGATGCGTACAGCATCTGGCAGGTCGGAAAACATTGAGAAGGCAACGCCCGGGTTGTAGGCGCGGATGATGTTGAAATAGCCGTCGATAACGACGAAGGCTTTGAAGTCGGGCTGCTGGATCCACCACTTACTGATCTGATCGGCGGCGATCAGCAGGATAAACAGCAGGATTTGATTTCTGGTTCTATTCATGTTTCTTCCCTTTTGAGGCGGGAACGCTCCGGTGCAAGGGTGGTGAAGTCAACGGCGGAGATGGCGGAAAGGTAAAGTGTGAAAAGATGATGTGGGTCACATTTTCGTACCAATCGGATCTCTAAACTAAGCCCTGTTGCGACGCCTCTTTCACAACAGGATTGTTAAAGGGCGTATGTTATCTGCCGATATAGATATCAGAAGCGATAGTGCTTTATAAACAGCCCGGGCAAATGTGCACCTTCCCCTTCCCCCCCCCTTCCCTCGCACATTTCCCGGGCTTAAGCATCTCCTGAAAAGCTATTAAACATGCCCTTTTTCACAGTCAGACAATCAGGTCGTTCGCACCTTTTAATCAGATGCACAGTTCCTTCTTAAATATCGCCAAACTGCGTGTTACATTGCGGCCATGGCGAAGACACCGGGTCAAACGACTCACACCCCTATGATGCAGCAGTATCTGAAGATTAAATCCGAGCATTCGGACTGCCTGCTCTTTTATCGCATGGGCGATTTTTATGAGATGTTCTTTGAGGATGCCGTAGAGGCATCGAAGATTCTCGATATCACGCTGACCAAACGCGGTAAAGCCAATGGCGATGATATTCCGATGGCGGGCGTACCCTGGCATCAGGCTGAGGGTTATCTGGCCCGCCTCGTCGCTGCCGGTAAACGGGTTGCAGTGTGTGAACAGATGGAAGCACCCGATGGCAGCAAGGGGCCGGTTCGGCGCGAGGTGGTGCGTGTTGTCACCTCCGGTACGATTACCGAGGCGGAGCTGCTGGATCAGGCTCGCTCTGCTCCGCTGGTAGCCTGTTATCACAAGGGAGAGGCGTGGGGGCTGGCTGCGGTAGATCTCTCATGTGGCCACTGGCGCCTCACTGAGGGATCAGGTGATCTGCTTCTCGAAGAGCAGCTGGCGGTGATGGCACCGGCTGAGCTGTTACTGAGCACATCCGATGACTCCCGCCACGCTGTGCCTGTGAATCGACCGGGAGACTGGAGTTTTAGTGCTGCCGTGGCACGAGAACAGCTGCAGCAGCATTTTGGTGTCAGTGACTGGCAATCACTCAATCTTGAAAAACATGAGCATGCCGCTGCAGCGATCGGGGCTGTGCTGGTCTATCTTGGTCAGACCCAGAGGTGTGCGCTTGAACATCTCTCGCTACCGGTATTTGTTGAACAGGGAAGTGGTATGCGCATCGATATGCGCTCGAGAAGAAACCTTGAACTCTACTGCTCACTGGCAGGAGACCCCAAGGGTGGCCTGATCCATGTGCTGGATGAGAGCAAAACCCCGATGGGAGCACGCCTGCTGCGGGAGTGGATCGACAGGCCTTTGAGTGACATGGCACAACTCAATGATCGTCAGAATGCAGTGCAGAGTCTGCTCGATGATCAGGAGACCTTGCAGTCATTGCGCCAGCGGCTTGGTGGTGTGCGTGATATGGAGCGGATGCTGACGCGTATCGTTCTCAATCGCGCCTCTCCGCGTGATTTTCGGGGTTTGACCGAAGCGATTATTGCGCTGCCTGAGTTGTATGCCCTGATTGAGGATCGCAGTGGTCTGTTTGCCGCTATGAGCAGTGCCATGCAGGGAATGGAGTCGCTGGCAGCGGAGCTCGACAGTGCCATCGTCGAGGCTCCGCCACAGGTGTTCCGCGATGGTGGTGTGATTCGTGAAGGCTTTGATGGCGAGTTGGATCGCTTGCGGGGGCTGGCTCACGATGCCAATGCATGGCTGCGCGATTATGAGGCGCGGGAGCGGGAGCGCACCGGACTGGCCAATCTGCGTGTGAAGTACAACAAGGTGTTCGGCTATTTTATTGAGATATCAAAGGTGCAGGCAAAAGATGCACCGCCTGATTTCGTGCGCAAACAGACACTGGTCAATGCGGAGCGTTTCATTACCGATGAGTTGCACAGTTTTGAGGCCGAGGTGCTTGGTGCCCGGGATGCGGCATTAAGTCGTGAAGATGAGTTGGTTGAGGCGCTAAGCAGAAAACTGTGCAGTGCAGCATCAATGATTCAGCAGGCAGCTAAGGCGGTGGCCAGACTTGATGTGCTCTGCTGTTTTGCCTGGCTGGCGCGCAGCTACAACTATGTGCGGCCTGAGGTGCACAGTGGCCGCAGCATGAAGCTGGTGGGTGGTCGCCATCCGGTGGTTGAACGGTTCCTCGATAGCAACGAACCGTTTGTCGCCAACGATACCCACATGGATCTGAAAAATCGGCGCTTTATGCTGCTGACCGGGCCTAACATGGGTGGCAAGTCGACCTATATGCGGCAGGTGGCATGGATTGTATGGCTGGCTCACACCGGCTGTTTTGTACCTGCTGATGAGGCGCGTATTCCGTTGACCCGACGCATTTTCACCCGTGTCGGGGCAGGAGATGAACTCAGCAGTGGCAGATCAACATTCATGGTTGAGATGATGGAGACGGCCACGATTCTCAATCAGCTGGAGCCGCGTTCGCTGGTGATTGTCGATGAGATTGGTCGTGGCACCAGCACATGGGATGGACTGGCCATAGCATGGTCAGTGGCCGAGCGTTTGATTGCATCAGCTGATGTGCTGACACTGTTTGCCACCCACTACCATGAGCTGACTGAGCTGCCGGACGAATTTGACGCTGCATTTAATGCCTCTGTCACAGTGCGTGAGTGGAATGGTTCGGTGATCTTTATGCATCAGGTGATAGAGGATGCGGCGGATCAGTCCTACGGCATTGCTGTGGCGCAGCTGGCAGGATTGCCGCGTGAGGTAATCAAACGTGCGCGTGAACACCTTTTTCGACTGGAGCATGGTTCAGAGTTGGCGGCAGAGCGAGGCAAGCCACAGTTGGGGCTGTTTGCTGTGGCGGAGAAAAAACAGCAGGAGCGCGATCTGGAACGCCTGCGAGCATTGGAAAATGTATTGCAGGGCATTGATATTGAATCGATGCGTCCGGTTGATGCGCTGATGTTATTGGATCAATTAAAAAACGGGGTAAGTGAATCATGAAAAAATCAGTATGGATGTTTCTCTCTGTAGCGCTGCTGGCTGCTGGCTGTACCTGGGTGAAGCCGACAGAGACAGGTGAAAGTGTCACTGTTGCTACCTTTGAGCAGGTTAAAACATGCAAAAATATTGCCAAGGTGACTGTGGCGGTGTTGGACAAGGTTGTCTTTATTCCGCGTGATGAAGAGAAGGTGGCCGGTGAGTTGCAGACGATGGCGAAGAACAGTGCTGCCGAGCTGAATGGCGACACCATTGTGGCTGTCAGCAAGGTGATTGATGGTGAGCAGGCCTTTAATGTCTATCACTGTGGTAAATAGTTTTGTCTGAAAAAGAGGAGCTGCGCAAGCTCAATGACGCTGTAGGAGAGGCGTTTAAAGCCGGGGCAGCAGGTGGGGAGCTGACCGGTTTGATGTGTCGCGGCGTTGATGCGCTGCTGATTCGTCTCTGGCAGCAGAAAGCGCCAACAGCGTGCCGTTCTATTGATCTGGTGCTTGTCGGTGGCAATGGTCGCGGTGAACTGGCTCCCAAATCTGATTGGGATATGTGGTTTCTGCTCTCTGGAGAGTGTTCAGAGGCTATTGAACAGGAGATACAGGCATTTCTTCTCGCACTATGGGATATGGGCGCCAAGATCGGTCATGCCGTGCGCAGTGTCAAAGAGTGTCTGGAGCATGTCAAAGAGGACTGGAACAGCGCCACAGCAGCATCTGAATCGCGTCTTCTGATCGGTCCCGGCGAGCGCTATGAAGAGTTGCAACGGGGGCTGGAGAAATTCTTTAAAAAGCGACGTAAGGCGTTTGTTGAGGCAAAACTGGCCGAGGTGAAAGCGCGTCATGCCCGTACAGGTGGCACAGCATTCTGGATGGAGCCCGACATCAAGGAGGGCAAAGGCGGATTGCGTGATGTGCAGGCTGTTTTCTGGATAGCCAAGGTCTGGTATGGCTGCGATAGCATTGCTGAACTGGTGGAGAAAGGGGCGATCTCTGCACACGAACGTGACGGCCTGTTGAGTGCGCAGGAATTTCTCTGGCGTTGCCGAACAGGTTTGCATCTGGAGATGCGCCGTCCATCTGATCGACTGGGTTTTGAACAGCAGGCGATTCTGGCTGAGCGCATGGGGTATCAGCCTGTCTCGCACCGGCCTGCTGTTGATGCCTTTATGAAGGACTACTTTCGTCATGTCGGCCGTATCTCTCGCGTATCCAGCTTGCTCTATATGCATTTCAGAGAGCAGTTAAACCCACGGCTTTTTGCCTTTAAGAAGTCGATTGACCATGGTTTCATACTTGAAGGTAAACGCCTGAGTATTGCCGATGACAGTGTTTTCAAGGATGAGCCGTTGCGGCTGCTGCGCATTTTCAGGGAGGCACAGAAGGGTAAGCGTCGACTCTCCAGCCGGGCGTTACGGCAGGTTCGGGCTGATGTGTTGCTGATTGATGATGCCATGCGTGATGATCCACTGGCACAACGCATATTCATGAAAATCCTGCGCAGTAAACGTAATGTGCAGTGGGTGCTCAGGCAGATGCACGATACAGGTGTGCTCGGACGCTTTATCCCCGAATTCCGTGAGGTGGTGGGGCTGGGGCAGTTTAACCAGTACCACGCTTTTACTGTTGATGAGCATACCATTCGTGCGGTAGGAGAGGCGCGCAACTTTTTTCATCGTGACCGCGATGTTCGCCTGCCACTGGCGCATGAGGTGTGTCACACCATTAACCGCCCGGAACTGCTCTATATTGCCCTTATTTTTCATGATATCGCCAAGGGGTTGCCCGGCGATCACTCTAAAGAGGGTGCCAGAATTGCCCGTCGCTTCTGTGAACGCATGCACCTTGATCTGGATGCTGTAGAGCTGGTGGAGTGGCTGGTCAAAGAGCATCTGCTCATGGCAGTGAAGAGTCAGCGTTTTGATCTTTCAGATCCTGAAGTAATTCGCTCCTTTGCTGATCGGGTAGGTAATCACAGCCGACTCAACTATCTGCTGCTGTTGACGGTGGCCGATATCGCAGCGGTGGGGCCTAATGTCTGGAATGACTGGAAAGGTTCACTGCTGGCTGAGCTCTACCGCTCAACCAAGAACCATTTTCTTAGTGATGAGACGATCAGTGAAACGGCTGAGCGCCTTTACCAGACACGTGTGGATTCGGTACTCAGCAGCGTTGATGATGGCGATGAGGCCGATATACGGGCTGCTCTGGCGACCATGTCGCGCCAGTGTCTTATGCACTTCCCGCCTCGCCAGCTGGTCGATATTGTGTCATTGATTGCCGGCAGTGATGGTAATGCGGTGAAGTACTGGGTGGATAATGATCGCAGTGAAACACTGTTTTATATTGTCGGGCTGCCGCGGACGGGGCTGTTTGCTGCGCTGGCGGCAACACTGACCACGGGGCACGCCAGTATCCTGGCCGCTCAGGCCTATATGCTTAATGATGGTCGTGTGTTGGATGTGTTCCATCTGCAGGGTCAACGCGGTGCTCCGTTCAATGTGCATAGTGATCTTGAGCGGCTGCAGGAGCGCGTGGCGGCGCTGTTGCAGGCTGAGAGTCTGCCTGCACTGGTGATCAGCAAGAAGTTCAAGGTAAATGTGCTGATGCGTAACGTGCCGGTTCGTGTGCGCGAGCTGCCTAAAGCATCATTCCGTGAAACGGCAATCGAGGTATCTACAGCCGATCAGCCAAGGCTTCTGGCGCGTCTGGCCGATGCGATTGCGCAGCAGGGGTATTCGCTGCATGGCGCTTCGGTTTCCACCTTTGGTGAGCGGGCTGTTGATGTCTTCTTTATTGCCGGGAGCGATTCCGGGCCGCTTTCACCTGAACAGATAGAGGTTTTATGTGCTAAACTGCGTGAAGTAGCGGCACTGCCAGCAAGCGAGTCAGATCAACACCCGTTGACCTGACTCGCGCGATAGTTGAGAAGAGGGTCGTATAGCCGCTGTCGTTGCCACAGCCCTGTCAGGGGTTATAAGGAGTTCAAATAGAGATGAATCTGCTTGATCGTATCTTTGCTGCCCGTCAGGAGAAAAAACACGGGTTTGTGCTGGCACTTGGCGGTGGCGGTGGCCGTGGACTGGCCCATCTTGGTGTGCTGGAGGTGCTTGAAGAGCATAAACTCAGACCTGATGCGATCATCGGCTGCAGTATCGGAGCGCTGTTCGGGGCGATGTATGCGATTGATCCGGATGCCAGAAAAGTGATGGCTCGAACCATGGATATTATCTCGCATGAGTCCTTCTCCAGACTCTCCCTGCCAGCGCTTGACGGGGAGGGGGAAGAGGAGCAGAGCTGGCTCTCCAGACTTACCGCTGCAGCCAAGCAGTCGATCATGTTGACGCGGGCGGCAACGGATCGATCCATTGCCGATACCGATGCCCTGATCGATATCGCATTTACTTTTTGTGGTGGTGAATCGTTCATTGATGCCAAAATCCCCCTCTATATCACGGCCGTTGAGTTTCCCAGCGGCGAGTGCCAGATATTTTCAGTCGATTCGCATGTCAAACTGCCCTGTGCGATTGCTGCAAGCATGGCGATTCCGGGCGTGTTTGAGCCGGTACATGTCGGTGGTAAAAAGTATGTTGATGGTGGTGTGGCTTCCGATCTGCCTGTGATTGAAGCGCAGATGGTGGCCCGTCCCCATCAGCTGGTGGTTGCGGTTAATGTCGGATCAAGGCCTCGCAATGACATTGAACCGGCTAATGTCTACGGCATGCTCGACTGGTCCACACAGGTTAAATCCTTCCATCTGCGCAAGGCCAATCGGGATCATGCCGATGTGGTGATTGAGCCGCTGGTCGGGTTTACCCAATGGAATGATTTCAGTAATCCTGAACAGGAGATTGATCGCGGACGGCAGGCGGCATATGAGAAGATGCCTGCATTGATCAAAAAGCTGCAGCAGTGACGGGGGCACGGGTTGAAAGGGCTGTCGTGTTGGCGGCAGGGCTTGGAACACGGCTGAAGTGGTTGACCAGCTCCCGCCCCAAAGCGCTGATGCAGGTGGCGGGTGAACCTGTCGTTGCGCATGTCATCCGCTCGCTGGTGGCTCAGGGCATTCACGATATTGCAGTTAATGCCCATCACCATGCAGGGCTGCTCAGGGATTATCTGGGTGACGGTTCTCGTTTCGGATGCCGCATTTCGATCAGTTATGAATCCTCACTGCTTGATTCAGGCGGTGGTGTGAAACAGGCGCTGGGGTTTCTGTCGGGCAGTGGGCTGGTGGCGGTCTATAATGCCGATGTACTGAGCAACTTTGAACTCCATCGTTTGAGTCATCTGGTGCCAGAGCGGGGGGTAGCGATCGGTTTGGTGAATAATCCAGCCCACCATCCTGTTGGTGATTTTGCGTTGCATGGCAGCGAGGTGACCAACCAGGGAGAGTCGCGTTTCACCTTCTCCGGCATCTCACTCTGGGATGAGACGGTGTTCGATCACTATGCGTTGGGTTCTGTTTTTTCACTGGTGAAGCCGATGCGCGAACTTGTTGAACAGGGGCGCTGCCGTGGTGCAGTCCACAAGGGAGAGTGGTTTGATATCGGCAGGCCGGGTGATCTGATGCGCGCCTGTCGTCTGATGGGGCGTCGCTGATGCGTATCTGGATTGATGCCGATGCCTGTCCCAAAGTGATCAAGGAGATTCTCTATCGTGCGGCTGAGCGTGTGCAGATCCCATTGACACTGGTCGCCAACATGCAGCTGCAGCACCCTAAGTCTGACTATATCGATTCGGTTCATGTGGCTGCCGGAGCCGATGTGGCCGATGCTTATATCGTTGATCATTGCGAACCGGGAGATCTGGCTATTACTGCCGATATTCCACTGGCTGCAGGCATGATCGAGAAGGGAGGCTTCGCGCTTAATCCAAGAGGCGAGCTCTATACCCGGGATAATGTGCGCAGGGCGTTAAGTGTTCGCAATATGATGGATGAGATGCGCGGGGCTGGTGTGGTTACAGGTGGGCCTCCGCCTTTCAGTCAGGCTGATCGCATGGCTTTTGCCAATCAGTTTGATCGTTTTATCACCAAACATCTAAAGGAGAACCGATGATTCTGCATCCTCAGCTGGAAAAAGACTGTTTTGTAGTGGGGAAGTTGCCACTCTGTACGCTGCTTCTGCTTAATGATGCCAACTACCCGTGGTTTATTCTGGTTCCACAGCGCGAAGGCATCACCGAAATCCATCAGTTATCAGATGAAGATCAGCAGCAGTTGATGCGCGAATCTTCGCAACTGGCTGCAGTCATCGAAAAAGCGTTCAACGCCGACAAGATCAATATCGCCGCTCTCGGCAATATGGTGCCGCAACTGCATATTCACCACATCGTCCGCTACAAATCCGACCCGGCCTGGCCTGCTCCGGTTTGGGGTAAGCTAGAGGCTGTTCCCTATCTGGATGAAGAGGTGAAGATATTGAAATCGCATATCTTTCAGGGGTTGCCACAACTTGTATGTGAGTCGTGACCGGAGATGGGTAAACTTTACCTGTTGATGCTTAAAGTTTTCGTTTTAACAGGTGGGCCAGCTCATGACGGCCTGAGGGGTGCACGACAGCATCACCAGCGGATTCCGGCCACTGCCAGCGGGATTCATCGAAAAGGGGTTTCATCTCTGACAGATCACAGTGGAAAGGTGGGCCACCTTCTGCTCCGGTCTGCATAAACAGGGCAAGTAGCTGGCCGCCGGGTTTCAGGTGATTGTATAACCACGCTTCGTACTCTTTCCACTGGCTGGGTTGAATGGCACAGAGGCAGGTCTGCTCATAGATCGCATCAAAGGGTGGTAGCTCAATCTCAAAGAGATCGCCGTGAATCAGGGTGGCGGTAAGCTTCTCTTTTTCGAGCATGGCCTGCATGTGATCAATGGCAGGTGTCGCAATGTCGACAGCGGTGATGTCAAAACCGCGACGAGCCAGCTCAATCACCTCATGGCCACGACCACAACCGGGCACAAGTATGCGGCAAGGCTCCAGAGTCTCCAGCCATTTGGTTAGGGCAGGGCTGAAATCACCGCGATCCCAGCCGGTTTCGTTATTCTTATACTTGGCTTCCCAGAAGGCGCGATCAGTCAAAGTCGATTACTTCTCAATCACCAGCATATGTTTACCAGCCTCATCGGTAGGTTCATTGGAGAGAACTTTAAAGCCCTGCTCTTCACATGAGCGGGGAACATTTTGCAGTGGTTCGCCTTCGTTAAGCAGTACTTCCAACTGTTCGCCTTTGTTGATCTGGGCCAGTTTCAGCTTCACCTTCACAAAGGTCATCGGGCAGGTCTCGCGGGTAATATCGAGGAAATGTTTCATGGTAATAGTATCCTTATCTAAATAGGTCAGATGAAAATAATGTGGGCGTTTTCGGATTCATTGAGGAAGGTGGCTACACCAGCCACATCCTGTACCTCTTCGATCATATCGCTTTTACCGACCTCTAGAATATGCATGGCCATCTCGCATGCGACGATGCGAATGCCGAGCGCATGGGCAGCTTCAACCAGTTCAGGAAGGGTAGCTACATTGTGCTTTTTCATCATGCCGGTCATCAGCTTCGGGCTGGCGCCGAAGAAGTTCAGGCGAGAGAGCGGCAGGTTGTTCAATCCTCCCATGAGGAAATTGAAAGCCTTGGCCATGATGCTGTTGCCTGTGGCGGCACGCCCCTTGTTCTTCTTCAGGGCATTGAGTCCCCAGAAGGTGAAGAACATGGTTACTTCACGGTTGGTGGCAGCTGCGCCCGTAGCAATGGTGAAGGCGGCAACGATCTTATCAAAATCGCCGGAGAAACAGACGATGGATACTTTTTTCTTATCAGTGGGCAGAGTCAACGTTACACCTCCGTTATTGTAGGGCTGCGAAACCTAGTCGTTGATAGAAAAAGGGCAAACAGGATTAAATTCAAGTTCGGATAGAAACAGGCGATATATAATTAAAGCACTCTTTGTCTTAATCGGAAATGAACGCACTTTTTAAATGGCCATTATGCGGATCGGTTGGCTCGTTTTTTGCTTAGGGCTGCTTGTCCGGGGGAAAGAATTTATGTTAAAAAAATCAGAAGATCGATCGGCACTTGAGGCCGTATTTGAAAACAGCCTGTGGAACTCACGCTGGGCTGTTCTTGTTGCCGTCATCAGTAGCGTTATCGCAGCGCTGCTGATGTTTTATATCGCAGGTGTTGATACCTTTTACACCATAGAGCATCTGGCCACCTATGCCGGCGTTGATGATTATGCTGATCGCGGTGAGATCAGGGCAGAAGCGGTTGCCCAGGTGGTAGAGATCATTGATATCTTTCTGCTGGCGATTGTATTGCTGATCTTCGGTCTGGGACTATATGAACTCTATATCAGTAAAATTCATCACGCCTATGATGCTGAGGATGATGCTTCAGCGCATCTGCTTTCCATTGACAGTCTGGATGACCTGAAGTCGCGTCTTGGTAAGGTGATCATGATGATCCTTATCGTGAAATTCTTTGAGCTGGCGATCGGTATGGAGGTTGATAATACCATGGCCCTGCTGATGTTTGCCGGTGGTGTGTTGATGAGTGCGGCAGCACTGGTGTTGACAGAAATGGCAACCCGAGGAAGTGCGGGCAAGTAACAAGTTTATGCAGTACGCAGAGTATTGAGTTGCGTGAAGTGAAAAAAAACCAGCGCTCTATTAAACGGGCATTGGCGATTAATCTTGTGAGGAATCATGGAAACACCTAAAAAATCAGCATTCTCAAGTGGCTTTGAACAGGTCTTATGGACATCCCGCTGGGCAGTCCTTCTGGCTGTGATGTGTAGCATTGGTGCCGCACTGATTATGTTTTATATCTCGGCAGTCGATACCTTCTATGCTGTCGATATGCTCAAAGAGTATTATCTGCTGGATTCTCCTGAGGCCCGAGGCGTGATGCGGGCAGAGGCTGTCGGCATGGTGGTGAAGGTGATTGATATCTTCCTGCTGGCGATTGTACTGATGATCTTTGGGCTGGGTATGTATGAGCTCTATATCAGTAAAATCGATCACGCTTATGAAGATCATGATACATCTGCGGAGCATATGCTCTCGGTGAACAATCTGGATGACCTGAAATCTCGCCTTGGCAAGGTGATCATGATGGTTCTGATTGTGAAGTTTTTCGAAATGGCCATTGGTATGGAGATTGACGGCATCAAGGATCTGATGACCTTCTCTGCAGGCATTCTGCTTATTGGTACAACGCTCTATGTGACCGAGCGTGCTTCGCGCAAAAAGGGCGAGTGGAAAACTCGTGCATCTGATCGCAGCGGCGTACCTGATAAGCGTCGCGTGGGCAGCGAAGCGGATCGCCGCTCCTGATTGGATTAGTAAGCGAATACTCTTCTTTTTGCACATCCGGGGGCGTACAGCAAAGCTGTGCGCCCTCTCTGTTTTAATCCTGAAAAATGACGGGGATATCGATCTTGCGACTGTTCTGGATGCTGACTTTGCGGGCCACATCACCTGCCAGTCTCTTGTAGTGGGCCGCCTGCTCTGAATCCGGAAATGCGGCAACAATTGGCGTACCTTCATCCGCCTTCTCACGTATTTTGATATCCAGTGGAATATGAGCCAGCACTTCGGTGTTGTACTCCTGGCTTAAACGCTCTGCACCGCCTTCAGCAAAAATAGCGCTGGACTCACCACAATGGGGGCAGATGAACTGGCTCATGTTTTCAACAATACCAAGGGCCGGAACGCGGGCTTTGCGGAACATCTCAATGCCTTTGCGGCAGTCGAGCAGGGCAATGTCCTGTGGTGTGGTGACCAGTACAGCGCCGGTTACCGGCACCTTCTGGGTTAGCGTGAGTTGTGCATCACCGGTGCCGGGAGGCATATCGACAAACAGGTAGTCAAGTTCACCCCATGCGACATCGGTGAGCAGCTGATTGAGGGCGCTGGCTACCATCGGGCCGCGCCAGATCATCGCCTGATTGTCTTCAACCAGATATCCGATGGAGATGGTTTTTACACCATAGTTCTCCAATGGCTGGATGGTTTTGGTCTCATAATTGATCTCCGGTTTGTAACCGGCAAGCCCCATCATGCGTGGAATGGATGGGCCGTAGATGTCGGCGTCGAGCAGGCCAACACGAGCGCCGGTCTGAGCCATGGCAACAGCAAGGTTCACCGCTGTGGTAGATTTTCCTACACCACCTTTGCCCGATGCGATGGCAACAATATTGGCTACGCCCGGGATGTGATCCTTGCTCTGGGCGGCAGTAGTTTTCGCGCTCATGGTGATATCAATCTTCTCAATGCCGGGCAAAGCCCTTACAGCCGCATCTGCCTGAGAACGGAACTCCTCTTTGACCGGGCAGGCAGGCGTGGTCAACTCAATTGTGAATGCAACCTGGGCACCATTGATAGTGATGTTTTTAACAAAACCAAGCGAAACAATATCTTTTTTGAAATCAGGATCGATGATCACAGAGAGTGCATTGAGGATGTCGGTTTCAGTAATCATGTAGGGCTCCGGGTATCTATGGACAGTCTGAGGGATGAGGCAATCCATGCGTATCATGGCTGGTCTGCCAGGATCATGTTCTGCAGCTGCTTGTCTTTTTACTCTGCAGTTCTCAGGCACGCAGCATCGTGTGAATCCTCGCCAGTTGTGTCAAGAACAGGGCTTTTACGGGTAAATGAAAGGTGTAAATAAAAACGCCCCGCTCGGAAAACCGAACGGGGCGCTGCCGCGTCTTAAGTATAGGGAGGGGAAAGACGCGGCTCGAGAGGACAAATCTCAGGCAAACACCTAACCATAATGTGGGTATGTGTCAAACAGTAGTGAGCGAAGAACGCTTGCCTTTTGCAAAAGTGGCATGATAATTCGCACCTACATATTTTGATCCGGCTTTATCCAGAGCGGTGGAGGGTTACAGGCCCTGTGAAACTGCGGCAACCGGCCAGAGACTATTTTGATAGTTTTTGGAGAATGGTGCCAATGCCTGCCCGAAGTGAGTAATCACGGAGGGAGCGATGATGGCGGGTTGTTCGTAAAGGGCATGCCTGTGCTCTGTACATGACAACCTTCGCATCTATCGCGGAGGTTTTTTCGTTTCTGGATGCGCCTGAAAAAACGGAGTATCTATAATGAGTGAAAGTATCGTTCGTGCGTTGAAGTGTCGTGAATGCGGGCAGGAGTATCCAATAGAGCCAACGCATGTTTGCGAGTTCTGTTTTGGCCCGCTTGAGGTGGCGTACGACTATCACAAGCTTGAGGGTAAATTTACCCGTGAACTGATTGAGTCTCGCCCGCAGACCATGTGGCGTTATAAAGAACTGTTGCCGATTGATGGCGAGCCAACTGTGGGTGCACAGAATGGTTTTACCCCGCTGGTGCGGGCAAAGCGTCTTGAGAAAGTGCTGGGCGTGAAAGAGCTCTATATCAAGAATGATTCAGTCTGTTATCCGACCCTCTCCTTTAAAGACCGCGTGGTTTCCGTGGCCCTCTCCAAGGCCGTTGAGTTTGGTTTTACTACCGTGGCTTGTGCCTCTACCGGCAATCTGGCCGGTTCAGTTGCTGCCAATGCAGCGGCAGCAGGGCTGGAGTCCTACGTCTTTATTCCTCACGATCTGGAGCAGGGTAAAGTGCTCGGTGCTGGCATCTTCGGTACCAATATCATCGGGATCAAAGGTAAATATGATGATGTGAATCGCCTCTGTTCTGAAGTGGCCGGCAAGTATGGTTGGGCATTTGTAAATGTGAATGTGCGTCCGTTTTATGCTGAAGGCTCCAAGTCGCTGGCTTATGAGATGATGGAACAGCTGGGCTGGAAGGCACCCAAACATGTGGTTGTACCGATGGCCTCGGGTTCACTCTGTACCAAGGTGGATAAGGCGATTAAGGAGTTCATCAAGCTTGGTCTGATCGAAGATGCCGGCACTGCCGTGTATGGCGCTCAGGCGACAGGTTGTTCACCTATCTCCAAGTCTGTGAAAGACGGTACCGACATGATCCACCCTGTGCATGCTGATACGATCGCCAAATCACTGGCTATCGGCAACCCTGCCGATGGCTTCTACGCCAACCGTGTGATTAATGAATCCGGTGGCTGGGCAGAAGATATCTCCGATGAGGAGGTTATTGCTGCAATGAAGCTGCTGGCTGAGACTGAAGGAATCTTTGCCGAGACTGCCGGTGGTGTAACACTGGGCTGTGCAATGAAGATGATTGAGTCCGGCAAGCTGCCGCGTGATGAGTCGATTGTACTCTGCATTACCGGTAACGGGCTGAAGACACAGGAAGCAGTAGTGGATGCGATCACCAAACCGCGTATTATCAACGCCAGCTTGAAAGAGTTTGATGTGCTGGCTGAAGCTGACGGCGTTGCTGACGCATAAATATATTAAGATTTAATTTGAACAGGAGAGAGAAATGAGTGTATCTGTACGTATTCCAACCCCGCTGCGTAAGCTGACTGGTGGCGCTGATGAAGTAAGTGTAGAGGGCGCAACAGTCGGTGATGTGATTGAAAGCCTTGAGGCTGCACATCCAGGCTTGAAAGAGCGTCTGTGTGACGATGCCGGTGAAATTCGCCGCTTTGTGAATGTTTATGTGAACGATGAAGATGTGCGCTTTCTTGATGGTCGCGCCACCGCACTGAAAGATGGTGATGAGATCTCTATCGTCCCTGCCATTGCCGGCGGTTGCTAATGAAGTTCCGTGTTTATCTGACCTTTGATGAGGCGACTGTGCGTGCGCCGATTATCTGGCAGTTGGGCAAAGAGTTTGATCTGGTTACCAATATCCGAACGGCTGAAGTCAGGGATCATATGGGGCTTGTCGGGCTTGAGCTTGAGGGCGACAACGATGTGGTCGATGCGGCTGTGAAGTGGCTGGGTGAGCAGGGTGTTCAGGTTGACCCGATTGAGCAGAGTATCATCGAAGGATGATGTTTTGTGTTCTTTACCACTAAGACACAGAGACACAAAGAAAACCAATCTTGAATGTTTACTTTGTGCCTTCGTGCCTTTGTGGTGAAAAAGTCTGTGGTAAGACTTGTGGTGAAGACAGGAGTTAGAAATGGCAATTTTTAATAATGCTGCAGAGGCGATTGGTAATACCCCGCTGGTTCGTCTGAATCGGGTCAGTGCTGGTTGCGGTGCTGAAATCGTGGCCAAACTGGAGTTCTTTAACCCGCTGAATTCGGTGAAGGATCGTATTGGCAAGGCGATGGTCGAAGCGGCTGAAGCTGATGGGCGGCTGAAACCCGGCGGCCTGATTGTTGAGCCGACCAGTGGCAATACCGGTATCGCGCTGGCCTTTGTGGCGCGTGCCAAGGGTTACCGCTGTATCCTGACCATGCCTGAATCGATGAGCCTGGAGCGCCGCAAGCTGCTCAAATTGCTGGGTGCTGAACTTGTGCTCACGCCTGCCGAGAAGGGTATGAAGGGTGCTATTGCCAAGGCTGAAGAGATTGCCGCGACTACTGAAGGTGCATTTCTGCCGCAGCAGTTTGAGAATCCGGCCAACCCCGAGATTCATCGCAGAACTACGGCTGAAGAGATCTGGCGCGACACCGATGGCAATATCGACGCGATTGTTGCCGGTGTAGGTACCGGTGGCACCATCACTGGAGCTGCGGAGGTGCTGAAGCAGCGCAATCCTGACTTTAAGGCCTTTGCCGTTGAACCTGCTGATTCACCCGTGATTTCAGGTGAAGCGCCCGGCCCGCACAAGATTCAGGGTATCGGTGCTGGTTTTATCCCGAAGAATCTGAATGTCGATATTATTGATGGTATTGAGAAGGTGACCAACGATGAGGCCTTTGAGATGGCACGTCGCCTTGCTGCTGAAGAGGGTATTCCAGGTGGCATCTCTTCCGGTGCAGCGGTGATGGCTGCAGTGCGAGTGGCCAGTCGACCAGAGATGAAGGGCAAACGTATCGTGGTAATTCTGCCATCTATGGCTGAGCGTTATATGTCCACAGATCTATTTAAAGGCATCGAAGTCTAAAGTTTTCACCACTAAGGCACCAAGTCACAAAGTTACGCTCTGTGATTAGATTTTCTTTGTGTCTTAGTGGTTCATAAAAGAGGTTAATAGTTCATGATTGATTTTACAGAGAAACAGATTGAGCGCTATTCGCGCCATATCATTTTGCCGGAAGTCGGCGCTGAAGGGCAGAGCAAGCTGCTTGAGTCCAAGGTGTTTATGATCGGTGCCGGTGGTCTGGGGTCACCCGTCGCCTACTATCTGGCGGCGGCCGGTGTTGGAACCATCGGCATTGCCGATGCCGATGTGGTCGACTCCTCCAACCTGCAGCGCCAGATTATTCATAACGAAGATCGTGTCGGCATGCCGAAGGTGGAGAGTGCGCGTGAGACGATTCAGGCACTGAATCCGGACGTAAAGGTCAATACCTACAACTACTTTGTCACCGAAGAGAATATTCGCGAGATCATTCGTGAGTATGACCTGGTTATCGATGGTTGTGATAATTTCCCGACCCGATTCCTGGTTAATGACGCCTGTTTCTTTGAGAAGAAGACGCTGATCTCCGGTGCGATGTTCCGCTTTGATGGTCAGGTCGCAACCTTCAAGCCGACCAGCCAGAAAGATGCGCCATGCTATCGCTGTCTCTATCCTGAGCCACCACCGGCAGGTCTTGTTCCATCCTGTTCCGAAGCGGGCATCCTCGGTGCGCTGGCTGGTGCTGTCGGCACGATCCAGGCTGTAGAAGCGGTGAAAGAGCTGCTCGGTATCGGTGATTCGCTGGCTGGCAAACTGATGACCTTTGATGCACTGCGCATGGAGTGGAAGAAGCTGAAATTGCGCAAGGATCCTGCCTGCCCACTGTGTGGTGAGAATCCTACCATTACAGAACTGGTTACCTATGAGCAGGCTTGTGAATTGAAGTTTGGCGAATAAGAGAGACTGAAAATTATTTTGAGATAGGAGTCGCATGATCCGGAGTGTCTGGGGGGATACGAAGGATCAGGCCTCTCGACTTCTATCACTTACAGGCGGCAGAGGTCGCATTTTTATAGTTTGCAAAACGTATGGGGTTTTAACATGGCAACAGAATTTGATTTCGCACACACATCCGATGTTGATGAGTTTGAAGCAGGTTACAAGGCCTTCAAAGAGGGGCGCATGTCCGAAGAGCGCTTTACACCGTTCCGTCTGCAGATGGGTGTTTACGGTCAGCGTCAGGAGGGTGTGCAGATGGTGCGCGCCAAGCTGCCAGGTGGCTGCATCACAGCCGATCAGATGGATGTCATTGCCGAGTGTGTTGAGCGCTATGCCGGACGTATGCCAACAGATGGCACGCTGACTGAGGCGCCTGAGAAGGTGGCGCATGTGACCACACGTCAGGATATTCAGGCCAACTTTGTGGCGCTTGATGATGTGCCGGAATTTCTGCGCAAGCTTGATGCTGCAGGGATGACCACACGTGAGGCGTGTGGTAATACCGTACGCAATGTCACCACCTGTTTTCTGGCCGGTCGCTGCCCGGCTGAACATGCCGATGTGACCATTCATGCGCGCAAGTTCGCTGAGTTTTTCCTGCGCCATCCGCTGGGGCAGCAGTTTCCACGTAAATTCAAGGTGACCTTCTCCGGTTGTGCCAGCGATTGCGGCCTCTCAGGCATGCACGATGCCGGTTTCATTGCCACGCACAAAGATGGCAAAGCCGGTTTCCAGGTGTGGGCGGCCGGTGGCCTCTCATCCCAGCCTATGGGCGCACTGTTGCTGGAAGAGTTTATCGAAGAGTCGGAGCTGTTTGTGGTCGGTGAAGCGTTGATGCGTATGCACTTTAAATACTCCGATCGCAAACGCCGTGCCCGTGCACGTATGAAATATGTAGCCCAGAAACTTGGTGCTGAAGGTTTTATCGAGGAGTACAGGAAGCAGCGAGCAGTGATCGAGAAGACCCATGCAGATGATTCAGGGTATGCTGAAGCCAACTGGCGCACGCCTACTGCTGCGATGCCATTTGCTGACTCAGGCGTGGTGGATCAGCACAATGGTAAATCCGCCATTCTGCTCAATCTGTTCCGTGGTGATATGACTCCGGATCAGTGCCGTGCTGTGGCCAGTGCCGCACGCGCTGCGGGCACCGACGAGCTGCGGGTAACCACTGAGCAGGGCATGGTGCTCTGCGATGTGGATGCCGACAAGGTTGCTGCCGCCGTGGCTATTCTCAATGCTGCAGGCCTGCAGACCGAATATGCACGCGGTATCTCCGATGTTGTGGCATGCCCCGGCACTGAGACCTGCCGTCTTGGTATTACATCTAGCCGTGGCCTTGCTGCAGCCCTGCAGCCATTGATGGCCGATCTGAAGAAGGACAGCACGCTGGCCGGTATTACGGTGAAGGCATCCGGCTGTCAGCACTCCTGCGGTCGTCATCATATTGCTGATCTCGGTTTCCACGGCATGGCCAAGAAGGTGGCTGGTCAGGCGGTGCCGCATTATCAGCTGCACGTGGGTGGCAGTGGCGTTGCCGGCTCTCCGCTGGCCTTTGCGACCGATCCTGTGCCGGCCAAATATGCGCCGGAAGCGGGTATTGCCGTGCTTAATGCCTATAAAGCGGGGCGCAGTGGTGAAGAGAATATGCATGACTGGGCAACACGCCTTGGCAAAGAGGGTATCTCAGAGATATTGGCTCCGTTTGCCGCTGATGCCGGAGAGGTTGAAGGGCTGATCTACGACTGGAGTGAGAACGAGGCATTTAACACCAAGGGCAACAAGAAGGGTGAGTGTGCCGGTGCGGTACTCTCGATGTCGGATGCGCTGATCTCAGAAGCCGAGTATGAGCTGTTGATTGCCCGAGCTCATCTGGATGCGATGTTCTGGGCGGAGGCGCTTACCGCGCTGCGTCGCTCATCGATCTCTGCGGCTCGTGCCTATCTGGTGCCTTATGGTGAAGCGCCGGAAGAGGATAGCACTGTCTTTGGCCTGCTGGCTGCGAATGCCGCTGCCGATGCGGAGGTGATTGCCGGTCTCAACGCTGTGCAGTCGGCGCTGATGAATATCGATCTGGCCGATCCCGGTACCGGAGTAACCAAATTGAAAGAGGTGCAGGGCGCGTGGGTGGCTCTGGCTGCCAAACGTTTTGCGGCGGTACCTGAAGCGGTGGAGACAACTGCAGCAGCAGAGGCTGCAACTCAAACCTCCGACGATGTTGTGCTGCTTGATCTCTCCGGTGTGGCGTGTCCGATGAACTTTGTGAAAACCAAGATCAAGCTGACGATGATGCCTGTCGGTTCGCTGCTGGATGTGATTCTTGATGATGGTGCTCCGATTGAGAATGTTCCGCTCTCGCTTGAAGAGCAGGGGCAGAAGGTGCTCGCCAAAGAGCAGATCTCCGAGACTCAGTGGAAAATCCGGGTTGAGAAGATCGGAAGCATCTAAATTTCGCGACAGCTGATCCGATGACAACACTGAATCCTTTTGCCAATCCGGGCCGCTGTAAGCTGGCACTGGTAAGTCAGGGCATCTTCCTGCCGGATGGTCTGCAGGATGCATCGCACTGGGTGGCGCAGGCCAATGCGACCGAGTCGGTGATCGATATCAGGTTGCCATCGGGTCACTTTGCTACCGTTCCTGTAGCCCAGCCCTATACGCAGAAGAGTTCGATTCAGCTCAGACAGCAGGATAGTGATGGCAATGCCTCTCTGCATTGGGGGGATGAAACACTGGATGTGCAGGTTCTGCCTGCGCCGCGCTTCTACCGCAACAAAACACGCTCCGGTGCCCGCATGGGCAGCTTTGCCTCGCTGCATGAAAACCTGCTGATGCTGCATCCGCTTATGGGCTGCGGATTTTTTGCCGGTCAGAGTCTGGCCTGTCAATACTGCCAGTATGACTCGATGCTCAATGAAGATGAGCCGCCGCTGCGCGATCCGCTGGAGCTGGTGGAGGTGGTTCGCGCCGCACTCTCAGAGCGTGAGATCGATACGGTCTATCTCTACAACGGTTTTGCACCGGGTGATGATGTCGGTCTCTCCCGGCTGGTGCCGGTCATTGCCCTGCTCAGGCGTCACCTGGGGCATCGTCAGATTGCTCTGGAGACGGTTGCACCCAAGGATACTTCGGTGATTGATGCACTCTATGCCGCAGGCCTGGATATCTTTGTCTGCAATCTGGAAGTGCATAATGCAGATCGATTTGCAGAAGTTTGTCCCGGCAAACAGCAGGCTGGTGGTCAGGTCGCAATCTGGAAGGCGCTGGATCATGCCCGTCAGGTTTTCCGCGGTGGCGCAGTAGTGAGTCATCTGATTGTTGGTCTGGATGATGTGGAGTCTACCAAAAAGGGTATTGATGCACTGATTGCGCATGGTGTTGTACCTCTGCTGCAGCCCTTCAGGCCGCTGCCGGGAACGCCGCTGGAGTCGCAAGCCGGACCTTCGCTGGAAGAGATGGAGGAGCTGTTTCTGCATCTCTATGCAGCCATCAGTGCGGCAGGCTTTTCGACACATCGGCTGCGCCATATGGGACGTGTGTTAACGCCGATGGAGAGTCGGGTGCTTGATGGCCGCGAAGCGATGCTCAGTGAACGCTGGGTCTCCTCCTCGATAGGGCGTCACTGGGATGGCTGGATGGATGGTCTGCGCCGCCATCTGCGTGCCGGTAACGGTGAAGGTGATGAGACCCTGCTGGATCGCAGGCCGATGCATGTGCTGCTGGCTGGCGAGGCGCTGCCGTTTGCGGCTCTGGTTGTCATTGCGCTGCTGGCCTTTGCTGCCGGAAACATGGATGCCCCGCAGGGGCTGAGCCAGAACGGCTGGAGTGCACTGATCGTTTTCGCTCTGTGTCTGGTGCTGTGGGTGACACAGCTGCTGCCACAGGCAGTGACGTCACTATTGGGATTGGCATTGTTGCCGCTGCTGGGTGTATTGCCGGCAACCAATGTCTTCGCCCTGTTTGGTAATCCTGCCGTGTTTTTCATTCTCGGTGCCTTTATGCTGGCCGCAGGAGCCATGCAGAGTGGTCTCTCAGAGCGTATGGCGCTGCTGACCATTGACCGCTTTGGCACCAGTGCGCGCCGACTGCTGCTGACGATGTTGCTACTGCCCGCCTTTATGGCCTGTTTTATGCCTGAGCATGCCGTAGCCGCACTGTTTCTGCCGATTGCCTGGGCGATTGTGCGCAGCCTTGGCCTGAAGGCGGGCAACGCCTATGCCCAGTCTATCTTTTTTGCCCTGGCCTGGGGCGCAATTATTGGTGGTGTGATCACCCTGCTTGGTGGTGCGCGCGGGCCACTGGCTCTGGCGCTGACTGAAGAGCTGACCGGCAAGACCTTTTCGTTTGCCGACTGGACGCTGGCAGCGGCGCCCCTAGCCCTGTCAGTGTTGTTTGTTTCGGCCATCGTGTTGATGCGGGTCACGCCTATGGCCGGTATCGATATCGCATCGGCGCGTCAGCGTATCTCACTGCGCAGACTTGAGCTGGGTGATTTCGATATTAAATCCAAAGCGATGGCAGTGTTGCTGGTGATTACCATGCTGGCCTGGATCTCTGCCGGCCACTCCAGTTCCCTGGCAGGTATTGCGCTGATCAGTGTCGTGTTCATGTTTGCCCTGCGTCTGGTGAGTTGGCGTGCGGTTGAGAAGCATGTCAACTGGGGTGTGGTGCTGATGTACGGTGGTGCCATTGCCATCGGTAAAGCGTTGACGGTGACCGGGGCAGGTATCTGGCTGGCAGCGTCGATTTTCCCGGAAAGCATTGCCGGGTTGGCGCTATTGGCGCTGCTGGCACTGATTACACTCTTTTTTACTGAAGGGGTCAGCAATGCCGCAGCCGTGGCGATTGTGCTGCCGGTAGCCATGCCCATTGCCGCTGCTGCGCAGATCGATCCTGTCACAGCGGCACTGGCTGTAGGTATAGTCTCCGGCTTTGCCTTTATGCTGCCGATGGGCACGCCGCCGAACGCGATGATATTCGGCACAGGATATGTACGCGCTTCACATATGCTGCGTTACGGAGCGCTACTCTCCCTGACTGCATTTGTACTATTTATGATCACAGTTTCGGTCTGGTGGCCGCTGCTGGAGAGGATTGGGTAACAACATGAGTGTTTTAGTTGAACAGGCGGTAAGCCTGTTGAAGCAGGCCAAAGAGGCCCATGGCGATGGTCTGGTCTATCCATGCAGCATGGGGCTGGAAGGTTCGGTGATGGTGGACCTGATCAGTAAACACGGTCTTGAAATCCCTGTCATGACACTCGATACCGGACGCCTGCCGCAGGCGACCTATGATGTGATCTCCGCCTTTGAGAGCCGTTACGGCATTCGCGTCAGGGTTCTCTTTCCTGATTGCCACGAAGTCGAAGCGATGGTGCGGGAAGATGGTGTGAATCTGTTCAGGAAGTCACCGGAACTTCGTAAGAAGTGCTGTGATATCCGCAAAATACGCCCATTGATGCGGGCACTGGAAGGCAAACAGGCGTGGATTACCGGCCGCCGTCGCCAGCAGTCCAAGGGGCGCTCTGACCTGCAGTCGATAGAGACTGATGTGGTCTATGGCTTGAAAAAGTATAATCCGCTGCTGGAGTGGAGCCTTAATGATGTGGAGGCGTATGTGCGTGCCAATGATCTGCCGTACAACAGGCTTCACGATGCCCATTATCAGTCGATTGGCTGTGAGTGTTGTACACGTGCGATTACAGTTGGAGAAGATGAACGTGCCGGTCGCTGGTGGTGGGAAAATGATGATGTGGCGGCAGAGTGCGGCCTGCATGTCATGAGTATCAAGCAGGTCACCGGCGATATTGAAGGCGGCGAAGGAATTTAGGAGATAGCAATGTCTGAAAGTAATATATCAGAACATAAACTGACACAGCTCAAGGCGCTGGAGGCGGAGTCGATTCATATCATCCGCGAAGTGGTGGCGGAGTTCCGTAATCCCGTGATGCTCTATTCGGTGGGTAAGGACTCAAGCGTACTGCTGCACCTGGCGCGCAAGGCATTTCACCCTGCGCCGCTGCCGTTCCCGCTGCTGCATGTGGATACCGGCTTTAAGTTCAAGGAGATGTATCAGTTCCGCGATGACTACTGCAAAGAGGTCGGTGCCGATCTGATCGTGCGTCGCAATGAGCAAGCCATTGCCAAGGGCATGAACCCCAAGGATCACGGCGTAGCCCGTTGCTGCGGTGCACTGAAAACCCAGGGGCTGCTTGATGCGCTGGAGGAGGGGGAGTACGACGCCGCCTTCGGTGGTGCACGGCGTGATGAGGAGCGTTCACGCGCCAAAGAGCGTGTCTTCTCAATGCGTGACGAGTTCGGTCAGTGGGATCCGAAGAATCAGCGACCTGAACTCTGGAGCCTCTATAACGGACGCATCCATGAGGGTGAATCGGTACGTGTCTTCCCGATCTCCAACTGGACCGAGATGGATGTCTGGCTCTACATCCGTGAAGAGAATATCCCGATTGTGCCGCTCTACTTTGCCAAGGAGCGTCTGATGGTGGAGCGTAAAAACCTGCTCATCCCTTACTATGAAGAGATGAAGGATCAGCTGCTTGAAGGCGAGGAGCCGAAGATGGTGATGAGCCGTTTCCGTACGCTCGGATGCAGTCCGTGTACCGGTGCCGTGCGCTCGGATGCCACGAATATGGATGAGATTGTGATCGAGGCAGCGGCGGCACGCCGTTCGGAGCGTGAAACGCGCATCATCGATCACGGTTCCAACAGTATGGAAGACAAAAAGAAAGAAGGATATTTTTGATTGACAGGCAAATGGGCGTCCTGCCCTTTTGCTTGAACGGCAGCAGAAAAACGTGGTTTGCAGCTGCCTCACGAATCAGCTGGAGCTGATTCGCCACCCATCCTGGGTGGAGTGGGAGCTCCTTCAAGGGAGATCGCGAAAGGTTTTATGGGGTTTAATAGATGACTGAACTGAATATTAAGATGACTGAAGAGATCGAGCTGCTGCGACTGGTGACAGTGGGCAGTGTGGACGATGGTAAATCGACACTGATCGGGCGCCTGCTGGTCGATACCAAGGGAGCATTCGAGGATCAGCTTCTGGCCGTGCGCAAGAAGAAGGGGCAGGAGCATCATATCGCTTCTGCATCCGAGATCGATCTGGCGATGCTGACCGACGGTCTCTCGGCTGAGCGTGAGCAGGGCATTACCATTGATGTGGCCTATCGCTACTTTGCCACCCCGAAACGCAAGTTCATCATGGCTGACTGTCCGGGTCATGAGCAGTACACCCGTAACATGGTGACCGGTGCCTCTACCGCCAGTGCCGCGATCATTCTGATCGATGCCCGCAACGGCGTGATGCCGCAGACCAAGCGTCACACCCATATTCTGGCGCTGCTGAACATCACCCACCTGATTGTGGCGGTGAACAAGATGGATCTGGTCGGTTTTGATCAGGCGATCTATGAGAATATTCGTGAAGAGATGCAGGCCTACTGTGATAAGCAGGGGGTGAATAATCTGATCTGTCTGCCGATGTCGGCGCTTGATGGTGATATGGTTGCTGTGCGCGGCGATAATCTGGACTGGTATGACGGCAATACGCTGTTGGAGACTCTGGAGACGCTGCCTGTGCTGGGTGATATCGACAATAAACCGTTCCGTATGCCGGTGCAGCTGGTGAATCGTCCGCAGACGGCTGATCTGCCCGATTATCGTGGTTTCATGGGCACGATCGCCTCAGGCACTGTTAAAGTCGGAGATCAGATCGTATCTGTACCGAGTGGCAACACCTCTACAGTCAAAGAGATTGTCACTTTCGACGGTAATCTTGATGAGGCATTCGCACCGCAGAGTATCACCATCACGCTTCATGATGAGATCGATATCTCACGTGGTGATATGATCACCCATGTTGGCGACAAGGCGATGGATGCCAAAGAGCTGACAGCCAATGTCTGCTGGATTGGTGATGAACCACTGACCGAGCGCCAGAAGTATATCGTTAAACACACCACCAACAGTGTCAAAGCGATGGTAGCCAGTATCGACTTCAAAACCGACATCCATACGCTCGATCATCAGGAGGATGCTGATGAGCTGGCCATGAACGAGATCGGTCAGATCACCCTGAAGCTGATGAAGCCGCTGCACTATGATCGTTATGCGGATAACCGTACGACCGGCAGCTTTATCCTGATCGACACCTTCACCAACAACACCGTTGGCGCAGGTATGATTATCTAAGGATTGAATTGGGATTCAAGAAAAGAGGAGGCTTTAGCCTCCTCTCTAATCCAAATAGATCCCACAGCATATGGCTTAACTTTTTTATCAGGTATAATTGCATGGCCACTTTCGGCCACAAACAGATTTAAATTACTTTTCAGGCCAACAGTGTACGCACTGTTGCGTTTAATTGATCAGCCGGAAATGGTTTGGATAGAACGCGTGTATTATCCATCTCTCCATGTGCATCCAGAACATGCTCACGATCATATCCGGTCATAAATATAATAGGCATATCAGGCCGCAATCGACGCAACTTCTCTGCCGCCGTCCAACCGCCCACCTTCGGCATCACCATATCAACCAGAACCAGATCAATCTCATCTCGATGCTCAATAAAAAGATCCAGTAATCTGGAACCGTCTTCGGCCTCAATAACGCTATAGCCGATTCCCCTCAGGGTTTCTGCGGTGACATCGCGAACCATGGCATCATCATCAGCGACAAGAATCAACTCACCACGAGATTCAAGGCTCGGCACCTCTTCATCACTACTGGCAATATCATTAACCTTCCCCTCATGAAGTGGCAGATAGATATGTATTGCCGTGCCAGCATCAGGCTGACTATCAATCTCAACCACTCCGTCAAAGCTTTGCACTGCACCATACACCATGGAGAGCCCAAGTCCGGTACCTTTACCAACCTCTTTGGTGGTATAAAACGGCTCAAACACGCGCTTCAGTATCTCCTCATCCATGCCACAGCCATTGTCACGCACCGTTAATCGAACAAGCTCCCTCCTGGAAAAGTGTTGATTACGCAACTCGAATAGCTCATCGGGGATAAATCGTTCCAACTCAATGCTGATCTCAGGTTGTCGGATGGCAGCTACCGCATCACGGGCATTACTTAACAGGTTAAGAATGACCTGCTGGATTTGCGTGGCATCGGCCAATACAACCATAGGTTCTGATTCCAGCTGGACATCGAGTTGAATGGTCTCTGGAATGGTTACCCGAGCCACGCTACTACTGAACTGCTGCACAAGACGATTCAAATCCAGATAGTCATGCCGCACGAGATCCTTACGGGCAAACACCAGCATCTGAGAGATCATGGTCGCTGCATCAAGGCTGAGCTTTTCTATCACATCCAGTTTAGCAACAACCTCTGGCCTGTCTGCACTGGCTTTTCTGGCCAGATAGAGGTTGCCGGTGATGCCGGCCAGCATATTGTTAAAATCATGGGCGATGCCGCCAACCAGCGTTCCGATCGCCTCCATCTTCTGGGATTGCCTGAGCTGCTCCTCGAGCTCGAGTTGCTCGGTGATGTCGGTAAACACACCAACATAATGGGTGATATGTTGGCGAGTATCGCGAATACAACTAATCGAGAGTCGCTCGGCATACTCCTCGCCACTCTTCTTGCGATTCCAGACAATACCCTGCCACTGCCCCTTATGAACAATCTCCTGCCACATCTGTTCATAAAAAAATCTATCCTGCCGCCCGGACTGCAGGATACGCGGATTTTTTCCGATCACTTCATGCTTCTGATAGCCGGTGGTCTTCTCAAAACAGGGGTTAACGCTAATAATCAGGCCAGCGCTGTCGGTCACAATCACCGCCTCCTGAGCCGTCTGAATCACCTTATCGGCCAAACGAAGGTTCGCCTCTGCCGCCACTCTTTCACTGATATCGGTGATCACCATCAACACCAGCACATCGCAGGAGATATCCTCATGCTTCAATGTTGCTGAACGCCCCTCAATCAGCACATCCATTACCGTGTTATCCGAGCACTCCATACGCAGCTCCAGCTCTTTGCCATCCGGTGCATTGTAAAAAGCGCGGTATCGCCCTAAATAGATATCCCGGTCACCGGGATAGATGAAATTCTGCAACGACTTACCAATCAGGTTAGAGAGC
Source organism: Mariprofundus sp. KV (assembly GCF_013387475.1). Lineage (GTDB taxonomy): Bacteria > Pseudomonadota > Zetaproteobacteria > Mariprofundales > Mariprofundaceae > Mariprofundus. Next base: position 127,218 of record NZ_VWNB01000006.1, on the reverse strand, counting down.
TGAACCTTTAGCATCTGTGCCATCCTGGCATTGGCTTCACGCACTATCCCATCGCGATCCAGTGACACATAACCGACCGGCGCCTCATGATAGAGGTAGGAGAAACGATCACGCGAGGCCGCGAGCGCCTGCTGGCTTGCCCGCAACTCCTCATTCTGAATCTCCAGCTCGGCCTGATAGACCTGCAGCTCATGAATCAGATCATGCGCCGCATCAATTTCATGAACCCGCTGCGGATCCTCACGCAGCAGCTCCTCGGCCTGATCTTTTAGCCTTGAAAAGCGCGCATCAAACTCTCGAGATTTCCCCTCCATGCTTTAATTCCGTCTCCTGATCACAGCAGTAAAGTATTTGTTACCCTCCAGAAAGGATTCGGAGAGTGTGATATGCAGATCAATGCCACTGCCATCCTGATGTCTGCCAGTCACATCCTGACCGCAAGCATTCACGTGCTTACCGCTACTCATCTGCCTGGCGATATGCTCATCATGCTCATTCGCCTCTTTCTCAAACATCAGCATATTCACACTCTGGCCGAGAAGATTCTTTTCCGCATAGCCGAAAATTTTACATACCGTCGGATTCACATGCCTGATCACACCAGAGCTGTCGCACACCACCAGCCCATCGACCATGCCATTCAGCACAGCGTTGATCAGCTTGCGCTCATGGCTTTCGGCTTTTAGCGGGCTGACATCAATAAAGCTGAGCACCACACCCGAATAGACTTCCGGAGCGATATAGTAGGGCAGTACGCGCATAAAATAGGTGTTGCCGTTTTCATGCTCCACCTCCATCTCCACCGGCTCACCATCTCTGGCCACAGACTTCACCGTCTCATAGGGGTCGATAGCATGCAGATAGTGGCTCAGGTGGCTGAATGGACGCCCGGCATCCGATTCGATGATCTTATACACCGTTGAAAAGGCGGGCGTAAACTTACGAATATCAAAGTTCTCATCGAGAAACACAGTGGCGATATTGGTGCTGGCGTTGAGGTTTTCCAGATCGTTGTTGGCTTCGGTCAGCTCAACAATCTTGCTCTGATACTCAGCATTCACCGTATAGAGCTCTTCGTTGACCGACTGCAGCTCCTCATTGGTGGACTGCAGCTCTTCGTTACTGGCCATCAGCTCCTCATTGGTGGCTTGCAACTCCTCATTGGAGGTCTCCAGCTCCTCCACTGTTGCCTGCAGATTCTCTTTATGGAACTGCAGAGACTGCTCCAGATCGATGATACGCTGCTGCGCCTCTTTGCTGACATCATAAACATGCGAGGCATCACCATTCTCTTCTATGACCGGAATTTTTCTGTTCTCATTCAGGAACACGCCAACCAGTGGCGCCTGCCCCTTCTTCTTGGCCAGCTGTTTTACCCGCATATCATACACTTTAGGGCCACTGCGATGCTCAATGGAGATGTTGGAGTAGAGTACCTCTTCACCCTTGGCGAAGGCTTTCTGAATACCGGTAGAGAGCGGAATCGAGAGATCCTTTACCGCCATCTTGGCGATATTGTTTTCAATCTTGCCTGACGGCAGTTTGAAAAAACCATCCGTGTCACCAGCTACATACTGCAGCTCCATCTGCTCATTGACCGCCAGTGCCAGGGTCAGGGCACTGCCAGTGATCGACTGCAACAGCCGATCAAGAATCCGCTCCTCCTCCTGCAATCTTTGCGAATAGCTGCGCGGTAGCGGAGTGCTCGAATAGGGCATGCTGGTTATTGTTTTGCGATACAGCATCGAATCAGCATCGGTGAGTGAGCGTTCGCGACGCTTGCCGCGAGAGCGGAAGATTTTCCATTTGTTATCCAGTGACTCGAAGTATTCGAACATCTCACCGGTGGTTTCACTCGCACCGAGAAACAGAATGCCCTCCGGCCTGAGCGAGAAGTTAAACATCTCCAGCGCCTTGCGCTGCAGAATCGGCTGCAGATAGATCAACAGGTTGCGGCAGGTGACCATATCCATATTGGTAAATGGCGGATCCTTCACCAGATTCTGCTGCGCAAAGACCACCATCTCACGAATCTGGCGAATGATGTGGAAGCTATCTTCATGTCGATAAAAATATTTCCCCAACAGGCGATCTGGCACATCAGCAGCGATCGACTCCGGATAGACGCCGTTGCCGGCCCTTATAATGGCATCGCGATCGACATCAGTGGCAAAGATTTTCACCTTCACTGAAATCTCCAACCGTTCAATGCAATCATGGCAGAGCATGGCCAGTGAATAGGCCTCTTCGCCGGTAGAACAGCCTGCCACCCAGATGCGCAGCTCCTGCCCCTCTTTTTTACGAATCAACTCAGGCAGGAATGTTTTTTCCAGTAGCTCATATGCTTTGGAGTCGCGAAAGAAGCTTGTCACGCCAATCAGCATCTCTCTATACAGGGTCATCACTTCGGTCTGATTGGACTCCAGAAAACGTACATAATCTGGCAGATCATGCATCTGATTGACCAGCATGCGACGCTCAATGCGGCGCACCAGCGTGCTCGGTTTGTAGAGTGTAAAATCAACAGCTGTTTTCTCTCTTAACTGATAGAAGATACGCGTCAGCCCATCCTCATCGGTTAACACAGTCTCTGATATCTTGGAGCGGCTGGCATAGGGGTGCTTGGCATACTCCATCAGCTGACCCGGCATCTCATTAGGAGGCAGAATATAATCACACAGGCCGGTGGCTATCGCACTCTTCGGCATACCATCAAATTTCGCGGAGGATGGCTCCTGCACCATCACCATACCCAGCTTCTCCTTGACATTCCGGATTCCCCGGGTGCCATCACTACCTGTGCCGGAGAGCACAATAGCGATCGCCTTCTCCTCCTGATCCTCTGCCAGCGAGCGGAAGAAGATATCAATCGGAAGATTCAGTTCACGCGAATGATCCACTTCCGAGAGCAACAGCTTGTCGTGAAAAATACTTAAGGTCTTATTGGGTGGAATCAGGTAGATCGTGTCACGCTCTACATCCATGCCATCTTCAGCTCGCAGTACCGGCATCTCAGTGTGGCGGGAGAGTAACTCAACCATCATACTTTTATGGGTTGGTGAGAGATGCTGAATCACAACATAGGCCATGCCTGCATCTTCAGGCGCCTGTTTGAAAAAATCTTCAATCGCCTCCAGTCCACCGGCCGAGGCACCAATGCCTACGTAATAGGTTGGCCGACTATCATTCTTCTTTGCGGGAATGGAATCGCCCTTTGTATTACTCTTTTTCGCCATGCTGGTTCCCCACAAACAATATTGATCGTTTAAATGAAGCAAAAATTAGGCCATTTTTCAAGAGGTTTCAAACTGTTTGTACTTCATTTTAGAATCCGAGCGAATGCCTGTTTTGACGGGAAGCAGCCACCCGGAGGCATAAGGCAACTTTCGACCTGAGAAAAGACGCTCCCAGATCAGAAACAGGGATGTAATAGCGATGAGGATAATTGGTGGAAATGTTATAGTGATTCTCATTATAGGCTAATAAATAAAGAATCAAAAACCGAGGATTGACCCAACACATTACTGACACAGAATGGCCAGCCCGTTTGCCGCGGTTATAACGGGTTAGCAGGAGAGAGAGATGTTTAGTCGTTTAAGTGAAAAGCTCGGAGATATTGCCCACAAGCTGCGCGGAGCTGCGCGTGTATCCGAGGCTGATCTGGATGCAACGCTGCGTGAGATGCGTCTGGCACTGCTTGAGGCGGATGTGGCGCTGCCGGTTACCCGTCACCTGATGAGTGAGGTGCGTGAACGTGCACTTGGCGCCGAGGTGGCCAAGAGCCTGCAGCCGGGTCAGGTGATCATCAAAATATTGAATGATGCGCTTGCCGATCTGCTCGGTGGTCAGCGCCGCGATCTTGATCTCTCTAAAATTCCTTCAGTTATTCTGCTCTGTGGTCTGCAGGGTGCAGGTAAAACAACCACGGCGGGTAAACTTGCCCGTCTGCTGGTAGGTCAGGGTAAAAAAGTGGCGCTCACCTCTGTGGATGCAACGCGTCCTGCTGCTCGTGAACAGCTGCAGGTGCTGGCTGGTCAGGTGGATGTGCAATATATCGCCGGTGAGGGTCACAGTGCTGCTGCCATGGCCAGATCTGCTGTGAAGCAGGCCGGTCGTGACGGCCACCATGTACTGATTCTCGATACCGCCGGTCGTCAGGTGGTTGATGATGAGCTGATGCGTGAGATCAGGGAGGTTGCCGCTGCCGTTGGTGCTACCGAGCGCTTGCTGGTACTGGATGCCATGACCGGTCAGACCGCCCTGCAGATTGCCGAGCAGTTCCACTCAGCGGTGAATATGTCCGGCTGTATTCTGACCAAAACCGATGCCGATGTGCGCGGTGGTGCTGCACTCTCCGTGGCCCACAGTACTGGTGTGCCGATCCGTTATGTCGGTACCGGTGAGAAGGTCGATGCCTTCGAGCTGTTTGATCCGCAACGTATGGCAGGGCGCATCCTCGGTCAGGGTGATGTGGTTGGTCTGGTTGAGAAGATTCAATCCTCTGTTGATCATGAGCAGGCGCAGAAAGCCGCCGACAGGATGAACAAGGGGCAGTTCGATCTTAATGATTTTGCCGAGCAGCTGGGCCAGATGCAGAACATGGGTGGCATGGCCGGTATGCTGAAGATGATGCCGGGCATGAAGCTGCCACAGGAGGCACTGGATCAGATCGATGATAAACCGGTCAAGCGTATGCAGGCGATGGTCTATTCCATGACAGCCAAGGAGCGCAAGTATCCCAAGCTGATGAACGGCAGTCGCAAGCGCCGTATCGCTATGGGTTCCGGCACCTCTGTGCCTGAGCTCAATCGTATGCTCAAGCAGTTTATGCAGATGCAGCGCATGATGAAAAAGATGAAGGGTGGCAAAGGCAAACGCATGCTGGCTCAGATGATGGGTAAATTCGGTGGCGGTGGTGGTATGCCACCGGGCATGCCGAGGATGTAGTCCTTTTCACCACAAAGGGGCAAAGGGCACTAAGGAAAACAGATAAGATGAGTAGATGGTGTTGGATCTGGATTCCCATTATCCCTATTGCTGACAGAGGAAATTGAATCGCTGAAAATAAATGCATCTGACTCCTTGCCCCTGCCCCCTGACCCGACTATAGTGCGCCGCCTGTTTTTTGGAGGTTTTACATAGATGGCAACTGTTATTCGTTTGAGCCGCGGTGGACGCAAGAAGCGCCCATTTTATTCTGTAGTAGTCATGGACGAGCGTAAGCGTCGCGATGGTGCATTCATCGAGAAGCTTGGCTATTTTGATCCATGTACTGATCCTGAAGTGATCAAGCTCGACCTGGACCGTGTGAAAGCATGGACTGATCAGGGCGCACAGGTTTCTGACCGTGTAGCCAGCCTGATCGCCAAAGCGTCAGCTTAATTGATTCCGATCAACGAAGCCTGACTGAGGGCTTTGGTTGATGGCGCTCGATTCATCATATCTGCACGTTGGCGATATTCTAGGGACACATGGTCTCAAGGGTACGCTGATCGTGTTCTCGCATACCCGGCCCGCTAACGCGGTCGCCGGGTATTCTTGTTGGTGGCTGGGAAAAACTGCGGAGTCGGCAAAATCTTATGAGATTAAACGCTGCTGGCAGCACGGTAAACGTATGCTGGCTGAAGTCGATGGTATCAGTGACTGCAATAGTGCAGAGCGCTTTAAAGGGCTGAAAGTCTGGGTTCCGACCTCTGAAGTCGAGGTTGATGAGGATGAGTTCCTCTGGGAAGACCTGATCGGCTGCGAGGTGCTGTGCGAGGGTAGTGAAGCGCTGCTCGGCACTGTCGAGGCACTTGAGGAGTATGGTGCGCAGGATAATCTGCTGATTCGTACCCCTGAAGATGCTGAAGTTCAGGGTGAATGGCTGATACCGTTTATTGAAGAGACTATTGTCGAAGTTGATCTCGAAGAGGGCATTATTGTTGTCGATCTTCCGGATGGGATGGACGTATGTTTCACGCCCAGATCCTGACCCTCTTTCCTGAATTTTTTGATTCACCGCTGGCCTGCTCGATCCCCAAACGGGCGATAGCATCTGGCCTTGTGCAGGTCGATACCATCCAGATTCGTGATTTTGCCACTGATAAACACAGCCGGGTTGATGATACCCCCTATGGTGGTGGTCCGGGTATGCTGATGAAACCTGAACCCGTGGTGGCCTCGATTCGCGAAGCGCGCTTGCGTCACCCCGATACCCATGTGGTGATGCTCACCCCCTCAGGTAGCCGTTTCACGCAGGCCAAAGCGCTGGAGTTTACTGAAAAAGCCGGTATTACCCTGCTCTGTGGACGTTACGAAGGTTTTGATGAGCGCATCTGTGACTATGTCGATGAAGAGATTTCACTTGGTGATTATGTGCTCTCCGGTGGAGAACCAGCGGCCATCTGCCTGCTTGATGCGGTGATTCGTCTTTTGCCTGAGGTGTTGGGTAGCCCGGAATCTGCGGTGCTCGACTCCTTTAGTGAGGAGGGCATACTCGACTGGCCGCACTATACCCGTCCTGAAGTGTTCGAGGGTAAGCAGGTTCCCGATGTGTTACTCTCCGGTAACCATGCCAAAATAGAGGCGTGGCGTTATGAGCAGGCAAATCTGCGCAGCAGTAAACGTCGTGATGAGGAGTCTGAGCATGGCCAATAGTGAGTGGAGCACCGAACGCGCAGCTGAACTTTATCAGGTTGAGGGTTGGGGCAACGGTTTTTTCGGCATCAACGATGCCGGCCATATGGTGGCGATTCCCGATGGTGAGCATCAGGTTGATCTGAAGCAGCTCTGTGATGAGCTGGCCAAGCGCGACCTCTATCCACCGCTGTTGCTGCGCTTTTCCGACATCCTCAAGCAGCGCATGTCCCAGATTCATCAGCGTTTTACAATCGCACGCGAAGAGTCCGGTTATGAGGGACGCTACTACGGTGTCTATCCGATCAAGGTGAATCAGCAGCGTCAGGTGGTAGAAGAGATCATCGAGTTCGGTTCCGAGTTTAACTGGGGACTTGAGGCCGGATCCAAGCCTGAGCTGCACGCTACACTGGCCATGCTTGAAGATGTTGAAGGGTTGATTGTCTGCAACGGTTACAAGGATCGCGAGTTTATCGAGCTGGCCATGATAGGTCGCAAGATGGGTAAGCAGGTATTTATCGTGGTCGAGAAGTCCAACGAGCTGGATATGATTCTCGAAGCATCCAGGCGCCTTAATGTTGAGCCGTTGATCGGCCTGCGTTGCCGTCTGGCTGCAACCAGTCAGGGCAAGTGGGAAGATTCCGGTGGTGACCGCTCCAAGTTCGGTCTGGCTGCGTCAGAGCTGGTTGAGGTGGTCAGCAAGCTGAAAGAGGCGGGCAAACTGGATGCCCTGCGTCTGTTGCATTTCCATATCGGCTCACAGGTGCCGCGTATACGTCGTATCAAGCAGGCGATGCAGGAGGCGGCGCGTTTCTATGTTGAGCTGCGCAAGCTGGGGGCCCCGATTGAGTTCATGGATGTCGGTGGTGGTCTGGGCGTAAACTATGATGGCTCGATCTCCGGCACCCACACCTCGGTGGATTACTCACTGCAGGAGTATGCCAACGATATTGTCTGGTCGCTGAAGGCGGTCTGTGATGATGAGGAGCTGCCGCATCCGCACATCATCTCTGAATCGGGACGGGCACTGGTGGCCCACCATGCGGTGATGGTGATCGATGTGCTGGGTGTAACCAAGCGTAGTAGTCGTCTGCCTGAGCATGAGCCGGATGATGAGGCGCCAATGCAGCTGCGCCAACTCTGGAATACCTATGTCGACTTTGACAAGATCGAAGCGCGTGAAGCATTACATGATGTGGTCTCCCTGCGTGAGGATGTGAACAGGCTCTTCGTGCTGGGTCACTGTTCTCTGGCCGAACGGGCACAGGCAGATGAGCTCTACTGGCACATGTTAACCGTGCTGATTGATAAGCTTGACGATGATGAGGTTGACGAGCTGATTCCGGGTATTCGCACCCAGATGGCAGATCGCTATTTCTGCAACTTCTCACTGTTCCAGTCACTGCCAGACTCCTGGGCGATTGATCAGCTCTTTCCTGTGGTGCCGATTCACCGCCTCGACGAAGAGCCTGACCGGCAGAGCATTCTGGTCGATATCACCTGTGATTCCGATGGCAAGATTCAGAACTTTGCACTGGAGGGCGGCCACTCAGAAACGCTGCCGCTGCATCCGATGCATAACGGTGATGACTACCTTATCGGTGTCTTTCTGACCGGTGCCTATCAGGAGATTCTCGGGGATCTGCATAATCTCTTTGGTGATACCCATGCGGTGCATGTGCGCATGGATGGTGATCACTATGAGCTGGAGCAGATTGTAGAGGGCGAAAGCGTGGCTGAAGTGCTCGATTATGTGCAGTTCAATGAGAAGGTGCTGATTGATCGCATGCGCCGCCAGCTCACACAGGCGCGCAGCGAAGGACGCCTGAGCGCTGCCGAGTCGAGTGTCTTCCTGCGCTTCTACAAAGAGGGGCTGGCCGGTTACACCTATCTGGAGGAGCAGCTGCCTCCTTCTGTCAGCGGATATTAAAAGATCGTAATAAAAATAAGATTGTACTTTGTTGGGTAATACGCAGGGTGAGGCGCTCCTGAAGCGGGGACACTCTCTGCTTCATCTGCCCGACCAGTCACTGATGGTCGGCGATTCGGAAAATAAAACAGGTACCCAACACTTTCAGTGAGTTACAGCTTCGGGTGCCACGGAATTAGAAACAGATGACATTTGACGACCTCGGCCTTTCAGCCGAACTGCTTCGCGCTGTGCGTGAAGAGGGCTATACCACGCCAACACCGGTACAGGAAAAATCGATCCCGGTTGTGCTTGCGGGCCACGATATTCTTGCAGGCGCACAGACCGGCACCGGCAAAACCGCAGGTTTTACCCTGCCTATGCTGCAGCTGATGCAGAAGGCGCACCCCGAACGCCACAACAGGCGTCCGATTCGCGCTCTGGTACTTACCCCGACACGAGAGCTTGCTGCGCAGGTGGGCGAGAGTATCGCTACTTACGGCAAACATCTCACGCTGCGCTCCACCGTTGTCTTCGGCGGTGTTGGCATCAATCCCCAGATTCAGAAGCTGCAGCGCGGTGTTGATATCCTTGTTGCGACACCCGGTCGCCTGCTGGATCTGATCGGTCAGCGTAAATGCGATCTCAGCCATGTTGAGTTTTTTGTGCTTGATGAGGCTGACCGCATGCTCGATATGGGTTTTATCCACGATATCCGCAAGGTGCTCAAGCTGCTGCCGAACAGGCGTCAGAACCTGCTCTTCTCAGCGACCTTCTCCAGCGAGATCAAACAGCTGGCAAGCGGCTTTTTACATGACCCTGTGTTTGTTGAGGTGGCTCGTAACGAGACGGCCCATCAGGTCACTCAGGTGGTGCATCCGGTAAGCAAAGCCAAGAAGCGATTCCTGCTGGCGCACCTGATTAAAGAGGGTGACTGGCAGCAGGTGCTGGTCTTCACCAAAACCAAGCATGGTGCCAATAAACTGACCACACAGCTGGAGAGTGATGGTATTCAGGCTGCAGCGATTCACGGTAACAAGAGCCAGACGGCCCGTACCAAAGCACTGGCCGCCTTTAAAGCCGGCGACATCCGTGTGCTGGTGGCAACCGATATTGCTGCCCGTGGCCTTGATATTGATCAGCTGCCGCATGTGGTGAACTTTGAGCTGCCTAATGTCTCTGAGGATTATGTGCACCGCATTGGCCGTACCGGCCGTGCCGGCAACTCAGGTGAGTCGCTGTCGCTGGTTTCAGCAGATGAGAAGAAGCTGCTGGCTGATATTGAGAAGCTGATTAAAAAGTCGATTCCGAAAGTGGTTATTCCGGGATTTGAGCCGGGTGAGAACGAGTCGACCGAGCTGCCGAAACAGCAGCAGCGCAGAAGGCCTGATCACCGCAGGCATGACCCGAGTTCACCACGCAAGCCGCATAGCACGCGTGGCCGTCGTCCCGGCAGAAATGAGCGGGCGGCAGCCAAGAAGGATTGATTCTGATGAGCTGTAAATCTGTGATCGGAGTCTGTTATGGCCCCCGCTGCAGTGATTTCGGTGGCAGGGATATGGCAGAGGAGCTGAGAAAAATGGGTCATGAGGTGGAGGATCTGGATTGCCAGAGCCTCTGTCCGCATGCGCCTGCTATCCGGGTGGGCGATCGTTTTATACATAAGGCAACCATGGAGAAGGTGATCGAGAAGCTGTAAGGCTTTTTCGCTCTCCTCTCAGGCTGAATATGAACAGGCTCGCAGCTTACCCTGCGGGCCTTTTTAATGTTGGTAGAAAATCCGGCGATGAGCTTGGATATTCTGCTCTGCACAGGCCTGCCTGTCGCAGGAGTTGGCAGAGCCGCTGTCTGTGGGTTATCCTGTGAAGTGATCATGCAGGTGAGGTTATCAGTCATGACTACGCTTTTCGTTCACACTCAACCTTTAGCCTTGCTCTGTTCAAGGTAGCGCCGATGCGTCTCTTCTCTACCACGCGACGCCTTGCTGCCCACTACAGCCGTGAGGATGAGCACTATCTGGTTGAACTCCGGTTGAGCCAGGCCAGGCAACTGTTTAATTCACTCGATCCGGCGCCTTTTATTGAGAAGGATCTGGATAGTGATGCCGAGAACTACATTGTCGATACCGTGATGGATTTTCCACTGGCAGTGGCGCTGAAGCTGGTGATCTATCTGCCTGAAGATGAGTGTCAAGATGCCGCTTCGATCCCTGAAGCGATTGCAAACTATTTCGATTACCGTGCCCACCATGCCGATATGAACCTGCGCTTTATGCTGCTGCAGGGGCGCACTTCGCTGATGATCGGCCTGCTCTTTCTCTTCGGCTGTCTCTTTGCACGCGAACTGCTCACGACGGCGCTGCAGGCAGGGTTAATGCGCGATATTGTCGAAGAGGGGCTGATGATCTGTGGCTGGGTGGCGATGTGGCGGCCGATCCAGATATACCTCTACGACTGGTGGCCGATCCGTCGCAACCGGCGAGTCTATGAAAAGATCAGGGCGATGCCGATTGAGTTGCGCAAGCTTGAGAGGCTTGATCCGGCATAGGCCGATGCGGTCATAAGATGGCAGAAGAGCGGTGCAGAGGCAGGGTTATTCACTTCTGGTTAACGGAATCTTCCTGGTATCGGCCAGATGGGGTGGTGGCACAGTTCTGCCGATCAGCTTGACCACTCTCGCCGACTCCCGTCGATAGGTGGTCAGTTTGCCGCCGTATATGGCGATATAGGTCGGCTGTTTCTCATTGTCACAGCGCAGTATCGTTTCGCGGCTGGCAGCAAAGGCTCCGCCCTCACTCTCAGGTAGAACACGCAGGCCGCAGTAGGTTCCGATGATATCACTTTTTTTGCACTGCATTTGCGGGAAGTAGTGGTTGTAGCTGGCCAGAATAGAGGCGATCTCCTCACCTGTCGGTTTGATCCTGGCGGGGTCATCGCTATAGGGGGTTTCGGTGGTACCTGCCAGTGTCTTGCCCTGCCAGGGGCGGAAGAACATCACCCTGCCATCCACAGATTCGCTGTAGATAAAACCGGGGCAGTGCCGATTAAGCATCAGATGGCTGCCCTGCACCAGATGCATCGCCTGCCGGGGCGGGGCCGGTTTAATTCTGTTGCCGAGCCTGTTGATCCAGGCTCCTGTCGCATTGATCAGAATCCGTGCGCTGATCATCTCACCACTGCTGAGTTTCAGATGCCAGCAGGAACCATCATAAGTTGCCCGCTGCAGAGAGGTCGATTCGGAGATTTCACAGCCGAACTGTTTTGCCGATTCGGCTACTGCCAGGGTGAGCGCGGCATCATCTGTGGCAGCATCCTCATAGGCCAGCACGGCTTTTAATCGCGCCTGATTAAGTCCAGGAAGAAGCTCGCTCCACTGCTGGCGGGGAATCTGTCTGAAGCGGGAGCGACCAGCGGAGAGCAGCCAGTAGAGCAGCAGCCCGGCGCGGATCATCCAGACCGGGCGTCTGCTATCCTCATAGACCGGAATATAGAACCACTCGCGGCTGACCAGCTCAGGCGCCAGCCTGAGCAGATGCTCCCGCTCGGCCAGTGCCTCATAGACCAGCTTCAGGTTGGCCTGCTCCAGATAGCGCAGACCGCCATGGATAAGCTTGGTAGACTGACTACTGGTGCCCGAGGCGATACGGTTCTTCTCAATGATGCGGGTTGTGTAACCGCTGGCAGCCGCCGCCTGAGCCGCACCGCAGCCGTAGATGCCGGCACCGATAATCAGCACATCGTAATCAGCCACGGGTCTCTGCCAAACAGCTGAATTGGTCGGTTTCAATCAGGTCTGCACCGGCTGCCAGCAGTGCGCGCGCCTGGCTTAAATCATTGACGGTGTAGAGCCCCACCCTGATGCCACGAGCCTGCCAGCTTGAGATCGTGTTGCTCTGCTGGCTGGACATGAAGATGTAATCGAATGCGGTGGATGGTTGACGAGGGCTTTCGGCAACCCAGCCGGTGCGGCAGCCGATATGGTTGTTGCAGGCATCGATGATATCGGCGTTCTGACTGATCAGCACAACCTGTTGCAACAGTGGGGCGGGAATCTGGTCGGCCAGTCGTCTGGCGATGGCTCTGGCGGTGAGTCTGCGCCGGATGGGAGGTTTGATCTCGATAAACAGGGTCAGCTGCGGCACCTTCTGCAGCCAGCTGAGCAGTTCACTCAGATCACAGAGTTTGAAATGGTCGCTGCAGATCTGTTGCAGATCTGCCAGCTCCGTCTGCACCACCTTCACATCAGGACGGTTGCAGAGCCGTTCAAGCCGGTTGTCATGGATGACCACGGCAACCAGATCGCGGGTGAACTGGATATCACACTCGGCATAGCGAGCGCCACGGGCTGCCGCATATTCAAAAGCGGCCAGTGTGTTCTCAATACCACCGGCGCGGTCACCACGGTGGGCGACCAGCTTGGTAGTCGGAATATTCTCCAGCATCTGCATACCACTATTAAAGCACAGATAGTGCCATCTCACCGGCCTGTTGCTCTGTAGCAGTGGTGTGGAGACGAAAAGGCCTGCCGGGGGAGGGGGGGGCGGCAGGCCTTCGGAGGACTCTTTGTCGTTGCACGGCGTGATGACCTTAATACTGAACCCTCGCAAAAGGTGGGTGCCGCAATCCGATATCAGGTATCCCGGTTCGGGGATGCACACAATCTGGATCTGTAAGCTCCCGTTCAGTAGGCATCGGCCCAGAGTTAATAACCACCACGCCGGTGCAACGAACTAGTAATAATCTATGAGCATAAACAGTGCCAAAGCAGGCGATGCCGCTTGCAGCGTTGCCTCTACCCGTTTTCCGGCCGCTCCTGAATAACAGCGTCGCTGCACAGACCGGCAATAGCTGCCTCATCAACGAACCATATTGCCGAACCAACCATAGCGGCTGGCAGCTTTTCACCGGCAAGGATACGAGCCAGAGCCTCGCGCTTATCCTCGCCTGCCGCTATGACAACACGTTCACCGGCATCTCTGATGCTCTTCATGCTCAGTGAAACCCGCTGCGATGGTGGTTTGGGGGCATGGTGAACAGCGACTGCCCGGGTCTGCATGGCCAGAGCCGGGTTGTCAGGAAAGAGGCTGGCGGTATGACCATCTTCACCAAGTCCGAGCAGCACAATATCCAGTCGCTCGATGTGACTCAGCGCTTGAGAGTATTGCCGGGCAGCGGCTTCCGGGCCGAGTTCTGCCGCAATATTATGCAGTTGCGAGGCTGAGAGCGGCAGACCTGCCAGCAGCACCGCTTTGACCATCGTGTCGTTACGTTGCGCATCGCCGCTCGGCAGGCAGCGCTCATCACCAAACCAGAAGTGCAGACGTGACCACGGCAGCGCCATATCGTGCAGCAGGGCATAGGTGGCTCCGGGGGTGTTGCCGCCAGCCAGTGCCAGATGGCAGAGCTCACGCTGATTTAATACCGCCGTGATTCGGGCGGCAATATATGCAGCCGCCTGCCGGGCAAGCGCGCCCGGATCAGGCGCTTTTCGAATATCCATGCTGGTGCAGCTCCGAGAGATCGCGCCAGCAGCCCACACACCCCTGCATCATGGTTTCGATTTCAGGGATATCCCAGCTGCCCGCCTCATAGAAGCGGATGCTCTGTTTCTGCTTCCAGGCATCCATCACCGGGGTGACGATGCGCCAGGACTCCTCAACCTCATCGGCGCGGGAGAAGAGCGCATTCTGGCCGAGCAGGGCATCGTGCAGCAGTGTCTCATAGGCCTCCGGAGAGTCGGCACCGGCCACGGCATAGGGGGCATCCAGTGCCAGCTCACGCAGCTGGTCGTTGAGGCCGGGAAGCTTGGCATTGAGCAGATAGACCATCCCCTCATCGGGATGCAGGCGGAAGATAAGCTCATTTTGTGGCAGCTGACGACTACTCTGGGAGAAGAGATTCATCGGTGGCCGTTTAAAGCGTATGGCGATCTCAGAGACACGGTTGGGCAGTCGCTTACCGGTGCGCAGCAGGAACGGCACATCCTGCCAGCGCCAGTTATCGATATAGAGTTTGATGGCGGCAAAGGTCTCAATCGTGGAGTCGGGATCGACGCCGGGCTCATCGCGGTAGGCCGGGATACGTTTGCCTTCAACCGTACCGCCAGCGTACTGGGCACGGACGGCAAATTCACTGACCCGGTCAGCCGGAATCGGGCGTACCGCCTTGAGCACCTTCACCTTCTCATCACGTACGGCATCACCATCGAGAGAGACCGGCGACTCCATCGCCACCAGTGTCATCACCTGAATCAGATGGCTCTGAATCATATCAACCAGTGCACCGGCTTTCTCATAATATCCGGCCCGATACTCCACCCCCAGACTCTCGGATACGGAGATCTGCACATGATCGATGTAGTTGCGGTTCCAGAGCGGCTCAAACACGGTGTTGGCGAAACGGAACACCATCAGATTCTGTACCCCCTCTTTGCCTAGGTAGTGGTCGATACGGTAGATCTGCCGCTCTTTCATATGTTCGCGCAGCGTGCGGTTGAGTTCACGGGCCGAGGCGAGATCGCTGCCGAACGGTTTCTCGATGACGATGCGGCGAAAGCCGTTGCTCTCATCCAGTAGTCCTGCCGCATTGAGGTTGGAGGCGACGCGCTCATACCACTCAGGAGGAATGGCGAGGTAGAAGAGGACATTGGTTTTACCATCGGCGCTGATCAGGGTTTCGCGCAGCCGTTCATAGGTCTGGGCATCGGAGAGATCACCAACCGTCAGTGCCAGCATGTCGTTGATCGATTGCCAGGCTGATGCATCACTCAGGCAGTCGGGGCGAAACTGCTGCAGCGCCTCATGCACATAGCTGCGCCAGTGATCAATATCCCACTCATGATTACGTACGATACCTGTGATGCGTGAGTTCGGGGCAATCAGATTCCAGTGGTGCATGCGTGCCAGTGCAGGCAGCAGTTTGCGTTTGGTCAGATCCCCGGAGGCACCGAAGATAACAATGTTGCAGGGCTCAGGTTGTGGAACTGATGCGCTGCTCATGATTTCTCTGCCGGTTTGATAGGGTGGCCGCCGAATCCGGCGCGCATGGCATTAACAACTTTGCCTGCAAAGGCGTTCTCCTGGCGGCTGCGAAAGCGCATCTGCAGCGCCAGTGTCAGCACCGGTGTCGGAATGCCGAGGTCGATCGACTCGTTGACCGTCCAGCGCCCTTCGCCGGAGTCATCCATCCAGTCGGAGAGGCTGCTGAGATCACCATCCTGCTGCAGTGCATCGGCTGTCAGATCGAGCAGCCATGAACTCACCACCGAGCCCTTCTGCCAGACCTGGGCGATCTGCTGCATATCAAGATCGAACTCTGATTTAGCCTGCATCAGCTCAAAGCCTTCAGCGAAGGCCTGCATCATGCCGTACTCAATGCCGTTGTGGACCATCTTGACGAAGTGGCCTGCTCCAACAGGGCCGACATGCGCCCAGCCTTTACCACTGTTGGCGGCCAGTGCAGTCAATGCCGGTGCGATGCGTGCAATGGCCGCATCACTGCCGCCGATCATCAGGCTATAACCGTTCTTCAGTCCCCAGACGCCACCGGAGGTGCCGCAGTCGGCAAAACCGATGCCATGCTCCTCAAGCATGGCGGCTCGCTGTTGCCCCTCTTTGTAGTTGGAGTTGCCGCCATCGATAATCAGATCGCCCGCCTCAAGCCCGGCCTCGAGAAGTGCTGTGATCGTTGTATCAACAACCTGATGCGGCACCATCAGCCAGATACTGCGCGGCGCAGGCAGGGTAGAGATCAGTGTTGCAAAGTCGGCTACCGGAGTGATCTCATGGTGGCCGGCTGCAACGGCCTCTGCTGTCTTGAGATCAATATCGAATGCAGTGACACGATGACCGGCCAGTGCCAGTCGTGTCGCCATATTGCCGCCCATGCGGCCCATTCCCACCATTGCCAGTTGCATATTCACTCCTTTTGCCTGCGGTTTGCAGCGCTATCATCTGCCTTTTTTGTGGCTGATGCCAGAGGCTATGGCGGGTTAGATCACCTGATATTAACTATGGTTTCTTACCGTTGGCGGAACGGTGTTGCCGCTGGCCTGCATATCGATCGCCTCAGGATGGGCGCGGTAGTGGTTACGTACCACAGCAGCGAGCCTGCGTTTTACTTCGGTATCCACCAGTGCCGGAGTGCTATCGGGCAGGGCTGCAACCAGCGCATTGAGCAGCTGATGCTGAGGCGGCTGCATACGATCCACCCATGATCTGAGCAGGTCACGATCCACATAAGCAGGGATCGATCCCATGATGCCGACATCGTTCTGATCGTGTACCAGAAGGCCTGTGGTGGTGCCGCGATCGAGTGTTAGTACCTGGAAGAGGTAGAGGGTGTGGTAGGCGAGCTGTGCCGCTTTCTCGGCATCTGTTGCCACCGCTCCGCTCTTCAATGTTCTACCGAGAATATCGAGATAGGTGTCGATGGCCGCTTCACCGACAGCTCTGGCCAGCTGGTAATCAGCTTCGGCATTGTCGGTAGCGTAGTTCTCCAGATAGAAGTGGGCGATGCCGCGATGACGGTTCAGGGCCGGAATATAGAAGTAGCGATCCCCCTGCTGCTCTGCCTCTGCAAACTGCGTTGGAGCAGCCTCTTGCAGGGCACTCAGGAAGGTGTTCTTGTCTGCCACATTATCATTGGATGGATTCAGATCGGCCATCATGCGCCAGTAGCCGCTGCCATCCTTCATCTCGGTCCAGCTGATATGGATGTGTACCGAAGGCGCCAGCGCATTGACCGGATGGATGATGGTGGAGATCGCCGAGGCCGAACCCAGTTTCTTCTGCGGGTTATCATCATAATGCACCTGCGACACATTGACTGATCCGCGACCAAAGAGATCACCATCGGCCGTCTCATAGCGGATACCACCGCCATGCACGCCCTCATCGCGGAACCACTCCACAGGTGAGAAGCGCTGCGCACTGCCAAGTTCACCTGCCAGTTTCTCAAGCCCGGCCACAAATCGGCTCTGCAGTGATGAAACCAGTTCATGCCCTTTTGTCGCACTTGTCGATTTTGCTGGAATTCGTTTCATCAAATTACCTCTGTGTAGAATGGGGCTGAACTATGGAGGTGATGCCCTTCTGCTTCAACAATGGGGATACCAGACTTGGATCAGGTCTTACTTCTCCAGAACCTTTCGGGGATCTGTTTTGGCCCAGCGAAGACGTGAATGGTTTCGCCTTCATCCTCTTTACACTTGACGCTGAGCCAGCCTCTGGGCCAGTCGATTTTGCTGTGCGGGGTCTCCTCAATGACATGCGATGCGATATCGGCATGGCCATCGCGAACCGCCTGAATAACTTCGTTTAGATAGAGGCATTTTCCGCCGATCTCTGATGGTGATTCATAGTAGTAGGTGTCTGACTTGGTTGATACCCTAACCATCTCCACCTGAATATGCGGATTAATTGCTTTGATGTTCGTAGCAACTTTTTGGGCATATTTTAGTGCCAATGGAGAGCTGTGAGTAGCCAATCGTATGCGCTGTTTCATGGCTGCATGATCTGTTTTGTAACGTGAAATGTGAAGTAAAATGAAGCGGCTACCTTCCTTTCATAACGCAGCATAGAGTGGCGGCCATGAGGCGGATATTTGTACCCTATGGGGAAAGTGAGGTCTACCAGGGGATGGATGGGGTGCAGCGGAGGCGGCTGATCCAGCGGCATGAGCATAGTTACTCTGAGTTTGGTTACTCTCCTGAGTCACTCCACTGGGGTTCGCGCGGGACGCAGAAAGTCCGCTTCAAAGTGCTGGCTGAGATTGGAGTGTCTGGCGGGGATTCATTGCTCGATGTCGGTTGTGGATTTGCTGATCTCTACAGCTGGCTGAAAGGGCGTGATGTCGCCGTGGCGTATACCGGCATTGATCTCTCGCCCGATATTCTGGGCAGAGCCATTGAACTTAATCCGGAACTGAATCTGCTGCAGGGTGAGATCTTTGATTTCGACTGGCCGCTGCAATCCTTTGATTGGGTCTTTCTCTCAGGGACATTGAACTGGGATCTGGGTGATAACGGTGATTATGCAAGGCGCGTGATAACGCGCATGTTCAGGTTATGTCGCAAGGGTGTGGCGTTTAATATGCTCGACAGTCTGGGGCTTGATGCCTCGCTGGTTGGCCAGCTGATTGCTTTTGAACCGGACGAGATCATGGAGTTCTGCACAACGATTACACCTGATTGTCAGCTGCGCAGTGATTACCTGACCGATGATTTCACCATCTACATGCGCCGCGTCTAAAATTTCAATTAATCCGGTTGTGTAGCAATTTCGGCATGACGAACACAGTTGCGGCCGGACTCCTTGGCCTTATACACACACTCATCAGCAATGATAATCATCCTCTCCATGTCCATGCCTTTAGCGCTGCAAACGCCAATGCTGCTGGTGATGGGAATTGAGGTGTGCTGTTCGTGGGATATCTTAAGGGAGGCGATATCTTGGCGTATGCGTTCAGCCGCCTGTAGTGACTGTGCATGGTCACAGTTCACCAGCACCAGTGTGAACTCTTCACCGCCGAAGCGGATAAGAATATCGTAGGTGCGGCAATGTTTTAGAAGGGTTGCAGCAACCTCGATCAGTACGGTGTCACCTGCAGCATGGCCGTAGCTGTCGTTTACCTGCTTAAAATGATCCAGATCAATCATCATCACCGAGATGGCGTAGTTTAAGCGGTGAGCCATGGAGAACTGCTTTGGGCCTTCCAGATAGAGATGGCGACGGTTGTGGAGTTTGGTGAGCGGGTCATGCCTGCGCTCTTTATCCATTCTGTTGGCCAGCGCAAGGAGCTCCTGACGCTGTCGCTCACTCTCTTTTTCAGTGGCCAGAAGGGTGGTGCCAATGCTGCCGATCTCATCGCGACGTGGAGAGAACTCCACCTCACTGCGGTCTTCATCAGTGCCAATTTTGCGTGCCAGTTTTTGTAAGCGAAGGATCGGGCTGATCACCAGCCGATGCAGGCAGAGCCAGATAGTGAGTATCACAAGCAGAAGAATAAAGAGCGTGATGAGCGTTTGATTCCGGCCATCAATAAGGAGAATCAGAGCTGCTGCTCCGATTGAGAATGCGGCAAGCAGAATGAGCGCGATTCGTACCCTAAGAGAGCGCTGAATCAAGGTCGGAATTTGTAGGTTTTTGCCCGGATTTAAAATCACCCGCCCATTATAGCAAGGCGGATGCCGATAAACATAAGCGCTAATCCTATGGGTGGTTATGGCGGTCTCCTAAGCTATGTCGCAAAGGTGTGTCGTTTAATATGCCCGATAGCCAAGGGTTTGATGCCTCGCTGGTTGGTCAACTGATTGCTTTTGAACCGGACGAGATCATGGAGTTTTGCAGAACCATCACACCTGATTGACAGCTGCGCAGTGATTACCTGACTGATGATTTCACCATCTATATGCGGCGCTCTGCTTAGCAGTTTCAAAATCAGTAACTGTTGTTCATCTCATCCCTATCAGCCTATACTGCTTCAGTAACGAGGTGTGTTTATGCGGGCTGAAGAGATTCGAGACGAGATTAGTGCTTTGGCGTTGTCGGATAAGTTGCTGCTTGTGGAAGATATCTGGGACTCGATTGCCAAGGGTAATGATGAACTTCCGATGCCGGAGTGGCAGAAGCAGGAGCTAGACAAACGTTATCAGTCATTCAAGGACGGTGAGCAGGAGCTGCACGATTGGCAATCAGTTCATGAGGAACTAAGAGCCAGCTACAAGTGAAACTGCGCTATACCAGTAGAGCCAGACGAGATCTGGAACTGGCGTTTATCTGGTACGAAAGACAAAGGCGTGGACTTGGATTTGAGTTCTTGGATTGCGTTGAAAACAGCATCCATTCCATATTAGAAAACCCGGCGAAATTTCGCATTCTCTATGGCGATATTCGCGGACGCGTGATCAGACGATTCCCTTTTTCAATATTTTATAGCATCGAGCAGCAAGCGCTTGTCGTGCATGCTGTATTTGATAACCGACGAGACCCCGACAGAAGGCCCTGATCAGGAGAGGCGGTCGCGGAAATCTTCATAGGTAAAACGGCGTACCAGTTCGAATGTCTCATCTGTGTGCCAGATGCCGATATCGGGATGGCGGACACCGTTGAACATCGTGGTTTTCACCATCGTATAGTGGATCATATCTTCAAAGACCAGACGGCTGCCAATCTCAAGCGGCGCATCAAATGCGTAGTCTCCAATCACATCACCGGCAAGGCAGGAGGTGCCGCCCAGACGATAGGTGTGGGGTTTCTCTCCTGCTGCTCCGGCATCGGTGATGGTGGGGCGATAGGGCATCTCCAGCACGTCGGGCATGTGTGCTGTGGCGGAGATATCGAGAATCACCACATCCAGACCATCGGTGGGTACAATATCGAGTACGGATGTAATCAGCGGGCCGGTGCGCCAGGCGATGGCACCTCCGGGTTCGAGATAGACCTGCTTGTTCCATTTGGCTTTGAAGGTTTTGATGCGCTCAATCAGCTTATCCACATCGTAGTCGGCGTGGGTCATCAGATGACCGCCGCCGAAATTGACCCATTTCAGCCACGGGATGTAATCGGCAAACTTCTCTTCAAAGGCATCGATCAGGGCAATCGAGGAGTCGGCCATGTTTTCGCACAGCGCATGCGCATGCATCCCCTCAATGCCGGAGAGTGATGCCCCCTTCAGATGCTCAGGGCGTACGCCAAGGCGGGAGCCTGAAAAGCAGGGGTTATAGAGATCAGTCTCTACCTCGGCGATACCCGGATTCACACGGATGCCACAGGAGACACCAGCATCAATGGCCTGTCTGCTGAACCGGTTCCACTGATTAACCGAATTGAAGACGATATGACCGGCAAGCTGGCAGATCTCGGCAAACTCATCTTCGCGATAGGCAGCAGAGTAGATATGGTTTTCACGCCCGAACTTCTCATCGGCCAGCTTCAACTCATAGAGGGAGCTGGCCGTACAGCCGGGCAGATACTGTTTTACCAGATCAAAGGTCGACCACATGGAAAAACCTTTCAGCGCCAGAATTACCCTGGCACCGGACTCCGCCTGTACCCGCTTAATGATCTCGAGGTTGGCGATCAGCTTCTCCTCCTCCAGCAGATAACAGGGGGAGGGGATCTGTTCGATATCAAAACTCATCTTAAACCCTTAACCACAAAGGCACAGAGACACAAAGAAAACCCAAGTGATATGAATGTCCTGGACAGAATGCAGCCTTGTCTTGTTTATTTGAAAACTTTGTGCTTTCGTGTCTTAGTGGTGGGTTTTGACTGCTCATTCAGGTAGCGCATCGACATCGATGTCGGTTTCGATATCGGTCCACGGCAGGCCATGCTCGTTGAGAGCAGCCATGAATGGATCGGGATCAAACTCCTCCATATTATAGACGCCGGCCTTCATCCAGTTGCCCTGACACATCATCATCGCACCGATCATGGCAGGCACACCGGTGGTGTAGGAGACAGCCTGCGCATTGGTCTCCTTATAACACTCCTGATGATCACAGATGTTATAGATATAACGCGATGCCGGTTTGCCATCTTTGAAGCCTTTGACGATGACGCCGATATTGGTTTTGCCAACCGTGCGCGGGCCGAGAGACGCCGGATCGGGCAGCAGCGCTTTGAGGAACTGGATCGGCACGATCTCGCGCCCTTCAAACATGATCGGCTCAATCGAATCCAGACCGATATTGCGGAACACCTCCAGATGCTTGAGATAAGCATCACCGAAGGTCATCCAGAAACGCATGCGTTTGACACCTTTGAGGTTGATGGCGAGCGACTCCATCTCCTCATGGTAGAGCAGGTACATGTTCTTCGGGCCCACCTGATCAAAATCAAACTGCTTTTTATACTGCATCGGTCTGGTCTCAATCCACTCGCCATTCTCGAAGTAGCGGCCATTGCTGCTCACTTCGCGGATATTGATCTCAGGATTGAAGTTGGTGGCAAAAGCGTAACCGTGATCGCCACCGTTGCAGTCGAGGATATCGACATAATCCATCGTATCGAAATGGTGCTTCTGCATATAGGCGGAGAAGACATTGGTGACACCCGGATCAAAGCCGGAGCCGAGCAGCGCCATCAGTCCCGCTTTTTCAAAACGCTCGCGGTAGGCCCACTGCCAGCTGTACTCGAACTTCGCCTCATCCAGCGGTTCATAGTTGGCGGTATCGAGATAGTGAACGCCGGTCTCCAGGCAGGCATCCATAATGGTCAGATCCTGATAGGGCAGGGCCACATTGATAATCATAAACGGTTGTACCTGTTTGATCAGCGCAACCAGCTCAGGCACATTATCGGCATCCACCGCTGCGGTCTGGATGGTGCGGCCGGTCTTCTCACGCACCTCCAGAGCAATCTGGTCACATTTGGACTGGGTGCGGCTGGCCAGACAGATGTCGGAGAAGACATCCTCATTCTGAGCACATTTATGAGCCACCACGCGGCCGACGCCACCTGCACCGATAATCAGAACCTTTTTCATAATAGAGACCTTCATCTGAAATGTTTTCGCCTTGCTGGCGGCTGAGTAATCTAATACCGCAAGCGGCCTGCGACTAGTCTGCATCTATGCGGGAGTGAATTATACGATTATCATGGCGCCATGTTTGATTTTACTGATCGGGATCTGAAAGAGCCCCACGATATTCGCATTATCGGCGCCCCGTTTGACGGTACCGTCTCATTCCGCCCCGGCGCAAGATTCGGCCCTGCCGCCATTCGCGACGCTTCTGATGGTGTTGAGACCTACTCCCCCTACCTCGATAGTGATCTGGAATCGATTCACTACGCCGATGCGGGCGATCTTGAACTGCCGATGGGCGATACCAAATCGGTGCTCGCCATTATCAGGGAAACGGTGGATGAGTGTCTGAATGATGATGTGATCCCCTTTATTCTTGGTGGCGAACATCTGGTGACACTGCCTGCGGTTGAGATGGTCTATGAGAAGTATCCCGATCTGGTGGTGGTACAGCTGGATGCCCATGCCGATCAGCGTGAAGATTATCTCGGTACTGAGCTCTCCCACGCCTGTGTGATGCGTCGTATCTCCGAATTGATTGGTGATGAGAATATTCGCCAGCTCGGTATCCGCTCGGGCACCAAACGTGAGTATGAGGTGATGAACAGTTTCGGTACGCTGACCACATTCCGGGCTGATGATCTCGATGAGCTGGTTGAGTGGATCGCTGAGCGGCCGGTTTACCTGACTGTTGATCTGGATGTTTTCGATCCGGCCTGCTTCTCCGGTACCGGTACCCCCGAACCGGGTGGCATCGACTGGTGGACATTCAACCGCTTTATCAAGGTGATGCATGCGGTTGATATTGTTGCGCTCGATGCGGTTGAGCTTGCACCGATGCTGGATAGCTCCGGCTGCTCTTCAGTGCTGGCGGCCAAGGCGGTACGTGAGATGCTGCTGCTGGCTGGCAGCGACATCGCTTAAAATTTAAGGATGCTCTGAATAACTACATCCGTGTAGGTATTCAGCAGGCAAAGGAAAAAGTGTCATTATTCCTTTGCTCACAACATCAAGCACTGAGAGTGCATGATGTTGGCAGGCCATCCATAGCCTGCTCGGATACTCTGACTTTTTCAGAGTATCCTTAAATCAACTGATAAAGGAATATCTTATGTTCAGAACCAACGAATACTTCGATGGCAATGTGAAATCCATCGCATTTGCAACAGCAGATGGGCCTGCAACGATCGGTGTCATGGCTGAGGGTGAGTACGAATTCGGCACCTCATCCAGAGAGATTATGTCGGTCACCTCCGGTCAACTCGATGTTAAACATCCGGGCACCGATGTCTGGGTCTCCTACGTGGCCGGTGATCAGTTCACTGTTGAGAAGGGTGTGAGCTTCGGCGTTCGCTCCATCGGCCAGTCCGCCTACCTCTGCCTGTATAGATAATTCGCTCCCCGCAGGGGAGTTATGAACGAATACGGAACCAGCCGGTCAGGCTCAGACGATCGCGCCTTGATGGCAGCACCTCATGCGGGAACCGCTCGCTGATAAAGGTGACCAATCTGCCGCCCAGCGGCAGAATCTGCATGGGCAGGGGCAGGTCGCTGGCATCGTTTCCCTCATATATCTTCAGTGCGCCGCCATCCTCCTCCTGCCACTCCTGATTAAGGTAGAGGATGCAGGTGACAACGCGCTGCATTGATCCGATAAAGCGGTCGTAGTGGATGTCATAGGAGGCGCCCGGTGGATAGAGTGCAAAGTGTCCTTCGAATTCGAACAGTCCCAGATAGAGGTTGCGGTTAATCTCTCTGCGCAGCGTCTCCAGATCGAGGAGATAGGGGAGCTGAACGGCAGTCGGCTTCTCACTCTCCAGCCATAGCACCCGGTCATTTCGGATCTCCGGACGCAACTGCATGGAAGCTCCGCGTCCAACCCTGGCATGGCGGAAGGCACCCTCATTATACAGTTCATGAGCCTCTCTGGAGATGCTGGCGACCAGCAGCGGTGAGAGAAAATCATCGCAGATAGATAGCCCCGTCTCGATCAGATCAGATACGATTCGGTCGAATTTGTTCGATGAGCCGTTGTCGGTAGTCACTGTTTGGATCATTTGGTACCCACGATCATATTTTATCACCCGGATTTAAGGCGTCATCATTATCGATTGGCGTGCCCTTTCAGGCAATAGTTGTTGTGCGCGTTGCGCTACTCAGGCACCAGCCAGCCATACTGCTTTGTTCCTCTGCCAGCGGTCAGGTGTTCACAGATCCAGTCCAGTGAATCCTGCATCGGCTTTTCAGCATGCCAGGGGGGATTAACGATCAGCATGCCTGAGCCATACATCTGCATCTCGGGAAAGCAGTCGCCGCAATCGAGTTCAATGCGCAGGATTTTTCGCATGCCTGAAGATTTCAGCGCTCTGAACAGATCAAGGTGGCGCTGAGCCGGTAGCAGCGGATACCAGATCACATAAACACCGGTTGCAAATCGGCGGTGCGCCTCAATTACCGCTTTGGCGATAGACCGATACTCCTCTTTCACCTCATAGGAGGGATCAAGAAAGATCAGGCCGCGTTTCTCTTTCGGCGGCAATAGCGCTTTGAGTGCCTCAAAGGCGTCTCGCTTAAGCAGGCTGAATCTGCGATTGGCCTGAAATGAGCCACGCAGTTTATCAAACTCCTGCGGATGCAGATCGCAGGCAGTGAGGCGATCCCCTTCTCGAGCCATATGATGCAGCAGCGCGGTGGAGCCGGGAAAGCGGTTGAATCCACCCTCCGGATTTTCTGCGGCGATCAGCTTGAACCAGCGCGCTACCCCTTGTGGGCTGGCATGATTACGCAGCTCCCAGAGTTTGCCGATACCGCTCTCAAACTCCCTGTTCTTCAGCGCCTGCTCTGAATCCAGTGCATAGATGCCACGGCTGGCAAAGGCATCGAGCATAAACATTGGCTTCTCTTTATTGAACATGCCGGCCACCACATCGCCGAGAATGATATGTTTCAACAGATCGGCGTGATTGCCGGCATGGTAGGAGTGTTGATAGCTGAGCATGGCGCCACTCTGAATGGATCGCTTCATAATGCATAGCGGATAGCGCAAGCAATAAGATGCATAATACAATAGTTGTAACATGCAACTAAAGTGCGTAAGGTTCGGCCCACAGGAGAGAAGTATGAGTGAATCAATTCTGGATTTTCAGCTGGAGCAGGCGATCGGCCTGAATGTGAATCGCACGGCATTTCTGATGACCGAAGAGATTGCCAGACGTTTCAGTGCCAACGGCTACCCGTTGGCGGCTCAGGATTTCGGCATTCTGTTTCGCCTGATGAAGCAGGGGCCGATGACACAGGTGGAGATCACACAGCTTTTGATGCGTGATAAAACCACCATCACCCGCCGTATCGACGGGCTGGTGAAGAAGGGATTGGTGGAGCGCAATCCATGCCCGGATGATCGGCGCTGCTTTCGCGTGGGATTGACTGATGCGGGGCATCAGGCGCTGGCAGTGATGATTCCGCTGGTACGAGATTTCCAGCTGGAGGTGCTCAGTGATATTCCCGATGCAGAGAAGGCGATTACCATCAAAACACTGAAAGCGATTTCAGAACGATTAATTGCAATCAGATAATCAAAGAGACAAGGAGAATATAATGAAAAAAACTACACCGCACTGGATCGCCATTGGAGTGTTGCTAACAATATTGGCTGCGGGGGCATTCAAGGTGATTGTACTCGGCAACACAGAGAAAGCAGAAGATGGCCGCACGGCTGTCATTCTTGAACCGGCAGAGCGACAGGCTGTGCTGGAGGAGATGAGGCTGCTGCTCGAGACAACCCAAACGGTTGTTGAGGCACTGGCCAATGATGATCTGGCAGCTGTAGAGGCGGCGGCTCGCCCCATCGGCAGTGCTGCCATCGCTACCGTCGATTTCAGACTTCGTGCCAAATTGCCACTGGAGTTTAAAAAACTTGGCTTTGGCACCCACTACGCCTTTGATGATATCGCCAATATGGCCAGGGCAGGAGAGCCGTCTAAGAAGATTCAGCTGAAGCTGGCTGAAACCATGAACAACTGCATCGCCTGCCACGCCAGCTTCCAGCTGCCTGAAGTAACAATCAATAAGTAGAGAAAGGAGAATATAATGACTACAGAACGCGTAATTCGAATTATCGCAGGATTTTTTATCATGCTCTCAGTAACCCTGAGCTCAATCTATAACGGCTCAGTGCTGAACGAGCCGACCTGGCTCTGGTTCACCCTGTTTGTGGGTGCCAACCTCTTTCAGTCCGGCTTTACCCGCTGGTGCCTGATGGAGAAGATCCTTATCAAGCTGGGTGTGAAACCCGGTGGTGCCTGTGGCAGCTGCGAAAGCTGATTCATATGAATCAGAGTCTATCCATGACCAGTAAAGTGATCATCTGGCTTGCCGCCGCCGTAGCCATCATCTTTGGCATCTTAACCATCAAATCAGGCGGGCAAGTACTGTTCGGTGATGAGAGTTACAGGGTTGCAGCAGGCAACTATGTACCCTTTGTGCTCTGGTTTAACTTTACTGCTGGGTTTGTCTATCTGATTGCGGGTGTCGGTCTCGCCCTGCGCAAGCCATGGGCTGCGGGTCTCGCTCTGGTGATTGCAGTTGCCACATTGTTGGTTTTTGCCGCTTTTGGCCTGCATATCTTTGCTGATGGTGCCTATGAGATGCGCACAGTAGCAGCAATGACACTGCGTTCCACCATCTGGACGGTGATATTTATTCTGGCCTATCGTCAGTTGATTGGCAGACACGCACAGTAAGCTTTGATGCTGTAATCGAGTGAGGTCTGCGACAATATGCCGCGGCTGGTGACGGTTGTCTGTATGGTGGTTAGATGTAATGTGCCAATATGATATCAATTTAGAATATGTTTATGTGAAGTTATACGGGAGTGTTAAGGAATAGCATCCCGGGGAATTGCTGGATGCAGAAACGAATAAAATACGCCCTTGTGGGCATGACGATAGTGCCATTGTTTGGCCGGATTGCTCTGCATGGCACAGGGCATGAGGATGAGATATTCAGATTTCTGGTGCCTATGATGGTTGGTGGCGTAGCCGGGTTCCTGATTGGCCTGGCCAAAGATCGTGTGCAAACGAGTCTTGCCCAGTGCCGTTCCATTCTCGATGCGATGCCCTATGGCGTTGTTCAATGCAACAGCTCAGGCCAATTACTGTTTGCCAATCAAAAGATATGCGACATCCTTGGATGTAGTAAAGATGAGTTGCTGGGTTCCCACCTGTGGAAGTTCTGCTCGAGTGATCTTTGTCGAAGCTCACTGCAGACGTCATTCGCACAACTGGTAGAGAGTGGTAGATTAACTCAGGCAGTATCGGGATCTTTTAACTCCAAAACAGGCGAAAAATCCAAGGTGGAGTTCCACTGGAATCACCAGGGGCATTTTGACGCATCGCTGGGCTGCCACGCCTATACCGCCACCATCATCAATGTCACCAGTCAGGTGAAATCGCAGCGGTTGCTGGAGAAGCTGTCTCAGGTTGTTGAGCATGCTGATGAGCTGATCTTGCTGACCGATCGCAATGGGATTATCGAGTATGTGAATCCGGCACTGGAGCGGGTATCAGGTTATTCGGCACAGGAGTTGATGGGTAAAAAGCCTTCGATGCTGAAAAGTTCAGCTCAGGATGCATCGGTCTATCAGCAGTTATGGCAAACGATTGTATCGGGTCAGACCTGGCGCGGCACGCTGATAGATCGCCGTAAGGATGGCAGCTTTTATCCGGTGGCGATGACAGTTTCACCCATTCTTAACGATCAGGGTGAGATTGCTGCCTATGTTAGTGTGCAGCAGGATATGACGGAGCGTCAGGAGCTCGAAGAGCAGCTGTTGCAGTCTCAAAAGATGGAGGCACTCGGGACGCTCGTTGGCGGTATCGCCCATGATTTCAATAATATTCTGGCGGCAGTTAAAGGTCACACCTATCTGGCAAGAGGCGAAATGGATGATCAGAAGAGGTGTGCTGAGCGATTAAGCAGTGTGGATGCACTTACCGATCAGGGCTCGGAGATGATTCAGCAGCTGCTTACCTTTGCCAGAAAGGATCAGCTTGAGAAACGTATCTTCTCGCTTAATAAATTTATGCGGGATGGGTACCGACTGGCGAAATCGATTATTCCTGAAAACATTGTACATGAAACAGATTTCTGTGATGACGAACTGTTTATCTATGGGAATGCAACACAGTTTCAACAGGTGATGATGAATCTGGTGGGTAATGCCTGTGATGCCGTGGCGAACGTTCAGAAGCCAAAGACTCGCTGCACACTCAGTCGTTTTTATGCCAATGATATTTTTCGTAAACGGCATCCTGACCTGCAGGGAGATCATTTTGCCAGAATCAGCGTTTCAGATAACGGGGTGGGCATAGATCCGGAGCAGGCATCCAAAATATTTGAGCCCTTTTATACCACCAAAGGGGTTGGCGAAGGTACGGGGTTAGGTCTGGCGATGGTCTATGGTGCCGTCAGTGGACATGGTGGCGTGATTGAGGCTGGAGCCGATGAGGGGTGGAGTACCACCTTTTCAATCTATCTGCCACTGAGTGAAAGTGAGGGGCAGCGTGATGTGTTGGAAGAACATGTTTCTACTGCTGCATCAATAGGTGGACTTATTCTATTGGTCGATGATGAGGCATCCCTGCGTCATACCCTGCGCGAGGTGCTGGAGAGCCATGGCTATCAGGTGATTGAGGCTGGCGATGGCGAAGAGGCGCTACAGCTGTTTCAATCCAGGGCAAAGGAGATTGCACTGATTATTACCGATATTGTGATGCCGAAAATGGGTGGCATCGACTTTATTGATGCGGTCAGGGCTATAGATCAGAATATGCCGGCAATCTATATCAGTGGTTATGAGGGAGGGGCTGAACAGAGGCGTCTGCTGGCTGAAGATACTCAACAGAGTTGCGTGATGAATAAGCCATTCCAGATCTCTGCATTAGCAGCAGCCGTAGGCGAGATGATTGCGGCTCGTGATGGGTGATCAGGGCTCTGACACTGCAGAGCCCTGACTGTACTTAGTAACGCAGGAAACGGGCTCTGATGCGTCCGGCCTGATTGCTGAATTCAAAGACAGCAAGACCAGAGAGAATCAAAACTGTTCCCGCGATGATGTTCAGGGTTATCGGCTCATTGTTAAACAGATGACCCAGCCCCAGAGCACTGAGGGGTGTGATCAGGGTCAATAGCGCAACTTTGGTCGCCTCCACCTTGCTCAGTACATAGTAGTAGAGAGCAAATCCCAATACTGAACCGAGCAGGGCAAGGTAGCCGATCGCAGCGAATGTGCGAATGGATATTTCACCAGGCAGTTCAGCCCCGGCAAAAAACCATGTCATCAGAAACAGTGGTGCTGCAAACAGCAGTCCGCCACTGGTCATGACAATGGCAGGCAGCTCTGCATTGATACGCTTGATCCATACTGCACTACCACAATGGATGATTACTGAGATCAACATGCCAGCCACACCCAGGGCCGCTTGATCGTTAAGCTCAAGGCTGCTGCCGAAGATCATCGCCAGGCCAATAAGCCCTGTCAGCATGCCAATGCTTTTCGTTGCGGTCAGCGTCTCACTTTTAAGCCACAGCTGCGCCATCAAAGCAGTAAACAGCGGCGACAGGCCGAAGATGACAGAGATCCAGCCTGTCGGAATAAATTGAGCAGACCAATAGGCGCTGATCATGCCGCCATAGATACCGATAGCCGCCGCAGTGTAGGCGAGCAGGGCGCGACGGTGCCATTTAAGTCCGGAACCCAGTAGTGCTGCCACAATGAGTGCCAGCACAGCGCCGATCAGCATTCGGCTGGTAACACCGAAAACAAATCCGACCTCCTGGCTGCTCCACAGAATGGCAAGCGGGGTGGTGCTCCAGATGATAATGACGCCTAAATACGCCGATGGCACAGACATGGTTTTCTCCTGTTTATGAATAACCACGAAGACACAAAGGGCACAAAGAGACCCTATGAAGAAGATGTATGAGAGAACAATCTAAGTCTCTGCTCTTACTTTGTGTCTCTGTGCCTTCGTGGTAAAAGTTTTAAAATGCAGACCAAAAAAAACGGCCACGGATTCAGCAAAACCCGTGGCCGTTTCAGCAGCAGTAATTTCTTTAGTGAATCAGAATACGCTTGGACACAGGGAAGCAGTTCGGCGGGCCACTAGCCAACCGAAAGGTGCAATCTTCTTACGTGAAACGTTTGTATTCATGCGGGCAATGGTGGCGTGCAAGGCCCTTTCGTCAACAAAGTGACACACATGTGTGGCAAAATGGCCCACCATGGTTTTTCCGTGGTGGAGTGGCAACGCTTAAGGGGGTGAAAAATGGACTGTTGCTTATCAAACTCTGATGTATTGTCGGCAATGTGATGATTGGAGGTGGTCAGATGCAGTTGATGAAACAGGTTATGGTGATCCTTGCGGCGTTATTGTTACTCGTCAGCTGTGCATCGGTATCAGAGAAAAATCAGAAGCTGGCCGAGCAGAGTATGCAGAAGGGGGATTATGCCTCGGCTTTTGATCAGGCCTCACACTCGCTTCATGCAGAGATTGGCAACCATAAAGCCATCGCCCTGTTTCCCGCCATTGCAGAACATGCATTTGCGCAGAAGCTGACAGAGATAGACCACTACAGGGCTGCGGCCAACTGGGACCGGGCTGCTTATGGTTATGATCGCATCATCGACATGAATCGTACCGTACAGAGCATTCAGGATGCGATGCGCACCTATGCACAAAAAGTGCAGGTGACCAGGGCCAGGCGAGCAGCGATGAACCAGCTGTTGGCAATTCGCCAGCACGATGTGGCAGCCCTGCGTGATGAGGCTTATGAGCGGGCTGCTGCAGGCCATTACGGCAATGGTAAGCGCTATCAGGCGGCCAGAGATTATCGTCAGGCAACACAGGAGTTTAACCAGGCCCTCTCCTTTGTGAGTGGTTACAGGGATGCCATCAAACTGGCCGCTGAGACCAAACACCTTGCCGATCTGGCTGATGCGAGAATCGAGTATGCAAAAGGGGGGCAGGCGATCCGCACCCATGACCACCGCGCTGCCGCCACTGCCTTTGCCAGAGCCGATGCCTTTATTCGCGGTTTTAAAGATGCCCATCAGTTGTCCATGAAATACATGGCAATCGCTGACCAGGAGGATGCGCTTGCCAACTATCTGCAGGGTGAACGGCTGGCAGAGGCACACCACTACAGGGATGCAGCCGCAGCTTTTACCGCCGCACT
Source organism: Mariprofundus sp. KV (assembly GCF_013387475.1). Classification (GTDB taxonomy): domain Bacteria; phylum Pseudomonadota; class Zetaproteobacteria; order Mariprofundales; family Mariprofundaceae; genus Mariprofundus. The sequence goes on along the minus strand of NZ_VWNB01000006.1, from coordinate 94,926 downwards.
CGGCTTTGTCCCCGATTTCCGCGATGCGACGCAACTGGCTACTCACTACACCGACCTTGCCAATCGCGAGGATGCTCGCAGGTCCTACCGCGAGGGTGAGCGTTTGATGGATCGTCAGGAGTTTGATCAGGCGGCTATTGCCTTTGACAAGGCCGACCGTTTTGTACCCGGGTTCCGTCATGCCCGCGATATGGCTGCGAGGGCCAGATCATATATAGCGCCGGAGTTTTTCGAGCTCAGAGGTCTGGTTCAGAAGAGTGTGGATAATGGCATTCCGCTAAGCTGGTTGAGAGATGTGCATCAGGGTTATGCTGAAGATGTGAAGATCTCCACTATACGCATCATCAGGCAGGGCCGCTTTAATACAACCCATGAATACTGGCCCTACAGGTTGCAGGTAAAAGGGGTCTGTGATCTGGAGGTTGCAAAAGGCAATGAGCAGAAGCTTGCCTTTGATACAGTCGTTGATTACCGGGTCTTCCGCGATGATTTTGGTGAGTGGCGAGCCACCTTTCGCTGACAGGCTGTGCATAACTGAGGAAGGATAAACGAAAAGGCCTGCCGGGGGAGGGGAGGGTGGCAGGCCTTCGGTAACTTGTTGGTGTTACTAGTATAGATAGTATATATAGATAAGCAAACTAAACCTCTTTGAGCGGATGAAGTAATCTTCATGGTTGATTCACAAGAGGCTAACCCGCAACTGCGCATTGTCCCGGTTGTCCGGAGCCGATCACCCTCCCTCCCCTCCCTCGATTTCTCCGGACATTCGTTCTCCTGATGGAGAATAGTAAGGCCCCGACTGATGTCGGGGCCTTTTTATTATATCTAAAAGTGGCAGAGAGTATTGCCCGTTTCTTTCTCAAAAACTGGCTATAAACTGCCGCCGACTTCGGGGTTGCCGAGGATGCTGCTACACACTGTTTTGTTTCGGGAGAAACCATGCGAATTGAACTGCGGATCGCCAAAGAGTTGAACGTCAACGAGCGCCAGATTGTGGCAGCTGTCGGGCTTCTGGATGGTGGTGCAACGGTGCCGTTTATTGCCCGTTATCGTAAAGAGGTGACCGGCGGGCTGGATGATACCCAGCTGCGTTATCTTGAAGAGCGCCTGCGTTACCTGCGCGACCTGGAGTCGCGCCGGGCTACAATCCTCAAATCGATCTCAGAGCAGGAGAAGCTTACCCCTGAGCTGGAGAAGGTGATCAAGGCGGCTGAAACCATGGCGCGTCTGGAGGATCTCTATCTTCCCTATAAGCCAAAGCGCCGCACCAAGGCGCAGATCGCCCGAGAGGCGGGTCTTGAGCCTCTCGCTGAATTACTGCTGGCCGATCCTGCGCAGAATCCGACGACTCTGGCAGAGTCATACATCAATCTTGAGCACAGCATCGAGAGTGGTGAGCTTGCCCTTGATGGTGCACGTCAAATCCTGATGGAGAAGTTCGGTGAAGATGCCGACCTGATCGGTCGCTTGCGTGACTACCTCAGTAAACATGCACTGCTGGTCAGCACGGTCATCACCGGCAGAGAGGAGGAGGGTGCCAAGTTCGCCGATTACTTTGATTATCGTGAACCGCTGAAACGCATTCCATCGCATCGGGCGCTGGCGCTGTTTCGTGGGCGCAACGATGGCATTCTCAGCGTGAAGATGCTTGAGGATCATGAGGCTGAAAGCCGTACAACGGCCGGTCACTGTGAATCTGCAATAGCCAGCCATTTCCGAATCAGTGATCGCGGCAGGGCTGCCGATAGCTGGTTGCTGGAGACCGTGCGCTGGGCATGGAAGGTGAAGCTGTTGATGCGCCTTGAGCTCGACCTGTTTATCGAGTTGCGCCAGAAGGCTGAGGAGGAGGCGATCAGGGTGTTTGCCAATAACCTGCGCGATCTTCTGCTGGCTGCACCGGCCGGACAGCGTGCCACGATGGGGCTTGATCCGGGTCTGCGTACCGGTGTGAAGGTGGCAGTGGTCGACCCTACCGGCAGAGTGCTTGATACCACGACCATCTATCCGCACGCCCCGGCCAAACGCTGGGATGAGGCGATTGCGGCACTGGCTGTGCTGGCCGATAAACACCATGTGGATCTGGTTGCAATCGGTAACGGTACAGCCTCGCGTGAAACCGAGACGCTGGTGAAAGAGCTGCGCGAACGCTTTGCGCAGCTGCATCTTACCCAGGTGACGGTTTCTGAAGCCGGTGCATCGGTCTATTCAGCCTCTGCAGCAGCAGCTCAGGAGTTTCCTGATCTGGATGTATCCCTGCGCGGGGCAGTATCCATTGCCCGCAGGCTACAGGATCCGCTGGCAGAACTGGTGAAGATTGAGCCGAAATCGATTGGAGTCGGTCAGTATCAGCACGATGTCAGCCAGAGTCAGTTGGCTCGCAGTCTGGATGGCGTAGTTGAGGATTGTGTGAACCACGTCGGTGTAGATATCAATACAGCCTCGGCAGCACTGCTGACCCATGTGGCAGGTTTGAGTCGTTCGATGGCAGAAAATATTGTTCGTTTCCGTGATGAGAAGGGGGCTTTCAACAATCGCCAGCAGCTTCTCAAAGTGCAGGGCATCGGGCCGAAAAGCTTTGAGCAGGCAGCCGGATTTTTGCGTATCAATAAGGGTAATAATCCACTGGATGCCTCTGCGGTGCATCCGGAGGCCTATCCTGTGGTGGAGAAGATCGTGGCCCGAACAGGCCGGGCGGTGGCTGAACTGATGGGTAACCGCGAGTTTCTGCAGCAGCTGAAAGCAGCCGATTATGCGGATGAGAAATTTGGGCAGATCACCGTCTCCGATATTCTGCTGGAGTTGGAGAAGCCTGGCCGTGATCCTCGTCCTGAGTTTAAGACCGCGAAGTTCAAGTCTGGAGTAAAAGAGATACGCGATCTGCGTGAAGGCATGATCCTGGAAGGAGTGGTGACCAACGTTGCCAATTTCGGCGCATTTGTTGATATCGGTGTGCATCAGGACGGACTTGTCCACATCTCCGCGCTGACCAGTCAGTTTGTCGATGATCCCCGTAAGGTGGTCAAGACCGGTGCAGTGGTGCAGGTGAAGGTGCTGGAAGTGGATGCCAAGCGTAAGCGCATATCCCTGACCATGCGTCTGGATGATCAGCCGGGGGCAGTTGAGAAAGAGCCCCGTTCAGAAGGTGGTCGCACTTCTCGTGGTCGTGGTGGCAAAGAGGGTGACCGGCCACGTTCGAACAGCTCACATCAGAAAGCTTCGCGCCCCAACAAGCCTAAAACGGCCAAAGATCAGGTGAAACAGAAGCTGGAACGCAACAAGAAAAAGCCAATGAGCGCTTTGGAGGCCGCCTTCGCCAAGGCATTGGCTGATAACTGATCGTTAAAGGCGAGCTCTGCTTCTCCTTTTTTTGAGCATGTGACTGTGTAAGTTTTACGAGGGAAACGAAAAGGCCTGCCTGGGGGGGGGAGGGGGAGAGGCAGGCCTTCGTTAAGTTGTCGTGATCATTGCACTGGTATTATGGCCTATAACGATCTGAACCCTTTACGAAAAGGTGGGCGCAGCATCCCCGCATCAGGTATCCCGAATTCGGGATTCACACAGCGAGGATAGACGAGCTCCCGTTCAGTACGCATCGGCCCAACCTTATAAGCCATAAAACCAGTGTAACGAACCGTTATCAATCTATGAGCATATATGATGCCAACATTGCAAAAGTGGCACATTAATCTGCAACAGTAAGCATGAATTTTTTTTCATGGGCAATTCATAGTGGTATCACACAGTCGCACTAACGTACGGGTTGTCCGGAGTCGGTTTTCCCTCCCCTCCCTCCTAACCCTCCGGATACTGATTTATACTCGTGTTGAGAAGTGCAAATATGGCCCCGGACCCTCCCCCGGGGCCTTTTTTTTGTTCGTCGCACAATTACAGATTATCCGCACAGCTACTGAATTGTTTTTGCTGCTCTCTTTTTTGGACAAAAAGGCAGGAGCCGTTTGGTCGAGCTTTAGCTCGTCTGCAGGGTGAGGGCCATGACGGCCCGAATTAAAAGAGATGAAAAAAATACCACCATCATAGCAAGAGAGAACGCGCCTTCAGTTCTGATTTACTAAGACTGTTTTCCAGGGCTTCCACGATGAAGCTCTTTTGCCCTGTTGCGGAGGCCGGGCAGGGTGTTATTCGTCTTGCGAGAAGCTTTTGATGATGTAACCCCCAGACTTTTCATCCAGTTCAAGCACCAGCAGGCCACGCGCCTGCGCTTCATCGAGCAGCTGGCCGAAGCTGCGGAAGCCGTGGTAGCTCTCGGAGAAGCCGGGCTGACGCCGTTTCAGTGTCTGTTTGACCATCGAACCCCACACCTTCTCCTCTTCGCCGCGCTCTTTAAACAGATCCTCCAGCGTTGCCATCACCAGATCGATCCCCTCCTGTTTCAGCGTTTCGGGATCCTCTTTTACATCCGGGCTGGCGGCCTTGCTCCTGGGCTTGGTACTGCTGCGCTTGCGTTTGGCTTTACCTCTGGTTTCGGAGTCGCGAACCAGATCATCGTAATAGATAAACTCATCACAGTTGGAGGTGAGCAGGTCGGATGTCGAGTTCTTTACGCCGACACCGATCACCACCTTGTCATTTTCGCGCAGCTTGGATACCAGTGGTGAAAAATCGGAGTCGCCCGAGATGATAACAAAGGTATCCACATGCGATTTGGTGTAACAGAGGTCGAGGGCATCAACGACCATGCGTATATCCGCAGAGTTTTTACCGCTCTGGCGCACATGAGGAATTTCAATCAGTTCGAAGGAGGCCTCATGCATGGGGGCTTTAAATTTCTTGTAGCGCTCCCAGTCGCAGTAGGCCTTCTTAACGACGATGTTGCCTTTAAGGAGTAGACGTTCCATCACTTTCTGAATATCGAAGGCAGCATACTTTGCATCCTGCACCCCGAGAGCAACATTCTCGAAATCGCAAAACAGCGCCATGCTGCGGGTCTTGTTTTTATCGCTCATAAAACCTCCGAAGGGGTGGAATTTGATTGAAATCTGTCCTCTCTGGCACGTATAGCTGCTGAGGGTTGCCGTTACTGCCAGCGTTAACTCTCTTTCCTGCCCCATGCATTGAGCAGACGAATGCCATCGGTCTCAATTGTGATCTGTTTCTTTTTATAGAGGGCACCCACGGCCTTTTTATACATCTTTTTGCTGACGCCGAACTGCTGTTGAATCTCTTCTGGCGAACTTTTGTCGGTGGTGGTGATAAAACCGTCATTTTTTCTGAGTGCACGGATAATCAACTGAGAAACATCATCGGTCTTCTCACTTGGCTGGCTGTGCAGACAGAGGTCGATGCGACCATCCTCTCGAATGTTTTTGATGTAACCGGTCAGGCGCTCTCCGCGGCGGGGAGGTACCGCAACCTCATTGTTGTGCAGCAGGCCCCAGTAGGTGTCATTAACAATCACCTGATAACCGAGATCACTCTTGTTGGAGATAAAGATGGAGACCTCTTCTCCCGCCTCAAGTTCGCCCTCGGATTCTCGGTAGAGGAAATCATCGAGTCTGGCCGAGCCGACAATGCGATTGCTCTCCTCATCGAGATAGATGCGCACAACGTAGGATTTACCCTCCTCCATGCGCGGTTTCTGCTCTCCGAACGGTACCAGCAGATCTTTCATCAGCCCCCAGTTAAGAAAGGCCCCCATGCTGGTGACAGAGACAACCTTGAGCAGGGCAAACTCTCCAACCATGGCGAAAGGTTTTTCTGTCGTGGCGATCAGTCGATCTTCGGAATCACGATAGACAAAAACTTCAAGCTCGTCGCCAATATTGCACGGCACAGGCACATAACGGATTGGCATCAGAATTTCGCCCAGCTCACCGCCATCGAGATAGACACCGAAATCCAGCTCTTTCACCACTTTCAGTCTGTTCAGTCGGCCGATATCTGTCATAAAATACATCCCTGTAGAAGAATAGGGCGAAGGTACACGTAAAACGGCCCGACTGCATCGAAGAGTTAACCCCTGCAGTGACACGGGTATCATTGCGCCAAACATCTAAAGACGTACTCTTGGCTCATGGTTGGTCTGCTCTTTATCCTCGCCACTGCGGCTCTCTGGTTTCTTGTTCCCGATCAGTTTGATCGGCTGGCATTTGACCGCTTTGCCATTCTTAATGGTGAATGGTGGCGGCTGTGGAGCGCGCATCTGGTTCACTACTCCCGTGGTCATATGATAACCGACGTCGGCACGCTCTTTTTTCTCGCACTTGTCGTCGGCCGCTTTACCAGGGTGCTGCACCTGCTGATCGCGCTTGTGTTTGCCATGCCGGTGATTACGGCGCTGGTGGTTCTGATGGTGCCGGCTATGGAGTATTTTCGTGGTGCGTCGGCGATGGTGATGATGCTCTGGATGGTGGTTAGCTGGTACCTGATTGTTGAGAGCAGAGGTTTTAATCTGCAGTTCGTTCTCGGTTATGCACTTCTGGCGGTGCTGATCGGAAAGGTTGCCGTGGAGTATCTGGGGCTGATGCCACCATCTCTGGATATGCCGCGCGGTTATATCCCCCCCTGGCAGGTACACATCTTCGGTGCACTGGTAGGGCTGCTGGCTTTTAATGCTTTCTATCAGATCTATACGCAGCAGAACCTGCGTCGAATTGAGAAGATAAAGGCCAGAAAGAAGAAGGCCTTGCCAACCAAGCTGAAGGATTACAAATTACCGCAGACTCCGCAGCAGCCTGTAAATCGGAAATAGATCAGGCCTGCCTGTTCATCATCTTCTTTGCGTAGGAAAGAAGAGCGTTTAAGCTGCCGCCATGTCTGAAATTGCTGTAGCACTGGTTCATCATCCTATCCTTACCCGCACAGGGGAGACGGGAACCACCGCCATTACCTCGATTGATGTGCACGATTTTGCACGCTGCTGTGCCTTTTATGATGTGGCACCGGTCTTCCTGGTGCATCCGGCCGATGGCATGCATGCGCTGATTCACGACATGACAGATTACTATCTCAATGGGGCAGGCGGTGAGCGTAATCCCGGCCGCCGTGAGGTATTGCAGGCGATTCGCTGCGTCAAATCCATTGAGGAGATTCCTGGATTGGATGACTACAAGCTCTGGTACACCTCAGCGACGCCGCCGCAGGGGCAGACGATTGAGCCCTCAGAGATCCCGAGAATGGCTGGAAAACACCTGATTGTGCTGGGAACAGGTTGGGGTCTGGATAGCGAAAACATGCCAGATGCAAATGGATGGTTGTCACCGATAGAAGGTATCGGTAAAGTGCGCCACCTTTCTGTACGGGCTGCCTTGGCGATTTATCTGGATCGCTTGAAAAAAGGTTGAAAAATATAGGCCCGACAGTGGTTAAGTTTGGAGGCAAAACAAAATGCGTGCACTGGATGATGTAACTAAAGATCAGCTACGTGATGATATCCCGTCTTTCCGTGAGGGCGATACCGTCCGCGTAAACGTACGTCTTATCGATTTTAAAGACACCAAAAATGGCGTAGTGAGGACTGAACGTCTGCAGGCCTATGAGGGTGTTGTTATCGCCCGTCATAACAAAGGCATCTCCAGCAGCTTCACTGTCCGCAAGATTTCCAACAGTGTTGGTGTTGAGCGTGTATTCCCGCTGCACTCTCCGATGTTGGAGAGTATTACTGTAGTTCGTCACGGCCGTGTTCGTCGTGCCAAGCTCTACTACCTGCGTGATCTGCGTGGTAAGGCTGCCCGTATCCGCGAGCGTCGCTACTAAGACCAGACCGGTTGTTATCAGGCAACAGGATTTAAAGGGGGGCTTCGGCTCCCCTTTTTCTTTTTCTCACAGGCCATCATACACCTTGAATTTTCTGCTTGGTTTCCGTTCGTGAGATCATAGGATGCGGATATGACCGATCAGACCTCCTCAACCCCGATTATTACACTCAAAGGTAAAAGCGCGCTCTCCGACTTTCGGCGAGATAAGCTGCTTGCCGCGATAAAAGCGCTGGGAGTTGCCGATACAGCGATTCAGGCCGACTTTATCCATGTAGCAGAGGTGGCTGCCGGCTGGGCTGCTGATGATACGAAACGTCTTGCCGAGCTGCTGGGTGATGAGGTCGATCTGTTTGGCGATCATGCAGCCGATAACCTGTTTATTGTGGTGCCGCGTATCGGCACGATCAGCCCGTGGTCATCCAAGGCTACCGATATTGCAGGTCTCTGTGGCCTGGACGCGCTGGTTCGTCTGGAGCGTGGTATTGTCTACCATATCAGTGGTGTGCCACACGAGCTGCATGCCGAGGTCTCCGCGCTGCTGCATGATCGCATGACTGAGTCGGTACTCTCCGATGTCAATGAACTTGATCTTCTCTTTGCCCATCATGCACCGGCACCGCTGGTCAAAATAGACCTGCTGGGCGGTGGTCGTGCAGCCCTTGAAACGGCCAATCGAGAACTGGGGCTGGCGCTGGCCGAAGATGAGATCGATTATCTGCTTGAGAATTTCACGCGCCTTGAGCGCAACCCCTCCGATGCCGAGTTGATGATGTTTGCCCAGGCCAACTCCGAGCACTGCCGCCACAAGATTTTTAATGCCGACTGGGTGATCGATGGCGAGCCAATGGATCGCTCCCTGTTTGCGATGATTCGCAATACCCATCAGCTTAATCCTGAAGGCACGCTGGTCGCTTATAGTGATAACTCCTCGGTGATTGAAGGCGGCAAGTCTAAACGCTTCTATCCGGATCGCGATGGCCACTACAAAGCACATGATGATGATCTGCACATTCTGATGAAGGTGGAGACGCACAATCATCCTACGGCCATCTCTCCGTTTGCCGGTGCTGCTACCGGTTCCGGTGGCGAGATTCGCGATGAGGGGGCGACCGGCATCGGCTCCAAGCCGAAGGCGGGTCTGTGCGGTTTCTCCGTTTCCAATCTTCGCATTCCCGGATTTGAGCAGCCGTGGGAGGTCGATTACGGCAAGCCCGATCGTATTGTCTCGGCACTCGATATTATGATTGATGGTCCGATTGGTGCTGCAGCCTTTAACAATGAATTTGGCCGTCCGAACCTTGCCGGTTATTTCCGCACCTATGAGCAGGAGGTGGCAGGGGAGCTGCGTGGTTATCACAAACCGATCATGATCGCCGGTGGTGTTGGTAATATCGATGCCCGCCATGTCTATAAAAAAGAGGTGCCGGTTGGCAGTCTGATTATTCAGTTGGGTGGTCCGGCCATGTTGATCGGTCTTGGTGGTGGTGCTGCATCGAGTATGGATACAGGTGCCAATGCCGAGTCCCTTGATTTTGATTCCGTACAGCGCGGCAACCCTGAGATGGAGCGTCGTTGTCAGGAGGTTCTGGATCGCTGCTGGCAGATGGGTGATAACAACCCGATTCTCTTTATCCATGATATCGGTGCCGGTGGTCTCTCCAATGCCGTGCCTGAATTGATTGATGATGCAGGCCGTGGCGGCTGGGTTGATCTGCGTGCTGTGCACAATATGGAGCCGGGCATGAGCCCGATGCAGATCTGGTGTAATGAGGCGCAGGAGCGCTACATGCTGGCCATTGCACCTGAATCTCGCGCCCTGTTTACAGAGCTGTGTGAGCGTGAGCGCTGCCTGTTTGCTGTGCTTGGTGAAGCCAGAGAGCAGCGCGATCTTACGGTTCATGATCCTGAATTTGATAATCAGCCGGTTGATATCTCACTGAATGTGCTGCTTGGTAAGCCGCCGAAGATGGTGCGTGAGGTCACCCACACACCAAGCAAACATGAAGTTCTGGATCTGAGTGCCATTGATCTGAATGAGGCGGTTCAGCGCGTCATGCGTCTGCCTGCGGTGGGCAGTAAAGAGTTTCTGATCACCATTGGTGACCGCTCCATCACCGGCCTTGTAGCCCGTGATCAGATGGTTGGCAGATGGCAGGTGCCGGTCGCAGATGTGGCGGTAACTGCAACCGATTATACGAACTATACAGGTGAAGCGATGTGCATGGGTGAACGCACCCCCATTGCCGTTCTCGATGCGCCGGCCTCCGGCCGCATGGCAATTGGTGAGGCGCTGACCAATGTTGCTGCCGCAGCGGTTGAAAAAATCGGTGACATCAAGCTCTCGGCCAACTGGATGGCGGCTTGTGGTCACGAAGGTGAGGATGCGCGTCTGTTTGATACCGTGAAAGCGGTGGGTATGGAGCTCTGTCCTGAACTCGGTATCTCCATCCCTGTGGGTAAAGATTCACTCTCAATGAAATCGGTCTGGCAACATGAAGATGGCAAGCGTGAGATGTTCTCACCGCTGTCGCTGATTATCTCTGCATTTGCTCCGGTCTCTGATATCCGTAAAACACTCACGCCTGAACTGCAACTGGATCAGGGTGACAGCGATCTGATTCTGCTTGATCTGGGTGATGGCCAGCATCGTCTGGGTGGCTCTGCACTGGCGCAGGTTTATGGTGTGACCGGTGAAGCCGTCCCTGATGTTGATGATGCGGCACTGCTGAAAGCCTTTTTCAATGGTATCCAGTGTTTGAATAGTGAAGGGCTTCTGCTGGCGTACCATGATCGCTCTGATGGTGGTCTGTTTGCCGCACTGGCGGAGATGGCCTTTGCTGCCCGTACAGGTCTGAAAATTCATCTGGAGACATTGATGGGTGACCAGAGCGGTGATGAGGCACGCGTCCTCTTCTCCGAAGAGTTGGGGGCTGTGATTCAGATCCGCCGTGCTGATCGTGAAAGGGTACTGGTGCTTCTTGCTGATCATGGGCTTGCCCATGTGGCTCATATTATCGGTCATCCGCGCAACGATGGGCGCATTGTTATGGCTTGCCATGATCACGCTGTTTACAGTGAAAATGTACAGGTTCTGCAGCAGTTATGGGCTGAGACCAGCTTCCGTATGCAGGCACTGCGTGATAACCCATCCTGTGCTGAAGAGGCATTTAACGCGATCGCGAATACCGAAGATGACGGACTGTTTTCAGAACTTACTTTTGATCCGCAAGAGGATATCACTGCCCCCTATATTGGTAAGGCGAGGCCGAAAATGGCTGTGCTTCGAGAGCAGGGGGTAAACGGTCAGGTTGAGATGGCTGCTGCCTTTGATCGGGCCGGTTTTGATTGTGTCGATCTGCATATGTCCGATGTCATTGCAGGACGTCGCAGCCTTGATGAGTTTCAGGGGCTGGTGGCCTGTGGTGGTTTCTCCTTTGGTGATGTGCTCGGTGCCGGGCGCGGCTGGGCCAACTCGGTGATGTTTAATGGGCGGGCGCGTGATCAGTTTGATGCCTTCTTCCATCGCAGTGACTCGTTTGCGCTGGGTGTCTGTAACGGCTGTCAGATGATGAGTGGTCTGAAAACCATTATTCCGGGTGCTGAAAACTGGCCGAGTTTTGAGCGTAACCGCTCAGAGCAGTTCGAGGCGCGCCTGCTGCAGGTGGAGGTGCTCCAGTCGCCTTCGATCTTCCTTGATGGTATGGCTGGCTCGAAAATGCCGCTGGTCGTCGCTCATGGCGAGGGCAGAGCTGAATTTGCTACAGCTGATCAGCAGGCCAATGCCCTCTCGGCACTGCGTTATCTTGGCCCTGATGGTGCCGCTGCAACAAGCTATCCGCATAACCCGAACGGCTCGCCGAATGGTTTGACCGGTTTTACCACTGCCGATGGCCGTTTCACGATTATGATGCCGCATCCCGAGCGTCTGTTCCGTAGTTCCCAGTACTCCTGGAAGCCGCAAGGCTGGGGAGAGGATGGCCCGTGGATGCGCATGTTCCGCAATGCCAGAAAATGGTGCTGACCGCCCGTCTGTTAAGCGCTTTTAACTGGCGAAGGGTGGCAGGTTCTGATAACTTGCCGCCCCGTCATGAATAATAATACTCGATTCGTTTTTGTAACCGGCGGGGTGGTCTCATCACTCGGCAAAGGTATCGCTGCCGCCTCTCTTGCGGCCCTCTTTGAAGCACGTGGTCTGAAGGTCACGATGCAGAAGCTTGACCCCTATATCAATGTGGATCCCGGCACCATGAGTCCGTTTCAGCACGGTGAGGTTTTTGTCACCGATGATGGTGCTGAGACCGACCTTGATCTGGGTCACTATGAACGTTTCACTCACGCCACGATGTCCAAACGCTCCAACTTCACCAGCGGCCGTATTTACGAGTCGGTGATTCGTCGTGAGCGCCGTGGTGATTATCTGGGCGCCACAGTGCAGGTGATTCCCCATATTACCGATGCGATCAAGAATGCTATTCTCTCACTGCGCTCTGAAGATGTGGATATCGCACTGGTTGAGATCGGTGGCACGGTCGGTGATATCGAGTCGCAGCCGTTCCTCGAAGCGATTCGTCAGCTGCGTTTTGATCTGGGTCGTAAAAATACTGCCTATATTCACCTTACCCTGCTGCCTTACATCAAATCAGCCGGTGAGATTAAATCCAAGCCGACTCAGCACTCGGTGCAGAAGTTGCGTGAAATCGGTATCCAGCCGGATGTGTTGCTGTGCAGGTCCGAGCATCCGATTCCAAAGGGTCAGAAAGATAAGATTGCCCTGTTCTGTAATGTTGATCGCGATGCAGTCATTGATGCGCCTGATGTCGATACGATCTACGGCGTGCCGTTAACGCTGCGTGAGGGTGGTCTTGGTAAAGTTGTGCTTGATCATTTCGGCATGGATACACCTGAGCCGGATCTCTCTGTCTGGGAGAACATCTGCCGCGAGATCAGAGAGCCTGAGCAGGAGATCAGCATCGCCATGGTTGGCAAATATGTTGAACTTGCAGATGCCTACAAATCGGTCAATGAAGCGTTGATTCATGGCGGCATGAGCAATGGCGTGCGTGTTAAAATAAAATATTTCGATGCTGAATCGCTGGAGAAAAAGGGCACCGGTTGTCTGGAAGGTATGGATGGTATCCTGGTGCCGGGCGGTTTTGGTGAGCGTGGCACAGAAGGCAAGATTGCAGCGATCCGATATGCGCGTGAAAACGGCGTACCGTTCCTCGGTATCTGTCTGGGTATGCAGCTGGCTGTGGTTGAATTCGCACGTCATGTCGCTGGCCTTGATAAAGCGATCAGCAGTGAGTTTGATGAACGTGCCGAGCAGCCTGTCATCGCATTGATGACCGAGTGGGAGCAGGAGGGCAGTCGTGTTCAGCGTGACTTCGACAGCGACCTGGGCGGCACAATGCGGCTCGGTGGCTATCCATGCAAGGTGATTGAAGGTACACATGCTTTTGCTGCCTACGGCGAGAGTGAGATTCGTGAGCGTCACCGTCACCGTTATGAGTTTAACAACACCTACCGTACTCAACTTGAAGAGGCAGGCCTGATTGTATCAGGTACACTGCCGGATAATTCGCTGGTGGAGATGGTAGAGGTGGCTGATCATCCATGGTTTGTTGCTTGCCAGTTCCATCCCGAGTTCTTGTCGCGCCCATACAAGCCGCATCCTCTGTTTGCAGCATTTGTAGGTGCCAGTAAAGAGAAGGCGACGATCTGATGGCTTCAGTCGTCTCTGTAGGCGACATCAGGATCGCCAATCATCTGCCATTGGTTCTTTTTGCCGGGCCATGTGTCATTGAAGGTGAATCCTTTACCCTGAAAACAGCCGAAGCGATTGCTGCGATCGCTGCAGATGCGGGTGTGCCGCTGGTGTTCAAATCGAGCTTTGATAAAGCCAACCGTACAAGCAAAGATGGTTTTCGAGGCCCCGGTCTTGATGAGGGGCTGAAGATTCTGCAACGGGTTAAGGATGATCTCGGTCTGCCGATTATCACTGATGTGCATACGCCTGAGCAGGCTAAAGCAGTGGCCGAGGTCGCCGACATACTACAGACCCCGGCATTTCTCTGTCGTCAGACCGATTTTATTCAGGCTGTGGCAGAGACCGGTAAACCTGTGAATATCAAGAAGGGGCAGTTTCTGGCTCCCTGGGATATGAAACATGTGCTCGATAAGGCGCTGGCGACCGGTAATAACCAGATCATGCTCTGTGAGCGAGGCGCAAGTTTTGGCTACAATAATCTTGTGTCGGATATGCGCTCGCTGCTGGTGATGAAAGAGTTTGGCGCACCACTTGTTTTTGATGCCACCCATTCGGTACAACAGCCGGGTGGCCTTGGTGGTGCAACCGGCGGTAATCGCGAATTTGTGCCGGGTCTGTCACAGGCTGCTGTGGCCACAGGCATTGCAGCACTATTTATGGAGGTGCATCCGGATCCGGATAAAGCACTCTCCGATGGTCCCAATTCGCTGGCCCTGGCTGATCTGCCGAAGCTGCTGAACCGCCTGAAACGGTTGGATGAGATCGCCAAAGAGAGTTAACGGCACCGGTCAGGATGACCTGCCGAAATAAATTGAAACGAAAGAAAGATGTTCGGCAATCGGGTCGGACACAGGAGATAAGAGAGTGAGTGAAATTGTAAAAGTCCATGGACGGGAAATTTTTGATTCTCGTGGTAACCCAACCGTTGAGGTTGATGTAACACTGGCTGGTGGTGCCTTTGCACGTGCAGCAGTTCCAAGTGGTGCCTCCACAGGTTCGCGCGAAGCCGTAGAGCTGCGCGATGGCGGCTCCCGCCTTGAAGGTAAAGGTGTTAAAAATGCTGTGGCCAATGTCAATGGTGCTATTGCAGCGGCTGTGAAAGGTATGGATGCAGCTGATCTGGCGGCTCTGGATAACGCACTGATTAAGCTTGATGGTACAGCAAACAAAGGACGTCTGGGTGCGAATGCGATTCTCGGTGTATCGATGGCTGTAGCCAAGGCACAGGCCACAGAGAATGGCCAGTCGCTGTTCCGTTATCTCGGTGGCGCTGATGCCAATCTGATGCCGGTTCCGTGCATGAACGTGATCAATGGCGGTTCCCACGCTGATAACAGTATCGATTTTCAGGAGTACATGATCGCACCTGCCGGTGCATCCTCATTCGCTGAATCGATGGATATGGGTGCTGAAGTTTTCCATGCGCTGAAATCTGTACTTAAAGCCGGTGGTCATATCACTGCCGTGGGTGATGAGGGCGGTTTTGCCCCGAATCTCGGATCCAATGAAGAGGGTATCACCGTTATCCTTGAAGCGATTGAGAAAGCAGGCCTGAAGGCTGGCTCCGATATTGTGATCTGTTCGGATATGGCTGCATCTGAATTCTACCGTGACGGCATGTATGTGCTGGCCGGTGAAGGCAACCGCAAGCTTGACGCTGCAGGTATGGTTGATCTGATTGACTCACTCTGCAGACAGTATCCGATTGTCTCCATTGAAGATGGTCTGGACGAGAATGACTGGGATGGCTGGAAACTGTTGACTGAACGTGTCGGCAAACGTGTGCAGCTGGTCGGTGATGATCTGTTTGTAACCAATCCTGCGATTCTCAAAGAGGGCATCGATAAGGGTATTGCCAACGCGCTGCTGGTGAAGGTCAACCAGATCGGCACGCTGACCGAGACGATCGCTGCGGTGAACATGGCACACGATGCAGGCTACCGCTGCATGATGAGCCACCGCTCGGGTGAGACCGAGGATGCAACTATTGCTGATCTGGCCGTGGCACTCTCAACCGGTCAGATCAAGACCGGTTCGGCATCGCGCTCAGATCGTATGGCAAAATATAATCAGCTGCTGCGTATTGAAGAGGAGCTTGGTAGTGCTGCACGTTTCGCCGGCCATGCTGCTTTCGGTCTCTCTTCCTGATTGGGGAGAGAAGGCCGCGCCTGTTGGCGCAGTGAGTATCTGAAGTGGTGAAATTGGCAGGTCGCTGGCTCTTCTGGGGACTCTCCGGCGTTGCCCTCTGTTACATGACCTGGAGCCTGATTTTTTCCGATCACGGCTATCTGGTCTATCGCCAGGAGGCGATGCAGACCGGCATGCTCAGGCAGGAGCTTGAAGAGCTTCTGGCTGATCGGGAGCGACTGGCCGAAGAGGTGCTTCGGCTGAGAAATGATCCTGATGCACTTGAGGAGCTGGTGCACCGTGAGTTGGGATATGTCTACCCCGATGAGATCATGTTGATTATGCCGGAAGGCAGAAGCAGTGAGGTGTCAGGCGTGAAGCGTGAGGGGAGCAAGCGGTGAAACGCTCTCATCATGAGTTACGTGCATGGCAGGAAGCCATGAACTTTGTTGAAACTGTTTATCAGATCACCTCGGGTTTTCCGGATCATGAGAAATTCGGTCTGACTTCTCAAATAGAGAGGGCAGCTGTTTCAGTGCCAAGTAACATTGCAGAGGGAGCAGGACGAAGTGGAGAAAAGGAGTTTCTCAGGTTTCTCTATATCGCACGTGGTTCATTGTGTGAGATTGAAACACAATTGCTGATCGCTCAGCGTCTGGGGTATGTTTCAAACATGGAAAAAGTGATGGATGAGATGAATATACTGTTTGGTTTGCTCGGTGGCCTGATTAATTCGCTTCAAAAAAGAGGTGATGCGTGAGCCATGTCGCCTCACCCCTCGCCCCTAACGCCTTACAGGTAACCACCCGCTTTGCACCATCACCGACAGGGCTGCTGCATCTGGGTAATGTGCGTACTGCGCTGCTCAACTGGCTCTATGCCCGCAAACATGGCGGCTCTTTTCTGCTGCGCTTCGAAGATACCGATCAGGATCGTTCACAAATTGAATATATCGAGGCGATTAAAGCGGATCTGAGCTGGCTGGGTGTGGATTGGCATGGTGATGTGCTGTTTCAGTCTGAGCATGCCGCCAAACACGCTGATGCCCTTGAGAGGCTGGCTGCCAGGGGATTGGCCTATCGCTGTTTCTGCAGTGAATCCAAACTCAATCTCGACCGCAAACTTGCTACATCCCGTGGTCTGCCACCCCGTTATGCCGGTCGTTGTCGGCATCTCGATGCTGAGCAGGTAGCCGAGCGTGCCGCTAGTGAACCCTTTGTCTGGCGCCTGGCGATCCATGCCGAAGAGGGTGAAGTGATTGTACCTGATGCTCTGCATGGCGATGTCACCTTTGCCCGGCGTGATCTTGATGATCCGGTAGTGGTGCGTTCTGATGGCAGCTTCACCTTCCTGCTGCCCAATGCTGTGGATGATGCTGTTGATGGTATCACGCACGTACTGCGCGGCGATGATCACCTGACCAACTCCGCCTATCAGGTCTGGTTACTCAGCAGTCTCGGTTATCAGCCGCCGATCTATTTTCATCACGGGTTACTGCTCGGTCAGGATGGGGCAAAGCTATCCAAACGCAGTGGTAGCCACTCAGTCGCTGAACTGCGCGAAGAGGGACTTATTCCTGCCGCACTGGTGCAGACGATGGCCAGACTCGGACACCCGAATATGCCCGATACTCTGCACGATTCAGCGGCCATTGCTGCCCATTTTGATGCTGAACACGTCTCAACCAGCTCGGTACGCTGGTCGGATGATGAGATGTGGCGATGGCATACACGCCTGCTGCATGAGCTTGATAGTGAACTTCTGATTCCGATGATCAGACCATTTGTACCGGAGGTGCATCCGCAGCGACTGGTTGAGTTTGCCGCCCTGATTGAGAGAAATCTTGAACGCGCCAGTGATGCTGCACTGTTTCAGCGGCTGCTTGATATTGATGCGCCACTGGAGGC
The DNA here is from genome assembly GCF_013387475.1 of Mariprofundus sp. KV. Taxonomy (GTDB): domain Bacteria; phylum Pseudomonadota; class Zetaproteobacteria; order Mariprofundales; family Mariprofundaceae; genus Mariprofundus. The sequence continues at coordinate 77,410 of NZ_VWNB01000006.1, read as the reverse complement.
TGAGGCTCTGCCTGTACTTTGCGAAGCGGGTGCTGAATTTTATCAGCATGCACTGGATGTATGGCAATCCGTTGATGCGCAGAGTTGGCAGGGATTGACTGCAGGTGTGAAAGAGAAAACCGGCTGTAAAGGTAAGGCGCTGTTTATGCCGCTGCGAGTCGCACTCAGCGGTGCACTACACGGGCCTGAGATGAGTGATGTGGTGGCATTTCTCGGTAGTGAAAATATTGTGGCCAGACTTGAGGGTGCGAAACATCTCTGTTTAGAGGGGCAGGCGGGATCATGAGTTTACAGGTATATAATACGATCAGTCGTAATAAGGAGACGTTCACACCTCTGGTTGAGGGCAAGGTAGGCATGTATGTCTGCGGTGTAACGGTTTATGACTACTGCCATGTCGGCCATGCCCGCGTGATGATCGTCTTTGATATCATCAACCGCTGGCTGAAGCAGATCGGATATGACGTCGACTATGTGCGTAACTTCACCGATGTAGATGATAAAATTATTGCCCGTGCGGCTGAGCGTGGCATTGCTATTGATCAGCTTACCAACGAGATGATTGCAGCCTTTTACGAGGATGCTGATGCGCTGGGCTGTGATCGGCCTACCCATGAACCGCGTGCCACTGCCCATATGGATGAGATGATTGCCATGATCGAGGCACTTGTGCAGCGCGGTTGTGCTTATGTCTCCGCTTCCGGTGATGTGCTCTATGCGGTGCGTGAGTTCGCTGCTTACGGTAAATTGTCAGGAAAAAACATTGATGATCTGGAGTCGGGCAGTCGTGTTGATGTGGATAATACAAAACGTGACCCGCTCGATTTTGTGCTTTGGAAGATGGCTAAACCTGAAGAGCCGGCATGGGACTCTCCGTGGGGCCGTGGCCGCCCCGGCTGGCATATTGAGTGCTCAGCGATGAGCTGTTCACACCTGGGCTCCACCTTCGATATTCATGGTGGCGGCATGGATCTGAAATTTCCGCATCATGAGAATGAGATAGCGCAGGCCTGTGCTGCCAACGACGGCAACTTTGCCCGCTACTGGCTGCATAACGGCTTTGTGAATATCAACTCCGAGAAGATGTCCAAGTCACTCGGCAACTTCTTCACCATCCGCGAAGTACTGAAAACCTATCATCCTGAAGTGTTGCGTATGTTTATGCTCGGCACCCACTACCGCTCGCCTCTGGATTTCTCAGACCGGGCACTTGATGAGGCTAAAACAGCACTCGACCGCATCTATGAGACAAGAAAACGCATTGCTGAGACTGCAGCTATTGTAGATGCTGCACTACCTGCGCGTTTTGTTGATGCGATGAATGATGATTTCAACACCACTGAAGCACTGGCGGTACTGTTTGATCTGAGTCGTGCGCTGAATAAAGGACTCAATGAAAAATCTGATGTTGCTGAGCTTATCGGCCAGTTTACCGCCATCACCAAATTGCTCGGCATTGCCCGGCATGATGTGAATGAGTGGTTCCAGGGTGGTGAATCCGATACTGATCGGATCGACGCACTGATCGCTGAACGTGCAGAAGCCAAGAAAGCCCGTGACTTCGCCCGAGCTGATGCCATCCGCAATGAACTGGCCGCAGAGGGTATCGTGCTGGAGGATACCGCTGCCGGAACCACCTGGAAAAAAGCCTGATCTGAGCGGCTCCAGCCCACGACCTCCCTCGAAGAGGGTCTGGGTAAATTCGTACATTGATTTCTACAGCAAGTAACTGTTGATCAGCTTGTCCCCCATTTGGGGGACATACAATCGTTTTCTATTCAACTATTCTTCTCATCAGGAATGATTACGTTCGTCACTTATCATGCCAAAAAGAATAAAGTTAATTGGAGAGAGCAGATGAAAAGAGGATTGTTTTTTTGCTTGGTCACAGCATCAATCATGCTTGCAGGTTGCGGTAGTGCCAGAAATATTGTTACTGAACCGACAACAACAATATATAAAACAGATGTAATTGAGGTCACCAAGGCCAACTCAACAGTTCAAGTGCCAGATGAATTTGTGGCTTATTTTGATAAAAGACTACGATCTGAAGTGCATAAGTCATTTGCCAACGGAAATAAGCTAAGATTGGAGTACCGGTTTATCAGCTTTGATGAAGGTAGTCGTTTCAAGCGATATATGGGTGGCGGTATTGGTAACTGGGGACAAGGCACTCTGTTGATTCAGGCAGACTTTTATGATGAAAATGGTAATAAACTTAGTTCCATGCAGACCGATGCTGTTATAAGCGGGGGTTTTTTTGGGGGGTCATTTGAAAGTGCCATTGATCTTGCAGTTGAAAAGATGACTGAATACGCCATCGCAAATTTCAAAGGATAAGCTGATTAACGAAAGATATCGTGATTCTATTCTCTGCGATGGGTTGGGTTTGACACTGGAGAATGGTCGACGGAGGTATTGAGTTAATTATGATAAAAAAACAGCAGCCGGGTTAAGAGCTGCTGTTTTTGTTTGCGGTTAAGGCTTCTGATCAGAAGCTGGCTCTGTAGTGCGGATCAAGCCAGCATTTAGGTAGTGCTTCGCCGGATGGGAAGACCATTCCGGATTTTTCAACTTCCATGGGATCACCAGCCTCTTCACCAGCGTGGTAGCGAACGGTGACTGAGGAAGCGTTGGGATCGATTAACTCACTCACATTGACTACCTCGGCCAGATCGCCGTTTCTTGCATTTTTCAGGAACATATCAGCCTCCTGTAGTTGAAATCAGTGAACTGACTTCACTACTAGTGTAGGCCATCTATCTGTTGCCTGCCAACCACAGTTTTATTGTGGCTCCTCACTGGCTGCAGGTGCAGTCGGTGCGATCAGGACAATATCGATGCGACGGTTTTTGGTGCGACCGGCGGCTGTCTCATTGTTGGCAATCGGCTTCTCTTCACCGTGACCAATAGCAGAGACACGGCTTTCACTGTTCTCCATCTGTAGTAGCAGGTGGTCACGAACGGCATTGGCACGGCGCTCTGATAGCTCCTGATTGTACTCATTGGTGCCCATGAAGTCGGTATGTCCCTCCACGCGAACAGCGCGACCCGGGAAGATTTCGATCGATTTGATTGTATTGTCCAGTATCACATAGGCTTCAGGTGGAATCACAGCACTGCCACTGAGGAAGTTGAGCTTCTTCAGACGCAGGATTACATCGGCATCAGGTGTGAGCAGAATCTCCACCATCGCAGGATCAAAGAGTTTAGTCAGGCGTTTGATCTTGGCTTCTGCTTCACGTTTAAGCTGCAGTTTACGGCGTACTTCGGCCATGTCGGAGAGTTCACCCTCATAACGGGCCAGCTTCTCACCGAGCTCGCGCACCTGTTTATCTGCATCTTCAATCTGAGCCAGATGCTCCGATTGCATATCTTCAATAGCCTGTTTAAGCAGGGCCAATTGAACTTCAGGGCTCTGGGAGCGATCGAGCTGCAGGCCAAGGGCATTGGCAAGGATGGCCATGCGTGCATCACTGGCATCAATCCATGACTCTACCGTGGCTGGTTTGTGATCGAACTGAGTACCGAGTCTGGATACACGAATGGCGTGTTGAGCAGCCTGCTCTCCTTGCTGGGAGATCGAGTAGGCTTCACTCTGTGCATCGGGATTGGCTTTGATCAGTTTTTCCACGCTGGCCTGAGCCTGAGTGGCTCTGTTCAATGCTTCAGGGGCGAAGTTGCGCGCCTTCTGCTTGCGTGCGGCGGCAATGCTTTTAGAGATAGGGCGAACGAACTGTTCGCGTGCGGCCACAGTCTGTGCGGCCTGGAAGGTGAGGCGGGCAATCTTGGCTTCCCGTTTTGCACTCTTAAGGTTGCCGCTCTCTGCCGCTTCAACGACACGGGCAAACTCTCTTTCAGAGCGCTCACCAAGATCATCACGCACATAGTTGTCACCGGCAAGCTTCAGACGGTCACGTGAGTCCACCAGTGCAGGGAAATTGCGGGTGAACTTCTCGGATAGTTTTGATGCTTCTCTGGCAGCAAGGATTGCTTCATCAATAAGAATCTCCACTCTGCCTCTATCCTTATGGGAGGCCAGCAGGTTCTCTGCTTCGGCAAGCCTGGCTGTGGCGCTGCTAAAGTGTGCAGGTGCGAATTCCGATGCGCGTAGAGCTTCAGCTTCGGTGATGGCAGCTTTGGCATCATCCATCGGTGTTGCCTGCAGTGACCCCGCTGTTAACAGTGACAGGGTCAGACAGGTTGCAAAAAACAGACGCAATAACATAGATAACTCCTCTTTTCAGACACAGTGTGGCTGATTGAATGGCGAATTATCAGCAGCACTTGATGCGTTGCTGTGACGATTCACACATTTTCTAATGCATGATCGTTTGATAGAGACTGTTTGGACTGACTGCGCTTAGCGGAAGTAGTTGTTGCGGTAGAATGCCAGCTCTTTGATTGATTCGCGCACATCTGCAAGAGCCAGATGTTCAGCATCTTTCAGGGGGGTGCGAACCTTCGGATACCAGCGACGGCCAAGCTCTTTGATGGTGCTGACATCGATATTGCGATAATGCACATAACCCTCAAGTTCGCGCATGTAACGGACAAGAAAACGACGATCCTGATGAATGGAGTTGCCACACAGCGGTGAGCAGCGTTCAGGCACATATTTTTTGATGAAATTGAGCGTCTGAGTTTCTGCCTTGCGCATGCTGATGGTGGAGTTGCGTACTTTGGCTGTCAGTCCGGACTGGGCATGATGCTGTGTACACCACTCATCCATGTTATCGAGCACCTCATCAGGCTGATGGATGACGATACTCGGCCCCTCAGCGATAATGTTCAGTTCGCCATCCGTGATGATGGTTGCGATCTCCAGGATGGTTTCGCGATCAGGATCAAGACCGCTCATCTCGAGGTCCATCCAGACCAGATTGTGTCGATTTATTGTCATGGCATCACCTTAAACAATTTTTATGCCGAAAGCATCTGCAAGTTGCAGAAGTATCGCATCTGTTGTGTCAAAGTGAACCCAGGCGTGTTGCCAAGCGCGTCTGACAGGGTAGTGACGGCGGTAGCCGGTAAAGGCGCGGGGCAGCTCAGTTGCGGTACATTCAACCCACCCCTTCATCGAATCATGATCATCCATAATGGGGTAGAGGGCACTGGCAGCCCGATAGAGTGAAAACCAGTGATCATCTGCATAGTCGACATGTAGCGGTGGCGGTATAGAGGGCAGGCGCGCCTGCATATCCCATGCAGCATCAAGCTCCAGAAAGCGGCACAGGGCCCGGTGAACATAGAGCGTATTGGCGGCTTTGCCATCGAGTGAATGGCCTGCGATATGGGGTGTGGCAATAGCCATCTGCGGGTGCTGCAGAAGCGAGATCATGGGCCTGGGCTCAAACTCCCAGCAGTCCAGTGCGGCAAATCTGGATGCGTCCCCATCCAGCCACTTCAGCAGGGCGGCATTGTCGACACAGCCACCGCGGGCGGCATTAAAGATGCCAACACCTTTGAAACGGTTGAACTGCTGCGCATTAAGCAAGTGGGCGGTTGCATCTTCTCCGTCGCGAATCATCGGCGTGTGCAGGCTGATGATATCAGCCTGCTCAAGCAGCTCATCCAGTGTTGAAAAGCCCTCATTTCCCTCACTGCGGGCGCGTGGAGGATCATTGCGCAGCACCTTCATGCCGATCGCTTCACACACTTCTGCCAGTACTGAACCGATGCGGCCAACCCCGATAATGCCGATGCTGCTCTCAGGGATAGCGATCAATCCGTTGACATGCAGATGGAGAAGCGAGGTGATCATGTATTCGATGACCGAGCCGGTGGATGAACCTGCTGCGTTGGCCCAGACAATGCCGTTATCATCGAGCCACTGTTTGTCGTAGTGGTCATCGCCAATGGTGGCCGTAGCTGCGAATTTTACGGGCGTGCCTTGAAGAAGTTCAGCATTCACTTTTGTTGATGAGCGAGTAAGCAGGATGTCGGTATCAAGCAGTGCTTCACGGGTGATATCGCGGCTCTCTAACATGGTGAGTTTGGCATTGAAGCCGCCCAGTTCAGAGAAGGCGGATTCAACCCCCCAGATGTGGGCATCAGCGACAATATTCAGCCTGGAACTCATTGGCTAACGATGACGATTACAAATTGCACAGCAAGTTATTTGTTGCTCAGTGGTGCTGTTGAACAGAGAGCATCTGAGAAAATTATCCGAGCTGCTGGATGCGCTTGATCAGTGCGGTGGTGGAGTGACCATCAACAAAGGTGATAACCGAAACATGGCCACCGTTATCGCGAACCTCTTTGGCGCCCACGATATCTTCCGGTGTATAATCACCGCCTTTGATAAGGATATCCGGCAGCAGGGTCTTAATCAGCTCAAGCGGTGTCTGTTCAGCAAAGGGGACAACCAGATCCACGGCTTTGAGAGCGGCAAGCATACATTTTCTGTCTGACAGCGGGTTAATCGGGCGGCTGGGCCCTTTCAGTCCGGAAATGGAATCATCATCATTAAGACCAACAATCAGCACATCACCGAGGGCCCGGGCCTTGCCCAGATAGTCGATGTGGCCGGGATGCAGAAGATCGAAACAGCCGTTGGTGAAGACAATGGTTTTACCCTGCTCTCGCCATGCAGCAACCTGGCTGCGAGCTGCCTCCCATTCGGCGGCATGGTTCATTTTTGGGCGACCTGCATCAGATCAATGACAGCGGTAACACCCTGGATCGACAGGGCAAGTTTTTTGGCATGCTCGCGCTGTACAAAATCGTTCACAATACCCTGCAGGTATACTTTGCCGTTCACCGTCTCCACCTTGATGGCATAACCGGATACCTGATCATCGTTAAACAGTTTGGATTTAACCTGTGTGGTGATCCAGCTGTCCTCCATGATCGAACCGATCCTGGGTGTGCCGATCAGCAGTTCAGAATGCACTGAACGAACACCGCGAATCGACTTGGTGATAAAGATGGCGCGTTCGATATGGCGCTGAGTGGGCAGGTGACCGGTCAGGGTGGCGGCACCATGAATCACCTGCACGCTGACCCAGCGTGACGGCATATCCCTTTCGGCAATCAGACGCGCATCAATCTTGGCGGTCAGCGATGCATCATCAAGCTGGGTGCCGATGCTGCGTTCATCATTGACCGAGGTGCCAACAGCGGCGGTACCACCGACAACGGCTGCGAAACAGCCTGAGAGTGAGAACATCATCAACAGAATAAGTAACGGGCGTAGCATTAGCATTAAAAACTCCATGAAACTATATGACTCGGCACAGTTGCAGAGCAGTAATTCGGTTTGTGCAATGCTGCCGATTTTATACGGCAGGTCTAGCTGGCTTTATACCACTTCATCACCTAAAGCTTCCAGTACAGAGGCAAAGAGCAGAGGCACAAGAATCTCATCCGGGCCGGACAACCAGTAACCCTGACCATCGGGTTGCGACAGGCGTGTTACCACATCGGTAATCGCCGAGCAGCTGGCTGCCGGATCAATCACCGCAGTTGTCACCCCCTCGATATTTTGGCCTACATTACGGGCTGCATCGACGGCCTGCAGAAGTACACGCGGCATAATCACGCTGGAAGCGACATTGACGATCACACCGTGGCTCGACTCTGCCAGCATACCGGCCAGCAGTCGGAAATCCCTGAACGCGGATGCACCGAGCGATTCGCCATGTGAGGCCGGATGCATGCCAAAGGCATCGGCACCAATGGCCGGATGTACAGTAACGGGAATGCCATAGCGTTCGGCAGTCGCAACAATGGAGTGATCGAGATGTTCAAACTCTGATTCCAGCAGTCGTTGGCCGACACTCTTGCCGATCCCCCAGTTTTCAGTGATACCAAAATTGATGGCATCATTGATCAGGCAGCCGGTCTCCTCAGTCAGGCAGTAGTTACCACTGTTGAGTTCGCGCTCCCGTGGCGAAACAGTCTGTCCGAGAATGGCAATCTCTACATCCTGCTCCAGTGCGGCTCCGGTGAGCGCCAGTCCACTGATGATACGCTGCTCAATCAGGCGGCAGATCAGTGGTCCCAGACCTGAATCAAGGACATGACCACCACAGGCGAGAATCACCTGGTGGTTGTGGCGGTGGGCGGTGACAATTGCATCGCGCAGGCGGAAGAGGTCGGCAGCACAGCCGAGATTAGGCAGGCTGCAGAGAAAGTTCTCAAGGCCGCTGCCAGCCCTATAGGGGGCGGCAAAATCCATGCCTTCACTATCCACTTTGCGATCGGCGAGCGGCGTGGTTGTCAATTTGGTGAACGAGAGAGGTTTAATGGTCATGGCTTGTCTCCAAACATGTGCTGATCAACAAGGGAGCAGATGATATGCAGGCAGGTGATATGCATCTCCTGAATGCGCGGGGTAGAGTTGTGCGGAATATTGATATGGAATTTGATGTTGGCATTGCAGCCGAGCGTGCCGCCATCACGACCAGTGAGGGCGATGGTCTGCATGCCCGCTTCGGCAGCGGCATCGGCAGCGGCTGATACATTATTTGAGGTGCCACTGGTTGAGATGGCCAGTAGCAGATCACCGGGGCGGCCCAGTGCCTGCACCTGACGGGAGAACACCTGATCGAAAGAGAAGTCATTGGCGATACTGGTGATCACTGAGGCGTCATGGGTCAGTGCCACAGCAGGGAGACCACGGCGGTTGATCTCAAAACGGTTAACCAGTTCGGCAGCAAAATGCTGGGCATCGGCAGCTGAACCGCCATTGCCGCAGGCAAGGATCTTTCCGCCAGCTTCAATGCAATCGACAATAGCTCCTGCTGCATCCAGCAACGGCTGGGAGAGTATATCCAGACATTGTCTGCGAAGTTCGATGCCATCTGTTATGGCCTGATTGATCAGTTCTGGTTTCATATTAATTAATAATATCCTTCATGTGCTCGATGCGTGGTGGCAGCCAGCGGGGTAAGCCCATCCTAGGGGTGACGATGATTAAATCAAAGCGGCATTGTAAACCGGCATAGGCGGGATGTTTGGCCAGCCAGGCTTCTGCAGCGGAGTAGAGGCGGGCACACTTATCTTCATTCACAGCCAGCAACCCTGACTCCCGCGTTTTATGGGTTTTGACTTCGACAAACAGCAGCAGCGTTTCAGAGCAGGCGATAATATCAAGTTCGCCGCGGCCAAGGCGGAGGTTGCGGCCGAGAATGGTGTAACCTCTGCGGCTGAGATATGAACTGGCCAGATCCTCGCCACTGCGCCCCTGTGAAGTGCTCATTGCCCCGAAATCAGATCATAGACCCGTGATTTGTTGATGCCGAGCTCTTTGGCAACGGTTTTGGCTCTGGCAGAGGGGGGTAAAACCTGCATGGCGGCAGTTTCCAGCAGACTCTGGATATCGCTGTCGCTGATCTCACCGCGCACCTTCGGCAGGGCCGGTGCGACAACCAGTACAATCTCGCCACGTGGTGCTGAGGCTGAGAAGTGGGCGATAAGTTCTGCAACCGTGCCGGCAATAAACTCCTCATGCAGTTTGGTCAGTTCGCGGGCAACCACCAGTTCGCGCGCCTCCTCCAGTAGTGGTTGCAGATGTTTAAGGCTGCTTAGCAGGCGATGCGGTGATTCAAGAATAACATTGGTTTCAGAGGATTCGGCTACCCTCTGCAGGGCAGCTGAGCGTGATGAGCCACTGCGTGGCAGAAATCCTTCAAAGCGGAAGTGATCGGTCGGCAGGCCTGCCGCACAAAGGGCGGTAAGTACACTGCTGGCGCCGGGAATCGGTGTGATGCGAATGCCTTCACTGCGCAGCTTGCGAACAAGACGATAACCCGGATCACTGATCAGCGGCGTACCCGCATCGGAGATCAGGGCGATATTCTCTCCCTGCTGCAGCCGCTGCAGAAGTTTACCGGCGGCGTACTCCTCATTGTGCTCATGTACGGCCATCATCGGAGTAGTGATACCACAGTGTTGCAGCAGTTTTCGACTGGTGCGGGTGTCTTCGGCGGCAATCAGATCAACACTTTTCAGTGTCTCAACAGCGCGATAGGTGATATCACCGAGATTTCCGATCGGGGTGGCAACGATGAAAAGTTGGCCAGTAGCGGTTAGATGTTTAGTCTGCGATTCCATGTTCTGGATACGTTATCGTTCTCACTCCCATGCTGCAATGGCGGCCTCACCTTATTCATGGATGAAAGTTGCGCTACTTGCTGTTTGCGCACTGCTTCTGCTCAATGGTTGTCAACCCAAACAGCCCGGATCTCTGGTTAGTGATAAACCGGGCAGCAGAATGCTGCTTGCCGCACCGCAGAGTGCTGCGGAAGTTCAGGCGCTGATGCAGAAGGCCAGAGAGGGTGCGGATCTCGAAGCAGTTCTGAGTGAATTTGATCGTCTTATTGCCGATAGGCCGGCTCCTATTAGTGAAGAGGCCGAGTTCCGCAAAGCCGAGCTGATGCTTGAGAAGCGGCTACCGGGTGCTCTGGAGGCAGTGGCCGCGGTGATGCAGAAGTATCCCAACCATGCGCTGGTTCCCTACGCGGCATTCTGGAGTGGTAGATGGTGGCTTACTCAGGATGAGGCGGGGCGCGCGCTGGAGCGGATGCAGTGGGCGCTGCAGCATAAACGGCTGACCCGCGAACTTGCCGATTCGATTTTCGATCTTGCCCCTGCCGTGGCTCAGGATGCGCCGGAGCGGGAGGCGGTAAACTGGTTTCTGGTGGCGGCAGAGATTAACAGTGGCAGTCAGGAGAGCTGGTTGCGCCTTGCAGCACGACGCGCCTCTCTTGAGACCATTGAACAGATTCACCGTGATGGTTCGCTCTCTCGCCAGCTGATGGCGCAGTTTGATCTGCATGCCGGTCGTGCTCATCTGATGACCGGTGATCGGGAGGCGGTAAAACGGATCGCCGATCTGCTTGCTGCGGCCATGCCTAATCATAGTGCTACTGCCCAGTTGCATGCCTGGGCATCGGGTGAGATGAGAGCGGCAACCATTGGTGTGTTACTGCCGTTGACCGGTCAGTATGGCCGTTACGGGCAGGAGGCGCTGCGTGGCCTGCGTATCGCGCTGGCCGATGTCGGTAGCAGTGCTTACATCACGCTGCGCGTGGAGGATACCGCCTCTGACCGCAATATGGCGGTGGCAGCCTATAAACGTCTGGCCAATGAATCGGTGAATATGATTATCGGCCCGCTGCTCTCGGATACGACCGAGGCGTTGATTCCCTATCTTAAACCGGGACTGCCGGTGATGAGTCTGACCGGTCGCATCGATCTGGCACACCGTTCGTCATCGCTGTTTGTGCATACGCTTTCGCCTCTGGCTCAGGTCTATGTGATGGCTGATTATGCCCGCCAGCATGAGGCGGAGAAGATGGTGGTGATTACCGATAACTCCGCTGATCAGGCTGAGACCGAGATGTTTACCGCCTCCTTTGAAGCGCTCGGTGGTGAAGTGCTGCACACCCTGCAACTCGACAGAGGTGTGCTGGATCAGCGTAGCAGGCTCAGAGAGCTGCGCTCTGCAACAGATAACGAAGAGCTGCTGGCTGAACTTGATGAAGATATGGAACTGTTTATGCCGGAGATGGAGATGGAGATCCATCTGCCGGTCGGTTTTGATGCCATCTATCTGGCTCTTGATGGCAAGCAGGTTTCACTGCTGGCCGGACAGCTGGCCTATGCCGATATCTCGGGTGTGCCGATCTACGGCAGCAGTCGCTGGCAGGACGGCCATCTGCTGGATGATCGTGGCCGCTACCTTTCAAGAGCCCGCTTTGCGGCCTCAAGTACTTCTGCTGAGATGCTGGCAGGCACCGATGATCAGTCTCTGCGCCGCTTTCGCTTTGTGCATCGCGAGGTGTGGGGTAGTGATAAAACTTCGGAGTTGATGGCGCTGGCCTATGATACCATGCGTATCGCCACAGTGATGACCAGTCGGCTGGGCCTCTCCAAGTCAGAATTGAGTCGCGAACTGCATGGGCAGGAGGGTTTCCCTGCCATGACCGGTCATGTGCACTTTGATGATTCTGGTGTAGGTCAGAAACAGCTCGATGTCTTCAGAATCCACCAGGGCAAGATCGTTCCTGCCGGTTAAGTTACTTGTAGTGGCCGAAAGTGGGCATTCAGATCGGCATATAATCAGTTGTAGTTAAGCCAGTTTGTCGTCGGCGACGTGGTAGTGCGGGTCTTCCTTGATATTTACCTCCACCAGATCACCAGCCTGCTCAAACAGCTCTTTGCATTCAGATGAGAGGTGACGCAGGTGCAGGGTTTTGCCGACCTTGGTGTACTTCTCTGCCAGGCTATCAATACTCTCAATGGCGGAGTGATCGGCTACGCGAGAATAGGCAAAGTCGATAATTACATCGTCCGGGTCATTCTCGACATCAAACAGTTCATTAAAGCGGTGAATCGAGGCAAAAAAGAGCGGGCCGTGCAGGATGTAGATCTTGCTGCCCTCCTCATTGATGAGCGTTTCCGCATAAACATGACGCGCCTGCTTCCAGGCAAACACCAGTGCTGTGGCGATTACACCGACAATCACAGCCATAGCCAGGTCGGTAAAGACAGTCACAACCGCGACAAGGATGCCGACAAAAGAGTCTTCACGCGGGATTTTATTTAACAGGTTGAAACTACCCCACTCAAAGGTGCCGATCACCACCATGAACATCAGGCCGACAAGGGCTGCAACAGGTACCATGGCGATCAGATCTGATGCGAATACGATGAAACTGAGCAGAAACAGGGCTGCGGAAATACCCGAGAGATTGCGCAGGCCACCGGAAGAGACGTTGATCATGGTCTGTCCGATCATCGCACAACCACCCATGCCACCGAAGAAACCATTAACCATATTTGCCAGACCCTGGCCGATGGAGACGCGGTTGCCCTGACCACGGGTGCCGGTCATCTCATCCACCACGGTCATGGTCAGCAGGGATTCAATCAGGCCAACACCGGCGAGAATGAAAGCGTAGGGAAGGATGATATAGAGGGTTTCCAGATTCATCGGCAGATCGGGAATATGGAAGGTTGGGAAGCCACCGCTGATATCGGCGATATCACCGACCGATTTGGTATCCAGACCACCGAAAATGACCAGCAGACTGACGGTGATAATGGCTGCCAGACCACCGGGGAATGCGCGGGTGATTTTAGGCAGCAGGAACATGATCGCCATGGTCAGGGCGACCAGTCCGAGCATGGTGAACAGCGGTGGGCCGGAGAGCCAGTGCATGATGCCATCAGCCCCTTTAACCTGAAACTGCTGCATCTGGGCCAGGAAGATCACGATTGCCAGACCATTCACAAAGCCGAGCATCACAGGGTAGGGAACCATGCGGATATATTTACCGAATTTAAGTCCACCGAAGGCCACCTGAATCAGGCCCGTGATCACTATGGTGGCAAACAGGTATTCAACGCCATGCTGGGCAACCAGGGCTACCATCACGACAGCCATAGCACCGGTGGCACCGGAGATCATGCCGGGACGCCCACCAACGAGTGATGTCACCAGCCCCATCAGGAAAGCACCATAGAGACCAACCAGCGGGTTTACACCGGCAACAAATGCGAACGCTACAGCTTCCGGCACCAGTGCCAGAGCAACGGTGAGACCGGAGAGAACATCGTCTTTGGCTTTGGCGGCGTGATCATAATAGAGCTGAAACATGGGGTACTCCTGTTGGGGGCGGCACTCTAAAGGAGGGGCAGAGGAGTGCAAGGCGGCTTCCGTTCAGCAAAAACGATGCGGATAAAAAAATGGTTCATCGCGCAATTACGGGAATGATCCTCATAGGAACTGAGTTGCTTCAATCAAACCAAAGGCAATGTAAGTGAATATATATATTCACTTGTCCTTTCTTTGATGGCAAAGAAAGAACGAAAGAAAGCCCCCCCGGAACCAGCCAGCCCTTCGGGTTCCCGATCCTGCATATTAAAAATCGGCCACGGCTCCGCCGCTCTTCTCCGATTTTGAATATTTGTCTCGGCAGCCTGCTAACGGGGGATCAAACGACACTGTTCCAGCCGCAAGATTGAGTTGCCTTTTAATCCCGCTCCAAGATGCGCCGGAGTATTTATTGTTCAATGGAAAGAGGCGAAAATAGTTTCGCCCCATTGAACGATAAATACGCAGGGAGAAGCAGATTGCCGGGCAGCTTTCTTTGGTTCGTTTCTTTTCTGGAAAAGAAATGAACAGATAAATCTACCATTATAGCAGGAGAGGATACGCCTCCAGTTTTGATTTACTAAGACTGTTTTCCCGGACTTCCGCGAAGAACCAAAAAAATACGGGCCGCCAGAGGCGACCCGTATCGGGGTGATGCAGAGCTAGAACTGCTTTAGTTCATGACACGCAGTTCAACACGACGGTTTGCTGTGCGCCCCTCTTTGGTGGCATTGCTAACGATAGGCTGTGATTCACCATAACCTTTCGAGGTCAGTCTGCTGCTACTGATACCATGCGTTCCCAGATAGTTCATCACACTGGCAGCACGGCGCTCAGAGAGAGCCAGATTGTACTCATTACTACCGGAACTATCGGTATGGGCTGCCACCTCCACTTTGATTGTGGAGCGTTTCTGCAGTGTTTTGACCGCGTTATCGAGAATAGCAGTTGCAGCAGGAGTCAGTCTCGCACTGTCATGCGGAAACTGAATGCCGGAAAGTTTGATGATCTCAGGCATGCAAGCGCCTTTGGACGCTGCTTTGGCTTCTTTGGCTTTTGCAACGGCCCGTGCAACCAGCATGGCCTCTTCTTCAGCATGATCGCCTGCATCATAGTTGCCACTCTCTTCGAGTTCATGGCCTGCCCAGTAGAGGGATGCAACGGCCTGGGCCTGCAGTTTCGGAGCACAGCGCTCAGCACCGGCTGTCTTGGCATCGGCAATGGCTGCTCTGGCTTCTGCCAGTTCATCGACCCCAATATTGATGTCAGTGTAACCGGCACAAGCCGCGAGTGAGAGAGATGCTGTCAATGTTATGATACGTTTGATCATTCGGCACCTCCAGCCTGATCGGCATGGCTTTCGGCCATTCTGATGAATTCGAGTGCGGCAGTAACATCGTGCTGGCCCTTCTCTTCAACAGCAATATTGGCCAGTTCACGAGCCAGGTGTGCATGGTAGCTGTTGTTGCCTTCAAGTTGTGTTGAAATCTGATTTGCCCTCTCATCAATCGTTGAAAACATGCCAGCGCTGGCCGGCATGCTGAAAGCAAACAGTGTGAATAAAAGTAAAGTAATCCTCATAGATACGCCTCCTGTGTACGTTATCCAAGTATAGCAGAAAGATCAGTAGTCGAAAGGTGGCGCATAGTATGGGAATATAAAACTTTCTTTATGGCAAAAAAATACGGGCCACACAAGTGCGGCCCGTATCGAAATCACCTCTTATTAATGAGGCCGTTTAGTTCATTACACGAAGCTCAACACGCCTGTTCTGTGCTTCACCGGCACGTGTACTCTCATCTGCGATCAGCTGAGTTTCACCATAACCTTTAGAGGTCAGGCGATCAGCAGCGATACCGTGAGAAACCAGATAATCCATCACGCTTGCAGCACGGCTCCTGGAGAGTGAGAGGTTGTATGCAGCGGCACCACGACTACTGGTATGTGCAGCTACCTCTACTTTGATATCGGCACGACGTTTGAGTGTTGCCACCGCACCATCAAGGATAGCGATCGATTCAGGTGTCAGATCAGCGCTGTTGTTGGCAAAGTTAACGCCGGAGAGTTTGATGATCTCAACCACTTTTGGCGCTGCTTTGGGGGCACAGTTGACCTTGGCCTGAGTGCGGGCTGCATTGGCTTTTGAGATAGCCCGTTCAGTCAGTTCGGTCTCCTCAGTGGCATGGCCGCCTTCCTGAATTTCATGCGCTGCCCAGTAGAGGGATGCAACGGCTTGTGCCTGCAGCTTCGGTGCACAGCGTTCAGCACCTGCAGCTTTTGAGGCCGCTACTGCTGCTCTGGCTTCTGACAGTTCATCAATATCGATATTGCTGTGTCCACCTGCACATGCGGCAAGTGAGAGGGCAGCAGTTGCTACTATCATACGTTTAATCATTTTGAACCTCCGGCCTGTGCTGCGTGATCTTCAGCCATTCTGATAAATTCGAGTGCGGCAGTCACATCGTGCTGTCCTTTCTCTTCGACAGCCACATTGGCCAGCTCACGCGCCAGATGTGCGTGGTAGCTGTTGTTCCCTTCCAGTTGTGCTGAGATTTGATTTGCCCTGTCATCAATGGTTGAAAACATGCCAGCATTGGCTGGCAGGCTAAAAGCAAATAACGTAAATAAAAGTAAAGTGATCCTCATTCGTACGCCTCCGTTCTATAGTTATGCAAAACTCTGCAGCGATAAGCATTGATAGGTGTGCATATCAAAAGCCCAGGCTACATTGTGCTGTATAGTGCGAACTTTAGATGCAAATAGCAAAAGCGGCGTGTGAACTATTTCACACATCGATGGTCAGGGCCGTTGCGTTAGTGTGAACAGCTCCTAATCGAGGCTGATACTCTTTTGCAGAAGTTCCAGTTCACGCAGAATCGCTTTTCTTCTCAACAGCAGCGTCAGATGGCCACCGCCGTTAGAACGCCAAAGATGGGCAGCACGCAGGCCTGCCATCAACAGTGTTCTGACGCGCCGTGTATTCTCACTTTGACTGAGATGTTCACTTTTGCCACGCACAATAATGCGTGGTTTCATGGTGCTGATGGTCTCTCCGTAGAGATCAGCAATGGCGGCGCAGACACTGGGATGCACGGCACTACCGAAATAGTGTTTTTGTTTATCGATGCGGGCCATGCCTTCGCCCAACTTGCTACGCATCTCATGATCTTTGTTCAGGCGCTGCTCAATAGTGAGAAGACCGGCACTGTAGCTCATCAGGGCTTTGGTTTGCGGCATGGACTTGCCCTGCAGGATTTCACGGCTGATGCGGATGCCGGTAGAGAGCTGCTTTATTCCTCCGTAGACTTCGGCTGGTGAGTCACTGCCTGCCGGATCGTTGAAAATACTTTCAATCAATGCTCTGCTATCCTCGGCATCAGCCAGGCCTTTGCGGGCAATCGAGTCGACCAGATAGACTGCCTGCGTGAGCGCGGCAAGGGCAATCGCCCGCCGCTGTAGTGGCGTAACCTGAGTGCTATTGGATGGTGAAGATGCGGTCATGGCCGACATGCTGGTGTTAGAGAGGGAGATGCTCAAGCGATGAATGAACTTAGAGACGGTGCTTGCCACGCCCTGTTGATCAATGATGTGGATAAGAAGCTTGCCGCGGTGCGCGAGCTGAATCGACTGTGGCTGCAGGGGGGGCTCGCGTTGGACCCTGCGTGGACTCCTGAGCCGATCAGAAAACCGGGCAGACCCGAGTTTCCCGAACTGGTCAAAGCCAGTCGGGTAAAACGACGTGGTTTTGGTACAGCCGAGGGGCGGGCAACCCTGATGCATGCCGTTGCCCATATTGAATTTAACGCCATCAATCTGGCACTTGATGCTGTGCAGCGCTTTTCAGACATGCCAAAAGAGTATTACAGCGATTGGCTGCGCGTGGCCCATGAAGAGGCCTACCACTTCGAGTTGATTCGCGGTCATATGCGTCACCTGGGGGCAGAGTACGGTGATTATGTTGCCCATGGTGGTTTGTGGGAGATGTGCGAGAAGACCGAATATGATGTGCTGGTGCGTATGGCGCTGGTGCCGCGTGTGCTGGAGGCCAGAGGCCTTGATGTGACACCGGGCATTCAGGAAAAACTCACGCAGGCCGGTGATGATAATGCGGTGAGTCTTCTGGATATTATTCTGCGTGATGAGATTGGCCACGTGGCTATTGGTAACCGCTGGTACAGCTATCTCTGTCAGCAGCGGGGTCTTGAGCCTGTGCCTTTCTTTCTTGAACTACTGGAGAAGCACTATCCCAAGGGATTGTTCGGTCCGTTTAATCTTGATGCCAGAGCGCAGGCAGGTTTTAGTGAAAGTGAGCTGAAAATGCTGACGGCATCACTGTAATCTTCCAGTCGCTACCTTAATTTCTCATTGACCAGTCGGGCCAGATCAAAAACCTCATAGGGTTTGGTCAGTACACTCTCCACATTTGCCATGCCATGCTGCTCCAGTACCTTCGATCTGTCATAGCCGGTAGTGAAAATACAGGGGATAGCCGGCTCAACTTTGCGAATCTCCAGCAGCGCTTCAACACCGCCAAGTTGCGGCATGACCACATCCATAATAATCAGCTTGATCTCATGACGATGAGCAATAAATGCATCGATAGCTTCCCGTCCATTGCTGGCGGTGATGATGTTGTATTTCATATCTTCAAGAATCTCACGGACGGTATTGACGAGGAGTGTGTCATCATCAACAAGCAGGATGGTTTCACCTTCTCCATCCATGATTTCAGTTACATAAAGTGAGGAGGTGGCGGTCTCTTCGATATTGCTGCTGAGCAGTGGCAGATAGATGTTAAAGCAGGTTCCTTTACCTTTGCGGGAATCAACCTCAATACAACCGCCATGCGCCTGCACGGCGCCATAGACCATCGAGAGGCCAAGGCCGGTGCCCTGACCAACGGCTTTGGTGGTGAAAAATGGTTCAAAAATATGTTCAAGGTTTTCAGCCTCGATGCCTGCGCCGTTATCAGCAACCGAGATCAGCGCAAATTCCATGATCTCTGTTTCAGGATGCCGTTCCTGGAATTTATTATCTGCGATATATCGCTTCAGAGAGAGCGATATCACAGGGGAGTCGATGTCATCAAGTGCATCGCGGGCGTTATTGACCAGATTGAAGAGCATCTGCTGTAGCTGATTGGCATCAGCATGGATATACATCGCCTCCTCTTTGATGGTCAACTCGAGTTTGATGTTTTCAGGGATGGACACCTCATGCAGCTTGGCTGTCTCTTTGATGAATGGGGGCAGATTGATCTGCTGCATATTGATCACGCTACGGCGTGAAAATGCCATCAACTGCTGGATCATCTCGGATGCTCTGGAGGCGAGGGTTTCAATGGTCTCAACCCTGGAAACTACAGTGGGTTGGTCCGATACCTTTCGTTTGATCAGATAGAGGTTACCGATAATACCTGCCAGCGTGTTGTTGAAATCGTGAGCGATGCCTCCCACCAGCGTTCCGATCGCCTCCATCTTCTGGGCCTGCTGAAAGCGCTCCTCCAACTCCTCATACTCCTGCAGGTTCTGTTGCAGTCCGATAAAGTGGGTGATGTTGTTGTTCTCATCAAAGATCGGTGAGATGTTGAGTATGGCCGGAAAAACAGAGCCATCCTTGCGCCGGTCAACAATCCTGCCCTGCCAGTTTTCGCCAGCTTTGATG
Organism: Mariprofundus sp. KV; assembly: GCF_013387475.1. Taxonomy (GTDB): domain Bacteria; phylum Pseudomonadota; class Zetaproteobacteria; order Mariprofundales; family Mariprofundaceae; genus Mariprofundus. The sequence continues at coordinate 58,140 of NZ_VWNB01000006.1, read as the reverse complement.
GTTCTCCACATCTCTTGATAGAATCGACGATTCTGTTCACCACTATTGAGGATTCTGGGGTTTTGGCCAATGATCTCATCGGACTGGTAGCCGGTGATGTCGCAGAAAGCGGGATTCACATATTCGATGCTGCCTTGGTGGTCGGTGATAATGATCGATTCACCGGCCTGCTCAATGGCCCGGGATAGTTTTCGTATCTTGTCATCGGCTTTTTTCTGTTCAGTAAGATCACGGATAAAAGCAGTGAACAGCGGTTGCGCTTCACCTTCAATGACGGTGATGGAGAGCTCGATGGGAAACTCATGGCCATCGCTGTGCCGGGCAATAGCTTCCATTCTTCTGCCGAGCAGCAGTGATTCCCGATCCTCAAGATAGCGGGCCATGCCTTTGCGATGCATTTCACGAAAGCGTTCGGGCATGATGGTTTCAGAGAGGCATTTGCCGATAACTTCACTACTACTGATGCCAAATATTGTTTCAGCAGAGCGGTTAAGCGAAACAATAAGATCATCATGGTCAATGGTGATGATGCCATCCAGTGCTGTGCGTACCGCCTCTTTCATCCTGAGATCAGCTTGATGTGCAGTCGCTTCGGCTATTTTTCGGCTACTGATGGCGCGGGCAAGCAGACCGGAGATGATGCTGGCAAGCAGTAGAGAGATGATAGTCCAGATGGAGATGATGTTTTTTGTGTTGGCCAGCATGGCATTGAGATCAGCGCGTGAATCGAAAGAGATGACCTTCCACTCACCGACCTGATGCAGGCTGGTGATTTGGTAGTCAGGTAAAACTCTGTGCAGTGGGTTTATGGTGGTAAAGCAGTAGATGCCCTTATCAAGTTCGATATGGCCGTTCTCTCTTGTGTTGATCTGCTGCCAGGCTTCGGCATGAGCGTGCTTAAAGCTTACCTGCTTTTTGTCGGCAAACATGAAACCCCACTCAAGCCCGTGTGGATTGCTGTGCAGCCAGTAGCCGTCGCTGTTGACCAGATGTGATAGCTCAGGATCCTCTGTGTGAATGCCAATGAAATGATCAAGCATCACCTGCCCGTAATAGTTACTGACCAGGAAGCCCAGTCGATTTCCACGGCTATCCATCACCGGTGTGGTAAAGCGGATCATCGGTTTATAAGGCTGCTCGACCTCACCATTCTCGATATTCAGATCTAGGGGTGAAATATAGATCTCACCAGCTTTAAGTTTCAGGGCTTCAGTGAAGTAGTAGCGGTCAGCTTTGGATTGCAGTTTATCAACAGGCACGATACTCGCATCTGTTCCGTCAAAATTGATACGGATACGTTCCATGCCGTTGTTATCGATAAATCGAATCTGATCATAGATCTTTTTCGCCTTGACGAAATTTTTCAACTCGATGGAGGCCTGTTGAAGGTGTTCGGTGTCACCCTCTTCAAAGGCCTCCTGCAGCTCGCTCTCTGCAGCCAGGAAGAGGATGTCGGAAGCGATCAGTGTGAAATCCTGAGTAATGGCTGCCGTCTGTAGCTTGATCATGCTCTGATTCTGTTGAACCTTCAGTTTGATTTGGCCATTGGAATCAACCACATAGATGGCGTAGGCAGCAGAGACAATCAGTAGCGCAAGTGGTAAAAATGCCGCAAGAAAATAGCGTAAAATACCAGTCTTGAACTGGCTGTTACTATGGTTGTTCAGAGTTCTTTGCGTGTGATCCTGCATGGTAGGATAAAGTAAGCAGGTTTTATGCCAGTAAGCGTGAACTGATCAGGTGCTTTGCCATACTGTTGTTTTTTCTAAAGAGAGCGTAAAAACTGGGCAATTCAAATGTCTTGTTGCTGCTTGTTTGTGCAATTGGATTTGGATGACTGATCACTTGCCGATTTCGCTCAATCGGAACAGGATTTCCAGAAGGTCTGTTGTATCCTGAGTCCTTAATATCTGAACTGTTTTTCTGGAGTTTTCATGTCTTTAATCCGTCCATTTTCAGGTTTGCGGCCTGCTGCCAATTCTGCCGAGGCTGTGGTGGCACCACCCTATGATGTGCTCAACAGCAGTGAGGCGAGAGAGCAGGCGGCGGGCAAACCATGGAGTTTCCTGCATGTATCCAAAGCGGAGATTGATCTGCCTGAGGATACCGACCCTTTCGATGCATCTGTCTACGCAAAATCGGCAGAAAACTTTAATCGTATGCTTGCGGAGCATGTGCTCATTCAGGATGAGGCTCCGTGCTACTACGTCTACCGCCTGAAGATGGGTGAACATCTGCAGACCGGTATCGCCGCTGCGGCATCTGTGGATGCTTACGATGCAGGACGCATCAAAAAGCATGAGTTCACCCGTCCTGTTAAAGAGGATGACCGGGTACGCCAGATTGATGCACTCAGTGCCCAGACCGGGCCGGTATTTCTTGTTTACCGCGCCAATGCGGTGGTGGATGGCATCCTTGCCGATGTTGCAAGTGGGAGACCCGATATGGATGTCACCGCCGATAGCGGTGTTCAGCATACGCTCTGGGTGATCCGAGATGCCGGCCAGATAGCGGCTATTACTCAATCATTTGAAGCGATGGATGCACTCTATGTTGCCGATGGCCACCACCGCTCTGCTGCTGCATCACGCGTAGCCGCATCCCGCAAAGCAGCCAATCCCATTCATACCGGGGATGAAGCGTACAACTACTTTCTCTCTGTGATCTTTCCCCATGATCAGATGTATATCCTCGACTACAACCGTGTGATTCGTGATCTGAATGGTCTGGATGCCAATACACTGGTTGCCAGGATCGGGGAGTCTTTCGATATTGAGATGACCGATGAAGCTGTACATCCGGAGAGTGCGAACAGCTTTGGTATGTATCTCGATGGCTCGTGGTATGCACTGACTATCCGGGATGAGTTGATCCCTCAGGATGATCCGGTGGCCCGCCTTGATGTATCGCTGCTGGCGGCCAATCTGATCGAGCCGCTATTGGGTATCTCCGATCCACGCCGTGATCCGCGTATCGATTTCGTCGGTGGCATTCGCGGTCTCTCCGAACTTGAAAAGCGCGTCGATTCAGGTGAGATGGCTGTTGCCTTCTCGATGTTCCCGACCTCAATGGATGATCTGATGGCCGTTGCGGATTCCGGTGAGGTGATGCCGCCCAAATCGACATGGTTTGAACCCAAGCTTGCTGATGGCGTGGTCTCCCATCTGCTTGATTAAGCGTTAAAGCAGATCAAGCGTCCGATCCAGACCACCATAGGAGAGGGCGTAGGGGGCCAGTTCACGCACACGCGGTTTGGCGTGAAAGGCGATACCCATGCCCGCCACCTCAATCATCTGCAGATCGTTGGCACCATCACCGATGGCAATGGTCTGCGCCATTGGGATATTCCACTCTTTCGCTTTGCTCAGCAGAGCAGTGCGTTTGCTTCTGGCATCAACAATCTCACCGATAAAACCACCGGTCAGTTTGCCATCAACGATCTCCAGTTGATTGCCCATGGAGAAATCCAGCCCCAATGTTTTTTCAAAGTAGTCGGTAAAGAAGGTGAAGCCGCCCGAGACTAGTCCGGTTTTCCAGCCGTGGGCCTGCAGCCCTTTGATCAGCGCTTCGGCACCATCAGTGAGCCTGATACGTTCATCCAGCACGCGTTGCAGCACAGAGGCATCCAACCCTTTGAGCAGTTTGACGCGCTCGGTGAAGGAGGCCACGAAATCGAGTTTACCCTCCATGGAGAGCTGGGTAATGGCGGCGACCTGCTCCTTGATACCCATAAAGTCGGCAATTTCATCGATACATTCGTTCTGGATCAGGGTGGAGTCCATATCCATCAGCAGCAGGCCGGGTTCAGCAAGATTCGGAGACGGTTTCAGTGCGGTGACAGCGATATCCACCTTCAGGCGCTCTGAGAGCGGGCGCAGGCGGGTGGTCATGGTTGTGGCATCAGCGGAGCCTGCCAGCAGCATGCGGCAGTGGCCGGGTTGTGTGCTCACCTGCAGTACACCGATGCGCTCCAGCATCAGCGATTCGCAAATCTCCTTGAAGGCATTGAAATCGTCACAACCGAAGATATGGGCGTTCATATGCGCCGCCTCCAGCTCGGACTGCCAGATATCCAGCCGTTTCCCCTCCTGCAGATTGATCTGCATCTGAACCGCTTCAAGTGTTGCACAGCCATAATGTTCGCGCAGGCGATAGGCGTCATGCGTGCTGCAGAGCAGGAGTCGGCCACCACCGGGCGTTACAAACAGCGGCGAGTTGACCGGGATCGGCAACGCATACTCTGGTGGTAGCAGGAAATTACTCAGCATGACAGGGCTCCTGAGGTGGAAAAGGCAATGGGAATTATGATGCTGAACTATTCAGCAGGGAATCGAGAAAGGCAATGCAACCTTTAAGGCGCTGGCGAATATCCGGCTCGTGCTGGAGCAGTGTGAGATTGCCATCGGGTGTAAGACGGAAACGGTTGGGCTCCGCCTGCACGCGCATCAATAGATCAACCGGTTCAATCGGTGAGGCGGCGGTGAAGTTGAGGCGGATGCCCTGATTCGAGGCACGGATTGATGCCAGTGCCAGCGCCTGTGCGCGCCAGCGGATACGGGCGGTCTCCAGACAATATTTCACCTCATCAGGCATGCGGCCGAAGCGGTCGGTCATCTCTTCAAAGAGCATGCTGATCTGATTGTCATCAACCGCGCGGTAGATGCGACGGTAGAGGTTCAGACGTTCACCCGGCTGCGGCACATAATCCGGTGGCAGAATGGCATTCACACCAAGATGCATATCGGTTGGTTGCACAGCTTTTTTGGCCATCCCGCGCGCTTCAGCGACCGCTTCACTGAGCATCTCCATATACATATCCAGGCCGATCTCCTCGATCTTGCCGCTCTGTTCAGCACCGAGAAGATTACCAGCACCGCGAATCTCCATATCCTGACGGGCCAGCAGGAATCCGGCACCAAGTTCGGTATGCTCGGCAATCGCCTGCAGGCGTTCGCGGGCATCGGCGGTCATGGCGCGGGCATCGGGGGTGAAGAGGTAGGCGTAGGCCTGACGATGGCTGCGCCCGACCCGGCCACGAATCTGATGCAGTTGTGAGAGTCCGAGCAGATCGGCACGTTCAATAATCAGTGTGTTGGCATTGGGCACATCCAGCCCTGATTCGACAATCGTGGTGCAGACCAGAATGTGCAGGCGCCCTTCGTAGAAGGCCATCATCTGGCGATCGAGTTCAGCCGGACTCATCTGCCCGTGGGCAATGCCGATCTCCGCCTCGGGAATATCTTCACGCAGGCGTGCGGTGATGCGTTCGATGCTCTTAACATGGTTGTGCAGATAGTAGACCTGCCCGCCACGGTAGAGTTCACGCCGGATCGCCTCATTGGCGATATGGGTATCAAAACTGGAGACCATGGTGCGGATCGCCTCGCGCTCAGCCGGTGGTGTGCTGATGATCGAAACCGAGCGCAAGCCGGAAAGGGTCTGATGCAGGGTGCGCGGAATCGGCGTGGCGGTAAGAGTGAGCAGATCAACGGCTGTGTTGAGTGCCTTGAGCTTCTGTTTGTGTTTCACACCGAAGCGCTGCTCCTCATCAACAATGACCATGCCGAGATCCGCGAACTCAAACTGTTCGGAGAGCAGACGATGGGTGCCGACCAGCAGGCGAACCTCTCCGCTGCTGACCCCTTGTCTGATACGATCCACCTCTTTTTTACCCTGCAGACGGGAGATCATCTCTACCTTCAGGCCGGTGCCGGAGAAGCGTTCGCTGAAGCTGGAGAAGTGCTGGTTGGCCAGTACAGTGGTCGGGGCGAGAATAGCCACCTGCCGCCCCGATTGGGCAACCACAAAAGCAGCACGCATGGCCACCTCTGTTTTGCCGAAACCGACATCACCACAGACAACACGATCCATTGGCCGGTCCAGTGCCAGATCGGCCAGCACCGCATCAATTGCTTCGGCCTGATCATCGGTCTCCTCAAAGGGGAAGCGGGTCACAAACTCCTCAAAGGCATCAAACAGTTCACCCTTCAGCTTAATTGCCGGGCGGCGTGCACCGGTTCGTTCGGCTTCAATTTCGATCAACTCATGGGCCATAGCCAGTAGATCGCGCTCTACCCGTTCACGGGTACGCTTCCACTTTTCAGAGCCGAGTGTATTGAGTTTGGGTGACTCTTCACCGGTATAACGGTGCAGGCGGGAGAGCTCCTCCACCGGTACAAAGACGTGAGAACCGGAGGCGTATTCAATTTTGATGAAATCTGCCAGTTCATCGGCATCTCCCATCGTCTCAAGGCCCTGATAGCGGCCGACACCGTGATCCTCATGCACGACCGGATCACCGACTCTCAATTCGGCAAGAGAGTTGAAGATGTCGGCTCGCAGTACCGTAGTGCTGTGGCCGCGTTTGCGTGGCAGACGCTGACCAAGCAGTTCACGGCCGGTGAGCAGCAGCAGCTTTTTATCCGGCAGGGCAAAGCCGCTGTCGAGATAGCCGATACAGCTGCTTATTTGCTGCTGTTTGCCAACCTGCTGTGGATGCATTTCAGTAATGGGGAGCCCGAGTCCGGCACACGCTTCAAGCATGCGCTCCTGCTGGCCCAGACCGTGGGCAATCAGGCTGATCGACCAGCCTGCCTTGATGCGCTCGCTCAGTGACTCCAGCAGCGCATGCAGTGGTTGCCTGCGGTTGCTGAAATCGGTGATGGATGGTGCTGCTTCAACAGCTCTGCCATGCAGGGCGCTGTAGCTGGTGGCTGTATCAACTGCGTAGAGCTCCTGCGGAGAGATGCTCGGTTCGGCGCTGGCTTTGACCATCTCAAACTGGGCGCGTACCTGTCCGGCAAAGGCAAGCCGCTGCTGTTCAAGACCTTCGGCGGCGTAGATCGCTGTTGCTTTTGGCAGGTAATCAAGCAGGCGGGCGCTACTCTGGTAGGCCAGTGGCAGCAGTGCTTCAATGCCCGGATGAGGCCGGCCGGCCATGGCTGCGGAGAGCATCGGGTGTTTGCGCAGTTGCGGGAATCGTGCCCTGAATGCCGATGCGAAAATCTCCTGTCCGGGCTTGTCGAGGATCACTTCGCGTACAGGTACCGAGGTGAAGCGATTAAGCTCCTCGCCACTGCGCTGGGTTTCAGGGTCGAAGCGGCGGATCGATTCAATCTCATCGCCAAACAGATCGATGCGCAGCGGGGTGGTTTCGGTGGCTGGCCAGACATCGAACAGGCCGCCTCGGGCAGCAAACTCACCGGCAGCCAGTACACGTTCTGAGGCGATCATGCCCGCTTCAGTCAGGCGTGATTTGAGGCTGCTGATATCAAAGGGAGCTCCAACCTCCAGTTGCCAGACATGCGAAGCTACCGTTTCCGGTGGCGCGATGCGCTGCAGCCAGGCGGGCAGGGCGGTGAGGATAAGACCATGCGGATCAGGGGTGTTGAGTAGCCGACCAAGGGTTGCAAAGCGCTGGCCGACGATAGCATGGTGCGGAGAAACACGGTCATAGGGCAGTACCTCCCAGGCCGGGAATCGCCACAGCAGATCGGGCTCATCCTGCAGAAAAAAAGCAACCTCTTCAGCCAGTTGCCGGTAGCTGCGCAAATCAGGGCAGATCCAGAGCGAGAGTTTGCCACTGCGGGCAAGGGTGGCCAGCTGCCACGCCAGCCCTGTCATTGACGATAATCTGGCCGGGGTATTGTCTTGACTGGTCGCATTCATCGGGCGCGCATCCTGCCGGAAAGTGGGCTGCTCTTCTACGGGCTTAGGCCTGTTAGCGGGGAGATATTTTTTCTCTGGCCTGCTTGATGATCCTGGTCATCTCTTCGGTTGATTCGAGGATGTTATCTATGCCTTTTGTGACATGATCCGGCAGCTCTCCCATGAGCAGAAGATCACCTGCCATCATGATGCCGGTGAGGGCATTGTTGAGATCGTGAGAGAGCTTGGAGCAGAACTGGTCGCGAGCGCTCTCAGCCTTTGTCAGTTTAAGTTTTCCATCAGCAATGGCAGAGAGCAGTCCCCGTTTCTCCTGTTGAATGGATATCTGCTCCAGCACATTGACAATGCGAGCCTTGAACAGGGTGGCATTGAATGGTTTGAGAAGAAAATCATCGGCCCCTGCTTTGATAAAAGAGGCAATAGCATTGAGATCATCGGTGCCGGAGATCATCACAATGGCAGTTTTATTGAGTGCCTGATCCTCCCTGACTGTCTCGATGATCTCCATGCTGTTGGAGCCGGGTATCATAATATCAAGCAGGATAAGGTCGGGTCTCTGCTGGTCGATCATGGCTAGCGCATCACTGCTGCTGGCAGCAGTGATGGCCTCAAAGCCGAGCGCCCGGATCAGTTTTTCAAGGATATTGCGGATGATCTCCTCATCATCAACGATAAGAATCAGGGGTGTTCTGCTCATCTATTTCATCCTGTAGTGCATATGACCTAAACGTAGGCAATAAATTCAGCTTTGTATAGATGCTTCTGATTGCACTGTTGAACAAGTGACCATTTCAAGGCTATCGGCAGTGGTGTAGCCTTGCGTTGTTCACAAGTGCCTGGTCACAGGCTCTAAGGAGGAGTGCAGTGCATAACCATGAGAACGGCCCGGAACTGCTAAGCAGCAAGGAAGCACTGCATCTCGCCAAGTGGGATGAGTCGCGGCTTGAAGAGCTGTTATCGTCGATGCACGGCTCTGAACTGGGTGAGCTTCTGCTTGCCTGTCGTAAGGATAGTGAACGCCATACTCTGATCGAGTTCATTCCCGATGAGATGCTGGGTGAAGTGCTGCTCGAACTGCCGGAAGGTATGCAGGAGGATCTGCTTGCCGATTATAAGGCCGGTGAAGTTGAGGAGTTTGTAGCCCATCTCGATTCGGATGATGCCGCGGATATTCTGCAGGCTGTGGATAAAGAGGTGGCCGACGAGGTCATTGAGCATCTTGACCCGGCTGAACGACGCGAGATCGAACAGCTCATGACTCATGATGATGAGACCGCCGGTGGTCTGATGCAGGCCGAGCTGTTTAAGGTGCGTGATAACTGGTCGGTAGAGAAGGTGCTACAGGTGTTGCGCCGCTTTGGCAGGGAGATCGAAAACCTCAACTACGTCTATGTTGTTGATGATGATGATCGTCTGGTGGGGGTCATGTCGCTGCATGAGATGCTGTTTGCTGAACCTGATGTGATCGTTTCGGGGGTTGCCAAAACTGATTTTCCACGCGCTTTAGCCGGGCAGGATCAGGAGGATGTGGCGCATATTTTTGAGAAATATGATGTATTGGCGCTGCCGGTTGTTGATGAACAGGGGGTGCTTGTCGGTCGCATTACTGCTGATGACGTGATCGATGTGATTCAGGAAGAGGCTACCGAGGATATGTATCGACTGGCAGCCCTCTCGGATCAGGATGACCTCTCTGAGCCTGTTGGCATCACTGCTCGCAGGCGTGGAGTCTGGCTGGCGGTGAATCTTCTTACGGCTATTGCCGCCTCTGTTGTGATTGCCCAGTTTGAAGCGACCATTGCGCAGGTGGTCGCATTGGCTGTGTTGATGCCGATTGTTGCCAGTATGGGTGGCATTGCCGGTACCCAGACACTGACGGTGATTGTGCGCGGTATCGCGCTGGGGCGAATCACCTTTGCCAATGCCCGCCGAACACTGATCAAAGAGGTCTCCGTTGGTATGGTTTCCGGTATCACCTTTGCCGTGGTGATCGGCACCATTGCCTCATTCTGGTTCCCTGATCTTGGTCTTCGCCTGGGCTGGATAATTGCAGTAGCGATGATGATCAACCTGTTTGCTGCTGCCCTTGCCGGCTCCCTGATACCGCTGACCTTGCAGCGGTTGAACATCGATCCGGCACTGGCATCAGGCACGATTCTGACAACGGTGACCGATGTGGTCGGTTTCTTCTCCTTTCTCGGTCTGGCAACACTTTTCCTTATCTGAGGATTGCACCGCCAAGGGTGCAAAGGTTAGGAAATCTCTGAAAAACCAGGTCCATGTAGTTTTTCAGTACGCAAAGGCAAATAAATTATTTAGCAGCTGGCGACAGGTCAGCCACGGTCTCCGCCATTACATTTGCAGTTGATTGCCTCTTCAAATACTTTGCGCTCTTTGGGCCCTTGCGGAAAATGATTTTCTGTCATTGCGATTCGGGGGGGCTGCGCTAGGTTTCATCATCGATTTTTTCTGCGGAGTTTTTCATGTCTGATTCTGTTCACCACCATTTGATCATCCTGGGTTCCGGCCCTGCCGGTTATACGGCGGCAATTTATGCTGCGCGTGCCAACCTGAATCCGGTTGTTATTCAGGGACAGCAGGCCGGTGGTCAGCTGACCACGACGACCGATGTGGATAACTATCCGGGTTATAAGGATGGCGTGCAGGGCCCTGAGATGATGGAAGATTTCAAAGCTCAGGCTGAGCGTTTCGGCACGGAGATCATCTGGGATCATATCAATTCGGCCGATCTCTCCAAACGTCCGTTCACACTCAATGGTGATGACGGCACCTACACCTGTGATGCGCTGATTATCGCTACCGGTGCTTCGGCCCAGTATCTGGGGCTGCCCAGTGAAGAGACCTTTGCCGGTCGTGGTGTATCGGCCTGCGCTACCTGTGACGGTTTCTTCTACCGCGGTAAGGATGTGGCTGTGGTTGGTGGCGGTGATACGGCCGTGGAGGAGGCGCTCTATCTGGCCAACCTCTGCAATAAAGTCACACTGATCCATCGTCGTGATGCGCTGCGTGCTGAGAAGATTATGCAGGATAAACTGCTGGCTACTGAGAATATCGAAGTGGCATGGAACAGCGTTACCGATGAGATTCTCGGTGATGACTCCGGTGTGACCGGTATTCGTCTGAAGTCCACAATTGATGGTTCAACCCGTGAACTGGATGTGCACGGCGTGTTCATCGCCATTGGTCACAAACCGAATACAGGCTTCCTGGGTGGCCAGCTGGAGATGGATGCCACCGGTTATCTGAAAACTCGCGGCAAGAGCACTGCCACCTCGGTTGAAGGTGTCTTTGCAGCCGGTGATGTGGCCGACCCTGTCTATCGTCAGGCGGTTACTTCCGCCGGTGAAGGGTGCAAGGCGGCTCTGGATGTGGAGCGCTGGTTCGCTTCTCAAGAGTAAGAGTAATATATACACGGATAGTAAAAGGGCTGCCATTGGCGGCCCTTTTTTTGTGCCTGAAAAACAGGATGTAAGCAATTAACTGTGCATAATGATTATTGGCATCATCATTGCTCATAAGTGATGATGTGAGTTGAGCGCATTCTCAGGAGGTTTGCATGGGCTGTTATGAGTTCCTCTGATGGATAAATCTATCCACACTAGATTCAGACGTGATCTGATCATTGTTGCCTCTGTCGCAGTTGTGGTGTGGGTCGCAGCAGTGAATCTGGATCTGTTTGAATTACTGCATGACCTTTTGCATAGCCATGAGCATTGGCAGCTTGTTGAGATCATGCTGGTTCTTCTTTCAATTTCACTGCTGGGTATCTGGTTCTCTTACAGGCGTTGGCAGGAGACCATCTTTCAATTTGAGCGTGCGCAGAGCTCCAAAGAAAAGTTGAAGCTGGAAAGGCGATTGCTTGATGCGGTAACTAAGGCACAGGGCATGTATATCGCCAATGAAGAGCCACAGAAGCTGTTTGAGTCGTTGCTTAATGAGGTGCTGGCTGTAACTGAAAGCGAGTACGGGTTTGTCGGACGTATTCTTCATGGCGAAGAGAACAGCCCCTACTTGAAGGTGTTTGCACTGACAAATATTGCCTGGAATGAAGAGACGCAGGCGCTGTATGCGAAGAATAAACAGTCGGGCATGGAGTTTCATAACCTGAATTCGCTGTTTGGTGAGACAATCAGGACAGGAGAACTGGTTATCGCCAATGATCCTGCCAGTGATCCGAGAGGTTGCGGCACTCCCAAGGGGCATCCGTCACTCAATGCATATATGGGTATTCCTATCTCCATGGGTAGTCAGTTTATCGGTATGATAGGTATTGCTAACAGGCCAGGAGGGTTTGATGAGTCATTAACCGAAGTGCTCAATCCGTTCATCAAAGCATGCGCTCAAATTATCTCAGCAATTAATCTTAATCAGCAGCGCGAACAAACTGAGGAGATGTTGCTGAAAGCAGAAACACTCCATGAGGAGGCGCAATCTGTAGCCCATATTGGTCATTGGGAGCTTGATCTTATCAATGATAAACTTTTTTGGTCCGATGAGAACTATCGTATTTTCGGTGTTGAGCCAGGAAGTGTGAACACCTATGAGACCTTTTTAGAGAGGGTACATCCTGATGATCTGGATGATGTAAATTCAGCATTCACCGCCTCGCTTGATAATCGGACGGCATACAATATCGAGCACCGCCTGTTGATGGCTGATGGCGCCGTGAAATGGGTTCATGAGCAGTGCCGAACCGAATACAGTGAAGGTAAAGCGATTCGCTCAATTGGTACTGTTCAGGATATTACCCGGCGCAAATTGGCTGAGCTGGAGGTGATCGCCAGCAGAGATCGTTTTTCCAGTATCGTAGAGATGGCAGAACATGCGATCATTTCTATTAACCAGCATCAGGAAGTTATTTTATTTAACAGAGCGGCTGAGATTATGTTTGATTACTCAGAAGCTGATCTATTGGGAAATCATCTTGATCAATTGATTCCAGAGCGATTCCGAGAAGGGCATGGCCGTGGTGTTGAGGCATTTAAGAGAGATGACTCAGAAAGCACGGTGCACCACCGGAGTAGTGGTCTGTATGGACTGCGAAAGAGTGGTGAAGAGTTCCCTGTTGAGATTTCGATTTCTAAGGTTGTTGTTGGAAACGATGTTATTATGACAGTCATGATTCGCGATATGTCTGAACAGGTAGCAGCGCAGGCTGAGCAGCGAAAAATGTTGATGGCGATCAGAGAGGCAGGTGAGGCGGTGATGATCACCGATCGCAATGCAGTGATTGAGTATGTGAATCCGGCATTTTGTGAGATGACCGGTTATCAATCTGAAGAGGTGCTCGGCAAGGACCCATCCGTGCTGAAAAGCCATGCTCAGGACCCGGCCTTTTACAAAGAGCTCTGGCAGACGATTACATCCGGCAATGTCTGGCATGGAACGCTGGTTGACCGACGCAAGGATGGCAGTTTCTATCCGGCGCTGATGAGTGTGGCTCCGATTCATAATGAAGATGGAGAGATCACCCATTTTGTATCCCTGCAGCAGGATATGACTGAGCATGAGAAGCTTGAAGCGCAGTTCCTGCAGGCCCAGAAGATGGAGGCGATCGGCACGCTGGTGGGTGGTATTGCCCACGATTTCAATAACATGCTGGCTGCTCTGCAGGGCAACGTCTATCTGGCAAAGCGTAAGGTTGATGATCCGGACGTTGTGGCTGATAAGCTGGAGAAAGTAGATAAGTTGAGTGCACGGGCGGCGGATATGGTGCATCAACTGCTCACCTTTGCCCGCAAGGATATGGTTGAGCTGCGTGCGCTTCCAATCAATACATTTATCAAAGAGGGATTGAAGCTTGCCAGTAGTGCAATTCCTGAAAATATCAGGGTAAGCAAGGCTGTGACAGAGCAGAAGATGCTGGTCAAAGGGGATGCTACCCAGCTGCAGCAGGTGGTGATGAACCTGCTGAATAATGCCCATGATGCGGTGGCTGGCAGTGAGAATCCCAGTATCTCAGTCAGTCTTGAATGCTATGAGGCAACTGAAGCCTTCCATCAGCTACACCCTGAGGTGGCAGGCGACCGATTCGCCCATCTTGTTGTGGCGGATAACGGCAGCGGTATCCCCTCTGAGCTGATCGGTAAAGTGGTTGAGCCGTTCTTTACCACCAAAGGGGTGGGGAAGGGGACCGGCCTTGGACTGGCGATGGTTTATGGGGCGGTGCAGACGCATGGTGGCCTGCTTGAGATTGAGAGTGAAGAGGGGCAGGGCACAACCATCCATATCTATCTGCCGCTGCTGCAGGAGCAGCGCAGTGAAGAGAGAGAGAGCAATGAGAAGGCGGTTGCCGGTTCGGGGCAAACTGTGCTGCTGGTGGATGATGACGCAGGTATTCTTGGTACGGTGGCTGAGGTGCTAAGAACGCTTGGATATCTGGTGGTTGAGGCGAGTAATGGCGCTATTGCTCTGGATTGCTATCGTGAGCATCAGGATAAGATTGCCATCGTGCTCACCGATATGGTGATGCCGGTGATGGGTGGCGTTGAACTGGTGCAACAGATTCGCCAGTCCGGTAGTGATGTGCCGGTGATCATGATGACCGGTTATGACTTCTCATCGTGTGGCGAAGAGGTGGAGAGGTTTGAGCACTTTACTCTGCTGAATAAACCGGTGGCGATTCATGAGCTTAGTCGGCTGATGCATCAAATGCTGAAATCTTCATAACGGGTCACCGCTTTTCTCTGCTCGTTGTAACGCGTATTGTTCCGCTATGGATATGTCTGATCTGAAGAGACCAAAAGCCGTACTGCTGGATCGTGATGGCGTCATCAATTTTGATTCACCCGATTATATTCTTGCCCCTGAGCAGTGGCATGCAATTCCCGGTTCTCTTGAGGCGATTGCCCGTCTGCATGGCGCAGGAATCAGCGTGGCTATTGTCAGCAACCAGTCCGGCCTGGGTCGAGGTATGATGGATCAAGATACTTTCAATGATATCCATGCCAAGATGATGCTGGCCATTGAGCAGGCCGGGGGCTTTATCTCGCATGTCGCTTACTGCCCGCACGGGCCGGATGATGGCTGTGTCTGTCGCAAACCACTGCCGGGCATGGTGATCGACTCCCTTGCTGCTCTGGGGCTCTCTGGCTCGCCTGAAGAGGCGTTGTTTATCGGTGATTCGATCCGTGATGTTGAGGCTGCCTTTGCAGCAGGTGTGCCTGCCATGCTGGTGCAGAGCGGTTATGGTGAGAGTGAAAAGATTTTGCAGAGATCGAAGTTGCTGATGCCGGAGATCAGCGCTTTTGCCGATCTGGGCGCTGCCGTTGATGCTGTTTTAGGGGGGGCTGCATGCTGACCATAAGATCAGCCCTGTTTAATCTCTGTTTTATGGTTCTCACGCCGCTCTTTTCGCTGCTGGTGATTCTGTTTCGCCCGTTTGGTTTTTCAGCCTCATGGATCTGGGCAAAGATGTGGTCGAAGAGCATTTTCCTGCTCTTAAGGGTGCTCTGTGGTATTCGCATTGTCATTGAGGGAAAAGAGCATATGCCGGATCATGCTTGTGTGGTGGTAGCCAAACATCAGTCGGCGGCAGAGACCGTGGCCATGCCGATTCTGGTTCCGCCCTACACATGGATACTGAAACGCGAGCTGTTCAATATTCCATTCTTCGGTTGGGCGCTGGCACTGATGGGCACGATCGGCATTCGCAGGGGAAGCCCTCGCGAGGCGATCAAGCAGGTGATTCAGGATGGCACAGCCATGCTTGAGAAACAGCGCTGGGTGGTGATCTTTCCCGAGGGGACACGCTCAGCTGTGGGTACTACAGGTAACTATCAGCCCGGCGGCGTGATTCTGGCGCAGAAGGCGAAGGCCGGTATTCTGCCGATGGCACACAATGCCGGAGCCCTCTGGCCCAAACGCGGATTCATCAAAAAGCCGGGCACCATCACCTTCCGTTTTCTCCCCTATATTCCTGCAGAAGAGGTGAATGCGGTGCGGCGTAATGATCTGCTTAAGAAGCTGGAGAGAGATATCGAAGCTGCCACCCGAGAACTCGGCGGTTGATATTCACGGCTCTGTTTATGAGCAATCAGACAAAAAAGGGCGGCACCGGTATCGGGCCGCCCTTTGAGGTTAAGGTGTTTGATCAGCTTTTGTCTGCTTCGATACCGCTTTCAGATGCTACATCTGATGCGTCGTCAGAAGCTGCCTCATCACCGGGCTTATCGGTGGCCGGCTTGCGTGCTTTACGCTTTGCAGCCGCTCTCTTCTCTTCGACGACTTCTGCTTCGGCGGCAGTTTCCGGCTCAGCAGCAGCCTCTTCGGCTGCAACGGCTACCTCAGCTTCATTGTCATCCAGCAGGGCTTCATCGGATGGAAAATCATCAAAAGGAAACGGACGCTTTTCGGTATTAAAGCTCAGGTAACGGTAGATCTGATAGAGAAAGGTGGCCAGCTGGGAGGCGAAGGAGAGCAGCTTTTCATTGCGATTGGCGGTAAACAGCACCCAGAGGAACTGTATTGCAATGACGGCTACCAGCACCACGCGTGTAGCAGCAAACACCACGGCAAACAGCAGCATGAAAACCAGCCGCAGCCAGATATTGGTATCCATCACATTTTCTTTGAGATCATCACTCATGATATTAACTCCTGGTAATTATGGTCTGCTGA
The DNA here is from genome assembly GCF_013387475.1 of Mariprofundus sp. KV. Lineage (GTDB taxonomy): Bacteria > Pseudomonadota > Zetaproteobacteria > Mariprofundales > Mariprofundaceae > Mariprofundus. The sequence goes on along the minus strand of NZ_VWNB01000006.1, from coordinate 41,832 downwards.
GAGACCGGTTCGGGCTATCCTAGCAGAGGTGCGATCACCAGAGAAACGATGGCCATCACATTAATCAGAATATTCATCGAAGGGCCGGAGGTGTCTTTGAACGGATCACCCACAGTATCGCCAACCACCACGGCTTTGTGCACATCCGAACCTTTGCCGCCGAGGTTGCCCTGTTCGACATATTTTTTGGCATTATCCCAGGCGCCACCGGCATTGGCCATGGTCAGCGCCAGAAGTACACAGCAGACCAGTGCGCCACCGAGCATGCCGCCGAGTGCCTCCGGCCCCAATCCGAAGCCGACAAGCACCGGTGCTGCCACAGCCAGTATGCCGGGCAGTACCATCTTTTTCAGTGCCGCATTGGTGGCGATATTAATACAACGGGCATGATCCGGCTCGGCCGTACCCTCCATCAAGCCGGGGATTTCACGGAACTGGCGACGAATCTCTTTGATCATCTCAAAGGCGGCATCACCAACCGCTGTCATGGTCAGGGATGCGACCCAGAAGGGGAAGAGGGCACCGATAAACATGCCGACCAGTACAATGGGATGGGAGAGATCAAGGCTGAAGTCGGGAACATTGACTGAAACGGTCTGTACATAGGCGGTGATGATTGCCAGAGCGGCAAGCGCTGCTGCACCAATGGCAAAACCTTTGCCGATGGCGGCAGTGGTGTTACCCAGTTCATCGAGCGAGTCGGTAATGCCTCGTGTCTTATCACCGAGACCAGCCATCTCGGCGATGCCGCCTGCATTATCAGCGACCGGGCCGTAGGCATCGATGGCCATGGTCATGCCGACGGTGGCCAGCATACCGACAGCGGCAATACCAACACCGTAGAGGCCACAGAGTTTCGTGGAGATGAAGATGATCGTGGCAATAGTGAGTACGGGGATAATGACCGACTGCATGCCGATAGCCAGACCGGAGATGATGACGGTCGCAGCACCGGTTTCACCGGACTTGGCAATATCGCGAACCGGCTGGTCACCGGTATAATACTCTGTAATAAGTCCAATGACGATGCCGCCAATCGCTCCGGAGATAACCGCGCCCCATACATGAGAGGAGATTCCACTGAGAGAAATAACAAAGTAGGCCGCTGCAATAAACAGTAGTGAGGCACCAATGGTGCCGGCACGCAGCGCTGCCTCTGCCTGATGGGATGATAACACTTTGACCACGCCAATACCGACGATGGAGCAGATCAGGCCGGTTGAGGCGAGCGCCAGGGGCAGAAACATCAGAGACTGTTGATTGCCGAGTGGATCGAGAATATCTGCCGCCAGTGTTGATGCCATAGCGATCGTTGCAATAATAGCACCACAGTAGGATTCAAAGATGTCGGAGCCCATGCCCGCCACATCGCCGACATTATCGCCGACGTTATCGGCAATCACACCGGGGTTGCGTGGATCATCTTCAGGGATACCCGCCTCTATTTTACCCACCAGATCGGCACCGACATCGGCACTTTTGGTGAAGATACCGCCGCCGACACGTGAGAAGAGGGCAACCGATGATGCGCCCATGCCAAAGCCGTGGATGGCGTGTGCTGTGACCGGGTCGCCGCCGAAAAAGAGATAGAGGGTACCAAGCCCAAGCAGTCCGAGTGAAGCAACAGTGAGCCCCATGATAGAGCCGCCGAAGAAAGCGATGGTCAGCGCTGTGCCTGCACCCTCATGCTGGGCAGCTACAGCCGTACGTACATTGGCTTTTGTGGCGGCAAACATGCCGAAGTATCCGGCCATCGCTGAGCAGGCTGCACCAACCAGAAATGCGATGGTGGTGTGGCTGCCCAGGCTTACACCCAGGGCGAATGCAACGATGGCGACAAAAATGGCAAGAATCGTATATTCACGGCGCATGAAGACCATGGCGCCAAGATGGATGGCTGCTGCGATTTCGGTGACTTTACCTTCACCTGCAGGGTATCGTTTGACGGCCACGAAGATATACCAGGCGCAGGCCAGTCCCAGCATACCAAACATGACCGGAATCATTGTTGTAGTCATAAGAACCTCCCCAGCGACATTTGAATAGCCATAAAAAAAGGCGGTTGATTACTCAACCGCCTTTATGAAGTTTTAAAACGGAACCGTCAAGCTTCTGCCTGATAGCGTGCCGCTGAATCGATGATCTCTTTCTTGGCCTCTTCTGCGTCACCCCAGCCGGTCACCTTCACCCACTTGTTCTTTTCCAGATCCTTGTAGTGCTCGAAAAAGTGTTTGATCTGATCGATAAGGAACACAGGCAGATCTTCAGGGCCTTTCACGTTGCAGTAGTAGGGTTTGAGTCTGGACGCAGGTACAGCCAAGATCTTGGCGTCCATACCAGCCTCATCTTCCATCTGCAATACGCCGACAGGGCGGCAAGGGATGACACAACCGGGAATCAGCGGGTACTGACTTACAACAAGCACATCTACCGGATCACCATCATCGGAGAGGGTGTTGGGCACAAAACCGTAGTTGCACGGATAGTGCATGGCGGTGTGCATGAAGCGATCGACAAATACAGCACCGGACTCTTTATCCAGCTCATACTTGATCGGATCGGCGTGCTGCGGCACTTCGATCACAACATTGATGTCATTGGGCATATCAGCCCCTACAGGAATTTTAGAAATATCCACGATTGCTCTCCCTTTTGATTGTTGATGGCGTAATTATTCACCACGACGCTCTTGAAGTACACGAAGAGTATTGTCGGCGGTGCGCTTCTCACCTTACCCCTTACACATTAAATCGGAAATGCATCACATCGCCATCTTTAACGATGTAATCCTTGCCCTCCAGACGCATCTTGCCCGCCTCTTTGCATTTGGCTTCGCCGCCAAAGGTGACATAGTCCTCATAGGCAATGGTCTCTGCACGAATAAACCCTTTCTCAAAATCGTTGTGAATCACTGCTGCCGCTTTGGGGGCAGTATCACCACGATGAATAGTCCATGCGCGCACCTCTTTGACGCCTGCAGTAAAGTAGGAGATCAGATCCAGCAGCGTATATGCCTCCCGAATCACAGTGTTCAGACCGGGCTCGGTGAGGCCGAGATCAGCGAGAAATTCACTCCGGGACTCCTCATCCATCTCAATCAGTTCGGCTTCGATCTGGGCGGAGACAACCGCAACGCCGGCACCCTCCTGGGCTGCGTACTCACGCACCTTATCGACATAGGCGTTGCCATCGGGCAGTGAACCATCATCAACATTGGTGACGTAGAGAACCGGTTTGGCAGTCAGCAGACAGAGCTCTTTGACCATGGCCAGCTCATCACGGCTCAGTCCCTGACGGCGCACTGGTGTGCCATCCTCCAGCCCCTGATTGACCTTTTTGAACACCTCAACCTGATTCTTTGCATCCTTGTCGCCGGTACGGGCCAGCTTCTCAATGCGGATCAGGCCTTTCTGAACACCCTCCATGTCCTTGAGCATCAATTCGGTATCGATGATCTCGATGTCGGAAAGCGGATCAATCTTGCCTGCAACATGGGTTACATTTTCATCATCAAAACAGCGCACTACATGGGCGATGGCTGCACACTCGCGGATGTTGGCGAGGAATTTATTGCCCAACCCTTCACCACTGGCTGCACCAGCCACAAGACCGGCAATATCAACAAATTCAACGATAGCGTGCTGGATTGCCTGCGGTTTAACAATGGCAGCCAGAGCATCAATGCGTTTGTCCGGTACCGGCACAATGCCGACATTGGGATCAATCGTGCAGAACGGATAGTTGGCCGCCTCTGCGCCGCCACCATTAAGTGCGTTAAAAAGCGTGGATTTACCTACATTGGGAAGACCCACAATACCAATACTCAGTGCCATGTTGTTATAACCTCTTTTTCACCACAAAGACACGAAGAGACAAAGCCGGAATGAATTCGTATGTCTTTGGTGTAATATCTTTGTGCCTCTGTGCCTTAGTGGATAAGGCTTTAATCCTGTAGTGCCAGGTGAATGCGATTAGCCGCTTTGTCACTCTGGCCATCGAGCAGGGTGCCGATCTCATCCAGCAGGGCAGCAAAGATGCGGTTCTCATCAGCACGATCGCCCTCATCCGCTTTGCCAAGCACCCAGGCGCTGACATCGCCGTGAGAGGGGCGATCAATACCGATTTTAATGCGCGTATATTCAGGTGTGCTCAGGTGGGCATTGAGTGATTTCAACCCGTTATGGCCGCCATGGCCACCACCCTGTTTGATGCGCAGTTTGCCGCTGGGCAGGTCAAGGTCATCATAGACAACGAAGATATCCTCATCATCGACCTGATAATAGCGGGCCAGAGAACCCACAGCTTCACCGCTATGGTTCATGAATGTCTGGGGTTTAATCAGTAGAACACGCTGGCTGGGTGAGCGGTTCCAGATACTTGTCTCGGCATGAAAACGAGGGGCTGCGTCAAAGCGCAGCCCCTCCGATTTCGCCAGCAGATCGAGAAAACGAAAGCCGATGTTATGGCGCGTCTGCTCGTATTTGCTACCCGGATTACCCAGGCCGACAAGCAGCTTCACTTAAGCTTTACTCAGCTGAGCCGTTTTCTACTTCGGTTTCTACTGCATCTTCTTCTTCTGATTCAGCGCTGCCTGCACCCTTCGGTACAGCAATGTTCAGAATGGTGAAGTTTACATCGTGATGCACTTCTGTGCCTGCTGGCAGCGTGATGTCTTCAATGTGAACAGAAGCGCCGAGCTCCAGTGCACCACAGTCGATCTCGATGTGCTCAGGTACGGAGTCCGCACGGCAGCTGACTTCCAGAGAGTGACGGATGATGGAAACCATGCCACCCATGGCAACACCAGGGCACTTCTCGGTATTGATCGCTACAACTGGAACGTCCATGGTGATGCTGTCAGAGGCAGATACGCGCATGAAGTCGAGGTGGGTTGCAGTATCTTTCAGAGGATCATACTGGGAATCTTTCAGCATCACGGTATTTTTACCACGTGAGCCTTTTACTTTAACTTCCAGCATAGAGGTGTGGAACAGCTCTTCATTCAACAGCTTGGAAACAGTGTTGTAGTCCATAGTGATCGGCAGGTCAGGCTTGTCGCCGCCATAAATAATGCCGGGCAGTTTGCCGGCGCGGCGCAGACGGCGTGCTGCACTGCGGCCAGTCTCTTCGCGAAGCTCAGCTTCTACAATAAAATCAGTCATAGTATATCCTCCAAAAAATGCACCGTCGGGTTATCCCGTGACGGCGGCGTTGATACAGGTTTTCAACGCGGGCGCGCACTCTATGCATTGCAACATAAAAGTCCAATTTGTCTTATCCCCCCTCTTGGGACTATACAGATTTCGACTATCGGTTGAGGGTTGGCGACTGAAAGAGTTCCAGGGAGTTGGACATTGAGCAAAATAAATGCCGGCAGCAGAATTTGAGATGACAGCTGAAACTGTCATGATCATGCTGTTGCTGCTGACCATGAATAGCGCTTTCGGGCTCTATATCTATATTCGTTTCGGACCTAAGCAGCTGTTCATGATTGAACTGCCTGAAGAGGAGCAGAGGCGTTATAAAGAGCGCCTGCCTCCACTCTCCAAACTCAACGGTTATGGCAGGAAACTGTTTCTGTTCTCCGGCCTGACTGTTGCGATCTCGCTGTTGCTGCTATCGGAGCTGTTTTCTGCGCTCTAGATGAGCTGTAAGGTGATCATATTTTGCACGCATGAATTTAATCAATGCAGCGGATTGATTGACTATTTGATGCGCTGTCATACGCTATGAACTGCACCTGATAGAGGCACTGTTCAAAAAATGATTGAGCATTGTAAAAAAGGAGAATAAACCTGATGAAGTTGAATACCCTGATTATAACCGTCGCAGCTGTAGTCTCATTTTCGTTGGCGGCTTGTTCAAGCGAAAAACCTGCAGAACGTACTATTCCGGCTGCAGCGTCCAGTGCTGTAGAGGCTGCTTCTGATACTGCAGCAGATGCAGCGAAAGCTGTAAGCGAGGCCGCCTCTAAAGCTGTTGATGCAGCTGCTGAAGTGGCTTCTGATGCTGCAGAGGTCGTTAGTGAAGCTGCATCTGATGCGGTTGATGCCACTGCTGAAGTGGCTTCCGACGCTGCAGAGGTTGTCAGTGAAAAAAGTTCCGAAGCTGTTGATGCGGCTGCGGCTGTGATGAAGTAAGCAGGTTCGCAGCAACGATGAAGTGATCAAGGTCTGGCGCAAGTCAGACCTTTTTTTGCATTTCAGGACTCTGATTCTGAATCAGAGCCACGTTAAGATGAGAAGGCTCTAACGTCGTTCCGGATTTGGTGATAAGTTTAGGGTTGAACAGAAAAACGTTTTTTTGGGGAGAGGGTAGTAAAACGGATGAGAGAGCGACTGTTGATTTGGCTGGTGCCGCGCTTGATCAGGCTGATCATCGCCTTTCTGTCGCTTACGATTCGCTGGCAGCGTCTGGGAGGTTGTTACGATCCGGCGGCCCCTGAGCGCCATATCTTCGCATTCTGGCATGCACGCATCCTGATGATGGGGGTGGCCCTGCGAGGGTGTCGTGGTTATACGCTGATCTCCGAACATCGTGATGGCGGTTATATTGCTGATACACTGCAGTTGCAGGGATTTAGAACCATACGCGGCTCGTCCACGCGCGGCGGAGCCAGAGCACTGTTGCAGATGGTGCGAACCTATCAGAAAGAGAGATGCGATTTCGGCATTACACCGGACGGGCCGAAGGGGCCGCGTGAGAGGGTGCAGCTCGGCACCATTCAACTGGCTAAAAAGACCGGGCTGCCGATTCGCCCTGTGATTTGGGCAACAAAACGGCAGTGGCGCATCACCTCATCATGGGATCACTTCTATATCCCCAAGCCTTTTACTGCTGGCGTTATCGTCTATGGTGAAGCTGTGAGCGTTGCGGCAGATGCTGATGATCATGAAGCGCTGCTGTCTGTTCAGCAGGCAATGGATGCCACACAGCAGGCAGCGGACAGTTTTTTCAAGCAGACCGGTTCGGTTGAGCAGGTCAGATAGAGGCCAGCTCGATCATGGTTGTGGCGAGCAACGATGCCCCTCTGGCGATCTGCAGGGGGGTAGAGCGTTCATCTGGTGAGTGGCTGATGCCGTTGTAACACGGAATAAATATCATGCCGACCGGGATGGTTGTGCCATCGCCTCTTACCTGTTGTGCCAGTGTGCCTGCATCGTGCCAGGCGCCGCTGGGCAGAGATGTGTAGCTGAGATCCAGTGCCATGCAGCTTTCTGTCATTAGTTTCTGGAGTTCAGGGTTCAGGTTTGGGATGCCAGCCTGATCGGAGAAGGTCTCTATCGCAACAGTGGTGCCGAACTCTTCTGCAGTTTCACGGATCAGTGCAAAGGCGCGATCACAGTAGCTCTCCACGCTCTCTGCATCGCAACCACGCACCTCATATGAGAAGCAGGCGGCTCCACTTATTTTGGTAATGGCATTTTCACCAAGAGGAAGGCTGGAGCCGGGTTGCTGCGGAGGATTCACCAGACCCGCGGTCTGTACGAGATCGGCACCTTCACTGTTGGCCTGTCTGAGTAGCTGATCGAGCCGTACCATAATATATGCCATAGTCAGATTGGCATCCTGCCGGAATTCAGGCCCCATCGGCGTGGCTCCAGAGTGATCAAAGGTGCCGTGAAGATTAACCCAGCTGCGTTTGGAGCCGCGGATGGCGGTGACGATACCGATATCCTTGCCGCAAGCTTCGAGCACCTTGCCCTGTTCAATATGCAGTTCGAGAAAGGCGGCGATGCTATCACGTTCATGCTTATCTATTGCCGGTCTGCCTGCACGAATCAGCTCAGGGTCTGCCCCCTGCTCAAGCATTGCCTCAGCAAGTGATCTTCCGGCATAGTTATGCATAAGAGCTGATGCATCGAGTCTGCCAAAGGCAGCTCTGGAACCGATAGAGGTGACACCGAAGCAGGCGGACTCTTCGCCACGCCAGATACGCAGGCGCAGACCGCGTTGTAAAACAGTTCCGGAGCTGTGGATGGCCAGCAGTGCCGCTAGTCCTGCCACCACACCGGCAGTGCCATCAAAGTTGCCGCCACCCGGAACAGTATCGATATGCGAACCTGTCTCTACCCATGCGGAGAACGATCCGGGGGTTGCAACGATCAGGTTGCCGACAGCATCGAATCGGCAGTTCAGGCCTGCCGCTCTGGCAACCTGTTGGATATAGCTGATGGCTGCAGTTTCAGCAGCGGAGTAGGGGGCGCGAAGAAAACCGTTGTCGGGATCACCGTCGACAGGGCCGATCCGGTTCAGTACCGCGTAGTGCTGCTCAATAGCTTCAGTATCAACAGAGATCAGCTTCATATTTATTGTGACTTCGGCATCTCTCTGTGCCGATGCGTCATCGAAATTAATCCTCGTAGAGGCTGCTGATTGAACGGGCGTCGTAGATGCGGGTGATCGCCTCTCCCATCAGAGGGGCAATTGAGATTGTGCGAACCTTGCCGGTATCGAGAATTCGCTGCGGTTGCAGAATGCTGTCAGTAATCACCAGCTCATGCAGATTGGACTTAACCAGTCGTTCTGCCGCAGGTCCAGAGAGGACACCGTGGGAGGCGTAGGCACTGACCTTGGTCGCACCACGCTCAAGCAGGGCTTCGGCAGCGCCGCAGAGGGTTCCGGCAGTATCCACCATATCATCGATGAGAATACAGTGTTTGCCAGCCACATCACCAATGATGTTCATCACTTTGGCAACGTTAGGGGCAGGGCGACGTTTATCCACAATCGCCATATCCACATGCAAGCGAGCAGCCAGTGCGCGGGCACGAACCACACCACCCACATCGGGGGAGACGATCATCACATTATCCATATTGTTTTTCTCTTCAATATCCTTGGAAAACAGCGGGATAGCAAAGATGTTGTCCACCGGAATATCGAAGAAGCCCTGAATCTGGGTGGCGTGCAGGTCGAGGGTCAATACGCGAGTTGCACCGGCACGGGAGATAAGATCGGCAACCAGTTTGGCTGAAATAGGGGTGCGTCCGGCACTTTTACGATCCTGACGTGCATAGCCGAAGTAGGGGATGACAGCACAGATGTTACGGGTTGAGGCACGTTTGGCTGCATCGATAAAGATAAGCAGCTCCATCAGGTTGTCGTTGGCAGGAGCAGATGTGCTCTGGATAAAGAAGGCATCCAGACCACGAATGGTCTCTTTGACCTGTATGAAGATTTCGCCATCAGAGAAGCGCTGGGTGTAGATCTCACCCTGAGGTTTACCGATATGTTCGCAGATCGCCTGTGCAAGCGGTGGATTTGAGGTGCCTGAAAAGAGACGCAGTTTCTCGTAGACCATAGTGTGATCACTCCTCTGTTCGATAGTGTAAGCGCTCATCGATCACCTCTACCCTGGGTTCTGCTAAGGATGCGCTGAAAAAGTCAGCGTATCCGAGCAGGCTATGGATGGCCTGCCAACATCATGCACGCTAAGTGCCTGATGTTGTGAGCAAAGGAACAGTGACACTTTTTCCTTTGCCTGCTGAATGCCTACACGGATGTAGTTATTCAGAGCATCCCGAAAAAATAACTGGCTGGGACGGCAGGATTCGAACCTGCGCATGACGGGATCAAAACCCGCTGCCTTACCGCTTGGCTACGTCCCAATATTTCTCATCCAGCTGATGTTGCTGCTGCATTGTGCCGACAAACGTCCAGTTTGCCGGGTTCTGCATCTTCAGATGTGCTGCCACGGCTCTGGCCTGTTCAGGATGATCAAACAGGGCAATACATGTTGAGCCACTTCCACTCATCCATACTGTATCTGAATGTTTGCGCAACGCTTGTAGGAGCTGCGAAACCTCAAGACTCAGGCTGCATGCGCTACCTTCGAGATCATTTTTCCCGAGGCAGCTTGAATCGCGCCGGATGGTATCCAGCCCCTCTGGCGGGGTCAATGTGCGATCCCCCGAATTTATCTGATGATCAAAGTGTTGAAAGACCTCTGCGGTAGAGAGTCCTGTGCCGGGCCAGACCAGAAGCAGTGCCTTTTCAGGTAGTGAATCCGGGTAATCATTGAGTTTTTCACCGATACCGCGAGCGCAGCTCGCCTTGCCATAGAGGAAGCAGGGGATATCAGCGCCGAAGGGGGCTGCGAAAGTGATCAGCTCCGCTGTCGGAATATCCAGTTGCCAAAGCCGGTTGGCAGCCAGTAGTGCGGTGGCAGCATCGGAGGAGCCGCCACCCAGTCCCGCCTGCGCAGGGATATTCTTGACGATATGAACGGCAAGCCCCTGCGAGATGCCGTATTGTTTTCTGAAAGCATCAAGCAGTTTATACACCAGATTCTTTTCACCTGAGAGCTCAGGCGTGGAGCAACTGACTGTCAGCGTATCGCAAGGCTCTATCTGCAGCTCATCGCAGATGTCGGTATAGGCGAAGCTGGTATCAAGCTCGTGCATGCCATCCTCGCGAATCGCAGTGACCAACAGGTGCAGGTTGATTTTGGCCGGCGCAGGAAGTCTCAATTTCATGGCTGAATCAACATCGTTGCCCGACGTCCATGTTTAATGTCGGTCATGGTCAGTTTGTGCATCGATGCAGTCCACTGCAGGCGGATCGGACTTCCCGATGCTCTGCTCTCCCATAACCCCTCTTTTTTATGGATGAAGTGGCTGGGCATCTGCCCCAGTAGAATGGAGGCCAGCTGTTGCGGCGGAATAACAATGCCCTGACTTCCCAGTTGTGTCGAATCGACGGGCTCCCACATCCGCGACGCTGTGCTGCGCAGCTGCATCTGATTGGCGAACCAGCGCAGTTCGATGACGGTGCCGGTGGCAGCATGGGTTAGTCTCACATCGCCTCTGTCAGGGGAGTCGGCACGCCACTGCAGCATCACCTGCCAGCGACGTTTGGGTTCGATGACAATAAGCCGGGCTGCAAAGTCGCTGTAGGGGCCGATAGAGGTTTTTTCAGTCGTGGTAACAGGCTGCTTAACACATGCCGATGTAAGCATGGCTGTGCAGATCAACAGTAACGCTAAAGGTGCAACGCGAGACCTGACTGCGGCAAACATCAGTCGCCATCCAGACCATGTTTAATTTTATGTTTAATGGCGTCGGAATCGTCACTGTTCATCTGCAGGGACTTCTCCCATGCCTCTCGTGCAGCAGGTTGATCACCATTTTTCCAGAGAATGTCGCCAAGGTGCTCAAACATAATCGGATCATCACTGATCTGTTTGAGGGCTCTGTTCTGGGTGGTCAGGGCTTTTTTGAACTCACCACGTTTAAAATAGACCCATGCCAGCGAATCAAGGTAGTAGCCATCATCCGGCTTCAGCTCAAGCGCTTTAAGAATCAGTTTTTCAGCTTTATGCAGCTCAATGCCCTGAATGGCGTAGCTGTAGCCGAGGAAGTTCATCGCCTCGGAGTGCTTCGGAGCGTGGGTGAGCAGCTGAGAGAGCATCAACTCCAGCTGGTCATACTGTTTCAGATGATCAAAGGCGACAGCCCGGTTAAACAGCAGTTGCGGATGCACCTTGTTCATGGTGGAGAGCTCACTGGTCTCCTCAAGCAGCAGGCTGTACTGTTTCTGGGCCAGGCGAATGGCTGAGCGCATCAGATGGGCTTCGGTGTCGGATGGTTTCGATTTCAGAACAGTCTGCAGCCGTGTTAGCGCACTTTTAAGATCATCATTGGCGAAATCAATGCCTGCCAGGCGTATCTGCGCAGCATCCCCCATTGCCCCTTTCGGGTCGATCTGCTCATAAAGCGGTTGGGCTTCATCAGGCCGTTCCAGCGCCTCAAGACTGGCAGCAAGGTAGAAACGGCTCTGATCGTCCGGACTGTTCTGGTTCAGTTTTTTGAAGGTTGCTTCAGACTTCTCAAAGTCCTTGTAGCGGAAATAGAGTATGCCGAGTGTTTTCAGGATCTCCGGATTCTGGCCGCTCTGGTTGGCCAGATCACGATAGATCAGAATGGCTTCTGCTATGCGGTTCTCCTGAATGAGCAGTTTACCAAGGGCGTGGCCCACCCGAATGGCATCCGGATAGGCATTGAGGAAATCACGCAGCTCCTTCTCGGCTCTATCTGTGTCATTATCCTGCAGGGAGATGTTGCTGAGCAGCAGTACAGCAGTATCGTTTTCAGGCGCCAGCAGACGCATGCGCTGCAGTGATACTCTGGCGGCTTTGCTATCCTCCTGCTTGAGAAACAGTTGCGCCTGCAGAAGACGGAATTCAGGCAGCTCTTCACTGCGGATTGCCACATCGATAGCGGCAAGAGCTTCGGCATAGCGGCTCTGGCCGGAGAGGATGCGGGCTTGCAGGTCGCGGCCGGAGAGGTTGGCCGGATTCTCTTTGAACAGCTGATCAAGAAGCGGCAGTGCCTCATCCTGCTTGTTTTTTGCTACCTTCATGCGCGCCTGAGTCAGCAGCAGTTGTTCCAGGTCTTCCTTTTTAAGCTCTTTTTTGAGCAGCAGGGCAATGTGTCTCTCTGCCTCTTCGGTTTTGCCCAGCTGTAGTAGCAGGCTGGTCAGCTGGATCTGCGGCTCAATCGCCTCCGGTTCTTTCTCGACTAGGGCTGTGAGGAAGCGTGCTGCCAGAGGACGGTTGCCATCTTTCAGTGCATTTTGCGCAGCCAGATAGAGAAACGGGGGATCCATCTGCTCAATCTGTTGCTGTTGCCTCTTTTGCGCCGCTTCAGATTCGTGAGCTTCTGATCCCCGGTCGGATTTCTGGATACTGCAGGCGCCAAGCAGGGCGCTGCAGAGCAGCAGTGTGGCGGCCTTTCTCAAACAGCTGATCATGCAGCATCCACAATAGCGTTTTGCTGAAAGCGGTCGCCGCTTTCATTGATTGACCAGCAGCGCAGATCAGCAACTTTGCCATCACAGATGCTGATGATGGGGTAAGCGAAGCCCTCCCAGGCGCTGCCAAGGTCGGTCGGTGAAGGTTTTGCCGGAGCATCAGGATGGGAGTGATAGACGCCAACGATCTCATGGCCGGTGCCACGCAACGCCCTGTCAATGCGCTGGTAGGCTGCCGGATCGAGCTCGAAACGGTCGGCTGCCCGCGCAGTGTTAAGATTTTCAACCTGTCTGACTTCAGTGATCATCCAGCCGTTTTCAGTGATGCTGCCAATGAGCAGGCCGCATATCTCATGCGGATAACCGGCTTCCCCCTGATTCTGAATCGCCTCGATGCAGGAGGCGGGCAGAGAGAGTGTTGCCGGCGATTGGCTGTCATCAAGAACGGCGAGATATTCCGGACTGCTGAAGCGTTCAGGTTCATAAACGGATGGGATCAAAGTGGTTCTCCGTGTCGGTAGTAGTGCAATCGGCACCTGCGATGAGTTCAGAGTTTGAACATGGATCAGCGCTTAGCCTATCGTCTGACCGGGCGTTGCCAACCATCGGCATGTTGCAGGATATAATACAGCCAAAAAAAGCTTCATCGCGCGGCGGGACAGCGCCGCTTACTCCTGTCGGGTTCCCGATCCTGCACTCTAACAAATCAGCTCTCCTGCTGATTTGTCCAGTCAGCCTGCTAACGGGGGATCAAAAAACAAGAGTGCAATTCATCGTTTCCGCAAATCCGCGATGAACCAAAAAAAAGGGAAGGCGCAATGCCTTCCCTTTTAAAATGTCTCTTGCGAAACTTAACGCTTGGAGAACTGTGGAGCGCGACGTGCTTTCTTAAGACCAGCCTTCTTACGCTCAACCTTACGAGAGTCACGAGTCAGGAAGCCTGCCGCTTTCAGTGCCGGACGAAGACCGGAATCATATTCAAGCAGAGCACGAGCGATACCGTGGCGAATTGCGCCAGCCTGGCCGGATGTGCCGCCACCATGAACATTAACACGCACATCGATACGGCCTGCCAGATCATTTGCAGTCAGTGGCAACAGAGCCTGCTGACGAACAATCTCAACCGGGAAGTAGTTTTCTACTTCACGACCATTAACCAGCACATTGCCCTTACCGGACTGGATGATTACACGGGCTACGCTACGTTTACGGCGACCAGTGCCGCGATACATTGTCTCTGCCATCTTCACTTTCCTCTTAATTCAGTTTCATTACTTCAGGCTGCTGCGCGGCATGCGGATGATCGCTGCCAGCGTAAACCTTCAGTTTTTTCAGCATAGCGCGGCCCAGAGGACCTTTTGGCATCATGCCTTTAACAGCCAGTTCAATGATGCGCTCAGGAAACTTTTCGCGCTGTTTTTCCAGCGTGATGCTTTTCAGGCCACCGGCAAAACGGGTATGACGGTAATAGGTTTTGGCGCTCTCTTTATTGCCGGTTACAGCAATTTTATCGGCGTTGATGATAATAACATGGTCGCCACAATCAGCATGCGGAGTGTACTGCGGACGGTGTTTGCCGCGCAGAACAGTTGCTACCTGAGTTGCCAGACGGCCCAGAATAAGATCATTGGCATCTACAATATACCATTTGCGTTCAATATCGCCGGGGCGAACAGTCCAAGTACGCATAAAAAATTTCTCCATGTTTGCGAGTGTTGCGTTGACCCCTTTTTCAAGGTGGTCTGCCGTGCAAGGGCGGCGCATTATAAGTTGGGGGTGGTGGTTGTCAAACACTGTATGCAGAAGATGCGAACCCTCCCCTGTTGTCCCACGTTTGGGGGACAGATCCTGTTTTGCTCGTGTTTTGGCGAACTTCTTGCTAATTTTTCGCCGAGACTTCGATATAGGGGAAATTCTTATGCAAAGCAAGGATCTGAAGGATCTGGATGACCATCATCTGCACCTGAGCGGAGTGCGAAAGGTTCTTAATGAGATACTTTTTGATACGCGCACGCTGGTAGGTCGGATCACTAACTGGAGCATGCTCGCCCTGATTATGATTGTGGTGACTGGCTCCATGGTTAACACTGTAGATGCCTACAATGCGCAGTGGGGTGAGCAGATCTATGAGTTTGAGCGCTGGGTACTCTACGCCTTTGCGATTGAATATGTGCTGCGGGTATACGCGGCGCGCAATCGTAAGCACTACATGCTCAGCTTTAACGGTGTTGTCGATCTGATTACGGTGCTGCCGCTGTTTGTTGTCGGCGACTCCTTTGTGCTGGTGCGACTGCTGCGTCTGGCGCGTGTGATCAGGGTGGCGATCTCATTCCCCGTGGTTCGATCCCTGTTTGCCTCGCTTCGTGGCTCACTGAAGCTGCTTATGGGTGTACTGGGAACCATCGGCCTGATCTCTGTGATGGTGGGTAATATGATCTATATCCTTGAGCCACAGACCTACTCCAATGCGTTTGAAGGTACATGGTGGTCGCTGGTGACCATGAGTACGGTGGGTTATGGTGACTTTGTGCCGCAGACTGCTCTCGGCAAGGTGCTGGCGGCAAGTCTGATCATGTCCGGTATCTGCATGTTTGCGATGGTAACCGCGGTGATCTCCGTGAAGGTGGGGCGCATGATCAATAACTCTGCCAAGTGCACCTCCTGTAATCATGGTATCGCACCGGATTATCTCTTCTGTCCGCACTGCGCAACTGCGCAGGAGGATGCCCAGCCCGAGGTTTTCCATGAGGATGATGCCTGACCTGAGATCGGGGTTTTGATCGCTGCTTTCGGGATGCCTGTTGTTCCGTTATCATGCCGCCCTCTTTTTATACGGATTTCGGAGGTAACAATCGCATGAATGAGCAGATGCTGGGTGAGGGACTAACCTTTGACGATGTGCTACTTGTGCCACAGGCAAGCAGCGTCATGCCGCGCGGGGTTGATACCTCAGCGCAATTAACCAAAAAGATCCGTTTGAATATTCCGGTGGTTTCAGCCGCGATGGATACCGTTACCGAATCGGGCACAGCGATTGCGCTGGCTCAGGAGGGCGGAATCGGTGTTATCCACAAAAACATGACCCCTGCTGAACAGGCTGCTGAAGTCCGTCGCGTGAAACGTTTTGAAGCAGGTGTGGTGCAGGAGCCTTTGACGGTAACACCTGAAACGACGCTGGCACAGATACACAAGCTGGCTGCAGAGAACGGTTTCTCCGGTTTTCCTGTGCTGGATAACGATGGCAAGGTGTGCGGTATTATCACCAACCGCGATATCCGTTTTGAGCGTGACCCGAACAGTAAAGTAAAAGATATGATGACCCCGCGTGAGCGTCTGGTCTCTGTTGAGCATGGTGTTGATCTTGATACCTGCAAGGATCTGTTCCGCTTGCACCGTATTGAGAAGCTGCCGGTTGTCGATGCAACAGGCCGTCTGCAGGGTATGGTAACTGTTCGCGACATCGAAAAGTCTTCGGCCAATCCGAATGCCGTACGTGATGATCTTGGCCGTCTGCTGGCTGCTGCAGCAATTGGTGTCGGTGATGCTGAGATGCAGCGCTTTGAGGCGCTCTACGCTGCTGGTGTGGATGCCATTATCGTTGATACCGCCCATGGCCACTCGCAGGGTGTAATCAATCAGGTACGTGAAATCAAACGCCTGTATGGTGACAAGATTCAGGTGGTTGGCGGCAATATCGCTACCACTGAAGCTGTACGTGATCTGGCTGATGCCGGTGCGGATGCTGTGAAGGTCGGTATCGGCCCGGGTTCAATCTGTACCACGCGTATCGTTGCCGGTGTGGGTGTACCACAGCTGACAGCGGTAATGCAGTGCGCTGTGGCCGGTAAAGCGCTTGGTGTGCCGGTGATTGCCGATGGCGGCATTAAATTCTCCGGTGACTTTGCCAAGGCGATGGCCGCTGGCGCTTCGACCTGCATGTTCGGCTCCATGTTTGCCGGTACTGAAGAGGCGCCTGGCGACAAAATCCTCTATCAGGGTCGTACCTATAAAGCCTATCGCGGTATGGGCTCCATCGGCGCCATGAAACAGGGTAGTAAAGATCGCTACTTCCAGGGCGATGTCGATGAAGCGATGAAGCTGGTTCCTGAAGGTATTGAAGGTCGTGTGGCCTATAAGGGTGCACTGACCGACATTCTGCATCAGCTGGTTGGTGGTCTGCGCGCATCCATGGGTTACACCGGTGCTGCCAGCATCGAAGAGATGCACAAGCGTGCCAAGTTTGTCCGTATTACCGGTGCTGGCCTGCGTGAATCACATGTGCATGATGTAACGATCACTGAGGAAGCTCCGAACTACCGTTTCGAGTCCTGATTGCTTGATATGGCATCGGGCTCCTGCCCTCTGCCTTAAATACCTCATGAAAAGCGCGGTTTTCATAAGGTTCACTAAAGCCACCCATCCATGGGTGGGGATCGATAGTTTCAACGTGTGATAGTATGTTTGCCGCGCGGATTGAATTGTCATGGGCTTTGCAACAAAGCTCCTTTATATCCACCCATGGATGGGTGGCGGCCAAATGAAATGAGGCTGTGAGTGAAGCAAAACGACGCTTTTGCGTAACGATTTAAGCAAAATATACGGATATATTTTGCGGGTGAAGGGAACTCAATGGATAAAATATTAATTCTGGATTTTGGTTCACAGTATACGCAGCTGATTGCGCGGCGTGTGCGTGAAGCGCAGGTCTATTCCGAGCTGCACCCCTGGGATATGTCAGAGGCTGATATCCGCGCCTTTAAACCTTCCGGTATTATTCTCTCCGGTGGTCCTAACTCAGTCTATGAAGATGAGACCCCTAAGGCACCCGGAGTGGTGTTTGAACTGGGTGTGCCTGTACTGGGCATCTGTTACGGCATGCAGACGATGGCCATGCAGCTTGGTGGTGCGGTTGAAACAGGCCATGTGCGTGAGTTCGGTTATGCAGAGCTTAAAGCTTCAGGTAATTCTCCGCTGCTTCGCGGTATTGAAGATAAAGAGGGTGGTATTCTCGATGTCTGGATGAGCCATGGCGATAAGGTTTCCGCGCTTCCGGATGGTTTCGAGGTGCTTTGCAGTAATGACTCCACACCGATCGCTGGTATGGCTGATGAGTCGCGCCGTTTTTATGCGCTGCAGTTCCATCCGGAAGTGACCCATACCCATCAGGGTAAGGCGATGCTCTCCCGTTTTGTCCATGATATCTGTGGTTGCGGTCGTGAATGGACGATGCCGCACTATATTGATGAGGCGGTAGCAAAGATTCGTGAGCAGGTCGGCAGTGAAGATGTGATTCTCGGCCTCTCCGGTGGCGTTGACTCCTCTGTAGCCGCAGCGCTGCTGCATCGCGCTATTGGTGATCAGCTGACCTGTATCTTTGTCGATAACGGTCTGTTGCGCCTGAACGAGGCTGAACAGGTGATGGAGATGTTTGCCGGTAACCTTGGCGTCAAGGTGGATCATGTCGATGCATCTGATAAGTTCCTCAGTGAGCTGGCAGGAGTCGCTGATCCGGAGGCCAAGCGCAAGATTATCGGTCGCGAATTTGTGCATGTGTTCCAGAAAGAGGCTGAGGGTATGCCCAAAGCCAAATGGCTGGCGCAGGGAACCATCTACCCTGATGTGATCGAGTCGGCCGGTTCCAAAACCAAGAAGGCGCACACCATCAAGAGTCACCATAATGTCGGCGGCCTGCCTGATACCCTGCACCTGAAACTGCTGGAGCCGCTGCGTGACCTGTTCAAGGATGAGGTGCGTGAATTGGGGGTAGCACTCGGTTTGCCGCACGATATGGTCTATCGTCATCCATTCCCGGGGCCGGGTCTTGGCGTCCGCATTCTCGGCGAAGTGAAAAAAGAGTATGCCGATCTTCTGCGCCGTGCTGATGCCATCTTTATTGATGAGCTGCGCGCATCCGGCTGGTATGAGAAGACCAGTCAGGCCTTTGTCGTTTTTCTACCGGTGAAATCGGTTGGTGTGATGGGTGATGGCCGTACCTATGAGTGGGTCGTTGCACTGCGTGCAGTGGAGACACAGGACTTTATGACCGCACACTGGGCAGAGCTTCCGCATGCGCTGCTGGCCAGGGTATCCAACCGTATCATCAATGAGGTGCGCGGCATCAACCGTGTGGTCTATGATGTTTCGGGCAAGCCGCCTGCCACGATTGAGTGGGAATAGGAATTCGCTCTTAAGTAATTGTTATATAAGGATTCATAGTTTACAAACTCTATACAAAGTGCTCGTAAATCATTAAGTTTTCAACCACTTGGGATTTCGGCTTACAAAGAGGCTTACAAACTATGAGTTCTATTGAAAACAATGATCGCTGGACGATGAACCACCACGAAATTCTCGATGGTGCTGCCCATATTCTCCAAACCAAGGCATCCAATGGGGTGTGGCAGTTTCGCTGCTATGTCTCGGAAGAGGGCAAGTACGTCAGGAAGTCGCTTCGCACTCGGGATAAGGGAGCCGCAATTCTCAGAGCTCGGGATGAGTACCTTCAAATCCACTCTGATATCAAGTCCGGAAGAAAGATTTTCAGCATGACGTTGCGGGAGCTCGTGAACGCTTACCTTGAGCATCGCGAGAAGCACGTCGAGAAGGGAGTCATTACCGCAGGTCGGTTGAGAACCATTGACAGCCAGCTCCGTCACTTTCTCCGCTACAAGGGAGCACCAACCAAGCTCAGTGAGCTGGAGCGAAAGTCGGCATTCGAATATAGGGACTTCCGTATCAAGGATGAGGCTCAGGATATCACCATCCGAAATGAGCAATCTACAATCAATGCTCTGATCCGTTGGGCATTCGAGAATGGACATTGTTCACTTCCCAAGCTGGAGTTCGACGTCATGCCGCGCATTACTGAGGCGGGTCGGCGGGATGTATTTACACCCGATGAGTATGATGCTCTGACTCGCTTTATGCGGTCGTGGTCGAGTAAGAAACACAATCCGGATGAGCGAGTCAGGCTGGAAAAGCTGTTAGTCAGAGATTTTGTTTTGATATTGTCGAACACCTTCATGCGAATTGGTGAGGCAAGGCAGCTTAAGTGGGGGGATGTGCGGGTAGAAGATCACGAATATGACGCGGAGAGGAGGACAGCACTCGCTCATATAGGTGTTCGCGCGGTGACTTCTAAGAATCGCAAGCGGCGAGATATCATCACCCGAGGAGGGCAATATTTTCGACGACTGAAAGAGCGGACTCCCTACCGCTCCAATGATGATTTTGTTTTCTCATCGTTGGACGCTTCGGAGCAGTTCGACAAGACCAAGCTCTACAGATACTGGGAAGAGCTGATGGTTGGGATCGGAGTCGATCACAAGAGCCGTAAGCTGTCGTTCTACAGCCTGAGACACTTTGGAATCACAATGCGACTGGCTGCTGGTGTGACGGTTTGGAATATGTCTAAGATTGCTGGCACCGGAGTGGCTTTTATCGAGAACCATTATGGCCATGCAATGGATGAAATGATGAAGTCGGCAGCACTGCAACAGTACGAGGATGCTAAGAACCCGGATTTCGGCCTGCTGTTGGAAAAAGAAGGCTAGCTCGTGATGGTCGGCGGCCTGCTCAGTCCCTGATACGGCATCGCCAGCCTAACAGATGCGGATGCTGGCATCTGTGGCAGCACCTTGCCGAACAGGATTTCGCGGAAATCCCAGAGGGAGCATCCTGCCTCGGTACTGTATCGGTATCGCTTGAGCCCTTTGCGATCCCGTTCGAGATTGGCGTAGTGAAAGCAGAGCTTGAGCATCCACCTCAGGTCTTCTGCTCGGTAGACTCCTTCTGATCGAGGCTCGCAAAACCCTTTCGATGTTCCCCAGAACCTGCCGATATTAGTGAATCCAGCAGTAAACTCCTTCTGCTCGTTCTTCGTGTAGTATTTCGCAAAATAGTTGGCCAACTTTTTGGAATCCGATCTCCAGATCGGATCAATTCGGAGTCCACGGCGCAGATGCTGCTTGTTTTCTGCATTACCTGTGATTTTTGACCATATTTTTGACCACTTCTCCGAGTAGAAGTATTCCCCATCCTTATCTTGATGATTCTCATTCGGAAGTTCTGTATCAATAATAATGTGAAAATGCGGAGCACCACGAGTCTGGGCTTCGAATACCCAGCAATACTGGATGCCAGGGAATTCCTGACGCATTCTAGTTGTGAAATTATTAATGTGCTGCTTTGCTGTAGCACCATCCATCGGAAATTTGGCCGGATAGGTCAACGTTATAAACTGTTTGAAAGTGTGTTGAGTATTTCTAATTTTATGACGGAGTCCGTGCTTCGACTTGTTGGAGAACAACACAATGGAACCGCGAGTGCCTGTTTTCTCTGATGTCTCTTTTCGCGTCTTGTAATATTTTTCCGAGCATTTGAATGACACATCATTCTCGCCGACTTGAAAATGAATGAAGCCTCCTGGCTTCTTGGATGGTTGGAATTGGTAACTCATTCCAGCCATTACAAAACGCTGTAGGTTTTTCAAGGGAATGAGCTTGCTGGTGCATGGTCTATGTACTTTAATCTGTATGAATCGTCATAATTTTTGAGTTATGGCATACATATCAAGGGAGCGACTTGATGTTTGCTTTTTTTGTGCTTTAATTCCTGAAAATTGCACAACAATCCTAAAAGGAACTTCATTTAATGCATCGATTGATCACATCACTAACTATTCTATTTACACTCACGCTGGCAGCGCCACTCTCGGCGTCAGCTGGCCCCTCGGACCTTGTGCCCCCGCCAACTAAGCGCGTTATTGCAACGGAGTCAGATAAAGCGAAGCTTTTAGCTGCTAGGGAGGCGGCTATTCTTAAGGAACGGAAGAAGGTTTTCAGGGAGGATTATAAACTTGCGAAGGAGAACTTGTCACGTTATCCGGATTATTGGTTGAGTTTTGATGACATTGATTATGACCGCAAAATTGGTAGCTTTATTTCAACATGGTTGTATCCGGCTATGGACCTTTCTTATTATTGTAAGGGTCAGGCTTCTATCCCGAAGGAAGCATGGGTCAAGCCTGAAGGATTTCGTCAAATCTTTTACGACACTTGTATGAAGTTTCCTGAGTATGCCAAGAGTCTTAAGGGGGCCGATATTGCGACTATCGAACTTCGTTTGGCTGAGGTAGCTAATGATTACTATGTGGCGGTGCAGAATAAGGTCGATACCGATCGACAGTATAAGATTGGTGATCTCAAGGGAGTCTCTGATCCGCTCGAGGTTGTCTTTTATGGCGAGGGTTGGGGTAAATCAGTCCCCCAGAAACTCACAACTCGCATGTACCTCGAAAGTGATCCTCTGTTGGCAGGAACACAGAAGGGATGGATTATTGGCGTAACTTCTGTTAAATCTGCTGATACGTCAGATGATCGTATCTGGGTGGCTTGCGACGATGAGCATCAAGTTGAATGCACTTATTTTACAGTAGGCCGCCACCGTGGTGAGGTTAAGTCAGATGATCGTATCTGGGTGGCTTTTAATGATGGTGAGCGACAGAATCATGAGCATGACTGGGTTAATAGCCGAGACATGTACCTTTTTGGTACCCCGCGTCTTATCACGGCTCTCGCGCAATACATCTCCATGACCCGTAATCCTAGTCTGTATCCCTCGCCTTGGGAGGATTGATCACCTGATCGCATCGAGCCACCCTTCGGGGTGGCTTTTTTGTTTGTGGCGGCTAGCACGCCTAATTTAATGCGCCTCTGAAAATCCGAGGCTCACTACCGAGCATCGCGATACCTTTGCCTCTCACGAGGTCAGCTGCATGTGCGCTTGCCTGACCAAAGTAGGCTCGGCTCATCTCAGCGGTTCGCATTGAGTAGCCAATCTTGAGCCTGACTTGGTTCATGATATCCGAGGGCAGCCCTGTACTGGATGGGTCCTGAGTTCCGAGAATCTGGAATAGACCGACATAGCGACCACGTGCGGCGAGATGAGAAGCGATTTTGATGATTCTTGTTCGTTCGTTGAAGTCATCATCGCCCTTTTTCGGAGCTGACAGGAATAGTGGGCACTCATCGATCAGGAAATAGTGAGGCCGCCACTCAACTCCCTTCTCCCGAGCCTGTAGCCAGTTGTCCACATCGAGCTTCTTGATGAGCTGTTTTCGCTTCTCATAGAGCGAGAGCATATGCTCGTACACCGCTAGCACTTCATCTGTCTCGGTGACTAGCTTTTTGCAAGGCTGATGCCGGAAGTCATTTCCGGCCTTGGCTCCCTCGGCGATAGTGATCACATCCGATCCCCATGCTTGCTCGATCTCCCGCAGCAGCACCTTGAACAGCTCGGTTTTTCCCGATCCTGATGCACCAGCAACGAGCAGCACCGGACTATGCTCAAATCTCAGAACGACAGGCGAGCCATCTTCATAGGTGCCCAGCCAGTAGTCCTCGACAGGGATATTCGCGGGGCGGGAAGAGTACGGCACCAGTTCAGGGAGCTTGTACTCCTGAAGCAGCCATCGGTGGTTGCCCAAATCCTCCAGCCCGATGAACTTGCGACCGAAGATGCTTCCCAGCCCGTCCAATGCCTTCTCGAACTTCTCTCTGCTGATCGAATACGGAGCCACGACCACCAACTCATTCTGCTTCGATCTCACGATATTCGGGAACATGTAGCTCTCGCTCTCCACAGAGTAGAGCGACAGAGCGCGAAACAGCACGAGGCATTGCTCCAGCAGGTGATTCGGAATTGATTTTACTACCATGGCGACGAGAACAGCTTCTGCAGGTAGGTGATGGTCGCCATGAGGTCGGCTGGATGGGTTAGGAAATAGAGAACCGCAGCACCTATGAGGAGCCTGAACAGGATCTCGGCGAACGCCTTTCTCTTCGCGCGGCGTTCCGCCGAGAACTTGGCTGGGTCGATGGGAATTTCGATTGGTTTGCACTTCTCAAGCTTCATCCGGCCAATCCTCCAGTTGTACGGCGAGACGAATCTCAAACTCGGCCAGTTTCAGCTCCGCGAGTTCGAGACCCTTCGCAATGAGTTCGTTCTCGCTCAGCTCGTAGCGATTACAAAGCAGATGCAGGTGGTGAGCTGTTCGCTCATCCACATTGAAGGCATGAAGGTGTGTCAGTCGCTTCATCATAAGACAACGGGGAGGCATTGGCCTCCCCGACTCCCTCAGTCCATGAAGCCGATGAGCTGGAACTTGTCCTTGTCCCAGGCATTCACCTTGACCTGAACTTCCAGCTCGTCGCCAATATTGATTGCTGATCCTGAATAGACCCTCGCCCATGTTGGTATCAGCGCACCGCTTGCGGCCTCGCTGATGAATTGGACGTTGTAGTATGGCTTCTTACCATCCGGCTCAACCAGCTTTGATGAGTTCACTCTTCCTTTGATATACAGCATGTCGTTCTCCTATGATCGTGCTTATAGGCAGATATACAAAATGTTGTAGAATTAGCGCAGGAAGTACGAAGGGATTGCAGTAGCAGGGTGTAGCGGTACTATGTTGCAAAGTTTGTAAGTTGTGATTTTGAAAGTTCTTTAAAATCAAGGGGTTAGAAGTTCTGTGTTTCAGTCGAAATCCTCGATCGTGTTACAAAGAACTTACAAACCCCCTTGTTTTTGTTAAATAGCAACGGTGGCGCTATTGAGTGGGAATAAAACAACTGCAGGGTTGCAGCGAGAAGTTTGACCTTGCCATCTTCAGATATATCAGCTTTGATAAGCGGGTAGTTAACAGTTTCTTATGAAGGGAGAGATCATGAAAAAGGTATTTATTCTTGCCTGTGTTGTTCTGCTTGCAGCATGCAGTCAGCAGGAGGAGAAAAAAGCTCCGGCACTAACACTTGATAGTGAGGAGTCCAAACTTGCCTATGCCATCGGTATGGATATCGGCATGTCACTAAAAACGCTGGGTACTGATCTGGATCGGGCTGTAATGATAGCCGCGATCAATGATCGGCTTGATGGCGTCGAGACCAAACTGACTCAGGAAGATGCCAACAAGGTGAAACAGGCCTTTTTTGTAAAGCAGGCTGAGAAGAAGGCAGTTGAGCAGAAAGCGGCAGCTGAAAAGAACAAGGCCGAAGGCACCGCTTTTCTTGCTGAGCATGCAGGCAAAGAGGGCGTGACTGTAACGCCGAGTGGTCTGCACTATCAGGTGATTCTGCAGGGTGAGGGCGCCAAGCCGACCCTCAACGATAAAGTTACCGTTCACTACAAAGGTACAACGATTGATGGTGTTGAGTTCGACTCCTCCTACAGCCGTGGTGAGCCGATCACCTTCCCTCTGGCTGGCGTGATTGCCGGTTGGCAGGAGGGCGTTCAGCTGATGAATGTCGGCTCCAAATACAGGCTTGTTCTGCCATCTGAGCTTGCTTATGGCGAGCGTGGAGCCGGTGCCAAGATTGGTCCCAACAGCGTACTGATCTTCGAGGTTGAACTGGTTGCGATCGTTGATGAGAAGGCAGAAGCAGAAGCTGCTGCCAAGCTGGAAGAGGCTGCCAAGGCGGCACAGGCAGAAGCCAACAAGTAGAGAGCTATGCATGATG
The DNA here is from genome assembly GCF_013387475.1 of Mariprofundus sp. KV. Taxonomy (GTDB): domain Bacteria; phylum Pseudomonadota; class Zetaproteobacteria; order Mariprofundales; family Mariprofundaceae; genus Mariprofundus. Next base: position 16,564 of record NZ_VWNB01000006.1, on the reverse strand, counting down.
CATCGAAATGATTCATCATTTTGTCACAATTCACAAATAACATTGCTGCCCTTCCCCTGTATGGGGGGAGGGTTATTTTTATGAAACAATCGAAGTCACACATGACTTTGATAAGAGATAGGAGATCTGAATTGAAAGAGAAGATTTTGAAGTCGTACAAGGCGTGGGATCTCCCTACGCGTATTTTCCACTGGGTGAATTTCACGACCGTGCTGCTACTGATCTTTATGGGTCTGATGATGCTGTTCAAGAAGGATATGGGCATCACCAGCCTGGAGGCGAAGATCACCCTGAAAACCATCCATGTGCTGATCGGTTATGTGTTTGTTCTGAATCTGGCAGTGCGTATTGGCTGGGGTTTTGTCGGTGGTCGTTACTCGCGCTGGATGAATATCTTTCCCGGTAAAGGTTATATCGGTGAATTGAGCGCCTATCTGGGCAGCATCAAAGCTGGTGAGCCAAAACAGTATGTGGGTCACAATCCGCTGGGTCGTCTGGCTGTAGCGGTGATTATGCTCTCACTCTCTGTGATGGCGGTGACCGGTCTGGTTCGTGCCGGTACCGATATCTATTACCCGCCGTTTGGTTCCACGTTTGCCGCACAGATCGCAGCAGAAGGTGTTGATCCTGCAACGATCAAACCGTATGACAAAACAGGTACTGATGCAGAGAAAGCCAAAGCCCTGAGCGCATTCAAAGGCCCGTTCGGCACTGTGCATATCTACACATCCTACTTCCTGATGTTCCTGATTCTTCTGCATATCTTTGTCGTGGTACGTACCGAGATCAAAGAGGGTGGTGGCCTGGTTTCAGCGATGATTACAGGTCGTAAGGCGCTCTCCAAAGAGCCGGAAGATCTCAACGGATAATGCGAAAGCCGTAAAGTGCAATAGAAAGGCCCCGCAAATGCGGGGCCTTTTTTTCATCCTGAAATTTCTGCTGCATCCATGCGGCAGATCCATTCGCCCTCTCCCCGACCGAATGGAAATTGTTGCGAGCCGGGATGCGTACACGCTTTTAACGCATCGCATCGTGCTACTGCGACCCGTCGTGGGCCGCACAGGTTCCGCCCTTATGCTACGGCTTCAAAGCAGCGTGGGCAGAGTTCGTTATGCACAGCATGGGTTGGCTCGGCTGGTGCGCTGAAGTTCCAGCAGCGTGGGCATTTCACACCATCTGCAGCCCTGACTGTGATGGTTTCACCGGCTTCCACTTTGGCAACGATGAACAGCTGTTCCCAGCTCTCACCCACAGCTTTGGCAAATGCACTATCCAGATTTGGTACTGTCACCGTCGCTGCAATGGATGAACCGATGATCTTATCCTTCTTGGCCTGATCCATCGCTGTGTTGACCTGCTCACGCAGGGCAAAGAAGGCTTCCCACGCCTTCTCATCGACAGTGATATCAGCAACCGGATGGAAGCGCTGCAGGTGGATGCTCTTCTCATCAGAGCCGGGCAGGAACTCCCACGCCTCATCGGCTGTGAATGGCACAATCGGAGCAATCAGTCGAATCAGTGTATCGGCAAGATCATACAGGGTGGCACGGGCTGAGGCGCGACGTCTGGAGTCGGTTGCATCACAGTAGAGACGATCCTTGATGATATCGAGATAGAAGCCACCCAGATCAACCGAACAGAAGTTGTGAATCTCCTGATGGATACGGTGAAACTGGTAGTGCTCATAAGCATCGTGCACCACGTGCTCAACCTGAGAAAGCCTGTGGCTGGCCCACTGATCCAGAGGCGTACGATCGGCCAGAGCAACAGCATCACGAACCGGATCAAAGCCATCGAGATTGCCGAGCAGGAAGCGGATGGTGTTGCGGATGCGGCGATAGGCTTCAGCCAGCTGTTTGAGAATCTCATCAGAGATACGGATATCTGCTGAATAGTCGGCAGATGCGATCCACAGGCGCAGGATATCTGAGCCGAGTTGCTGGATAATCTTCTGCGGCGCTACAACATTGCCTTTGGATTTGGACATCTTGTTGCCGTTTTTATCGACCACAAAACCGTGCGTGAGCACACCTTTAAACGGTGCCACGCCGCGGGTACCGACACTCTCCAGCAGCGAGGACTGGAACCAGCCGCGATGCTGATCAGAGCCCTCAAGGTAGAGATCGGCAGGGCTGGAGAGATCATCACGATGTTCCAGCACGCAGGCGTGCGTACTGCCTGAGTCGAACCATACATCGAGGATATCGGTCTCTTTCGTAAATTCAGTGCCGCCGCAATCGGGGCAGGTTGCAGCGGCAGGCAGGAATGCGCTGACATCTTTGGCGAACCAGACATCTGCACCTCCCTCTTCTACCTGTTTGGCGATGCCTTCAACGACCTCGGCAGTGGTCACCTTATGTGAACCACAGGCACAGCGGATGGCGGTGATCGGTACACCCCAGTTGCGCTGGCGTGATACACACCAGTCAGGGCGCTGCTCCACCATCGCACGAATGCGGTTTTCACCCCATTCCGGTGTCCAGGTTGTCTTCTTGATCTCGGCCAGTGCTTTGCTGCGCAGATCATTGGCATCCATGGAGATGAACCACTGCGGTGTGGCACGGAAGATCAGAGGTTTGTGGCAGCGCCAGCAGTGCGGATAGGAGTGGCGAACTTCACTGGTCTCAAGCAGGGCGCCACAGTTAAGCAGATGCTCAACCATGATGGCGTTGGCCTGATAGACGTGGCGACCGGCAACAACAGGGGTGGCCTCATCAAACAGGCCGGTATCACCGACAGGGTTGAAAGCCTTCAGGCCATATTTCATGCCGATCTCGTAATCTTCCTGACCATGGCCGGGTGCGGTATGCACCGATCCTGTACCCGCCTCCAGTGTGACATGATCGCCGACCAGAATCGGAGCATGCTGATCGAGGTAGGGGTGGCGGAAGTTGCGTTTGTCCAGTTTGTCGCCGCTGAATGTTGCGACAACCTCACCGGCAGCGCCGATCGCCTGCATCACACCGGCACGCAGATCCTCTGCCAGAATAATGATCTCTCCGACTTTGAGATTGCGGTTATCAGCGGCATCGGTGATCTTCACAGCTGAGTATTCGATAGATGGGCCGACAGAGACAGCCAGATTGGCAGGGATCGTCCACGGTGTGGTGGTCCAGATAACAATAGAGAGATCACCGGTCAGTTCAGGTGCGATATCGGTCAGATCTTCACCGGCAGCGAATTTCACATAGATCGAGTGTGAGGTGTGATCCTCATACTCCACCTCCGCCTCTGCCAGCGCAGTCGCGCAGGAGACACACCAGTGCACAGGTTTGGCCCCCTTATAGAGGCCGCCATTGTCGAGGAACTTGCCGATCTCACGAACGGTGTTGGCCTCAAAGTTATAATCCATGGTGACGTACGGGTTTTCCCAATCACCGGTGATACCCAGACGTTTGAACTCTTCACGCTGCACATCGATCTGCCCTTTGGCATAGTCGCGGCACTCGGCACGGAATTCAGAGTCGGAGATATCCTCTTTTTTGCGCTTCTTCTTTTTGAACTTCTCTTCCACCTTCAACTCAATGGGCAGGCCATGGCAATCCCATCCCGGTACGTAAGGGGCATCAAAACCGAGCATGGTACGGGAGCGGGTCACAACATCTTTAAGTACCTTGTTCAGGGCATGACCGATATGGATGCTGCCGTTGGCGTATGGCGGGCCATCATGCAGCACGAACTTCGGCGCATCTTTGCGCGCCTCACGAATCTGCGCGTAGAGGTTCTCATCTTCCCATTTCTGCAGGCGGGTAGGCTCGCTCTGCGGCAGGTTGCCACGCATGGGAAAGTCAGTTTTTGGCAGGAAAACAGTAGATTTGTAATCGAATACTTCTTGTTCAGACACAGTGTGGCTCCATTTGTTTAGACGCAGATGAACGCAGATATTCGCAGATTTAACCTCTGCTCTCAATCTTGCGTCGGACTTCCACCCGTTTCTCTGCGAAGTTAATCAGTAGTCCGATTTCAAGGCCAGTTGCCTTGAGATAGTTGACCAGTTGCACTTCATGAACCGGCAGGATATGCGATACTGATTTCAATTCCACTATGATTTTATCATTCACCACCAGATCTGCGAAATATTCACCTACAATCAAGTCATCATATTGTACCTGTAAGGGAACCTGTTGATCGATTTTCAGACCCGTCTTGCCGAGTTCAATCACCATTGCATTCTCGTAAACTTTTTCCAGAAAGCACTGAGCCCAGTGCGTTATGGACAGTATATGCCACTCGAATAATCTGCTCAGTCAGTTCCTTGAATTTGAATTTATCTGCGTCAATCTGCGTTCATCTGTGTCTAAATTACTCAGTGTCTTCTAAAATCTGTCTGGCCATATCACAATCTTTGGCGATCTGGGCAGCCAGATCGGCGTGGCCGGTGAATTTGCGATCTTCGCGAATGCGTTTGATAAAACTGACATTCAGGCAGTGATCGTAGAGATCAGGAGAGTCATCCAGCAGGTGCGTCTCCAGAAGCAGGGTGCGGCCATTGAAGGTGGGGCGGTAGCCGAGGTAGGCGGCACCATTCCACGTTTTTGATCTGTCGATATTGTTGGCACGCACGGCGTAGATACCAACCGGCGGGTGGGCCAGATCAGCCACATCAACATTGGCGGTAGGGAAATTCATCTCACGCCCACGCTTCTCACCATGCAGCACCTTGCCTGCTATCGAGTAATCACGCCCGAGCAGTGTTTTGGCCAGTTTGAAATCGGCCGCCTCAACAGCTGAACGGATACGCGAGCTGGAGACCACAGCGCCCATCATCTCAAAGGCAGAGGCTTCAGTTACAGTGAAGTGCTGGGTATCGCCAAGCCTGCGCAGATCATCGACATGGCCCTGTCGATCATGGCCAAAGGCAAAATCGTATCCGACATGGATATGTTTGAAGGCAAATGTCTCATGCAGTGTGTTGGAGAATCTTTCAGCTGACCATGTCGCCAGCTCTTTGGTGAACTCCAGCAGTAGCACAGCATCTACGCCAGCAGCCTGGAGATACTGCATACGCTCCTGCACATGGCAGAGGCGACGTGGTGCCTCCTCAGGGTAGAGAACAGCGCGCGGGTGCGGTTCAAAGGTGACGACAATCGTCGGCCCGTCGGCTGCGCTGGCGTGACCATTGGTTTCAGCCAGCACCTGTTCATGGCCCATATGTACGCCATCAAAATTACCGACAGTAATAGCACCGCCTTTAATCTCTGAAACTTTGGCCTCATCCCATGAGTTAAATATCTGCATGGGCGAACACTATCGCCTGATTGAAAAATAGAACAGGGAGCAGGCCTAATCTTGTCGGGGCTTGAGCCATCGCCTGTAACACGGCACGATTCCGCGCTATGGATATTGTAACGCAGGGGTTGGCTGGTGCTGTACTGGCGCAGAGTTTCTCCAAAAAGGATGAGACGCGCACTGCTATGGTGATCGGGTTTCTGGCAGGGCTGCTTGCTGATATCGATGCGCTGTTTACCCATTCCCAATTTGATCCACTGCTGCAGCTTGATTTTCATCGCCACTTTACCCACTCGATCTTCTTTATCCCTTTCGGCGGCCTGATTGCGGCACTGCTGATGTGGCCGGTGCTGAAAAAGGTGCTGCCGTTTAAGCGTGCACTACTGTTTACGACCGCCGGTTACGGCACATCGGGCCTGATTGATGCCTGCACCTCATATGGAACCTCTCTGCTCTGGCCGCTGACTGATGAGCGCATCTCATGGAATATCATCTCTATTCTTGATCCGCTCTTCTCAATTGCGCTGATTACCGCGATTGCTTTTGCAGCCGTGAAACGTACATCGCGCTATGCCGCTTTTGGCCTCTGCTTTGCCATATCCTATCTGCTGATCGGATTTGGCCAGCATGAACGGGTTGAAGCGATGGCGCTGGCGCTGGCTGAAACACGAGGCCATCAGGTAGATCGCATCGAGATTAAACCGACAATGGGCAATCTGATTTTGTGGCGCTCGATCTATGAGGCGGATGGCCACTTCTATATGGATGCCGTGCGTGCCGGACTACCCGGTGAAGAGAAGCTCTATGCCGGTGAATCGGTGAAACGTTTCGAATTGACCGATCTTCCAGAGGTATCCGAAGACTCTGTATTGGCAGCAGATATTAAACGCTTTGAGTTTTTCTCTGATGGTTACATCTCCCTGTTTCCGGGTGAAAAGCTGTTGATTGGTGATACTCGCTACTCGATGCTGCCAACCTCCACCAAACCGATCTGGGGCATTGAACTGGATTTGACCGATCAGCAGCGACATACGCCTTTCAATCAGTTTCACGATGCATCTGATGCCACCCATCAGGCCTTTATTGATATGCTGCTTGGCAAGGATGTCCAGCTTGTGAAAGAGAGTTCTAAACCCGAACCGCAGGTGCTGGCTGATTCTCCAGAGCGAGCGATTTAATCATTCGGGTTGTGTTTTATAAAACTTTCTTGCGTGATCCATAAGGCCTGATATCCATAATACATGCAGGGCTATGTTCAAGAGCAAGTGAAAAATAAGCTGCTATAATGAAATTATGACTAATTGTTGCGAAATAGAGTGTATCACTATGATGGTGCTTCTTTTGAAGGTGCAAGCCCAATGAGAATTGGTCATAAGGTTGTTTCGGGCTTCGTAATAATGGGTGCATTGGTAGCTGTAGTCGGAGGCTATAGTCTTACACGCCACTATGACTCTCTCCACCAGATTGATCAGATTATTCATACAAACACCCATGAAATAGAGTTAACAGAGAAAATTGATGGTGCTATTCAAAGCCTCAAATTAAATTATCTGGCATGGATATTTGAAACTCAGGTTGCTCAACATCCAGCTGATATTGCTAAGGCCAGAGAGGGTGTGAAAAAAAACATTCTAGATCTGAATGAATCGCTCCTGTCGCTGGAACAAATTTCACGAATGCAGATGGCGTGGGTTGATCATGAAGATGAACTACAAGAAATCAAAGAAATCAATGACCTTAAGCGGCGATCAACGCAATTTGATGCCATTAATGAGCAATTGGGGTTATTGCTCAATTCGGGTGCCTATTTGCAAGCTCATCAGTTACTCAATAATAAGATCAATCCGCTAGTGGCGGAGATTTTATCGATCTCTTTTAAGCTGAGAATTGATGCCTCCAATGAGATGAAAAATGCGTTGGTGAGGGCTAGAGATGATACTGAGTCCAACATTACATTGACTATTCAGCTTGTTATTGGCGTATTGCTTGCCGCTATTCTGTTTGGTTTGCTGCTCTCACGCGGAATTATGAGCAGAATAGTTAAACTCAAGCAGGTGACTGAAGAGATAGGTTCAGGCCACCTTGATAGCAGGGTTGATTCTTTGTCAGGTGATGAGATTGGAGATATTGCACAGTCCATTAATAGTATGGCTAAAGGTTTAAGGAAAGCGATTGTATCTCGAGATGATCTGGTCAGAGAGATTCGCATTCGTGAAATCGCGGAGGTTGAACACTCAAAAAGTGAGGCGAAGTTCCACACAATCTTTGATGCTTCCGCCGATGTGTTGTTTCTGCTCGATGATGTGGGTGTTTTAGATTGTAACAGTGCATCGCTAGGCTTGTTTGAATATTCAAGTAAGGAGCAGTTGATTGGTCAGCACTTGGCTGATCTTTCTCCAGAGGTTCAATTGGATGGTAGCTGTTCGCAAACAGCTGCATGTGAGCGAATCGATGAAGCATATAAAGAGGGCTCTATTCAGTTTGAATGGATATGTAAAAAGAGTTCAGGCGAAGAGTTTTCAGCAGAGGTTCTGTTAACGAGTACCATCTTGAATGGTGGAGATCTTCTCTTGGCTTCAATTCGGGATATTTCTGAACGAAAATTTGCTGAACGGGCACTCAAGGCAAGTGAAGAGAGAACTCGTCTGCTTCTCGATTCTACTGCAGAAGCAATTTATGGTATTGATAGAGATGGTCTATGTTTTCTCGCAAACGCATCATGTTTGGAAATACTGGGTTATGAAGATCACTCTGAGTTAATAGGGAAAAATATGCATGAGTTGATTCACCATAGCCGTTCAGATGGGACAATATATCCCATAGATGAATGCCCTGTGTATCGAGCATTAGAGACAGGAGAGGAGTCTCATGTTGATGATGAGGTGATATGGCGAAAAAATGGCAGCTATTTCCCAGCTTCTTATTGGACACACCCGATCTATAAAGGCGATAAGATCGCAGGCAGTGTGGTCACATTCCTAGATATTTCCGAGACCATCAAAACTAAACAGGATCTGAAACAGAGTCATGAGTATCTTCGAGTCTCTTTGGAAGGCACAGTTTCTGCAGTAGCCAAGGCGGTTGAGGCAAGAGATCCATACACTTCTGGTCATCAGAATAGAGTGGCAGAGATAGCTGTAGCGATTGCCCATGAGATGGGGCTGGATTCAGATCGTATCAAAGGTATCTATCTGGGAGCCATTATCCACGATATTGGTAAGATTCAGACACCTGCAGAGTTATTAAGCAAACCATCAAGACTGACAGGGATTGAGTATTCACTGATCCAGACACATGCCCAGACGGGCTATGATATCCTCAAGGATGTTGCTTTCCCCTGGCCTATAGCATTGATTGCACAGCAGCATCATGAACGTGTCGATGGCTCGGGTTATCCTCATGGGCTGAAGGGGGAAGAGATCTGTCTGGAAGCTCGCATTGTCGCTGTGGCCGATGTGGTTGAAGCGATGAGTAACCATCGTCCCTATCGGGCCGGGCTGGGCATTGATCGGGCTCTGGATGAAATCAGAACCAATAGGGGTACTCACTATGATGCAGATGTCGCTGATGCATGTCTGTTACTTTTTACTGCCAAAGGGTTCTTTGTTCAGACTTCTTGAATAAAATTCTCAGGATTTTATCGCTATGCCATCTTAATGGATGTGAATATGCGTGAGAGCTATTAAATCGCAGTTGGTTTTTCGGGCCAGGTGCATTCGTTGGCTACAGCGCAGGCGTGGCATTTGGGTTTGCGGGCAGTGCAGGTGTAGCGGCCATGCAGGATCAGCCAGTGGTGGGCATGCTGCATAAACTCTTTGGGAATTCTTTTCAGTAGTCCCTTCTCTACATCCAGCGGGGTTTTGCCCGGTGCGATGCCGGTACGGTTGCCGACGCGGAAGATGTGGGTGTCCACAGCCATGGTGGGTTCACCGAACAGTATATTGAGCACCACGTTGGCGGTTTTGCGGCCTACACCGGGCAGGGCTTCCAACTCTTTGCGAGTACGCGGCACTTCACCATTGTGTAGCTCAACCAGCATCGCGCAGGTGGCCATTAGATGTTTGGCTTTGCTGTTATAAAGCCCGAGTGTGGCGATATAGGATTTCAGCCCCTCCTCACCGAGATCGAGAATCATCTGCGGTGTGTTGGCAACCGGATAGAGCTTGGCGGTTGCTTTGTTGACACCCACATCGGTGGATTGTGCGGAGAGCATCACTGCGGCAAGCAGTTCGAAATCATTGCTGTAGTTGAGTTCGGTGACCGGTTCGGGGTCGATGGCTTGCAGGTGTTCAAAGAAGCGCCGCACATTGGCAGCAGTCATTTTCTTAGCCATGTGAGGGGCTGTTACTCGTTAACTTCGTTCAGGGTCAGGTTGACCTGGCGGTCGATGATCTCACCGGCAGGATTCAGCACCTGCTCAACGAGGAAGAGGGTGTCATCGGTGATCTTCTCGATCTTGCCGTTGTTTTTACCCATATGGTTGCCGCGACGTACGATATAACCCTTGGCCGTTCCATCCTGAACCATGGCTACACGTTCACCACCCATGGAGAAGATGGCAACCAGCTTCAGTGTGGCCAGATCAAAATCTTCGAGTTTTTCGCGTTCGCGGTTGGAGAGGCGGGTTTTGTTATCAAGCAGGGCGCTCTGGCCACGTGAAGCGACACGCACCAGATAGGAGGCGAAAGGGTCACGCAGGTTGGCAAAATCGATCTCAGGGGCGGTAACCAGATGCTGCATGGCATCAGGCATCGATCCCTCTTCTGCTGTGACAGCATCTTCTGCAGATGCCGTAAAAGCACCTGTTAAACATACCGCTAGAAGACCAGCCCAAAACTTCATCGTTATCTCCCTGCTGCCATAAAACAGACGTTTATGCAGATCGTCTGTGAATTAGAGCATTGTTATCAATGTGATGCAAAGCAAATCTGAGGCCAGCCGGATGCACGCTGCCTCTACTTTCTGCCTGAGCTGCCAAAACCGCCGCTGCCGCGCTGGGTTTCAGAAAGCTCTGAAACTGCTTCGAAATCGGCCTGCACAAACGGGGCAATGATCATCTGGGCAATGCGGTCGCCACGGCTGACAGTGAAGGGGGCTTTGCCGTGATTGATCAGGATGACACCCACCTCGCCACGGTAGTCGGCATCGATGGTGCCCGGTGTATTGAGCACGGTGATGCCGAATTTCAGGGCAAGACCTGAACGGGGCCGAACCTGGGCTTCAAAATTATCAGGCAGGGCCATGGCGAAACCGGTTTTGATCAGTGCTGTCTCTCCGGGTTGAATGATCACATCATCATCAACCGCTGCGCGAAGATCGGCTCCTGCCGCGTGGGTGGTGGCGTAGAAGGGGAGATCAATACCTTCACCATGAGGTAGTCGTTGAATCTGTACTTTCGGGTTGCTCATCACTTTAGCTCCGTAATGTGTTGAATAATCTGTTCGGCAAATGCCTGTTTGCTGACTGTGTCGATCGTGGTTTCACTCTGCGGGGTGATCCACCAGCCGCTGGCATTGTGCGATCCCATGTTGTTCACATCGTTAGCGACAATCGCATCGACATTTTTTTGCGACAGTTTGCTCTTTGCATACGCGATATGGTTGGACGATTCAGCGGCAAAGGCGATGACGCGAGACGGGCGTCTCTCCATGTTGGCGATGTGGGCGACGATATCGGGGTTGGCGATCAGTTCGACATGCATGCTGGTTGTGCCGCCGCGTTTCATCTTCTCGGTATACATCTCATGAAAACGGAAATCACTGACGGCGGCTGTGGCGATAAATGTATCGGCACCTTTGGCTGCTTTCAGGCATGCACTGAGCATATCATCTGCAGATTCAACATCGATGCGTTTCACCTGTGGATGAGTATGAGGGGTTCCCGGGCCTGCAATAAGTGTAACCGCTGCTCCCATGGCTGTGGCAGTTGAGGCAAGCAGTGCACCGAGTTTGCCGCTGGCGCGATTGGTCAACACGCGTACGGCATCCCACGCCTCGACAGTCGGCCCGGCATTGATCACCCACTGTTGACCTTTCAGAGCCTGATCTTCCCAGAGCAGCGGCTGCAGTGCCGCGACAATCGCTTCCGGTTCAGAGAGGCGGCCAGTGCCCTGCTCTCCGCAGGCCAGTGTCCCCGCTTCAGGGCCGACAAATGATATACCGCGTGCTTTGAGCGTTTCGACATTGCGGCAGGTGGCATCGGACTCCCACATCGAGCTGTTCATGGCAGGGGCCAGCAGTACCGGTGCCTCATTGACCTGCATCATCGTGGTCAGCAGGTCATCTGCGATACCATATGCAAGCCGGGCCAGAATGTTGGCTGTGGCAGGGGCAATGACTACGGCATCAGCCCAGCGTGCCAGCTGGATATGGCCCATCTCTCTCTCAGAGGTGAGGTCGAAGAGTTCGCTATGCACTTTGTTGCCGGTCAAAGCCTCAAAGGTGAGCGGGGTGACAAATTCAGAGGCTGAACGGGTCATCACGCAACGCACCTCTGCCCCTGCCTTGATCAGCAGGCGGGCAAGCTCGGCCACACGGTAGACCGCAATGCCGCCACCGATGCCGATGAGGATGCGTCTGTTCTTCAACATGTTAGCCCTGTGCTTCCTTGAGGGTATTGAGTACCTCTTCAACGTGGCCGGCAACCTTTACCTTGCGCCAGGCGTTAGTAATCACACCTTCAGGGTTGATGATGAAGGTGGAGCGCTCAATGCCGAGATACTCTTTGCCGTAGTTCTTCTTTATCTGCAGAACATCAAAGGCTTTGCAGAGTGTTTCATCAGGATCAGAGATAAGCGGGAAGTTGAGTTCCTGTTTGGTGACGAAATTCTGGTGAGATTTCACGGAATCACGACTGACACCGACGATGGCGGCATCGGCAGCGGAGAAGTCGGGCAGGGCATCGCGGAACGCACACGACTCGGTGGTGCAGCCGGAGGTGCTGTCTTTCGGATAGAAGTAGAGGATGATCCATTTGCCCTTCAGATCGGCCAGCTTGAGTCTGCCCTCAGGCCAGGTCTGCAGCTCGATATCGGCAGGTGCGGTATCACCGGGATTGATCGTGTATGTGCTCATGAAAGGCTCCTTGGCTGAGGTTGTCAGTGCAAAACTGGATTATCGGATGCGCAAGCATAGGTCACGATGCTAGCCTTCGCCACATGGAGATATGTTTATGAGTCAGGTGCTGTTGGCTGAGCCGCGTGGTTTCTGTGCCGGTGTGGATCGCGCGATTGAGATCGTTGAGCGGGCGCTGGAGGTCTACGGCGCTCCGGTTTATGTGCGTCACGAGATCGTACATAACAAATTTGTCGTTGAAGGGTTGAAGGCGAAAGGGGCTGTATTTGTCGCGGAGGTGGATGATGCGCCGGATAATTCGCTGCTGATCTTCTCAGCCCACGGTGTCAGCAAAGCGGTGCGCAGCAGCGCTGATCAGCGCGGCCTGCGTGTCATTGATGCCACCTGCCCGTTGGTGACCAAGGTACATCTTGAGCTGCTGCGTCACTATCAGAATGGTGATCAGGTGATCCTGATCGGCCATGCCGGGCACCCCGAAGTTGAAGGCACGATGGGTCAGGCACCTGATGGTGCAGTGTTGCTGGTTTCACAACCCGAAGATGTTGAGCAGCTTGAAGTGGCGGATCCGCAGAGGGTTGCCTATGTCACCCAGACCACACTCAGTGTCGATGATACTGCCGATGTGATTGCGGCTCTGCAGAAGCGCTTTCCGAACATTCAGTCACCCAAGCGTGAGGACATCTGTTATGCCACCAGTAACCGTCAGGCGGCAGTGAAGGAGCTGGCTGCCAACTCTGATGTGGTGCTGGTGATCGGCTCCAAAAACTCATCCAACTCCAATCGCCTGCGTGAGGTTGCTGAGCGAACCGGTTGCGCCGCCTATCTGATTGATGGCTGCGATGATATCGAACCGGGCTGGTTCGGCTTTGGCGATCGTATCGGTATCTCGGCGGGAGCTTCTGCACCGGAGGTGCTCGTGGAGCAGGTGAGCAACTGGCTGATGGCGCGTGGTTTTGCTACGCCGCAAGTGCTCAAGGTGCGTGAGGAGAATGTCACCTTCAGTCTGCCCACAGAGCTGCGCTGAATTTCTTATTATTGATGGGTTTATATTAAAAAGAGGGTAATAATTCAGTGCATACATTCAGATCCACGAATGGCCCTGACCACCTTCTCTGCACAGTGGTACATTCACCTTGTAGACACAAATGAGCACGAATTTAAAGATATTCAACCAGTACAGCCTCTCTTATTCGTGTTGATTTGTGTGCATTCGTGGTTCGATTTTATGTTTTTTGTAACTATTTCAGAAAATTATCGATGTTTTTAGCCTGATCGGCGGCGTTGCCGATGTAGGTGGCAGGGCTCATCTCAATCAGTGACTGCTTGGCATCGGCTGGAATCTCCAGTGTTTCGATGAACTCACGCAGACGCTCAGGAGTGATGCCGATGCCGCGTGTCAGTGCCTTCATCTGCTCGTAGGGATTTTCCAGACCATAACGACGCATCACCGTCTGCACCGCTTCACCGAGCACCTCCCAGCTGGCGTCAAGATCGGCATTGATGCGCTCGGCATTGATCTCCAGTTTGCTGAATCCGCGCATGGCCGAGCTGTAGGCAAGAATCGAGTAACCGAAGCCGACACCGAGGTTGCGCAGTACGGTGGAGTCGGTCAGGTCACGCTGCCAGCGTGAGATCGGCAGTTTTTCAGCCAGATGTGCCAGCACAGCATTGGCCAGCCCGAGGTTGCCTTCGGCATTTTCAAAATCGATCGGGTTGACCTTATGTGGCATGGTTGATGAACCGACCTCACCGGCGATCACCTTCTGTTTGAAGTAGCCGAGTGAGATGTAGCTCCAGATATCACGACTGAAATCGATCAGTATGGTGTTGAAACGGGCGGTAGCGTTGTTGATCTCGGCAATATAGTCATGGGGTTCGATCTGGATGGTGTAGGGATTCCAGCTGATGCCCAGCGACTCAACAAAGCCTTTAGCAATGGCTTCCCAGTTCAGCTCAGGGTAGGCGGCGAGATGGGCGTTGTAGTTGCCAACCGCGCCATTGATCTTGCCGAGCACCTCGGCATTTTCGATCTGTTTAAGCTGGCGGGCGAGGCGGTAGGCGACATTGGCCCACTCTTTACCCATCGTGGTCGGACTGGCTGTCTGACCATGGGTGCGTGCCAGCAGTGGTTGGTCGGCATGGGTCTTGGCACCGGCAGCGATGGCATCAACAATTTTCTGCATCTCAGGGATCAGTACACTCTGGCGTGCTTCGTTGAGCATCAGCGCATAGGAGAGGTTGTTGATATCTTCAGAGGTGCAGGCGAAGTGGAAGAATTCCGAGATCGCTGCCAGCTCGGCATTATCGGCCACCTTCTCTTTAAGCAGGTATTCAACCGCTTTAACATCGTGGTTGGTGGTGGCTTCGATCTCTTTGACACGGTTGGCATCGGCCACAGAGAAGTCGGAGACAATGGCATCAAGAAATGCCTGCGCCTGGGTCGAGAATGCAGGGACTTCACTGATATCACTGTTGGCGGCCAGCATCTGCAGCCAGCGCACTTCAACAGTCACACGCGCCTTGATCAGACCATACTCACTGAAGATCGGACGCAGTGCCCCGGTTTTGCCGGCATAGCGGCCATCCAGTGGTGAGAGGGCGGTAAGAGGTGAAACCTGCATGGGGACTCCAGTGTACTTCGTCAGTATAGGTGTTGCGTAGCTTTTGCGGGGGCGAAAGATACACGTGAACGATATTATTTCCAAAACTCAAATTAACTGCTGATGAAGTTGCACAGGGCAGATCAGTTTTCCGTTTTGTAGTTGGCACATTGATTGCTTGGCATTTTGTGTGAAAAACGAGCGCTATAACGGCCACTCTACTCATGTGGATGCTATCTCTTCTGAGATACTGAATACCGTGCCTGATGCTGTAGTCTCTATCGGTGCAGACCAACGCATTGTGCTGTTTAATAATGCTGCCGAGTCACTTTTCGGATACTCTCGAGATGAGGTGATTGGCCAGAGTCTTGATATATTAATTCCTTCAGCGATTCGTCATCAACACAAGAAGCATGTGCATGACTTTCATACCGCTCAGGAGCCGCCTCGCTACAAGCATTCCCGAGGAGGGATATTTGGTCTCGCCAAAGATGGAAGGACGTTTCCTGTTGAGGCCTCTATCTCTACGATAGATGTGGATGGTCGCGTCATTATTACTGCTGTGCTGCGTGATATCAGCGAACGTTATCAGACAGAAATCATGTTGCGTAAACTTTCAGCAGCCGTTGAACAATCTTCCGAAGCCGTGATGATTACTCGGCCAGATGGTACAATTGAATACGTTAATCGGGCATTTTCAACCATCACTGGTTATAGCTTTGAAGAGGCATTGGGTTGCAAGCCTTCATTATTGAAAAGTCTTGCGCAGCCTTCTGAGGTCTATTCCGAGCTTTGGCAAACCATTACTGCAGGAGAGGTCTGGGAAGGCGTACTTACAGACCAGCGCAAAGATGGCTCTTTTTATCCAGCCAGAACATCTATCTCACCTGTCTTGGATGACGATGGAGTGATTACCCATTTTGTCTCGTTTCAGCAGGATATGACCGAAAAAAATGCAATGGAAAAGCGGTTTCTGCAAGCTCAGAAGATGGAAGCTCTGGGGACATTTGTTGGTGGAATCTCTCATGATTTCAATAATCTTCTTAGTGGCATGCTTGGGCAGGCCTATCTGTGTCGGAAAATGGCAGATGGAGATCGCAAGCTTCTGGAACGACTGGAGTTGATAGAGAGTCTTGGCAGGCAGGGCTCTGAGATGATTAAACAGCTACTCACATTTGTCAGGAAGGAGGATGTAGAGACTGAAACCGTATCATTAAGCTCCTTCATCAAAGAGATTAATAAATTCATTCGCACTGCAATTCTGGAGGATATTGAGTTTAACTGTACGCTTGGCGAAGATGAAATGATGGTAAAGGTAAATCCTAACCAGTTCTATCAGGTCATTATGAATTTGATCACAAACGCAGTACATGCGGTTTCCGCTGTTGAGCAACCTGAGATATCACTGGATCTACGTTTGGTGACAGTGGATGCGATTCAATCCGGCCGCTATGAAGGGGTGAAGGCTGGTCAATATGCGCAACTCTCTGTGTCAGATAATGGTTATGGCGTTGATGAAAATCTTGCACCCAAAATTTTGGTTCATCGCGGATTAGCGGGAAATAGAGTTTAAAGTGGGCGGTGTCCCCGGTTAGATTGTTTGTACCACCAAGCAACTGACCAAAGGACACCGCGACCATGAACGATGCTAAAGTTACCCTA
>NZ_VWNB01000005.1 GCF_013387475.1 Mariprofundus sp. KV | reverse complement strand
AGACTCTGCCTGCTGCTCGGGTTTACCAATCTGCTACGCGGTCGAAGCCTGGGCTATACAGGATAGGTTTGCCCGAAAAACGGATAAACCACCCGATCAAAGCCAATCAGGCGATGATCGGGGGATAAATAAGCAAGTTTGCCAAAATTCGCGCTCGAAACAGGGGCGAGGAAAAATAATCAGGGGTTATTCAGAGCATCCTTAATTGCTTCCTGAAGAGCAAGGCGATAATGTCGATTCTCAATCTGGCCTGTCTGAGGGGAGAGTGTTTATCCAATTTTCTAGATTAAAGAATATCCTTTTGCTTCTCCTGCTGCTGATTCCTGCAGAAGTTGTGCTTGCAGAACAGGCAAGCCTGATGAATACGCAAGCCGCTCTCAGCGACGTGGATAAAAAGAGAGCCGCTGAAACTGCTCCGCTTACAGAGGCGAAGGGGCTGATCACGCTTGATTATAAAGTGATTCCTGTTCCGGGAATTCAATCGCTTGATCTGATTGGCGTACACTATCTGCATCAACTCAATAGCTGGCTCTACCTTGGTGTGGGCGTTCATGCGCCGCTGGTTCAGGGTAATTACGGCGGCTTTATGGCTTTTGACACAACCATCCATGCGCAGCGTAAAATATTCGGGGATCTGTTTGTCGATGCAGGAGTCTCACTTGGTGGCGGTGGCGGAGGTTCGACTGTAAAGCAGAGCAGACAACTCTCCGGCACGGGCGGATTTGTCAAAAGTTACGCAGGTGTAGGTTACGATTTTAACGGTTTCTCTGCCGGGGTGAACTACAGCCACTTTCGATTCCTGAATTCACTGATTAATCACTCACAAGTTAATCTGTTTGTTCAAAAGCCGGTCTCGTACATGATTGGTTCATATGCGGATTCAGGCAGCACGATCGAGTCTGACTGGGGCTCTGCTGAATCCGGAGAAAACATATTAACATTTGAACTGAACAATATTTTCCAGATTAAACCTCAAGGTGCATCCAGGAAAACCATTAACGCTTTCTCCCTGCAGTTTTCCCACTTCCTGACTGAAAATCATTATCTTCTTTTTGCAGCGGATATCGGCTACAGCGGCATTCCGCTGTATAATCAGGTGTTAGGCGGGCTTGGCTACAGGTTGCCAGTGTCATCGCGTGTCAATATTTATGGCCAGGTAGGTGTCGGCTCAGGAGGTTATGCACCTGCTGAAATTGATACAGGCCCCGGGCTGCTTGTTTATCCTAAACTTTCGCTGGAATACATGTTGAACAGCGAGCTTGGAGTATCGCTCTCCGGTGGTTATCTGTTTGCCCCCAGAGGCTCCTCTAAAAACTTCACCCTCGGCGCTGCTGTTAACTATCACATCTCCGGCAGCGAGAATCACCCGCAGGGATTCAGTTCAGTCGAAGCTCGGGCGTTTCAAGGCTTCCGCTTTAATCTGTTTCAACAGACCGAATTTGATGTTCAGGTTGGCAATAGCAGGCATAACAATATAAATATGCTATCGATTCAGTTTGATTATATCCTCAATGATTACTTGTATATCCCAGTGCAGGCAAACGTCGCATACAATGAGTTTTTAGGCTATCCGGGTTATGGGCAGATGTTAACTGGACTGGGTATTCAGAGTGACTTCTCAGCGACCGACAGCTTTCAGGGTTTCATGCAAATTCTTGCTGGTGCAGACGTTCATGGCATGGTGCTAAAGCCTGTAATCGGGGTTAATTTAACACTGAGTGACCACCTTGCGCTCTATGCTCAACTGGGCAAAACAGTCTCACTCCATAAGCTGAACCTTTACCCGAAAAACCTGCGATTAAGCTCCTACTCTGCAGGCTTGGGGCTGACCTACCGCTTCTCTCTGCCCAACGCCACTATGAACTAAGCTGACTGGAAAAAGCGCTGTAATCATATGGGATTTTATCGTCTATACTGGTGATGCCGCCATCAAAAGAGATGGCTTATGTGCGCAGGAGTCAGATATGAAATATAATAAATTCGCAGCGCTGGTGATCTCCCTGATAGCGCTGATCTCGCTATCATTTCAGGGGCAGGCCGGTGAAACGCCTGCGGGTCTGAAGATTGGTGTGCTGACCTGCATCACCCAACCTAACACCGGGATCAGCCTGATTATTCACTCTACTACTGATGTGAAATGTACGCTCAATGCCACCAGTGGCGGTGAGCTGGAGAAGTATGTCGGGGAAACCGGTGTCGGTTTTGGCATTGATATGCGCTTTGATCGTGAAACCCATCTGGTTTACACCGTGTTTTCGGCTGATTTTGAGAAGGGGAGTTACAAGCTGGCCGGTAAATATGTCGGGGGCGGTGCTTCCGTAACCGCCGGAGCCGGTATTGGTGCCCAACTGCTGGTCGGAGGCAATGATAACAGCGTGTCGCTACAGCCGGTTCTTGAGGGGAGTACAGGCCTTGGCATCAGCGCAGGTATTACCTACCTATTCCTGCAGCCGGATAAGCAGGAGTAGCAAGGCTGTTTCTTGAGATCAGGCGCTGTTTTCATAAGGGGTCGTGGGTAACTACGGCTCCTTTTCTTTTCTATTCAGCGATGCATTTTGACTCAACATTGGCTGTGGTGATTCAACTCACGGCATGAAACTGATGCGATGGTCAGTTTTTGGTCTATTCAATGCACACGACCAAAGGAGGATCATATGTCTGTACTATCTCATTTTGAAGATCAGAAAAAACACTTCACACAAGAGCATTCATGGGAAGATGTTCTCTTTGCCTTGCAGATTCCTATCGCACTGACTGCGCTGGTGCTGCTGTTTCTTCTCGCGATCTGAGTTGGCGATGTTTTATATATCCCGGAACTTGTCTATACTGGTCTGAAGAGATTCATAAAGGAGAGATGATGAGATATTTTCTAGTATTATGTGTTGCTA
The DNA here is from genome assembly GCF_013387475.1 of Mariprofundus sp. KV. Taxonomy (GTDB): domain Bacteria; phylum Pseudomonadota; class Zetaproteobacteria; order Mariprofundales; family Mariprofundaceae; genus Mariprofundus. Next base: position 200,937 of record NZ_VWNB01000005.1, on the reverse strand, counting down.
TGGGTTTGGCGGTAGCAGGTTGTTCATCGGAAAAAGAGCCGGCTCCTGCACCGATGACTGAGGCTGAGGAGCAGGCTGATGAGATTGCTGTTTCAGAAGAGATCACCAGGGTGGTGGAGGAAGTTGCCGACACGGCAGCTGAAACAGTAGAAGCCGTAACAGCTGACGAGATCAGCGAAGATGTTGTGCAATCCGGTGAAACCACGCTTGATACTGCAAAAGCTGAAATGGAGCAGATGAAGGCAGACAAGGCGGCAGCAGACAAGGCAGCGGCAGCTAAGGCAGCAGCAGGCAAGGCGGCAGCAGACAAGGCGGCAGCAGACAAGGCAGCAGCAGACAAGGCAGCAGCAGACAAGGCAGCAGCAGACAAGGCAGCGGCAGCTAAGGCAGCAGCAGGCAAGGCGGCAGCAGACAAGGCGGCAGCAGACAAGGCAGCAGCAGACAAGGCAGCAGCAGACAAGGCAGCAGCAGACAAGGCAGCAGCAGACAAGGCAGCAGCAGACAAGGCAGCAGCTAAGGCGGCAGCAGCCAGTGCAGCGACTGTGGCAGTCGTCAGTTCAGGCAGTGCGGCTGCGGGAGCTGGTAAGATCGGTAAGTGTAAGGCGTGCCATAGCTTTGATGCTGGCGGCGGCCACAAGGTTGGCCCTAATCTGTTCGGAATTTACGCTAAAACAGCAGGCAAGATTGCCGGATTCAGTAAATATGGCAGCGATCTTAAAGGCGCAACATTTGTCTGGGATGAGGTGACGCTGGCTGAGTGGGTGTGTGATTCGAAGGAAGGGATCAAGAGTCTGACCGGCAATAGTGGCGCCAAATCGAAGATGCCCAAACAGAACAAGTGTGGAACAGATGCGCAGGATATCGCTGCTTACCTGAAATCACTGCGTTAAGCAGTCCATCGCGATACAAAAAAAAGGCCTCCATTACGGGGGCCTTTTTTTAGTTGATCAGCAGGTTAGGTTGTTACTCACTGGTTGGCGTTTTTACAATACGAACCCGTTTAATCCAGTCGCCTTTAACACTGAGCACCTCAACCTGCATGTCAGCAATGGTCAGGCAGAGTCTGCCCTCGGGCACATCGCCGAGAATCTGAACGATCAGACCACCAATAGTGATGGCTCCCTCTTCAGGCAGATCACTGTCCATCGCCTGATTGATATCGTGCAGGGCTACGGTAGCAGCAGTTACCAGACTGCCATCGGGTTGCGGCCACATATCCATCTGGGCCGGAAGATCCGATTCATCATGGATCTCACCAACAATCTCTTCAATAATATCTTCAAGGGTAATCAGGCCTTCGATATCGCCGAACTCATCCACGACGATGGCCAGATGCTGGTGGTTGGCCTGAAAATCGAATAGCTGAGCCAGTGCATTCTTGTTGGCCGGAATATAGGAGGGGGTTTTCCAGATCAGCGCATCACTGAGAGAGACTTCAGGGTGTTTCAACTTAAGCAGGTCGCGCAGGTGAACAATACCGATCAGATTGTCCTGCTCATTAAGGTAGACCGGATAGCGGGAGTGGGGGGCTTTGGAGACTTCACGCAGCGCCTTGCCTACCGTTAAAGAGCCATCCAGAAGTCGCATGTTCGGGCGCGGAGTCATCAACGCTTTTACGGCCACCTCATGCAGGGTAAGACTATTGTTGAGCATCTGTTCGCGGGCCTGATCAAGCACACCTGACTCGGCACTGATATCAATCATGCTGGCCAGCTCTTTATGGGTCAGTGGCGTATCCTCTTTATCGGGCACCCGTAGCAATCGTTTTAACATCGAGATAATGGCGATAAGGAGTCTTACCAGAGGAGAGAGTAGCTTCTGAATCATACTCATGGGGCCGGCGACCTTGCAGGCAATCGCTTCAGCATGAGCAACAGCAATGGTTTTAGGAAGGATTTCGGCAAAGATCAGTACAACCACGGTCATGGCGATAGTGGCGTAGAGAATGCCTGCATCCCCGAATTCAGAGACGAACAGGGCGGTGGCAATCGCCGAAGCGGCGATGTTCACAAAGTTATTGCCAAGCAGAATGGTGGAGAGCATGCGTTCAGGATGGCCTAGAAGCAGTTCAGCCTTGCCTGCACCCAGATCGCCATGCTCCTGTCGTACGCGCAGTTTGGCGCGTCGGGCGCGGGTCAGGGCTGTTTCAGAGCCTGAAAAGAATGCTGAGAGCAACAGCAGGAAAAAAAGGATGCCTACTGCGAATGAAATTGAGATGTCTGCGATGTCCATTTAAGTAATCAGTTAACCCATGTGTTAATCAGTTTGACGCCGAAGTAGGCGAGAATAAACAGCACATAGGCTGTCAGCACAGCACGGCTGGCAATGCGGGTTGGCCAGCTGTCCTGATGGCGTTTGATCAGCAGGATAACCAGAACGGCCAGGGTAAAGACAGCCAGCAGCACCTTATGGCTGAAGAGTGCAAAGTGCTGGTACTGGGTCCACTGCCAGAGCAGGCCGGTAATGATACTGACGGCAATCAGCGCGGTTGCCATTTTAACCTGAGCGATCATATGGCGCTCAATACTTACCAGTGATGGCAGCGCCTGAATCAGCTTGAATGACCGCTTTTTCTTCAGTGCCCGATCCAGAAGGATCTGCATCAGGGCGTGAATCGCCGCCAGCGTCAGTACCGCATAAGAGATAAGTGCCAGCAGCAGATGGCCGGTCTCCAGCAGCGATGTGGTGTGTACCCAGTTGGGGGTGTGCGCTTCAGGCAGAATCGGGGTGAGAAACAACGGAACAGCAGTCAGCGGCAGCAGAAAAAGACCTAAACCCTGAATGCCGTGGCGCAGAATGCCGAAGGTGTAAACCATCTGCACAATCAGTGTGAAGACAGCTGTACTGGTGGCCAGTGTGAAGTTGATGCCATCGGTGGTGACCGATTCCAGCAGATGAATAGCCCAGACATTGGCTGCCATTGCTGCAGCCATAAGGCTGGCAACGGTACCGGCGATATTGGTGTTTTTTCGGTCATGGGGTTGTTTTGCATCACGCCATAACATGGCTGCAGCGATCAATGTGATCAGGGCAGCAGCGAAAAACAGAATCGATGAGGTCATTTCACTTCCTTAAAAAACGGCTACTTTCTCATTTGAAACAGGGATCAAACCGATATGATAGCAGGTTTATATCCGATGTATCAGAGCAGTGCAACGGGATTGGCATTTGCAGCGATGCTAACCAAGTTGACCATGCCAGTAAAAGAGCGACAATCGGCAATATGAAAGTTGGCCTGTTATTGCTGGCTGCCGGCAGTGGCAGCCGATTTGGTGGCGAGATTGCCAAACAGTATGTTGAGGTGCTGGGCAAGCCCCTGCTACGCTACACACTTGAATCTCTGGCTGCCGATCCCCGCATTGCGCTGGTGCAACCGGTAATCTCCGCAGGCGATGAGCGGTTTGCCGCAGTGGTTAAAGATCAAAACTACCCGTTTCAGCTTTTGCCGCCGGTGACTGGAGGGGCTGAGCGCTCACTCTCCATGCAGCAGGGACTGTATGCGCTGCCTGATGATATCGAGCTTGTGGCTGTGCATGATGCGGCAAGGCCGCTGCCATCTGCTGAACTGCTGGCCGATGTGATCGATGTGGCGCAGCGCTGTGGTGCTGCTGTTCCCGGCTTGGCCGTGGCCGATACCATCAAAAGGGTGAATGCAGAGGGCAGGGTGGTTGAGACACCTGATCGCAGTCTCTTAAGGGCAGTGCAGACACCTCAGGTGGCGCGCAGAGTCTGGTTTGAGAAGGCGCTGGCGCTTGAGGCGGGGCGGCTCCATCTGCACACCGATGATGCCTCACTGCTGGAGGCGGCCGGTTTTGATGTCTATATCAGCCGGGGAGATATCAATAATAGAAAAATAACCACGCCGGAGGATCTGCACTGGCTGGAGTCGCAGTTGAGGGGGCGTTAAGGTGAATATTCGCATTGGTCACGGTTTTGATGTGCACAGGTTTGCAGAGCATCGCCGTCTGCTGCTCGGTGGTGTGGAGATCCCCTATGAGATGGGGCTGCTTGGCCACTCCGATGCCGACGTGTTGATTCACGCACTCTGTGATGCACTGCTTGGGGCTGCCGCACTCGGCGATATTGGTCACCATTTTCCTGACAGTGATGCTCAGTATAAAGATGCCGATAGCACACTGCTGCTCTCAAAAGTTGTGGCGCTGTTGTGCAAAGAGGGGTGGTGTGTCGGTAATGTTGATATCACGGTCATGGCTGAAGCACCTAAACTGGCCCCCTTTATCGCTGTGATGAGAACACGTCTGGCCGGATTGCTGCTGGTTGATCAGGGGCAGGTCAACGTCAAGGCAACCACGACAGAAAAACTCGGATTTGTCGGCCGCAAAGAGGGCATCGCCTGCGAAGCGGTGGCGATGATCTGCAGAATCTGAGATCGTGTTAAAAGCTTCTAGCGCAGGCGCGGGCTGAGGGTGAAATCACCGGTGCCATCCGGTACTGATTCTACGATAATAATAAAGTCGGTCTGACTGCTGGCTGTTGCACGCTTCAGAGCTTTTGGTGAAACAAACGGTGTTTGGGCGATGCTTTTGGTATCGGCTTTTTCGGTGATGGGCAGGCGCATGGTTGCCAATGGCCGATCAGGCTGATGATTAGAAAAGAATGTGATCTCAATGTCTGGGTAGGCCATGCTGCTGGCCAGCAGGTTCTTGATGCTGCCAGAGATCACCAGCACCCTGCTGTTATCATCACGAATCACCCACTCACTTTTCACACGCTGAGGAATAATAAGCCAGTCTTTCTCCCTGTTCTCAAGCGGCAGGGTCAGGTTGATCAGCGTGCTGCGCATCCAGCGGTTATCCAGCCAGGCCTCCTTCTGGGCCCAGCTGCCTGCCAGTGTCAGTATAAGAAGGGCAGTGAAAAACCAGGGCCAGAGATGGGCCTGCGCTCTTGCCGGTGCGATGAGTTCTGAATCTTCCTCGCTAGAGGCGTTGTCGCGAATGACCACTGCTTCATTTTCTGCATGCTCACGTTTGTTCAAAAATGGTGGTGAGGCAAACAGGTCGGGAGTGTAAATCCATGAATGTCGTTGATCAGGATTCCGGGACTCATCAGGCCGAGGTGAAAACGCACTGCCGCACTGACTGCAGGTGAGACTCGTCAGCCCAATGTCAGTGTCGATGTCGATCGGTTTCCGGCAAGAGGGGCAGGTGATAAGCATCTGCCTATGTTGAATAGTCGCTCTGCGTTTGTCAGCAACTTGAGTGCTGCGCTGTGTTGGTGCGTTAGTGCCTGTTCAGGCAGGTGACAGCGGCGGGCTGGCAGGCTACCGTTTCCACATGTCGCACGACCAACCTCAAATACAGATGCAGCAACTGATGTTACGTTACCCAACGGGTAAGGTGGCGCTTTCCGGTGTTACACTGGATATCCATCAGGGACAGTTTGTCTACCTGATCGGGGAGAGTGGTGCCGGCAAATCATCATTGATGAAGATGCTCTATGGTGGTGTTCGCCCCTCATCGGGCCAGTTGCGTGTGCAGCAGATCGATATGCGTGAGGCTGGTGAAGCGCGTATTCGCGAGATCAGGCAGCGCACCGGTATTATCTTCCAGGATCATAAGCTGCTCTTTGCACGCACTGTATTTGAGAATGTGGCGCTGCCACTGCGGGTGCAGGGGTGGAAAACCGAGCGCTTGATTCCACGTGTGCGTAAGGTGCTTGAGTATGTTGGTCTTGCCGATCGCCTCTGGTCCTACCCGGAAGCACTCTCCGGCGGTGAACAGCAGCGTGTTGCTATTGCCCGCGCTATGACAGCCAATCCATCGATTATTATTGCCGATGAACCGACCGGCAACCTTGATATTGAGACAGCCAGCCGGGTGCTCGATTATCTGATGGATCTCAATCGTCAGGGCACAACTGTGATTATGGCGACCCATGATCTGCATCTGCTGGAGTCACATCCGGGACGTGTGATCCAGCTGCATGCCGGATCTCTGGCCGGTGGTGACCTGTGAAAAGAAATAGTACGCCCGAATTGATTCCTGATAAGGTGAATCCAAGGCTTCCCGGTGGTTTTAATGTGCCCCCCTTTGGCATTCAACAGACGCTGGCGGTTATTATTGTCTGTATTGCACTCTGGGCGGTGGGCGCGATCTGGCTGGGTGTGCAGGCGGCTAGCCAGTGGGTCGGTGGCTGGCAGGATGATATCCATATCCACGTCTATCTGGACAGCTCCAATGCCAGTCAGGAACCTGAACTGAGAAGGGCGCTTGAAGCGATCCCTCAGATCTCCGCTCTGCGCAAGATCTCTCCGGAGGAGGCTGCCCGCTGGATGCAGGAGTGGCTGGACAATGCCGGATTGAATCAGAAGGAGCTGGTGAATCGACTGCCGATCACCTTCGAACTCTCCCTGAATGATGAGCAGAGCGAATTTCTCTTTGATGATATACGGGATGTTGCAACCCGTCATGGCGGTGCGGTGAATGAGAGTGAAGTGGATATGGCGCAGGCCCATCAGTGGATTGCTCAGGCCGAATATCTGGCCTGGTTTGCCTCGCTGGTTCTTGCTCTTGCGATGGCACTGATTATCTCCAACACCCTGCGCATGATGCTGCTGGCACGAGCCGATGAGATTCATCTGATGCGCCTGATGGGAGCCAAGGAGTGGTTTGTGCGTATGCCATTTATCCTTGAAGGTATGTTGTTGGGGGCGGTTGCCGGTATTGCCGCATGGATTCTGCTCTGGCCGCTGTTGCTTGGCACGGGTGAGTGGCTTGAGATGTTGCAGGTTGATCTGAAAATGTGGGTGCTGTTATTGCCGCTGCTGTTCGGTGGTGCACTGGTTGGCGCTTTTGGCGCTCTGGTTGCGACGGCACGCGTGGATTCAGGCGAACAGGCAGGATAACTCTTTTTCAGAATTGACGAACGCGATTTATGCCATTATTGTGCGCGCCCACCGTCACTGGGGGATCGTCTAATGGTAGGACAGCGGTCTCTGACACCGTCAATCGTGGTTCGAATCCACGTCCCCCAGCCAAACATAAAAAAAGGGCCCCTCGCGGGCCCTTTTTTTATGTTTACTGTGGAACTAAGGATGGGAACCATGGTTCGACTATCCAGCAGGATAGCTGGATAGATCGCCACAATATGGCGACCCCGAAGGGGCGAGTGCCGTGGATGGCCCGAGTAATCCACGTCCGGGGCAGGAAGTCTGGAAGAACAAAATCGCTTTAGCGATGGCCCCAAAAGGGCGAGGGATCATGGACAGCCCGAGTAATCAGCCCTGACACTACATATCCCAAATCGGCTTAAATGACTGGATTTCGATGCCGTAATAACCCGGTAGGGTGTGTGTCATTATTGAGTCAGGTGGCTCAGGTTCATTTACGTGATGAGTGCAGAGTCGTAGCCTTAGGATTTAATGGGTTCAATAGATCATCGGAGTTATTTTTCAGTGTCAAATACAATGGTTCTGGTCATCAATACAGGCAGCTCTTCGATCAAAATGGCGCTGGTGGAGATGCCGTCGGAGAAACTACTCAGTGAGGCTGTGACTGAGCGAGTTGGTGAGGCCGGTACAATTCTGAGCTGGAAGGTTGGCGGTGAAATCCAACAGTTTGATCTTGCCGGTGCAGTGCATGATGCTGCTATGGCGAAGATGCTCGAAATCCTGTTTGCCCGCGTGGACAGAGAGAGCATTGCCGCAGTTGGTCACCGGGTTGTACATGGTGGCGAAAAATTCATAAAACCGACACTGCTGGATGAATCTGTCATTGCGGAGATCACATCACTCTCACACCTGGCGCCACTGCACAACCCTGCCAACCTGTTGGGTATTCAGGCAGCGATGAAACATCTGCCACTCATTCCTCATATCGCAATTTTTGATACCGCGTTTCATCATGCGATGCCACCCCATGCAAGTCTCTATGCTGTGCCCTACAGCTGGTACAGCGATTATGGTGTGCGCCGTTATGGTTTTCATGGCAGCAGTCACCACTATGTGGCACAGCAGGCAGCGCAGTTACTTGGTCGCGGCTTTAATGATTGTCACCTGATTACCGCGCATCTGGGTAATGGTTGCAGCGCTACGGCTATCGCCAATGGTATCAGCGTGGATACCACGATGGGTATGACGCCACTGGAAGGGCTGGTTATGGGGAGTCGCAGTGGTGATGTGGATCCGGGGCTGCATGAGTATATGGCCAGAGTCAGTGGCGCTTCCCTGACAGAGATCAGCGAAGCACTGAATCGGAAGTCCGGTCTTCTGGGGCTATCGGGCCGGAGCAATGATATGCGCACCCTGCTGGAGGCAGCCGAAGCTGGCGATGAAAGATCAGCCCTGGCCGTGGATATCTTCTGCTACCGACTGGCAAAATCCCTGGCCGGGCTTGCTGTCGCACTTGGCCAGATTGATGCCATCGTCTTTACCGGCGGTATTGGTGAGCATGCTGCGGTTGTGCGCGACAAGACTGTGGCGCAACTGACCATTCTGGGAGTGGCGCTTGATGCGGAGAGAAACAGGCAGCATGGCAGCGCCTCGCATGGGTTTATCAGCAGGGCAGAGGGTTCTATTCCCGTGCTGGTTGTTGCCACCAGTGAAGAGACCATGATTGCCCGCTATGCATACGAAGTGTTAAACCAAGAGGAAAAGATCACATGAGTCACGCATTTCTACTTGTTTCCACCGGATCAGGGGCAGGTTTGACCACGGTCAGTCTCGGCATGGTGCGGGCGCTGGACCGCATCGGCATTCGTGCGGGATTTTGTAAGCCGGTTGCGCAGCTGCGTGACAGAGATCATGGCCCCGAACGTTCCACGCGTCTGGTTGAGCACATGATCGATGTCAAAGCGCCGCAACCGATAAGCCTCAGGCGGGCCACTTCGCTGCTGGGATCGGGCAAAGAAGGGATGTTGATGGAGGAGGTGATCGCTCTCTATCAGCAGAGCTCTCGCCATACCGATGTTGTGATTGTCGAGGGATTGGTTGCTGATGGCCATGCCGGATATGCCACGCGTCTGAATGCTGCCATTGCCCGAGCGCTGGATGCGGAGGTGATTCTGGTTGGAAAACCCGAGCCTGATCTGGATGAATATATTGATATTACTGCCAATGCCTTCAGTGATGCCAATGGTAGCGCGCTGGCTGGCATCATTATCAACAGGGTGGGAGCTCCAGATGATCTGGAGGCACAGCTGCTGCAGGCTGATGCACTACAAACCTGTTCCGACAGGCCTGATGCACTGCAGGCCTGTGGTGAGATGGGGCGTCACCTGGCCAACAGGTCATGCTATAATATTGGTTGTATCCCTTGGCAGCCGTCGTTAACAGCACCACGCATGTGCGATATCGCCAGCTATCTCGACGCCAAGGTGCTTAATGAGGGAGATATCCGGTTGCGGCGTGTGCAGCGCATGGAGTTATGCGCACGCACGCTGGCCAATATTCACAGTGTTTATCAACCGCATACGTTGTTGATCTTCCCCGGAGATCGTGACGATGTCTTTGTTGCAGTATGTATGGCGGCTATGAATGGGGTGCGTATTGCCGGCATTTTGCTGACAGGCGGTTTGAGGCCGAGTTTTGGGATGATGAATCTCTGCGAGCAGGCTCTGCGGACAGGTATTCCACTGTTGCTGGTGGAGAGCAGCTCTTTTCAGACGGCATCGAAGCTGGCCCATATGCCCGCTGAGGTGGCGGTAGATGACTTTGATCTGATCGATCAGGCTGTTGACCATGTCGCCAACTATCTGGATGCCGGGTGGCTTAAAGCGCGCTGTGCAATTGAACGCAAACCACGCCTCTCACCGGCAGCATTCCGTTATCAGCTGATTCAGCAGGCCTCTCATTCAATGCGCCGCATTGTGTTGCCTGAGGGGGAAGAGCCGCGCACGATCATGGCAGCCTATCAGTGCCAGCAGCGCGGCATCGCCCACTGCATTCTGCTCGGGAATCCTGATAAAATTCATCAGATTGCCTCATCTCAGGGCATCACGCTGAGTGACGAGAGTATGATCATTGATCCGGCGACGATTCGTCAGCGTTATGTTGAGCCTATGGTGGCCCTGCGTAAACATAAGGGGATGACCAGGCAGGTCGCAGAGGATCAGCTGCAGGCCCGTATTGTTCTGGGCACGATGATGCTGGCTATGGATGAGGTCGATGGACTGGTTTCAGGTGCGTTACATACCACCGCCAATACAGTGCGTCCGGCTTTTCAGTTGATCGGTACCAGTGAATCTGCTGAGCTGGTCTCCTCCATATTTTTCATGTGTCTGCCCGATCAGGTGGTGGTCTATGGCGATTGCGCCATTAACCCGGATCCTGATGCCAGCCAGTTGGCCGATATTGCCATACAGAGTGCGGATTCGGCCAGGCGATTTGGTCTTCAGCCAAGGGTGGCGATGATCAGCTACAGTACCGGTGAATCGGGGGCGGGACTGGATGTGGATAAGGTGCGACAGGCTACTGCCATGGTCCGAGAGCGCAGGCCGGATCTGATTGTTGATGGGCCGCTACAATATGATGCTGCTGCAATTGTTTCGGTCGGCAAAAGCAAGGCACCGAAAAGTCAGGTGGCGGGTCAGGCTAACGTGTTTGTGTTTCCCGATCTTAATACCGGCAACACCACCTACAAAGCGGTACAGCGCAGTGCTCATGTTGTCAGTATCGGACCGATGTTGCAGGGCTTGCGTAAACCGGTGAATGATCTCTCACGTGGTGCATCTGTCGAAGATATTGTCTATACCATTGCCCTGACTGCGATTCAGGCGGGCTGATTATCAGGCTTCTTTTTCCTTGCTTATTTCAGCTGAAAAATGTATATTGTTTTCAGAAGCTGCAGTGGCGTTGTGGCTTATATACTTGGGTCGATACGCTATAATTGGGAGCTTACCTATTCCGGCTGTGTGAATGCCTCTACGGGCGTACCTGATGTCGGAATGACGCGCCCACCTGAGCAGAAAAGGGTTCAGTTTATATAGGCCACAGCGCCACTGCAGTTTTTAAGAACTCCTCCAGAGCCCGCAATTGCGCGGGCTCTGTTCTTTTTTGCGCCACTGTTTTGAGTGGTAGGCATGTGATCAGTCGTGGTAGAATTAATAACTTTTAACTGATGGTTAACCCGTCTCTTACTTGGAAGTCGCTACGGTTTGTCCTGTCTGGCGCTACTCCTCCCTCCCCTCCCTAGTGTTTCGCGTCAGATATCAGGCTCCGGCATCTGCCGGAGCCTTTTTCTTTTCTGATTCAGGTGCAGCGCTGCCATATGCAAAAGTTGGCATTGCTATTGCTGTGGGGTATGAGGCCTCTATGGCTGAGGTTTCCATATCAACTGGGAGGAAGGCATGAGTCCGCAACATCTACAGCATCGGTTATTGCCGGTTCATATGTTTCTGCCACGGGAAACGGTAGAGATGCTCAAACAGTATGGTGCTGACTTCCCACGTGATCTCGCTCTGGAACAGGATATGACCATTCTTTTTAGTGATATGCGGGATTTTACCGAGTTGGCAGAGCGTTATCATCCACATGAGGTGTATGCCACAATCAATGCCAGTCTTGCCATTCAGGTGCGTGCCATTCATGCCCATGGTGGCAGCATCAATAAATTTCTTGGTGATGGCCTGTTGGCCTGCTTCTCCGGTGAGGGGAAGAGTGAGCGCGCGCTGGGTTGTGTCTTGGAGATGTTGAAGAGGCTGCCGGAGAATGAGGGTAAGAAGTTGCCCTGCAGGGTCGGTTTTGGCCTTCATAGCGGACGGGTGTTGCTTGGTATGTTGGGTGATGAGGAGCGTTGGGAGTTTACTGTGGTCGGTGATGTGGCCAATACAGCCGCAAGGCTGTGTGGAATCGCCAAGCCCTTTCAGGCGCTGTTGACCGAAAGTGTGGCTGCTGATCTTCCCAGTGAAAAAAAGGAGCGCTATTGTAGCTACCTCCATCCGCAAATGTTTAAGGGTAAAAAGCATGCGATCGATATCTATCAGGTTGATACTGAAGCGGATTATTAACGTCGAACTCGTAGTCATCTGCTGTTACACTGCCGCCTGATGATGTGTGTTTGGCGATGCAGATGGGTGAACATGATCCCGCTTCTGGCAGCTTTTTTTATTGCTGTCTGCGGCACTGCATCTGCAGCAGAGAGAAGTACTTTGAATGTGCAGATGGATGACAGGGTCATCTATTGTGCCGCCACCCTGAAAAATAGTGACGATATTTTTTTTCACGCTTTGAAAGATGGCATCCCTGTTGCCACGGTATGGAGTGTACAGGTCGACAGGCCTCGGGAGTACTGGCTGAATAAAAGCATTGCCGGCATTGTTGTTGTTCGCCGGGTGGTCCCTGATCTGTTGTCTCGCAGCTGGCTGCTGGAAGATCAGGCCAGTGGCATCTCCCGCCGCGTCTATACCGTTTCCGAAGTAAGCCGCTTCCTCTCAAACCTTGACCATTTCCCGGTTCTTGATCGCAGCCTTCTTGCTGCAAATACAGTTTATCTGATGCGTGCATCCGTGGAGTTGCACACGGGTGATATCAATGATGCATGGTGGAATGGTCTGATGAAGTCACCGCATGATACGATGCAACAGGAGTTTTCACTGCCGTGAGGCGACTGGGTGTTATGCGGCTGATCCCGCTGTTGATGTCTCTGGTGCTGCTGACGATCACGGTCATTCTTTGGCCTGCAGCAGAGCATGAATCAGCGCTGCTTGCATGGGTGAATGTCGGACTGATGTTGATTCTCTCGCTGCTGCTGATTCAGTACGGTATCAAGCTTGTTCGCGAACGCAGAGAGCCGCCTCCTGGCTCACGCCTGCGCGCCAAGCTGGTTATTGCTCTGGTCGGCATGCTGCTTATTCCGGCTATGGTCATCCAGATGGCAGCCAACCAGATGGTCGAGCGGGGTATGGATGTCTGGTTTGATGTACGTGTGGATACTCTGCTGGATCGTGCACTGAATCTGGCACAGGGATTTTATGAGCGCGTTGAGATAGATATGAAGCGCAGTATGGTAAACTATATTAGCGACAGTACGCTGATTGAGGCTGCCTCAGGCAGTCTGGACTACAGTTCTGTGACTACCTATCTGGCCGGGATCAGGGGTGTTGAGGGGTGGCAGAAAGCGGAGCTGTTTGATATTAATGAACTTCTTGTCGGTGGGGTGCAGCTGGGTGAACTCAGTGCACTGCAGGCTGAACCACTGAGTGAATCGGCAAAGTTGTCAATGCGTCTGGGCAGGGTGGCGACTGAGCTTTTAACGCGCGACGGTGGTGAGGTTGCAGTGGGCTATGCCCCGATTGTTGGCCCGACATCTGTGATTGGTCTGTTGCGTGTTGAGATTCGTCTGCCAGCCGGTGTGATTCAGAATGCCCGTGCTGTAGAATCAGATTATCGCAGTTATCGTCAGCTTGAGCATAACCGTCAGAATATCCGTGAGACATTTACCCATGTGATGCTGTTTGTGACGCTGCTGGTGGTACTGGTGGCGGGTCTGGTTGGTCTGCTTTTTGCGCGCAGATTGACTGCGCCGGTCGGGGATCTTGCCGATGCGCTAAGACGGGTCACTGAAGGCGATCTGAATGTGGCGATCTCCGAATCATCCCAGGATGAGTTGGGCTCTCTGGCGCGCTCCTTTAACACCATGGCGAATCGACTGAAAATGAATGTGGAGGCAATTGAGCAGGCGCAACAGGATCTGACCAAGGCACTGGATAATAGTCGTCAGCGCCAATATGTACTGGAGTCTCTGCTGGCCAATTTGCATACCGGTGTGCTGCTGGTTGATGGCGGTGGTCGGGTTCGCCTGCTTAATCAGGCGGTAAGGGAGATTCTGCAGTTGCCTGATAACTGGATGCCCAGTGTCGATATTCTGCAGGCGACGCAGGGAAGCCTGCACGATATTGGTGAGTTTTATGGCGAACTCAGCCAGCAGCAGGAGGATCACCTGCAACGGGAGTTTGATATTGAGCTCTCTGAAGGGCGCAGCCTGCATGTGCTTGCTCGCGGGGCACGGCTGAGTGAGACCGGCGCCAGTGGTTTTTCAGGTTATCTGCTGGTGATTGATGACATCTCCGATCTTGCCGAGGCGCAGCGCAACAAAGCCTGGGCTGAGGTGGCTCGCCGACTCGCCCATGAGATAAAAAATCCACTGACACCGATTAAACTCTCGGCTGAACGGCTGCAGCGGCGATTCCGCTCGCAGGTGGACGATGAGAAGGTGTTTGATGTCTGCACCCATGCGATTATTGCACAGGTGGAGCGGTTGCAGCGTTTGATTGCCGACTTCTCAACGCTGGCAAGAATGCCACAGCCGAAAATACGACAGGCATCGGTGGCTTCACTGCTGCGAGAGATGGATGAACTGTTTAACAGCTATCGCCGTCTTGATGTAAGATCGTGTGATGCTGACTGGAGTTGCTGCTGTGATCCTGATCAGGTGCGTCAGGTTCTCATTAATCTGATGGATAATGCACTTGCGGCGACCGAAGGTATGGGCGGCAAAGCTGTTCGACTCTATGCCCGGATGAGTGAAGAGTGTGTTGAATGGCACGTAGAGGATGATGGTGTGGGCATTGAGGCTGCATCGGCTGCGCAGCTTTTTGAGGCCTACTACTCCACCAAGAGCAATGGCTCTGGCCTGGGACTGGCAATCGCCAAACGAATTGCCGAGGATCATGGTGGACGATTAAATCTGGTTTCAGCTGCGAAACCAACACACTTCTGCCTGCGCTTGCCCAGGAGGGTGGAAGAGATGGAGGAGTCATGACTGCACGAATCATGATTGTGGATGATGAAGAGCCGATTCGAGATTCACTGCAGGGGCTCTTTGAAGATGAAGGCTATCTGGTGGTCTCTGCGGCATCTGGCGAAGAGGCGATGGCGAGGCTGCGCAAACAGAGTGTGGACTGTGTGCTACTCGATATCTGGATGCCCGGTATTGATGGCCTGGAAACCTTGAGTCGTATTCATCAGGTTGATGCCAATCTGCCGGTTATTATGATGAGCGGACATGCCACAATTGATACCGCTGTGCGCGCAACCCGTCAGGGCGCGTTTGATTTTGTCGAGAAACCACTCTCCTTTGATCGCCTGATGATTCTCTGCCGTAATGCGGTACAAAAGCGCAGGCTGGAGCAGGAGAACAGTGACCTAAAGCGGCAGGAGAAAGATCACCACAGCCGCAGAGAGTTGATAGGTCAAAGTGCTGTCATCACCGAAGTAAAGGCCCTGATCAAAAGGGTGGCCATCTCGGATTCTCCTGTGCTGATTGTTGGCGAACATGGTACTGGTAAAGCTGTTGCTGCCACACTGTTGCACG
Source organism: Mariprofundus sp. KV (assembly GCF_013387475.1). Lineage (GTDB taxonomy): Bacteria > Pseudomonadota > Zetaproteobacteria > Mariprofundales > Mariprofundaceae > Mariprofundus. Next base: position 185,668 of record NZ_VWNB01000005.1, on the reverse strand, counting down.
AGGCTTCCAAACGAAAGGATGGCCCCTTTGTTGAGGTGAATACAGCCAGTGTTATTGCCAACCGAATGGATTCGGAACTGTTTGGTCATGAGAAGGGCGCCTTCACCGGCGCCTTGCATTCGCAGCGCGGCCGTTTTGAAGCTGCCAACGGGGGAACGCTCTTTTTTGATGAGGTGACCGAACTCAGTCTTAGTGCGCAGGCCAAGATTCTGCGTGTCATGCAGGAGCGGGTGGTGCAACGGCTGGGCAATCCCACAGCACTGCCTGCCAATGTTCGTCTGATTACTGCCAGCTCCCGTGATCTCGATCAGAGCCTTCGGGATGGAGCGTTACGGGAAGATTTTTACTATCGGCTGAATGTCGTCTCCATTCGTATGCCATCACTCAGGGAGCGTATTGAAGATATGCCGCTTCTTGTCGAAACGCTGGCAGCTGAGCAGGCTAACGAACTGGGAGGAGAACCGGTGCGTTTCAGTTCAGAGGTGTTAGGAGCATTAATGGCATACCATTGGCCGGGTAATGTCCGCGAACTGCGCAACTATATTGAGCGTTGTCATATTCTCATGCCCGGCGAAGAGATGACACGTGCAAGCATGCTGCCGCCGGATCAGTCCACTACCCAGGTCTCTCACAGCAGTACTACTGCAAAAGCATCCATTGCCATGCCCGGTGTCGAAGCCGATAGCTTTCATGAGGCGCGCGAGGCTTTTGAGCGCAGCTACCTTTTACAAAGCCTGGAGAAACATGAGTGGAATATCAGCCGTACTGCCGCCGATATCGGCATGGAACGAAGCCAGTTGCACCGTAAGATCAAGGCGTTCGGACTAGTGCCGCCTGAGAGGGAATCTTTATGAATGTAGTAATTCTCGGGGCAGGTGAAGTTGGCTTTCACATTGCCAGCCGTCTGGCGACAGAGGGTAATAATGTATCTGTCGTTGATCAGGATGAGGTGCGTTTGCAGGTGATCTCCGACTCCATGGATGTGAAAACTATCTGTGGTATGGCCTCGCACCCGCGCATTCTGGAGGCAGCAGGTGCAGCCAATGCTGACCTGTTGATTGCGGTGACCACCAATGATGAGGTGAATATGCTCGCCTGTCAGGTGGCACACTCGCTGTTTAAGGTGCCAACCAAGCTGGCACGTGTGCGTGAGGCAGATTATGCCCTGCATCGGGATCAGTTGATCGGCAGGGATGATCTGCCCATTGATGTGATCATCTCGCCGGAAGGTGAGGCCGCTAAGGTGGTGATGGGTCGCTTGAATGTATCCAGCGCACTGGATGCCCGTGAGTTTTTCGGTGGTGAGATTCAACTGGTTGAATTTGTAGTTCGCCCCAAGAGCCTGCTGGCCGGACTCTCATTGATGGAGCTGCCGGAGGTGATGGGTGATCTTGATGTCTATGTCGTGGCGCATGAACACAATAATCGCTGGACTGTTCCCAAAGGTAATACTGTGCTGCTCTCCGGCGACAGTATTTATGTTGCAGTTTCACGCAGGCAGCTTGATAAATTGATGATCAGGCTCGATATGGCCTGCCACTCACCGCAGGGACGTAATGTGATGATGGTTGGCGGTGGTCATATCGGTTTCAAGGTGGCCTCCGAGCTGGAGAAGGCCGGTGCGCTGGTCAAGCTGATTGAGTCCAACGGACCAAGGGCGGAGTGGCTTTCGGATCAGTTCAGCAATGTGGTGGTGATCCATGGTGATGCACTGGATCAGAAACTGCTGGAGGAGGAGAACATCGATAAGATGGATGATTTCCTTGCCCTGACCAATGATGATGAGACCAATATTCTCAGCAGCCTGATCTCCAAACGATACGGTGTGCCGCATGTGGTTACACTGGTGAACCGTTCCATCTATACACAACTGGTTCGTCAGATCGGGTTGGATGTTACCGTCTCTCCTCGCCTCTCTACTGTTGCTTCGATTCTCAGTTTTGTGCGCAAAGGGCGTATTCACGGTATGGCTTCACTGGCTGATGGCAACCTGGAGGTGCTGGAAGCTGAGGCGCTTGAGACCAGTGCAATTCTCAACAAGCCTCTGAAAGAGCTCTCCATGCCGGAAGATACGGTGATCGGGGCAATTCTGCGCGATGGTAAAATTATTGTGCCCAATGGCCGAGTGAAGGTGGAGACACACGATCATGTATTGATTGTGACTACGAGCGCTTCGGTGCCTGAAGTTGAGAAGCTGTTCGAAGTGCATCTCGAATTCTTTTAGAGGTGATGCGTGCATCCTAAAGGTGTAATCTGGACTATCGGTATTCTTGTGGCGCTCTACGGAGCCAGCATGATGATTCCGGCGCTTGTGGCGCTCTACTATGGTGCCGGACACGTCGTTGAGTTTCTTGAGGCCGGTGCCATTGTCATCCTGTTCGGTGCCTCCATGGTCCGTTACGGCGGTAGAGCGCCGAGTCAGTTAAGCCATCGCGACGGCTTTATGATTGTTGCCCTGGCATGGTTAATTCTATCGCTGCTGGGAGCCGTTCCATTCTGGACAACTGGTACGGTATCGACTGTGGTCGATGCCCTGTTTGAGTCAACATCCGGCCTGACAACGACCGGAGCAACCATACTTTCCGGTCTGGACGATATGCCTCGCTCCATTCTCTTCTGGCGTTCCATGCAGGAGTGGCTGGGAGGTATGGGTATCATCGTTCTGGCCGTGGCTGTAATGCCGCTGCTCGGTGTCGGTGGCATGCAGCTGTTTAAGGCGGAAACACCGGGCCCCGTTAAGGATAAGCTGACTGCGCGGGTAACAGAAACAGCCAAATTGCTCTGGTATCTCTATCTTGGCCTGACCATGGTCTGTGCGCTCTCTTACTGGCTGGCTGGTATGACACCTTTTGATGCGATCAATCATGCCATGTGTACGGTGGCCATTGGTGGTTTCTCCACCCATGATGCCAGCTTCGGCTTCTATCACGGCATACCGCTGCAACTGGTTGCGGTCTTCTTTATGATCTTTGCCGGTATCAACTTTACCCTGCACTTTGCCGCTGCGTTGCACGGCTTCTCACTGCGCACCTATCTGCAGGATGAGGAGTTCAAAACCTATATCCTCTGGATCTCGGTGATGCTGATCCTTATCGGTGGCATGATCGGCTGGACCGGTCAGGATGAGGTGATACATGTGATCTTCAATGTGGTCTCCATCGCCACAACGACCGGCTTTGCTGTCAGTGACTATAGTCTCTGGCCTCCGGGGGCGACGATGCTGCTGCTGATGACGATGTTTGTCGGCGCCTGCGCCGGTTCAACCGGTGGCGGTATGAAGGTGGTACGTATCCTGCTGCTGTTTCGCCAGGGCATGCGTGAGATTCGCCGTCTGGTGCACCCGCACGGCGTGATTCATGTCAAGATGGGTAGTCACCGCATCTCCTCTAAAGTGACTGAGGCGTTGTGGGGGTTCGCAGTCCTGTTTTTTGTCTGCTATATCATTATTGCTACACTGCTGGCCTTTACCGGCGTGGATATGGTGACCTCTTTTACCGCAGCAGCAGCGTGCATCACCAATACCGGTCCCGGTTTTGGTCAGGTGGGGCCTGCCAACACCTATGCCGATCTTCCCGAGATGGCCAAAAGCGTTCTTATCTTTGGCATGATTCTCGGTCGTCTTGAGATTTATACATTTTTCGTGATGCTGGTGCCCGAGTTCTGGCGCGATTAAGCGTCGCCGGCATATTTCCCATCTTTAATTGAACAGAGGTTGTTATGATTGAGATTTCAGTAAAAGCAGGCCACGCACATAAGCAGCGTGATGATGCAGTGATTATCCCGCTACTTGATGGGCGTAAATTGACGGAGTCGGGAAAGGCACTACAGGAAGCTACAGGCAAAAGTTTGCCATCGTTTCTGCGTAAGTTTGATCTAAGCGGGAAATTCGCTGAAACAGGTACGCTTTATGATGTTGAGGGTGCCTATAGTCAGCGCATTGTACTGTTAGGCTGTGGCGAGGAGAAGAAGCTGACACTGCAGAAACTGCGTTCTCTGGCAGCCCGGATAGCCCGCGAGCTTGAAAAGAGTGGGGCGCGTGATGTCTCGCTCTATCTGCCAGAGTTGGAGGTGCGCGGCGCATCGGTTGCTGAGCGGGTACAGGCTATCGCTGAGGGTATCTGGCTTGGCCTCTATAGCTTTGAGAAGTACAAGAGTAAAAAGGAGGAGAACAGGCGGGCATTGCGATCGCTGACTGTTATGGTGGCGTCGCGCCGGGATCTGGATGATGCAGTTGCCGCAGTGGCGCGGGCACGGGCGGTAGCTTGCGGAACCAACTTTGCCCGCGATCTGGCCAATGAACCGGGTAATGTTTGTACGCCGGAGTTCCTTGGTGATCAGGCTTCCTCACTGCGTCATGATAAGTTGAAAGTGACCGTAATGGATAAAAAGGCGATCCAGAAGGCGGGGTTCACGGCGCTGCTGGCTGTTAATCAGGGCTCTGCCAAAGAGCCGCGTTTTATTGTGCTGGAATACAACGGTGGTAAAGGGTCGGAGGCACCGATTGCTCTGGTTGGCAAGGGATTAACCTTTGATGCCGGCGGCATCTCAATCAAGCCCGGTGCACAGATGGATGAGATGAAATTTGATATGTGCGGTGCAGCGGCTGTGCTGGGCATCTTCAAATCGGTTGTCGAAATGAACCTGCCTGTCAATCTGCTTGGTGTGATTCCGGCAACCGAGAATCTGCTCGGCTCTGCGGCCTATAAGCCGGGTGACATCATCACCAGCTACAAAGGCATCACTATCGAAGTGCTCAATACCGATGCCGAAGGGCGCATTATTCTCTCTGATGCCCTTGCCTATGCGGCGGAGAAAAAACCGGCTGAAATTATCGACTTTGCCACACTGACAGGTGCCTGCGTTATCGCACTCGGTGGCCAGGCCTCAGGGCTCTTGGGAACCGGTGAGCAGCTGAAGAAATCGCTCAAACGATCCGGTGATTATACCCATGACCGGGTGTGGGAGCTGCCGATGTTTGAGGAGTATCAGGAGCAGATTAAGTCCGATATCGCGGATATCAGGAATATTGGAGGCAGAGAGGCCGGGACGATTACAGCTGCATGTTTCCTCTCCCGGTTCGTGGATGATATTCCCTGGGCACATCTCGATATCGCCGGTACAGCATGGAATATGAAAGGCAGCGACATCTGTGCCAAAGGCGGAACCGGTGCAGGTGTGCGACTGGTTATGGATTACCTCTCCAGAAAGAGTGCTTAAGTGAAACATTTTCCCTGCAAAGGTGGCTGTTAGTTGCCGATGGAGGGGAAAATATTTCCTTTGTGAATAAGCCTGTATGTCTCAAGTGGTTGAAATTAAAGGGGTAATAACCCTGGCTTTCGGCTTGCTTCTGTTTGGGTATGCAAGTTGTGTCACACCATACCCTTCTGCCGCCTGCTGCTTCTGCAAAAGCCAGGCCGGCAGCCTTGCAGCCTCAGATTGTGGAGCAATTGACGCCGACCAAGCCGGCTGAGGAGACTTCCGGCTACTGGCAGTCCGGCAAGTTCAGCTTTAGTGATTTCATCGACATGATCAATCCTCTGCAGCATCTGCCGGTGATCTCGGGGCTCTATCGTAAACTGACCGGTGATGAGATGGGGGATGGCCCGCGCATGATCGGTGGTGCCGTGTATGGTGCCCTGCTTGGCAGCTGGGTTTCTGGTCTGGCATCGGCTGTGGCCAATGTGTTTGTCTCCCACTCAACAGGCAAGGACATTCCTGAACATGTCATGAGTGTAGCCATGCCTGCCAGAACATCGACAAAATCTGCTGCCCGCACTCCGGCATTTGCACCAACGCATGCAGATCATACACCTCGCAGGGCAGATGCTGCGCTTGTCGCTGCGCAGAGAGAGCTGGATGTCACACGACGAGGCAACAAACTGCATGCACATGCAAACAGCGTGCCGCAGGCAGCATCAGGCAGTAGAGCCGCCGAAGTTTTATCGCAACTTGAAGAGGCCCAGGCCTCAGCTGCCATTGTGCGCTACAGGCAGCATATCGCTATCGATGATATCAAACGGGATACCCACTACTGGGCTTAAACGGTCTCTGTTCAGGAAAAACACAACTTTGATTTGCCTCTGTTTTTCATAGCCATTAAGGTTAAACGCAAGCCTAAGGTGGCACTGTTTTTGCGTAGCTGTTTTATAGTCGCAATTTGATGTGTATAGTGGGTTTTTCTGTCGGGAAAGCAGATTTACAGGGGATGGGGTTTAAGATGAAAATGAGCTTGAAACAGTGATGATGAACAGGGCTTGGTCTATATTCATATGCCACTGTTTGATGTGCCGATGAGAATCAGACTGTTTAACTATCAGGTAGAGGAGAAGTTCAGGCTTCTGTTTGCGCCTGCGCTTATTGTGATGCTGTTGCTGTTTGCATCCACACCATCTTATGCGCTGGGTCTGGGTACGCTGACCCTGAACAGCCATCTCAATGAAAAGCTGGATGCTACTGTACCACTGCTTCTTTCCGATTCTGAAACCATGAAGAAGGTGAGTGTTACGCTCGCATCACCTGCAGAATATCGGCAGATGGGTCTGCCATGGAATGGATTTCTGAAGCTGGTTCGGGTGGAGATCCATAATCGCATGTCAGGCACCCCCTATGTGAAACTGGTCTCTCCTCTGGCGGTGAATGCGCCGTTGCTGTCACTGGTATTAAAGACCAGCAAAGAGGGGCGCGGCACCTATTTCAGGCATTATCAGGTTTTCCTTGATCCCAATGAGATGCCTGCTCTGTATGACAGAAAACCAGAGGTTCTTGCGATCAACAATGCCAGTGACACGCCATTGGTGAGCATTGATAACGGTAGTGACGGGGACAATAGTGGCGATTGGGCACGCATCTGGCGTTATGGGCCGGTCAAAGCGGGTGATAGCCTGAGTGAGGTTGCCTACCGCCTGCGCAAGGATAAACGATTCAGTAACAAGCAGGTGATGCTGGCACTCTACGAAGGTAATCCTGAGAGCTTTGCCAATGGCGATATCAATCATCTCAAGAAGGGTGCGTGGTTGCAGGTGCCCCGTGGTGAGGTAGTGACCAGTTATGGTAGTGCCGCTGCCATGCAGAAATTCAGTCGTCTGCTGGCCAGTTCACCATCGACAGGTACGTCAACCACAATGGCCGAGGTCAAACCTGCTCCATCAGCATCCACTTCAGAAGAGCTGCAGTACAGTGGCAATATCACCCTTAACAAGGCATCAGGGACGCCGGTTTCATCTGCATCCGCACAAGGCGTGGATACGGCTGCCATACAGAAGCTTGATGCGATTCATGAAGAGATGATGTCGGGCAAATTGCAGATGACCGATCTGGGTAACACGGTTGCCTCTCTTGGCAAATCCGTAAGTGGAATTGAGAAGGAGATGAAGACTCTCAAAGCCGATGTCATCATGCTCAAGGCCAAAGCAGAGGCATCATCTTCATCAGAGGGTTTCAATTACTGGATGGCCGGCTTCTTTGTCGTTCTGACGGCTTTTGGTGTTGCCGTGATAAGTCTGCTGAATCGTCGTCAGGTCAAAGGCGCCTGGGAGAAACCGGCGGAAGAAGCAACTGCACCTGCCGCAAGCAGTGCGGTGACAAAAAAAGCGGTGGTTGAGGTTAAAGAGGAGAAGGTCTCTGAGCTGACATCGGAAGTGAAAGCCAAGGTGCCGGAAACACTGTCACTGGAACCGGTTGCACCTGCAGCGGTGAGTATAGAAAGTAAGCCTTCTCCGGAAGTTGAGGCTTCTCCGGAATTGACGCTTGAGAATGAGACGCTGGCCAACAAGATTGAGGAGAGCCTGGGTCATTGTGATTATGAAAAAGCAGAGCAGATGTTGCAGGCCGGTGAGCGGCAATATCCCGACTCATTGCGACTGGCTGCCCTGAAAGCACAGCTCTACCATGAGACCGAGCGTGAAGAGTTACGCAATGAGTTGATCAATAACATCAGTGAATCTTCCGACAAAAAACGCTGGGAGGAGTTCTGCAAGGTTCTGCCCAGTCATGTCTGGAATGCCTGCTTCGGTGACAGTGAGGGGATTCAATAGTGAGTAGTCTCAATAGTCGCTATCAGGCCGTGAAAATCAATCTGATGGATGGTAAAAATCTCAGCGGTTACCTGCTCGGGTTCTCGCCGATCATGAATAAACTTCACTTTATCGAGATCAACGCATCGGGTGAAGAGGTCTCCAGCAAGCTGAGTGTGAAAGAGATTGTTTATATCGGCATGAATCATTCACCCGATGCCACTGTGGAGCACCCCTCAAAGCTTCAGCATATGGATGAGTTGAAGATTGTTACGGTAAATTCTGAGCCGTTCAGGGTGCTTGTGCAGCCGGCCATGTCGCATGCGCCGGGTTTCTTTGCAATTGGAAAGGATGATGACTTTCCGTTTGAGAGGATATTTTTCTATCATCATGGCATCCGTCTGCAGGAGAAACCGGAGCGACTGGGTGATATTCTGGTCGATCAGGAGATAATCTCAGCCGAAGATATCGAGCAGGCGATCCAGCAGCAGATGCAGTCGATGATTCCCATTGGCAACATTCTCAAAGAGCAGGGTAAGCTTAATGAGAAGGATCTTGATCAGGCATTGGCAATGCAGCAGACGCACGAGATGAAGCTGGGAGATCTGCTTGTCGATCAGGCGCTGGTGACGAGCGAAGATGTTGAGCAGGCTCTGGTAGAGCAGGCAGCGACCAAGAAAGATGGTGAAGAGGAGCGCCCTCTCGGCCATATTCTGATGAGTAAGGGTAAGGTGAAGGATGCCGATCTTAATTCGGCGCTGCAGCTTCAGAGTCGACGTAAAATGCGCCTGGGCGAGCTGTTGATCGAAGCAGGTTTGATTGACGATAATGATCTGCAGTATGCGCTGGAAGAGCAGAAGGTACGCGGTCAGCGTATCGGTGAGATTCTGTTGAGTTCCCAGGTGATTACCGAAGATCAGCTGCTCTCGGCACTGGCTAAGAAGTTTCGTCTGCCGACCCTTGATCTGGATGAGTACGAAATCAATCCGATGGCCAGCGTAGAGATCGGCCGTGAAATTATTGAGCGCTATCAGATTATGCCGATCGATTCAGATCGGCACTCCCTGACCATTGCACTCTCAGATCCGATGGGACTAGAGGCTTACGATGGCATCTCCTTTAAAACCGGTAAAAAGGTACATGAGGTTCTGGTCAAAACATCGCAGCTGAAGTCGCACCTCGATAAACTGCTGCAGGAGGAGATCATCGAAGAGGACCTCTCCTGTGAGTTTCTGCATCAGGAGGATATGGAGGATGATGAGCCGTTCAATGAGCTGGAGATTACCCAGTCGGCTGAAGATAAACCGATTGTCCGGCTGGTAAACCGTCTTATCCGCAACGGGCTGCGTAAAAAGGCATCCGATATCCATATTTTGCCACAGGCTAAAAAGATTACGCTGGCCTATCGTCAGAATGGTGAGCTGATTGCAGAGAGTGCGCTGGATAAGAGTCTGCATCGCCAGATCTCTGCCCGTATCAAGATTCTCTCGGGTATGGATATCTCCGAACAGCGCTTGCCTCAGGATGGCCGTCTTATCTTAAGAGAGGGCAAACACACCTATGAGTTCCGTGTCTCCTGTATCCCTAATACTTTCGGTGAGTCACTGGTGTTGCGTGTCCTGAGTAAGGAGGCAGCCGTCGATCTCGATACGCTGGGACTGCGCGAAGATGATATGAAGCAGCTATCCATTATGGCCCGCAAACCATTCGGACTGATTCTGGTGACCGGCCCAACCGGTTCGGGTAAATCAACCACGCTGTTTGCGGTACTCAATTCGATCGCGCATCTGCCTGCCCATATTCTTACCATTGAGGATCCTGTGGAGTCGGAGATTCCCGGGGCTAACCAGATTCAGGTGCATCAGAAGATCGGCATGACCTTTGCCCGCATCCTGCGCAATGTGCTCAGGCACGATCCCGACATCATCATGATTGGTGAGATGCGTGATCCCGAAACCGCTGAGATCGGTATTGAAGCGGCACTCACCGGTCATCTGATGCTCTCCACGCTGCATACCAACTCGGCAGTGGATACCATTATCCGCCTCAATGATCTGGGGATTCCCAACTACCTGATTGCCCCGGCACTGCTGGGCATCATCAGTCAGAATCTATTGAAGAAGCTCTGCCCTGATTGCCGCCGTGAAATTGATAAGAGCGACTCATCCTTTACCATGATCCGTGATCTGGGCCTTGAGGTGCCTGAACATCTCTATGAGAAGGTGGGCTGTGAGAAGTGCAACAATAGTGGTTATGTGGGGCGCCTGATGCTCTATGAGTTCCTTGTGGTGAATGATCAGATTCGCGAGGCAATTCATGAGGGTAAAACCGGTGGCGAACTGCAGAAGATCGCCGTGGCAAACGGTCTGCAGCTGAAGTCGAAGCATGCCCTGAAGATGGCTGCTGATGGCGACATTGATCATCACGACTTTATCTATTCACTGGTCTAAGTCGGATTCACTTTTTTTGCAGCCTCTGGAATCGGTCACTGTAGATGAGTAGTGTCATCCCCATGCCGGATGCTGCTGATGCTTACCCTCTTTTTCGCCTGATCAATGATGCCCATTCACCCTTGGGTGATCAGTTTTTCGGCATTGCCACAGGGCTCGGGGACGGGTTAATTGTTTCGCTACTCTGTTCACTACTGATTCTGTTTCATATGCGGGCAGGTATCGCCTCGCTTGCAGCATTCATCATCTCAGGCCTGGTTGCCCAGATGCTCAAGCGCGCATTTGATATGCCACGTCCACCTGCACTACTCGATAATGTCCATGTGCTTGGGCAGAGCCTCTCGTCGCATAGTTTTCCATCCGGCCATGCAACCTCCGATGGGGTCATGGTACTGCTGGCATTTATTATCTGGTCTCGTGCTGACTGGCGTAGCTGGGGTGTGGCGACACTGTTCTTTCTGGCGGCTGTTGGTCGGATTTATGTCGGCGTACACTTCCCCGTTGACGTGGCGGTGGGGCTGTTTATCGGTATGGTGACGATGTGGCTCTGCTGGAGGTGGAGTGCAAGGTTGCCTGTGGATGCATGGTTGCAATCAGCCTGGTCCTGGAAGGTTCCGGCACTTATTGTGGTTGCGCAGGCCGCTGTGCTTGGCCTTGGCTATCATGTTCAACCTGCAACGGCTCAACCACTGGCGCTTATTCTGCCACTACTGTCGTTGCTGCTGCTGGCACAGGTCTGCAAACAGAGGTTGGCGCATGAGTGATGAGATGAGGGTCCACTTTGAACTGCTCGACAAGGCTGATCGGATTGAGGGTATTGCAAAGCTTCTGCTCAGGCGTGGCCGCTTAACACCGCATCTTCTGGTGCTCTGCCCGGATGCCGGTTTTGCAGCCCAGCTGCATGAGCGGCTGTGGACTGTGCATCCGGAGTCTTTTCTGGCCAACGGCATTGCCGGTGCTGATAAAGAAGCCAACGGGATGCAACCGATTCTTCTGGCAACAGAGATTGTTCGAGATAATGAGCCCGAGGTGCTGGTCAACGGATGCCTTGAGGTGCCACCGGATATCTCCGGCTTTGCCCACCTCGTCGATTTTGTAGATGGCTGGGATGAGTCACTCAAGCAGGCTGCGCGTGAACGTTTCCGCACCTACCGTCAGATGGGGCTCGATCCGAAATATCTGGGTAAGAAGTCATGAGTGGTCTGAATCACGACCAAAATCGCAGGCAGTTTTACCGCCATCCGATAGATGTTCCGATTCAGATCTATCCGCAGAGTGAGCTGGCAGAGAGCGCACCGATGAGTGATCTCAGTGAAGGTGGGCTTGCCTTTCATACCAATGTATTTATTGAGCGAGGGAAGGTATTACGTATCAGGATTCCCTATGTTGATCCTGCCTTTGATGCGAAATGTGTGGTGCGCTGGCAGCGGGTATTCGGTGACGGTGATGGCTTTGAGATCGGCGTAATGTTTCTCGATGAAGAGACAGCCTTCCGCATCAAGATGGTACAGCAGGTGTGCCATATCAAGCACTATCAGAAGCAGCAGCGCGAACTGGGGCGCGAACTCTCATTCGGGGATGCCGCCAATGAGTGGATTGCAGAACATGCTGCAGATTTTAAACCCACGGATATGCCTGAATGAACCATTTCACTCCTGAAACGTTCACTTTCCTTGAAGAGTTGGCAGAGAACAATAATCGCGACTGGTTTGCCGCCAACAAGCAGCGCTACGAGGGTCTGGTGCGCACGCCGGCACTGCATTTTATTGAAGAAGTAGGGGAGCGGTTGCCCGGTGTTTCACCCCATTTCAGAGCCGATGCCCGCAAGATGGGTGGCTCGCTGATGCGAGTCTATCGGGATAGTCGCTTCTCCAAAGATAAGACACCCTACAAGACCAATATCGGTATCCAGTTCCGCCATGAAGTGGGCAAGAATGTGCATGCACCGGGTTACTATCTTCACATTAGTGCTGCCGAATGTTTTATCGGTGTTGGCACCTGGCATCCGCCAGCCGATGCGCTGTATAAAATCCGTGATCTGATGGCCAATGAACCTGATCTCTGGCTTGCTGCTCGTGATGATCCTCAGTTTTCGCGCTGGTTCAGATTGGCCGGTGATAGCCTCAAAACCGCACCGCGTGGTTTCGACAAAACGCATCCGGTGATCGAAGATATCAAACGCAAGGATTTCATCGGTCTCAGCGACATTGCCCCCGCCCTGATTGAACAGCCGGAGCTGGCCGATATCGCCTGCGACTACTTCAAAGCGGGAGAGTCGCTGATGCAGTTTCTCTGCAGAGCCCAGAGGCTTCCTTTCCAGCCGTAAACTTCGGTATCGGCGACACCATTATTTCAGCTCTCATTCAATAACAAATTTTGTCCGATACTCCGAAAGCTAGTAGACGGTCACTGTTATTCGTAATTCTTTATGTCGAAAACAGATGCAATAATATGGCTTTGTTTTTTTCCTGAAAGAGGCAGTTTTCTTTGGGTTTTCCTGGTTGATTCCTGGATGACTTAACTTTCACAGGCAGAAAGATAGGAGAAGTCTATGCTTAATCATCGTATTACTACTGTTTTCTTAAGGCTTTTTACGCTGTTGTTCATAACTGGCTGTGGAGTAAGCACAGTTCGTATGGCAGTGCCTCACGGCATTGAGAATAAAGCTGATCATCTGGCTGTGCAGGATCGTAGTCAGTTCCTTCCCGATTCAGGTTTCAGGCTGGGTGAATACAGGGTGTCAGACGTGGATCGTGGCTGGACTACGACTACCGCCGAAAGTGTTGGGCCCGTTTCTAATGAGACGACTACGGGGAGCTATAGCTACACACTGAGTAAAGCTGGTGAATTGCTCAATGGCAGATGTACCACGGGTGAAACAGGCCAACATGTTGATTTGGGATCGGGTTGGTCAGTGGGTGAAGAGCAGCACGGTTTGACATGTAGTTGCGGTGATCAGGCTAAACTGGTGATCAGTACCGATGATTTGGAAAGTATTGATGATAAGGAGAAGGTCCAGATCACCTATGAGGCTGATGGACAGAGTGCATCGCCATGGTTTTCTGCCGGAGAAGTATATCGAGGGCGACTGTTTATCGGTAACGATAGTTTTGAGGTGACAGCACTTTATGAAGCTGAGGGTGGTATCAACTTGTCCGAACCGCTCGGCTACCGTGTGAGCAGGAGCAGAGCGTTTGTCGGCATGGTGGAGGTTTTATCGCCGGGAAATATGTGGCTGGCCAAAGGGTTAAGCACGCACGTCAGAGATCATATGAGCTGTTTGATGACAGGATTGATGTTCTATCGCCCTGATTAATCTGCTGTATGGAACTTCAGATGAGGAGGCAGTCCTTTACTTGCTCGAATGTAAGCAGGCCGTAGGATGGCCGTCTAATTTGTAACACGTACCGAGGAACCTCCATGAGCCAGCACGAGCTTGCTAAAATTTATGACCCACAGGCGGTTGAACCTGCCATCAATGAACAGTGGTTGAGTTCAGATGCTTTCCGTCCGAAGGCAGACGGCGATGATGCTTACTGCATCGTCATTCCACCGCCAAATGTGACCGGTAGTCTGCACATGGGGCATGCCTTCACCTTCACCATTCAGGATATGCTGATTCGCTGGCAGCGTATGAAGGGGAAATCGGTGCTCTGGCAGCCGGGTACGGATCATGCCGGTATCGCAACGCAGATGGTGGTTGAGCGCATCCTCGATAAAGAGGGACTGCATCGTCGTGATATGGGACGTGAACGTTTCCTTGACCGTGTATGGGAGTGGAAAGAGGAGTCCGGCGGCACCATCGTCTCTCAGCTCAAGCGACTCGGTGCATCATGTGACTGGAGTCGTGAACGCTTTACCCTTGATGAAGGGCTCTCTGATGCTGTTCGTGAAGTGTTCGTGCGTCTTTACGAAGAGAACCTGATCTACCGTGGTAAACGATTGGTCAACTGGGATCCGGTGCTTGAAACTGCGGTTTCTGATCTGGAAGTTGAGCATGATGAGGAGCAGGGCCACTTCTGGCATATCCAGTACCCGCATGCCGATGATCCAAGCAAACATGTGATTGTGGCTACTACACGTCCTGAAACCATGCTCGGTGATGGTGCGGTAGCAGTACACCCTGATGATGAACGCTACAAGGATCTGATTGGTAAACAGCTTATCCTGCCACTCTGTAATCGTACGATTCCGGTGATTGCCGATGAGTATGTTGATCCTGAATTTGGAACCGGTTGTGTGAAGATTACACCGGCGCACGATTTTAACGATTATGATGTCGGCAAACGCCATGATCTGCCGCTGCTGAATATCTTCACCAATCGCGCCCATATCGCTGAGGAGGATTGGATTCCTGAGCAGTATCATGGTCTGGATCGTTACGAGGCGCGTGAGCGTATGGTGGCTGATCTGGAAGCTGAAGGTCTGCTCTATAAGGTGGAGGATCATCAGCACAAGGTGGGTCGTGGTGATCGCTCACATGCGGTGATTGAGCCTTATCTGACCGATCAGTGGTATGTCGATATCAAACCATTGGCAGAACCTGCCATTGCTGCTGTAGAAGATGGCGACATCAAATTTGTGCCGCAGCACTGGGAGAAGACCTATTTCGAGTGGATGCGCAATATTCAGGACTGGTGCATTTCACGCCAACTCTGGTGGGGACATCGCATCCCTGCCTGGTACTGTGAGGATTGCGACCATATTACAGTAAGCCGGGAAACGGCTGAGTGCTGCGGCGGCTGTGGCTCGAAAAAGATTCGTCAGGATGAGGATGTACTGGATACATGGTTCTCATCAGGGCTGTGGCCATTCTCAACCCTTGGCTGGCCAGAGAATACGGAGGAGATGGAGAAGTTCTACTCCACCAATGTGCTGGTCACCGGTTTTGATATCATCTTCTTCTGGGTTGCCCGCATGATCATGATGGGCATGAAGTTTACCGGTAAGGTTCCCTTTAAAGACATCTATATCCATGCGCTGATTCGTGATGCGCAGGGGCAGAAGATGTCCAAGTCCAAGGGTAACGTGATTGACCCGCTGGAGATTATCGGTGACTACGGTGCTGATGCGCTGCGCTTCACGCTGGCACATATGGCGACACCGGGTCGTGATGTGAAGCTTGATATCAAACGCATTGAGTCCAACCGAAACTTTATGAACAAGATCTGGAATGCGGCACGTTTTGTATTCATGAATCGTGGCGAGGCCAAACCGGATGCTTCCATTGCGCCAACTCAGGATGTGAATCGCTGGATTCTCAGTGAGCTGAACAGTTGTACTGCGGATGTTGAGCAGGCACTGACCGATTACCGCTTTAATGAGGCGGCCGGCACGCTCTATAACTTCATATGGGGCAGCTACTGCGACTGGTATGTGGAAGCGGCCAAGGTTGCGCTCTATGGCGACGATGAAGCGGCCAAAGCAGAGACTCAGGTTGTGATGCTGACAGCTCTTGATGGCTGGCTGCGTCTTTTGCACCCGATCTGTCCGTTCATCACCGAAACCCTGTTCCAGGAGCTGCATGGTGCGGATGCACGTCTGGTGACCGATAACTGGTCTCAGAGTTACAGCTCTGATGCGCAGGCTGTCACGCGTATCAACCGTGTGATGGATGTGGTTTCAGCGATCCGTTCGGTGCGCGGTGAGATGAATGTGGCACCGGGTAAACGTATCGATGCGATTATCGCCTGTGGTGCTGAAGTTCAGGCCGATCTTGAAGCAGAGAAAAAGCTGCTGATGAGTCTGGCCAAACTGGAGTCGGTGGCGTGGCAGGATGCTGATAGTGAGGTGGATGGCGCTGCTGTTGCACCGCTGGCTTATGCCAAGGTCTATCTGCCTTTGGCCGGGCTTATCAATGTCGAAGAGGAGACAGCGCGTCTGAACAAGAACATTGCCAGACTCGATAAAGATATCGCCATGAACGAAGGCAAACTCGCCAATCCGAAGTTCTGCGGCAGTGCCCCGGAAGCGGTGGTGGCCAAGGTCCGCACGGATCTGGATGAGGCCAAAGCCAAACGTGAAGAGATGACGGCTGCAATCAAGCGTTTGAGTAGCCTGTAATTTCAGGAAGCTGTTCTGAATGTTTAAAGAGGAGGCTTTTGCCTCCTCTTTTTTTTGTTCGAATGATCTGTTGGATGCGCACTTTTATATCTCCTTCCTGAGAGCGCTGAAACCAACAGAGGGCATGAAATTCCCTTTTTGCAGGAAAAAAAGTCCGCCATTGAAGTCTGCCGTGATTACCAGGCCTTGTATTTATTATATGTAAACAGTGGCACGAATTATGCGATAGATAAGAGTGTAGGAAGAAGCAGGGCAAGGAAGTCCTGTTGAGATTCTAGCTTAATCTGGAGGTGCATGATGGACGGCATCCGGGCAAAAAAAATCGCAGATCGATTTTCAGGCAATCTGAATTTTATCGTACACTCATATTCAGGCGGACTGCTGGTTCGCTACCATCAACATACGCACTACTTTGTGCGCGAGTCCGGTTTCTGGTCCTATGTTTATCGGGCAGCAGGTCTGCCAATCGGTCACGGTTGATGCTTCTCAGACCATCGGAGAGGGCAGGGTAATTGTAACCACAAGCCCACCCTCTGGATGGTTTGCCGCGCTTATCGTGCCACCGTGCAGCTCAACCGCATGTTTGGCGATGGCCAGTCCCAGTCCGTGCCCTCTGCCGCCGGTATGACGCTCACGCGCCTCTGACCCACGAACAAACGGTTCAAACAGCCTGTCCAGCAGCAGTTCATCCGCACCATCACCAAAATCGCGAATCTCAATCTTTATCTGTTCATCGGCCCTGCTCAGAGAGACCTCAACACAATTTTCGGCAGGTGTATGTCTGATCGCATTGCGAACCACATTATCCAGTGCACGTGTGATCCATAAGCGGTCACCCGAGATCTGGCAGGCCACTTTTTCTGTCAGGCTAATATGCTTGTGATGCGCCTGGGCTTCGAAAGCCGCATCCGCAACAATCTCATCCATGATCTCATCCAGATGCAGCGGCTGCAGTTGGATTGCAACCGCGCCCTGTTCGATGCGGGCCAGTGTCAATACCTCGCCAATCAGTTCATTGAGCAGGTTGGCCTCTTTCTCAATGCGGTTAAGCTCCTCCTGTGCACGCTCTCCGGCAGCACCTCTTGCCAGCTCGAGTCCTACTTGCAGTCGCGCCAGTGGTGAGCGCAGTTCGTGGGAGATATCGCGCAAAAGCTGTTTGTGGCTGCCAAGCAGTGACTCCAGCTGCGCAGCCATTTTATCGATACTGAGTGCCAATGCTCCCAGCTCATCGCTACGGGAGGCCACAGATGGATCTGTTCTTGTATTCAGCAATCCGGCGCCGAGCTGCTCGGTGGTCTGTTGAAGTGTGCGGATCGGACGGGTAAACATACGTGTCAGCAGCCAGCTGATCAGTGCAATGGCGAGCAGCACAACACTCAGACGTACAACAAGGGATTGTCTGACGCTATGTTGCATGCTTTCAGGTCTCAGACGTGTGAACGCAGCCCAGTAATATGTATCGCCCTTGTAGCTCACTGGCAGAGCAACGGCCAGCAGCGGTGGATTCACCACTTCGATTCGCGTCTGCTGCCTGATCACCTGTTGGGAAAGCTCCTGCAGTTCGGGCGGCAGCGGCCGCATATGCAGATTATTGCCGTGCTCATCAAGCAGAACCCCGTGAATGTGCTGGTCTCTTCTCAAGGTATGGCGTTGCCACTGACGGTAGGCTGCGGGGCCACCATCAAGGTAGAGGACTACAGCCGTATCACCTGGCGCAGCCAGTGCGCTCATCTGCAATTCGATTGAGCGGTTCTCCTCCAGCCATTTCTGACTTAGCCAGCCGGAGATGGCAGCTGTCAAAACCAGTGTTGCCACAAGCAACAGGAATACCTTCCAGAACAGACGCATGTTTTAGTTCCTATTCAACAGGGACAAACAGCCAACCGATGCCGCGCACGGTTTTGATGCGTGGTTGGTCACTGGCCAGTGGTGCAAGCTTTTTGCGCAGATGGCCGATATGAACATCGAGCGTACGATCGAATGGCCCATAATGTTTACGTAGCGCGACCTTGCTCAACTCCTGTTTCGAAACCACTTCACCGGCCTTCTCCATCAGGGCTACGAGGATATTGTACTCGGTAGCGGTCAGATCCAGCGCAATTCCGGATTCGGAGATGGTGCGCGATTGCGGTTGCCATTCGATGTTGCCGAATTGATGGGTTGAACTGCTCTTCTGTTCGGGTTGCTGCTCGGTTCTGCGCAGTATGGCCCGGATTCTGGCTGCAAGTTCACGCGGATTACATGGCTTTGGCAGGTAATCATCTGCGCCGAGTTCCAGGCCGATAATGCGATCCATCTCCTCGCCCCGGCCGGTGAGCATAATCACCGGCACGGTGCTGAAACCACGCAACTCACGCAGCACATCCATACCGTTTTTTCCCGGCATCATAATATCGAGAATCAGCAGCTCGAAATCGTTTGTTCTGGCCTGCTCAAGGCCGCTGTTGCCATTGTGGGCACAGGCGATTTCAAAGCCTTCACCGGCAAGGAATCGCTGCATCAGTTCGCACAGTTCGATATCGTCATCAATCATCAGAATAGCCATATCGCCATATTGCCATAAAAAACACCATCGGGAAGCTGCTTTTACGATTCCTTTACATTGATTTGCGCACCCTTTGCGTAACTCCCGCTCAACGTTGCAGTGAAAGGTTCAGTATTCGAAATGCGCCGGATAGCGCATAGATATTTCGCAAGGAGTTGATTATGAACGAGCAGAAAGTAATGAAACAGGAGCGCGGTCTGAAAACAGCTCTGTTTTTTGTTGTGGCATCAGCGCTGTTTATTGCAGGTGCTAATATGGCCTACGCATTCGGTGGCCCGGATGGTGAACGCAATATGGATCGGCGGGCTGAGAGAATGGCTGAAAAACTCAATCTAAGTGATACCCAGCGTGATCAGTTTAAGCAGATTCATGAGCAGGGACGCGGCGAAGGTCAGGCCATTCATGAAGCGATGCAGAAGAATCGTGATGCCCTGCATAAGCTTGATCCATCTGCCAAAGATTACGCCAAACAGGTGGCAAGGCTGGCCAACGAGAAAGCTGAACTGGTGAAACAGATGGTCGTCCATCGCAGTGAAGTGCGTGCAGAGGTGCATGCCATGCTTACTCCTGAACAGCGTGAAAAAGCCACTCAGATGAGAATGGAGCGCAAGGGTAAAGGTATGCGTTCAGGTGATGGCCCAAGGGGCAACGGTGAGTGCAGATATCGGTAACCAAGCTCAGGCTCAGGCTGGTAATAAGGCGCCCTGCAAATGCAGGGCGTTTTTTTTTGCATTCAAGGTTATGATGCGCCCATGCCAATCATGACCCTCAACCATCTCGATAAAGCCTTTGGATCACAGGTGCTGCTGGACGGTATCAGCCTGAGCATCGGGCGTGGTGTGCGCACCGGTTTGATCGGTCGTAATGGTGAGGGTAAATCGACGCTGCTCAAGATTATGGCTGGCCTTGTTGAACCGGATCACGGTGATGTGACGCTGCGTTCAGGAACCAGAGTTGCCTATCTGCCGCAGGCTCCCCATTTTGATGCCGGATTTAGCGTATACCATGTTGTAGCCGAGGGTCTTGGCAGCGTGGCAGCTACACTCGAACTGTACCATGAGACCCTGAAGAGACTTGAGCATGATAGCTCGGAGAAGCTGCTTAAGGAGGTGGAGCGCCTGCAGGCAGAGCTTGAACATGCCGGAGCATGGAAATTGCATACCCGTATTGAGACGGCGATCTCCAAGCTGAAACTGGATGCTGATCGCGATGTGGGGGAGCTCTCCGGCGGATGGCTGCGCCGCGTGGCACTGGCCAGAGCTGTGGTCTCAGAGCCGGATGTGCTGTTGCTGGATGAGCCGACCAACCATCTCGATATCGCATCGATTGAGTGGCTGGAGGATTTTGTCGCCACCTTTCCGGGATCTGTTCTGTTTATCACCCATGATCGTTATTTCCTCGATGCGGTAGCTGAAGAGATTATCGAGCTTGATCGTGGTCACTTGACCCATTTTCCCTGCTCCTATGCAGAATATCTCGAGAAGAAGTCGGAACTGCTGTCGCAGGAGGAGAGCAATCATCGCAAGTTCGACAAGCTTCTGGCCGGTGAAGAGCGCTGGATCAGGCAGGGGATTCCGGCCCGGCGCACACGCAATGAGGGGCGGGCACGGGCGCTGGAGGATCTGCGGAAGCAGCGAGCGAGTCGGCGTATGCGCGGTGGTGATGTTGATCTGCGCGTATCCAGTGGCATTAAACCCGGCAAGATGCTGATGGAGGCGGTTGAGGTTTCACACAACTTTGGTGAGACCACAATCTGTGAAAAATTCAGCCATAAAATTATGGCCGGCGATCGTGTTGGCCTGATTGGACCCAATGGCATCGGTAAAACAACACTGCTCAATATTATGCTCGGAGAGTTGAATCCCAATGGCGGCAGGGTGCGCCATGGCGTGCGCCTGGCTCCGGCTTTCCTGACCCAGATGCGCGAATTGAATCCTGAAACCAGGATCAAGGATGTACTGCTGCCACAGGGTGGTAACTATGTGCATATCGGTGGTCATGAGCCGCGCCACATCGTTTCATATATGCAGGACTTCCTGTTTGATAAAGAGCGTTTGAATTCGCGTGTGGCCGCGCTATCCGGTGGTGAACGCGGGCGCCTGATGCTGGCCAGATTGTTGCTGGAACCTGCCAATCTTCTGGTGCTGGATGAGCCGACCAATGATCTTGATATCGGCACGTTGAGTGTGCTGGAGAAGGCGCTGGCCAGATATGAGGGGACGGTGATCGTGGTTTCCCATGACCGTGCTTTTATGGATCGCGTTGCTTCGCGTGTGCTGGCCTTTGAGGGCGATGGTGTGATCATTCCGATTGAGGGTGGTTACTCTGATTATCAGGCCTGGAAAGCGCGCCAGCTTGAGAAGGCTCAAGAAGAGGTAGAAGAGGATAAAAAGAGGGCTCCGGTTCAGGCTACTGTGAAAGCCATGAAAAAGTTAAATAAACTATCCTATAAAGAGCAGCGCGAACTCGATGGCCTGCCAGCTGATATCGAGATGATGGAAGAGGAGAAGGGGGCGATCGAAGCCCGCTTCTGTGAGCCGGACTACTTCAGCAGTGATGCCGAGGGTTTTCAAAAGGATCAGAAGCGGCTGCATGAACTGGAATCAAAGCTCGGGCTGGCTTATGAGCGTTGGGAAGAGCTGGAGGCCAAGCAGGAGATTCTGGCTGGTTAGTCCAGCAGCAGACGGATAGCGTGGTTCAGTTCCATGATCTCAAACGGCTTGGAGAGGACAGGAATATCTTCAATGCCTATCAATGCTTGCAGTGAATCGTTTTTGTCGTATCCGGTGGCAAAGATGATGTTGGCCATCGGGTCAGAAGTCAGGATTTCACGGGCTGCATCTGGGCCACTCATTTCAGGCATCACCACATCCAGAAGCACAAGGTTGATCACGTTGGATCTGTAGATTTCAACTGCTTTCCTGCCATTTTCTGCCTGTAAGGCTTTGTATCCCATGCTCTCCAGTGTTTCAGCAGTTGTCTCTCGCAGGGTAGCGTCATCATCAACGACCAGAATGGTTTCGCCCTGCCCATCAGCTATCTCCAGTGGCGATGCATCACCGATGATATGGTGGGAACTTGTTGAGATCAGTGGGATGTAGATATGAAACTCAGTTCCAATGCCGGATTTACTCTCTACTTCAATAAAGCCGTCATGTGATTTGACGATGCTCATCGACATGGAGAGCCCCAGTCCGGTCCCTTTGCCCACCTCTTTGGTGGTAAAGAATGGATCAAAAATGCGTTCAAGGTGTGCCTTCTCGATACCGTGTCCATTATCGCGAACCATCATGTGTACGTAATCATTGTGCTTAGCATCAATATGGCTGTTTTGCTGTTCCAGATCAAAATGGGCATGTTCAATGAGAAAGGAGATGGTTGGATGATCAGACTCTTTTACGGCATCTATAGCATTGCCCAATAGATTAAGAAGAAGCTGCTGGAGCTGAGTAGGATTGCCTTTGATCATTAGCTCTCTGCCGGATATTTTTTTATCCATATGGATATTTTCCGGAATAACGATCTGATGCAGCCTGAATGCCTCATTAATAAATGAGGTGATTGAGATCTGACTCATCTCCACCTCTTCGTTGCGGGCAAAGATCAGCATCTGTTTGATCATCTCTGCTGCCTGGAAGCTTACCTTCTCAACCCGCTCAATCTTCTCAGTTAATTCGGGCATGCCCTTCATCTTTCTTTTGACCATAAACAGGTTGCCGACCATGCCAGCCAGCATGTTGTTGAAATCGTGGGCGATGCCACCGACCAGCGTACCAAGTGCTTCCATCTTCTGCGCCTGACGGAACTGCGCCTCCAGCGTTTTATGTTCGCTCAGGTCTTCATGAATACCGACATAGTGGGTGATCTCACCGCTGCTGTTTCGAATCGGAGAGATGGTCAGCATGGCGGGATAGAAGGTGTCATCTTTACGTTTCTCGATAATCTCACCCTGCCAAACCTCGCCGGATTGAATGGTCTCCCACATTTTTTCGTAGAAGAGCTTCTCCTGATTGCCGCTGTTGAGGATGGAGGGGTTCTGGCCGATCGCCTCATCTTCACTATAACCTGTATTGCTACAGAAAGCCTGATTGACGTATTCAATGGTGCCATTGAAATCAGTAATCACAACGGCTTCGCCAGCCTGATCAATAGCTTTAAAGATTTTATCGGCTTGAGATTCCAGCTGTTTGTTTTGAATAATGTTTGCAATGGCATCAGCCACTGCTGTCAGAAAAGTTGTCTCTTCCGAATTTTTCACGTGATCAGGTTGAACATATAGATTAATCACGCCCAGAAGCCCGGCAGGGGAGAGGATGGGAACGCAGTAGTGACCATGATCTTCCATGCCATCAGGGCGGGTGACATGATCAGCATCGATATTACTTTTGAAAATCAACGTCTTACGTTCTGCCGCCAAACCACACAGGCAGCGGCCATACTCAACAGAGGAGCAGAGTTGTTTCAGATCATCGCCGAGGTTTCTTTCTGCGACCATTTTCAGGCATGAGCTTTTTGAGTCCGCCAAGAAAATGCTGCCTTTTTTATCCAGAGCCAGCCACTCAATGGAGAGCAATACATCGAGAACCTTTTGCAAGGTTTCAGAAAGGGTCATATTTTCCAGAGCAAGAGATAAAATTTCAGAGAGCGACTTGTTGATATCCGCACGCTGCTTCATGGCGATGGCCGCACTCTCCGAAATCATAAAAGCCTCATCGAAAATGGCGCTGATGATGATGCCGCCCTGAATCAGAAATGCGACGATGAGGATGAAGATTGCCAGAATCAGCGGGTCAATCACCTCGGTAAAATGATGAGGTGTAACCAGTTCATAGAAGCGCATCCCCTCCATGGCGGTGTAGTGCATGGCGGACACGGCAAAACCCATCACAATGGCAGCCGCTGCTTTGGTGGGTAGTTGACTGAATATGCGCGTATCACGCAGGCGATTGGCGATCAGCAGCGCTGCAGTTGAGGCGATGATTGCGATGGCAATAGCGAGAGCCACGATGGTTGAATCGTGATGCATGCTCGCATTCATCCTCAAAGCCGCCATGCCAGTGTAGTGCATACCAGCCACACTGAGTCCCATCATGGTGCCAATAAACAGTGTTTTAGGTGCGAATGTTTTCAGATTGCCGCCGGAACGCAGTGGGGCGATGGCAATAGCACTGGCGATGATGGCCAGTAGTAGTGAGATCGCGGTAAGAGCGATATCAAACCGGACAGGAATGGGCATCTGCAGTGCTAAAATGGCAATGAAATGCATAGTCCAGATGCCTGTGCCAAGGCTAAGGCCAAAGGCTGCGACCCATGCCAGAGAACGCTGGTTAGAAACGGCTGAATAGATACGGGGGACGGTAGAGAGGGCTACGAAGGATGAACCGATGGCCGCCATGACTGAGACAGCGACCAGCAGTAAATTGTACGTGCCTGTAAGTTCCAAATTAACCCCTTCCCAGAGTAATGATTCAAGCAGAACAGGAAATTATCCTACTGAAACCATCAAATCGCTGCAACTTGCAAGAACTGCGGTTAGGCTGCCGCCCATGCCAAAATTACTATTTCATCTCGGAGAGCTCTCTCTCAAAGGTAAGAACCGTTCTGTATTTGAGCGCCGCATGGCGAAGAATATAAAACGTGTTATTCAGCCTGTAATCAAATCAGGTGGTGTTCACCGTGAGCATGGCCGTATGACAGCTGATGTTGAGTCGGTCTCCGATGAGCTGATCAATCTGCTCGCACTGATTCCCGGCATCCGCAACTTCTCGGTGGCCGAATCGTGTGAGCTCGATCTTACTGCGATGCAGGAGGCTGCCAAAGCGGCTGTGCTTGCCGATTTCGGCCCTGATGTGGCGGGTAGGCGCTTCCGCGTCACCGCCAAGCGCAGCGATAAACGTTTTCCGATTAAAACACCGGAACTCAATTTCGAGATCGGCGGTTTTTTGAAAAACCAGCTGAATCTGGCGGTGAACCTTAATGATCCCGAGATTGATGTACGTGTTGAGATCGGACTGAAAGAGGCCTATATCTATACCCGTAAGATTACCGGTATCGGTGGCCTGCCTGTCGGCTCCTCCGGGCGTGGCGTGGTGCTTTTCTCTGGTGGTATCGATTCACCAGTTGCCGCTTATACCATGATCAAGCGCGGTATGGAGGTGGTGCTGGTTCACCTCTATAACAGCACCATCAATCGCGATTTTGTCAAAATCAGGGATCTGGCACGGCAGCTCTCCATCTATCAGGGCAGGGTGAAGCTCTACCTGATCGATCTTGAAGAGTTTCAGCGCCATGCCATTGCCAATGTGCCGGCTGACTACCGTATGATTATCTACAAGCGTCAGATGATCCGCTCTGCGGCCAAAATTGCTCATCAGGAGAAGGCACAGGCTCTGGTGACCGGCGATTCGCTGGGTCAGGTTGCCAGTCAGACACTGGCTAATATCCATGCCATCTATGATGCCTCCGACCTGCCGCTTCTGCCGCCGCTGATCGGCTCGGATAAAGAGGAGATTATTGCCCTGGGGCGCCGTATCGGCACCTATGATATCTCCATCGAAGAGTATTGTGATATCTGTTCATTCCTGATTGCCAAGCATCCTGAAACGCATGGTCGTCGTGATCGCGTAGCTGAGCTTGAGAGCCTGCTGCCACTGGATGGGCTGGAGTATCCTACCCGCACGATCTGGTTTGATGGCGGTCATGAGGAGAGTGATGACAAGGCTTCTGATCCCGCATGAGTGAAAGGTTGAGTCGGCTCAAGCGTAGCATCGGGCTATTCCTCTTCTGGGCTTCATGGCTGTTGTGGGGGTTGATGTTGCTTGTGCCCTTTGTCATGGAGGCCGATGCGAGCAGAGTCGCAGTGACTGCTACTGCGCTGCTGGTTGCTGCCGAGATAAGTTTTGCTGTCAGCCTGTTACTTTTAGGACGACCCTTTTATCAAGCTTTTAAGGAGAGGATAAAAAGCCTGTGGGTGAAACTCAGAGGTGAAGAGAAGGCTGAAGCAACCCCGCTCGATTGATCTATTTGCTCTTTTTCTGATCCTCATTATGAGAGTGACTCTCCCTGAGTCGACGTGAGATGTTCTTCTCACTGCTGCTGAATGTGAAGCGGCCTGAGAGGGTGCACCCCTTCATGCCCGGATCACACTTTTTACCCGGCACCCTGCGACACAGGCCTTCAACCTCGTGCGGGCAACCCCAACCGCTCATGCGTCGTTCTTCTTTCTTGAGCGCAGAAACTTTATGACCAGCAGAATGGTCGGCAGCAGGTGCCAGAAGAGATCAAAGATATCCAGCGGTTTGGCAAGCGTGCCATCAGCCAGCATTTTCAGCTTTTCACTGAGATGCGGTTCCGGCTGGAATGGCAGCATGGCCATCAGCACTGCGATGGCAATCAGAGCAATATAGGGTAGTTCATCCAGCCATTTCATGATGCGTCTCCTGTGGTGAATGCCTTATAGTCGGTAGCAAGTGAATCAACAGCAAGCCTGTAAAATTTTTCACCATCTGCAACCGTGGCCAGAGCCGGGTTGGAACCGATGCGGCCATCGGGAAATTTTCTCCGGTAATCGACCGCATCGTAGATCTCACCGTTGGGTGCAATTTCAGGCGACATAGCCACATCTTTGACCGCTTCCGGATGGGCAAAATAACTCAATGCCACCTCACTGACCGTGGCGTGGTGCCCCTCGGCCTCACCGTAGAGATCTGCAGCAAGTTTGCCGATGACCTCATCTCGCCACCAGTTGGCCAGCCTGCAGCGTGGCGTTGTGGCGTTACTAGTGCCTGATGCATGGTAAATCTCACAAAAAGCTGTGGTGACAGGCGCAATATTGCCGCCATGGCCATTGATGAAGTAGAAGTGGGTGAAACCATGCTGTTGCAATGAGGTCACCACATCCTGAACCAGATGAATCAATGTCGATGGTTTAAGCGTGATCGTTCCGGGAAATGCCATATGGTGTTGTGCCATGCCGTAGTTGATGGTCGGGGCAACCAGCACCTCCACCTTCTCTTCGATGCCGGAGGCGATGCGAGTCGGGCAGATGGCATCGGTGCCGATCAGACCGTTAGGGCCATGCTGTTCGGTTGAACCGATCGGAATGATAATCGCGGTAGAGCGTTCGAGGTAAGACTCGACCTCTTGCCAGGTGCTCAGTGCAAGTTGCATGGTCTCCTCCAGAGTTTTAGAGCAGTAAATGCTAGTCATATCGAGACTGTTTTTCGAGGGCGCTGCACATTTTAGTTTTATTGACTATAATAGTGGAGCAGAAGGGGGGGCGTATGTCCGATATTCGTATTGTAAAGCAGGATATTACCACACTTCAAGTCGATGCGATTGTAAATGCAGCCAACAACAGCCTGCTTGGCGGTGGCGGAGTGGATGGTGCGATTCACCGTATGGCGGGGCCAGAGTTGCTGGATGCGTGCAGGAAAATAGGTGGCTGCATTACTGGTGATGTGAAGTTAACCCGAGGATACAATCTGCCTGCCAAATGGGTGATCCATACGGTTGGTCCTGTCTGGCAGGGCGGGATTTATGGTGAACCTGAGCTACTGGCCAGCTGTTATCAGAGTGTACTGACGCTGGCCGCTGATAAGGGGATGGCGTCGATCGCTTTTCCTGCCATTGCCACAGGTGCCTTTGGTTATCCTGCCCGGAAAGCCGCCCGGGTAGCTGTGCGGGAGATCCTTAATTTTCAAAAAGATCATGATAAACCGAAAGAGATTATTCTGGCCTGTTTCGATAGTGAAATGGAGGCGATTTACAGGTCTCTGCTTAGCTGAGTCGCTTATCTTCCTTGATCTTCTTGCGGCCGGTAAGCATGGCGCGTGGCAGGTTTTCACCGTGCAGCAGGCTGGAGATGACAACCCCGATAATATGTACAAAGATCAGTATCAGCATCAGGTTGACAGTAAACTCATGCACCTCTTCCCAGAACTCATCGCCGCCGCGACCACCGCTCCAGCTACCGTGATGGTCATCGGCATAAGCGCTGCTCACCTCAAGTGAGATATTGGCCAGTGGCCCTTTGCCTTCGGCAGCATAGGTCTCCAGTCCCGTCCAGGTGATCAGGGCGAGTGTAACCAGCATGATTATTACCATGAGGCCACCGGCAGGGTTATGGCCAAGATAGTGTTTAGGGTGCCGACTCATCAGGCTTTGAAGGTAGGCTTTAACCTCGGCGGGACGGTAGATGAAGTTGGAGAAGCGGGCATATTTTGTGCCGATAATCCCCCAGATGAGGCGCAAGCCAATCAGTGCGGCAATCAGATATCCAATTAGCGCATGTATGGTCTCCAGGTCTCCTTCGCCGGTGAGATAGGCGAGGCTGAAAAAGAGCACCAGCGACCAGTGAAACAGGCGCACGAGAATATCCCATACCTTAATAGAGTGTTGCATCTGCATTCTCCCGGAAATCGAATTGGGCGAAACGTAATGTCTGATCCTTAACTCAACATGAACAGACACTCGTAGTGAGAATGCTGTAACGGGATGTTTCCACCGGGGCTGATTTTTGCTTAGAGTGCGGCCATGAATAATGCAATTGGACTCTTTCTCGTATTTGGTATTCTTATCGCTGTGGTTGTTGCAACCAACTGGCAGGAGAAGACAGGCAGAAAACTTACTGAATTCGCATGGTATCGCATCGCCAAAAAGATCGTGCTCGCTATTCTTATTCTGGGTGCTGCCAGTGTCCTGCTTCTCTCTATCTATGGAGCTGCTACGCTCTGATTTCCACCGCCTTCGGTTAAGCAGTAGCTTCGCTGCTTCTTTTTAAGGGTCAGTGGGGCAGTCCGATCAGTTTGAAAATCACAAAGCTGACAATCAGACAGGCGGCAATCAGAAACCATGCTGCCCAGGCTGGTGGGCCTAAGAATGCTGCAGTCATGCACAGGGGCGCCAGTGGTCCGGGATGTTTAAACATCATTTTACACGACAGTAAAAGGAGACGGCTGCATGGCCGCCCGAAGGGTGGAGCCCATGGATAGGTGACATCATATACACCTCCTACTCTTATTATATCAGTGAATTTTGAGTCTGCTTTAATTATGCAGGTTGACTGACTAGTTTGGGGCTATGGAAATCACCCCGAATTTTGACCTGCTCAACAGCAATGGTTTGAACATGCAGGCTGTGTTTAACCTTAGCGAGCTTCCGGAAACGATGCAGGCGGCACTTGCCGGGCAGGTAGCCGGTTTTACCAATTACAGTCAGCTGATTCTTATCGGCCACGGTGGCAGAGGGATGTGGGAGGCGCTTCAGGCCTCTGAATTCAGAGCTGCAACTGATCCAATCGATTGCTTTTCGGTTGATCGGGTTGTGCAATGGCTTACAAAAGCTGTTCCTGAACTTCGATACGAGATTATCTATCCGAACGCACAGCAAGTCGTGCCACTGCAGGCTCTGGGAGAGCTTGCAGGATGGCATCATGCCTCCCCGTTTCGCATCGGCATCAATCAGATTTGGGGTTCGTGGTTTGCCTATCGGGTGGCAGTTCTGGCTGACACAGGTTTTATGCCGACTACAAGTGTGGCGCTCGCTTCTCCGTGTCACAGCTGTAGCGACAAGCCGTGCCTGTCAGGCTGTCCTGCAGATGCTTTGGCTGATAGCAAACTATCCCTGCAACGCTGTCTCGATTATCGCCTGCAGGAGGGCTCCAGCTGCAAAAAGCAGTGCCTCTCCCGTCTGGCTTGCCCGGTGGCGACTGAGCACCGTTACACACTGGAGCAGATCAATTACCATTACGGCCGCTCCCTGCAGAGCATTGAGGATTATTACCGATGACCAATAACGATATCCTGCGCCGAATCCGCTACGCCTTCGACTTCGACGATTCGAAGATGATGGCCCTGTTTGCTCTGGCTGATCTTAAGGTGACACGGGAGCAGGTCAGCGCCTGGTTGAAAAAGGATGATGATCCCGCTTTTGTGGAGTGCTCTGAGGGTGAGCTGGCGCTGTTTCTCGATGGCCTGATCAATGACCGGCGCGGCAAAAAAGAGGGGCCACAGCCCAAGCCGGATCTGCGACTGAACAACAATATCATCTTCAGAAAGCTTCGTATCGCACTGAATCTGAAAGATGAAGGTGTTCTGGAGCTGTTGGCGCTGGGGGGATTTCCCATTACCAAACCGGAGTTGAGCGCACTGTTCCGCAAGCCTGACAACAGACATTTTCGTGTCTGTAAGGATCAGATTCTACGCAACTTCATCAAGGGCGTGCAGTTGAAATACCGACCCGACAAAACACCGAAGAGAACGGCAGAAAAAACAGCCGAAAAACCGGCAATAGAGAGTTTCAGCTGGTCAAAATAGCGGTTGCATCATCGCATCATCTCGACGGTTAACATGAATTAACTCTCAATCACTGCCTGCTGCCGCTATAGTGCGCGGCTGGGTTGATCTGTTTCTCTGCCCAACATTGAACCATACAGGATAGTCCATTGAGCCACGCACCTTTTTCAACACTGAACATGCATGCCGATCTGCTGCAGAACCTCTCTTCTCTCGGTTATGAGGAGATGACACCGATTCAGGCCGAGAGTCTGCCACATATTCTGGCGGGCAGTGATGTGATCGGGCAGGGCAAAACAGGCTCGGGAAAAACGGCGGCATTCGGGCTTGGGCTGTTGAACCGGTTGGATGTGAAGCAGCTGCATGTGCAGTCGCTGGTGCTCTGCCCTACACGCGAGTTGGCTGATCAGGCCTCTAAAGAGATTCGCAGGCTGGCGCGTACGATCTCGAACATTAAGGTGCTCACCCTCTGCGGTGGCATGCCGTTTGGCCCGCAGATCGGCTCACTGGAGTACGGGGCCCATATTATTGTCGGCACCCCCGGCCGTATCGAAGATCATCTGGGGCGCGGTACGTTGAAGCTCGATGGCGTGACAACACTGGTGCTTGATGAGGCTGATCGCATGCTGGAGATGGGTTTTCAGGCCTCAGTTGATGCCATTGTTGGCCGGCTTCCCAAGCAGCGCCAGACACTGCTGTTCAGCGCCACCTTTCCTGATCAGATCAAAGCAATATCCAATCGCATCATGAGCAAGCCGGTGCTGGTGCAGGTGGAGTCCACACACGATAGCAATACGATTTCACAACACTTTTATCAGACGGGCGATTTTAAGCAGTCGATGATCGCGCTACGTCTTCTGCTGCTGGAGCACATGCCTGAATCGTGCGTGATCTTCTGCAATACCAAGCGTGAGACGCAGGAGATTGCGGATGAGCTTATCTCGCATGGTTTCAGCGCTTTAGCGCTGAACGGCGATCTGGAGCAGCGGGATCGAGATCAGACGATGGTGCGTTTTGCCAATCGCAGCACCTCCATCCTTGTGGCTACCGATGTGGCGGCACGAGGGCTCGATATCGATGCGCTGGATGCGGTAATTAATTTTCAGCTTCCACATGAGCCTGAAACCTATCTGCACCGCATTGGCCGCACAGGTCGTGCTGGTAGCAAAGGTGAGTCTTTCACCCTGCATAACGGCAACGATTACAAGCTGACCATGCTCAGTGATTACATCAAACGCCCCATCAGCAGTGAGGCGCTGCCGCCGCTGAGTGTGCTGGACAACAGACCGGCCAAACCGGCCATGGCGACCCTGCAGATTGGAGGTGGTAAAAAACAGAAGCTGCGTCCAGGTGACATTCTCGGCGCTCTGACCGGAGAAGGTGGTATCACCGGCAAGCAGGTTGGCAAGATTCATATCCTGGATAACTGGGCATATGTGGCGGTCAGTCGTGAAGTGGTGAAGATTGCTCTGAAAAAATTAACCGATGGGCAGTTAAAGGGGCGAAGCTTCCGTGTTCGCCTGATGTTCGACTGGCCGGGCTGATCACACTCAACGCTTTGGGTTGAATAATCTGTAGAGATAGATCGGTGTGTTGTAGAGGTCATCGAGCCGGAGGGTTTCTGCGGGTTGATGATCGGGCAGGGCGAAGGTGCTGCTGATCAGCATGGAGTTTTGCGCTTGCCCATCTGAAGAGAGCCTCTTCTGCAGCGCCTGCATGCCTTTGGGATGAAGATAACAGATGAGCAGGGCAGCCTGGGGTAGCTGTGCGGTTAAAAAATCCTTTCGATAGATGCATACATTTTTCAAGCGGAAGATCACTCTATAGGCCTGAGAATAGATCCACGGCAACCATGAGAGTTCATAGCCAATTACCGGTCGGTCGGGATATTTCCGTGCCAGAGCAAAGAGCAGGCCTCCCCAGCCGGAGCCGAGATCAATCATAGCCCCTTCTGAAGCCTGCTCGCTGGCTTTCAGTATGGTGCGACAGGCTCTTCCCGAAGATGGCATGGGTGAGATGCCTGTCTTGAGTGTGAACCAGAGCATGGAGATGCAGCAGAGGCTGATGAGTGTAATCAGTGCAATTTCAAACATGCGTAACAGACTTTCCTTTTGACATAGGTGGTTTGTAGGGCTCTGGAGAGGCACCGTCAACTTATCAGGTTATACATTAAACAGGCGTTGACAGCAGAGGTCATCTTCCCACTATTGGCACTCCCTTTTGGAGAGTGCCAGAAAATTGCGCTTGGGGGGTTGAATCGAATTCAGCCTGTCCCCATAAAGGGAGTTGAATCGGTCATGGCCGATTCCTATATACCAGTTTCCATATTATATATTGAAAGGAGAAACATCGATGGCAACAACAGTCCGTCCTTTGCATGATCGCGTAATCGTTCGCCGCCTGAACGAGGTAGAGAAGTCCGCAGGTGGTATTATCATCCCGGATTCCGCCAAGGAAAAACCGGTTGAAGGCGAAGTGATTTCAGCAGGAAAAGGAAAAATCATGGAGAACGGCGACCTGCGTCCGCTGGATGTAAAAGCCGGCGACAAGGTGATCTTCTCTAAATATGCCGGTACCGAGATCAAACTCGATGGCGAAGAGTTCCTGATTATGCGTGAAGACGACATTCTCGGCGTAATCGAAGGGTAATTGATTGATACGCAAAAGTTCTTCCTGAACTTTTGCCTGGAGGGGGAGCGGAAAACATGTTTTTCAGCTTCCTTACAAATCGAAGATTTGCCGCCCGTCGTGGGCGGGGTCTCAGAGATTAACCGCTTAATGCGGAACGAATTATAAGATTGAATAGGAGATTGAAGAATGGCTAAAGACATTCGTTTTGGTGAAGACGCACGCGCTCAGATGATGATCGGCGTGAATAAACTTGCTGATGCAGTAAAAGTAACCTTGGGCCCCAAAGGCCGTAACGTAGTTCTCGATAAATCCTGGGGCGCACCGACCATCACTAAAGATGGTGTTTCTGTGGCCAAAGAGATCGAGCTGGAAGACAAGTTCGAAAACATGGGCGCACAGATGGTAAAAGAGGTGGCTTCCAAAACTGCGGATATCGCAGGTGACGGCACCACCACTGCAACTGTACTGGCTCAGTCTATTGCGAAAGAGGGCGTGAAAGCAGTTGCTGCAGGCATGAACCCGATGGATCTGAAACGCGGTATTGATAAAGCCGTTGCTGCTGTAGTTGCAGAGCTCGCGAACCTCTCCAATGAAGTACAGAACCAGGAAGAGATTGCTCAGGTTGGCACCATCTCTGCCAATGGCGACTCTGAAATCGGCCAGATCATCGCTGATGCGATGGACAAGGTTGGTAAAGAGGGTGTGATCACTGTTGAAGAGGCCAAGGGTCTGGAGACAGAGCTTGACGTTGTAGAGGGTATGCAGTTTGACCGCGGTTACCTCTCTCCTTACTTCGTAACCGACACAGAGCGTATGGAAGCCTCTCTGGATCACCCGTACATCCTGCTGTTTGAGAAGAAGATCTCTAACATGCGTGAGCTGCTGCCAGTTCTGGAAGCGGTTGCCCGTACCGGCAAACCACTGCTGATTATTGCCGAGGATATTGAAGGCGAAGCGCTGGCTACGCTGGTTGTGAACAAGGTTCGCGGTGTTGTGAACGTTGCAGCGGTTAAAGCACCTGGCTTCGGCGATCGTCGTAAGGCGATGATGGAAGACATGGCTATCCTGACCGGTGGTAAAGTGATCTCTGAAGACCTCGGTCTGAAGCTGGAAAATGTCACCCTGGAAGATCTGGGTACTGCTGGCAATGTGAAGATCAGCAAAGATACTACTGTCATTGTTGACGGTTCCGGTGACAAGAGTGCAATCGAAGGCCGCGTTGCGCTGATCCGCAAGCAGGTTGAAGATACCACCTCTGATTACGACAGAGAGAAGATGCAGGAGCGTCTGGCCAAGCTGGCTGGCGGTGTTGCAGTGATCAAAGTCGGTGCGGCGACTGAAGTAGCGATGAAAGAGAAGAAAGATCGCGTTGATGATGCACTGCACGCAACCCGTGCTGCTGTTGAAGAGGGTATCGTTGCCGGTGGCGGCGTTGCACTGATTCGTGCACGTAAAGCGCTGGATAATGTATCGGGCATCAACCATGACGAAGATACCGGTGTGAAAATCATCCGTCGTGCGATCGAAGAGCCTCTGCGTCAGATCGTTACCAACGGTGGCGGCGAAGCATCTGTTGTTGTTAATGAAGTATCCAACGGTACTGGCCACTTCGGTTATAACGCACAGACTGAACAGTACGGCGATCTGGTGAAGATGGGTGTTATCGATCCAACCAAGGTAACCCGTTCTGCACTGCAGTATGCAGCATCCATTGCTGGCCTGCTGATCACCACTGAAGCGATGATTGCAGATATCCCTGCACCGGCAGCCGGTGGCGCACCAGATATGGGCGGCATGGGTGGTATGGGCGGCATGGGTATGTAAAACCACTCATCTGAGTTGGTTTTATATCAGTCGTTTCATCACTGATAAAAATAGAAAGGGCGGTTCCGAAAGGGCCGCCCTTTTTTGTTGGTAAATAATATCAGGAAATATTTCCTTTGGTGCGAGTGAGTCCTTTGCTATGAACGGCGAAGTTCAAAGCCATTGTCTCTTTGCTTGTACATCTGACCATTCCTATAATGTCCTAGACAAAGTAAGGATTATAATATATAGTTTCTAATATATTGTATTTGTCTAATACAATTATGGAGCAGGCATGAGCAGTGATGATGTTGGATCGCCGCAACAATTAATATCCAGTTACTGGGTTGATAGGCATTACACCATTGCAAAGGTTGGTGCTGATTGGGATAAGTTTGCTATTGAAAATGGGGGTGAAGAGCTTGTTTCACCACAGATCATCGGGCAAAATCTTTTTTCGTATATAGCCAGTGATACTACCCGTATGTACTTGAGACTTATATTGGATCATGTATGGCATATTCACCATCAAGCCAACAAGCCTTATCGCTGTGATAGCCCTGAAATCAAACGATTTATGCAGATGCAGATCTCCATTGATGATGAGAACCTATTAAGACTGGATCACTATCTGTTGGCTACCGAGCCCAATAGCCCTCCTGTGCATTTTTCGGGCATTCGTTCACAAAACAGCAATTTGATCAGGCGTTGCAGCATGTGCAACAGGATTAACGTTGCTTTTAGTTGGGTGGATGCTGATTTGGCACTTAAGACAGGTCTTATCACAGACCCTAAACAACGCGTGATCTATACCGTCTGTGGCGACTGTAATAACCCATAATGAAACCGCGAGGAAAGGGCAGTGAATAAAACGAACATGGAACGGGAGTCACATATTGTATGTATTGGTGCTTCCGCAGGTGGCCTTGAGGCGATCGAGCGCTTTTTTAAGAGCATGCCATCGGATACAGGGCTTGCGTTTGTTGTAGTACAGCACCTCTCTCCTGATCATAAAAGTATGATGGTAGATATTTTATCCAAGTGGACTGATATGGAGGTGCACCAGATTAGGGAGGGAATGAAAGTACAAGGCGACACTATTTTCCTGATTCCGCCGAGTAAAAGTCTCAAGTTGTTCAATGGAAAATTTGTGCTTGCTGAGAAACAGCCGCAAAAGGGCTTGAGCCTTCCTATCGATATTTTTATGACCTCGCTGGCTGAAGATGTGGGCCCAAAAGCGATTGGGGTTGTGTTATCTGGTACCGGTAGTGATGGCACCAACGGCTTAAGGGCGATTAAGGATCAGCTCGGGCTAACCATTGCTCAGGATGAATATTCGGCTGCTTTTGATGGTATGCCTCGAAGTGCTATGGCATCTGGCGCAGTCGATCTGGTTTTGACTCCAGAGATGATGCCTGAAAAGATTCTCTCATATATTCAGCATCCACTTGGTCAGCAGAGAACAATTGCAACAGGTGTGCCACAGACATCACTGAGTCGCATTTTTTCAGTGATTAGAGAGAATCATAAAGTAGATTTTTCACTCTATAAGCCGACCACGGTTCTGCGCCGAATTGAGCGTAGGATTCAGATATGCCAGTGCGAAAATGTTGATGCCTATTACCGCTATCTGCTTGATCACAAGTCTGAAACTGAGTTGCTTTATAACGAACTTCTGATCGGTGTCACAAGTTTCTTCAGAGATGAAGATGTCTTTAAATCACTACGAAATAAGGTTATCCCTGAAATTATCGAGCGGTTGCCCGAGAGTCAGTCTGAGATCCGTATCTGGTGTGCAGCATGTTCAAGTGGAGAAGAGGCATATTCACTGACCATTCTGTTTTTAGAGGCCATTAAAGATTCAGGGCGTGATTTGAGGTTGAAGGTTTTTGCCACCGATATTGATCAGAAGGCAGTGGTTCGGGCCAGTCAGGGTGAATATCCCGAGGGGATATCTCAGGATGTTCCAGAAGCACTTCTATCAAAATATTTCCATCACGATGAGAAAGGCTACAAGGTTTCCGGTGCATTGAGAGAGCCTATCGTCTTTGCTCAACACAACCTGATCAAGGACCCTCCATTTACGAATATTGATTTTGTTAGCTGCAGAAATCTGTTGATCTACTTTTTAGCACCACTGCAAAAGCGGGCCATGCAGACGTTCAATTTCTCGTTGGTGACAGGTGGTA
The DNA here is from genome assembly GCF_013387475.1 of Mariprofundus sp. KV. Taxonomy (GTDB): domain Bacteria; phylum Pseudomonadota; class Zetaproteobacteria; order Mariprofundales; family Mariprofundaceae; genus Mariprofundus. The sequence goes on along the minus strand of NZ_VWNB01000005.1, from coordinate 148,681 downwards.
CGCTTCTGCTTGGCAATAGCGAAAGCATTGGCGAAGAGATAGATCTGTTTGAGCCAGGCAAAAACTCACTGAAAATTTTTCAATCCAGAGGCATCAGGAGGCTGGCTGAGCCGATACTTTCCATGCAAAAATCGGATGAAGGGTCACGCCTTGCTGATCGTGGCCATTACGCTGCGTTAACAGATTCACATGATTTGAGTTATAGCCGTATGCTTGAGAAATATCTTGATGCAGTTACCAGCTCATTTGTTGATTTTGCGGTGCTATTTAACCCCTCATTGGAGATTATTCATACATCTGGAGATACAGGCGTTTTTTTACGCTACCCTAGTGGTAGAGCCAAAAACGATCTTGCAAAAATGATTCATAAGAGCCTCTCCATCCCGCTAACAACCTCAATCCACAGGTTGAAGAAGGAGAGTCATGGTAGAATTACTACTGATGTTCAGGTGCAGTCACAAGGCGGCTTAGAAACGATTCGCATGACAACACAGCTGATTGAAGGCAAAGGTGGTGTCGGACAAATTTTTTGTATGTGGCTGCAACGGCAGGAAAATCCAGAGCATGCTGATACAGAAATTGCTGCCTATGATCCAAATCATGCCATGCTACAGCGCATTGCTGATCTGGAGCAGTCTCTGATGTTGAATCAGGAGACCCTGCAGGCGACTGTTGAGGAGTTGGAGACCTCAAATGAGGAGCTGCAGGCGACGAATGAGGAGCTATTGGCCAGCAATGAGGAGCTGCAGAGCACCAATGAAGAGCTGCAGTCGGTGAATGAAGAGCTGTTTACGGTAAATGCTGAGTATCAGGAGAAGATTCAGGATCTCACTGAGTCCAATAACGATCTTGATAACTTTATCCACAGTATGGATGTGGCAGTGATCTATTTGGATGAACATCTCGATATTCGAAGGTTTACTGATCAGGCCCGTCAAATGTTCAACATCAGGGATAGTGATATAGACAGGCCGTTCTCAGAGCTGGCTAACAAACTGAGAAATATCGATATCATGTCGGTGATTAATGAATCAAATCAGTATCATCGCACCACAAAGGTTAATGTCGGCTGTGAAGAGGGTAATCAATACCTGCTCAAGGTTAGTCCATACAATATAGCGCCAGGCATCTATTCCGGTGTGGTGATATCAATGATGAGCAAGTCATCTCTGCTTGGATTTGAGGTGTTGTGTGCGTGACTATTCTGAAGCCGAGCTGAGGCAAAAGGCGAGTGAATCCATCAGAGATAAGTTGATTGGTCGTGAATTAACTGATGTTGAGGAAGAGCTTTTGATCTATCAGACAGAGCTGGAGATGCAAAATCAGGAGCTCAGGGAGACACAGGAGAGAACTGAGCAGCTGAACAGGCAATTGAATTGGTTCTACAATCATGCTCAGGTTGCATATCTCTCCGTTGATCATGGCGGCAAGATCAAAATTTGTAATGAGACATTGGCAGCCTGGACAGGTATTCCTGTTTTTGAGTTGAAGCACAAATATATATTTGATCTGTTTTATGAAGCAGACCAATTATTGCTACGGAACATATTCCGTGTGCTGCTCAAGCGCCCGGATTCCCATAAGATGGAACTAAAGCTGAAGAATGACGCAGGAACATCGGAGAGAGTGGTGATGGTGCAGGGGATAGCCTCTGAAGCTACTCCCCCGGTTTTAGATGGTGATGGATTCCTCTCTTTCACATTAAGTGATATCACAGAACATGTTCGTGTCAGGAGTACGCTGGATCTGGCATCACAAGTGCTTCAGTCTACCTCTGAATGTGTGATCATTACTGATGCCAACACCACCATTCTTGATGTGAATAAAGCATTTTGTGAGATCACGGGATATAGTAAGGAAGAGGTTATAGGGCGTAAGCCATCGATATTGAGTTCGGGAAAACATAATCGCACATTCTACGAACGAATGTGGACAGATTTGAACAATAGTGGCCACTGGCGTGGCCGGATTACCAACCGCAAGAAAAGCGGTGAGACCTATATCGAAGAGTTGGCTATCCACCCAGTCTATGAACATGGTGATCCCGTATATTACATCGGAATCTTTTATGATATTTCTGAACGTATGGCAGCTGAAGAGATGGTGCAACGTGCTCAGCGGCTGGAGAGTGTCGGAACACTGGTCGGTGGTATCGCGCACAATTTTAACAACATGCTTGCCGGTATTTCAGGCAACCTATACCTGGTCAACAGGCAGCCGGAACTCACAGATAAGACACAGGAAAAGTTACAACGGATTCAGATGCTGACCGATTCAGCCTCAGAGATGATCAGGCAATTGATGGCATTTTCCAGGCAGACACCGAAAAAACTTACGGTAGTCGAACTCAACGAGTTTGTTCGTCAGTTCCAGCTTTTGCACTCCGCAGCCATCGCGTCAAACATTGAGTTTGAATTAGACTTGAGTGAAGAGCAAGCATGGGTGAAGTGTGATCGCGTGGAGCTTGAGCAGGTGCTACTTAATCTGGTGATCAATGCTTCGCATGCTTTGAGAGGCATAGAGGCGCCAAGAATAAAGATTGCAATAGCATCTGATCTGGATGAGGTGAATTTAGACTCTGGAGCGTCGGAAAAGTATAATCTGATAGCTATTCACGATAACGGTTGTGGTATCCCGAATGAGTTGCTGGATAAGGTGTTTGAACCATTTTTCACCACCAAAGAGCAGGGGGAGGGCACTGGCCTTGGCCTCTCGACAGCTTATGGTTCAGTAGCTGCGATGGGGGGGCAGATCCAACTCATCAGCACCGAAGGGAAGGGAACCTCATTTCATATCTCGTTGCCTGCATACAAAGAGATGAAGCCCCTGCGAGATGGTCTCGAAATCAGGCAGCAATCAAATGTGTCAACCGATGGGGCTGTGATATTGATCGCGGATGATAATGAGATGCTCTGTGAGGTGATGTCGGATATCTTACAGGATTACGACTATACGGTGATAACGGTGAACAATGGTAAGGAGGCTTTGCGTACCTTCACAGAGCAGCATGTTTCGTTACTGCTTACTGATGCCGTGATGCCGGAGATGGGCGGTTTTGAGCTCGCCAGCGCCATTCATAAAGAGAATAGCCAACTTCCGATTATTGTGATGTCGGGTTATTCCTCTGAGTTTGTAGATCCTATCGTTGATGATGCATTTATCTGGCGTATTGATAAACCGTTTGCGCCGGAACAGGCGCTGCAACTGATTCAGCAATGTCTGCAGCAGACAGCAGGTGATTTAAGCATGCGTGAAGAGTGAGCATGTTAGACGAGTTGTTTGGCAAACAGATCGATCACCAGATACCCTCAATCAAACCATCGGACCGTTTATTGTTGATCAAGCTGTTACAGGGGAAGGCGCCACCACATTCTGTTATCAAACTAGCGGAATCGTTGCAGATATCCGATATTTCTGCTGAACATATTCTCTCAGCCCTGTTTAAATGCCAGTGGGTGAACTTTCAATATGCCTCAAAAAAACATCGCTCCAATGCAGATCAACTGTTAGAGAGCCTCTCCTCACAGTTGACCAGTTTTGCAGCTCTTCAGAAAAGTATTGTTGTGGCTTATCAGCAAAAATGGAGCAGTGAACTTCAGTCAGAAAAGGTTAAGCGCATTGTTGCTGATAGTAAGATCGAGTGGCTGGAGCGTGGTGAGATGATCTTAAAAAACTATTTCCAGGAGATGCCCGTTTCTACAAAGGCCAGATATGTTCAATCTACTGATGAGTATATTGAAGTTGAGGCCCCTCCGGGGGTATTTAAGATATTTGCTGTCTCCGAGAGTGGCCGAGAGGTTCTCTCTCCGGGAGTGGATGGTGAACATGTTATTCGGTTAAGTGCACTGAGCTATAATCATGGCCGTATGAAACTGGCAGTCCGCTCAGTGGATGTTTCTCTCAGAGAGAAGAGAGAGCATTTGAGGGTGAGACCCGAAGATTTGATTCATGTTCAACTATCTTCACATGAGGCGAACGATCATATTCAGATGCTCGACATTTCTTTGGGAGGCATTGGGCTTATAACGAATAAGCAACTATCAGTTGTGCCCGGTGCATGCATGAACTGCACGTTAAATATTTGTGGCAGCAAGATTCGTGTTGAGGCGATGGTTCGATGGAGGGGCCAATCTGAATCGGGAACTTCAGTTGGAGTGCAGTTTAGACACCTTGGCCCATTTGAAGCAGTCTTGAGTAAATATCTTTCTCATCAACAACAATCGTTCATCTCCAGAGTCAATAAACTCCCTCAACCAGATTGGTTGCAGTGACTAAACAGGTATATGTTTGAAACGATTTATGTATAATCAATAGTATGGAAGAGATAGAGGTTAAATGAGCCAATATAAACACGATATCACTGCAGTTTCGTTGGAAACCGGCCTGAGCAAGGAGACGATCCGAAAGTGGGAATCGCGCTATGGCTTTCCTAAGCCGCAGCGAAATAGCAGCAAGGAGCGGCTATATTCAACAGCACAGATTCGTTCTCTTCGGGAAGCTTCACGACTCATCAATTCAGGTGTGCGCCCGAAATATGCACTATTGGCAGTTGCAGGAAGCAATCCGATAGAAGGCAAGCCAATAGCAAAGCAGCTTCAGTTACCCCTTTCTGAGGAGATCATAGCTGCATTGCAGCGAAATGATCGGGATCGTGTCTACTATCTGTTGCAGCGTGCATTGATCACCCACGGTGTTATCGCTTTTATTGAGGATACACTCGCAAAAGTTAACCATGATATTGGTGTTGCATGGTCGCATGGCCTTATTAAGATATATCAGGAGCATCTCTACTCTGATGTTGTTCAGGGCGTACTTAACAAGGAGACGCTTGATATTCCTACCTTCTGCGAAGGCCCCATCGATATCATACTGGCTACACCACCAGGTGAAATTCATACGATTGGAATCCAGATGGTAGAGCTGTGGCTTAAATTTCATGGCATTCGAAGTCTCTCCCTGGGGGCACAGGTTCCCATCTCCGAGCTGCTTGAGGCAAGCCGGGATATTGGGGCATCAGTGATTGGGATCTCGGTTACTTCTGCATATGCGTTAAGGCATTCTCGCAAATTCGTGCTTGATCTCTGTTCAGCTGTTCCCGAAGAGATGGACATCTGGATAGGTGGTTCCGGAGCTCCCTATAAAGAGGAACTCCCTGTAAATGTTAAATGTTTTCAGGAGATTCGGTCGCTTGATTCGATCCTGGTCGATTTTCCATGTCTGTTAAGTGTTGATGAGTCGCCACGAGGTTAGAGGTGAAGGAACTGGCTGTTTCTGACCACATTGCCTCAATGTTGTTGAGACGGTTGATTTGAACTGTCGCACATTTTTTTAGCAACCCCCATTACCCTGATTAATTTTCACTATCGCACCATTCAGAGCACCCCCATTGCTCTGGTTTGATTTCACTATCGCGCTAAACAGGGCAACACCCATTGCCCTGTTTAGCTTGCTTCGGTAGCGTCCCGAATCCTTATTTTTACAGGGGAACCATAAGATTTAATGTCTGTTGTTTCCCCTAACTTTTTAACCGGGGTTTATCATGCTCGAATCGATGCGTAATCATGCGCAAGGCTGGATCGCGAAAGTCATACTTGGCGGTATCGCGCTCTCATTTGTACTCTGGGGCGTTGGTGATTACTTCACCGGCGATCAGAATCCGCCTGTAGCGACCATCAATGAGAAACCGATTGGCCAGAATGAGTTCTATACGGCCTATAATCGTCAGCTCGATAGTTACCGACGTATGCTCGGTGCACAGTTCTCCAAGGATCTGATGAACTCGCTGAATCTGAAAGAGACCACCGTGCAGACCATGGTGAATCGCTATATTATGATCGATACGGCAAATCAGCTTGGCCTGACTGCACCGCAAGCTGTGGTGCTGGACGCGGTTCAGTCCAATCCGTCTTTCCAGGCTGCCGGTCGCTTTGATCCACAGCGCTATCAGATTCTTACCCGTAACATGGGCTTTGCGTCACCGCAGGAGTTTGAGAACGAGATGCGCATCAATATCATGGTTGATGCCGTGCAGAATGCGGTTGCCGATTCCGCTCAGGTCAGCGAGCAGGAGATTCGTGAGGCCTTTAACAGTGAATATGAGCAGCGTGTACTCTCTGCCATTGTGGTTGATCCCGATAGCCTGATCAAGGCTGCAAAAGTGGATGAGGCTGCTGCCAAAGCATGGTACGAGTCTCATAAAGAGAGCTATATGTCGCCGGTTCGTATCAAACTTACTGCCGTGGAGATCAATCCGGCTGAAGTTGCAGCGGATATGATTGTCGACGATGCTGAACTGCGTAAAATCTATGAGGAGCGCAAGGCTGATTACACTGAAGAGGAGAGCCGTAAGGCATCGCATATTCTCGCCAGGGTGAGCGGTGATGCTTCTCAGGAGCTGCGCCTTGCAGCGCGTGCGAAGATCGAGAAAGCAGAGGCCCGCATCAAGGCGGGTGAGCCCTTTGCCACTGTGGCCAGAGATATCTCTGACGACCCGTCTGCCAGTAACGGTGGTGATTTGGGCTGGTTTAAACAGGGCGTGATGACTGCCTCCTTTGATCAGGTTGTCTTCTCAATGGATAAGGGTGATGTCAGCGATATCGTTGAAACTGAATTCGGTTTCCATCTGATTCAGCTGGATGATGTTCGTGCAGAGAAAACAACAGCTTTCAGTGCGGTGAAAGAGGCGCTGCGTATTGAGACTGTAGAGCGCCGTGCTGCTGATGAGACCTACAAGATTTCACAGGACCTTGATGATGCGCTGGGTATGGAGGGCACACTCAAAGCGGCTGCTGAATCCCTGAATCTGAAGGTTGTTAATATTGATCCGGTAAGTATTGATGAGGCAATTGCGCAGCCACTGCTCTATGACGCAGAAGTTCGCAGTAAAGTATTTGCCACCAGTCCAGGCCAGGCCGTTGAAATTCTTGATGCAGGCAAAGGGCGTTATATTGCCTTTGAAGTGCTGGAACGCATTGAGCCTGAAGTGATGGAGTTTGCCAAGGTGGCTGCCAGTGCTCTGGAAGATGCCCGTCGCGATGAAGCACGCAAACTGGCTGTGAAGCTGGCAGATGAGATTCGTGGCAGCAGTGAATCACTGGACACTCTGGCCCAGAAATATGGTCAGGCTAAATTCATCTCCAAACAGATTCGCAGTAACGGTGTTGGTGATCAGGCCAGCTGGTTGACCCGTGATCTGCTGGCGCAGGCATTCCGTGCTCCTGCCGGTAGCTGGGTGGATAGCAGTCTGAGTGTGCCACAGGGTATTGCAGCTGTTCGCGTTGAGAAGGTGATTGCACCTGAAGAGAAAGAGTTTGAGGCGCAGAAGGCATCAGTCACCACCTCGCTGAAAAAAGCCAAGGGTCAGGCTCGTTTCGCGCGCTGGATGGCATCGGTTCGTGATAATTATGAGATTGTCGTGAATGAGCAGGTTCTTGATCGTTTCTAAAGCCTGATACTAAGCAGCTTATAAAAAAAACCGCCCTTGTGGCGGTTTTTTTTATGGCTCTTTTTTTAGATGCTGGATGATTTCCTCAATCAAACCCGGTTCACCACTGCCTTGCAGTTTAAGCAACCAGAGTGGCTTATCTTTAGGCCAGAGTGGAACCAGTTTGACCGCATCTTTAGCGGTGATCGCGACATCGGGATGTTGCGTAAGCGCATCAACCTCGGATTGAGTGAAACGGTGGTGATCGGGAAATGATCTTGAACCGGTTAGCTCAAAACCGCTTTTGCCAAGCGCATCGAAAAAGCGTTGTGGCCGGGCAATGGCTGTGGCGGCATAGAGGCTGGCGGGTGCTTCAGCGCCGCTGTTCATGATATCGATCAGACCGGCGGGCTGGCTCTGCCAGCGCCATTCGCGATCTGCACTTAAAGGCGAACAACTGGCCTGCTCATCTTCATCACCGGTACGGACAACAATATCGGCACGCTGTAGTGCCGCTACAGGCTCACGAAGGGGGCCAGCAGGGATCAGGTGGCCGTTGCCAACCCCTTCAGAGGGTATGAGTACAATGTCACAGCTGCGCGCCAGATGGCGGTACTGGAAGCCATCATCGAGAATGATGATATTACCGAGTTCGGCAGCCATATGAGTGCCGGCAATGCGATCTCTTGAAGCAATGACCGGGCATCCCGAGGCATCGGCAAGCAGACGTGCTTCATCACCGACGATGGCGGGATCTGCAGCTTCATCAACCAGCGTCGGCATGGTGTTACTTCCGCCATCGCCGCGACAGAGCAGCACAGGAGCATAACCTTCTGTTTTCAGGGCGTGAGCAAGCCAGATGGCAAAGGGCGTTTTGCCACTGCCGCCGGCAGTGATGTTGCCGATCGATATCAGTGGCAGTGGTGGCTCAGCCGGTTGCGTGGCGCGGCGCTTGAGATTGATGTTATTGATAACCCGGTAGAGCGGTTCAAAAAGGCGCAGCAGCAGCGGTGGTTCACCTCTGCTCCACCAGATTCGCTCGATGCGACTGTGCATGTCGCTCAAGATTGCCTCTCCAGTCCGGCCAGTAGTGGCTCTATCTCAGCCATGATACGCGCCAGTACTGTGCTTTTGTCGCGGATAAAGAGTGCTGCACTGCCATTGAGCTGCTGCAACGCCTCCGGATGAGTGAGCAGTCGGCAGATAACCTTCTCCAGTTCGCTATCATCGGCTGCAACAATGGCTGCATCCTCACAACGCATCGCATCCATAATCTCACGGAAATTCTGTACATGGGGGCCGGTGACTACACCGCGCCCGCAGATGGCCGCTTCCAGCGGATTATGGCCGCCGATATTGGTCAGGCTGCCGGCAATAATCACGGCATCGGCTACGGTATAGAGCTTGCCGAGTAGCCCCATCGCATCAATCAGCACCAGATCAGGGGAGGAGGTATCTCCATCTGTCTGTGCAGACCAGCGCTTTAGCTTTAATCCGCGCGCGCTGATTTTCTCTGCCACCTGATCAAAGCGCTGCGGATGGCGCGGCACAATGACCAATAACAGATCGGGGCAGCAGGCGTGCCATGCCGGCCACATATCGAGAATCTTCTCATCCTCTTTCTCATGTGTGCTGGCTACCAGCAGGATCGGACGACTGGCGCCGGGATCAAGTTGCTTACGCAGTTGGGTCGCATCAACTGCGGGGGCTGTGATGGCGTATTTGAGGTTGCCTGCAACGCGAACCTTTTCACGATCAACACCCATCGCGATCAGCCGCTCGGCATCAATATCACTCTGAGCCAGAAACAGTGATACAGGTTTTAAGGCCGATCTCCAGAAAATACGGCTGGCATGGTAGCGCGGGAAGGAGCGGTCAGAGATACGCGTATTGATACCGATTACCGCCACCCTCTGTTTGTGGCAGGCGCGCAACATGCCCGGCCAGAATTCGGTCTCAGCCAGTAGCAGCAGGGCAGGTTTTAATCTGCGTAGAAAACGGCTGAACAGGGTGGGCAGATCCCATGGCAGATAGGAGACAGAGATCTCTGCTCCGAGCAGGCGATGGGCATGTGCAAAACCGGTTGCAGTCACTACTGTCAGATGCACATGGTGCCCCTTATCCAGCAGCACCCTGATCAGCGGTGCAACCGAACCGACTTCACCTACCGAGCAGGCGTGTACCCAGATGCAGCCGCCAGGTGCAACCGGTGGCTGCAGCATGAGATGCTGTTTCCATTTGATGGCAGTCGACTCTGGTGCAGATGATTTCGACGATTCAGGCATAGGCCTATTCGAACAGGAACACAGACTTGAAGCACGCTTTTGTTGCATTTATTGAGCCAATGCAAAACTGTTGCGGGTAAATGGGATGAAAATGGCCTGGTTTTTGCTCAATCAAATTTACACTCATGACGGAGGGACCCGAATATGATTATTACAGTACTGTCGATTGCCGCCATTCTCTATCTGGCGTTACAGCTTGAGGATAAGATGAAAATACCCTCTCCGGTTGGGCTGATTGCCCTGAGTTTTGTGTTCCACCTTATTTTCGGTGACCTGTTTATGCTCACCGGTGATGCTGAACATTTTGCTGCACTGGTGATTTTGTTACTACCTATCCTGCTGATTGGGGATTCACTGGAGTTGAAGGTGGAGGATCTCAAGGAGCACGGGCTGAGCCTCTTCTATCTGGCTGTAGTAGCTGTCTCTTTCTCGGTGGTGACCGCCCTGTTGATTGGTGATTCACTGTTTGGTCAGTACAACCTCTCCACAGCTGCGATTATTATGTTATTTGCCATGGTGCTGGCTACCGACCCTGTCTCCGTGGTTAGTATCTTCTCCAAATTTGAGCTGCCTCATCGCCTTAAAATCCTCTGTGAGGGTGAGAGCCTGTTTAATGATGCAACAGCCCTGATTGTATTTGTATTTATCGGACTCTATGCACTTGATGGCGGCGAGATCACAGCCGGTTATGTGGCCCAAACCTCGCTGGTGGTGGTTGGTGGATCGGCTGTGCTGGGTGTGCTGATCGGTTATATCGGTCTGATGGCGATGAAGACAACCGATAATCGTATTGCTGAACTGCTGATCCTGATTCTGACCGGTTACGGCGCATTTGAGATCTCAGAGCACTTCTATGTGCTTCTGAACCTCTTCGGTGGTCACTCACATATGCATCTCTCCGGTATTCTGGCCTGTATTTTTGCTACAGTGACCGTGCACCATATTCTATCCAAATCTGTGGTTGATGATGATAAACGTCTTGAGCAGGAGGAGGAGGCGCTGGAGCGTGAATCTGTATCAGAGAAAACTTCACGTTCACTGATTCATACTGCCATTCAGACCATCAAGGCGACAGTCGAGGAGCGTGATCGCCATATGCGCACCAAAGAGGATGTGCAGCTGCTGGCCATTGTTGCCAATACCATGCTATTTATCGCCATGGCAGAGATGATCGATATGGATCTGCTGCTGAAATATAAAACCGAAATTATGGTGATGTTCCTGGCTACAACGGTGATTCGTGCGGCGATGATGGCCAAGTTCGCCTTTATTACCAATCGCACCGATAAGATGACCAATGTGAATTTCCGCTGGTGGGGTGTGCTCACCTTTGCCGGAATCAAAGGTGGTCTCTCTATCGTTATGCTGATGATGATCCCCTCTACCTTTGAGCATATGGAGATGTTCACAGCGATTGTGGTGGGTGTGATTATGCTCTCCACCTTCATCTACTCATTCATTCTGCTTGGTATTATCGGTAAAAACAGCGCCATCTTTGCCAGAGAGCTGGAAGAGGAAGGCGGTCATCATTAAACCGATCTCTCTTTAGAACGCTGTAATAGTAAAAAGGCCCTGCGTATGCAGGGCCTTTTTAGATCCGACCCATTGTGGGGAAGTGGGGAAAGATGGATGGGCCGAATCTATTGCTGTCATTTGGCTGTAACCGACTAAGCAAGTATAAGGCCAATTTACGTCATGCCTGTGACATCTCCCGCCCCTCTTGTGAAAAGCAAAATTTTTATGTTTAGCTAACGAAAAAAGGCCCCGCTGATGCGGGGCCTTTTCTAATAGAGGGTGTCTGATGCCGGGGAGGGAGGGGAGGGTGACACCAGACAGGACGAACTATGCATGGATGCAATGATGGAGCGGTGAACAGGGCATTAAAAAACATTTAGAATACACAAGTAAAACGCTCGGGTATTTACAGTGCCACATGTTCAAGCTGTTCTGTGATATTACTTTACCGTCACCTCTTTGCCCAGTAGCTGCTCCGTTTTCTGTTTGATATCCAGAGCAATCCCCAGTGCGGCAGGTACGGAGAAGAGTGTGATCACTGTGGAGAACATCAGTCCCCAGGAGAGTGCCAGGGCCATCGGTGCAACAAATGGATCGTGTCCTCCCCAGCCGTAGGCTGTTGGCAACAAACCCACAACAGTGGTGATGGCGGTAAGAAGTACTGCACGCAGACGCCGTCTGCCGCTCTCCATAATTGCATTGCGCCAGGGGACGCCATCATTGATCTGGCGCTGAATAAACACTGCCATCACCAGCGATGAGTTGACCACCACGCCTGTCAATGCCACAAAACCCATCATGGCCATGAATGAGAGGGGGGCACCATGCAGGAAAAAGCCAGCGACAATACCGATGACGCCGAACGGGATCGCCAGCATGACAAGGATTGGATAACCAACACGGTTAAACTGCACGGCCAGAATGGCAAAGATACCAAGCAGTGCAAACAGGAAGCTGAATGCGAGCCCGCGTACAGACTCCTGCGTTTTCTCCTCCTCTCCACCAAGATTTACATGCACTGCCTCTGCATCATCTGCAAGCCACTGCTCTCGGCTTTGCAGGACAATCGCGTTGAGCTCTTTTGAGGTCATGTTTTTCTTGTCCACTTCGGCTGAGACATTGATCACACGCCGGGCATCTTTGTGACGAATACTGCTTGTCCCCTCTCTGCTCTCCAGATGGGCAATCCTGTGCAGGGGAATAAGGCCGCCGCGCTGATTGGGGATCTCAAGCTTCATCAGGGTGTTAATGTCGCGCTGTGCCTGTTCAGGGTAGCGAATGGTGACATCAATCTCCTCTTTGCCACGTTTGATGGTGGAGACGCGCAATCCGTCAAATGCGGCACGGATATGGGTGCTTGCGGTGGCCAGGTCAACTCCGGCATAGGCGGCAAGTTTGCGATCCATGACAATCCGAACCTCCGGATCTCCCGGTTCAAGGTCACTCTCTACGGCATAGACACCCTTGATGGTCTGCAGTTGCGCAACCAGCCGTTTGGCAACTCTGGTCATGGTCGCTTCATCACCACCGGTTAACTCAACCTGCAGAGCGCGTCCTACCGGAGGGCCGGGACTCTCCATGGCAAAACTGATATCCAGTTTAGGGAAGAGAGGGGGGATTTCACTTTTCAGTACGCTCATCACATCGTGCGCTTTTACAGTACGTTCGGTAAATGGAATCAGGATGATGCGTTCAAAGCCGAAGCGATCACCGATCTGCTTGAGCGCTTCGCGCTGGTCGGCACTATTCTCGCCAGCGATCATCGTGGTGGTTTCCAAGAGGGCCGGATCAATGCGCTTACGAACCTCGCTATCGAGTTTTTTCAGGTTGTCTCGCATCTCTTCGAGTGTGGTGCCTGTTGGCATGGTGACGCGAAGGTAGAATGTGCTCTCGGCTCCGGAGGGGAAGAGCTGGAACTTCATGGTGCCTGCCAGAGCGAAGCTTCCGAGTAGAGCTGCAATGGTGATCAGAATGGTCAGGTAGCGAAGTCTTACCGCTTTTTCCAGCAACCAGGTGTAGGCAGCGGTAATCCAGATAAACAGCACCCGCTCTTTAGGGTGTTTGTTGGCGTTGGCAACATCGCGAATATGGTTGGGTAGAATAAAGATCGCTTCAAACCACGAGAAGGCGAGCAGGATCACCACGACCAGCGGGATGTTGGCAATAAACTTACCGATAATGCCATCCATAAACAGCAGAGGCATAAAGGCTACGATAGTGGTGAGTACGGTTGCGGTTACCGGCCCCATCAGTTCGTAGGTTCCTTCAATGGCGGCCTGTTCGGGGGAGAGGCCACGCTCCATATGGTAGGTGGCATTTTCTCCTATAATAATGGCATCATCGACCATCAGACCGAGCACCATAATAAAGCCGAACATCACCAGTAGATTGAGGGTGATACCCATTGCATAGAGCAGGCCGATACCGGCAAAGAAGATGATCGGCAGACCCCATGCAGTGGTCAGAGCCACAGCAGGACGCAGGAAGAGCATCAGCATTACCAGAACCAGTGCCAGTCCGATGGTGCCGTTGCTGGTCAGTACACCGAGTCGGAGCCGGGTGATTGTGGAGAAATCGTTATAGGCGCTGACATGCACCTCTTCACCATATTTTTGCGGGATGGTGTCGAGATAGGCACGAACCTTGTCGACCAGTGTGATGATATCTGCATCCCCTTTTTTGATCACAATCATGGTGATGGCCGGGTCGCCTCTGGCTGCCACGTAGCGATAAGGCCTCTCCAGTGTTTCGGTCACCTCTGCCACATCTTTCAGATAGAGCGCCTGACCGCGTTCATTGGCCCGCAGTACCAGATTGCCTGCATCCTCAGCCGAGAGAAATTCACCGGTGATGCGGATAATGCTTTGACCATCGGTTGCTTTCAGGCGTCCACCGGGCGCATTGATATTCCAGCCTCTGACCAGAGCCATGATATCGTGGATGGAGATACGGCTGCGACGCATCTTCTCAGGATCAGGGACGATGCGGATCTCCTCCTTGCGGTCGCCCTGAACAAAGACGTTGGCAACGCCATGAATATCACGCACATCATCTTCAATCTTGGCACTGAGGTGTTTCAATGCCAGCGGTTCGAAGTCACCGAAGATGGAGAAGGTGAGCACAGGTGTCTGTTCAGACTTCACCTCCATGATCATCGGGTCGGCAGGCAGATCGACAGGCAGATCTGCACGGTTGATCGCCTGCTGGATGTCAGAGACAAGCCTGGAGCGATCCTCAAAGTTCGGATCAACCTCGATGGTGATCTGCATGGTGCCCGAATAAGCGGTGGAGCGGATGACATTGATGCCATCAATGCCTTTTAACTCCTGCTCAATCGGAGCCACCATCAGGCGCTCCACTTCACGCGGCGCTGCACCCGGATAGGCACCGGATACGGCTATCACATCGAAATTGATGCTCGGAAATGCCTCGCGCTGCATCTGCATGGCCGAGTAGATGCCGCCCAGCAGTAGAATGACGGAGATGAGGTTGACCAGAACTCCGCGTTTAACGAAAAAGGCGATAATGCTTTTCATGATTTAATAACCTTTGCCGTTAGCGATATCGATATGCAGTGATTCCAGAAGATTGCCCTGTGCCCAGAGCAGCTGTCTGGCGGCCAGTTGCAGGGTAAGCGCCTGCAGGTCGGCATTAAGCTCTGCAGTGAGTAGTTCACCTTCAAACTGCACCAGTGTGGCGGTATCAGAGCGCCCTTCGCGGTAGCGTTTCATCTCAGCTGTGAACTTGCGGCGCTCAGCTTCTGCCTGTTTGCGGGCGGCCAGCAGTGTAGGTCGGCCTGAGCGCAGTGAGGTGATGGCTGTAGATAGATCACTTCTGATCTGCTCCAGCGTGGATACCCTCTGTGCGGCAACACGCTGCTGTTGAAGTAGCGCTTTCTCCAGCGCTGCACGGGCGCTGTTGCGGCCAATGACTTCACTCAGTTCAACAGAGAGGGAGGCGTAGTGATCGTTGATGGTGAAACCGCCTGCGGCAGCAGCCGGTGCTGTGTTGCTAAGTGCCCGGGTTCCCAGTTCGGCAATCAGATCGAGCTGTAGTTTATCGCCTTCGCGTGCCATGGTGAGTTGGGCCTCTGCCGCATCCATCTGCGCTTGCAGAAGTTTCAGTTCAGCCCGTTTCTCCTCAGCCACGGCGACTGCCTCAGCCATGGGGGGTATTGAAACATCATTTATTGTGTCAATCTGGATGGATATTTCACTCTCGGGTGCACGCAGCATCAGTCTGTTGAGATTACTCAGGCTGGCTGCGCGCCGCCCCTGAGCACGTTGCAGGTCGGTCTTGCGGGCCGCTAGCAGCGCTTCTGCCTGCAGCCGATCCGCAGTCTCAATGAGTCCGAACTTTTCACGTGTGTGCTGATAGTTCAGCAGTGCTTTTGCCCGTTCTACGGCCTGTTCGGCAATGCGGATATTGATATCATCCGAGCTGAGCTGAAACCATGCATTGGTGGTTTTCAGCGCCAGCGTGCGGGCAGTGATCAGTTGCTGCATCTCAGCCACACGAACGCCTGCCTGAGTGGCGATCAGTGACTGTTCGTAATCGGGCCGGTCATTACCTTTAAGCAGCGGGTGGCGATAGTTGAGGTTAATCTGGTTGCGATAGGCGGGGTTAAAGCTTGAGAGTTGCGCCGCCAGTGGCGAGGGGGCATAGGCCTGACTGCTGCGGTTGTAGTTGAAGTTGACGCCGAGTGTACCACCACTGGCCAGCGGTTTGCTGATGCTGCCGGAGATCTGCCCGAGCCTTGTTTCTGATGGCTGGAAACTGCTGGTTGTAGGTGTGGTCTCTTCGCTGGCACCGATGCGGGCGGTGACGACAGGGTCGAGCATGCCTTCAATACGACGGCTGTCACTCTGGGCGATGCGTCGATCCAGATGGCTTATTTCAAGCTCCGGATGTTTTTCAATGACTGCCGTAATGGCGGCTTTAAGATCCATCTCCTCTGCAGCAACAGGCATGACTGTTGTGGTCAATAGCAGACTGGTCACAATGACATGGTTGAACGATCGACGCATGGAACTCCCTTCTCAATGAAAAACCGCATATTAGACAGATAAGATGAATGATTGGTAAAATATTGATGATGTCAACTATTGGCATTGTCAACCTTTGTGGTTATGGTTCATCCATGACTGTTGCAATGCCAAAACGTTTTGAAGATGGATTGGGTTATCTGGTACATCATCTGATGTACGCTTTTCGCCAGATGCTGGCCGAGCAGTGTGCCGCCAGCGGTTATCCGATTACTGCCGATGAACTGGCTGTGGTGATGATCATCCATCAATCTGAAGAGAAGCCGGGCCTTACCCAGAAGCAGTTGGCTGATACGCTGGCCAAGGATAAGGCGGTGATCACCCGTCTGCTCAATAGTCTGGCTGCAAAAGCGCTGGTGGTGCGCGCCACCGATGAGGTGGATCGCCGTGTTGTGCGTGCCAGCCTCACCGAACTGGGGGTAGAGGCGGCAGAGAAGCTGCGCCCCAAGCTGATGGAGATTCTCAAGCAGGCCTATAGTGATATCAGTGAGGAGGAGTTCCATCTTACCCGTGATGTGCTTGGCCGAATGCTGAGAAATGTGAAGGGTGTATCCCCCTAAATAAAAAAACGCGACCCTGAACAGGCCGCGTTTTAATTGTTGTTGATACTTTCAGTGATCAGGCGCGTTCGACGAATTCACCGTTATCGGTATTGACCTTTACACGTGTACCTGACTCCAGATAAGGCGGCACCATAATCGCAGCGCCGGTTTCCAGACGCCCCGGTTTATAGGAGCTGGTCGCCGTCTGGCCTTTAATGGCTGCATCACACTCCACCACTTCCAGGATCACAGTCTGAGGCAACTTCACATTCAACGGACGCTCTTCGTGAAACTCAACCTGAACCATCATCTCAGGCAGCAGATAGGGGAGGGCATTCTCCAGCATATCCGCATCAAGGGTGATCTGGTCGTAGGTCTCCATATCCATGAAGTGGTAGTCGTCACCATCGGCATAGAGGTACTGCATGTCGCGCTGGCTGAGGACTACGCGTTCAACACGTTCGGTAGAGTTGAAGCGCTTATTGGTTTTGTTGCCTGTTTCGATATTGCGCATCTCCAGCTGCATGCAGGCTACACCTTTACCGGGTGTGACATGGTTGGTCTTCATGACGCGCCACAGGCCGCTGTCGACCTCCAGGATATTGCCAACACGGACGCTGGTTACATTGATTTGCATGGGTTGTTCCTCACTTTTCATCGGCTCTATTGGGATCAGCCAGAGTGAAACTCTTTTCTCAAACGGCCCGGGACAATAGCTATTTGTGGCATTTCGGGCAACAATTCGCCTTCGCTCGTGATCCTCTATCTCAGGGAGTAGCCATGATTATCTGCCAAGCTCAAGTATTTGTGGTGCCTGTATGAGTCGTTCACATACGCTTCAGGAGTCGATGGATGATTTTATTCAGGGCACGGCTGCCAGCTTTACCTCCGGTTCTGCAGTGCACTCCACGCAGGAGCAGTGCATGGAGATGCTGGCGCAGTATCTGATTCACTACTCTGACCTGTTTCAGGACACGGAATTTAACGATGAGTCCGATTTTGCCGAGTGGGAAGAGGGGCTGGAGCAGCATATGGCTGACCTTCTCGAGGGTGATGTTGAGCCTACAAGTGATCTCGGTCAGTTGCCGATGGATGCGCTTGATCCTGAACATCTGCGCGATTTTCTCGGCTGGTTTTCGGTGCGTGAGACCAGTAATGCTGAACTTATTCAGGCCTACTCCGATGTCCTGCAGGCGTGGCTCTCGTTTAGTCACGAGCGTGGCTGGTTTAAACATGATGAGTACCTGAACCTGATAGAGATTCTGGCTGAGGTGACGCCGGATGCAGTCAGGGTCGCCCGACTCTCACGTGTGCTGTTCCATTTTGTCCGCTCCGGTGGCGGTGTTTCGCCACGCCTGCGCAGTAAACGCTTCTCACGCTTTGTTGAGGGGCATGGCCGGGTGGTTGCTGTGAACAGCGACTCGATTCTCTTCGACTTTGATAATATGCAGGAGCGCATTGGTCCGGTAGCGCTACCGCAGGTGATTCTTGAGATGATCGGAGAGGGTGATGTCTTTGATGTTGAACTCGGCCTGCGTGGTGATGCCTGGGTAATTGTCGATATCGGTCCGGTTTACCCCTCTTCGGTCTATGTTGAAGTGGAGGAGTATCAGGGGTTGGATAAGCGCTCCTGAATCCCATAAATATTTGAAGTCACTAAATTCAATATCTTCATTGCTGACATTTCGAATATAATTCTGCACGTCTGAAGTGTGCTGCAACGATGAGGGGGTGAATATATCTCCTTTCTCGAACAGATGATGCGGTTATAGTTCAGCCAGATAGCGATGACCCCGGCAACGGATGCGAAGCATTTGATTCGGGTGTCATCATTCGGAGGCAGGCATGTTCCACGGTACGATGACCGCACTGGTCACACCATTCGTAAACGGAAAGATTGATGAAGAGGCTTTCCGTGAGCATCTGGAGAGGCAGATCGAGGCTGGTGTTGATGGTGTCATTCCTGCCGGCACAACAGGTGAGGCGGCAACGCTCTCTTTTGATGAACACAAGCAGGTCATCCGTATGGCGGTGGAGCAGGTGGCAGGCCGTGTGCCGGTGATTGCCGGAACCGGTAGTAACAATACTGCTGAATCGATTGAGCTCACTGCTGCAGCCAAGGCGATCGGTGCGGATGCCGCATTGTTGATCTCCCCCTACTACAACAAGCCGACGCAGGAGGGAATCTACTGCCACTATAAGGCTGTTGCCGATGCCGTTCATCTGCCGCAGCTGGTTTATAATGTGCCCGGACGCACCAACTCCAATATCCTGCCGGAAACGGTTGGCAGGCTTTCGCATGTGGCCAATATTGTTGGCATCAAGGATGCCACGGCAAATATGGAGCAGCTGGCCCATACCATGGCCGCCTGCGGTGAGCGCATTGAGTTCTACTCCGGAGATGATGCTACAACGATGCCGTTTATGGCTATGGGTGGTCACGGTGTGATCTCAGTGGTCGCCAATATTGCCCCGCAGGCGATGCTGGCTTTAACCCGGGCGATGGCTGATGGTGATCTGCAACGGGCTCGTAAAGCCCAGTTTGCCATGCGCGAGCTTAACCGTGTGTTGTTTATTGAGGCCAATCCTATTCCGGTGAAGGCTGCATGTGCTGCATTGGGCTGGATGGGCAGTGAGCTGCGCCTGCCACTGTTGCCGCTTGCCGGCGAATCACTGCAAGCGCTGCACTGTGCAATGGCTGATTTTGAATTTGAAGGGCAACGGTTGGAGCTTGCTGAAAGCTGAGGCCTCGATGTCACGTTTACGCCTGATATTCAGTTTCAGGCGATTGGTGCACTCATTCGCCTATTTCGGTGCCACGCTGGCGGCGATTGCCGTCTTTGTACTGGTGCTGATGCTGGCCGAGTCGGCTGTGTATCTGGTTACCGGTATGCCGGTATCGGTATGGGCGATGGTGATTGCGGCAATTGCCGCAGCTTTCGGTTTTGCACCTCTGGTGCAGTCGATGCAGCGGGCGCTGGATCGACTCTTTTTCCGCCATCAGCTCGATATGCTGGCAGCGATTCGTCAGCTGGGTGCGGGAGACCTTGCCCAGTTGCCGTTGCAGGATATTGAATCAGCGCTGCTGGAGCGCATCTATAATGTCAGTCATCGCCGCTATGTGGCACTGGACGAACGTAACCGACCCGACGGCGGCTGGTACGCTTTTCCTGCCAATGCACCGATGGTCAATGAACTTGCCCATGATGGCAGGCATGAGGCCTATGACCTCTGTCTTGAGTTGCCCGATGCGACAGGCGAAGCCTACCTCTGGCTGGGGCCAAGGGTGGATAGCTGGCCTATGGATAGTGAGGAGCGCGCCAGTCTTGAGTCGCTGGCCAAATTCGCAGCCATGAGCCTGGAGCATGCCCGCCTGACCCATCAGCAGGCTGAAGCGGCCAGGCTTGACTCACTCTCGCGAGTCACCAAGCAGCTGCACTCCCATGATCTGAAAAACCGTCTGCATGATCTCTCCTTTCTTGCCCATCATCTGGCTTCCGGAAAGCTCGATGAGGAGGATGTGGCGCGCATGCTGACGGCGATTAAGAAGGTAACCGGAAGAATGCAGACGCTGATGCAGCGCATGAATGATCCCAACGCGCCGGTTGATCTCACGATAACACCGATCGATCTGGTTG
Organism: Mariprofundus sp. KV; assembly: GCF_013387475.1. Lineage (GTDB taxonomy): Bacteria > Pseudomonadota > Zetaproteobacteria > Mariprofundales > Mariprofundaceae > Mariprofundus. The sequence continues at coordinate 128,233 of NZ_VWNB01000005.1, read as the reverse complement.
CACTGCTGCAACGCAGTGTGAAAGATCGTCTCTGGCCGGAGTCGATCACCATTACCGACGACTACCAACGTCTGCCTGCTGTTGCAGGGGATGGTGATCAGCTGCAGGGGGTGTTTGAGAACCTCTATGACAACGCTGTGCAGTCGATGCAGCGTCAGGGCTCAATACACATTGAGACCAGGGTGATAGAAAACAGTGACCATCAGGCGATGGCTGAAGTGCGGATCAGCGATCAGGGTTGTGGCATGACACCTCAATTTCTTAACAATCGACTGTTCAGGCTTTTTGCGACCAGCAAGAGCAACGGGCTGGGTGTCGGGCTCTACCTCTCACGCAGGATCGTCACTGCCCATGGTGGAATGATTACGGCACAAAGTGAAGGGGTGGGCAAAGGTTCCACCTTCATTGTGCAACTGCCGTTGTGGCAGGGTTAGTGAGAAGCTCAATAAGCGTTAATGCACTGATAAAGGAGCATCTTTTATGAAACAAACGGTACTTGTCGTTGATGATAACGATATCAATCGACTGAATTTGAAGCTGTTGCTGAAAGAGTCATATCAGATTCTTGAGGCGGGTGATCTGGAGGGGGCGGACCAGATGCTCTCGGGCAATCGGGTGGATCTTGTCGTGCTGGATCTGGCGCTGCCGCCGGAACCGGATAATCCCGAGATCGGCATGGGTTATCTGGCACGATTAAGAAAAGAGAGTCCTGATACACCTGTGGTGGTGATTACCGGTCATGATGAACGCGCTTTTGCAGTGCGGGCCCAGGAGCTGGGGGCGCTGGACTTTTTCGGCAAGCCATTTGATCCGGATGAGGTGAAGAGCACCATTGACCGCAGCATGGAGACCAGCTGGAAGGCGATGCGTGAGCAGGAGATGGAGCGCGCACTGCAGAGTCAGGTTAATACCGATCTGCTGGGAGAGTCGGAGGTAATGCAGCAGCTCAGGGGTTTGATTGAGCAGGTAGCCCGTGCCCCGTCTACGGTGTTGATCTGCGGTGAGACCGGCACGGGCAAGGAGCTGATTGCACGTAAACTGCATGCGGCTAGCAACCGGTCAGAGCAGCCCTTTATTGCTATCAACTGTGCTGCGATGAGCGCAGACATGCTGGAGAGTGAACTGTTTGGCTACGAGATGGGAGCATTCTCCGGTGCAGGAAAACGCAAGCTGGGATGGTTTGAGCGGGCCAGTGGCGGCACCCTGTTTCTTGATGAGGTGGCGGGTTTGCCGCTACAGGTTCAGGCCAAGTTGCTGCGGGTGTTGGAGTCGGGTGAATTCTCCCGACTTGGTGGCGAGGCGATTCTCTATTCGGATGTGCGTCTGATCTGCTCAACCCGTGAGGATCTCGAACGCAATGTGGCAGAAGGTCTGTTTCGGGATGATCTCTACTATCGTATTCATGTGGTTGAAATTGCAGTTGCCCCGCTGCGTGATCACATTGATGATCTGCCCGAACTGGCTGAGGCTATTCTGCTGCGCAAGGCTGCGATGTGTGGTAAGCGTATGGATGGCTTCTCCGAGGATGTGCTTGAACAGCTCTCCCGCTACAGCTGGCCGGGTAATGTCAGGGAGCTTGAAAACGTGATTGAACGAGCCGTTGTGCTGGCTTCTGGCGAGGTGGTTGAAGCGATTCCGTCTCTGGCCGGGCCTCAGTTTGTCAGCGATGATATTGATCCGCTACAGCTCTGGTTTCAGCAGTTGCCTGATAGCGGCATTCGCGCCGAGAAGGCAGTGGCTGAATTTGAACGCCAGCTTGTTGAGGCGGCACTGGAGCGCAACCACCACATCAAAGCCAGGGCTGGTCGCTGGCTCGGTTTTGGCGATCGTGCCAAAGATAAGATGCGCTATCTTTGTGATAAATATGATATTGAGGTTCAGGAGGGGTTATGAGGAAGCTGTTTGGCTTGCTGATTTTTGGCCTCAGTCTCTCTCTGTTGGGAGGGGCGCAGCCCACCTATGCAACTGAAACTGACTACCTCTACTACCGTGATGCCAATGTGCCACCATTTCAGAAATCACGTGAGTTTTTTGATATGCCGAACCGTTCCGGTCTGTATGAGGTGACGATGGTCTCCGATACTGTCGGACCACTGACCTTTCGCATTGTCAGGGTACATGGCGATAGTGAAGAGACGATGCAGCAGCGTCGTAGCTATAAGGTTGGTGCCCATGAGTTTCAGGCCAGCTTTAACAACCCTGAAGGAGCGGATGATCTGATTGTTGAGATCGCCAATTCCAATCCTGCAACGGTTGCCAAGGTCGCAGTTTTTGTTGTGGAACTTCCTAATCGTTAAGTGGCTATGAAGTCATGGTCGTTGTGTTGTCGTTGCTGTCTCTGTTCGCAGCCTCTAACCTGCTTGCCATGAGGTTACTTCTTATTGTTCTGTCGATGATGCCATTGCTTTGGGCAGCGCCTGCCTCTGCTCATGACGGCGGTCTTGAAACTGTCGGCTTGCACCTGAAATGGAAGCATCAGTTCCAGTTTGCCGGTTACTATATGGCTATTGAAAAGGGGTATTTTGCTGATGAGGGGCTGAATGTTGAACTCATTGAGGGAGGCCCGGGTAAAAATCCGGTCAGGGCGTTGCTGGAGGGGCATGCACAATATGCCGTTGGCAATGCCAGTGCGCTTCTGGACAGGGCTGAAGGCAGTCCCATCGTTGTTCTGGCCTCTGTTTTTCAACATACAGCGCAGGTGATCTATACACGTCCGGATATCAACTCTCCGGCAGCGTTGCGCGGTAAGCAGATTGTGATGCTGCAGGATGGGCGGCGTGAGGTAGAGGCGTTTGCCCTGCTGAAAAAGTTTGCCATCAACAGAGGGGATTTTATTCACCTGCCATCCGGTCGCGCAGAGGATCTTGTCTCCGGCAAGATTGATGCATGGCCCGGTTACAGCAGCAATGAGGCGTATCTGTTTGATCAGCAGGGTGTGCACTATCGCATGTTCAGGCCTCAGGATTACGGTCTGGATATCTATGGCGATACGTTACTGACCACTGAGCAGGAGCTGGAGGAGCATGCAGGGCGAGCCGACGGTTTTCATCGCGCCACGATCAAGGGCTGGGAGTATGCCTTAAGTCATGTTGATGAGGTGATAGAACTGATCAAAGCGAAATATGATTCCCAGCAGAAGTCACGTGACTACCTTCGCTTTGAGGCAGAGGAGATCATCACGCTGATGAATGCCAGTGTGATTCCTGTTGGCCTATCAAACCCCAAACGCTGGCAACGAATCGCTGACGAATTTGAAGTTCTGGGTTATCCGATTGGAGATGGAAAGCTTGAGTGGGAGCGGTTTCTCTACCAGCCCAAACCAACAATGACGCACCTTCTCAATAATCATCTCTACCCCCATCGATTCTGGATTGGCATCGCTTTTTTGGTTGTCTTGATTCTGATTCTCTACACCTTCAATCGGCAGCTGCGCCAGGGCATACTCAGGCGAACAGGTGAGCTGGAGAAGCTCTCCAGTGAGTACAAAGAGATCCTTGATCAGATGCAGGATACCTACTATCGCGTCAATTTGGAGGGAGAGCTGATCTGGGTCTCCGCCTCGATCAAACGCCTGGGTTATGATCGCGACAGCCTGATCGGCAAACGTACGCCTGAACTCTATTATGAAGAGGATGGGCGAGAGAAGCATCTTCAGGCGTTGTCAGATAGTGGTGGTAACATAGAACATTATGAACTTTGCCTGAAACACCGGGATGGCTCCCGCTTCTGGGCTGAATCCAATTCGCACTACTGTTATGATGAAGATGGCAATGTTGTGGGGGTGGAGGGGAACCTTCGTGATATCAATGCACGCAAGCTGGCCGAGCAGGAGCGGGAAGAGTTGACCAGTCAGCTGCAGCAGGCGCAGAAGATGGAGAGTGTCGGTGTGCTGGCTGGCGGTATCGCCCATGATTTTAACAACCTGCTGGTCGGGGTGATGGGCAATGCAGAACTGGCGCTGCTTGATGCACCTGCTGAAGGGGAAATCCGTTATTATCTGCAGCAGGTTTTCAAGGCTTCGAGAAAGGGGGCTGATCTGGTGCGCCAGATGTTGGCCTATTCGGGAAAGGGGCGCTTTACGATGGGTGAGCAGAACCTGAATACACTTATTACCGATGTCTCGGAACTGCTCGGCACGGTGATCGGCAAACGGGTGGAGCTGCAGCTGGAGCTGCAGGAGGGGCTTGCAAATCTGCACGGCGACAAGAGTCAGCTGACCCAGATGTTGATGAATCTGATGACCAATGCCTCTGAGGCGATGCAGGGCAAACCGGGTACCATTACATTGCGAACCGGTAGCGTCTATCTGCGCAGCAGTGATTTTTCGCGCATGTACATGAAAGAGAAGCTTGCTGAGGGGGAGTTTGTCTTCATTGAGGCTTGTGATAGCGGTTGTGGCATGGATAAGGATACTCAGCAGCGCATTTTCGATCCCTTTTTTACCACCAAGGAGATGGGCAGTGGTCTCGGTCTGGCAGCACTGCTTGGCATTGTACGTAGCCATGCGGGGGCTCTCTCACTGTATAGTGAGCCGGGGCGAGGCTCCTGTTTCAAGATCTATTTCCCGGCACTGAAAGGTGGAGTTGTAGAGTCTCTCGCAGAGCAGACAGGTCAGTATGAGTTGCCTGTGGCGCTGCGTGGCACAGTGCTGCTGGTTGATGATGAGCCGGCGGTGCGGGAGGTGGCCAGCCGCATTCTGCACCGCGAGGGGTTGAAGGTGATCACAGCAGATGATGGGGAGATGGGCTTGAACCTGTTGCAGAAGCACAGTGATGAGATCTCCCTGGTGATTCTTGATCTGACCATGCCCAGGCTGGATGGGGAGCAGGCGTTCCATATGATGCATGCCAGATATCCGGAGATTCCGATCCTTCTGAGCAGCGGTTTTTCCGAATGTGAAGCGGCGGAGCGTCTGTTTGCACACGGCTTGGCCGGATTTGTGCGAAAACCCTACACTCGCAAAGCATTGCTGCAGGCGGTGAGTGAGGCCGATGTTAATGGAAGCGCTCTCTAACCCTTGGATTTGCTCCTCTAAAACCCTATAGGGTCAATATCGAACGGTTCTCCGTTGCAGTGCAGGAGTTGAATCATGGATATGAACAGAATGACCCGGAAAGTGAGTGAGGCGATTGCATCGGCGCAGTCGCTGGCGACACGCCTGTCACATCAGGAGGTGGATGGAGAGCATCTGCTGGCTGAGCTGTTGGCGCAGAAGGATGGTTTAGCTCCCCGCCTGATCGACCAGTGTGGCGTTGCCATCGATCTTCTTAAAGGCAAGGTTCAGGCCTCACTCTCCAAGCGTCCAAAAGTGGCACTCGGCCCTTCGCAGGCCAATACCCTCTATGTCACGCAACGCCTGCAGCAACTTTTTGTTCAGGCCGAGGATGAGGCAAAAAAACTTAAAGATGAGTACATCTCTGTTGAACATCTGCTGCTTGGTTTTATCAGTGAACAGGAAAAAAGTGATGCGGGCAGGGCCTTTAAAGAATTTGGTATTTCACGTGATAAGTTCATGCAGGCACTTGAGAAGGTGCGTGGTCATCAACGGGTCACCAGCGATTCGCCAGAGTCCCAGTATGACGCACTGAGTAAATATGGTGTCGATCTGGTTGAGATGGCCAGAAACGGAAAACTCGATCCGGTCATCGGCCGCGATACCGAGATTCGTTCAGTGGTACGCATTCTCTCGCGCAAAACCAAGAATAATCCGGTGCTTATCGGTGAGCCGGGTGTGGGTAAAACAGCCATTGCCGAAGGGCTGGCGCAACGTATCGTCTCCGGCGATGTGCCTGAGGGCTTGAAGGATCGCAAACTCTTCTCACTGGATATGGCCGCCCTGATGGCCGGAGCCAAATATAGAGGTGAGTTCGAGGAGCGCCTGAAAGCGGTACTCAAAGAGATCAAGGAGTCCGACGGGCGCACGCTGCTGTTTATTGATGAGCTGCATACCATTGTCGGTGCCGGTAAAACAGAAGGTAGTAGTGATGCGGGCAATATGCTCAAGCCGATGCTGGCGCGTGGTGAACTGCACTGTATCGGTGCCACCACACTGGATGAGTATCGCCGTTATATTGAGAAGGATGCTGCGCTGGAGCGCCGTTTTCAGCCGATTATTGTCGATGCGCCCAATGTGGAGGATACCATTTCGATCCTGCGTGGTCTGCGTGAGCGGTTTGAGCTGCATCACGGAGTGCGTATCGCCGATGCCTCGCTGGTGGCTGCGGCAACCCTCTCCGATCGTTATATCTCTGATCGCTTTCTGCCCGACAAAGCGATTGATCTGGTCGATGAGGCGTGTGCTTCGATCCGCACAGAGATGGATTCGATGCCTGCTGAACTTGATGAGATCAGCCGCAGGGCAATGCGCCTGGAGATTGAGGAGACTGCACTGAAGAAGGAGAAGGATGCGGCCAGTGCCGAGCGGCTGAAAGGGCTGCGCAGGGAGCTGGCTGATCTGCAGGAGCGACGGGATGTGATGCGTTCGCAGTGGCAGAAGGAGAAGGGGGCGATCACGCTGGTACAGAAGCTGCGTGAGAAGATTGAGCAGACCCGCTTTGAGATTGAGGCGGCCGAGCGCAAGTATGAGCTGGAGAAGGTGGCATCACTGCGTTATGGCACGCTGCCAGAGCTTGAGAAAGAGCTGGCTACACTGGAGGCCAGTAGTCACCAATCGCATGGACTGCTGCGCGAAGAGGTGAGTGAGGAGGAGATTGCTCAGGTTGTGGCTCGCTGGACAGGCATTCCTGTGACCAGACTGCTCGAAGGTGAGCGCGAAAAGCTGCTCAAGCTTGAGTCGCTCCTGCATGAACGGGTGATCGGGCAGGATGAAGCTGTGAAAGCGGTCGCCGATGCAGTGCTGCGTGCACGCGCCGGTATCCGTGATCGCCATCGTCCGATCGGCTCATTTCTCTTCCTTGGCCCTACCGGTGTCGGTAAAACCGAGCTGGCACGTACACTGGCCAGATCCCTGTTTGACTCCGAAGATAATATGGTGCGTATTGATATGTCCGAATATATGGAGCGGCATACAGTATCCCGACTGGTCGGAGCACCTCCGGGTTATGTCGGATTTGAGGAGGGGGGGCAGCTTACTGAAGCAGTACGGCGTAAACCCTACTGTGTACTGCTGCTTGATGAGGTGGAGAAGGCGCATCCGGATGTGTTTAATATCCTGCTGCAGCTTCTCGATGACGGTCGTCTGACAGACAGTCATGGTCGCACTGTCAATTTTCAGAATACCATCATTATCATGACCAGCAATATCGGTTCTCAGTATCTGCTTGATGGTATCGATAGTCATGGCGTGATTGGCGAGTCGGCACGAACTCAGGTGATGGCGGCACTGCGCGGCCACTTCCGTCCTGAGTTTCTCAACAGGGTGGATGACACCGTACTCTTCCAGCCACTGAGTGAAGCGGTGATTGCTGAGGTGGTGGCACTCTTCCTTAACGAGTTACGGCTGCGACTGCATGAACAGCAGATTGGTCTGGATGTCACTGCCGCTGCAACAGCCTGGCTGTGTAGTGAAGGGTATGATCCGGTTTACGGTGCCCGCCCGTTAAAACGCTTTATCCAGCAGCAGCTGGAGACACCCGTGGCGCGCATGCTGATCGGTGCTGAAGTGATGCCCGGTGGCACCATTACCGTGGATGTGGCTGATGATCTGTTGAGTTTTAAATGCAGTTTGCAGGGGGAATTGCAGCCGTAGAAGGTCAGTTCCCCCCTATGGGGGATTCTTTTCCACTGCCTCTTATTTTTGTCAAGCTTAGGGTTGACACCATGAGGCGGCGTGCGTAGCAAGTCATCTCCAAATTCGAGAGGAGGATTTATTTATGAAAAAAGCACTATTTGTTGCAGCCGCAGCTGCATTCGTAATGGGCGGCATGGCAGCTACTGCTGATGCCAGCGCACTGGGCAAGTGTAAAGCTTGTCACCACCTGGACTCTGATGCCAAAAAAGTTGGCCCAGGTCTGAAGACTGTTGCTGGTCGCACCCAGGGTGGCGTTGACGGCTTCAAGTACGGCTCTTACCTGCAGGCTCAGAAGGCTGCTGGCGCAGTATGGGACGACGCAGCTCTGGAAGCATGGGTTTGTGCCTCTAAAGACGTTGCCAAAGCTGCACACGGCAAGTCTAAAATGCCTAACCAGAAAGTATGTGGCGACAAAGCGAAAGCTGCTGTTGCTGAGATGAAAGCGCTGTAATTCAGTTTCAACTGATTGAAAGCGATCCATGGCAACATGGGTCGCTTTTTTTTATGGCGATGAAAAAAGATGGGGGGCAGAGAGAGAACCGGGCACCTCTCTTAAGGGGAGAGGGGAGTGAAAGGTGCCCGGCCAGTGCTTCAAAGGGGATATCAGGAAGAAGCACTTCTTTCTATCCTCCTATTCAGCATATTACATGCCAATATGTTGATCGGCCTCAACAGTGTGAATCTGCAGTTGTGGCTGGGAGATATGCTGAAAGTGTAAGCAGTTGATGCCTGCTGTTTGATCAGCCTCAATATCGATTCGGGTTTGAGAGGCTCTCTATCATCGGTTTGGTGTAGCCCATCTGAACCAGCTCCTTGTGAGCTGTATTCTCTTCAATCGCATCTACAAAGTTGATGTCCGGAGCGAACAGTTTGCAGATGCGATGGTATTTGATGTAGTAGATCTTTCCCGCTTCAAAGTCGAAGGTCTCTCTGCCCTGATGATAGTTGGTAAAGCGGGTCACAATATTGGTAATGGTGATCGTGTAGTTGCCGGGTTCAGCGGTGACCGAGGTATAGGCATCATTACCAAGGGCTGCGACATTTTTTTTGTTGGCACTGATATAGAACGGGTCGGTGATATTGCAGAGGTCAGCGGGCCGGTAAAAGATGACCACAGCCTTGCTCTGATCGCCGATCGCAACGGGTTGAAACTTCGACCCCAGCGACACGCAGCCTGCAGTTGTCAGGATAACGATGATGGCGACTGCTTTTGTAATCAGATCAATGCGGTTCATATAACGCAATATCCTCTTCGCTTGAAATTAGTTCAAGTGCTCTGTTTGGCGTGGTTATCGGACAATGTGCATCTGCCATGGAGATGCTGTCGGCAGGTTTGATGGACAGGAGGGTTGTGCGGGATGTGCCTGTGGCACTATAATTTTGCAACGGCATCATTTGAGGTAGACGGCTATGCACGAAATCTCTCTCTGTGAGAGTTTATTGAAGGTTATTGAAGATAGCGCCTCACAACAGAATTTTTCTCAGGTGAAAACGGTATGGCTGGAGCTGGGCAGGTTCTCCTGTGTGGAGCCTGATGCGATGCGTTTCAGTTTTGATGTGGTGATGAAGGGCACGCTGGCTGATGGCGCCAGACTTGAGTTGCTTGAGCTGCCTGCCAGAGTCTGGTGCAGCAAATGTTTAAAAGATGTAGAGATTCAACAGCGTTATGATGCCTGCCCAAGCTGTGGCGATTACAGGTTGCAGATTTCCGGTGGTGAAGAGATGCGAATAAAAGAGCTGGAGGTGGTCTGATGTGTACGGTTTGCGGTTGTGGTGAAGGCGAAGCAACCATTGAAGGTCACGAACATCACCACCATCATCATGAAGAGGGGCACAGCCACTCCCATGCAGATGGCCATGGTGATCACAACCATGATTATGGGCAGGGCGCTGCCCGTGCACATGCTCCGGGTTTGAGCCAGACGCGTATGGTGCAGATTGAGCAGGATATCCTTAGTAAAAATAACCAGTACGCCGATGCCAATCGTCGCTATTTCAGTGAACATGGCATCTTGTCCCTGAATCTGGTTTCCAGCCCGGGTTCGGGTAAAACAACACTATTGACCGCAACGGTTTTGGCGCTGCTTGATCAGACACCTGTTGCCGTCATTGAGGGTGACCAGCAAACAGCTCTGGATGCAGATCGTATCCGCAAATCAGGTGCCAGAGCTGTGCAGATCAATACCGGCAAAGGGTGTCATCTGGACGCCCATATGGTTGGACATGCTGTCCAGGATTTGAAGCTGCAGCATGGCAGTGCACTGTTTATCGAAAATGTTGGCAATCTTGTCTGTCCGGCAGCATTTGATCTCGGTGAAGCGGCCAAGGTGGTGATCCTCTCGGTGACTGAAGGGGCTGATAAACCGTTGAAATATCCCGACATGTTTCATGCTGCAAGCCTGATGATACTCAATAAAATCGATCTGCTTCCCTATGTCGATTTTGATGTTGCTGCCTGCTGTGACTATGCCCGCCGTATCAATCCCGGCATCAGGATCATTCAGCTCTCCGCCACGACAGGCGAGGGGATGGAGACGTGGTTAGGCTGGATCAGAGCACATCTTGAAATTGCAAAAACTGGAGTCAACGTGCCGGGTGAAAACAGCTAATGTGTCTTGCTGTCCCCGCCCGGGTTGAGTCTCTGGATGCTGCTGCCTCTTCTGCTATCGTCAATCTGGATGGCATCCGCAAAGCGATCTCCACACAGCTGCTTGATGAGGTCGCGATCGGCGATTATGTACTGGTCCATGTCGGATATGCACTGGAGCGCATTGATCCGGATGAGGCGGAGAAGACCCTGCTGCTGTTTGATGAGCTTAAGGCCATTGAGCCATGAAGTATGTCGATGAGTTTCGTGATGGCGAGAAGGCGCGCCGAATAGCTGCGCTGATTGAGCAGGAGGTTGAGGCGGATCGTGACTACCGTCTGATGGAGTTCTGTGGTGGTCATACACATGCAATCTTCCGCTTCGGTCTGCATGCGTTGATGCCTTCGAATCTGAAATATGTGCATGGGCCGGGTTGCCCGGTCTGTGTGTTGCCCGCCGGTCGTATTGAGGCTGCAATTCAACTGGTCGAGGCTGAGAAGCTTATTCTCTGCACCTATGCCGATCTGATGCGGGTACCGGCAGGTAAGCGGGACTCTCTGCACAGGGCAAAGGCGCGTGGTGCAGATATTCGCATGGTCTACTCTGTTAACGATGCGCTGGCGATTGCGCGCAACAATCCTGAGCAGCAGGTGGTTTTCTTTGCCATCGGTTTTGAGACCACCACTCCACCTACGGCGGTGGCTATTCAAATTGCTCAGGCCGAGGGACTAAAGAATTTTTTAGTATACTGCAATCATGTGCAGACACCGCCTGCGATGTCGCACCTGCTGGCCAGTGGTGAGGTCTCTATCAACGGAATCCTCGGCCCTTCACATGTCAGCACCATTATCGGTAGTGACGCTTATGCCGACTGCTGTAATAACCACCATATCCCGATCGTGATTGCAGGCTTTGAACCACTGGATGTGATGCAATCAACACTGTTGCTGGTGCGTCAGATCAATGCGGGGCGTTGCGAGGTGGAGAATCAGTATAGTCGAGCGGTAACTCCCGATGGTAACCGCAAAGCACAGGCGTTGATGGCGAATGTGTTTGAACAGCGGCCGCTGTTTGAGTGGCGAGGGCTGGGTGCCCTGCCCGATAGTGCCATTCAGATCAGATCAGAGTATGCAGATTTTGATGCCGAAAAACGATTCGCTATCACCGATATTGCAACCGCAGATATCAAAGGCTGTATCTGCCCGGCGGTACTCAGGGGACTAAATGATCCTGACGAGTGCAAGTTGTTTGCTACAGCCTGTACGCCTGAAGAGCCGAAGGGGGCATGCATGGTCTCATCAGAGGGTGCATGTGCCGCGCACTACAGCTATGGCCGCTTTAAAAGTGAGACAGGCGCATGAGTCGGCTGGATATCCAACATGGTGTAGTAGAGATGGCGCACGGCAGTGGTGGCAGGGTCTCGGCAACGTTAATTGATGAGCTGTTTATTCGCCATTTCGATAATGCGCTGTTAAAGCAGGGCAACGACAGCGCGCAGTTTGAAGCTCCGGCAGGGCGCATGGTGATGAGCACCGATGCCCATGTGGTATCGCCACTGTTTTTCCCCGGTGGTGATATCGGTTCGCTCTCTGTGCATGGAACTATCAATGATGTGGCCATGAGTGGCGCTAAACCACTCTACCTCTCTGCCAGTTTTATTCTCGAAGAGGGTTTTGCGCTGGCAGAACTGGAGAGCATCGTAATCTCTATGGCAGCGGCCAGCAGAGAGGCCGGGGTGCCGGTTATTACCGGTGATACCAAGGTGGTGGAACGCGGCAAAGGTGACGGGGTATTTATCAGTACCACTGGTATTGGTGTTGTGCCTGATAACGTTCAGATCTCAGGTGACAGGGCAGAGGCAGGTGATCTGATTCTTATCAGTGGTTATATCGGTGATCATGGTACAGCCATTCTCTCCAGCCGCGAGGGACTGGAGTTCGCCACAACCATTGTGTCGGATTCAGCAGCGCTGCATGGTCTGGTTGCTGCGATGGTTGAAGCAGCACCCGAGATCCACTGTCTGCGTGATCCCACTCGCGGTGGCCTGGCCACCACACTCAATGAGCTGAGCAGACAGTCGGCAGTCGGTATGCAGATCCGGGAGGCGGATATTCCTGTGCGTGCCGAGGTGAGAGGTGCCTGTGAGCTGCTCGGACTTGATCCACTGTATATCGCTAATGAAGGCAAGCTGGTCTGCATCTGTCCGGCTCAATCTGCAGAAGCACTCCTGAATGTGATGCAAAATTATCCGTTAGGTAGCGATGCCGCCATCATTGGGGAGGTGGTTAGCGATAACGCTCATCTGGTTACCATGAAGACACGCTTCGGTGGTCAACGCGTTGTAGACTGGTTGGCTGGTGAACAGTTACCGCGTATCTGCTGAAGATGAGTGGCCCATTCACCATCCAGATTGATCTGCCCGGTGGTTTTGAAGGTGCAGGCGCTACTCTGGCGCTCGGTGGTGAGTTAAAGAGCAGTCTCTGTCTGATTCGTGATGGCCGCGCACAGCTCACTGAGGCGATCGGTGATCTGGAGCAGGAAGATATCTATCGCCATTTCATCAGGCAGGTCGAGAGTCAGTTTGAAGGGATTTTACCCGTTCGGCTTGTCATCGACAGACACCCGGATTACCTATCATCACAATGGGGCGAAAAGCTGGCCCGGCAACATGGAATAGAACTGACCGCCATACAACACCACCATGCCCACATTGCGGCTGTCATGGCAGATAATGCACGACCCATCGATACAAAACCGGTTCTGGGCTTTGCCTTGGATGGTCTCGGTTTTGGCGATGATGGCACCATCTGGGGTGGTGAGATCCTGCTGGCCGATTATCATGGATTTCAGCGGTTGGCCTGTTTTCAACCGGTTGCCATGCTTGGGGGTGCTGCAGCGATTCATGAACCGTGGCGTAATACTATGGCGCATCTCATGCCGCTATGGCATCAGGTTTCTGATCAATTCATTGATGTGGATATTGTGCAATTTCTACAAGGTAAGCCGGTTTCAGTGCTGAAAAACATGATCGAAAGCGGTCTCAATTCACCTCCGGCCTCATCCTGTGGGCGCCTGTTTGATGCGGTGGCCGCTGCTCTGGGGGTCTATCGTGAGCGGGTGGAGTTCGAGGCGCAGGCTGCCATCAATCTTGAACAGCTTGCCACCAGCTGCTTTGAGGATGTAAGTCAGCCCTATGCCATGCAGCTGGATGAGGGGGATTGCCTGATACTGAACTGGCAACCGATGTGGTTGGAGATTTTATCGGATCTTCAGAACGGCGTTGAAGCAGCCCATATTGCATCGCGTTTTCACCACACATTGATTCATGCATTGACCCTTGTAGCTACGCAGTTGAGAGGGCAACACGGCTTTGATCGCATCGCACTCTCCGGTGGTGTGTTTCAGAATCGACTGCTCTCCAACTGGTTGCCCAAGGCACTTGCCGCACAAGGGTTCGAGGTGCTGCAGCATAAGCAGGTACCAGCTCATGATGGTGGTCTCTCACTTGGGCAAGCGGTGGTCGCTTCTGTGCAGGCACATAAAAAAAGCCCACAGCTATAAACTGCAGGCCTTTTTAAAAGGTTAATGTACTTGCGTAACAGTTAGTCGCAATCGCAGCCTTCACCACAGCAACCGTCATCACTGCCATGAACGTGACCATGCTCCAGCTCTTCTGCAGTGGCATCACGAATATCGGTGATCTCAACGTCAAAATGGAGGTTCTGGCCAGCCAGAGGGTGGTTGCCATCAACAGTGATGTTGTCACCATCAACGTCTGTAATACGTACGATCTGAACGCCTTCGCCATCAGGCAGCTCAGCCTGGAACTCCATGCCTACCTCAATGTTATCAACGCCATCAAACAGTTCAGCTGAAACAATCTCAACCATAGCCGGATCAAACTCTCCATAGGCGTCGGCAGCTTCAAGAGAGACTTTCAGCTTATCACCAACGCTCTTGCCCTCCAGCGCCAGCTCCAGGCCAGGAACGATATTCTCTTCGCCATGCAGATAAGGCATCGGCTCACCACCGGCTGATGTGTCGATGATGGTGCCCTGATCATTGGTCAGGGTGTAGTGGAATGAAACAACTTTATGGTTGGTGATCTGCATGTTTATCTCCTGTTTTCCGGGTCGAATGACTTCATAAGAGGTCTGAATGTAAAAAGGCCCGGAAGCTTATCGCATGCCGGGCTTTTAATGTTTGTTTGCTATGCAGGCTTTGATAAATCCAACCCGGAACCCGTCGCGGCGGCAAGAGTAGTCACAGACTTTTTAATAGCAAGCAGTTAGCTGCATGGGTGTGCAGGTCTATGTAGCTCAAAGCTGGTTGAGTGTCCCAGAATTTGTCGCCATTGGCGATAGCTGTTATTTCACTTGAAGGGTGAATTCTGGAGTAAACTATTCAAGCTTTATGGGTTGTCTTTTGAGTAAAATTACCTTTACTATTGAGTAATTTGCATTACAATGACAGCATGTATAATCGACCAATATTTCAAAAGATCGAAAAAAGAATAGCCGAATCAAGGCGTTTCATACAAGTGCTGGCTGGCCCGAGACAGGTTGGAAAAACAACGCTGGCAAGGCAGTTGATAGCAGCATCTCATCACGCGGTGCATTTTGCTTCAGCAGATGCTCTGGCTGCAGAAGACCGGCAGTGGATACGTCAACAATGGGAGATAGCACGCTTCAAGTTAAGTCAAAGTGAATCCAAAGAAGGGCTGCTGATTCTGGACGAGATTCAGAAAGTTCCCGACTGGTCGGAAGTGATAAAGTCCCTGTGGGATGAAGACACCAACAATGGACTTCCTCTGAAAGTCATGATTCTTGGCTCATCACCCCTTCTGGTTCAACGGGGGCTCACAGAAAGTCTGGCGGGTCGTTTTGAGATCATTCCGGTTCGGCACTGGTCATTCAAAGAGATGCAGGATGCCTTTGATGTGTCGCTGGATGAGTATGTCTATTTTGGCGGTTATCCAGGCGCAGCAGATCTCCGGAAGGATGAAGGTCGTTGGAAAAACTATATTGTCGACTCGCTGATTGAGACGACGATTTCCCGCGACATATTGCTCATGACTCAGGTGAATAAGCCGGCGCTGCTCAGGCAGTTATTCTATCTGGGATGCCAGTATTCCGGTCAGATTCTCTCTTATCAGAAGATGGTGGGGCAGATGCAGGATGCAGGCAATACGACGACGCTGGCGCATTATTTGGAGCTGCTCGCGGGAGCAGGCATGTTGTGCGGAATATCTAAATACGCCGGCCAGCAAGTCAGGCAGCGAGGCTCCAGTCCTAAACTGCAAGTTATAGATATGGCGCTAATGTCTGCGTTATCCAGGCAGGGTTTTACGTCGGTTCGAAGTGACCCTGAACTGTGGGGGCGATGGATTGAATCAGTGGTTGGTGCTCATCTGGTAAACAGTTCAATCGAATATGGGTTTGAGTTGTTTTACTGGCGCGACAGAGGGCGGGAAGTCGATTTTATTGTCCGCCACCAGGGGCGTTTGCTGGCAATCGAGGTCAAGAGCCATAAACGACAAACCGCATTGCCCGGCATGGATGCTTTTGTGAATGCATTTCACCCGGATAAAATCATGTTGATTGGAGGCGATGGTCTGGAAGTGGAACTGTTTTTGTCGATGGACGTAAATCAGTGGTTGCCATAACCCCTCCTAGAGGCAAGTGCTTGAATTGAATCACGAGATAAGCCGACTTCGGGAAGAAGCCCTGCAATTGCGGCGAGAGAATGACCAACTTAAGACGTTGTTGATTGAGCATGGGGTTGATTGGCGGGAAATCATTGAAGATCAGCATGAAGTTTCGGGGACATAAACTTAATTATTCAACAAGCATATTTTCAATAAAAAAGGGCCCGCAGTGATCAACTGCGAGCCCTTTGTATGTTTGGTTGCGGGGGCCGGATTTGAACCGACGACCTTCGGGTTATGAGCTCGTGCGAATGCTATGTTGTTAAATGGTGTTATGCAATTAGAGCTTGTTTTATATGGGCTTTTTCTGACCTTCGGGCATCTGTAATAGCCTCCCGATAAGCACATCCTAGCCCATTTTAGTCCACGAACGTAAAGGTGGCATTTTGTGCTAATGTAAAGTCAATTTGTTGCCAATGTTATTCCAATAATATGCCAAACCATCAATAGTCGGATTCGAAAGAATTTCAAAAGGAACGTCAATAGTTGAATGCTTTCAATCACGTCGATTGGCTTAATCGTGGTCGTTTAGTCTTATGATCCGAGTGTCTGGGATTCGAGTCCTTGAAACGCCACCGTACATTGCCTGTTGGCAATGATTAGGACATCCCTTTTTGTCTTTATGTGGTGGCATCCCTCACCGTTTAAAACTGGATACAGCATCACCATATAAACCATTTTTGTCCCTCTGACTCTTATAATCATTGAGTTTCAAGGAGGTGAGTAAATGAGAATATTGCTAATTACACTGGGAGTATTGTTCGTGATGGCAGTGGCATACTTAGAGGTGTTTCATGTTGGTGGAAAGTATGACTCTGTAGCAGAGCACTCTGCAATCGAACGTGTTTGATCAATCGTCATCACGAGAGTGAAATATGAGGTTGTGATCGTCAGCCTTTTTCGTTTAATCGGGCATACAGAAATGATGCCTCATTGTCTGCGGCAACCTCTATCGAATCGATCTTTAGCAGAACTGACTTAGCTACTGAGTGTATGGAAAGGGATGATGCCGTATGCATCACCCAGGTTAGAAAACCGAGTCTGATTGCATCACCACGTTTTATATGTGCTATTTCGTGGCAAATAGTTTGGGTTAAATGATTCAACCCATCGTCTCTGGAGTCGCAATGCTCTAGCAGTTCATCTGTCAGGTAGAGCTCAGGTCGGATGATTGCAGCAATCATAAAGGCGTTTGGCAGTGATGCGCGGCGAACATAGAGTTGAGGAGGAGCAACCCCTGCAGTGTTCGCAACCACTTCAACCAGCGTATTTAACTCAGCGGAAATTTCAGGTTTGGCAAGCTCTACTATTTCGACATGTGGATGCCTTTTCAGTCTCCTCCATGCCCAGACAAGCTGGGTTACAATTAACATGAAGGCTGCTGCGATGATCAATGTGAAATAGAAGATGATCGCCATCAATTGAGAAGTCGCTGGAATGCGGTCCAGGTGCATTTATCCAGGCTGTACGGGATGTATTGTCTTCCCGATTGGAATTGCCCTGTAAGTTGGTTTAGTACTTTGTCCTCGAAATGATCTTGTTTCAGGTTCCTGAGGGTAAGCATAACCTCCCCGGTTGAACCTTCCCGATAGAGGATATAGGGCAGCAATGCCTCTCCATCGATAATCAATATTTCCGAATCATGGACTGCAGTGGCTGCTTTTCTGCAAACTTCGACAAAACTTTTATCGAGATCAGATACCGTCTTCTCAAAGATCACATGAATGCGTCCTGGCCTTGCGAGCTTGATAGAAATATCGGGGTTTCCACCAACATCTGCATATGAGTGACGACGCAGGAGCAAAGGATCCATTGCGGGGTCAATAGCCAGCGAGTCTTCATCCATCTCAACGAGCTGAAGCCAGCTTCCGATATAGGTGTTGTCAAACATCTCGGTTAAGGGTTCTTTGGTATCCCGAATATTCTTATTGCCATATTTCTCTTTCAGTTTTTTTGCCAGATTCGGAATCACAACGGGATCTTCCGTGAAAGCATTATCTATCGCATGGAGTAGACCATTGAGCATGACATGCAGTCGTTTGTCGTCTTTGCCGGGAGGGTTGATTGCATCAAGCCAGAATTGGAACATCTCTCTGAATGTATGAAACTTTTTGGCCATGACATAGCCACTCTTCTCGGAACCGGATAGACCGAAGACCCTGTCCATCTCCTGCATGTACCGACTGGCTTTTTTTCTGGCGGCTTCTGAGCTCTTGGATACCTCTTCCGAGAGATAGAACTCAGCAAGACTTTTCACCGATATGCGTTCTGCTGAAATATGGTTGTTCGGCAGGTTTTTGACCAACCGCTGCAAGCGAACGGCAAGGGCTATCAGCAGTACATTGCGGGAATATTCACTTTTCAATTTGGCTTATGCTCCTTGTCTGTTTGTTCAATCAAATTGCCGCCGATACTTTCATGTCATAAGACAATTACTGTATTTAATGTTGATGCATGCAATGCAGGATAGCCCGATGATTTAATCTCTACATGGTTAGGTCAAGTTCCTTAATCGAGATCGCCACCTTTGCTTTGCATTTGTACGCCATTCTCTCCCATTTGCTTCTTTCCAGCCGAGCCAGTTCTGGTAATCCCATAGGTAAATTGCATCCATTATAGAGTCATCAGGCACAGGATGGGCTCCTCCATACATGAAGGCCTCAACATAGATACGTTCTTCCTGGTGCATCTCCGATAATCGGACATAACGATAACCATCACCAGCGTGTATCGGAGGATGTGCAAACTCACTCATCTAAGTCTCCCTGTTGTCGTTAGCGTGCTGTGTAATCGTGGAATCTTTGCATATGAACGGACAAAAACAGTTTCCTGTTTTCAGGCCAACTCATAGCACTTCATCAGAGGGGTGTTAGTCAGATCACATGTACCATATTTGTCCGACTCCTCAATAACTTTCCACTTATTCCGACATCGCAATCTATTCAGATGAAGGTAATTAAGACTTATTCAAGGAGAGAAAATAATGAGTGAAGAAGTTATTTCAGTTGATCAAGCGCAACAGCTTGAGGACGCGGAAGCTAAATCAAACAAGAAAATCACAATGATCGTATATGCTCTGCAGGCGGCAGGAGTACTCCTGCTAGTACCGATAATAGCTGCGGTCATTGTCAATTATATGAGAAAGGATGACGTGCAGGGAACCTGGCTGGAATCACACTTCCGTTGGCAAATAAGGACCTTCTGGTTTTATCTTCTTTGGACTGTCATTGGTTTCGCCACTCTGTTTATTGTGGTTGGGATGGTTGTGCTCGTAGCGGCCTCGGTTTGGTATATCTACCGCATTGCCAAGGGTTGGATGCGCTTTTCAGATGGAAAAGAGATGTATGCATGAGCGCCTCATCTGACTGCAATAAGGATGCCGATGAGTGTGGTTTCACTGATCGTCATGACCGAATGAAATGTCGGTTGATCCGATAAAATAAATAAACAGGTCCCTTATCAAACAGTTTTTGTTTTCGAGGGTGAGAGTTTTAAATTAAGAGCTAATTGCTCAATTCAAAATAGGAGAGGGTATATGAAGAAAATGGTATGGGTTGGTGCCGGCATCGTTTGTGCAGCATTAATTGGTTACAAGGTGTACGCCGATCAGGTTGTGGATAAGCAGGTGCGTGCAGCACTGGAAAGCCAGGGTGTGAGTCAGCAGGTGCGTTACGATGATGTTAGCGTCGGTTTGTTTGGAGGTGTGACTTTTGATCATGTTGTGATTGGTTCTGCAGGTGATATCACCTTTGATAAAGTTGTGGTTAGTTCTGTTGATCGTGAAGCGCTAAAGAAAGGGGAGTTGCCGACCTATGGCTCCGTCTCTTTCAATGGCTATGAACTGGCGATGACAGAAGATAGGATGAAAAAAGACTTCTCGCTATTGTATCAAATGGGCTACCGAGACATTCAGGGGGACTTGAATGTTACCTATAAATACTCCCCTGCCGACAAGATCCTGAATATTCAGGATGTGAGCATCGCCATGGATGAACTGGGCAAGGTTTCAGGCAAGCTATCTTTGAAGGCCTCTCTCGACTTTTTGAAGAATCCGAGGCAGCTGGTGGCGTCGCTGGAGAGGGCTAAGCTACTGTCAGCCGGTCTGAAATTTGAGAATGATGGCTTGGTTGAAAGCGGTTTTGCGATGTATGAAAGACAGGATCATAAGGATCGTGACCAGATCTTATCAGAACTAAACAGGAAGGTTCAGCGAGCTCCTCAGGGGAACGAGAAAAAAGCGGCGACAGCATTCCGGGATTTTGTGGATGGGGGGCATGAGTTCGGCGTTTCGATTGAATCATCCAGCGATATGCCCCTATTACGAGTGTTGGCTGCTTTTTCAACGGGCGATTTTCGCGGCTTGAATCTGGAGTTTCACGGAAGTTAACCAGCCACCTGCGATGATGACAGGGTTATAGGTCTGTTCACACTAATTTTCTAGCAGAGGGATACTGGTGGTGCTGCAGGTTGCAATGGTCGCGGTCTCAATCTGGTACGTCTATCGACTCATCAAAGGTGTCATGCGCTATAGGCAGGCTCAGCCAGTAGGTTAATACTAGGGGGAGGGTGGAGCTTCTATGGGCAGTGAATCGAAGCTGATGCACTGTTAGAAAAAACTCCACTCTCCCTGCTATCTGGATGGTTTGATTCGTTTCCTGTGCGTCAAGTTCAACACTCCACCCATTGAGGTCTCATAGAGGGGGAGGGCTTTTCACTTTCCATTGAAGCGGAGTTTTCCATGAAGTTACATATTCTGTCCGATATCCACCTTGAGAATGCACCATTCCAAGCCCCGCAAACGGATGCTGACGTAGTTCTCCTGGCCGGCGATATTGCGGAAGGTGTTGCAGGCGTAACCTGGGCAATCGATAAATTTCAGGTGCCGGTGGTCTATGTGTGCGGCAACCACGAATTTCACGATTCTGATTCTACAATGATCGAACATTTAGATGCTATAAAAGATGCGGCATCGGGATCAAATGTCATTGTGTTGGATAATGAGGAGACCGTGATAGGAGGTGTACGCTTTCTGGCTTCGACGATGTGGACTGATTTGAGCAACTTTGGCTCCGTGCTCTACTGCGATCATGACTACATCATTGTCGAGTATTCACCGGGTAGCGCGCCGACTCACTTTTCGGTTGAGCATCAACAGCAATATTTTGAGAAAAATCGTGCGTGGCTGCGTTCAGCACTACAGCGGCCGTTTGATGGAAAGACAGTGGTTGTAACCCATCATGCGCCAAGCTTAAAAAGCCTGCACCCGCAATACATGAATAATCCCTGGACCCCGTGCTTCATTACAGATATGGAAGCGTTGATGCCGGGTATTGATCTATGGGTACACGGGCATACCCATAACTGCTTCGATTATCATATTGGCAACACAAGGGTGGTCTGTAATCCGAGAGGGAATCCGAACTCTCTTGGAGGCTGGGAGAACCGTATGTTTAACCCAGCGATGGTTGTGGAACTTTAATTCGAACTGTTGTGATGAAGCCAGATACCCTCTGCCATAAACCATTTTTGTCCTGAACCTCTGCAAAATCTCCATATTGCCCCTACGGGGAGAAAAGTAACGGAGAAACCCATGACTCATATCAGAATCGCAACACGGAGATCACCGCTGGCCCTGTGGCAAGCAGAGTATGTTGCTGCAGAGCTGAAGAAGCTTGATAGCGAGATCACTACCGAGCTGATCAAGATCAAGACCAGCGGGGATATCTTTACCGATGTTCCTCTTGCACGAATTGGGGGCAAGGGCTTATTTACCAAAGAGATCGACCTTGCACTTCTCAATGGTGATGCTGATATCGCTGTACATTCGATGAAGGATGTCCCTGTCGAGCTTCCAGCGGGCACCTCGATTCGAGCTTTTCCAAAACGTGAGGATCCGCGTGATGCCGTGGCAACCGTGACTGGCGGAGGACTGGATACAATGCCAGAAGGGGCACGTATTGGTACATCAGCACTCAGGCGTATAACTCAGCTTAAACATCACTATCCGCATTTCGAATATGTGCCTATCCGGGGAACTATCCAGAAAAGACTCTCCAAGCTTGGTGATAGCGTGGATGCTGTGATCTTGGCAGCAGCCGGTGTTCGCCGTATGGGCATGGAACAACAGATGCATGACTTTGTGGACACTGCGACACTATTACCGGCTGTGGCTCAAGGAACCCTAGGTATCCAAACATGCGATAGAGACGATGAACTCAATACGCTGGTCGATCGTCTGAACGATCATGAAACGATGGTGCGAACAGTTGCAGAGCGAACCTTTCTTGCCCGCCTTGAGGGTGGATGCCAAGTGCCGATTGCCGCGTTCGCAACAGTGAATGGCGATGAGCTGCATCTTGATGGGCTGGTCGGTGAACTGGATGGATCACGCATTATCCGAAAAGAGATTCGTAGCCCAATAAGTGAAGCTGAGAGCCTTGGGCGGCAGCTGGCCGATCAGCTTTTGGCTGATGGTGCAGGTGAAATCCTGACGCGCTTATATCAATGAAAAAACCTCTGCAGGACAGTTTTTGTCCAGGCGTGATTTATCCTGATCGGCATGAAAATAATCCCTGAGGAAATCAGAGGGGGAGTGCCGGGGGGGGGCAATGACCAACAACAAGCAAGTGAAGCAGCATGCCGATAATGGATATGCTCTAGGGAGTCTAGTGTACTTTAGTTCATTTGATGCTGAGCGGGCGGTGCTCGGGAGAATCATGCTTGATGCCGAGGCACTGGAACGACTGGAGGGCTCACTGCAGCCTGAACACTTCTATGTAGAGCCCAATGCCCAGATATTCCATGTCATTCAGGAGCTGGCTGCGCGCGGCCAACCGGTTGATGCGTTTACGATCAAAGATCATCTCGAACAACGTGACGAACTAGCCTCAATCGGTGGCGAAGCCTATCTGGCTGATCTCGTCACTTCTGCTCCTAGTTCCATCAATGTAAAATATTACGCTGATCTTGTTCGCGAGCGCTCAGCCATGCGTGACCTGCTCTCTGTCTGTAGTGGCGTCTTCCGCGATGCTTACGAAGAGACAGACCGAGATGTGAATGAACATCTCGATATGGCAGAGAGTAATATTCTGGCCATTGCCGAAAAGTTTAACCGCTCACGCCCTTTCTTTGCCAAAATGTCCGACCTGATGCTGCAGAGCTACAAAGAGCTGGAGGATCGTTTCGCCTCCAAGGAGGTCGTTACAGGTATTACTACAGGTTTCGAGGAGCTGGATGAGATGACCTCGGGTTTACAGCGCGGCGAGCTGATTATTATTGCCGGCCAGCCAGGCATGGGCAGAAGCAGCCTCCTGATGAATCTGGCTGCCAATGCCGCTCTTCGCGCCAAGGGTGATGACTCCGGCGTGGTTGCGTCATTCTCACTGGACAATTCTAGCCAGGAGATCGCCATGCGTATGCTGGCTAGAGAGGCCCGCGTGGATATGCAGTCTCTCAAAACCGGACGTTTTACCCCCGATGACTGGCGCGCGCTTGCAGCCGCCAGTGGTTCTTTGGCTGAGTCAAAAATACATATAGGCGATAATACGGCCATCTCCGTTATGGAAATACGTTCCAAATGCCGTCGTCTCAAGCGCGAAAACAGGGGACTCGATCTGATACTGATCGATGACCTTCAGCTTATGATAGCCCAGGAAGGTTCAGCGGAGGATGAACAGGAAATCTCCCGTATTATGAAATCACTAAAGAAGTTGGCAAAAGAGCTAAATGTACCTGTCATCGTTCTTTCCCGCTTTAACTATGATCTGGATAGACCAACACCATTGGATTGTCGAAGAGTGATGTCTAAGATCAAGGAACACAGCGCTGTAGAGCGGAATGCTGACGTGTTGATGTTTGTATGCTCTGACAATGAAGGTGAAGAGCAGGCTAAAGCCGAGGTTGTTATTGCAAAGCAGCGCAATGGACCGGTTGGCAGAGTGACGTTGAATTTTGCACGTAAATACCTCCGTTTTGATTCGCAGCAGTAGCCATACAGTTTTTGTCCATGATCTAAATAACATTCCTTATAACCCGTTAGTTAAATGGCTCCTGATTGAAGTTTAGGCGCTGTTTAGCGGGAAATTAATTCAGGAGGGGGAGTATGAGGATTGAAATTATCATTGGTCCGGAAAGTGGGCGCGCACGTACCGAAAGAAGGATTAAAGAAGGCGAGTATGAGTAATCGTGCAGTGATTAAACGATTCAAATGCCTTGCTATAGCGACATGTCTTCTCGCAATAGCGGTATGTCTGATTACAAATGGAAATGCGGTTGCCGAAGAGGTGGCTGAACATCCATTTGATGTGTCCGATCTCGTTGAGAGCTGTAATTCCATCAGGGCTTATTTGGTCACATCTGTAAAGAGGGAGGATGTGGGAAAAGAGGTTCCAGATCTGACTCAGTTGATTAGAAAAGGCTGCCTAGCACCTCTACAACAACCAAAGAAGTATTTTAATGATCCGGACAGCTTTTTTGAAAGTACATTTCCGGGGGCTTCAAGTGAGCCACTGACGGATCTCACCAGCCTGTCTCCCGAAGAGAGGGTTAATAACCGATATATGTTCGAGTACATACACAAATCCGGGATAATCCGTGGACGAGATATACCCATTTATTATACCACTACCATTTCGGAAACATATAAGCACTGGAATGGAACTGAAAGGGTTTCGGAGTTTCGTCCAAACCTTGCCAGAAGTACAATGATGGTAATCGCATTTGAATATTTCGTTGGCCCCGAATTCAGGAAAAGACACCGTGAATGGCGGGAATCTCAGTTGCAGCAGTTACAAGTATACGAGTGATCCATTGAACAAGGCTATACCAGCCAAATATGTCTAAAAATCATCAATCAATATAATGAAAAGGAGTTTTTGCATGAAAAAAAGATTTATCATTGCTTCAGTCGCTATGGCACTGCTGACGGGGTGCTCAGCCTCAGAGGATGTTGAAAATGCCAAGAAAGCTTTGGAGGAGGGGGCTTCTCCGCAGCGTGTTATTGCAGCTGCCTGTACGTCCGGAAAAATGGATGTGGTTGAATATATCCAAAATGAAAAGCAAGTGAAACTGGAGTCCCGGAACTACTTTAATGCAGTTGCTGCGGTTGATCAAAAAGGGGCATGTATGGATTACATGCTCGCAAATGGAATTAATGTGCCACAAGGTTTGATCTTAGAAGCTGTAAACAAGAAGAATATGCATACATTTGTTCCGGCTCTTATCGACAGTGGCGCTACAGTTTCTGAGGCGGATCTGTGGGGGCTGATCAAAAACTTCCCATTAGCAAAACTGCAAAGCTGGGATGCAGCCAAAAAGCTACCTGACTTCAAGACGCTTCCTATGTATCCGAAGGACCTATCCGAGGATAAGGTGAAATGGGTTATTCAGAACACGACAGAATTGAGCGATGGTGACTGGACCATGATTGTTGCTGAGGCCCCTGTTGAGTCTCTGGATGCATTGTTGGAGGCTGGTGGCAATCCGGATTTCGAATACAAAAGTTTCCATAGAAACGCTCATAATCGTGATTATCGTTTTATGCAGTTGTCAGATGAGAAGCTTCGCTGGCTGCTAAAACATCCTGAATTATTGGAGAACGCGATCAAGGAATTATCCTCGATTGTAGATTTACACAATGCCTCATTAGAGACGTTTGAGCTTTTGCTGGATACATATCCAGGTCTGTTGCATAAACGTGACCCGATCGGAAGCCTAATTTATGTTGAAAAAGGAAGCGAAAAGGAGGGCCTCAATCGTAAAAAGGTCGCACTCCTTATTGAAAAAGGCTCATTTCACAAAGTAGATGTTCTTGAACCCCTTGCAGAGCTGGGCTGGATTGATCTGCTTGAGAAGGAAATCAAGAGCTTCAATCCTGATAAAAAGGTTCTTGGAAGTTTATATAGTAATGCTTTTAATAAGAAATCATCTGACATGATGCGTTTTCTAAGGGGCTATCTTGGGAAAGATGCTGAGAAGTTTGTTTCGCAAGAGGACTTAAGAAGGCAGCTCATCACCTCGGTGTCGTGTGGTAAAGATGAAATCAGTGACTGGACAAAGTTTCTCGTGGAAGAGTTGAAGGTTAATGTTGTAAAACCAGATTTTTATGGTCCCAGAAGCGCCATTTCTACTGCAGTGGCTTCAGGGAAGTTGGAAGCGGTTAAATACCTTGTTGCTCACGGGGCGACTCTGGACACACGGACACATCATCATACAACTACGACTCATCGTTATAAGCGAATTGAAGAGCGTACACATAGCTGGATCGACGATCCACTCTATTATGCGCTGGAGGCATTGAGTTATGAGAAGGTTTTCAGGAGAGATGGGTACTGCAAGCTTGGCTCTGAGGAAATGGTCGACTACCTGCTTAATGCGGGTGTGAAAAACTCTCTACTTAATATTGGAGAGTACACAATTGAGGAATTGATCCGTTACAAACGATTGGACATTGTAAAGAAGCTTGTGGAAAAAGGTGTATCCGTGAAAGGACAGGCTCTGCTGGAGACTGTTTATCGAATGGGCGAAAATGATTTCGCCGCCTTTTTGAAAAAGAATGGAGCTATCTGATTTCTGATAAATGCCCTCTCCGGTTGCAGTCGTGTAGCTGGAGGGGGCGTCTTCGGAAATGGTGATCAACACTCTTGATCCCTGGATTTTTCATCACCTGACAATAAAGGAGTCTCATATGAAAATGTTATTTAAAGGGCTGAATACCCTCCTTTTTTTGCTGCTTATTCCGATGACATCTGGAGCAGAAGAGAGCATGAGCATACAGCAGGCGTGTGATCAGCTTCCAGAAGAGTATCACTCTTTATGTTCTGCCTGGGATGGCAGAGGGAAAGAGGTATTTAACATGCCTGAAAGAGCAAAAACGATATCTCAGCAGTGCGCTGAAATTATACCTGAGATCTTTGAACAAGATGTTGAATTTTATGGCTCAGCCAAAAACAGTGCCGGTAGCTATAGAACCAGTCCACAAAACCTGGAAGTTGTTAACTATGTGATAAATGAGGCTGGGAGAATGGATGGCGAAGTCTCTATGTCTAGGTGGTTTGAATTTTTCATGGAAAACGATCAAACGCATGGGTGGATTAAAGACAAGGGTGGTTTCTCAAACAGCTATCAGACATATCTAGTGAGCAAGATTGCCGATGATTTGTCTCCGGAAGATGGGGTGGTTCATATCTCTAACACCATGCATCTGTGTGAACTGTTTGCAGCTTGGAATTTTAGAAATGCCATATTGGGTAAATAGCACCTTAATTGGTTGGTGATCAAAAGGAGGATGAGATGGTCAATCACGATTCAAACCCTGAAGCTGAGAATGGATGCTCAGTCACCTGGCTTCACCTGACACCGGCACTGTTTGTTTTTCTTTTCCTGATTGCTTCGGTGATGGCGATGGGTGTCTCTTTTCAAGGCTGACATCAATGGAAGGAGAAGTGCATGGAAATCACTATCGCAGAGACAAAAAATAAAGAGGAGGAGATCAGGGATATCACCCTGATTACATCGGGGATGACTATCAGCACCTCTCCATGGCCTTTTTGTTGGGGGAGACCTTTGCTCACACCTTGTCGAAGATCAATGAAACCCCGAAGCCGGAGACAGGTTTGCTTAACACCCTGATGGGAAATCCACGCATTGCGGATGCTATGCATGCAGTGCTTCTTAAGGAGTAGAAATAATTCACTAATGGAATGTATAGGTTGACGAAAAAAGCTCTCGATAATCCAACTTTCAAATTCATCCAGACTTAGGCAAAGTCGCCTTTGGCAAGCTGGGTGCTATACACTACTGCTACTAATAGGTGACATTCAGTGGATTCATAAAAAGGGGGGGGGATGGTTCGGAATATTCCAATTGTTGTTGGGGTTATTGGGGATATAGCCCCAAGTGTGTTAGGCGATGCGCTTGAAAAGATAGAGAAAACATGTGCTTATTCCTCAATCTATCTGTTAATTTCTGATGCTGATAAGAAGGCGTTAGCATTGCCAGACCAGATACATGTGGCATCCGTAGATGTGCTTTTCCAAAATCAGGAAGAAGCAATCAAAGGCGAATTGATCTCAGCCTATATCTTAAGGCATGCACATGTGTTGCTCACTGGCTCTAACCCAGTGGATAGTGAAAAGCTTCAGAATCGTATGCTTAACAGTGAACTGGGGCACCTTTATACAGGCGCAAGTGTTGAAGACTCGTTGATTCCAGAAGTGCCTGTATTGCAGGAAAAGAATTCCCTGATTCTCTGGAACTTGGAAGAAGTGGCAGAGTTTGATTGGGCGAGAGAGTGGGAAGCTGCATCGAAACCTGATTCTGATACTGGGTCAGATGAAGATGGTTTTTATAAGAATGCTATACGAAGCCTGAGGGCAATTAATGACTTTAATGAAAAATCTCAATTAGAAATGACATCCAAGGTGTGGAGCGATGGTCGTAAATGGTTTTTATTCGCTCAGAATGAGATTAAAGAAAAGAATGATGATAATGTGGAAGTACTGCTGACAAGCCGTCCGGCTTTGGAGTCATCGGAACAAGAAGGTGTAGAGTTACTGGCTGATATTTATGCTTCAGCCAACACCTTAGCTAATAGCACTCAAGAACATTCATTTCGGAATTTCACAATTCTGTCAGTAATTGCCGCTATCGCTATGGTGTGCTTTGTATATTTTGACCGTGTTGAGGATGCCTCATGGCACTGGAATCTTGGTTTTGTTCTTTTTGCCATGTTTGCGTGGCTGTTATCTTGGTTTTTTGGGCGGAAAAAACATCACCTTCTTCATTTGCAATATCGTTCACTTGCAGAAGGGATTCGTATCCAGGCTGCGTGGTTCATGGTGGGGCTTCAGTCCTCAGTGATTGATTATTACCCTGCCAAGCAAAAGCAAGAGTTAGGATGGATTATTGAGGCTATGCGGGGGATACATGCCATTTTACCATATAATCGCCAGAAAACACCATTCTCTAAATCACGTATCGACTTTATTAGGCATGGCTGGCTACTAGATCAGAAGAAATATTTAGAGGGGAAAATTCAGGGAAGTGAGACCAGCTATAAGCAGCAATTTAAAAGCTATAAAAATATGGTTTTTTGGAGTCAGTTTCTTGGCAAATGGCCTTTAAGAGTGGGTGTTGGATTAGCTACCTATTTAGGGCTTACCAAAATGGAAGTTGACCATCCACCTGAATTCATACAACAATTGAAGGATATGCTTTTGCAATTTATGCCCCTTGAAACTTGGCAGTTAGCATGTGTTCCTGATTGGCTTCTTGGTCTATTCATCGTAATCCCGATAGCGGTTTCACTGGTTGTTTCGAGATATGCTAGTGCTATACAAATTGAGGCAGAGGCAGATTGGTATGAATCATCCCTTGGGTTTTATAGTCGTGCGAATATGCAGCTTGAGAACTATAGTGGAGATTTGGCTGGAGACAGGGAGATGGCCTCGGCAGTCTCTCTTCGACTAGGAAGGGCTATATTGCATGAACAAGCCGCTTGGGTCGACATGCATAAGCAGATGGATCTGTTCGAATCTGTCGAGAGTAAAGATTAAAATGCTGTGTGGAAATGAGATAGACCTCATTAACGCTGAATGGTCGATTAGGGTGATGAAAAAGCCTGTGGGAGTCAGAGTTGTATTCGCGACGGAAGATGGGGTCTGCAATACCCTTGAGGGAGATGTTTCCTATCATGCGGGCGATGCCATTCTGACCGGCGTTGAAGGGGAACGCTGGCCGATTAAGCGCGCTCGATTCAATGAGACCTATACTCCCATATTGCCCATCAGGGCGGGGGAAAATGGCACTTACACCAAGAAGCCGATCGTGGTTCACGCCCTGCAGATGCAGGAGCCGTTCTATGTGGATGTGAACTGGGGTTCAGGTCGTCTTGAGGGAAAACAGGGCGACTGGCTATTACAGTATGGCAAAGATGATTATGGCATCGTCAGCCAATCTATCTTTGAAAAAACATATCAGATAATCGAATAAGCTTTAGGGGAAAATCATGGCAGAAAACAACCAAGGGAAAGGTCAGCATGAGAGTCGTGAGATTCGAGTATTCATATCATCAACTTTCTCGGATATGCGTGAAGAGAGAAAATATCTCAACGCGCATGTTTTTCCTGAGTTGCGCCAGCTTTGCGAGAAGCGTGGAGCCGTTTTTACTGAGGTGGACTTGCAATGGGGGATCAACGAGGAAGATTCAAAACAAGGTGCGGCTGTAGAGATATGCCTTGAAGAGATAAATCGCTGCCATCCTTATTTTATCGGCATGCTGGGTGAGCGTTATGGCTGGAGTCCGAGTGATGATGGACTAACTGTGCGCAAGGACGAAGAGCAGGAAACAGACTGCCATATTCGTATTAGTAATGATAATCTAAAACCTAAGGTTGCTAAATGGAATGAGGCTCAGGAGAGCGTCACCGCAATGGAGATCATGCACGGTGTGCTTGAGAATGAAAAGCAACAGGAATTCTCCTACTTTTATTTCCGCGATAAGGCATTCACGCAGGAACTCTTTGATGTAGCCAGTGCAGAAGACTCGGCAGTAAAGATGGAAGTTTTTTTTGAGGAAGAGGATTCAATTAAGCGCAAGAAGCTCTATGAACTAAAAGAACGCATCCGTAGGAAAGATGGTGACTGGCACGTCTATGAGCATAAAAATGATGCTGGTGCTATTGATACCTACTCCTCAGTGGAGGAGTTGGGTAATCAGATTCGCGATGATCTACTGAAGGTAATCAATGAACGATTCCCAGAAGGAGAAGAGTATTCTGCTCTGGAGAAAGAGCGTAAATTCCATGCTGCATTTGCTAGCAGCCGACTGGAAGCCTATATCCCTGATGAAAAAATCTTCGAGAAGATTAATAGCCACTTCTCAGCAGAGTATCCGATACCATTAGTTATCACTGGCGATACGGGCTCAGGAAAGAGTGCACTAGTTTCCAATTATGTTACTCGCTGGCGTTCATCCAACCCTGAAGGATTCGTGATCGAACATTACGCAGGCACTGGTGGTGAGTCGGATGCCGAGGGTGTTCTGCTACGCGTGATGAGTGAGATCAAAGAATACTTCAAGATCGAAGATGATCTTCCAAAGGATACCAACGAGATTTATAGCAAGTTTGCAGAATGGATGCTGCGAATTCCGAAGGATGCGCCATATCTAGTTGCTCTGGATGGTGTAAACCAGCTCAGGGGCAAGGATGGGGAGTTAAAGCGATTCATCCATTCATTCCCGACTCATGGTCATCTACTTATGGCAATGCTACCCGGTGAAACCTTGGATGCAGCCAGAGAACGTAAGTGCGCGGTTGAGAATGTGGAGCCGTTGAATGAAGTAGATCGCAGGCGTTTGGCTGAGGGGTATCTGGCACGCTACAAGAAAGACAAAGGGTTGGGGGATCTGCTCGATACATTAATTTCGCACAAGCATGCATCCAATCCACTCTTCCTGAGAGTGATTCTTGATGAGCTAAGGCTCGATGCTAATCACGATACGCTCAAGCCAATGCTGGATGACTATCTCAGCTCACAGAATCTGGTCAATTTGTTTGGAAAGGTTCTAAAGCGTTGTGAGAGCACATATACGAAATCGCATGTGAAAGAAGTGCTCACGCTTATCTATGCAGCGCGCTATGGGTTGAGTGAGGCTGAGCTTCTCGATATCTGCCATGAGGAATCCGGTCATCATGTGCCGCAGATCTATCTGGCAAGCCTCGTATTCGGCATGGGCGGCTATCTTGCCGGCCGGGAAGGGCTCTATGGTTTTATGCATGATGCGCTCAGGCAGGCGGTGGAGAAGAAATATGCGCTTGCCGATAAAGAAGGAACTTTATCGATCGAACTCAACACTGCTCGAAAAGAGATAGTCGCATACTTCCAGAAGCTTGATGAGCCAACACAGCGTCAGGTTGATGAATTACCATGGCAATTAGTCCATCTGGATAGCAAGATGCAATTGCAAGGCTATCTAGCTAAGCTGGATGTTTTCTTGCTCTTCGAGAAACGAAACAATGGAGATATCGAACTCTTCGGTTACTGGAATGCGGCTGGTTGTAATCAGCATAAGATGCTGGCGCGTTATCAGACACAGTTTAAAGATGATGATGGCCACTTAAGAAGTACATTGGGTGATTTCTACAACTTTTGCGGATTCTATCGGGAGGCTGAAAGCCTTCATCGTGAAGCTCTGGCAATACGGAGAGAGCTTCTGGGTGAGAAGGATGAGGATGTGGCATCCATCCTACACAATTTGGCTTTAGTACTTCGTGCTCGAGGCAAGCATACCGAAGCGGAAGTGCTTCATCGAGAAGTACTGGCGATATTTAGGGAGCTGCCGGGTGAGAAGCATGTGGATGTGGCGAGCAGCCTAGGAGCCTTGGCTGATACGCTTCTTGTTCAGGGCAAGCATACCGAAGCGGAAGTGCTTCATCGAGAAGCGCTGGCGATATTAAGGGAGTTTCTGAGTGAGAAGCATGTGGATGTGGCGGCTAATCTGACCGGGCTGGCTTTAGTACTTCATGCTCAGGGCAAGCATAGCGAAGCGGAATCGCTTCATCGAGAAGCGCTGGCGATATTAAGGGAGCTTCTGGGTGAGAAGCATGTGGATGTGGCGCGTAGTCTGACCGGGCTGGCTTTAGCACTTCATGCTCAGGACAAGCATAGTGAAGCGGAATCGCTTCATCGAGAAGCGCTGGCTATGAGTAGTGAGCTTCTAGGTGACAAGCATGAGGATGTGGTGCGCAATCAGGCTGCTTTGGTTCGTGTGCTTCATGCTCAAAACAAGCATAGAGAAGCGGAAGCGATGAACCTTAAAACGCTGTCGATGCTGAGAAAGCTCGCGGATGAGAAGTCTTTTCCTGTGAGAATAGCCGTCATTATCATACTCTTTTTTATCACGTTGATACGTGCTGGCGTCTTGTGGTGGTTGGTTCCACTTGAGCGGATGATACGTTTAAATATAAGGTTTATTCCGGCGATACTGGTGTTGTTGCTGATCTTGCTCGGTCCGATCCTGTCAGCGGGATAATGCTAACAAGCTATAGGAATTGAATTCTGCGGACATGAATTCTGGGTCGGACCAAGGCAAGTGGTTGAGTGAATACTCTAGAAGCAGGTAATATTAGAGCTTAGAAGGCTATTTTCGAAGGTGAAATAGGCCATCTAAGATTAATACTGAGTCAATGCCGCATTTAGAAACTGCAGCACCAGTTTCTTAAAATGATGTGATTATTTTCAATTTGATGGGAGATAGTAATGGGTGTATCTAAAAAGTTGGCTATTGAAGCGGGAAAAGAAGTGGAAGAAAGATGTAGACGGGAGGGAAAGGAAGCTGCGGCCGATTGGATTCGGGGGCAATACCCTGATGTGAAGGATGGTACTGCTTCGTGGAGATCTGCAGAAAAAGAATACTATAAACTGCAAGAGCAGGCGGCTACTCGTAAGCAAAAAGTTGATGAGTCTTGCCTTACTGCGAAGGAAAAAGAATGCTGGGGAAGCGATCCAGAAGTAGTGGCATTTTATAGGGGTGGTAGTTCCCATGATTGAGCCACTGTTCATTTTTCTGGCATGGAACGGCGGTAGAAAGTGAACTTAATGACGGAGTGTATTCAGTTCTTTGGTTCAGGAATCCTGCGGGTAAAGGGAGCGTTGCCCTTTAGAACGTTCTGTTAGATGGGGCTTTGATAATGTGTCAGGCATCTGCAGTCAGATTTTGTCCATCTTAATGGATGTTCTCTTTCAGACTGGGCGGAGTTGAGAAACGAGAGAGGGGTGTATGTCCGAGGTTTCAAATGAGGATCATGGGATGGGGAATCAAAAGCCAAAAGAGCTGAACAAGGATTTATTGTCAGCGGCTGGACGCGGCGATCTAGACGCTATGCAAAGTTTACTGAAGGCCGGAGCGGATGCGAATGCCAGAGATGAGGATGGCAAGACAGCATTAATATTGAGCACTAGCAGTAATGTGAACTTCTATTATGAGGACCCAGTACGATTGAGGGTGTTGATTGAGGCCGGTGCAGATGTGAATGCTACCGACAGGCGTGGCAAGACATCATTGATGGTTGCTGCAGGAAACGGACATACAGAGTGCCTTAAATTGCTGATTGAATCTGGAGCCGATGTGAATGCCAAGGGTAAGGATGGCAGAACAGCGTTTGCCTACGCTGCAGATAGAAACCATAGCGGATGTCTGTGGGAGCTGATTAAGGCTGGTGCAGATCTGAATGTCACCCAGGATGCAAAGTCAGTGGCCTTGAATCTGACGGTAAGCTATGGCGATGCAGGGCGCTTGAAGCTATTGCTTGATGGTGGCGTGGACGTAGATGCTACCGCCGGCTCTTCTTATCCTGCGGTGATGATTGCCGCAATCAATGGCCATGTAGAGTGTATGAAGCTTCTGATTGAGGCCGGAGCCGATGTGAATTATTTCGATAGTAACGCATTCGGTGGCGCGACACCGTTGATGAGGTCCGCAGAAGCGGGGCATGCAGAGTGTCTTAAACTGCTGATTGAGGCAGGTGCGGACGTAAATGTCAGCCATAAGGGCGGCACTGCCTTAAAATGGGCTACAGCGTTTAAGCGAACAGAGTGCCAGAGGCTCTTGCTTGAGGCCGGAGCGGATGCGGACAGTTAGCTCAGGGGTGTATAGAGAAACGATAGCGATTCATTGGCCAACAAATCAATCTGCACTCTATCAAGCTAAGTCGAGATTTTTATACATTTTCAGTCATTGCTGAGATCCACAATGCTTACAAATATTAGCTTTAATCTTAATTGATTCATCACATTGACTGCATACTTTGTGTGAGTTGATGTATTGTTTCTCACCAAAAATCTTAAATGAGATCATTACTACTGCTAGAATCACAAGAGCAACAGTTCCTTGGTTTATTTCCATATATCCCTCCTCAATATCAATAACCTTTTTTCGAATCAAGATCATTCATCAGGTCTGCGATACTAGAGAATGACTCAACATTACCCATTCTTGCATCTTCGATCGCCTCTTCAGTTTCGTCTGCTGAGGATTTTAGTCTATAGGTTTTTGCCTCTTCAACAGACCATTTGTACAGAACTACCCCAATCAATATAAAGTTCATCACAATTGAAATTGTAGCTAACCCCGCTTCTCGTTCATCCAAAGTTCCATTCCAAATCAATCCAGAAGCAATGATACTGGTAGCTATAGCGATAAAGATGAACAACTTCTCAATCATGGCGACTCCTGATTCATATTATACCCTTGATCGTTTGCAAAATATTTAACCAGCTCACTAGCCTTTGACCAGATCGATGTGAAGCTTATCGACAATCTCGGGGAGCGAGGCCCAGACCCTTTCTGTCCTTCTTACTCATATAATTATTGAGTTTCGAGGAGGTGAAAAAATGAGAACGTTACTAATCACACTGGGGGTATCGTTCGTGATGGCAGTGGCATGTCTAGAGGTGTTTCATAATGGTGGAAAGTATGACAGAGATGAGGGAGCCGCATTGATCAAGAATGCACGCTAACGAGCCTAGCCTTGAACCTAACCTTCAAAACATCGTTTCAAAATGTGAAGTACTTCGCATTTTGAATCAAAGGGTGTCCAAGCCACCACTGAAAGCTTGAACCTTAGTCAAAAGTTCGTTTAAGACCTTACTCTCCTTGCGAAACCATACCCTTGATTTTTTGTCTGAATGAGACAGTGAAAGATCAACACATTTACTGCGATAATGTTCAAGAGCACAAAGAATTCGCTGGGCCTCATCTTCTTCAACGATGATATTGATGTTGTTTGGCATGAATACTCCTACTTCATTCGTTTATTCAGTTCGAAATAGAAAGCCATTCCAGAAGGGTGATTTCATGACCCAGAAGGTATCCTCTTTGTGAGAGATATTTCTGATTACAGCTGTATTCGAATGCCTTACCAGCATCGTGAAGAAGACAGGCGGAAATTACCAACGCATGTTCTTCTTTAGAGAGAGTCGCACAGATTTGTGACGCCATATCCAGTGTTTCGAGAGTATGTTTGGCTAAGCCTCCTGGGAATGCGTGATGGTGTTTCAGGCTGGCAGGGGCAGACATGAAGCCACGCATTAATCCTGTATCTGCAAATAATATATCGACTAGTCGGCGCAGATCCTGATCTTGAATTGACTGAACGTGATGGTAGAGCGCGGATGAATGCTTGAAACCCGGAAGTTTGGGGTCAGTCAGGGCAAATGGATTTCCTGTCCAGCGTTCTGTTGGAAGGAGGGATAGAATATTAATTGAATCTCCATCTATGCTTGTAGTGGCTCGGCCGGAAACCCAGATGATGTTGCCGGATAACCCTTGAAGATAGCGATGATCTTCAAGGTCAGCATGAATGCTTCCGCTTGCATCGGCGAGCAGGATTTGGGAGTGATCATGCTTCATGTGAAAGAAGCCCTGAAACAACAAATTCGGATGGATATCTTTGATCCAGATACCTTTATCACACATAAAACTTTCCATGGTCCAGGTCAGAAAGAATTCCGCTTAAATCACGCTCCAAATCCGAGATCAGGGCATGGACTTCGTCTGCAGGTAAGGGCCAGCTATTAACGTATCCGATCTTCTCCATTATCCAATGGGCTACCGCCGCATGGTTATCGCGCTCAGTTCCTTTGCCGAGAATAAACACAAGCTGTTTGGTTCTTGGGATGTTGAGTGAGAAGGCCAGATGGTTGGCTAGTGATGAGGCTGCCTTGCGTCGCTGCTCTACAATTCCATTGCTTGGCTTGATAATGTTTCTATGCCCACAAGTTGGACAGGTTTCACTTTTCATCTGTTCCTTCATGATTGTCCTCCGAGAGAATTATTTTCTGGATAAGAGATTCGATTGCTGAACCGTCCTGGCGCGTCGCATTGGGGATGTAACGGGCATAGGTCTGGAACAGCATCTGTGAAGATGAATGACCAAGCTGGCGTGCTACCCATTCGGGGTTTTCTCCTGCTGCCAGCCATAAAGTCGCGGCGGTATGCCGGGTCTGATAGGGACGGCGTTTTTCCAGTCCAAGACGCGCCAGTGTGGGATACCATATTCGTTTGGTAACATTGGCCTGATCCAGCTGCCTGCCATCACGATTGCAGAATACAAACTCGCTGATACCGATGGTGAGCTTCCTCTGCTCAAGTAATGCGTTGCGTACCAGAGTGGACATTTGTACATCACGCTCAGAACCAGGTGTTTTGGTCGTATCCATTTCTCCATAGGTAAAGGACTCACGCACATAGATGAGTCCGAGTTCGAAGTCGACATTCTTCCAGCGTAGGCCATCAACCTCTCCGGTACGCAAACCGGTAAAAAATCGCGTGGTGTAATAGTTGTGGAAATCCAGACGTACCTCATCGAGAAATCTCATCAGTTCCGCCAGAGAGAACGGGTTCACGTCAGGTTTGTT
This sequence comes from Mariprofundus sp. KV, assembly GCF_013387475.1. Lineage (GTDB taxonomy): Bacteria > Pseudomonadota > Zetaproteobacteria > Mariprofundales > Mariprofundaceae > Mariprofundus. The sequence goes on along the minus strand of NZ_VWNB01000005.1, from coordinate 90,772 downwards.
AATCGGCAGACGCTTGATGGATCGAAATGGAGAAGTAAATCCGTAACGCTCTGCCGCCTCATCCAGAATGCTTTTCAGTGGCTGCATGATGTTGTTGATGCGCTTGTTCGAAAGTTTATTGTTGCTGCGTCCGGGCAGTTCAGCCAGATGTGCCCTGAATTTCAGAATGTCCCCTTTGCTAATCAGGCTTACTGCCATTCCACCAAATATCGGCAGCAGGTGTTTATCGAGTGTGCTCTGCATGTTCTTAATGCCGCTACGTTTCCAGCGAAAGGCATTTTCCTGCCACCACTCTTCGACAAATTCCGGGAATAGTGGAGCACCATTCAGTTGCTCGGAGTCGCGTGCAAACTTTTTTGCGCGAGGACTATTCGGAAATGTTGCGGCGTAATCGAAAATTCCGACAGAAATGTCTTGTTCGATTTTCTCCAGCAGTAGCTCCAGTCGGCGCTGGTTTGCAGGGGAATTATCCAACAGCGTCTGTTCCCGGCATCGCTGTCCTTGATAGCGAAAGTCGATGAACAGTTTTCCGGTTTCGGCGCGAGGGCGAACACTACCCACGGACCGAGCCGCCTGCGGCAAGAGGAATAACCTGACTGGTTGGATACATCGACTTCATCATCTCTTTCTCAATGGCCTCCCAGACAAACAGGATTTTTCTGCGGCCAAAGGGGCGGATGTAGTGAACCCCCTCAATGAATACCGAGTCTTTCAGTTGTTCCCTGATATATCTTGGATCGTAATGAATCCTTTCTGAAAGCTGATCCGTAGTTAAATAAGTTTGTCTATCCATAATGTCACCTTCACGCATCATTTGTAGCGTGTACGCATCATATGATGCGTAAAGGGTGCTTGTCAAGCACGAATGATGCGTACACGCTACAAATGATGCTTGTACGGTTCATGGAGGCATGGTTATAATCTGCTTATGATGTAATAGAGGTGGGGATAAGTGATTCGATTTAGGTTGAAAGAACTAATTTCAGACATGGAGTTCAAATTAGGAAGGCGAGTTACTTTGGATGAAATATCTGCTGCAACAGGGATTCACCGAACAACACTTTCTAAAATATCGAGTCAACGGGGCTATAATATGACAACTGATAACATTGATAAGCTCTGCGTCTTTTTTAAATGCCCGATAGAGAAGCTCATGGAACATCTTCCAGATCAACCGGATACAGAGGCATAGTGGCCTGTATTGATTTTCTGATTTTGAATGAGTCGACTTTTTACATCCTATAATCTAATAATACCTTTAAAACGATACTCTTTTTCTCAATGGTGATGTTGGTTGTTTCACTAGACTTTACGTCCACGGACACGCGGCACATGGGATTGCATGAATTGATATAATAGCGCCCTCAATCTTATTTGAAGGAGTTTTTATGTCAGAATGCGAAGAAAAAATTATACCAGAATTAGACGAAAATCAATCTTTAGAGCAAGTTGTTTCTGTGCAACTACATCAGTTGGCATGGCCTGAAGGTTTGTCTCAACAGGTTCCTCTTGAACTCTTAGAATGGATTATCTTTGAAGATTTTTCAGCATCAGTTTTAACCACAGCTGCAAATCGGCGCATACACGTAATTCCAAAGCCTAAGATGCGAACGAATAAATCTTATATTGTTGTTGGAGGCTATATTTCTTATCTGGTACTGATGAAAACCGCTTGGGATAAAGACATCACATGTGATTTGAATTTAGGATCAAATTGTAATGATATTCAGTCATTTCACGATGATTTATACCTTGGGTTGTCTGCCGTTAAGTGTGGCCCAGTCTTTAATGCTGCTAAAGCCGCTATAATACAAGACGTTATGAGTATGGGAGAAGGTGCCAAATGCGTGTCAGGAAGCTATTTCTCGTCAAGGTACCTTAAAAAAAGTCCTGCTGATCTTTTTAAATCACTAACAGGTTATGTTCCCAAGTCATTTAAGATGACTGGAAAAAAAGATGTTCCAAACACAATTCTGAGTTCGATTACCGAGAAGCTCGACTTAAAAAAGTCAAATGCCAAATCGAGTGACACTGAGAAAAATGTTGAACTTGAAGGAGAAATAAAATGATGGATGAATTCGCCAAGTTTTATTTTTGTTTAGGCAGTGGCCACCCTGCAGAGCAAGCCTTGAATGTACCTGCTCACCTTAGCCCTTTGTTTGGAGTTATGGCAAACCTCATTGATTTACCTAATGATGGGAGGCTTTTTTCAGAAACCAAACCAGTGGTTTGTTGCTTAATTAAAGCATGGGAAGACGAACTTGGGATGAGGTTCAACTGGGAAGATATTAATTCTCTATATGATAATGTTTCGGTCAGTTCTGATCCCCCATCGATATGGGGTGTTCGAGAAAAGAATCCTGTTTTTACATTATTAATGCATCCCATGCTTTTATATGGGGAACTTCAGATTTCGCCACAATATACAGCTTTGATTCCATTTCTATTTCGTCGTGTTCGGCAGTGCTATAATCAGGTTGAGGGGGCTACAGACTCCTATTTATATTCATTGTCGATGGCTGCCAGAAAGCTTGTCATTGGTGCTCCTCGGCTACAATTGAGCCCCAAGTTTAATTGGCAATACGAGTTCAAGTTATTTCTGGCTACCAGTGCGATGCAGGAAAAGATCAATAATACTGTAGAGATAACTTCGGCACCAGAGTGGACTTATATATCAGACCTTCTTTTCCGGGATAGAAAAAAACTGAGGAAGGGTGGAGGGGGGCATAGTGGTAAACGTCAGTCGAGGTGGCTGCTATATGAGCGAGGTTGTGGCCCTGCACTGATAAACAACGGTGATTTGGGCTGTGATTTTCAGGAGCTTGAAAGTGACAGCGATTGCTTTTCCCCTGATAACAAAGGCAAGCTGGAAAGAGAGAGTTTTCTTCATCCAGATGCAGACAAAAAACTACTGGAATCTGGTGGCGAGGATGATGTTGACTATGTTCACGACCATGAATTAACACTTCCCGCCAGCTGGTTTTCTGACCCCTGGACTGCAAAGCGGAAGATGCGCGGAAAGCAGGAGGCGATGCTCGCCAGTGAGCGAATCTTACCTTGGGATCTCAAATGTCTGTCGATGATGACAATTCGGTCAGTTCTGGCCCAATGTCTTGTACGTCAGGCCGAACCATGGCGAGCGATACTTGGGATGGGATTGCTAACCGGAAGTGGTGAAAAGGGTATGAAAAAGATCAGAACCGGGATGTTGACTAAAGATGGTGATCCCTGTGGGGAGCTGACAGAAAAGTTGTTACAGAGGGGGCGATTCTACATTCCGGAGAAAAGGCAGCTCTGGTGGTTGAATTTTCGGGGCGCAGAGAATGTTGATGGCTATTTGAATGTACCCTTGATTGTGCGTCTAGATTTACCGCGAACCATTACGCGTCACTTGCCTGCAGATGGGGAACAGCAGGGCTTAGTTTTTACTAAGAATGATTTCACAAAAGCTAAAACCTTCCTTAAGAGACTGGGGGAAGATGGCCTTAGTGTTCCTTCATTGAGGCGGTTACAAATTACATTTGAAGCTCTGTTTGTTCATGGTGCAGGTATGCCCGAACTATTAGCAGATCATCTGCAAGAAAGACGTCGCAATCACCTTACAAGCCAGCATTTTTATGTTTCGATTCCATGGTCTTACGCCGTTTGTGAATGGAGTCGTATGGTAGGTGCTTTTTTGCGAACACCTAAAACTAGTATTTCTGAGTTGTTAAAGAAGATGAAATTTCGCGCGGTTTCTGAAGTTGTTGATGGCTTAGAGTTTATTGGAGCAGCCAAAACCCCTGATCCTAAAGCTTTGAAAAGGCACTCAAAGTTACTTCTGTCGACTATTCCAAATTCGCAGGGGAAATTGCTGATTGCATCTGCAGCGCAGTGGAATGCCTATGTTTCATATTTGTATCTTCTTCTGGCAAGTTGCACCGGGCGTCGCCCACAGAGAGATCCGTTTCCTTTGTTCTCCGATTTTGATCTAGTGGCCGGCAACTTGTATATCGATGACAAATGGAACAGGAAATTTAAAGAATCACGTGTAGTGCCGCTTTGCCCGACGCTGCTTCAGGCAATGAAGAATCATCTGCAAATTCATAACAAACAGTTTATGCGTTGGAAGAGGGAAGGATATTCATCTGATGTTCCAGTGAATCAGATTTTTCTCGTTGATGAGAGCTCAAAAGCTCTTGTTGAAGTAACACCTAGTAATCTTGATCGCCTTACACATTTGACCACTGAACAAGGATGTTTTGAGGGACTTGGAAATGGATGTCGTCATTTCTTGCTGACGCGCCTGCATAACGTGGGTATACCACAGGAGGCGATAGATCTAATTTCAGGCCATAGACATGTTGCTAGAGAGCCGGAAATGTCTACATCACTGCTTAGTTGGTCTATCAGTGCCCAGTGGTTGAGCGATACAATTGAAAGAGAGATCGTACAATACCTTGGTCTAAAGGTTCCATTCACCAATGCATAAGCGGCATTATAAGAGTTGCACGGTTGAAATAATTCACAAAATTCGCCTGCATGCAGATATCCCAAGAAGAACACATAATTTGAAGGTTGCGAGAACGGCGTTGCTTGTCCTACGGGATTCAGGTTTCACAGGGACGTGGAATAAGAAGTCGACTTATTTTTTTTATACTCAAATGGGAATCATGGATGAAAAGAGGTATGCGTTATGCAATGAAGAAGAACAGTTTTTTTGTAATGTAACGCTTAGCTGGATTCTCCATGGCCTTCAAACAAGTTCAGGTTTAAGAATATCTCATTGGCCAGAAGTTCATCTGAGGGCGCGCCAGTATCTTGCAATTGAGTATGACCATCTGGATTTCGATCGTCTTTTCGAATTCCATAAACTTATTCGTGAACTGACGAAAAAGTCAGTTAATAATGGCCATAATCATAAAGACGCTTTTGCAAGGCTGATTTTTTCATTGATCGCACTTGATGGTGTGGTCGTTGAAAATGCAGATGGACGAATCGTCGATCTTGAAAAAAATATGATTCATTTGAACTGCGATATGCCATTGATTGAGTTACCGATGAATCGCAAAAAAAACCGTCAGTTGAAGCACTATTATCTGGGCGATTATTCACTTGGGTGTATGAAGGTTTTATATCAAAGAGCAAAAAAGGATGGTTCAATCTTTCCTGAAGGTTGGCAGATGACTCGCGATCATAAGAAAAAGCGTCCGCGACGAATATATCTGGAGGCGTTTCTGCAATCTTTATGGAGATCAGTATTTCCAGATCGGCCGGTGCCAGATTATCTGGATGTCGAATTTTGGATTAGGTCATCAAGATTGAGCATGGTTCTAAATGGCGTCCCATTTGTCTGCTTGGCCGACCATAGAAACCGTATTCGCGGGGCCCAAATTCCCCTTGAACAATTATTAGCAGATGAAGAAGAAGTGAGCAATGTAGCTTCACAGGCTGCCTCAGACATTTCGTTGGATAATGAGCATGAGTATACGTGGTTGAAGACGCTTCATGTCCTAGTCAGGAAATCGGATGTTTCGTCTACTGGGGGAAAAGTAACACTTGGAGACGCGGGAACGTTGCGAAAGGAATTTGAAAAATCGTTGATTGATGGAGAGTCAAATGGAAGATGTGTTAAGGATGAGAAGGTCCTTGGCAGATGGCTAATCTGGATGATGAAACAGAAGCGATTCCAAAACATGAGGCTATCTACTTTTCGAGGGTACATCTCGGCAGTTATTAACCGGGTGCTACCGCTTCCAGATGGTAAATCCATAGTGAAAATGAATGCGAATGAATGGAAGGCTGCTATTCGTGACCTGGCATCCAATGAAGATTATATGCCTTCAAGCAGGCGCACGGCCATCTCTCATATGAAGGTGTTGAATGAATATCTTCATGAGCAGGGGATAGCTCCGAAAATAGATTTTACAGATTATTCATTCCGGGTATCGAGAACAACTGCTAAGTGCGCAGTGATATACCCGCATGAAGTTGATGAGGTTATAAATCCCGCTGATAATGAGAACATTAAGATCGCTCTTATTTTTGCGTTCTATTGTGGGTTGAGGTGTGAAGAGGTTTGTTATTTGACAGTGAAGGGCGCGTTAGATGAATACAGGCTTCTTGTTGGCCGAAGCAAACTGTTCAGTAGCCGAAGAACATTTCCATATGGGTTGTTTGTTCCAGAAGAACACCTAGATTTTCTTAAGAGTTATATTCAACAACGATTAAGTGATGATGCAACATGGTTGCTCATTGGGGAGGAGGATGAACCCATTCCGACCTGGAAGCTTAGTAAGCAGGTTGGGAGGTTACTTAAGTCTAAGGATGCCCGAGTTCAGAAAATGCATGGGCTTCGGCATGGTTTTGCATCATGGCAATTGGTGCGTTATTACATGCTGGTCGATAAACAGTTTCGAAAGGATACCAGAGTCGGCCGCTTGAGCATTGATCTTGATGGTAGGCACCCGTGGTTTGAGGATCAGATGCTGGCTCAGTTTGCCGAGGTTATGGGTGGAGCTTCGTGGAGGCACTCATATGAAGAGGATGGTCACTGTTATGGCAATGCTACTGACATGATTCTAATCTCCAAGTTGTTGGGGCATGCCAGCCGATTTACATCATTGGAAAACTATACCAACACGCTTGGGTGGATTTCCCGCTACTATCTGAGACGGCGAGAGCATCATATAACTGGATGTTGAAAATGCCCGATGGTCATTTCTAACATTTTTCTCAGATCGTTATAGACTCTAAAAATAGGGTGACCATCGGGCAAAATATGACCAAATCACGAACTTGGATGGGCACAGATTGATTTTGTAATTGGTCGATTTGTCGCAAGTAATTCATACAGGCCAAATTGCGTGGGCACAGGATGGGCACGATTTGGGCACAGAGGCTTGGGCACAGGATTTCAGGCAAGAAAAAAGGCCCTGAAAAACTCAATGTTTTCAGGGCCTTATGTTTGGTTGCGGGGGCCGGATTTGAACCGACGACCTTCGGGTTATGAGCCCGACGAGCTACCACTGCTCCACCCCGCGTTAGGGAGGCCGAACTATAGGGGCGGAACTTGTGCTGTCAACCATCTAAAAGCATGTCGGCTGTGTCTGGTTGACCGGATGCTTGCGGGCTATAAAATTGCGACAGATTGCAGCCCATAGCAGTGCATTAATTGCTGGCAAGGATAACTACCATTAACTCCCAACCTTCACTGATTCTATTTGATTGCGACGGCACACTGACCGATTCGCACGGTGCTATTGTAGAAGCGATGCAACAGGCATTTCTCCAAAATGGCCTGCAGCAACCTGATGCGGATGCGGTCAATGCCGTGATCGGACTCTCCCTGCATGAGGCGGTGCGCAGGCTTGTTCCTGAACTTGATCAGCAGAGTGTCCTGTTTGAGGCTATTATGCAGGCTTACCGTGAGAGTTATCGCACTGCTGAGCAGCATATCACTCTCTACGCTAATGTGCATGAGGTGCTGGCGGAGCTGCGCCAGCGAGGTTACTGGCTGGGTGTAGTAACCGGAAAATCGTTGTCTGGCCTGCATCGGGTGCTTGATACCTTTGCACTGGCTGATCACTTCTATGTACTGCGCACAGCCGATTGCACCCACTCCAAGCCGCACCCGGCGATGGTTAATGAGTGTATGGTCGAGATGGGTGTGGGAGCAGTGAGAACGGTTGTAGTCGGTGATGCGCTGTTTGATGTGCAGATGGCAGTGGCGGCGGGGGTGCCTTGTATCGGCGTATCCTTTGGTGTCGGCGATCGCGATCAGCTGCTGCAGGCAGGGGCCAGGGTTGTGGTGGATGAGTTTGTCACCCTGCTGGATCATTTTCCACCTCTTGCATGAGGTGAATAAATTTCACACCATACCTCTTACAATCCGTGTTAGCCTGCGCTGAAGCAGTTCGAGTGCACATTTGATCAAAGGAGTTTACATATGACATCAGCTGTTGCCAAAACCGTCCGTTATTCGCTTATCGTTATAGGGTTGCTGATTGTTACGCTCCTTGTTGTGCCGTTCTTTATCGATGTAAATAGCTATAAAACCCAGATTGAGCAGAGCGTGGAGGATGCAACCGGACGCAAGCTTACGATCGGCAAGGTAAGTGCATCGCTCTTCCCGTGGATCGGAGTGGAGCTCGATGATGTGCATCTGGCCAACCGTGAAGGTTTTACCAAGCGTGATTTTATCAGTGTGCAGAGGTTGAATGTGAAGCTGGCGCTGCTGCCGCTGTTGAGCAAAAACATCGAGATCAAGGATTTCGAAGTAGCGACACCAAAAATTTATCTGGAGCGTCATGCCGATGGAGAGAGTAACTGGGGAGATCTGGTTGCCCCCGGAGCTGTAGAGCCTGAAAGCAGCGCTGCAAGCGCACCATCATCTGAAGTATCTGCTGCGCCTGTCGCACTGGCCGCGCTGCAGGCTGAATCACTTATTCTAAGCGGCGGTGAACTGATCTGGGTGGATGGTGATGCTGCACCAATCGTTCTCTCCGAATTGAATGTTGCCCTGACCGATGTGCAGCTGGATCGACCTGTTGCGGTAAAACTCTCGGGCAAACTCTCCGGTAATGCCTTTGCTATGGATGCCACCGTCGGGCCATTGGGTGACCTGAATAATATTGATCCGCTAAAGCTGCCTGTGCAGGGAGAGGTTGTAGCCGAAAGGGTGGAGTTGAAAGGCTTCAAATCTCTGATCAGTGGCTGGCCTGCAGAGCTGGGTTCTATTGATAACGCCTCGCTTGGTTTTTCAGCCAATATTGAACAGCGCCCTGACGGTCTGCGTCTGGGCGAGGGTGAGCTGGTTCTTAATTCACTGCTCAATGTCAAGCTCGGCTGGAAGGTCGATATGGCCAAAGCCGAGCGGCTGGAGGTGCGCCGAGCTGCCCTTGCCATCAATGGCAAGGACATTCTGGAGGTGAAAGGCAGTGTAAAACAACTGACTACGACCCCTTCGTTTCAACTGCGTCTGGACGGACATCCTCTTCAGCGCAGCTGGTTAGCGGCCTTCGCACCTGATCTGAACACGCTCTATGCCGGCCATCCCTCGCCCTGGAAAGAGGTGAAGTTCAGCACGCTTCTCGCTGGTGATGCTAAACAGGTTGAGATTCGCGATATGCAGCTGATGCTGGATCAGGAGCTTGTGCAGATCTCTGGTGCCGTAGTCTATGCCATTCCCGACATCCGTTTGCGTATTGCCACACGTGATCTGCATATGGATCCGTGGCTGCCACAGCCCAGACAGGAGTCAAAAGCTTCTGCCAGCCAGATAAAAGAGGGTGGCTCTGCTGCCGCTGCTGAGAAGGCGCCGGTAGAGCCGGACCTGCGTTTCCTTACGCCGTGGCGTGTGACTGCCAAGATGCAGGCCGACAATCTCTATCTGCGTGGCATGGAGATGAAAAACTTCAATGTAAGCATCAACGGTTCCAATGGCCTTTTTAATCTTAACCCGCTGCGCTTTAATCTCTCTGGCGGCACAGTGACTGAAACAGCAAGCCTGAATGCGGCCACGTTCCCGGCCAGCTGGAAGGAGTCGGTACATATTACCGATGTAAAAGTCGGGCCTCTGCTTAAAGCACTGGCTGATATGGATATGCTTGAAGGTAGCCTGTCGATGGATACCAGTCTGAAAGCCACAGGTCTGACACAGGCCGGTGTTAAGACGCTCAATGGTCGCGGTAATGTGCTGATGCGTGACGGCAAGATCAAAGGCTTTGATATTGCCGGTGCGATTCGCAAATTCACCAATCCAGTGGCACAAACCGGAGCCAGGGAGACCGACTTTTCACAACTCTCTGGTAGTTTTACCGTGAATGATGGCGTGGCTGATAATCAGGATCTGTTTATGGCTTCGCCACTGTTGCGTGTAACAGGCAGTGGTACGGTGGATCTGGTTCAGAAGCTGCTTGATTACCATGTTAAACCGCGCGTCGTAGGCTCGCTGGTAGGGCAGGGCGATACATCACCTGTGCGTCGCGGTCTGACTGTGCCGCTGCATATCACCGGGCCATTTGCGGCGCCGAGTGTGAAACCGGAGATCAGTGCATCGACGCTTATCGACAATGCACCGGCACTGCTGAACAAGGGCAAGGTGGGCGGTACGCTCGGCAAGATTCTCGGTGGAGGCGATGCACCGGCAAGCCCGTCTGCGCCAGCTGATCAGGCTGCACCGCCGTCTGAATCACCTGAGAAGAAGTTGCTCAAAGGGCTGGGTGGCGCATTCGGGTTTTAAACCGGATCATTATTGAGTGAGTGAGAGAGGGCCACCTGCCGATGGCTGAAGGGAGAGGAGAAAATGCATCTGTTTGAACACCTCCGGTTACATCCGGAGCGGCCCCAGATTCGCCAGATTCGGCGCGCTGCTGATCTGCTGCGACAGGGACTGTTTGTTGCCGTGCCGACCGATACTACCTATGTACTGTTGTGTTTGCCTCAGTCAGGTGATGCGATTGCGGATATCCGAAAACTCAGACAGCTGGATGATACGCATATGTGGTCGGTAGTTTGTGCTGACCTGTCGCAGGCTGCAGCCTGTGTACGCATGGATAATCAGGCCCATCGCATTCTTAAGCGCTGCCTGCCCGGTGCCTATACATTCATTCTGCCTGCCAACTCATCATTGCCCAAACGCATTTTCGGTAAACGACGGGATGTCGGAATTCGTATTCCAGATAACCTGATTTGCCAGATGTTACTGGAGGAGATCGGTGAACTGCTTCTGGCTACAACGTTGCAACTGCCGGGACAAAATGAGCCTGAATATGACCCGGATGAGTTTGTACCGAGGCTGAAACATCTCTCCTGTGCCGTGATGGATGCAGGTTGGGGCGGCATGGTTCCAACTACAGTGATTGATATCTGTGAAGGTGAACCGGAGTTACGCAGGTCGGGGGCAGGGGAATGGCCTGTTTGACAGAGTGCTGCTTTTGGCATCAATCCTGCTGGTTATTTTGAAATAATTAATTAGATTCATGCAATAATTATCTGAGAGGGAAGTTATGAAATCGTTTTTTGAAAAAGTTCTGTGGGGTTCACGTTATATGACGCTGCTGGCGGTCTGGTCCTGTATTATCGGCATGACGCTGCTGTTTGTCCTCTCTGCCCTTGATATGGGCAGACTGCTCCTGGAATTTATTGATGTTTATGCCTTTGGGCACGATGTCCCTGATTTTCATACTCAGGTCGTGAGCCATGTTATTACCGCAGTGGATGATTTCCTGCTGGCGATGGTGCTGCTGATCTTCGGTCTTGGCGTCTATGAGCTGCATATTGATAAGATCGATTGTGCCCGTGATAATCCTGCAGCGGGCAAGCTGCTGAAGATCGAGAGTCTTGATGACCTCAAAGACCGTTTGGGAAAAGTGATCCTGATGATTCTTGTCGTGGCATTTTTCAAGAATGTACTGCATGTGAAATTTGATGATCCACTGAATATTCTCTACATGGGTGGCGGTATCTTCCTCGTCTCTCTGGCGCTCTATTTTGGTCACAAGGCGGGTCACAAGGCGGTTACTAAAGTAGCGGAGAAGTAGCTTAGCGTGACACGCAGGCTTCTCTATCAGCGCATCCTCGATGTATCCCTGTTTGTAACTACCCTCGCAGCGGTCGCTACTTCGTTTATCAAGGAGCTCCCTGAGTGGAGTATTATGGCGGTGCTTGTCACCTTTGTGGTGATGTTTTTTGGTCGCTGGTGGATTGCCGAGAACCGCAAAGCCTGGATGAAGTCCAACTGGTTTGATCTGGTGCTGGTGGTGCTGCTCTCATCTCCGATCCTGCGTATGCTGATGGCACTGCGTATCGTGCATCTGCTTCCTGCCCTCAGGCTCGGCGTGCTCATTCGCGCCAACAAAGACCGGCTGCTGCGGTTGCTGGTGCTCTCAGGCGATAGCCTTCCCGCCGCGATGGCAACACTGTTCGGACTCGTATTTATCTTCGGCACGGTCACCTTCTCGCTAGAGCACGGTAGCAATCCACAGTTCGGAGATTTCCAGGATGGTCTCTGGTGGGCTTTTGTTACGCTGACCACCGTTGGTTATGGTGACATTGTGCCGCAGACTCCGGCCGGTCGTGTGGTGGCAGTGATGACGATGATCTTTGGCGTCATCGTCTACTCTCTTGTGGTGGCCAATCTGACCGTGTTCCTGGAGAACTACGGCAAAAAAATCCTTGCAGCAGAAACCGCTAAAAAGGTTGCGGTGAAGGCGGATGCAGCAGTTGAGGTCGATCCTTCCGAGAAATAGAGGTGGTAATGCGCGCTCCCCTCAACTTCTCTCGTGAACTGCTCACCCCCCCGGTTAATCAGTAAAACGATATCATCTGTACATAGATAACTATGGTTGCTTCACAAGGGGACTGGCTGTTAGTGAATGCCAGTGTGATTTTCATCACGTGCGAAATTCCCCCTGAATAGTTGACATAGTCCACTTTATCCAACGTATGATTTTCTTCATGCTTTCTCCATAGCCAATGACAAGGAGGCGACAATGAAAAAGATATTAATAGCTATGGTAGTTGTAACATTCTCATCCGCAACAGCTTATGCCGGCCCGCAGGAGCGTGGTATGGTCACCGGTGCAGCTGTTGGAGCTACAGCCGGAGCAGTAATCGGTTCACAGAGTAATGAGACAGCTCAAGGGGCAATAATCGGTGCGATGTTCGGTGCCATTGCCGGTGCTATCCTCACTGATGCACGTTCTGCTCCCGTCCACTATACAAGCCAAAGGCCCGTTCATGTACAGCCGCGCAAGCCCTACTACGGTGACAGACACGCCCATCGATCTGAATACAGGGGGCGTTATGTGCGGCATGATCGCGGTCACCATCGCTACCAGAAGCAGGCACATGAACGTCACGAGTACCGCGAGCATCATCGTGACCATAGCAGGCATCTTCAGCCTCCACAGGCTCGAGCTAACGATTCGAACCAATACAGAAATCGTCTGATTCAGGCGAACAACAGAAGAGTGGAGCACTACGCACACTCAGGCAGGTAGTCTCGATTCGGATGCGGTGGTGCTAACACACTGCCGCATCAAGGTTTGAAGATAAAAAAGGGGCGCTATTAGCGCCCCTTTTTTATGTATAGAAGAAGCGTGTTATTTAAGTGAGGCAGCAGCTTTTGCGATGCGATCTACCGCATCTTCCAGCGTATCCTGACTGACCGCATAGGAGAAGCGAAGGTGGCCGGGAGAGCCGAACTCGGTTCCGGGTACCAGTGCAACACCAGCCTCTTCAAGCAGCCATTCACAGGTTACGACATCATCGCTTAGTGTCATGCCCGAGGGCGTTGTTTTACCGATCCAGCCAGCGATTGACGGGAAGACGTAGAAAGCACCATCGGGAACGATGGCCTGCATGCCGGGAATGGCGTTAAGCGCCTCGACAAGCCAGTTGCGGCGAACCTCATAGGTGCGAACCATCTCATCGAGCTCATCGGTAGGCCCTGTCAGCGCCGCCAGAGCAGCCTTCTGGGCAATAGAGTTGGGGTTGGAGGTGCTCTGCCCCTGAATCTTGCCCATCGCCTTGATGATGGTGAGAGGGCCGGCACAGAAGCCGATACGCCAGCCGGTCATGCAGTAGGCTTTGGATACGCCGTTAAGGGTAATCGTCTGCTCTTTCAGATCGGGATTGACCTGTGCAAAGGTGGCGAAGGTTTTGCCATCGAAAAGAATTTTCTCATACATATCATCCGTGGCGACGAGCAGGTCAGGATGCTTGCGTACCACCTCACCGATAGCGGCCAGCTCATCAGCTGTATATGCCATGCCGGTGGGATTGGAGGGGGAGTTGAGGAAGAGCACTTTACAGTGGTGGCAGAGCACCTCTTCCAGCTGCTCTGCAGTGATTTTGAAACCACTCTCTGCGCTGGTGTTGACAATCACCGGTGTTCCCTCGGTCAGTTTGACCATATCCGGATAGGAGACCCAGTACGGAGCCGGAATAATCGCCCGTTCACCCGGATTCATCACCGCCATCAACAGGTTGAAGATGCACTGCTTGCCACCGGTTGAGACAAGGATCTCATCAGGGGAGTAGTCGAGGTCGTTATCCCGCTTAAACTTTTCAGCAATCGCTTTGCGCAGCTCCGGTATGCCAGCTACTGCAGTGTAGCGGGTGAAGCCGTCATTGATCGCCGCAATGCCCGCATCACGAGCAGCTTTAGGCGTTTCAAAATCGGGTTCACCGACGGAGAGTGAGATAACACTTTTTCCGGCAGCTCTCATTTCAGCAGCTTTTGCAGTAATCGCCAGAGTGGCGGATGGTTTAACCTGTTGGACGCGGATAGATAGTCGATTCATCCCTTAATGATGCCATAGAAATGTGAATGCTCAAGCGGCTTTTGTATTATTGCAGAAGTTGCCAGGAGGGGACGGGCCACTCACCAGTGATGGAGTAGAGCTGGCTCAGGTCTTTGCTCTGTAGCGTACCCTGTATGGCACCATCAGTGGAGATCTCTGCTTTGCCCTGAAACAGTGACCCTCCCAGATTCAGCCTGATCTGACTGATATCACTCTGCTCCTCACGGATGCGAAAACGAAAACTCAGTTCACGAAAGCCATACGAGATCAACGCAGTATCTTTGATACCAAGATGTTCTGATAGCGATCTGGCTTCACCCTGCCTGATCGACTCGCCACTATAGATCAGAATATCGCCATTACTCAGGTTCCAGCTCTCTTGATTGAGATGGGGGATTTTACCCTGCAATTCAATATTGGCATGCAGCTTACCTTTCAACTCTGACTGCAGAAGTGAACTTAAACCGTTGATCTGCTGCAGTTGCATGTTTTTCAGGCGCACTTTGCCAGCTATGCCATAACTTCCCGCTTCGGGGGTGATCGTCAGTTTTTTTGAGATAAGCTGACCATCTGCGACTGAGACCTGAATGTTCTCAAGGCTTAACTGGCCTCTGTTGATGCGGTAGTAGCCGTGAACGCCCTGCAGTTGATTACCCAGCAGTGTGAGTTGGGCCTGATGGATGCGGCCTCGGATATTCAATCCGCTCAGAGCCTCAGGTAGAGCAGGGTAGCCTTCAGATATTAAAGTTGCGGCAAGCATATCCACATCACCCGTGGCTTTGTTAAAATTGATACCACCTTTGAGCTCTGCTTTGCCATAGGCTCCTTCAACAAGGAGCCTTGGCGATTCGAAAAGACCATGTTTTGCAGTGATGGTGCCGTTGCTGTGCCATGTGGTATCCCCAAAGTTCTGCAGACGCCAAGTGCCACTCATCTGGTCGGCCCAGTTTGCAGTATTTGTACTCGAGCTGTCCCATTTGCTTGCGCCACTTCCCTCGATCAGCCCGCGCAACTCACGCAAATCATAAGGAAGCAGTACGCCATGATGCTGGAGTTGATCAAAATGCAGGCTGAGCTCCTTTATGTCGATCTGTTGCTGCTTGTCACTACCTTTCCACGACGCTTTAACCAGTGTCGAGTTATCCAGCTGACACCCCTCCAATGCGATAGCAGTTGGCATGTTATCGCCGTTAGTCCAGCTTATTTTGGCTTTACCGCTGGCGATAATGGATTCCGGCTTTTTGAACAGCCCGGCATAGGAGATGGCCGCTTTTTTGCCATCAAGATCGAGTTTGAGGGTTTTACCTTTTTTATGCTGCTGCAGCTGAATCACTCCGGTCAAACTGCCGTCACCGTCCAGCTTCGGATCGATCTGCAGCGAACTGAGCAGCAGGTTGGCCAGTGGCTGCCAGAGCGGCGCATCCACCTGAGAGGCTATGATCTGCATATCCTTACTGCCGGAGCGTTTCTGGCTGCTGGTGATGGCCATCTCGCCTGTTGCATCAGGCGAGGTAAGAATGGCTTTGGCAAACCAGCTCTTCTTGTCGCCGCGCAGCTCTTCACTCTGTATATCTAGCGCAGGCAGAGGATATTCTCTCTCACGATAGCGGTAAGAACCATGTTTGAGTTTGAATGCGGCACTACTTTCCCAGCTCTTATCACTCCATAGAATGTGTGCATTAAGGTCTGTTACACCACTGATCTGCTTATGAAATGATACTGTTTCAGGAAGTAACGGCAGCCACGTTTTCAGATCAATGTTGATGGCATCAAGCCCTGTTTCACACTGCTGGTTTCTGCATTCGCCATCAATGGCGATGACCGAGTTGTTATCAAAATGGATAAAGCTGTCGTGCCATGTGAGCAGGCCTGTCTGGGGATGCTCCAGCTTGCCGCGCAGCCTTAGAGGCGGCTCATCACCGTCACCCTTCAGGCTCAGTTCACCGAATACAGCCCATGTCTGGTTGTGGGTGATATCCAGTGTCAGCGAGCCACTGATACTTCCCTCTGACGCTTCAAACCATGCAAATATTGAAGCAGGGGTAACTGCTCGAAGGCGGGCCAGAGGCACGCGATCAAGTTTGAACTTACCAAAGCCGGCTGAAACCTCACCGTTGTAAAAATTAAGACGACCATGGCCACTGAGTGAGTGATCCTGCTGTTGGGCCTTCAGCTCCCACAGTGTTTCACGATTGCTGCCGATATTACGCAGATCCAGATGAAGGTTGTTGAGCAGGTCGGCACCTTCGAAGGTCTGAATTTTGCAGCGGATAAGCTGAATCCGTTCTACAGGCAGTGATGAGATGGCAGAGGAGGTGGGGGCAACTGCTTCCGGACGCACTTTGATAATGGCATCGTGGATGTCGAGGTTGTTGATCTCCAGCTTACCGAGCAGAAGCGGCAGCAGCCTGATGCCGACATCCATATGGCCGGCATCTACCCGGTAGTGCTGCTGTTTCAACGTCACTCCATCCAGGCGCAGGCCGATACCGTGCATGAATGAGAAGGAACTCTCTTTCGCCTCCAGTCCGACCTGTGTGAAACCCTGCAGCTCCTGCAGTACATGGCTGTTCAGGCTTTTGATATCAAGCCTGACCAGCAGTGTTACCACAAGGGCAAGCAGAAGTGCGCCAGCAACAGCCAGCCGACGCACTTTCATGCTCATTTAAGACTCAACCCTTGAGCAGTTCCAGCAGGCGCTGGTTGACCATGCCGGGATTGGCTGTGCCGCGAGATGCTTTCATCACCTGGCCGACAAAGAAGCCCATCAGCTTATCTTTACCGCCACGATAACCCTCTACCTGAGCCGGGTTGGCAGCCATCACCTCAAGGATGATCGCGTCAATCGCGCCAGAGTCACTGACCTGTTTCAGCCCCTTGGCCTCAATGATGGCATCGACGCTATCTGTTGATTCCATCATGGCATCGAACACATCTTTGGCTGCTTTGCCCGAGATGGTGTTATCACCAATACGGTTGAGTAACTCTGCCAGTCGGGCCGCTGAAACAGGTGATTCGGATAGATCTTTGCCTGCATCATTAAGTCTGCCGAGAAGTTCATTGGCCATCCAGTTGGCACAGCGTTTGGGGTCAGCCGGATGTGCTGCAACCAGTGATTCATACCATGCCGCTGACTCAAGCGTCTGGGTCAGCACATCGGCATCGTAAGAGGAGAGACCATATTCGGTTTCAAAACGTTTGCGTAGCTGGCCCGGCAGCTCAGGCATACCGGCTTTGATGGCATCAACCTCCTGCTGAGATACACGCAGTGGTGGCAGATCAGGTTCAGGGAAGTAGCGGTAGTCGTGCGCCTCCTCTTTGCTACGCATCGAGCGTGATTCACATTTAACTGAATCCCACAGGCGTGACTCCTGAACCACTTCACCACCATCCTCGATGATCTCGATCTGGCGCAGTACTTCAAACTCAATCGCCTGCTTGATAAAGCGGAACGAGTTCATGTTCTTCATCTCTGTGCGGGTTCCGAACGGTTCACCCGGACGACGAACCGAGATGTTGGCATCACAACGGAACTGCCCCTTCTCCATGTCAGCACCGGACACACCGAGGAAGCGGATCAGCTGGTGCAGCTGCTTCAGGTAGGCGATAGCCTCATCGGCAGAGCGCATATCCGGTTCGGAAACGATCTCCATCAATGGCACACCGGAGCGGTTCAGGTCGATATGTGATACCGCATCCAGCCCCTCATGCATCGATTTTCCGGCATCCTCTTCCATGTGAATGCGGGTGATGCCGAGGCGTTTTTCACCGCCGTCCTTGGTCGGGATATCGATATAACCACCGACAACCAGCGGCACGGCAAACTGGGAGATCTGATAGCCCTTGGGCAGATCCGGATAGAAGTAGTTCTTGCGATCGAACTTCGATTCCAGATTGATGTGGGCATTAATGGCCAGGCCGGTGAGAATGGTTTTATCAACGGCAACGGTATTGAGAACGGGCAGCTGGCCGGGCATACCGAGGCAGACCGGGCAGGTCTGGGTGTTGGGCTCTGCACCGAACTCGGTGGAGCAGCCGCAGAAGGCTTTGGTGTCGGTGTTAATCTGGCAGTGTACTTCCAGTCCGATAACTACTTCCCAACTCATGACTCACCTCCAAATGCTGCAGGCGATCGGGTTGTCCACTCTGTCGCAGCCTCATAAGCTGCTGCTGCAGAAAGCACGCTGTCTTCACGCCAGGCAGGGCCAATCCACTGCAGGCCAACCGGCAGGTTGTTGGCAAAACCACATGGCTGCGAGAGACCGGGCAGACCGGCCAGATTCACCGCGATGGTAAAGATATCCGAGAGATACATGGTCAGGGGATCATCTGTTTTCTCACCGAGTTTGAAGGCGGTGATCGGCGAGGTTGGGGTGGCAATCACATCAACCTGTTCAAAGGCAGCAGTGAAATCCTGCTGGACGAGTGTGCGCACCTGCTGTGCCTTGAGGTAATAGGCGTCGTAATAACCGGAGGAGAGAGCAAAGGCACCGGTGAGAATACGGCGTTTGACCTCTGAACCGAAACCTTCATCACGTGAGCGGGTGTACATGTCGAGAAGATCTTCCGGGTTGTCACAGCGATGGCCGAAACGTACGCCATCGTAGCGCGACAGGTTGGCTGATGCCTCAGAGGGGGCAATCACATAATAGGCGGCAACAGCATGTTCGGTATTGGGCAGGCTGATATCGATGATCTCAGCGCCCAGCTCTTCACACTTCTTCAGTGCCGCTTCAACAGATGCGCGAACCTCTGCATCCATACCGTCGACAAAGTACTCTTTTGGCTTGCCGATTTTCAGCCCTTTCATATCGCGTGATTCGCAGGCAGCAAGCCAGTCGATGGCAGGTGCATCGGCAACAGATGTGGCATCGCGAGGGTCATGGCCTACAATGGCGCCAGTGATCATGGCGCAGTCTTTGACTGTGCGAGTCATCGGGCCTGCCTGATCAAGGGATGAGGCAAAAGCGATAATGCCGCGGCGCGATACGCGACCATAGGTCGGTTTCAGGCCGGTAATACCGGTTACCGCTGCAGGCTGGCGAATAGAACCACCGGTATCGGTGCCGAGCGCTGCAGGTGTAAGGGCTGCGGCAACAGCAGCGGCGGAGCCACCGGATGAGCCACCGGGGATGCGCTCGGTATCCCAGGGATTACGACAGACACCAAAGGCTGAGGTTTCAGTCGATGAACCCATGGCGAACTCATCCATGTTGGTTTTACCCACCAGTACAGCACCGGCCTCTTTCAATTTGGTGATCACCTCTGCGTCATAAGGGGCATGGAAATCTTTAAGAATATTGGAGCAGCACTGGGTAGGCCCATCCTGCGTGCAGAAGATGTCTTTGACGGCAATAGGCAGTCCTTCCAGCGGGCGTGCGTCATGTTCGCTGCGGTATTTGTCCGATGCTTGAGCCTGAGCCAGTACATGGGCCGGATCGATATGCACAAAGGCATTAAGTTCATCGTTAAAGCTGGCAATGCGATCAAGGTAGAGCCGGGCAACCTCAACGGCTGTGGTTTCTCCGCTGCTTAAGCGGTTCTGAATCTCTGATAATGAAGAAAATGGCATGGTTTATTCGATCACCTTCGGCACAACGTAGAGGCCTGATTCTGTTTTGGGGGCAGGAGCCTGCAGCTCTTCGCGACGGTTGCCATTGGTCACAACATTGGCGCGTAGTGGCATGGCGGCATCATGCGGGTGAGCAGTGGGCGGGACACCATCGGTGTCTACCTTGCCCAGCTGTTCAACATAACCAAGGATACTGGAGAGTTGAGGGCCAAGTTCTGCAGCCTCATCATCGGTCAGGCGGATGCGTGAGAGCATCGCCACTTTTCTTACATCAATTTCCATTCTCTTGCCTCTCATCAACGCAGATGGGACTTTTCCAGTGCGTGATATAAAAAAGATAATCACAGCATGAAAAAACAGCATCTGCGGGATTATCCGGTTTCAAATTCAAATCGCTGCGAAGCATAGCCATAATATGGGTTCGACTCCACCTGTAAGCTTGTCTGGGAATTCTGCTAGTGTGGCGCATCGCGATTGTTAAGCAGGGGGAGGATTGGCAGGTTGACCAGAGTGTTTGCATCAGTGTTACCACTGCTGTTTCTTATCATCTCAGGGTGTGCGGCGCCTCAGCCGCTGAGCAGTGACCGGATAGAGCAGAAGGTTGAGCTGCTAAGTCACGACCTTCTGCAGCTGCACAGCTCGATCAACCCTGACGCTGCCGCTCTGGTCGCAGAGACAGCTATTGAATATAGCAGCGAGCTGGCCAAAATTTACAGGATAACCGGCTCTCCACGTCAGCATAACCTGCTGGTCAATCTTGGTATCAGGCAGCGTGGCCTCTGCTTTCACTGGACTGATGATCTGCTACAAAAGATGCAGAGTCTGAAATCCGAGTATTTCGATTTTCACTCTGCCGTGGCTCATCGTAACAGCGATCTTCGCGAACACTCATCGGTGGTAGTCACCTTCAAAGGGGCACCGTTTTCATCGGGTATCGTACTCGATGGCTGGCGCTACTCCGGTGATCTCTATTGGATTGATATAAACAGTGACAGTTATACATGGTCACCCCGATATCTGAAGCAGAATCGGAAAAATCATTAAATAAAGAGGTCTATCTAATATGCTGCAGGTCACAGCTTCAATAGGGTCGGCCGCCTAATCTCTCAGCTTATGGGTACGCTGAAAAATAAGCGTTTCCTTAAACACCGCAGCGAGGTGACCGGCATGAGTAGTGTAACAATGGATGGATCGCATCACTTGCATAACGATGCGGATAGAAAAAAACGGCTAAAGGCGCATCTTGATGATTTTATCTCCAGTGAGAAGGAGCTCCTCTCGGGGCGAGACGGTGATGTAGAGCTGCAGTACCGACTGGATCACTTTATGCACCGCTTGCATGAACGGGTGGAGGCCTTTGCCAAAGAGCAGCAGCAAAATCTTGCTGATGATCTGCACAGAGCGCCTGAGGCACTAAGTGGAGAATTGCTTGTGGAAGAGCTGCTGCCTGCTTCAGAGGTGTTATATCTTGAGGAGAGTATCGGCGAAGAGAAGGCTGCTGAAGTGATACGCTCGATTGAGGAGGAGTTCGGGGTCTACAGGATCCGCGAACTCAATGTGAAGGAGCATGCAGATCAGAGCTCTAAATCCTACATACTCAGGCAGGGTCTGATCGGTGTGGCGCTTGCCGCGCTGCTTCTCTGGATCACCTGGCCTGCGGCTGAAGTGCTTCCTGTTATGCAGAACTCTACCGTTTCACCTGTTGTGGAAAGAGAGGTCGTTAAAGTTGCGGTTACTGAAACCCTGGTTGCTGAAACAGCGGTCGCGGAAAAGATCGTTTCCCCTGATCCTGCAGTTGTTTCACCCACAGCAGAGGGTGGCGAGACGCTAACCGTGATGAACTATGTCGGTAACGTCAGAAGTAAGCCGAGCGCAAAAGGGGATGTCCTGTTCACGGTCAACAAGGGGGATGTGGTCACCAAGCTTGATACAAAGTGGGGCTGGCACCAGATCCGTTTGCATGACGGCAGAGAGGGTTGGGCCTATGAAGGTCTGTTCGTTGAGCCAAAACCCGTAGTCTCAGAAGAGTAGCAACAGCAGCTGATTTCGTCATTCACTGGCATAAGGGTATTCTCTTATAGGTATTCTCTTATAGATTATTACTGCCTGGCACTACTGTGCCAGAACCCACTCTGCGGTTTGGCGGTAGACAGGCATAGGGTCGAATTTATTTCTGCTCTTGAAGGGGTTAAACCAGAGATTAAGAAAGATCGTCTCATAGTGGTCACAGGGAAGGGTGGCGATGTGTTCCCCCCATGTTGCCGAATTTACTGACACCTGAGCGTCATTATCCCCCTCGATCTGCTGAATAAAGCGGCCATAACGACGCACAATCCAGGGTAGCTCATGCAGTGGGCGAGCTGCGCTATAGCTGCGGCAGATGATGTGCGGCAGATCAGGTGTTCGGGCGTTGAAGCGGTTGATGTTGTCAGTGGTCAGGGAGCGAACGCCGGCAAATAGGCGGAACGGGGAGAAGGAGCTGCAGATCAGATCTGCAGCAGGTGAGCCACGGTGCGGAGTGACCAGTGTGGTCAGGCTTGCCACCTTTGTTGCGCCGCCGAGATGATTGATCCAGTAGCGGGCATCAAGGCCGCCCATGGAGTGGCCAAGCAGATGCAGAGGTCCGGGTTCATGCTCAAGTTGCCGGGCAAGGGCGTAAGCACGCATTTCAAGGGAGCCTGCCCACGGCAGGCCGGGTACAATAACCCTTAATCCCATGCTCTCATAGAGCTGGCGGACGTTTTTGAAATATTCAAGCCAAAACAGTTTTCTGAAACCAAACAGGCCGTGAATCAGAACGACCGTCGGCCGCTGGCTCATTGTTTTTTGTTAAGGATCTTCAGTAGTGAGAGCTGTGGCGAACGCGGCCCTTCAATGGCGACGGGGTAAACACCGGAGAAACAGGCGTCGCAATGACTCTCTCTTGGCTTGCCAACTGCACGGTACATGCCATCAAAGCTGACAAAAGCGAGCGAGTCGGCACCGATCGCTTTGCGCATCTCTTCCAGATCCATCTTGTTGGCCATCAACTCATCAGCATCGGGTGTATCCACACCGTAGAAGCAGGAGTGTTTGGTTGGCGGACTTGATATGCGCATGTGGATTTCGGCTGCGCCGGCAGCACGAACCATCTCAACGATTTTGCGGCTGGTGGTGCCGCGTACAATGGAGTCATCCACCAGTACCACGCGTTTGCCCCTGATCAGTTCACGGTTGGGGTTGAGTTTCAGTTTGACGCCGAAGTTACGGATCGACTGTTTCGGCTCAATAAAGGTGCGTCCCACATAGTGGTTACGGATCAGTCCCATCTGGAACGGAATGCCGGAGGCTTCCGCAAAACCCATCGCCGGTGGCACGCCGGAGTCGGGCACAGGTATCACCAGATCGGCCTCGGCCGGTGACTCTTTGGCCAGCTCCACGCCAATCTGATAGCGCGCCTTGTAGACATTAACCCCCTCCAGCGTGGAGTCAGGGCGTGCGAAATAGACATATTCGAAGACACAGAAGTGGGGTTTGCAGTCGTTACCCAGTGGTTTGTAGCTGGTCAGGCTATTCTCTTCGATGACGACCATCTCACCCGGTTCAACATCGCGCACATATTTGGCGCCGATCAGATCAAAGGCGCAGGTCTCAGAAGCCAGTATCCATGAATCATCGAGCTTGCCGAGCACCAGCGGACGGATGCCATCACGGTCGCGTACGCCAACCAGACGCTTCTCGACCAGCACAAGCAGCGAGAAACCACCGGCCAGCTGCCTGACAGCTTCGGAGAGGCGCTCAGGCATGGTTGCTGCTTTACTGCGCGCAACCAGATGAATCAGCACCTCAGTATCGGATGTGGACTGAAAGATTGAACCCTGCTCCTCAAGCTGTTTACGCAGCTCCGGCGCATTAACGATGTTGCCGTTATGGCACATGGCGATACCGCCATGGGCGTATTCAAAAGAGAAGGGCTGACAGTTGCGTAGTCCTGAATCACCGGATGTGGAGTAACGCACATGGCCGATGCCGTGCCTGCCGGTGAGCTCCTTGATCTCGGATTTATGGAAGATATCAGCGACAAGCCCCATGCCGCGATGGCTGTGAAAGCTGTGGCCATCGGTGCAGACGATACCGGCAGACTCCTGACCACGATGCTGCTGCGCATAGAGACCCAGGTAGGTCAGGTTGGCCGCTTCCGGGTGATCGAATACGCCAAATACACCGCATTCGTCGTGAAAATGATCGTTCTTATCGCGTTCAACGCTCATTGCTGCCTCATTTTGTACTGTTTTCAAGAATAGCTTTCAGTGCCTGTTTATCTTTCACAGGAATCAGATCTTTCATGCGGGCACTGCTGTTTTGCGGGCTGGGTTTCTTTGCAGAGCCCTGTCTGGAGAATGGGTAACCTTCAGGGATCACACCGCCGAGCATATCACCAAGCTCAATCGCATAGGGGGTGAGCATGCTGTTTTTCAACCAGGGTGATTCCGGTTTGGCGTAGGAGGTGTAGACAAGAAAGGCCAGTGCAATCAGCAGCATACCACGGGCTGCACCGAAGAAGATGCCCAGTGTGCGGTCGGTTGCCGTCAGGGCAGCCATATCAACCAGCTTGCGGATAACCGCGCCGATCAGACCGACGACGATCATGACAATGATAAAAATAAGTGCGAAACCTGCGATATCGGCGACGGTGGCATTGCCGATCCACTGACCGAGGAAGTCACCGGTAGTGCCGGAGAGGCGGCTGGCTGCCAGAAATGCCAGCACCAGTCCGATCAGGGAGATCACTTCGCGCACAAAACCGCGCCAGAGCGACAGGACCATCGAGAGTCCGACGATTGCAATCAGAATATAATCAACAAAATTCAATGTTGGCCTCTGTTAATCCGCACCTGAATCCTTTCAGGTCAATAACTTCTGCACGGCATCGGACAGGTGTTTAACAGCTGTCAAATGCAGTGGTGAAGCACTTTCGTCGCGTATGTTAGCAATGATATTTGCCTTCTGCACCCTCTGGTGATTCTCTCTCGGCAGTACCAGATGGGTAAAGCCCAGATTCACCGCCTCTTTGACGCGTGATTCAGGCTGTCCAACCGGTCGTACCTCACCGGTAAGACCGACTTCGCCAAACAGTGCCACATCAGCAGCAACGGCTCTCTCCTGAAAGGCTGAGACCATCGCCAGCATGACCGCCAGATCAGCAGCCGGCTCGGCAATGCGCGCGCCACCGGCTATATTGATATAGACATCATACTGGGAGAGCGGCAGCCCTATTCGACGCTCCAGTACAGCTGTAAGCATGGCCACACGGCCTGTATCAAGGCCGACAGCCGAACGTTTCGGGGTAGCATAGACGGTAGGGGCGACCAGCGCCTGCACCTCCACCAGCAGCGGGCGCGTTCCCTCCATACAGGCCAGTACGACAGAGCCCGGTGTATCGGCACTGCGCTCAGCCAGAAACAGACGGGAGGCGTCGCGGATTCCGATCAGGCCGCGATCGGTCATCTCGAAAACGCCGATCTCACCGGCCGGACCGAAGCGGTTTTTCACGGCGCGCAAGATGCGGTGGGCATGACCGTGATCACCTTCGAAATAGATGACCGCATCCACCATATGTTCTAATACACGCGGACCTGCCAGCGCACCATCCTTGGTGACATGACCAACCAGAATCAGGGCGTGACCGATGCGTTTGGCATTTTGGATTAGTGCAGCAGCACAATCGCGTACCTGCGACACCGTTCCCGGCGCACTGGTCAGGCGGTTGCTGACGGTGGTTTGAATCGAGTCCACGACCACCGTTTCCGGTTTAATCTGATCAATCGTAGCGAGCATCGACTCCAGCTCACATGCCGAGACCAGTAGCAGGTTTTTGTGAATTGCATCGATGCGTTCACCGCGCAGGTGAACCTGCTGAATCGACTCCTCGCCGGTAATATAGAGAACCGGTTTACTACTGTTGGCAGCCAGCCTGGCTGCAGCCTGCAGCAGCAGGGTTGATTTGCCGATGCCGGGATTGCCGCCAATCAGAACGGCAGAGCCGGGTACGATGCCGCCACCAAGTACCCGATCCAGCTCCTGAATTTGGGAAGAGCGGCGTGGTGAAGATTGACTGTTGATCTCGGTAATAGGGGAGGTGGCCAGCGCTTTGCCTTTGCTTCCGATGCGCTGGCTGGTCGCTTCGAGCACCTGCTCACTGATGCTGTTCCAGTCACCACAGTCGGGACACTGACCAATCCACTTACGATGTTCGGCACCACAGGCCTGACAGACAAATATCGACTTAGCCATGGTGTTGCACTTTAGTTCCCGTTGCCGGGCAGGTTTTCAAGCCAACAGTCGCTGACATCCAGCTGTGGACAGATCTGCATCATCGCATCAACCGCCTCACTTTTGCTGGCAAACATGCCGATGCGCACCCTGTGAACCTCTCTGCTTCCCAGTGGAACAGCAGAGACAAAGGGCTGCTGCTCACCATCAATGAGGATGCCAGCTGCCATCTCATCGGCATGGCTGCGGGTGTCAAAGGCGGCGATATTGATTGCCCACTGCGTTGAATTGCTACTCTGAGCAGGTTTGGATGCTGGTGTGACTGCCTGCGCTCTTACCGCTGCTTTGCGCGGGCTGCTGCCTACATTGCCTTCAGAGAGGATCTGCCAGTTCTGATCAGCACTGGTGCGGGTCAGATAGAGCTGTTTGCTGCCGTTGGCTGAGAAGTTGTTTGAGCGATACTTCTGGTTGAAGGTGACGATAACAGTACGGGCATCGGAACGCTCTGCAATCTCTTTGACGATCCTGATGTTGGAGATATCCACCTCGATGAAGGTTTTGTTCCGGTTGATGCGGCGTTTATATTGCGACCATGAGGCATAATCGTGTTTGTCGTTAGAGAAAGCCGGATGATAGTGGTTCAGGTAGGCATCAGCATCACGCGATTGCCAGTCGTTGCGCCAGCTCTCAATCGCCTGACTTACGCTCTCCAGCAGCGTTATAGCTTCAGAAACCGGCGGGGTGGTATTGTCGTTGACCCAGACCGTTGTGGTGACGGGCTGTTGCTCAACAGGTTCCGGGGTGACAACTGCAGCGACTGCAACTGGTTTCTTATCGATGGCTGCAACAAATTTCTCAAGACGAAGCTCTGCCTCATTAAGTCCGGCGCTCAGTTTTGCCTCTTTGAGTCTGCTGATGTCGGCATTGACTGCATGGGCATAATTTCCCGCCCGCGTGGCAGCCTGAACCGATTGGCGGCGGTAGGCCTCTGCCCGGATCATGGCCGCAACCGGATCACCCTGAACACTGCTGCTGCTGAGAAAAGTAATGGCCTTTTTGGTTTTGCCCTGCTCAAGGGCAAGTAGCCCCAGCAGAATCTCACGATCACCTCTGGCCAGCGCCGTTACGGCATGATGCTCACCCTGTTGAAGAAGCTGATAGGCTCTCTCGCGCTGCTGATCGCTGACTGCCGAGTCGACAGGGGTGGCCATAGCCATAAGCATCACCAGCGCCAGAGCCTTGTAACGGTTAAACATCCATGGTCTGGTCATCAATTATCGATCCTGCTGTTCATGTGAATATCTGAACTCTTCTCTGCCTCTGTTGCGGCTGCTTTTGCCGCTGCAGCAGGGGCTTTTGTCTGTTGACCCGTGTCGACTGCAGGAGATGCCATCAGCTGTTTCGATGTTTCATCAAAGGTGGCATAAGCTCTGGTGGTCTTCTCTTTTGGCACATTCAGGCGCAACCATCTGATCAGATCCATCCACATGCGCGAGATCTCATCTTCTGAGGGCATGATGCCGGCATGGGGGAGTTCAACCGTTATAACCGGGATCTGATGCTGAACTCCGGCGCTGTTGCCGAGGGATCCGGGGTAGGTGCCGATCAGATGCAGGTGCAGCTGGCCCAGCTGATTAGGGCCAACCGGTGGGCCATCGAAATCAAGTACGCCGTAGGGAGCATGTACGGAGACAATGGCGTGCGGTTTGAATGTGCGGATCTCCTCATAGAGCCAGCGTGATTCCGGTTCACTTAAGGGGGCAGTGCCGGGATAGCGTCGTTTATCAAAGCCGGTCTTTTCCCAGTAGGCGCTGGTGCTCTTGTACCAGTCTGGGGTGGGCATATTACGGTTAAGATCAACACCGTTGGCGTTCAGGCGCTGTGAGGGGCGCTGCAGAAGTCCATCGGGATTGACCAGTGGTGAGACATGCCAGTGAAACAGGCCGGAGTGGTGAATGTCGAGCGTTTTCATCCACTTGAAAATGATACTCACTGAGGAGTACTCATCACCGTGGGTGCCACCGATCAGCAGGATTCTGGCTTTGGGTTCTCTTGCAGCCAGCGGCGGGTACTCCTTGATCATGATCGCCTGACCGGTGACCGAGGTGCCACCGCTCTCCTGAAGTTGATGGGACAGGCACTCTCTGGTTGAAACACTGCCGAGTTTGTTGCCGATACGTTTGCACTCATTAACAATAGCCGAAGGGCTCTCTGCACTATTGGCCTCTGAAGCCAGTAGCGGAGCAGGAAGCAGAAGCAGGGTGGAAAAAAACAGGGCTGTTATCGATGGCAGAACGTGCGGCATGGGCGCAACGATAGCCGTTGCCCTGCGGGCTGCCAAACAGCTATTTATAGTGGCTGTTTTTACACTCATTATGGCTGAAAATGGCGATCGGCGAGCAGGTGAAGTCCGGCAAGTGTGAGGAACGGTTCATGGTGGGTAATCTCGGGCAGATCGCTGTTGAGCAGGGCGGTCAGTCCACCGGTTGCGACAATCGGCGCAGACTCATAACCGGGTTGTTCACGCAATCTTCTGATAATGCCGCGATAGCTCTCGATAGCGCCCCAGTAGCTGCCGGCCTGCATGCTGGTGGCGGTGTCGCGGGCGATCAGGGTTTCACTGCGAACAATGGAGACTTCGGGCAGTTTGGCAGCCCGTTTGCAGAGTGCTTTGAGTGAAATTTCGATGCCCGGCAGAATCAGGCCGCCGGCATAGTGCCCTTCAGGCGAGACGATATCGAAGGTGGTCGCTGTGCCGCAGTCGAGTACGATCACCGGCGCTCCAAAGCGTTCTCTGGCGGCAATAGCATTGACGATACGATCAGCACCGACTTCACGCGGGTTTTTATAATCCACAGCCATGCCGGTTTTGATCGCTGATGAGCCGACAAATGCGGCTTTAATACCGCAAGTGCGTTCACAGGCAGCTGCCAGAGGCGCATCCAGATGGGGCACGACACTGGCGATGAGAATGCCATCGATATCTGTAGCCGGTTGACCGGACTGTTCAAACATGCCGTGCAGCTGCCAGGCCAGTTCATCGGGGGTAAGCTGGCGTTCACTGGAGAGGCGCCAGTGGCTTTGCAGCTGATCACCCTCATAGAGGCCGAATACCATCTGCGTGTTGCCGATATCGGCAACAAGAAGGCGTTTGGTGGCAGATGTGGTTCTATTCATCGTAACTCCAGGTCGCCGGCAATGATGCGCTGAGTTCCGCCGCTTGTCTTCAGTAGCAGGGCACCATCCTCATCAAGGGCTGTGGCAATGCCATCAATATAACCCTGACCATTGTGTACGCGAACCTGCTGACCGGAGGCGGCATGGGCGCGCCACCAGGAGGTATGAATTGGCGCAAAACCCTGCTGTAGATAGATGTCGTACCAGTAGTCCAGTGCATTAAGCAGCGATGCGGCAAGATCAAGGCGAGATATTTTGCCGCCAGCGATGCTCTGTAGATCGGTCACCTTCTGGGTGATATCAGCAGGCCAGCCATCGACAGGGGCAGCGAGATTAATGCCGAACCCAAGTACAACAGCGTGCACGCGCCCCGGTTCGGCCCGCATCTCGGTAAGAATGCCTGCCAGTTTCGCACCCTTGTGCAGAATGTCGTTGGGCCACTTGATGCGGATATCAGGAGAGAAGTGTGCCAGCGCATCGTGCAAGGCAACTGCTGTGAGCAGTGAGAGTTGCGGTACCTGCTCCGGTGGCAGGTCGGGGCGCAGCAGTACACTGCAGGCCAGTGAATCGGTAATGGTGTGCCAGCGGCGGCCAAGACGCCCCTTACCTGCAAGCTGTTTGTGGGCAAAGATGACCAGTCCCTCATCACCACCCTGATCAGCTGCAGCCATGGCATCACGGTTGGTAGAGTCGGTCTCATCAAGGATAAGAATTTTATTGCCGATGCGCTTGCCGTTGCAGCGTTTATGCAACAGGCCGCTGCTGAACACCTCGGATTCCAGCGTATAGCCCTGCCCGGAGTGGGCAACGATGTTGGCGCCACTTTTTCTCAACAGTTGAATATGTTTCCAGATGCCGGTGCGCGACAGACCCAGTTGCTGAGCCAGCAGATCACCGGAGACCGGTTCACTGCTGGCGTCCAGGCAGTTAAGGATATTGTCGCGAATCTCACTCACAACTGTTTGCCGGTGATGCGCATGGAGAGATCCAGTGCCGGGGCAGAGTGGGTGATAGCGCCGATGGCGATGCGATCAATGCCGGTCTCGGCATAAGCGCGGGCATTGCTCAGGGTGATGTTACCTGAAGCTTCAAGCAGGATTGAATCGGGAACGATCTTGCGGGCATCAGCCACCATCGACGGTTCCATGTTATCGAGCAGAATAATATCGGGACAGACAGCCACAGCTTCTATCACCTCTGCCACTGTTTCACACTCCACCTCAACCCATATATCTTGATGGATGCTGCTGCAGGCGTGCACGGCATCGGTGATCGAGCCACAGGCGTGGATATGGTTCTCTTTGATCAGCATGCCGCTCTGCAGATCCATGCGATGGTTGATGCCGCCACCATGTAACACGGCCAGCTTCTCCAACCTGCGCAGGCCTGGCGTGGTTTTGCGTGTGTCGGCAATGCGGCAGCCTGTGCCATCAACTGCTTCAACAAAAAGGCTGGTGGCGGTGGCGATGCCGGAGAGGTGTTGCAGAAAGTTCAGGGCGGTGCGCTCAGCCGCGAGCAGGGCGCGCAGCGGGCCGCTCAGTTCGCAAATGACATCACCAGTTGTAACTCTGTCGCCATCAGCAAGCAGCCAGTGGCGTGTGATATTGGTATCAACACTGGCAAACACCTCATCAGCAAGTGATACACCGGAGAGTATGCCAGTTGCCTTGGCGGTGATGCGCGCACTGCCTGTTGCATCGGCGCTGATCGTGGCCTGAGCAGTCAGGTCATTGAAGGCGGCATCCTCAGTAAGAGCGATCTGAATAAGTTGGCTGTTTGTGGTCTGCATCCGGCAACTCTATGAACCGCTGATTAAATGTCATTAGCAGGTTGAAGGGGGATGCCACTGCGCTCATTTTATGTCATATTACCGCCATGAGCAGTGATATACAGAGCGGTGAAAACGCGACCGCGACGCAACCGGAGAAGGCAACCATTCTGGTTGTTGATGATACCCCTGAAAATATTGATGTGCTGCGTGGCGTGCTGAAGTCGATCTATACCGTCAGGGTGGCGATCAATGGTGAGCAGGCGCTGCAGCGCTGCTTCTCCGATAAGGCACCTGATCTGATCCTGCTGGATATTATGATGCCCGGCATGGATGGCTATGAGGTGTGTCGTCGCCTGAAAGCCGATCCCCGCACAGAGGGTATTCCGGTGATCTTTGTGACCGCCATGAACGAGACCCATGATGAGGTGCTGGGATTTGAGATGGGCGCAGTTGATTATATCAGTAAGCCGATCACCCCTGCGATTGTGCATGCCCGCGTTGAGACCCATCTTAAACTGCGCTCAGCATACCGATTTATCCGCGACACCTTCGGTCGTTAT
Organism: Mariprofundus sp. KV; assembly: GCF_013387475.1. Classification (GTDB taxonomy): domain Bacteria; phylum Pseudomonadota; class Zetaproteobacteria; order Mariprofundales; family Mariprofundaceae; genus Mariprofundus. The sequence continues at coordinate 59,152 of NZ_VWNB01000005.1, read as the reverse complement.
CTCTCTGAGGAGATTGTCGACAGCCTGATCGATTCGCCGCACGGTCTGAAACTGGGTGGAGAGAAGCGGGATGTGACAGTGCTGATGGCTGACCTCAGAGGTTTTACCTCCATTGGTGAGCGGCTGCCTGCTGAAACCGTGGTGGATATGATCAATATCTACCTGGCTGAGATGACCGAGGTGATCCAGAAATATCTGGGTACCATCGATGAGATTATCGGTGATGCTGTACTGGCCATTTTCGGTGCGCCGATTCAGCGCGAGGATGATGCCACACGTGCAGTGCGTTGTGCGGTAGAGATGCAGCTGGCGATGGGGGCGGTAAATCGCATTTATCAGCAGAAGGGTTATCCCAAGGTGCAGATGGGTATCGGAGTAAACAGCGGGGCTGCCATTGTCGGCAATATTGGTTCGAAAAAACGCAGTAAATATGCCGTTGTCGGCCGCGTTGTGAATACAACATCAAGGATTGAGTCCTATACCGTAGGTGGCCAGATTCTGATCTCTGAAGCGACCCGTAACGCTTGTGATGTGTTGCTGCGTATCGATAATGAGTTGCAGGTGATGCCCAAAGGCATTACTGAAGAGATGACGATTTACGATGTCGGCGGTGTCTATGGTGATGAAGAGCTGCTGCTGCCGGATAAGAGGGATGAGCCGTTCATCGCATTAAGCAATCCTGTGGACGTGAGTGTCTCCCTGCTTGAGGGTAAGTTTGCCCGTGAGCGATTTGCCGGAAAAATATTGGCCTTGAATGCGGCGGTGTTTGATATGCAGGTGGAGCAGGAGTGTCCACTGCTGAGCAGTCTGAAGCTGACTCTGGCCGATGCGTCAGATCTCTATGTCAAAGTCATTCGACAGATCTCCGATGATCCTTTGCATGTTCATGTCTGTATCACCTACATTCCGGCTGAGGCCGAAATATTAGTCAGCCGGTTGCTGGCAGAGAATGCGCTGTCATGAGTCTGTTACTGCATATCTCCGATGCGCATCTCTATGATGATCCGGTCGGTGAGCTCAAGGGTGTGCGCCCGGTTGAGAGCTATGCGGCGGTTCTGGAGGCGGCTCACCGCCATTACCCTGACCCTGATGTTGTGGTTCTCGGTGGTGATATGGCGCAGGATGAAGCTGTAGCAACCTATGCCAAGGTAGCGGCAATGCTGCCGTGGTGTGCACCGGTGATGATCTCGCCGGGTAACCATGCCAATCTGGGTGCGCTTCGAGGTTCCCTGATTCCGGCGCTGAGATCCTGCGCATCCTACAGTGACCATCTTGATCTTGGCCTCTGGCAGGTGATTACGCTTAACTCCCACAGGACAGGTACGATCTCAGGCTTCCTGGCCGTTGATGAGTTGGAGCGCCTGAGAACCATCCTTGAGGCCACAGCGGATAAATACACGCTGATTGCACTGCACCACCATGCTTGTGATATAGGTAGTCGCTGGCTGGATGATATCAGCCTTGAAAACAGTGAAGTGCTCTGGGATCTGATTGCCGATTATGCGCAGGTGAAGGTGCTGCTTTGTGGCCATATTCATCAGGCTTTTGATACCTTTCACGAGGGTGTGCGTGTGCTTGGATCCCCCTCCACCTGTATCCAGTTCCGCCCCAGAAGTGACGATTTCGGCATGGACAACAAATCCCCCGGCTATCGCTGGATCAGGTTGCTCGACAGTGGCGAGATCCAGACCGCTGTTGAACGCGTTGAAGGTTTCATTCCACCCGATCTGAACAATAAGGATCCCTACTAAACAGCGCTCCCGAAAGGGTTGTTAAAACCAGAGTGAAAATGACTGGCTGCGACTTCGTATAAAAGAAAGTCAAACGAAAACGGGCGCTCAGAGAGCGCCCGTTTGTTTTGATGGCCATGCCGGATATGCATTAACCGCCGTAATTGAAATCCTTCCATGAGATAAAAAAGAAGGCCATGATATAGAGCACGATAAAGACCAGCGGCGCAACCTTGATAAACAGCGGCAGCTTCTGGGCTTTGTCTTTGAGAGTGCGCAGCAGTGGAGCAAGGGTGACGCGCTGCGACATGATCACACTGGTCTGACGATCCATGATGGCTGTGAGAATCGTGTAGGCCAGTTCATGATGGTTTTTCATCAGCTCTGTAAAATCATCGTGGGCAAGCGTGTAGATCACACAGTTCTCAAGGGCGGTCACGTCCGCACTTCTGCGTTTGTTGTTCAGGAAGCTGAGTTCACCAAAGATGGTGCCTGCTTCAATCTCGGCAAGAATAACGCGCCCTTCATAGCGATTGTTATCCTCAACCTTGGCTTTGCCTGAACGCATGATCTCCAGCGTGCCGCCAGCCTGTCCTTCAGTGATGATCTTTTCGCCTGAAGCGATATTGGATACGGTGAGGCAGTTCAGTGCACTGCGCTCGGAAGCGGTGAGTTCTCGCTTGAGGATGCTCTTCTCCATCCATGAAATATCTACTGCCATCTCTTTCTCCTGTTTATGTAACCATTGCAGATTATGTGCGCTCTGCACTCATAAATTTCAATATGTTGCGAATAGTGCCACTGTTTACAAACGGTTCCGTGAGATTTGTCACTAATGATAGTATAGACTGCTTTTACGGTTATAACAGCCACATGACAAAGCCGCTGGTCAGCATTGTAGCCGGGCCATTCCAGCGTCCGGGAAACAGCGCCCGTGTGGCGGATGCTGTCATGGCTGCTATCAGCGTGGCGATCAATAGTGCTTGCCAGGCGGTTCCGTGGTAGACATGTAGTGCCCAGCAGAGCAGGGCTGTAGAGACGGCTATCAGCGTGATGTGACCTGCCAGCGTCTGATCAGGGTGGGCGGGAAAGCCAAGTGTGCGGTGGTTGAATCTCCGGGTGGCAAGCTGGTCTACCCAGTAGGCTGCCGGAAAAGCGATACAGAAACATAAAGCCAGTCCGAAGCCGAACTCAGGGATCGCCTGAAACCAGAGAGAGGCGATGAGCAGGGCGGTGATGGTGTGGGTGAGCGGCATTAGCAGGGGGCGCTGCGACACGGCTATGCCGGTCTCTTCCACAACAGGGCTCCAGGCTATCCTTAAATGGTGAAAAAAAGGCCTCTTCAAGCTGGTCGCGACAAGGCTGAGGATGAGCAGTGCAATCAGCCCTGCCCATAACCAGCTGGCATCAATATAGACCGGCCACATCAGCACCCAGATCGAAAAGATCGGCGGCAGTGCCTGTTGGATGGTCTCGGCAGGAGCACCACGGCGTAGCAGCATGACCGAAAACCAGGACAGTTGCAGGATGCCGAACAGCACCAGTCCGGTGAGGACAATATCGCTTGTAGCTACACTTTCAGGCATGGCGGCAGAGTAGGGGTTAAGAGGGGTTACGGCAAATCTGACATGCCTTCTCCTCTCTTTGCCGAATGGCTCCTGAATCGCTAGTCTGCTGTTCAAGTTTTGAATAGGAGGGGATGCATGACCCAGGACGAAATGAAGAAACAGGTGGCAGAAGCTGCGCTGGAGTATGTGAAAAGCGGTACAATCGTTGGTGTTGGTACGGGTTCTACTGCCAATATGTTTATCGATGCCCTGGCCAGTATGAAGGGTGATATTATCGGTACGGTTGCCAGTTCAGAGGCGACCGCGGCCAGGCTTGAGGGGCACGGTATTCCGGTTCTCAGTCTCAATGATGCCCTGAAGCAGGTGGACTCCCTGTCGGTCTATATCGATGGTGCTGATGAGTTTGATGCAGGTCGCAACCTGACCAAGGGTGGTGGCGGAGCCCTGACACGAGAGAAGATCGTGGCTGCAGCATCTGATCAATTTATCTGCATTGTTGATCAGACCAAACAGGTGAAACATCTGGGGGCTTTTCCGCTACCTGTTGAAGTGATTCCGATGGCACAGGAGTTGCTGATGACCGAATGCAGGAAGCTGGGTGGTAAGCCGGTGCTGCGTGAAGGTTTTATTACCGACAACGGCAATGTCATTATTGATGTGCTGGGGCTGACCATCACTGATCCGCGTGGCCTTGAGGATCATCTTAATAGCATTCCGGGTGTGGTTACCAATGGTATCTTTTCACATCAGGGGGCCGATATTGTGTTGATGGCTACTCCTGACGGCGTGGTGACACTCTAAATATTTATAGATGGGAGATTGATCATGGGGGAGAGCAGGGTTTATCACTGCAGGGTGTTGATATCATCCCTGCTCTCCCTGTTCCTGTTTACTCACGCCTCTGAAGCTATAGACCTTGCCCTTGAACCGATTCAGCCGATTCCGGTCAAACTGGCATATGATGTCGACAAGGCGGCTCTGGGTGAAAAGCTCTTCTTTGAGCCGAAGCTCTCCGTAGATAACTCTATCAGTTGCGCCCACTGTCATGATCTTGATGAGAAGGGTGGGGCTGATGGACTGAAACGCTCCTTTGGCGTTGATGGGAGGGTCGGACTTGCCAACTCCCCGACGGTCTTTAATGCCGCACTCAATTTTTCACAGTTCTGGGATGGGCGCGCCGAGACGCTGGAGGATCAGGTTGCTGGACCGGTAACAGCACATGCGGAGATGGCCTCAACCTGGCCTGATGTAGTTAAAAAACTCAGTGCTGATTCCTACTACCGGGAAACCTTCTCCCAGTTATATAACAATGGCGTCACTGCAGCCAATATCAAACATGCTATTGCTGAGTTTGAACGTACTCTGATTACCCCGAATTCACGATTTGATCGCTATCTGAAAGGGGAAGCCGATGCGATCACAGATGAAGAGAAAAAAGGCTACCGTCTGTTTAAAGAGTATGGTTGTATGGCCTGTCATCAGGGTTCCAACGTGGGTGGCAATCTGTTTCAGGTTCTGGGTGTGATGGGCAGCTATTATGATGATCATCCGATTGAAAACAGTTCGGACCTGGGCCGCTTTAATGTGACGGGAAAGGCGTCTGACAAACATCGATTTAAAGTACCATCACTACGTTTGACCGTATTGACTGCGCCCTATTTCCATAATGGGGCTTACGATTCGCTCTATGATGCGATTCGAACTATGGCCAAGTACCAGTTGGGTCGTGAAATTCCTGATGCTGATGTTCGATCTATCATCAGTTTTCTCTACACACTGCCGGGTGAATTCAGAGGCAGATCGCTTGAGCCGAAAGAGAGAGAGCATCTTATTTTCCCGATAAAAAACAGGAAAGATTCACGGTGAAAACTGTTTCATTGAAAGTGCATGTTCTGTTGATTACCTGCCTGGGCATGCTGCTGGTGATGCAGTTGATCAACGTTCAGCGCTTTGATGCCAATGAACCACACAATATTCACTATATGCTGGAGCGGCTGGAGCATCTTGATGCCCAGTCCGAGCAGAATATGTTGCAGGTCTATAGCAGGAACCTCTTTAATTATGACCTGATGAGCAGGGATCTGGCTGAGTTGAACAGTCTCAGCAGAGAGCTCACCCTGCAACTCTCTAATAATAGTGAGTTTGATGATCATCTTGTTGCACTGAAAACATCGGCTCAGATCCAGCTGCAGGGCGCATCAGACTTTAAGGCCTCTTATGCCATTTTATCCAACTCACTGCGTTACATACCTACGCTAGTTTCACAGCTGCAAGCAGATTATCCCGAACATTATCAATGGCTTACCGAGCTCAATCGTGATGTATTTCAGTGGAGTATCTACCCCAACGATCAGGATGCCAAAGCTCGAATTCAACGTGGCTTAAACAGAACTAAAGCGCTGGGGTTGAAAAAACTGCATCGCCATCTGCAGGTCATTCTGAATTATTCACCACAAGTTATTGACGCTATTAATACAGTGGTTACCTGTGGTACAGCAGAGAATGCAAGGGAACTTTCAGCTGCCTATGACCGCTATTTCGCTGCCAGGGTTGAGGAGAATAAACGTAACCAGTATCTGCTGGCAGCATTGGCTATTGTGCTGCTGCTCTATCTGCTGCTGCTACTTATTGCACGGCAGCGGGCAGCGCTGCAACTGAGTGAGAGTGAAAATCGCTTCCAGCTCCTGTTTGATCTTATTCCGGACGGTGTCGGTATTCACAGGGATGGGCGCTGGGTCTACTGTAATCCTGCCATGCTGATGATGTTTGGCGCGCAAGCTGAGGATGAGGTGATCGGCACGCCTGTGATTGAACGAGTCCATTTAGATCTGCGTGATCAGGTGTCAGAACGGATTCGCAAAGAGGTGGATGATGCCTTGCCTGCTCCATTGATGCTGCAGGGGATTTTGCGGCTTGATGGCAGTGAATTTAAGGCTGAGGTGCAGGGAATTCCGTTCCGGGATCAGGGAAGCATGGCAGCGATGACGGTGATTCGTGATGTGACTAAGCGAGTTGAGGCTGAGCATGAAGCGAGGAAGATGCAGCAGCATCTGCTGGCCGCCCAGAGCGTGGCGCATGTCGGCAGCTGGCAGCTTGATCTAACCAGTAATGAGTTGTGGTGGTCGGATGAGGTTTACCGTATTTTTGAGATAGAGCAGACTGAATTTGGTGCCTCATACGAAGCATTTGTTGCGACCATCCATCCGGATGATAGAGAGAGGGTGAGCAGTGCATATGCAAGACATCTTGAGCAGTCGGTCGGCTATGATGTAAGGCACCGACTGCTGTTTGATGATGGTCGCATTAAATATGTGCGGGAGCGCTGTGAAACCGAATGCGATGCAGAGGGCAGGCCTCTGACCTCTATCGGTACAGTGCAGGAGATCACCGAGCAGGTAGTGGAAGAGCAGAAAAAACTGTTGCAACAGGAGAAGATGGAGCATGTGCAGCGGCTTGAGTCTCTCGGCATCCTGGCTGGCGGTATTGCCCACGATTTTAACAATATTCTGACTGCGGTGATGGGCAATGCGGCCCTGGCAGGACGAAATATCGATGAGGCCTCCCCGGCCAGAGAGTTTCTCGCCCGCATTGAGACCTCCACGCAGCGCGCATCTGATCTCTGTAAGCAGATGCTGGCCTATTCCGGTAAAGGTAAGTTTGTTGTTCAGGCTGTTGATCTGTCACACCTGGTTGAGGAGATGACCCGGCTGATGGAGGTGTCCATCGAGAAAAATGTGGTGATCAAATACCATCTGGCAGAAAACCTGCCTGCTGTGGAGGCTGATGCGGCCCAGTTGCAGCAGATTATTCTGAACCTGATCACCAACGCCAATGAGGCGATTGGGAGCAAGAGCGGTGTGATCTCCTTTGCAACCGGTGTGATGCATGCAGACAGGAGCTATCTCAGCCAGACCATCACCGATCAGGAGTTACCGGAAGGGCGCTACGTATTTATTGAGGTTTCTGATACCGGTTGTGGTATGGATGCAGCTGTGATGCATAAGATTTTTGACCCCTTCTTTACCACCAAATTTACCGGTCGCGGTCTGGGTATGAGTGCGGTGTTGGGTATTGTGCGCGGCCATCAGGGTGCACTGCGCATCTACAGCGAGGTGGGTAAAGGTACGACATTCAAGGTGCTGCTGCCGGTCTCATCACAGGATTATGCCCTGCAGCAGGCCAGTCAGGTTGAAACAAAATACTGGCATAGCGGTGGAACTATTCTGGTTGTTGATGATGAGGAGACGGTCAGGGAAGTTGCTATCATGCTGCTGGAGGAGATGGGCTTTAAAACACTAAGTGCGGTAGATGGTTTGGATGCTTTGCAGATATATCGAAAACATCAGTCTGAGATCGTGGCTGTGCTGCTTGATATGACGATGCCGAAAATGGATGGTAAAGAGTGTTTCCGTGAACTGCGCCGCATCAATCCTGATGTGAAAGTCATGCTTTCCAGTGGTTATAATGAGCAGGATGCAACCAGTCGTTTTGTCGGGCAGGGGCTGGCGGGATTCCTTCAGAAACCATACGCGCCCGAAGCTCTGCATGAGAAAATAGGAAATTTATTTGAAGAGGACAGCGACCACTTGCAGTAATGGTGACGCAATACTTTCAAATACAGTAATATTTTGCTACAACTGGTTTATGGTGTGGATGAGTAGGATTATAACTTAGGGGTACTCTAAAAAAGTCAGCCTGTTTTTTAGTTACATTGGCGAACGGAGAGGTGCTGGTCATGGGGAACTGGAGTAGAATACAGCATAGTGTGATGCAGATGGATCCGCTTCTGCTCACCATGCTTGTCTCTATTCCTTTTGTATTTATCTTTGCCACGATCAATTTCACACTTGGTCTTTTCGACCTGAGTCAAATCGAATTCCTGATGGTGCTTACGCTCTCCGCACTCTATTGGTGGGCCAGAAAAGGTAGCCCTTCTTCAACGGTTCTCAAACATCTCTATATTTTACACCCGGTGATCCTCTTTGCATTTCTGTTTCTGCAGGGCGGTTATAGTGATATCGGTTTTATCTGGAGCTTAGGCCTTCCTTTTGTCGCATGTCTGAGCGCTGGTTCCCGCATTGGGTTGGCCTGGACAGTGATCTATGCCCTGATCATTGTAGTGCTCGGTATCGGATCTGAGGAAATTGTGTGGCAGAAGCTGGTATATATCGGTCTTGGTTATTTTGCCTTCACGCTCGTCGCTGTTTATACGGTGCTCTCAAGGGAGAAGAGTGAAGAGCTTAAAGGCGTTCGTCTGAATGAAACATCATCTCTCCTGAGGCAGGGGGAAATTGCACTTTCCGAAAGCAAGGTGAGCCATCGCCAACTGCTTGATGCGATGCCGCATGCCATAGCACTGCATAGTGATGGCAAATGGATCTACTGCAATATCAATGCCGCTATTCTGTTGGGCGCTGATGGTGCTGAAGAGGTGATCGGCAGTTCGCTGTTTGATTATATTGATGCCTCGGATCATGGCCTGGTGTTAGAGAACATCAACCGCATGAGTGACAGCGGCAGGCCGATTCCACTTTATGATATCCATATCGTGAGAAAGGATGGCAGCTCCTTTGCTGGCTCGCTGCTCTCGTCTCCTGTCAGGATTGAGGGGATCCCTGCCTTCCTGGTGTCGCTGGAGGATGCGACCGAGCGGATGCGTCAGGATGAAGAGCACTACAACCTCAAAACGCAGCTGGAGCATGCCCAGCGGCTGGAGTCTCTCGGTGTTCTGGCCGGTGGTATTGCCCACGATTTTAATAACCTTCTGGCTGCGATCTCAGGCAATGCGGAATTGGCGATTGGCAAGGCTGAACCCGATTCACCTCTGCACGGTTATATCGAGAATATTGTTGGCACTTGTGATCATGCCGCCGAGCTCTGTAAGCAGATGCTGGCCTATGCCGGAAAGGGCAGTTATGAGCTTGAGGTGCTCAACCTGAACGAGATGGTGAAGTCGATGGGCAAACTGATCAGAGCCTCGGTTAGTAGTAATATCTCTCTGAAAATGAAGCTTGATAGCCATCTTCCCGGTATTGAGGGGGATATGGCCCAGATTCAGCAGTTGATTCTCAATTTTATTGTCAATTCGGCTGATGCTATCGGCAAAGAGCCGGGCGAGATCAAGGTTTCAACCGGCTTTAAACATATTGATCGTAACGTATTGGATCGGATGTATAACGGCTCTGAACTGGATGAGGGTGAGTTTGTCGCCATTGAGATTCGTGATAACGGTTGTGGAATCGATCCGGAGATGCAGACGAAGATTTTTGATCCCTTCTTCACCACCAAGGAGACCGGTAGCGGCCTTGGCCTCTCCGCGGTACTTGGCATTGTCTGCGGCCATAAAGGTGCCATTCAGATGTTCAGTGAGCCGGGCAAGGGCACTGCCTTCCGCGTCTATCTTCCTGCGACCAACCAAGCCGTAAAAGAGAAGATGGTGACCACCATGGAGGTGGAGGCGTGGCGAGGTGACGGCCGGGTGCTTGTGGTTGATGATGATCTGCGCGTGCGTTCGGTGGCCTGTTCGTTTATTGAGATGCTCAATTTTGATGTGCTGACTGCCGACGATGGCAAAGAGGGGCTGGAGCAGTTTGCACAGCATCACCATGATCTGGTGGCTGTGCTGCTGGATATGACCATGCCGGTGCTCGGTGGCGTTGAAGCGATGGCTGGCATGCGCCAGATCAATCCGCATGTGCCGATTATTCTTGTCTCCGGTTACAGTGAAGTGGAGGCGGGCACACTGGTCTGTGGTGATCGACCTGATGCCTTTTTGCAGAAACCGTTTAAGGCCAAAGAGCTGAAAACCGTTCTCTATGAGGTGATGCACAAGCCGGCCTAGCACTGCTTTTGCTGCTTATCATTTCCAAACAGCTGACGGGCTTCTAGACTCCTGCACCATGCAAGTCAGCGATTTCGATTTCGAACTTCCGGAACATCTTATAGCCAAAAAGCCGCTGCAGCAGCGTGATGCATCGCGTCTGCTCTGTCTGCCAACAACTGGCGAACCGATTGATGCGAAGATCACAGATCTGCCCGGGCTGGTGCAGCCGGGTGATGTATGGGTGATCAATGACACCCGAGTTATTCCTGCCCGTCTGATGGGTACCAAAGCCAGTGGTGGCAAGGTCGAGGTGTTGCTGCTGGAGCCGACAGGTGAAAGCCATGTCTGGCTGGCCTGGGGGAAATCGAACAAGCCATTGAAGCCGGGCACGATGATTACCTTTTCAGAGGGTTTCAGTGCTGAAGTGCTCAAACGCGATGGCAAAAATATCGAAGTGCTGTTGCGAGCTGATGATGTGGCTGCCGCCATTGAAGCCTTTGGACATATGCCTCTACCCCCCTACATTGATCGCCCTGACAGTGAGGAGGATAAAGAGCGCTACCAGACCGTGTTTGCCAAACATGCAGGTGCTGTGGCAGCGCCCACTGCCGGGCTGCACCTGACTGCGGAGCTGATGGCTGCGATGCAGGATGCCGGTGCGGTTTTTGCCCATCTCACGCTGCATGTCGGCCCAGGCACCTTTCAACCGGTGCAGGTGGATGACGTCAATAGCCATGTGATGCATGAGGAGGCGTTCATCGTGCCTTCTGAAACAGCCGAGCTGGTGAACCGTGCCAGAGCTGAGGGGCGACGCATTGTTGCCGTTGGCACTACCAGCTTGCGCACACTGGAGGCGGCCTCTGTAGAGGGGAAGCTACAGGCAGGCGCAGGCAGGACTTCCATCTTTATCTATCCCGGTTACCATTTCCAGATTGTGGACGCGCTGTTAACCAACTTTCATCTGCCCAAGTCGACCCTGATTATGCTGGTGGCCGCGCTGGCCGGGCATCAGGCAGTGCTGGATGCTTACGAATTTGCCAAAGCTCACAACTACCGCTTCTACTCCTATGGTGATGCGATGTTTGTGCCGGGATTAAAGCAATTATGAAAATTTTTATTGCACAAATCAGTCCCAGGGTGGGTGATCTGACCGGCAATGTGCGCCAGATTCATCAGGCCATGGCGGAGGCGCAAAAGCACTGCTCTGATCTGGTTGTGTTGCCTGAGCTGGCTGTTACGGGTTACCCGCCTGAGGATCTGTTGTTGCGGCCGCTGTTTATGGATCAGGTGGAGCTGGCTGTGGAGGCCGTTGTCGCTGCCTCAGGCAATGCTATCGTTGCTTTCGGGACGCCACGACGAGAGGGCTCGACTTTGCGTAACAGTGTGGTGCTCGCCTCACACGGCCGGGTCGTCGGCTGTTACGACAAACAGAAATTACCCAACTACGGTGTCTTTGATGAGCAGCGCTACTTTTCAGCCGGTCGCGGGGAACACGCCATCTTTGAGATCAATGGCTGGTCTGTCGGTGTCGGTATCTGTGAAGATCTCTGGCATGATGAGCTGGCTAATGAGCAGGCGGGCAAACGCTGTGATCTCTGGCTGAATCTGAACGCTTCGCCGTTTCACATGGGTAAACAGGCCCAGCGTGAGGCGCTGGTGGCACGACGCGCCAGGCAGTTTGCGGCACCGGTGGTCTACCTTAATCCGGTCGGTGGTCAGGATGAGGTGGTCTTTGATGGCGGCTCTCATGTGGCTGACTCTCAAGGCAACCTCCTTTTACGTGCGCCGATGTTTGAAACCTGGAGTGGGCTGCTTGATCTTGCTGCTGTCGGCTCTCAGTCGTTAGCGCCTTTGCCTGATGAGCTGGAGCAGGTGCACAAAGCGCTGGTGTTGGGTGTGGCCGATTATGTGCGGCGCAATGGATGTAAGCAGGTGGTGATCGGTCTCTCCGGTGGTATCGATTCAGCCTTGACTGCTGTGATTGCGGTGGAGGCGCTCGGAGCTGAAAATGTGCTCGGTGTACTGCTGCCATCACGCTACTCCAGTGATCACTCTCTCTCTGATGCCGAGGCGCTGGTTGCCAATCTGGGCATGGATTCGATCACGCTGCCCATTACCGATGGTGTGGATGCCATTGAGGCTACGCTAAGTGATACCTTTGCAAGCTGGGGGAAATCAGAACCTGATCTGACCGAAGAGAATATTCAGGCGCGTATTCGCGGTGTGTTGCTGATGGCAATTTCTAACAAAACCGGTCGCATGGTGCTCACCACTGGAAACAAGTCGGAGATGGCTGTGGGGTATGCCACGCTCTACGGTGATATGGCTGGTGGTTTTGCCGTATTGAAAGATGTCTACAAAACACAGGTGTTTGCACTTTCGCGCTGGATAAATCGGGATGTCGAAATTATTCCGGAAAATACAATCAGCAAACCACCTTCAGCTGAACTCAGGCCCGATCAGAAGGATTCCGACTCACTGCCCGATTATGATGTGCTTGATGCAATTCTTGCAGCTCACATCGAGGAGCGTTTGGGCGTGGAAGAAATTGCTGCACGCGGTTATGATGTTGCCGAGGTCAAGCGGGTGGTACGCATGCTGCAGTTGGCAGAGTATAAGCGACGTCAGTCGCCGCCGGGTGTGAAGATCACCGAACGCGCCTTTGGCCGTGATCGCCGCTATCCGATCACCCACGGTTTCTGGGAGTAGCAGGCGTCGGTGTTCCCGGCGTGCGATAGCAGTTTTTTTGTTGGAAGGAGAATAAATTGAAGAAAATCGAAGCAATCATCAAACCATTCAAAGTCGATGACGTTAAAGATGCACTGGGCGAACTGGGTATCGACGGCATGACCATCACTGAAGTTAAAGGCCATGGCCGTCAGAAGGGGCATACCGAGCTCTATCGTGGCGCCGAATATGTGGTTGATTTTGTACCTAAGGTGAAGGTTGAGGTGGTCGTCGGTGATGATCGCGTCGAAGAGGCGCTGGAAGCGATATGTGCTGCAGCCTCCAGTGGTAAAGTGGGTGATGGCAAGATTTTCGTGTCTCCTGTTGAGCAGGTGATCCGTATCCGTACCGGCGAGCGCGATCACGAGGCTCTGTAGCCCGGCTCTGAGATTGCCTTTTCAGCCATGTTGTGACACAGTCGCGCATCCATTTTACCGGGTGGGACTTTCTAAAAACAGAACAGGAGATTAGTTGTGAGTGACGCTATCAAAAAAGTTTTCGATTTGATCGAAGAGAACGAGTGTGAATTTGTTGACGTACGTTTCACCGATACACGTGGCAAATGGCAGCATGTAACCTATCCAATCCATCAGTTGAGTGAAGATTCATTCGAAGACGGTTTTGCCTTCGACGGCTCATCGGTTGCCGGCTGGTGTGATATTAACAATTCAGACATGGCGCTGATCCCGGATCCGGAAAGTGCAAATATCGATCCATTCTTTGAAGCTTCCACTCTGGTGCTGGTTGCCCAGGTAATCGATCCGATTACCGGTCAGGATTACAACCGTTGCCCACGTCAGGTGGCACAGCGTGCCCTGAACTACATCCGCTCTGCCGGTATTGCTGACACTGCTTACTTCGGCCCTGAGCTGGAGTTCTTTATCTTTGACGGTGTTCGCTTCAATAACGATATGGGCGGCTGCGGCTACCAGATCGAATCTGAAGAGGCGGCCTGGAACTCTAACAAGAACTTTGCTGATGCTTCTGAAGGCATGATGCGTAACTCCGGTCACCGTCCGCGCGTGAAGGGTGGTTACTTCCCGGTTCCTCCGGTTGACTCTCTGCATGAGATCCGCAGTGATATGTCGCTGGTGCTGACCGATCTGGGTATCCACGTGGAAGCCCATCACCATGAAGTGGCAACTGCAGGTCAGTGTGAGCTGGCGATGAAATTTGCTGAGTTGATCCAGAAGGCGGATGAGGTGCAGTGGTACAAGTATGTCATCCACAATGTGGCACATGCGCATGGTAAAACTGCTACCTTCATGCCTAAGCCGATCTACGGTGATAACGGTACTGCCATGCATGTGCATCAGTCTCTGTGGCTGAAGGGCAAGAACCTCTTTGCTGGCGATAAGTATGCCAACCTCTCTCAGGAAGCACTGTGGTACATCGGTGGTATCATCAAGCATGCCAAGGCACTGAACGCCATCACCAATGCCTCTACCAACTCCTATAAACGACTGGTCCCAGGCTTTGAGGCTCCGGTAATGCTGGCTTACTCCAACCGTAACCGTTCAGCTTCTATCCGCATCCCGGTTGTAAACTCTGATCCGGCTCGCCGTATCGAAGTTCGCTTCCCTGACTGCACATCCAACCCGTACCTGGCCTTCACCGCTATGATGCTGGCCGGCCTCGATGGTGTTGCTAACAAGATCGATCCGGGCGAAGCAGCAGACAAGAATCTTTATGACCTGCCACCGGAAGAGGGCAAGTTGATTCCTACTGTTTGCGGTTCTCTGGAAGAGGCGCTCAATGCACTGGATGCAGACCGTGACTTCCTGAAAGTCGGTGGTGTCATGGATGACGACATGATCGATGCCTACATCGAGCTGAAGATGGAAGAGCTCAATGAAGTTCGTATGCGTCCGCATCCGAAAGAGTTCGAACTCTACTACTCTGTCTAATCACGCTTGATCAGATCGAAACTGAAAGGCCGCCCATTGGGCGGCCTTTTTATTTGTTTGGTGGAATCTTTACGGGATACTTAACACTTTAACCAGCCTGCCCAGCTGATCAGGAAGTTGCGATCTGTGCTGAGGTTGACCCAGCGTTGAAAATGGTCGCGCTCAACCAGCATCCATGGGCCCGGTTGTGCAGAGAAGAGTACGTGATCGGTGATTTTTCTTACGATCCACGGATTTCCCATCCTGTTGGACCAGTCGCTGCCAAAGCTCGAGATGCCGGTTAACTGGACTGATTGTTGCATCATCACCGGACCTCCTTTGCTTGTCGCTGATGAACCGCTTTCATCATTTCACTTTTATATATCGGTCCGAAGAGATGGAAATTTAATTGCTGCTTGCGAAGGTTTTCCTCTTCCGATTGCTTGGGTATACTCATGCAATGAGTGATCAGATCGATTTCATCCTTCAACATAGCCCTGAAAGTCTACATGCCGATGTTCGGCGTCTATGCGCAATATCTCAGCAGTTTTCGATACTGATACGCAATGCTGATGAGGTTGAGTGCAGTGCTCTTTTTCGACCGCTTGATGAGGCACTGCTTCCCGATGGTAGTGAAAGCTGGGTGCCTGCTTGTGAGAGCGGTGATCTGGTCAGCTGTTTGTCGCATCTGCGGCGTTGCAAACATCGCGGTCATCGTCACCTGATCTGGTGGGAGATGGGGTTGAACGGTGATATGGATGACTCATGTCGCGCTATTGCTGATCTGGCTTCAGGGCTGATGGATGAGGCCTTGAGGATGGCAGCAAGGCTGATAGCACCGCGGTATGGCCGTATCGAAGGTGGTTCATTCTGTGTGATTGGATTGGGTAAACTGGGTGGACGTGAACTGAATCTGGGTTCGGATGTCGATCCACTGTTTCTATGGCAAGGCGAAGGCAGTACGGTGGAAGGGCGTCAGTCGATCCCTGCGCCTGAGTACTATATGCATCTCTCACGCATGCTGATTCGTCTGATGAGTGAGCGTACAGTCGATGGCATCGTCTGGCCGGTGGACATGCGCCTGCGTCCCGGTGGTGATGGGGCAGCAATTGCCCTGCATCTGGAAGCGACACTCAGCCACTATCTGGAGTATGGACAGACCTGGGAGCGGGCAATGCTGATCAAAGCGCGACCGGTAGCCGGGGATGTGGCGCTGGGTCAGGCTTTTATTGATGGTATCGCCCCCTTTATTTTCAGGCGTTATCTCGATTACACCACAGTATCAGCCCTTGCCGATATGAAGCGGCGCATCGACGGACAGGCGGGGTTAGGCGGCATTGCACCCGGTTTTGATGTCAAGCGGGGCAGGGGTGGTATCCGTGAGATTGAGTTTATTATTCAGTCATTGCAGCTGCTGCATGCAGGGCGTGATAACCAGTTGAGGGTTCAGCCCAGCATGATCGCCATTGATCGACTCATGCAGGCGGGTGTGATCGGAGAAGAGGATGTGGCTGATCTGAAAGCCGCATACCGCTTCTGGCGGCGCATTGAGCATGCGATTCAGTCCCGCCGTGGTGAGCAGACCCATAAACTACCCGAGGATTATGCTGACTATCTCACTGCTGCGACCGGTATCGATCATATCGAACAGCAGATGGTGCATCACGCTGCCATTGTCGAGGATGCATTCAGAAAGTTTGTCAAACCGGTTGGTGACGATGTTGTGGAAGAGATCGATTGGCTCTCCGGTTCCCAGCAAGGAATGGAAAAATTGGCAGCGGAAGAGCGTGAGCGCATGGGGCTGGCGCTAGAGCGAATTGACAGGTGGCTCTCGCGAGGTCTGCTGCCTGAGCGTAGCAGAGTGCAGACCGGGCGCATTCTGCAACAGGCAATGCCGAAATGGCTCGATGATGAGAATGGACTCTCTGCACTGGAGGCCTTTGCCGACCTGATCCATGCCATCTCCGGTCGTGCTACCTGGATCGATCTTCTGGCTACCCATCAGGGGGCACTGGACTGGTTGATCGGCGTACTCTCTGCCAGTCGTTATCTGGCAGATCATATTGCCAGAGACCCCTCATGGCTGGAGTGGCCGCTGATGAGTGAGCATGGTGAGGTGGATATCAGGGCTATCTGTGCAGAGCTCAATGCACAGAACGATTTTGACGATGTTGAGCAGACACTGGCTGATATTGGACGGGGTGTAGATAAGGGGCGGCTGTTATGTGCACTGGCGGTTGATGCGCATGCATCCGATGCCATGACCATTGGCGGCTGGATGGCGGATATCGCTGATGCTGCAACGGCTGCCGTGATTCGACTCTGCCTGTTTCAGATGGATCTACCCAAAGATTTCCCATTCGTGGCGCTGGCCATGGGCAAGCATGGTTCACACGAGATGGGGTTGGTCTCCGATCTCGATATGGTCTTTGTTTTTGTACATGATAATCCGCGTGAGATGTTCGGAAAACGCAGTATAGGTGAGCATGCCCAGCGCATTGGGCGCCGCGTTATCCAGTATCTGACTGCACCGCCACCGTTCGGAGCTGGATTCGAGTTTGATGCACGGCTGCGCCCATCCGGAAGTAGTGGTGTGCTGGTGACCAGTCTGATCGGCTTCCATGATTATCAGTTGCGTGAGGCTCAGACCTGGGAGCATCAGGCGTTGTGCAGGGCACGTGCTGCTGCAGGGCCTGATGCCGCAAAGAGAGCTGTGGAAAAGATCGTGACGGAGATTCTGGATCAAAAACGCGATCATAAAACGTTAGCTGCTGATGTGGTGGAGATGCGCCGTAAAATGATTGACCATCTGGCCAGCAAATCAGAGATGCTAATCAACCTCAAACATGATGCCGGTGGTCTGGTTGATATCGAGTTTCTGGCTCAATATGCACGGCTGGCCTTCGGCGGTAGTGCGCGTCGAACCATTGATGTGCTTAACGATCTTCCGGAATCAGCGCCAGAAATGTGGAGAGAGGCGGGCAGCTGGCTGGCCGCTACTTATCTTGACTTCCGGCAGATGGAGAATGCGTTGCGCGTCGAGTTGTGGCGCTCGATTGGCAAGCTTCCGAATGATGCAGGGGCTACCGAGTGGGAGACCATGCGCAGGCACGCCGGGATCACAAAACCCGAGGTGTTGATTGAGCGCATGAACAGGGTGCACGAACTGTTTAATCAACTTCTTAAAGTTAAAGAGTAGGGGAGGTAGGTTGGAGGCAGGGGCGAGAATCGAACTCGCGAATAAAGGATTTGCAGTCCTCCGCCGTAGCCACTGAGCCACCCTGCCGTTAACAACCACTTAAAATAAAAGGGAGGAGCAATCCTCCCTTTTAGATCTGGAGCGGGTAACCGGGCTCGAACCGGTGACCTCGACCTTGGCAAGGTCGCGCTCTACCAACTGAGCTATACCCGCTAACGGGGCGAATAATGCCGTCTGTTTTGCCATTGTCAAAGGTAGGATGGTGAGGAATTAAAAAGATGAAGGCTGTCGGTATCTGGCGCTTTAGGTTTTATATGGCGGGATGATTTCGAAGTGAAGTGATTCAGGTTGGAGGCAGGGGCGAGAATCGAACTCGCGAATAAAGGATTTGCAGTCCTCCGCCGTAGCCACTGAGCCACCCTGCCGTCTGAACCTGAACAGATAAAAAAAGGGTCCTTACGGACCCTTTAATATGGAGCGGGTAACCGGGCTCGAACCGGTGACCTCGACCTTGGCAAGGTCGCGCTCTACCAACTGAGCTATACCCGCGGACGGCGCGAATAATGGCGAATGAGCGGGGAGTGTCAAGCATTGACTTTCGGGTAGCTGTTGCGTCAGATTATATCTCACTATCAGGCTCCATAGCATCGTATTAATCGTAAAGCGTCAACTATATTTGGCATGACTCATATCTATTTTCAGGGAGACGAATCTTGAACGATACCGAGAAGCGCAAGATCTACATTTTAGATACAAACGTACTGGTACATGATCCTAACGCACTGCAACGCTTTGATGAGCATGATGTGGTGATCCCGATTGTCGTGCTTGAGGAGATGGACAAGATCAAGAAGGGGCTGGATGAGCTGGCTCGCAACGTGCGCGATGCTTCCCGTCAGCTGGATGAACTCAGTGCAGAGTGCGAAGATCTCTCCAAAGGGTGTCTGCTTCCCGGTGGTGGCAGACTCTATTTCGAAATGTCGACGATTGAATCACTTAAACTTCTACCTGACTCGCTGGCCAGAAGCGGAGGGGATAATCGTATTATCGCAGTCAGCCTCTCCATGCAGAAGCTGCATCCGGATCGCCATGTCATTCTGGTATCCAAAGATATCAATCTGCGTATCAAATCACGCGCACTGGGTCTTAGAACCGAAGATTACCGCTCAGATCGTGTGGTTACCGATCTCTCTATCCTGCCCAGCGGCAAACAGCGACTGGATGAGGCGGAGTGGAGTCTGATGGCTGAGGATATGGAGGTTGGTGAACACGATCACGGCAACCGTTATATCGTGACCTGGCCACAGGAGAAGGAGCTGCCGTTCCTGAACAGCTTTGTGGTGCTGCCCGGTGAGCGCGAGGTTGCGGTGCAGTGTACCCAGATTGATGAGGGGCGCAGGGTTCATCTCTGCGACATCACATCCTATCGCAGTGATCGCCACGCCATCTGGGGCATTAAGGCGAGAAATCTGGAGCAGAACATGGCGATGAATCTGCTGATGGATGCAGAACTGGATCTGGTGGCGATGCTCGGGCTTGCCGGTTCAGGTAAAACCCTGTTGGCACTGGCCTGTGGGCTGCACCAGACGCTGGATATGGGCTTGTATGAAAAGATTCTGGTGACTCGTGCAACGGTGCCTATGGGACAGGATATCGGTTTTCTTCCCGGCACAGAACGCGAGAAACTGGAGCCGTGGATGGGTGCGATTACCGACAACCTCTCCATTCTGCTTGGCGATGAGGCGCAGAATATCGGTGATATTCTTGGTCAGCACAGGATTGAGATTGCAGCACTCTCTTTTGCCCGTGGGCGCACATTTACCAAAACATGGCTGATTGTTGATGAGGCACAGAACCTGACCCCGCATCAGATGAAAACGATTGTGACCCGTATGGGTGAGGATTCGAAGATTCTACTGCTGGGTAACAATGCCCAGATCGATACCCCTTATCTGACCGCCCATACCAATGGTCTGACACAGGCGACGATGGCTTTCGCAGGCTGGGAGCATGCCGGTCATATCGCGCTTAAAGCCAGTGAGCGTTCAAGGCTGGCATCCAGAGCGGTTGAAGTGCTTTAAGAGAGGTGGCTGCAGGGGGCTCTGAATAATCAGAGTACCCCTACTGGTCAGGGGTTGTTGCTGCAGTGAGCCATTCAAATGCATCGTTGTATCTTTTGAATGCATTCAGTTTTTTGTTGCTGTTGGGAACCAGATTTCGGTAGGTGATGTACATTTGCGCCAGTCCAAAGGCCACTGTTGAACTGATCACGATAGCAAGCTTTGTCTGAACAGCAGGTTGATCTGTGCGCTGGGCAATTCTGCCAAGCTCAATGATGCCTCTGGTTGAGAGGTTGAGTTTGGTGATGTGGCGAAAATCAAGAAGTTCATTAAATAGCTGGTAATCACGATGGCCTTTGATCTCTTGCTGATAGCTGGTTAAGGCCTGGATGAAGTCATCATCTGAAGCCCTGCCGCTCCAGGTTGTGATAATCAACCGGTTGGGAAGGTCGATATCGTGCCTGTAAGACATATGGTCTATATCCATGTTTCCCTGCTGATCATTATTGTGTGCCGTCACCTTCATAAAGGTATTATAGACGAAGAAATATGGCTTGGTGATGAACTTTTTATGTGACCGGAATCACCTGCCATGCGTGCGCGGCCAGATGCTGTTTGTAGTGAGAAACTCAACCCACGATTCATCAGGTTTTTTATATGCTGCCAGCTGCAGTTCGAGCACATGCAGGTCGGCATCGGAGATATCACTGACGGCGAATTGTCGCTGCTTGATTCGAGCTCTTATAACAGGCTCTTCGATATCCAGCCAGAAGAGGTGAAGTGGTACTGAGCAGCGCTCTGCCAGTTGTTTTAGATGAAGGCGTGAATCTGAATCGATGAATGTGGCATCGAGAATGACTGAATAACCTGCGTCAATGGTAGTTTTCGCAGCCTCAAATATGTCATTGTAGGTGTTGATATGCATCTGTCTGCCATACAGCTCCAGACCCGGGTAGTTACCCTTGATGCGTTTGCGGGTGGCATCACTGCGAATCATGATGGCCTGCTCTTCTCCACAGCCAAGCAGTGCCAGATAGCTTTTGCCACTGCCGGAGAGGCCGCCAATGGCGAACAGTGCGTTCTGCCGCTTGACGGTGTAGCCAAGCGCAAGTTCGAAATAGTTTGCCGCCTCAGCTAATTGCACTGCTCTGCTCTCTCCCTCCAGCTCATCCGCCAGCAGACATGCCACCTTGCCGCGCACGGTGGCCCGGTAGAAGAGATAGAGCGGCAGCAGCTTCAGGCCCTCATAATCACCTGAGCATTCGAGATAGCGGGAGAGAAAGCGCATGCCGAGATCAGTTCGGCCATGGGCGTCGCAATCCATGATCAGGAATGCGACATCACTCATGGTATCGATGGTGCTGAAATCATCATTAAACTCAATACAGTCAAAGAGGTGTGGATAACCATCGATCAGGGCGATGTTTTTCAGATGCAGATCACCGTGGCAGTGACGGACATGGCCAGCTGATTGACGGGTTTCAAGCAGTGGCTGCAGCTGTGCCAGTGCACATTCGGCAAACGCAGTGAGGCTTTGAATGGTGTGGCGGTTAAGCCCGGCATCAGTGTGACGGGATGCCGCTTCCAGATTGAGTGCGATGTGGTCATGCAGCAGGGCGATATGATCGATCTCGCTGTTGCTTGTTGAGCCCGCGTGAAAGCGGGCTGTATCACAAGCCAGAAGATCCATCCATGCAGCATCAAAATCATCACGTTTGAGTCGACCATCTAACAGGTCCGACTGGCTGAATCGGTGCAACTTCAGGCAGTAATCAACCACCTCGCCTTCGCCATCAAGCTGATAGTGGTCACCTTGTCGAGAGATGCTGTGTACTCCCAGATAGATAGCAGGGGAGATGCGGCGGTTGAGTTCCAGCTCGCGCTGGCAGAAATATTTGCGCTTCTCCAGCGTACTGAAGTCGAGGAAGCCAAAATCGACAGGTTTTTTAAATTTGTAGGCGTAGTTGCCAGCCATGAATACCCAGGAGATATGGGTCTGGATCATCTCGATCTTCTCTGCCGGATGCGGATAGATGGCCGCATCAAACAAGGCCTTGAGGTGGGCTGGAACTGAATCCATGCTTAATCCGCCTTGCAAACAAAACAGGCCCCGGTAAAAACCGGAGCCTGATATTTTTGTAACAGCAATCTGTTAACCGTTGTGGATAAACATGCCACGATTGATATCGCCAATGCTGATCATGCCGGTCAGCTTGCCATCGTCAACCACCGGAATACGGCGCAGGTTTTTCAGGCCCATGTAGGAGGCCGCTTTGAGAACCGGAGTGTCGGAAGCCACCGTCATGGGATCAGGTGTCATAACATCCTTGATCTTCATGCACATTACGCGTTTGTAGTTCTCTTCCATATCTTCAAAGTCACGTGCTGTTTTTGCATCGTGTATATATTCACCAAAATTGGGATAAAGTGGCA
This sequence comes from Mariprofundus sp. KV, assembly GCF_013387475.1. GTDB lineage: Bacteria > Pseudomonadota > Zetaproteobacteria > Mariprofundales > Mariprofundaceae > Mariprofundus. The sequence continues at coordinate 36,726 of NZ_VWNB01000005.1, read as the reverse complement.
GCATGGTATCGCGGATGGTAACAATGCCGATCAACTTGCTGGCGTCGTTGTCGTCGACGACCGGCAGTGAACCGCAGCGGCGCATTACCATTTTTTGTGTTGCATCATGCAGCGTATCACCAGCTTTGCAGGTAAGACATCCCTGTGACATGACATCAGAAACTTTCATGATTCCCCCTATACTTTTAAACATCGTGTAATGCAAAGACATTACAGCGGCGAGGATAGACCTAATTTTTACTTTGTGCACCCGCTTTGTCTGTCAGTAATCTGTTGACACTGCATTGCCAGACGGTATTGTTCCGCGCCCATATCAAGCGCAGTTGAGAGGCTGCAAGGAGCAAGAAAACGTGGCAAACCATGCATCAGCACTGAAACGTGCACGTCAGGATCAGAAAAAACGTCTGCAGAACCGTACGCAGAAATCTACTATGCGCACTGTTATCAAGAAGGTGTTGACCGCTGTAGAAGCCGGTGACAAAGAGACTGCAACTGCAGCACTGCGTCAGGCAACTTCACTGCTGGATCGTGCCGGTCGCAAGAATCAGATTCATGCACGCCAGGCTTCACGCCGTGTGTCGCGTCTGAACGCTCGTGTAAAAGCGATCGCCTGATTTAACCAGTTTCGATTTTTAAAGCCCGTCTGACGAAAAGTCAGGCGGGCTTTTTTTATGTCTGGGGCTGGTGCCATCTGATGGCAAATATGTAGTGTGTGCTTGCTGCAAGCCAGCTGGAGGGTGAGATGAAGATCCTGATTATCGGCGCATCACGTGGTATCGGTCTGGAGCTGGTCAAGCAGGCGATTGATGCAGGTCATAAGGTTACAGCGCTGGTTCGGGATAAGCGCGTGTTTGAGGGGCATGTGCACAGGAATTTTAAGGTGCGTGTTGGTGATATCATGACCAGAAAGATCGTTGAGGGGGCATGCGTCGGCCAGGATGCGGTCTGTCTTACGATTGGCATGGTGCCATCCAGCAAGCCGGTCAATCTCTTCTCTGATGGAACGAGAAATGTTCTTGGTGGCATGGAGCAAGCTGGTGTCAAACGACTACTGGCTGTTACAGGTATAGGCGCGGGGGATAGTGAAGGTCATGGCGGTTTCTTTTACGACAAAGTGACCAGGCCGGTGCTGCTCAAACATGTGTATGACGATAAGAACCGTCAGGAGGAGCTGATTAGAGCCAGTGGTTGTGACTGGACTATTCTGCGGCCAGCGCTACTGACGCGAACAGAGTTTACAGGCAAATACCGGGTTTTAACTGACCTGAGAGGCATTAAAGCGGGAAAAATATCCCGTGCCGATGTTGCCCATTTTATGTTAAGAGAGCTTGAGCATCCGGCATATATCCACCAGACACCGCTGTTGACATACTGAAGAGCACCTCTCAGAAAGCTCGAAACACCCTCGCAGATACGGAGGGCTGTGAATTAATCCTCTTTTTCACCTCTGACGATATCGGGGTTGGCAGCCCTGAAACCAAAGAAGAGGCCGATCAGACCCAGCGGAATGGAGACGCCCCACTGCATGTTAGGGCCAACCTCGTTCCTGTATTCAAACATCAGAAGAACGGTAAACAGGCATATGGCGAAAATAATGATATCCATGACACGGGTGCTGGTTTTCATTCGCAACTCTCCACAAAAAAGGTCTAGGCGCGCCATATTAGCGGCGCCGGCTGCGAATGAACACCCGACCATGATCAGGCCTGCTTTGAGCACTGAAGTGTGCTATAAATCGCAATTGCGATAACTGCTTTTGAGAATTAAGGTTTTATTCATCTCGCATGCTTATTATGCTGCGTCCGCGCGTCATCATTAACGCCCAAATATGGAGATATGTTTGTCCGAGAATATTCGCGAGATACCTTACAACTACACATCATATTCTGACCGGGAAATTGTCATCCGCTTTTTGGGCGAGGATGCCTGGGATGATATGAACGTATTGCGCACCCAGCGCCGTACCGGGCGTTCTGCGCGGATGCTGTTTGAGATTCTCGGTGATCTCTGGGTGGTTGAGCGTAACGTATTTTTGCGCAACGATCTGCTGAATAACCAGAAACGACGCCAGCAGATGTACCGTCGTCACTATGATCGTCTGGCCCGTATTACGCAGGGCGCATCGGAAAATCCGCGTGCACAGAAGATGGCCGCCTGCACCGGGCGCATGCTTGAAGATTTCTACGCCTGGTTTGATCAGGAGCCTGCCAAGCGCAAAAAAGCACGTCGTGCTTTTGCAAAATTCACCCACGTCAATAATGTCCATTTTGATGCCTATACGCTTACCCATCATGCCACTGATGCTACCGACTGGCGTCATCATGCACCGTTCTGTGTGCTTACTCCTGACTCTGCAGAAGAGATTGCCGGTCTGGTGCGTGCGACTGCCGAGCTGGATCTGGTGGTAATCCCGCGCGGTGGCGGAACAGGCCTCTGCGGTGGTTCTGTACCGCTCTCCAATAATGCTGTGATTATCAATGTTGAGAAGCTGGATCAGATCGGTCCGATCATCACGCAGGATGTGGGCAGCAAGGGTGAGGTGGCAACCATCACTGCCGGTGCCGGTGCGGTGACCGGTAAGGTAATGGAGGCGAGTCGGCCGCATGTCTTTGCCACCGATCCGACCAGTCTCTGGGCCTGTACTATTGGCGGCAATGTCGCCTCCAATGCCGGTGGTAAACATGCGGTGATCTGGGGAACCTGTGTAGATAACCTGCTCTCCTGGAAGATGGTGACACCCGATGGCAACTGGCTGCTGGTGGAGCGTATTAACCATAATATGGGCAAGGTGCATGATGAGGCTGAGGTCAGTTTCAGGCTGACCAAAACCGATGCCAGGTCCGGAGCACAGCTATCTGAAGAGATCTTGACCATCAAAGGCTCGGTGTTCCGTAAACCGGGGCTGGGCAAGGATGTGACGCGCAAAGCGATGGGTGGACTTCCCGGTGTGCAGAAAGAGGGCACCGATGGCTTTATTGTTGAAGCGACCTTTGTACTGCACCGCTCTTTTGAAGTTACCCGTACCGTCTGCTGTGAGTTTTTCGGCCAGGAGCTGAGTGACGCAACCAAGGCGATGGTGAAGATCAAGCACCACGTTGATGCGCTGGAGGGAGCCCACCTTGAGGGGCTGGAGCACTTTGACGAGAAGTATGTCAAAGCGATTGAATATATCTCCAAAGCCACACGTCGTCAGGCGCCACGTGTGGTGTTGCTGATCGATGTCTCCGGTGATGATGAGCATGCCGTTGCCAAAGCCTGTGCTGACATCTGCCGCATTGCCTCCAACGGTAATGGTGAAGGTTTTGTCGCTACCAGCGAGGCTGACCGCAAGCGTTTCTGGGGTGACCGGGGCCGCATGGCTGCCATTGCCAAACATACGCGCGCCTTCAAGATGAATGAGGATGTGGTGATTCCGCTGGATCGTCTCTCTGAATATAACGATTACGTGGAACATCTGAATATCGAGAACTCCATTCTCAATAAGAAAGATGCCATTGAGGCGATCTCGGCCTATCTCACCGATGCGCGTTCGCGTATCAGCGGTAACCGACTGGAGACCAGCGATCTGGATCTTGATGATGATCCCTATCTGACCGAAAAACTTGATCAATGTATCACACTGATTGCCGAGACCAGAGAGAACTGGTGCCGACTGCTGAAAGGTATGGATGAACCTGCCTGGGAAGTAGCCCACCTGCTTGAGGGTATCAAATACAAACGTTCTGAAGCGCTGTTCCGTGTCATTCAGCGCTCTGCACTGCGTGTCTCCTACCGTGAGACCGTGCAGAAGCCGCTACACGATATGTTGCGTGGTCACGACGCTCTGATTGATGGCGTTAACAGAGCGCATAAAAAAGCACTCTCCAGTCGTATTGTGGTTGCCACCCATATGCATGCCGGAGATGGCAATGTGCACACCAATATTCCGGTCAACTCCAACGATTATGGCATGATGAAAAAGGCGCATCGCGTGGTTGAGAAGGTGATGGCCAAAGCGGTGGAGCTTGGTGGTGTGATCTCCGGTGAACATGGTATCGGCATTACCAAACTGGAGTACATGGATAAGAACCTGTTGGTCGAGACAGCCGAGTACCTCAAACGCGTTGATCCGAATCATCTCTTTAACCGTGGCAAACTGATGCCCGATACCGATCTGCAGCTGAGTTATACGCCGAGTTTTAATCTGCTGGAGATGGAGTCGATGATTCTCGAGGCGGCTGATCTTACCGACCTCTCCGAAGCGATCTCACCATGCCTGCGTTGTGGTAAGTGCAAGCCGGTCTGTAACACCCACTTCCCGCGCGCCAATATGCTCTACAGTCCGCGTAACAAGATTCAGGCGAGTGGCGCGATGATCGAGGCGTTTCTCTATGAGTCACAGACCGGCTCAGGTATCTCTTTTGAGCAGTTTGCAGGCATGCAGGATGTCGCAGACCACTGCACGATCTGCCATAAATGTGAAAGCCCTTGTCCGGTGAATATCGATTTCGGTGATGTGACCGAACGCATGCGAGCACTGCTCAAGGATAAGGGGCAGGCCAGATTCAATATTGGCTCCAGATTCTCACTGATGTTCCTCACCCTGCAGAATCCCAATGCCGTTCGACTGATGCGCGAGGTTGTTATTCGCTGGGGTTATGCGGGGCACCGTATGCTCAACCGGCTGGGTAAAATGGCCGGTCTGGTGAAAAATGAGCCGGCTGCCAGTCGTAATCTGGAGGGTATTCAGGCGCAGGTGATCAATTTCATCGAGCGACCACTGCCAGCCCTGCAGGCCGGTACGGCGCGTCAGAAGCTGGGTCTTGAATCGAGTGACAAGAATATGATTCCGATTCTGCGTGATCCGAAAAAAGCCAATGGGCGGGCGGTATTCTACTTCCCCGGCTGTGGCTCTGAGCGTCTCTTTTCTCAGGTCGGGCTGGCCACGCAGGCGATGCTCTATGATCTCGGTGTGAATGTGGTGTTGCCACCCTCCTACCTCTGCTGCGGCTACCCCTCTACGGCAGGTGGCGATCATGAGCGCGGTGATCAGATTACCTATGATAACCGGGTGCTCTTCCACCGTATGAAGAAGGTGCTCTCCTACCTCGATTTTGAGGCGGTGATTGTCTCCTGCGGCACCTGTTATGATCAGCTGACCAAGTATGAGCTGGGGCAGGTGTTCCCGGATACGCCGCTGATCGATATTCATGAGTACCTGATGGAGCAGGGAGTGAAGACCGAACGTGTCAGTGGTGTGGAGTATATGTACCACGTACCGTGCCACTCGCCACTGAAACGTCATGGCACCAAAGCGGCGATCGAATCGCTGCTCGGTCAGGATGCGGTGAAGTCGGAAGATTGTTGTGGTGAGGCGGGTACGATGGCTGTTGCACATCCTCAGATCGCCGGCAAGATCCGTACACGTAAAGAGGAGCAGATGGAGCTTGCCAAGGCACAGATGCCCGGTGAAAACCCGCAGAAGATCCTCACTTCCTGCCCGTCATGTTTCCAGGGACTCTCCCGTCTGGAAGATCAGAGTGGTGTGAGTGCAGATTACATTGTCATTGAACTGGCCAGACACCTGCATGGTGAAGATTGGCAGAAGCAGTTTATTCAGAAGGTGAAAAATGGCGGCATCGAACGGGTGCTGATGTAGATATGTCACTGACCAGGCTGCTACTGATCTTTTCTCTGTTTGCTCTGGTTGGCTGTGCCAGTGGGCCGCCGAAAAATGTTGATGATGTATGCTCAATTTTTAAAGAGAAAGATGACTGGTATGAGTATGCCAACGACTCCTTTGAGAAGTGGGGCGTACCGGTGCATGTGCAGATGGCGATCATGTGGCAGGAGTCCCGTTTCCGGGCTGAGGCGAAAACCCCGCGTGACTGGATACTGGGCTTTATCCCCTATGGCCGTATCACTACCGCTTACGGTTATGCCCAGGTTAAAGATGAGACCTGGGACTGGTATATTGATCAGACCGGCAACTGGGGGGCAGATCGTGATGATTTCGAAGATGCCACCGATTTCATCGGCTGGTATGGCACCTACTCACAGAAAACCCTCGGCATCTCCAAGTGGGATGCCTACAATCAGTATCTTGCCTATCATGAAGGGCATGGTGGCTGGAAACGTAAAACCTATAACAAAAAACCGTGGCTGATTAAGGTGTCTCAAAAGGTCAAACGCAAGGCTGCCATCTATGATAAACAGCTAAGACGCTGCAAAGATGACCTCGATGATGGTAGCTGGTTCTGACTAGCGGCTCCTGCCGCTATCCCTGAGGGCGACTAATCGTCGTCCAAATCTACTGTCCTGTAGATTTGTGGTAATTAATCAGTTGGCTGGCTTTTCAGGTCTGGATTTCTGGAGGATTCTGCAGTCGTATCTAACCATATAAGAGCCTGCTCGCGGTTCAGATGCAGATCGAGGTAGCCTTTTTTCTCCAGTGAAGGGAACTCATAACTGCGAGTGAAATAGTTGTCCGTTGAGGTGACAAAGCGGACCGGTTCAACGGCAAACTCTAACCAGTGACCAGCGGGAATCGGTTGCAGCGGATTGGATCGGATTACCTCCTCTGCGGCGTCAATTTCTTTGCGCCCCCAGAACTCGATCTGACAATCCAGTGCGGCCTGACTGACGGTCAGGGTAAACTCCAGCGTCTGCTCGCTGCCCCGGCTGAAATTCCAGCCTCTCAAAAGTGCCTCACTGCGCAGTTGAAGAAGAGATATTTTGGCAGTGCTGTCGATCATCCTCTTCTCTTCCACCGCTTTACGTCGACCGAGTATAGTCATCACCAGCAGGGTAGTGAGAATAAATACAGCCACCCCGATGATCACTACGGTCGATTTTGAAGCGTGAGCCATATCGGCAACAATAGCCGCGATAAAGGTGGTCAGTGTGATGCCCACCCAACTGATAAGTGAGTGCGAAGAGTCGATGGTTGAGATCACTCTCCATCCACGTGATAGCGTACTGTCTTGCTGTTGAACCATAGCCCTGATGCTGCTCCTGCTCTGCTGTTGATGTATAGGGGGCGCTGATCTTCCAATCAGTTTAGAGAGTATAGCTTCTTCTAAATAAAATGCATGGGTCCTGTCGGACTTTTTCTTATGTGTAGAGAAGCGACGTAGAACGTTACAACAACGTTAGCAACCCCGGATTTCACCCGATTTACATACGAAGTGTGGTTAGCGGCTGAATACTTTTCGCAGGATGTCGGTGGTGCGCTTGGCCGGATTTTTACGGATCGCGGCCTCCTCTTCGGCCATGTAGAGGAATATGCCCTGCAGTCCCAGATCAAGTACATGCTGGGTGAGGTTGGCTTTTACATCAGGTACGAAAGGCAGTGAGCTGTATTCACCCATCACGGAGTCATAGGCCTGCACGGCTCCGGCTTCATTCAGTGCACTCTGTACGATAGGGCGCATCTCTGCCGAGAGCGGCTTGCTCATCTTGCCTTTGAAGTACTGGGTGGCGGCATCATCCGGGCCACTGAGGATGTTTTTGGCATCATCAATGGTCATCGCTTTGATCGAATCTGCGAAGATGCGTTTGGCTTTGGGGGTCGCCACCTCGGCAGCGCGATTCAGTTTCAGCTCCAGATCATCCATCATATAACCCATGCCGACTGCTGAGAGAGCCGATTTCACGTGCTGCATGCTCTCAGGGAGGGGGATATGAATTTTCGGATCACTGTTGAACCCGTCGTTTTTGCTGAGTTGTCCGACCACCTGTTCAGAGCCGACCCGCAGTGCATCTTTAAGCCCTGCAATCATATCGCTGTTGGTTAATGATGCTGTGGCAGTGGCTGTGCTGCCTTGCGTGGCCTTGTTGTAGGTATCGACAGCGCCACCGAGCTGATCCATCCAGCCGGCAGTTGCAGGGGTGGTGATAAGCAGGGTGGTGGCGAACAGGCCGGATTGAACAAAACGCAATGGGGACATAGGAGCTCCTTGATTCAGGTTAGAGACTAGCGGCTGAATCTGGCTCTAGCCACAGCCATAACAGCAGGGCCAGAATAATCAGCCAGAAGATGACCACAAAGATAGCTGCTGTACGGTTTATCGGCAGCTGCATCGGATGGCGAAGCGCCTCCTCTCTGCAGGCCTGCCAGATGGGATCGGGAATCAGGTGAATGGCTAACCAGATACCTGCCGGAACCAGTAGCAGATCATCCAGATAACCGATGACGGGAATAAAGTCGGGAATCAGATCGATTGGGCTTAAGGCGTAGACGACAACAATGATAGCAATGGTCTTGGCCAGCCTCGGTGTTTCAGGATGTTTGCCGCACAGGTAGAGCGTTTGCAGACCGGTTTTCAATCTGACGCTCCACTGCCGCAACTGCTCAATGATGGTGCTTTTCTCCTGCATAAGCCCGAGTGTTATTTATGGGCTGATAATCAGCAAGGCAAAGTAGGGGACAATAGTGAAAATGAAGATGCATAGTTTGTAGACGGCCATGCCGCCGTAGTGGATGGCATCAAACGTCGCATCCGGAAGTTTGAAAAAACGGCTGTGCATGCGATAGATCAGATCACGGGCAAAGCTAAGGATGCTCTGAAAAAGTCAGCGTATCCGTGCAAGCCATGGATGGCTTGCCAAAATATGCACAGTAAGTGCTTGGTTTTGTAAGCAAAGGAAAAACCACGCTTTTGCCTTTGCGTGCTGAAGAACTACATGGACGTAGATATTCAGAGCTTCCCTGAAGAAGAGAAGCCACCAGAGCAGTAGTCCGATATGGATGATGGCAGAGCAGAAAAACAGATCGCGAAACATGGCAATAGCCATGGAATACCTCCGTTGTGAACAGCCTTCATTACCATTATAGTCTATGGCTCTATGGCTGCTTTTATTCTTTCATCGGCAAATGCGTCAGCGGCTCTGCCAGCGTGACCGTGCTATCACTCTATCCGCCGACTGAGGAGGAGAGGCCGCTTCAAGGGCTCTACCTTGGCTTGAACCTGCACAGGCAGGCTGCCGATGGTGATCTGCTGATCTACTCCAACTACATCACCAGTCTCGATGGACGTATCTCGCTCACCACGGAGCGCCCATCGCAGTCACAGGTACCTACGGATATCATCAATCGTCGCGACTGGAGGCTCTATCAGGAACTGGCAGCTCAGGCTGATGTGATGATCACCTCTGCCCGCTATTTCAGGCAGCTCGCCAAAGGTGAAGCTCAGGATCTGTTGCCGGTGGGGCAGGAGGATGAATATGCCGACCTTCGAGACTGGCGAAAGTCAGCGGGCCTGAGAGCTCAGCCTGACGTGCTGATACTATCCAATAGTCTCGATATTCCTGTCGCTGCTCTGAAGCTGCTACAGGGACGACGTGTTTTGATATGTACAGGCAACCGGGCTGAGCCTGCCAGAGGTGCGGCACTTCAAGCTGCAGGCGTTGAACTGTTTGTGCTCGATAGCCCTGATGTGTCCGGTGCTGCAGTGAAAAGCGTGTTGATAGAGCAGGGTTATCGCAGTGCCTATATGATTGCCGGACCGCAGGTGCATAGGACTCTGATTGCTGATCGGGTGCTTGATCGGCTGTTTATCACAACCCGATTAAGGTTGATTGGTGGAGCCGGTTTTGACACCATTGTTAGCGGGGAGATCGGAGGAGCGGCTGATCTGCAATTGCTCTCTCTCTATCTGGATCGGAATGTCTCAACGTCACAGCTTTTTGCGCAATATGCGTTGCAACAGCAGTGATCGAGGTACATATTACTCAAAGCGTGCCAGGGAAGGCGCTTTCAGGTTGCACGTTGCGATGCGCCTGAACGGGAGGGTTGATGCTGCAGCGGATAGGCTATAGTGGTTTAGGGATTCTTGTGGCGGTGCTGTTCTGGCCTGCTGAAGCGCTGTTGCATGTGTTCATATTCGGTGATGAAAGTTTCCTGGATAATCTGTTCAGTGCGGATGCCGATGAGCTCTGGATGCGGCTGTTGATCTCTGCGACGCTGATCGGTTTCGGCTTTTATGCCCAGCGTGATTTCGGCCGCCAGCAGGCACTGCGGGGTCAGCTGGAGAAGAAGGGTGAGCGTCTGCAGGCGATCATCGACCACACCTACGATGCTTATGTCAGCGCTGATGCCGATGGCAATATCATTGAGTGGAACCGCAGTGCCGAGATTCTCTTTGGCTGGCCGCGCCATAAGATTATCGGCGAACCACTTGAGACAATCGTTCCTGAACGGCTGCGCGAGGATCATCGTCGCGGCATGCAACACTACAAAAAAACCAATATCGGCCCATGGCTGTACAAGCCGATGCGAACCCAGGGATTGCATCGTGACGGCTTTGAGTTCTCGATCGAGATGGTTGTTACGCCACTCACCACAGAGGGGGCGATGGAGTTCTTCGCATTCATTCGCGAACAGACCGACTGAGATTACCCGATGGATGTGCTTAATAAAGTCAGGCTCTTCCAATATTGATTTTAACAATAAAGGAGTTTGCTGATGTGTGACCTCTACGGTATCCCCAATTGCGACACCATGAAAAAGGCGCGCAGCTGGCTGGATGCACATGCTGTAAAATATACCTTTCACGACTACAAAAAAGAGGGGGTCAGTCGTGATCTTCTCTCGCAATGGGCTGACAGGGTTGGCTGGGAGTTGCTGCTGAATCGGCGCGGCCTGACCTGGCGCAAGCTGACTGATAAGCAGAAAGAGGGGGTAGACAGGGAGCGTGCCATTGCATTGATGTGTGAATATCCCTCGATGATCAAACGCCCTGTGCTGGTAAAAGGTGATGGTATTGAAGTGGGCTTTTCCGAAGTCGCCTATAGCGAGATGTTCGGGCACTGATGAGTCAGCATATTAAGGTCACTGTTCCGGGCCCTGTCGGCGGACTGCAGGGGCTCTACCATCCCGGTGAAGAGGAGAGCCCTGCCGTGGTGGTCTGTCATCCGCATCCGCAGTTTGGCGGCACCATGCGTAACAAGGTGGTCTACTGGATGAGCCGCGCATTTGAGCAGCAGGGCTGCTCTGTTCTGCGTTTTAATTTTCGTGGCGTGGGAGAGTCCCAAGGCGAATGGGATGAGGGGCGAGGGGAGAGCGATGATGCCCGCGCAGCTCTTGAGTGGATGAGCCAGATGCACCCCTACGCACCACTCTGGATGGCCGGCTTCTCTTTTGGCTGTTATGCCGGATTGCAGGCTGCCAGAAGCGATAGCCGCGTTTCCCATATGTTTGCCGTTGCACCTGCCGTGAATCTCTGGCCCTTCGCTTTCATGCGTGGCGAGACCAGGCCGATCACGGTGATTGCAGGCACCGATGATGAGATTGTCCCCTTTGCGCGGGTGCGAGCCAGCGTCAAAGACAAAGCCCATATCGATTTCCATGCCATTGAGGGGGCTGGGCATTTCTTCCCTGATCACATGCAGCAGATGAGCGACGCCTTGCTGCAGGGGTTGTTTGACGGGGCCGAATAAGGTGGAAGCTGCAGGAGAATGAGCTCCGTGCTGTATCGATGCTCGCTATGCATTACAGGCCTTTAACTGCCTCGGTTGGTTTTCACCATTTTGATAATCTGCTGATCCAGTTCGTCAGGATTGAACGGTTTGCTGATCAGCAGTGTCTGCGCCATTTTGCGGGTATCTTCAATCACCAGAGAACGATCGTAACCGGTAGCAAAGATGATCGGAATCGTTGGCACCAGCATGCGCATCCTGCGTGCTGCCTCCAGCCCGTTCATGCGTGGCATCACCATATCGGTGATGACAATATCCCACTGGGCCGGATTGGACTCGAAGCGTTCACACGCCTCAATTCCATCACACGCCAGTGTGACATGGTGCCCCATGCACTCCAGCAACTCTTTGGTCGGTTCCAGTACATTGGGATCATCATCGACCAGCAAAATAGTGGCGTTGAGTGAATTTTCCACGGGAATGGTCGGGGTCATGGGTTTGGCCACTTTCAGTGGCAGGAAGAGATGGAATGTGCTGCCTTCTCCGGGCGTGCTCTGCACATCGATAATGGCGTGATGACTGCGGATACAACCCATAACAATGGCCAATCCCAAGCCACTGCCCAACTGTTTGGTGGTGTAGAAAGGGTCAAATATTTTTTCAATGTTTTCACTGCTGATACCGCGTCCGTTATCTCTGATCTGGATATGGGCAAAATTGCCATGTCGCAGTACCGGATATTTAACAATGTGCGCCATATCTTTAGCTGGATCAAGCGGGTTAAGGGTCAGTTCGATCAACCCATTATGGTTGTCACCACACGCCTCTACAGCATTCTGGATCATGTTCAGTAGTGACTGCTGCAGCTGATTGGCATCACCTCTGAAGGTGTATTCGTCAGGTGAGAAATCCAACCGCAGTTGAATCGATTCGGGTACCGTATGTTGCGCCAGTTTATGGAACTCTTTGATGAAGGCGCTGAGCGGGAACTCTTTGGCTGAATGGTCGCCCTGTCGGGCAAAGGTTAACAGCTGCTTGACGATCTCAGAGGCTTCCTGAGCAATCTTCTGCACCTTCTTCAAACGAGTCAGCGTCTTGGGCATCTCTTTAACTTCGCGGCTGGCCAGGTAGGTCTGGCCGATCAGGCCGGCGAGCAGATTGTTGAAGTCGTGTGCAATGCCGCCAACTAGGGTGACCAGCGCCTCCTGTTTCTGTGAGCGACGCAAACGCTCATCAAGAGCGACCTGCTGGCTGATATCCTCCTGAATAATCACCACATGGGTGGCTGTGCCGCTCTCATCCTGAATGGGGGCGATACTGACCGAGGCGGTAAACAGTGTGCCGTCACTACCACTGATCTTCTGTCGTCCCTGCCAGGTTTTTCCTTCACTAAATACCCGATTCAGGTGTGTTTCAAAACCATCTTCAGCCTGCGTGAACAGCTGCGCCAGTGTGGCGTTGCTGAGATCACTATGTTGCCATCCCGTCTGCGTGAAAAAGGCCTTGTTCACATAATCAATTTTACCATCAACCGTGGCGATAATGATCGCTTCGGCAGCCTGATCGATAGCGCTAATCAGACGGCTTTTCTGATTCAGTTCAGATTGAAGGCTGGCTGCTATCTTCCTGTAGTCGTGGATCAATTTGCGCTGTTCGGTCTGATCCTCGATGGTGAACAGTGCCAGTTGATGCTCATCCAGCAGCGAGATGGTTACTTTCTGATGACGAAACTCGCCACCGGCAAGCGGGCAGGGGATGATCTGCTGATCAGCAGCAGGGAAAACTGCTGTGTTGCTACTATCAAATACTCCGGCCAGCTCTGCTTTGAACATACTGTTGTCCAGATGCGGGAAGAGCTTGAACAGATTTTTGCCGCTCATCTCAGCCCTGCTTTTCCTGTGCCACGATTCCATGACACTGTTCCAGAGCATAATCCTGCCATCTCTGTCGATCGCCAGAATGCCACTGGAGATGCGGTCAAGTAGTGGAAAGTTGGAGGCGTGGATCATTAAAGACTTGATATAACAATCATTTGCGAAGTTAAACATCGCATGCAGTCGTTACTGATTGTCTGTTTCAAAGGGGCCAATAGAGCCTCCTGTTTTAGGTGCTGTATAATCAACAAGCAAGATCAGCGCCGCTTTTACTTCACGATTTTTATCAGGCTGCCTGTAGCAGGCTTCTCCTCCAGGCCCATGCTGTTGAGTGCAGCCAGCCGGTCAGCCGTGAAACGACCCAGAATGTTCTTATTGCTGGCGGCGAGAGCCTGCCATGAGTCACCCGCTCTCCACTGATGTAGTGCTATGCGCGGCACATCTCCGTCACGTTGTTTGTCGTAAGAGCGGAACGATTTGGCAATGGTGGCAAAATCAGCTGCGTGTTTATCGAACTCATCCCTGTCACACCACATGGTCAGTACAAAAGCTCTGCTGCCCTGCAGAAAGACGTGGGCATCAATCATGGCGAAGCTCACCTTGGGGGCTGAGCGTTTAATGCTGGCGTGGGCGTAGTCCATACCGGCCTGCCTGCCACTGTTGATCTTAAGATTACGCTCTTTCGGAAAAGACTTTTGTAATACCTCTTCAACACTGTAACGCTTCTGCAGCTCAACCAGCTGAAGTTGGAAGTAGACCTCCTGCTTGCGCAGGCGTGCCTGCAGCGCCTGCGGCGTGTTGTTGATCACCCACTCCTTGGGGAACTCAAGCTGAAAACCGAGCTCGGGATGCAGGAAACGACGGCCAACAACTGCGCCCTGTTCAGCACTGTCGCCATAGGCGTAACCATTGATGGCTGAAAGCAGTGTGTCGCGATTGGTCAGGCCGCCACTGAGCTGACCTGCAGCGGCTTCGGCAATACTCTTTTCGATACGTTTGCGTGTCTCCGGGTGGCTGGAGAAGGCGCCGTGGTATTTCTCCACCTTCTCACCGGCATCTGTTTTCTCAAGCGTATCGATCTCATCCAGTCGCTTAAGTGTTTTCAGAATACCGATGGTGGCGTTGGGGTCATAACCGGCCTGAGTCAGGTAGCGGATAGATAACTCGTCGGACTGGAACTCGGCATCACGGCCATAACCCTGAATGATGGAGAGAGCGATCAGGTCGGAGAACATCGTTGCCCCCTGCGGGATGGGAACAAACACAGAGGTGATCATCAGGGCCGTCTGATAAGCTCTGGCCTTGGATATCTGCTGTACCGAATGGCGGGCGGTGACATGGCCGACCTCATGGCCGAGCACAGCAGCAAGTTCGGCTTCGTTATTCATATGGTTGATCAGGCCGCGATGGATAAAGATATAACCACCGGGCAGGGCAAAGGCGTTGATCGTTGCATCATCAACAACATAGAAGTGGTAAAAGAGATCCTGCCGATCCGCAGTTGCCGCCACCTTCTGACCGACGTGGTTCACATATTGCGCCAGTGGATCACTCTCAGGCAGCAGGATCAGATTTTTACTGAACTCTGCAAAGGCCTGTTTACCGATCTTCAGCTCTTCGGTCTCACTCATCATGACAAAGTCCTGATTGCCGGTGGCCGGATTTTTGGCGCAGGCAGAGAGCAGGGTTAATAGCATCAACAGCAGCATGAAACGGGATTTCACAAATTACCTCCGGATTGAGAGAGCCCAAGGATGAGGGCAGAAAGCGGATTATTCCAGATCAAAGGGTGAGTGCAAAGCGAGAAAGAGGCCACCACCGGTTGATGTGCGTATGCGGCCACGCACAATCACCTGCTGCCCGTCATGGGGCATCTGTGCAGGAGTAAACCACCCTCTGGCGCTGCGCGGAATGGTGACCATGACTTTACCGAGCTGGTAGCGGAATGGGCCGCTGCTCTTGATGCGGCCGCGCAGCAGACGAAACTGACCGATCAGGTGAGCCGTCACATCGCCGGCATCAAGCACTTTAAACCTCTCTGATTTCCAGATGCCGAGCATATTGTTGCGCGCCAGTGCCTCCTCTTTTAACAGCTGCTGCGCCCACTGGAAATTCGGGGCAAAGGTGTAGACAAGGGCCAGACCTTGGCGTACCAGCAGTGCATTGATCCAGCTGCCATCCCTTAAAAAAACCTGAGCCAGTGTACGGCCGTAGTTGTCTTTTCTGTCTCGATCCAGTTGCAGACGTACGGTTTTGCCACTGATCAACTGCTCTAGCTGGCGTTTGGCATCGATGCCGTAGGGTTGGGCAGGCGAGCTGTCATGGGCGATCTCGGGTGTGTTGATACCAAGCAGACGCACCTTTTCGCCGCTCTTGGTGTGGAAGGTATCGCCATCGATTACTCTGCCCACCTCTACCCAGCGGGATTGACCAACAACAGAGAGTGATCCGGCATCTGCAGCCCCTGCCGCAGTGAGCAGCAGAGCAATCAGCAGCAGATTAAGCTTTGTTCGTAACAAGGCTTCCCACGAGCTCTGTATAGGAGCCCAGATTGTGGCGATTGAGATAATCGGAGAGACCGTCCAACAACTTTCCACACATCAGTGGATCATAGAAGAGACCAGTGCCGATACCGATGGCATCGGCGCCAACCACGGCAAATTCAACCGCATCTTTGGCATTGGTGATGCCGCCCTGACCGAGAATCGGGATATTGTGTTTGGCTGCAACAGCGCGTGTCTGATGAATTTTCCACAGCGCAACCGGTTTGATGCAGGGGCCGGAGAGACCGCCGGAGATATTATTGATGACCGGTTTTCTACTTTCGATATCCACAGCCATACCCACCAGTGTATTGATCACCGAGAGGCCATCACTGCCCGCTTCAATCACCAGACGTGCTGTTTCAGCAATATCGGCACTGTTGGGCGAGAGTTTTGTGATCAGCGGTTTGCTGGTGTGGGGACGCATCGCTTCGACCACGCGGGCCGCCATGCGTGGATCGTTACCGAAATGGACACCACCCTCCTTAACATTGGGGCAGGAGATATTGATCTCAATGGCGGTAACCGGTGAATCTTCAAAGATGCGGGCCACCTCGGCGTACTCTTCAGGCGAGGTGCCGTTGGCATTGGCCCAGAACTGGGTCTGCTCATGCGGCAGGTTGGGCAGGATATTTTCTACCACATAACGCGCACCGGGATTCTGCAGGCCGATAGCATTGAGCATGCCCGATGGGGTCTCATAAACGCGGTGTGGTGCATTGCCCATGCGCGGCTCCAGTGTGGTGCCTTTGAGGATAACCGCGCCGATGTTGCGGTTATCCCACCCCTCAACACGGGTGTACTCCTCGCCAAAACCGACACAGCCGGAGAGCAGGACGAGTGGGGTTTGCAGGGTGAGACCGGCAAATGAAACGGAAAGATCAGGTGAATTCGACATGAGGCAATGATAGCCGGATCACCCGTTAGCGCCTACACCGTTTTTTTATTTTTGGCCTGTTTGTGATGCTTCCCATAGAATTGTTATAGACAGGTGATGATGATACGCATCTAATTTGCCGGGTGCTGCTGCACCATAAGGGTTGTCGATGAATGATACTGAGTTGATGGGAAAGCTCTCGATACGAAAAGGTATTCGCTGGAAACTGATGGTGGCGATGGTCGGCATGATCGTGGCAATTGTGGGACTGTTGACGGTGCTGCAGGTGACCAGTCAGAAAACTGCCCTGAAAAAAAATCTCAATGCTCACAGCTCTTTTCTCAAGGAGCAGATGACCAAGAAATCAGATCGCGCCTCGGAACAGATGTCCAGTCATCTGCAGAAACTGATTGCCACCTACCGTCTGTCTCTGGCCAACCAGTATGTGCGTGAGGTCGTGCGCGATATCGATGATCTCAAATATGTGATTCTGATGCAGGGTGATCAGCCCAGAGTCGCCTATGGTGCCAATCTGAGCAGTGAGCTGAGGCAGGAGATTCTGCACGGTCATGTCTCCGAATTTGCTGTCAGTCAGAAGCTCAAAGCCAAACACGAATTCGAAGTCGGAGAGCTCGCCTTCATGGAGTCGATTGTACCGATTTTGGTGGATGAGGAGCAGTGGGGTGTATTGCGACTTGGTTTCTCTCTCGATGAGTTGAACAAGGCATTGAAAGAGTCGGAAGCCTATGTGGCTGATGAGATGAACCATATGCTGCTGCAGGCGACACTTACAGCGCTGCTGTTTCTGGTTGTCGGCTCCATCGTGGTCTATTTCCTGGCAGGCATGTGGACGCGTCCGATTCAGCAGTTGGTTCGCTTTTCGCACGAGTTGGCCGGCGGCGATTTCAGTGCCACGCCGCATATCAGTATCCGCACTGAAGATGAGATCGGTGTACTGGTAAGCTCACTAGAGGAGATGGCGGCAAGCCTGCGCGACTCCTATGAGAAGCTGGAAGAGCATAGCCATACGCTGGAGGAGCAGGTGGAGAATCGCACCCGCGAACTGGCTGAAGCGCGAGACAGGGCCATTGCTGCGATGAAGGCCAAGAGTGATTTCCTTGCCAATATGAGCCACGAGATCCGTACCCCGATGAATGCGGTGATCGGACTGACACATCTGACGCTGGATCGCGAAAGAGACAAACAGCAGCGCAACTATCTGACCAAAACGCTGGAGGCTTCCGAAGTGCTGCTCTCCATCATCAACGATATTCTCGATTTCTCCAAGATCGAAGCGCACAAAATGGAGCTGGATCGCATCGATTTCGATATGGATGAGGCGATGCATAATCTGGCCAATATCGGTGGTGTTCGCGCCAGTGAAAAGGGGCTCGATTTCCTTATCGATTTTCCACCCCGCATGCCACGCTTAAATGGTGATCCGCATCGTCTGGGACAGGTGTTGCTGAATCTGGTGAACAATGCCGTAAAGTTTACCGAAGAGGGGCAGATCATTGTTGGCGCCCGAATTCAGTCATCTGATGAACATGGCCATCTGATCCGTTTTACGGTGACCGATACCGGTATCGGCCTGAGTAAAGAGCAGCAGTCGCGCCTGTTTCAGGCCTTTACCCAGGCCGACAGCTCGATTACCCGCCGTTATGGCGGTACCGGTCTGGGACTGGCGATCTGCAAACAGCTGGTTGAGATGATGGGTGGTGAAATCGGGCTGGACAGTGTCGAAGGCAAGGGTAGCTGCTTCTATTTTACGGCGCGTTTTGAGGCAGCTACTGAGAGTGTCTCCAAAGTGATTGTCGTGCCTGAGCCGCTGCAGGGGCTGCGTACGCTGATTGTTGATGATAACCCCACCTCCAAAATCATTCTGGCCCGTTTTATTGAGAGCTTTGGCATGCGTGCCGCGCATGTCTCGACAGTAAAAGAGGCAGCGAAAGCGTTGAAGGATTCCGCAACTGATCCTTTCGGTCTGCTGATCATCGACTGGACTCTGGCTGAAACAACCGGTTTTGAGAGCTACACATTGATCCGTAAAGCCGCCAGGCTCAAAACGCTGCCACCCGCTATTCTGACCGCCAACTATGGTCAGAATGTGGCCAATGAGGAGGCTGCCAGAGCCGGTTTTGCATCCACACTGCTCAAACCTGTTACAGCCACCTCGATTCTTGAATCGATCGCAGGCGTGTTCGGTTTTAGTAGTAGTGATCATGAGCAGGCTACAGGTAAAGATGGGCTGGCTGGCAGTGTGGCACATCTGCAGGGGGCCAGATTGCTGCTGGTTGAGGATAATCCGATCAACCAGATGGTGGCTGAAGGGCTGCTCACTAAAGCAGGTATCAGTCTGGTTGTTGCCCACAACGGGCAACAGGCCGTTGATGCAGTGCGCTCGGATAGTTTTGATGGTGTGCTGATGGATATGCAGATGCCGATTATGGATGGGCTGGAGGCTACGCGTCTGATTCGTAGCGATGCCGCTTTTGCAAATCTTCCGATTATCGCCATGACTGCCAATGTGCTGCCCTCAGATGTGCGTGACTGTTTTGAGGCGGGCATGAATGATCATATCGCCAAACCGATCGATCCGCAGGACCTCTATAGTAAGCTGGAGAAGTGGGTGAGCAGTTTCCGTCTGGGTGAGGTTGGCATGGTCGAGCAGACTCAGGATGAGACGCTGCCACAGCTGCATGGTATTGATGTCAGCGATGGCCTGAGGCGCGTGGGTGGTGATCTGCAACTCTACCGTAAGGTTGTTGGCAAGTTTGTCGAGAGTCAGGCTAATGTCACAGAACAGGCCTTGCAGGCGATGGAGCGCGGTGATGCTGCTGTTGCGCAGCGATTGTTCCACTCCTTAAAGAGTGTGGCGGGAAATATCGGTGCCAAAGCGTTGCATGATGAGGCTGGCCGACTGGAGCTGCTGATTCGCGAAGGCAGCGATACCAATGCGGATGATTTTCGGGTGGCTGCCAACATGCTTGTTGAGATTATCGCTGCAATCCGCGGCTGGCTTGAGGGGAAATCTGAAACGGTGGTGGTGGCAGAGGATGGTGAGTTTGATCGCGACCGGGCCAATGCCGTGCTTAAACGCATGCGCCTGCTACTGGAGGATTATGACGGTGATGCCGTTGATCTTCTTGATGAGCTTGAGTCAGCCCTTTCCGGCACATCGATTGCAGCCAAGCTTCCACGCATGAAGAAACATCTCGATGCTTACGACTTTGATGCAGCACTACTGCTGCTGGAGGGTGTTGAGCAGGCGGTTCGAAAAGCCTGAGTATAAGCACTCTGCCCGATTACTGTTTGGTTGCGAACAGATCGCTGGCATGCACGGTCTGGCCACGCAGCGCTTTGGATTCATCCGATAGCAGATAGAGGTAGGCCGGGGTCACACTACTGGCCGGCGGCACCATATCGGGATGTTCACCACCGTAGGTGCGCTTAAAGAGTTTGGTGCGTACACGTCCCGGATTAAGGGTGTTGAAGCGGAACGGTTTGTCGGGATGCTCCATCTGCCACATCGCTGCAGCGTAGGCGAGCGCCCGCTTGGCCATGCCATAACCGTGCCAGTTGGCCATATCCTTATCGACCATATCACAGCTGGTGAAGATCACCGATGCAGCCTCAGCACGTCTGAGCAGCGGGAACATGATCTGGGTCAGCATATTCGGTGCGGTAAGATGGATATCGAGCATTTTACGGAAATCATCAACCTTCACATACTGCAGCGGCGTGCAGCGATCCATATCACCAGCGCAGTGAACCAAGCCATCAAGGTGGGGAATCTGATCTTTAAGGGAGAGGAACAGTTTACCGTAGTTGTCGAAATCATTGAGATCAAACGGGATACAGAGGCAACGACTACCGAGCTCTTCAACGCGCTCCATTGTCTGCTGCAGACCATCCTCACTGCGGCCAAGGGCAATAACGCTGGCGCCTGCTTCACCGAGCGCTGCGGCAACCTGCTGGCCGATGCCATCAGATGCACCGGTCACCATGATAATACGATCTTTAAACTGCTGACTCATACCCTTTCCCCCTGCGAGGTCGCGATGTTAACCTCAAAGAGAGAGAAGGGCATCCCCTGGGGGATCAGGTGAATTGAAGCTATCGCGCAATGGGAGCACCATTGCTTGCTCCCCTGGGGGATCAGGTGAATGCTTTTCCCAATACGGTAGGGAATTCAGCGTAAATTTATTCAATGATACGCTACCCATCGACCAATGGCCTCCGGCCAATGGTCATTCGACAAATAAGGCCGTAGGAATTAAGCTTATAATATACGGTTGAGTGTGTATGTCATGACGCGGAGGTGCTATGCGCTGCTACGAGTATCTTGGCTGCAAACAGTCAGAGTGTCCCATGTACGGTAAGAAAGACGGGCCTCAGTGCTGGGAGGTCGATGAGACGCTCTGTATTCATCATGTAATTTCAGAGGTGAGAGAGCAGCTCTCCGGTATGGAGAAAAAGGAGACGTGCAAGCTTTGGGGGTGCCATTATTACAGGGAGGCGAACCCCAAATCATTCGAATGATTGAATGACCGCAATTGCTGCATGCAGGTGTTCGGGAAAGATGAATTAGTCGTCGAAACCGGCGGAGATGTGGTTTTCGAAGCGGGTGAAGCGGTGCACGAAGGTGAGCTTCACATCACCAATCGGACCCTGACGCTGTTTGGCGATAATGATCTCTGCCAGACCTTCGTTCTCGGGTTTCTTGTTATACACCTCATCTCGATAGATGAACATGATCACATCGGCATCCTGCTCAATCGCACCAGATTCACGCAGATCGGACATCACCGGACGTTTATCAGCGCGCTGCTCTAGCGAGCGGTTAAGCTGGGAGAGGGCGATCACTGCCACATCCAGCTCCTTGGCCAGACCTTTGAGGGAGCGGGAGATTTCGGAAACTTCCTGGGCTCTGTTCTCAGAGCTGGCACGACCACTCATCAGCTGGATATAGTCGATAAGCACCATATCAAGGCCTTTATTTTCACGTTTGAGACGGCGGCATTTGGAGCGCAGCTCCATCACTGAAATGGCCGGGGTATCATCAATGAAGATCTTCGATTCTGCCAGTGAGCCACTGGCTGCTGCCAGTTTGCGCCAGTCATCAGAGGAGAAACGACCGGTACGCAGATGCTGCATGTCCACGCGTGCCTCACAGGCCAGCATACGCAGGGCGATCTGCTGGGAGGACATTTCAAGCGAGAAGACAGCCACAACACCGCTGTTTTTATCACTTGCACGCATGGCGGCATTCTGGGCGAGATTCATCGAGAAGGCGGTTTTACCCATACTCGGACGGCCGGCAACAATAATCAGATCGCCGCGCTGCATGCCCGAGGTCTTCTCATCCAGATCATCAAAACCTGTGGAGACGCCGGTAACCAGCTGTTTATTGGCATAGCGCTCTTCAAGCTCCCGATAGCTTGAGAGCATCAGATCACTCATCTTGGCAAAGGAGGGGCGGGAACGGTTGAACTTCTCGGCAACCGCGAGGATATTCTTCTCAGCGGTATCGAGGTGTTCGTTGACATCACGCGCGGTCTCTTCATATACATCGCGGCTAACGCTGCTACAGACAGAGAGCAACTCGCGCAGTACAGAACGCTCGCGAACAAGATCGGCATAATGTTTTACATTGGCGGAGGTAGGGACGGCAGTGACCAGATCGGCCAGATAGGCTTCGCCACCACAGGAGGCGAGTTCATCGCGCCGCTCCAGATTATCCTTGATGGTCAGTGCATCGACCGGCTGGCCGCGCGCTGAAAGCTCCTGGATAACATAAAAAATCCGGGCATTGGCTTCGACATAGAAGTGTTCAGGCTCTAGTGAACCTTCCAGTCGCTCCAGTGCCTCGGCATCAAGCATAATTCCCCCGAGTACCGCCCGCTCAGCATCATAGGCATGAGGCGGTGTACGCTCTCTGAGCGTATCGGTACGCAGGGGAATGGCTTGACTCAAAGCTGCTCGGAAGAGACTTTGATCGACAGGGAAGCGGTCACATCCGGGTGCAGACGCACACGGAATTCGTGATCACCAACAACCTTGATCTGATCATCCAGCAGAATGTTGCGACGCTCAACGGTATAACCGTTTTCAGTGAGCAGGTGAGCGAGGTCAACAGTGCTGACTGAACCGTAGAGGTGGGTACCATCAGAGGTAGCACGTACGATTTCAAGACTCAGACCGGACATCTTCTCAGCTTCAGCTTTAGCTGCAGCCAGAACTTCTTCCTGCTTCTTCTCAAGCTGTGCACGGCGGCGTTCAAACACACTGCGGTTACCGGCAGTGGCAAGCGAAGCCTTACCATTAGGGATCAGGTAGTTGCGGCCATAACCGGGACGAACTGTAACTTCGTCGCCAACATTACCCAGACCTTCAACACGTTCCAAAAGAATCAATTGCATTTTATCCTCCAGCAGCCGGAAATCTCCGGCGAAAATCAAACCAAATATCCATCAGGCCGACAATGACGAATGGTACGATCATTGCAGACCAGATGAGTAACATCAAATACATCAGACCGATTGAGAAAGTCAGTCCTTTCACTTTCAGCCAGCTGTGGGCAACCATAACCCCCTGTGCTGCCAGCAGACCGCCAATAACGATCGCGGCATTGGCCACAAGGTAGTGCAGATTACCCGAGACAATCACCATCAGCAGCATCACAACAGCAAACAGATACGCCAGTGCATTGTCAAAACTCAGGGTGAGCAGGCTTGCCTCTTCACCATGATAAAAACCATATCTCCTGGCCAGAATACGGGCCGAACCCATATTACCCCACCAGGTCATCCACAGTGTCAGCGCCAACAGGCCCGGTAACACTGCAACCATCGACTCCCTGAACAGCTGCATCGCCTGCACCTGTTCGGCCGGAAGCGCAGCCATATCAGCAAACAGTGGCTCCAGTAGCAGGTTGACCCACTCCTGCAGCCCCAGATTCTTCGTGCCGGCTGCCAGTAGCAGACCGACTATCACCGCAATACCTGTGCCCACTGCCAGCTGTTGTGCACTGCGGCGAACGCCACCGGGCTGCATCAGGGCTGTTGCAGCAAGGGCTGGCAGCAGACCATAAAGCAGCAGTGTCACCACGCCTGCCGAGAGCGAGAAACCGCTCAGGGCTGTCACTGCAGCTGCCGCGATAGCAACAACCTGCAGGGCAAATCTTAACCCTCCACCAAAGGTGATCAGTGCCACCAGTGCCGGAGTCATCAGATGCAGGGCCATACCCAGCGTCATCACCAGCAGGGCAAAGACAGTCGGTATACCCGGTACAATGGCCGGAAGCCACATGCCAAGCAGCATGAAACTCATCAGTGCTGCACAGGGCAGCCGCCGGGTCAGTATAAAATCAACCAGCGGCGGCATAACCTGCTGTTCAGGTGCCTGATCCTGCATCAGATCACCCTACGATCGAGGATATCAATCGTGGTGTAGCGGGGTGAATGCCAGCAGCGCCAGTACACGTGCGCGTTTGACCGCAGTGGTCAGTGAGCGCTGGTGTTTGGCACAGGTGCCAGTCACGCGTGATGGCAGGATCTTGCAACGCTCGGTAATGAAACCGCGCAGCATATCCGGATCTTTATGATCGATGGTCAGGCTTGTATCTGCACAGAACTTGCAGAACTTGCGACGACGCTGGAAACGACCACCATCACCCTGTGGACGACGCGGACGGTCACCCTGTGGACGAGCAGGGCGATCACCCTGTGGACGTGCAGGACGGTCACCCTGTGGACGTGCAGGGCGGTCACCCTGTGGACGTGCTGGTGCAGCAGCAGTTGTTTTTACATCTTCACTCATCTATTACTCCTAAATCTCTTCTCAGGTCTGTTCCGGGTCAGCTGCGGATTGTTTTTTCAATCGGCATGCTTCAACCCAGATCTCCACCTGTCCCCAGCAAGGTTCACCGTCCCTGCTGTAAAATCGTCTGCGTAAACAGCCTTCAACAACAACATGCCTGCCTTCAAGCGCCGAGATTGTGTTGCATATCTCGCCTGTTGCTCGAAGTGGCATCGGTTGCTGATCCTGGACTCCTGCTCGAACCGGGCCCAGTTGCGGGCGTGATGTTACCAGTTCCGCAATCAGTGCCAGAGCCCCATCCGGTGTCCAGCGTTTACGCAAATTGCGTAGCCGGCCCGAAACTCGGGCGCGGTTAAACTCAGGCGCTTGCGTCTGCTCCATCAGCAGGTGCGGCCTCAGCAACTTTCTCTTCAACAGCAGCTTCAGGTGCAGCAGTTGCTTCAGCAGCAGCTGCCGCTTCAGCTTTCTCTTCAGCAGCAACCTCTTCACGCTTGGCAGCAGCCTGAGCGCGACGCAGCAGTGGAGATGGTTTGTCAGAAAGTTCAGTCAGTTTGGTGGTCAGGGAGCGGATAATACGCTCTTCAAGGCTGATCGCATGCTCAAGGGTCTTGATCGCATCGGCACTGCCATCTGTTACCAGCAGCATGTAGTTGCCACGTTTACGGTTGGCAATGGTATATGACAACGGACGTGAACCCCAGTTTTCGCGTTTAACAATGCGGCCACCGACTTTTTCGATTTTTTCGACCAGACCATCGGTCAGTTTCTCGGTGTTTTCCTGAGAGATATCAGGATTAACGATAAAAATAGTTTCGTAATACAAAACGGCGCTCCTCTCGGTGTACAAACGTACGCCCCGGTACGATTAGCGCGCCCGGAGCAAGGTATGTAGTTTGCATGGTTTCCCATACAGTGGCGGCGCATCATAATCAGTCAAATCCCGATTGCAAGCCTGCATTCTCACCGGCTTCTCTCATGCGGCTTCTGTTATGCCGAAATCTGCCGTGCCATATTCTGTTGCTGGTTGAAGTGTAAATATCGTGTAAATCTGCTGTCACAGTTTCCCCCCTGCCGATAGCATGCAGCTTATGTTGTATAACCGCTGCTCTGTAATCTCAGACAAGTTTCCCCCTTATCTCTTTGGGCTGCTGCTCACGCTGCTGCTCACGCTGCTGCTCTGCGCCTGTGATAATCAGCCGTTGCCCGGCAAACAGGCAGAAGAGAGACCTGTTGTAGTATTCAAAGCCCATCCTGTAGCGCTGTTTGACCGTACAGAAGCGCTGGGTACAGCCCGCTCCCGTGAATCGGTGGAGATCAGTGCCAGAATTGCCGGCCGTGTTGAGAAGATTCTCTTTCGTGATGGTCAGCAGGTTAAAGCGGGGCAGGTGATTGTGCGTATGGAGCAGGATGAGGAGCAGGCACAACTGGGCGCTGCTACGGCACAGCTGGCTGAACATCGACGTGAAATCAAACGTCTGGAGACACTGCTGGCGCGCAAGGCCGCTGCCAGACGCGATCTGGATGAGCGCAAAACGCTGGCTACGGTGGCCACCAGCACCATCAAACAGATCACTGCACGAATCGATGAGCTTACGCTGAAAGCGCCCTTTGCCGGAGGTTTGGGGATTCGCCGGATCAGTCCCGGGGCGATGCTGCAGCCGGGAACCGTTATCACGACACTGGATGACGCCACGCTCATTAAACTCGATTTCACCATCCCCTCCACCGAGCTGGAGGGGTTGAGTGTCGGTGCTGCTATTCAGGCCAGTTGTGATGCGCTGCCCGGCGCAACCTTTAGCGGCAGTTTGACCGGTATCGATTCGCGTATCGATCCGGTGACCCGTTCAATACTGTTGCGGGCCGAGATTGATAATCGCGATGGCAGGCTGATACCGGGCATGTTGATGCGCATTGAGCTGCGTAAGCATGAGCGTCAGGGTTTTATGGTGCCGGAAGAGAGTGTGACCCAGAAACAGGACAAACATTTCCTGACGCTGATGAACGCTGAGGGCAAAGCTGAAATCAGGCCGGTTGAGACCGGCCTGCGTCGCCACGGTCAGGTTGAAATCACCGCAGGGCTTGCCGCCGATGAGCTGGTTGTGGTGCGCGGCATGGGTTTTGTTAAACCGGGCCAACCTCTCTCTGTCAGCGAAACCTGGCAGTCACTGCCTCTCCCAACCGCAGCAGGCCGATGAGACATACTGCGTTCCTGAAGGCGTTCTAGATGTGGATATCTGATACCAGTGTGCGTCGGCCTGTGCTGGCGCTGGTGCTCAATCTGCTGCTCATTGTGTTCGGCATTCTCTCCTTCTCCAATCTGCCGCTGCGCGAGTATCCCGATATCGATCCACCCGTCGTTTCCATCACCACCAACTACCGGGGCGCTGCTGCCAATGTGGTGGAGACGCGCATTACCGAAGTGATCGAGGGGCGCATTGCCGGTGTAGAGGGGGTGCGTTCAATCAGCTCCAAGAGTCGCGATGGGCGCTCTGATATATCGGTACGCTTCAGCATCAATCGCGATATCGATGCGGCGGCCAATGATATCCGCGACCGTGTATCCCGTATCATGGATGACCTTCCCGATGGTGCCGACCCACCCGATATCAGTAAATCCGATGCCGATGAGCGGGTGATTATGTGGGTACATCTGACCGGTAAGGATATGACCACGATGCAGGTCACCGATTATGCCAGGCGTTATCTGGAGGATCGTTTTGCCTCACTCGATGGTGTGGCGCGTGTACGTATTGGCGGAGCCAAAGAGCAGGCGATGCGCATCTGGCTGGATCGCGATCGGCTGGCTGCTTTCGCACTCACTGCCGGTGATATCGAGCAGGTGCTGCGCAGTGAAAATGTGGAGTTGCCGGCCGGTACACTGGAGTCTGAAAAACGCGATTTCACCGTGCGTATGCAGCGCAGCTACAGCAGTGCCGATGATTTTCGCGGGCTGGTGCTCAAGAGCGGCAACGATGGATATCTGGTGCGCCTCGGCGATGTGGCACGGATAGAGGTCGGCGTGACCGAAGAGCGCAGTATCCTGCGCGGTAACGGTATCCCGATGGTGGGTGTCGGTATCGTCAAGCAGTCCAAGGCCAACACCCTCTCGGTGGCCCGACTGGCCAGAGAGGAGATGGCGCGTGTCAATGAGGTGCTGCCGCCGCACATGCATATGGAGCAGAGCTACGACTCCAGTGTATTTATTGATAACGCTATTGATGAGGTGTTCAAAACACTGCTGATTGCCGTGCTGCTGGTGGTGGCGGTGATCTATCTCTTCCTTGGCAGTATGCGCGCCATGCTGGTGCCGGCGGTGACCGTGCCGATCTCTCTGATCTCCACCTTTGCCGTGCTCTACGCCTTTGGATATTCGATCAACCTGCTCACCCTGCTGGCGATGGTGCTGGCCATCGGACTGGTGGTGGATGATGCCATTGTGGTGGTGGAGAATATTCACCGGCGTATGGAGATGGGGGAGTCGCGTCTGGTTGCCGC
This sequence comes from Mariprofundus sp. KV, assembly GCF_013387475.1. GTDB lineage: Bacteria > Pseudomonadota > Zetaproteobacteria > Mariprofundales > Mariprofundaceae > Mariprofundus. The sequence goes on along the minus strand of NZ_VWNB01000005.1, from coordinate 8,719 downwards.
ATTTCGTGGTACCCGTCAGGTCGGTTTTGCTGTTATCGCTACGACTGCCGTATTGGCCGCCGTATTTATTCCGATCACCTTCATGGAGGGGGATATCGGACGCCTGTTCAGCGAATTCGCCATCACCATTACAGCGGCGGTGGTCTTCTCCAGTTTCGCCGCCCTGACCATCGCACCGATGATCGCTTCGAAACTGCTGCAGGGGCGCAGCGACAGCAGTGGCCTGAGTCTGCGTCTGGACAAGAGTTTTGCCCGGCTGCGAAGCTTCTATCTCGGTAAACTCAACAGCATGCTTGATCGCCCCTGGCTGGCCCTGCTGGTGATCGGCCTGATGCTGGTGGTTGCTGTGCTATTGCTGCGTCAGATCCCGCAGGAGTATTCACCCAAAGAGGATCGCGGTGTCTTTTATATTATGATCAAGGGGCCTGAAGGTGCCTCCTATGATTATCTGCGTGAACATATGGATGAGATTGAACGACGGTTGATGCCGTTTACCGAAACCGGTGAGATTCAGCGTCTGCTGATGCGCGCACCGGGCAGTTTCGGTGCCACCTCCAACTACAGTGATGCCCGCGGCATTGTCGTGCTCAGCCACTGGGACAGCGGGCGCAAACCGATCTGGTTCTATCTTGATCAGGTCAAACAGCTGACCGCCGATATTCCCGGCGTGCGTGTCTTCAGTATGGTGCGGCAGGCCTTCGGCGGCGGCGAGGTCAAACCGGTGCAGTTTGTACTTGGCGGCCCGACCTATGAGGAGCTGGCCGGCTGGCGCGATATTATCATGGCCAAAGCCTCTGAACATCCCGGCCTTGTCGGACTCGACCACGATTACAATGAGACCAGACCGCAGATCGGCCTCTCAGTGCGCAGAGATCGCGCTGATGCGCTGGGCGTTTCGGTGAGTGAGATCAACCGGACGCTGGAGACGCTGATGGGGGGGCGCCGTGTCACCACCTATATTGATCGCGGCAAGGAGTACGATGTGTTGCTGGAGAGTGAGAAGTCGCTCAAGCAGCAACCCTCCGATATCAGCAATGTCCGGGTGCGCTCCCAGCTCAGTGGCCAGTTGATTCCACTCTCCTCGCTGGTGCAGGTCAGTGAGTTTGCCGACAGCAATACACTCAACCGCTACAACCGCCAGCGTGCCATTACACTGGAGGCCAATCTGGCTGATAATTATTCACTGGGTGAGGCGCTGGCCTATCTCGAAGGGCTGGTGCGCGATAACCTGCCACCGGGCGCAACCATTGATTATAAGGGGCCATCGCTCGACTTTATCGATAGCGAGTCCTCGATCTATCTGGTCTTTGCACTGGCCCTGATGGTTGCCTTCCTTGTGCTGGCCGGTCAGTTCGAAAGTTTCCTGCACCCTCTGACCATTATGCTGACGGTGCCGCTGGCCATTACCGGTGCGCTGGCAGCGCTCTGGGGTTTTGGTATGAGCCTGAATATCTACAGTCAGATCGGGCTGATTATCCTGATCGGCATTGCCGCCAAGAACGGCATCCTGATTGTCGAATTCATCAATCAGCTGCGCGATGAGGGGGTGGAGTACCGCCAGGCGATTATCGAGGCGACCGGCAAACGTCTGCGTCCGATTATCATGACCGCACTGACCACGGCGATGGGAGCAGTGCCGCTGATACTCTCCTCCGGTGCCGGAGCAGAGACGCGACTGGTGATCGGTACGGTGATTCTGGCGGGTGTGCTGGTGACCACCTTTTTCACGCTGTTTATCGTGCCGGTGATGTACCGACTATGGTCGCAGCAGACCGCATCGCCTAAAGCCACAGGCCGCAAGCTGGAAGCGGAGCTTCTTGAGCATGAGGAGAAGATATGAAACCGGCTGCTCTCTGCCTGCTTGCCCTGAGTCTGTCTGCCTGTGCCGTTGGCCCGGATTACAAGCAGCCGGCATTTAAACATGGCGAGCAGTGGCAGGGTGAAGTTGTGGCGAAGGAGGTTTTGCAGGCATCGGATTCAACCCGTATCTGGTGGCAGCAGTTCGATGATCCGCTGCTCTCTGAAGTGATAGAGAAAGCAGCGGCGAACAATCTCGAACTTGCCGTTGCGCTGGCCAATGTTGAGCGGGCAAAAGCGATCAGACAGCAGGCTGCTGCAGGGCTGTTGCCGACACTCGATGCGACAGGTGAAGCGCGTCGCAGTCGCTATAGCAGGCAGACCGGATTTGGCGCTAACACAGGCACGCGCAACAGTTTTGATGCATCTCTTGATGCCAGCTGGGAGATTGATCTGTTCGGAGGTACGCGCAGGGCGATGCAGGCGGCTGATGCCCGGATCGATGCAGTAGAGGCTGCGCGGCAGGGGGTGAGGCTTGCAGTCATTGCCGAAGTGGCAGCCAGCTACTTTGAGTTGCGCGGGTTGCAGCGTCAGCTTGCCCTGAGCAGGCACAATATTGAGCTGCTTGCGGCGGTGGAGGCGATTGCTGCTGCGCAGGCCGAACTGGGTGTCAGCAGTGAGCTGGATCTGCTGCGCGCACGAGGCGAGCGGGAGAGTGTGCAGGCCGGACTGCCCGATCTGGAAGCCCGTATGATGGCGCGCATCTTTCGTATCTCCGTATTGACCGGTCAGGCGCCGGAAGTTTATCTGGCAACGCTTGCGCAAGAAAAACCGATGCCGGTGATCCGTGATCGTGTCCCCGTCGGGCTGCGCTCGGAGCTACTCAAACGACGCCCCGACCTGCTGCAGGCGGAGCGTGAACTGGCGGCGGCAACGGCCAATATCGGCGTTGTTACAGCTGATCTCTATCCCGGTTTTTCACTGACCGGCTCACTCGGTTCCAGCGCGCGCCTGTTCAGTGATCTGTTTACCCCGGCCACATTGACCCGCTCACTGGCCGGATTACTGAACTGGCCGCTGTTTGCCGGTGGCGCCCTGCATGCCGCTGTTGATGTGGCAAACGCCGAAGAGAAGGCGGCACTTGCCCGCTATGAGCAGAGCATTCTGCTGGCGCTGGAAGATACGGAGTCTGCCCTGATCACCTACGCACGCGAGTGGCAGACACTTCAACAGCTGCGCGCTGCCGAGGCCTCCAGAGTAGAGGCTTTTGAAATCTCCAAACTGCGCTATGAGGCCGGTGAGGAGAGTTTTCTGGTCATCCTTGATGCTGAACGCTCACTGATGACAACGCGCAACGATATTATCAGCAGTGAAACACGTCTGCTTACCACGCTCACACTGCTGTATAAATCGCTCGGTGGTGACTGGCAGCTGCCTGCTGCGCAGTGAGTGCATGGCTGAAATAGCAACAGTTGGTTAAGCTCTCATCGATTGGTATCGGGAGGTGACGATGAATTTACTTATTTTTCTACTCATTGGTGCAGTGGCTGGCTGGATTGCCGGTAACCTGATGAAGGGTGGCGGATACGGGCTGATCGGTAATATGGTGATCGGTGTGATCGGTGCCTTTATCGGCAAGTTCGTATTCGGTTTTCTCGGTTTCTCTTTTGCCGGCATGATCGGTACGCTGATGGCTGCAGTGCTGGGTGCCGTGATCCTGATCTTTATTGTCGGATTGATTAAACGCTAACGGTCAAAATGGATCGCTTTTTCACCACCGCTTCTGTTGGAGCTCTGGCACGCTTTCTCTGCCATATGAATTAACAGATCGATATTTTCTCTCAGGTTTGTCTCATTGAGTTGATCCGGAGTCAGTGTAGCAGCACCAATACTGATCGCAGCAGGATGAGCGACAGTTTTAACACTCTTGCGAATGCGTTCAGCCAGGATCACTGCGGCTCTGGCATCGGTGTAGGGGAGCAGTACGGCGAAGCGGCTGTTGCCAAGTGGTTCGATCAGATCAGAGGCTCGAATCGTGCCTTTTATCTCATGGGTGATTTCAGTCGTCAGACTTTGCTGTTCATCCGCATTGACCTCAAGCAGCAGCAAGGAGGTGCTGGCCGCTCTTTTTGATGCCAGATTAAGTGTGATCTTCATGATCGTGCAGAGCTGCTGATATGCAGGCGCTGTCGATGCACTGCGCTGCTGTTCCGGAACGACCCATTCGTGAAACTCAGGGATATCATCATGGATATTGTACCACGGTGCTTTGTAGCGGGTGAAGATGTGCTGGGCAGGCCGGGTGCCGGGATCACCATCAATGGTACCCATACGAAAAATATAGTGGTTCTGATCCTCACGTTTGGCATAAATCTGGGAGCCGCAGTTGGAGCAGAAGTAGCGTTTTTTACCCGGCGATGATTCATAGAACTTGAGCAGCGCTTCACCGGCTGTGAATCTCAGATCAGCAAGTTGCACGGCTGCAACAGAGGAGAAGGCGGCAGCATGAGCCTTCTGGCAACTCGGGCAGTGGCAGTGCGTGATCGGCCCCATCTCACCACTGATCTCATATCTCACCTGCCCACACAGACAGCTTCCCTTGGTCATACGCCGCTCCTTTGAGGGGATAACTATTTACGGATCATATCCCCGAATATAGAGAAAGGCATTAACCTTGCTTGTCAGAGTGCGTGATTGGCCCGTATGCAGGTTGCTGCTACTGCGGGGGAGGTGTTTGATGTCGACAAAGGTGGATCAGCTACTGTCAGGTAAACTGTTTCAGGTAAAACCGGATGAGACGATAGCAAAGGCTATCGGCATCATGCGTAATGAGCGTATCAGTTGCATAGTGGCTGTTGATGATCAGGCCAAAGCTGCAGGGATACTTACCGAGCGAGATGTGATGCGCCTGGTTCATCATAATACCGATTTAACACAACCCATATCAGAGGTGATGAGTTCACCTGTGCTCTCCGCCTCTGCAGATACATCTGTTTTTGATGCCTATGAGATGCTTAAGTGCGGAGATATTCGTCATCTGGTGGTGACCGATTGTGATAAAGTTGCCGGCGTTCTGACGCATTCTGATCTGTTACGTGCTGTGAGCATGATGGATCTTCTGCATAAAAAACGTGCGATGGATGTCATGCTTCCCACTGCCGCTCGGGTTGCGCCTGATGATCTGCTCTTTGATGTTATTGCGATGATGGTTGAAAGAGAAGAGACCTCCGTGGTTGTAACCAGTCAGCGTCAACCGGTTGGAATTATCACTGAGCGTGATATCCCTGCCATTATCGAAAAAACAGGCTGTGCAGATGGCGTCTCAGTGGCTGATGTTATGAGTAGTCCGGTGATCACGGTTGATCTGAATGTGTCGGCATACGAGAGCTCTGAAATGCTGCAACAGCATTCGATTCGTCAGCTGGTGGTAGTGGATCATGATGGTTTTCTTGTTGGCCTTGTCACTCAGACCAGTCTGCTTACTGCCTTTGAGACACGCTACGTGGAACATATGCGTACCCAGTTAAGCCATGCCAAACAGCGTCTGAGTAAAAGTGTTCTGCTAACCAATATTATGAATTCCGAGATTGATTCAGCCATTATTGCACTGGATGAACAGATGGTTGTTGCCATTTCAAATCCTGCGGCAAGCACTCTCTTTTCATACGATGATAAATCCCTGGCAGGATACACGCTGCAAAACCTTCTGGTTCATGGCCATTTTCCCTCTCTGGATCAGGAACGGATTATCTCAGAAGTGAAAAAGAAAGGTCACTACAGGAAAAGTCTGGTTAAGGGCAATGGCGAGAGTACGCTTGATATCGAATTCTCAGCTATTAAAGAAGGTGATGAACAGCTCGGTTATCTGCTGATGGCCAAGGATATGACTGAGCATCTGCAGCTTGAAGAGCAGTTTCGTCAGTCACAGAAGATGGAATCATTGGGGACACTTGTCGGTGGCATCGCCCATGATTTTAATAACATGCTTGCCGGCATGACGGGCAATATCTATCTCGCGCGCTCACTGGTCGGTGATAACCCGACGGTCAATGAGCGACTGGAGGTTGTTGAACAGCTGGGGTTTCGCGCAGCCAAGATGATTCAGCAGCTGCTTACCTTTGCGCGCAAAGACCGGGTGCAGATGAAACTGTTCGGATTAAGCTCTTTCATGCAGGAGATTTTACAACTCAACAGCGTTGTTATTCCTGAAAACATTGAATTTAATTGTGATATCCCGGCTGAAGATCTGGTTATTCTTGGTGATGAGACCCAGTTGCAGCAGGTGATTATGAATCTTCTTAATAATGCGCATGATGCGGTATCGGGTGTGAGAGAGCCAAAGGTGGAGTTACTGCTGAATGAGTATTCGGCTGACAGGGAATTTATAAGCCGCCATCCTCAACTGGATGTGAAACAGTTTGCCCGTCTCTCCATTGTTGATAACGGATGTGGTATCTCCACGCAGGAACAGGCTAAAATCTTCGATCCGTTTTATACCACCAAAGAGGTGGGGAAAGGTACCGGGCTTGGCCTATCGATGGCCTATGGTGCGATCGAGAATCATCACGGCGTCATAGAGGTGGATAGCTGTGAGGGTCAGGGAACCAGTTTCCATATCTATCTGCCACTGGTGAAAGAGGCAGGACGCAGCCAGCAGCTGGAAAAGGCGTTTGAAACAATTAAAGGTCATGGCGAAACGATTCTGCTTGTGGACGATGAAGAGCGTGTGCGTGAGGTTGGTGAGGCGGTGTTAACCAGTTTGAATTATCAGGTGTTGACCGCTACCGACGGGGAGACTGCTGTGCAGCTGTTCCGCGAAAAGTGTGAGACGATTGATCTGGTGATCCTTGATCTGGTTATGCCCAGACTCGGTGGCGGTGAGGCTGCCAGAAGGATGCAGGAGATCAGATCAGATGTGCCTGTGATATTTGCTACTGCATATGATCGTGAGGAGGCGATGGCCAGCACGACGCTACCGGAGAGCTGTACGCTGTTACTTAAACCCTATCAGGTGGGGGAGATGAGCCAGGTGATCAGATCCAAGCTGGAGGGTAGTGGCGACAAGGCTTGATAATCAGATATCAGGGTGATTCTGCTGCAGGGATTTGAGCAGATGATCTTTCCGGTCCGACGGTATGTGACGCCAGTCGATATCGAGAATCGCACCCTCAAGTGCCCGGAGCAGGTTCAGCGTAGCTTGAGGCTGCATCGATTTAATCATGCGATAGGTAGCTACTGAGCCGCAACGCTTCAGATCATCCAGTGTGTGGAGTTCGATTGCTCTTAACCACGTTCTTGAGACTTTGCCGATGTTTCTCATGGCTGTTCAGCCAGCAGTTCAAAGGCTTCTGAGGCCAGCTGTTTGCCATTCACAATCACAGCAAGATCGTGCCTGCCCGGATAATAACGGCGGGTAGTAATCAGTTTGAAGGAGTGGGTTTTAGCGACTGTTTTCGTTGTGTCGGCATAGTCGGCTTCTGACACCTTGAATATTTTTCGGGCCTGCCTGCCGTTGGCCTTCATAAAATCGATCGCATATTCGATGCGCAGTTTGCCCAGCTCTCTGTCAGTCGTCTGCAGTTGAAAGGAGAAAGCCAGCTGTTTGCCGATAGCTACGTTTTGATCGACTTCAAGATTTGCTGCTTTTACATGCTCCGGATCACTGAAGCCGAACCGTTGCAGTACTTGCGAATCTCCCTGTTTAAGCAGGCTGCGGCTGGCATGTTTAAGAATCCAATCGGTTCTACTGTTTTTCCCCAAACGTTTGTGCAGCAGATCGATCAGAACGTCCGGATTATCCTTGGAGATGTCGTTCAGATTATTGGCGACACTGCGGCGCACATATTCGGATTTATCATCCATCAGTTTTTCAATGATGTTGAGTACAGCTCCAGGGTCTCTCTTGAACCCGGGCAGTGCCATCGCCCAGGGCAGGCGTGGTCGACAGCCCTCGGAGGCCAGTCTGCGCACGTGTTCATTCTCCGACTCCGCCCATCGCTCCATTTGCGTCATCATGCGATCTCCATAACGGATGATAAACGGGCGCACAGCCAGCTCCGATGAGGAGTAGGGGGTCATCACTTCAAGGGCTTTGACCGAAGGCTCGTAATCGTCCAGGCCGAACAGTTCCACATAAGCCGGAAAAATCAGATATTCAACGCCGGAGAACGCTGCGCCAGCAAGCTGTAGGATCGCAACGGCCTGCGCATAATCTGATGGCAGCAGGGGCTGCATAGATGTGGCGATGTGATAGATGCGATCCTTGAGCTCACGCTGCTGCCAGTGGGCGTCGAAAACCGATGATTTGAAGGCCATCGCATCAAAGTCAGGGCAGTGTTTGACCAGAGAGGCGGCAACATTGTCGATCAGTACTTCATTGAATAGATTCTTAAACGGTTCAGCCATTGCAGCAGAGTAGTTCAGAGCAGTGGCGGATGAAAGGGGGGGCGTGATGAAAGTGGTGAATCTTGAGATGGTTGCAGTTCAGGCTGTGGCGCATGATCCTGAAATAAAGAAAAGGGTGCTACTGCATGAATCGGAGTTGCCCTGCTCAGTTCGTCTTTCGCAAGCGATACTGGCTCCCGGCCAGCAGGTTTCAGCTCACCATCATGAGCATATCTGTGAGGTTTTTTACCTTCTCTCAGGAGAGGGTGAATTCATCGTTGATGGTGAAAGTGTAAAAGTTGGAGAGGGAAGCACGATCCGCATCGATGCCGGTGAAGTGCATGCCGTGGTCAACAGCTCTGATAAAGATATGAGCCTGCTCTACTTCGGCCTTCCTGCGTAAAAAAAAGAGGTTCATCGCGGAAGTCCGGGAAAAGCTGCTTTGATTTTGAGAAAGAAGTATTCGTTATCACGGTATCCGTATGCCATTCGCTTTATGACTTTGATGCGATTGTTCATCCCCTCCAGCACACTGGTA
>NZ_VWNB01000004.1 GCF_013387475.1 Mariprofundus sp. KV | reverse complement strand
GGAAAGCCCATATTCTTCTTTAGATCGATATGAATCAGTGAACACAAAAAAACGACTCTATCTTGGGCTTCTTGCTCGGTTGAGATAAACCTTAACCCCAGACCTGCGTTTTCACACACTCTGGGCCAAACCCAGACACTCAGACTGTTTAAATTTATCGCGACATTTTTTTATGGTGCTATTCTTAATTCATCTTGGTTATCCAGTATGGATGATAAACTCATGTAGGGGGGCAACTTGAGCATAGAGCTTGATATAAGAACGCTCAGCCTTACGTTGATTTTCTATAGTATTGTTTTTGGAGCAGGGATGCTCCTCTATGGAAGAGATCATAAATCTTTCGTAGGAATCAGATTGATGGGCACAGGCTATATCTTCATCGGTGTCGGGCACTTTCTACTTGGAATGCGTCACGTCTTAAATGATTTTACTAGCATAGTCATTGGCAACCCTATTATTATTTTAGGTGTTGTTTTGGTCTATAGAGGGCTCTTTCGTTTTATTGGTATTGTCCCAAAACTAGATTATCGCCTAATTTTTCTGTTAATAACGTTTCTTGCAGGGTCGCTCTACTATTATAAATTTCAGGTGCCCGATATAAATGCACGCATGATTTTGTTCTCGCTTACTTATTCCATAATCTGTTTTATCCCTGCCTTCGGCCTATGGAAACACAAGAAGAAACATTTCAATGTGCAAATAAACCTTCTCTTTACCATGTACCTAGTAATGGGGCTCTTTCATAGTTTCCGACTTATATCGACTATTCGTGAGGATCAACTTCTAGATTTCATGAACGCAGGCTCCATCCATTCCATGGCTGTAATCGCATCCGAAATTCTCGTGATCATGACTTCTTTTATGACAATATGGATAGGCACAGACAAGCTGCAAAGAAAGCTATCGATAATGTCGAGGACGGATCCTCTAACACAACTCTACAATAGAAGAACTTTTGAAGAAGATTGCGATATTGAATTTAGTCGTGCAGATCGGACCAAGAGTCCTTTTTCTATCATCATCTGCGACCTGGATCTTTTTAAGAAGGTCAACGACCAGTACGGACATCAAGCTGGAGATGAAGTATTGAAGGCGTTCTCAGGCATCCTCCGAGATAACGTTCGCAAACATGATACGGTAGCCCGTTATGGCGGGGAAGAATTTGTCATCCTGCTACCCGAAACGGATTCGAAGGCTGCCGTAGTCGTTGCTGAAAATATTAGAGAGAAAACTCAATCTGTGAGAGTCCGCTCTCAAGATGGTTCAAACTTATCATTTTCGGCAAGTTTTGGAGCTTCACACTACGATCATAATAATGATGATAACTGGGTAGCTGTTCTTAATCGTGCTGATAAATCCCTATATTCCGCCAAAGAAAAGGGGAGAAATAGAGTGGTCTCTTCGGACGGAGAAGAGACTGATCAATCTAGTCCATAGGCGACACGTGCCTGAAGTATGGTCTTTGGTAAGTATTCTGAATGACCGTTTCTGGCCGAACCCGGCCTGTCGCCATGTTACAGCAGGGAGCAGGCTTGGATTGCACTGACCTACAGATTTATTGCAACAGCCTGCTGAATTGATTGCCACCTGCAGTTGGGTTCCACATTTCACAATGGCTAACAGTATACCCCAAAGTAAACCCCAGAAACAAACAAGGGCCTAGCATTTCTGCTAAGCCCTTGTTTCATATGGCGCTCCCTGAGCGATTCGAACGCCCGGCCTTCTGATTCGTAGTCAGATGCTCTATCCAGCTGAGCTAAGGGAGCCTGCTTTTCCCTCCGTTTCCGAAGGGGGCCGAAAGGTAATGTCTTTCAACCAAACTTTCCACCCCGGATTGTCCATACCGAACAACTCGGGGAACTTCTGATAGAGCCAGCCGCGATAGTAACCTTTACCATCTCGACTTACCTCTACGAAGGCGGCGGGATTATGCACATTTTCATCGTTCAGAAAAGCTCTATTTTGAACTCTCAGTCCCGATGCCAGACCCAACAGCCGGATATCCCAACCATTTAGCTCTGCGGCTCCGCCTAACGCCACCGTTGTACTATGGCGGCGCGTTGTTGCTTTCTCCAACCATATGAACTCAGCATGACCATTTCTCAATACAGCCCACTCAGGAACCGCATCGTGATTCTGACCCGCATGCAGATCTTCCGGCTTCTCCAGTGGCAGTTGCCACTCGATCTGACTTACCTTCTCCTGTTCACAACCGGAGATCAGCAATGTGACTCCAAGCATAACAGCAGCAGAGAAGATCGGACGAATCATCGACATAACGCGTGCGCTCATCATCTCCTCCGTTCTTCCTACGCCATTATAAACAATGACTCAGACATTTGGGCGACTGGCGGAGAGAGAGGGATTCGAACCCTCGATAGGTTTTAGCCTATACACCCTTAGCAGGGGCGCGCTTTCGGCCACTCAGCCATCTCTCCGTTGGATCGTCGTCCCATCGTTGTAAATATGCAAATACATATCATAACGATAAATGGCGGAAGGGGTGGGATTCGAACCCACGGTAGGTTTCCCTACGCCGGTTTTCAAGACCGGTACATTCGGCCAGCTCTGTCACCCTTCCGTATTTATGAACCGGACTTTTAGCCAATTTCCAAGCCCGGAATTTCAGGGTCGGAAAGATAGCATGGAGTTTTGAGATGGCAATGGCATTCATGCAGGAATAAATATATTCCATAAATTACTGTTTTTAACTTAACAGATGCCCTCTTCTTGTCTTAGAGTAGCTGCATAAATCCTCACAGGTAGATCAACAGGAGATCATGTGGCCCGCAAAGTCCAACGAAATGACCCCTGCCCCTGCGGCAGCGGCAAGAAATACAAACGATGCTGTCAGGTTAAAGAGAACGCCATTGCCTCTGGCCGTTCCAATCGCCGTCGCGGCATTCAGATTGCGCTGGGCTGGGTAAGCCACGCTTATGAAGAGCCGATTGCCAGTTGGGTAGACGATGTCTGGCTTGAGGGCATGAGTGAAGAGCAGCATGGTCAGATCGGCTCTGCACACCCGGCCATCCGCAGTATCCATGATGTTAACCTGCTCGAATACCTGACTGCTGAAGGGGTCCTTGATGGCGTTGAGGGTGAAAACAGGCCGTTGCAGCTGATTCTCAATGCCAGTATTGGCCTTGATGATGAGCAGAAAGCCTACCTCAGCCAGCTGGCTGAACGGCCACTGCGGCTCTACCAGATCAGTGATGTGCAGATGAACAAAAGCTTCAGTATCAAGTGCTATCCGGATGACGGCTCTGAAGAGATCACCATCGCAGATGCATCATCAAGCACCATGTTTGATGTCGGTGACACCGTTGGCCTGCGCCTGATGCAGTCCGATGATGCCTGGGAGACTTCCGGTGCGATCTACCATATTCCCGATGAGTATGTTGAAGGACTGCTGAGTAAACTCGATGAAGCTGGTGCAGATGGCTACAGCAAGGCTCTGACCCACTACTGGCTGGAGCTGGTTGCCCTGCACGTCTGATTCAACACCTTTAAAATCACAGCATAAAAAAAGGCGGCTCAGATGAGCCGCCTTTCTTCATTCATTACTGAATCAGAGCTTATCAGACTCGGAAGCCAGGTAAGATGCTACACCATCTGCATCAGGAACCATGCCTTTATCGCCTTTGTTCCAACCGGCAGGACATACTTCGCCGTGCTCTTCAGTGAACTGCAGTGCATCAATCATGCGCAGCATCTCATCAACGTTACGACCCAGTGGCAGGTTGTTCACAACCTGATGCTGAACGACACCCTTCTGGTCGATCAGGAAAGAACCACGCAGCGCAATGTTGCCGCCCAGCAGATGAACCAGATCGCCATCTTCATCAACAACACTGTCGTTATCGATCAATACGTCGTAATCAGCAGCGATCGTCTTGGTCAGGTCAGCCACCAGTGGATAGGCTACAGGGCCGATACCACCCTCGTTGACCGGGGTGTTACGCCATGCGGCGTGAGAGAAGTGAGAATCAACGGAGCAACCGATAACCTGTACGCCACGCGCTTCAAACTCGGCAATGCGGTGATCAAATGCGATCAGCTCGGATGGACATACAAAGGTGAAGTCCAGTGGGTAAAAGAAGAGAACCACATATTTGCCTTCATAATCAGACAGGGAAAAGTTTTCATTGATCGAACCGTCTGCCATTACAGCAGCGGCGGTAAATTCAGGGGCCTGCTGGCCTACCAGTACACTCATGTTGCATTCCTCCGGGAATTGTTGGGATTAAATCTAGAGATGCAATGTTAGTCAATTTGACGACACAGCACCACCCTACTCGTTTTCAGGGATAATCGGCTTCACTCCCGTCCTGCTATCGCGCCGACTGAAGCAACACCCATTGCTTACTTTTCTTCACACTATCGCGCCGATTAAAGCAACACCCATTGCTTTAATCGGCTTGCTTCACTTGCTTTTTAGGGATCGTGAACTCAATAAAGATGTGCCTGGTCTCAGGAGCGATGCGGCTGACATCCTCCTCCAGTGAGCGACGAACCTCATCAAGCTTACGCATGAAACGAATCGCCTGCTTGATCTCATCCTCACTCATATTGGAGAAGATCGCCTCCTCGCGAAGCTCAATCTCGGCCATCAACAGGGTATCCTCCGGAGAGAGCACAATACTGTTCACCCTCTGAATATCCTGCACCTTGTCATCTGCCTGCCAAAGCTTGATAGCAACATCGTTGACCTCATCATTGGAACGATTAAGCAGGAATTTACGATTGGTAGCCGCCAGAAACCAGGCCAGACCACCCATCAACAGACCAATGCAGATGGCCGCAATACCATCAAAGATGGCAGAGCCGGTATATGCCGCCAACCCCATACCTGCCAGAGCCAGAACCAGACCCATCACAGCAACCGCATCTTCAATCAACACCGCCAGCGTGGTCGGGTCGCGTGTCTCAACGAAATAGATTCTGAACGGTTTGCCAGCCTCCTGGGCCTGCCTGCGGAATTCGACAAGTGCGACAAAAAAGGAGTAACCCTCAACCACAAAGGCAAAACCGATAATCAGAAAGGGGATCCAGGAGAGCTCCGGGGTGTGCTCATCACGCAGCTGCTCAACCGCATGCATGACAGTGTAGACGCAACCGAGGAAGAAGATGGTAACGGCAGAGACCAGATTCCAGAAATAGCGCTCCTGCCCGTAACCGAAATGGTGATTGGTATCCGCTTCACGCTGGGAGCGGCGAAGCCCGAGATAGAGCATACCCTGATTGGCCGTGTCAGCCAGTGAGTGGACAGCTTCGGCCAGCAGAGCGCTGGAGCCGGAAAAGGCAAAACCGATAAACTTGGCAACAGTCACCATACTGTTGCCTGCTATCGCTGTTACTACTGCTTTTGTTGAACCGTGAGACATGGTCTCTCCCTATAGATAGATACCGAAGTATCTCCCAAACTCATCTGAATCGCGTTAAGCTACTGCACATGTGGTCATACAGGCACAACAACTTTACCGTACATCAACTTCCTGCGCTCAAGGATAACTATATCTATCTGATTGATCTGCACAATTCAGAGACCCTGATTGCTGTGGATCCGGCTGAAGCGGTGAGCATCTCCCGATTTTGCAGAGAGCGTGATCTCAGACTCACCCATATTTTCAATACCCACCACCACTGGGATCACACCGATGGCAACACGGCGCTCAAAGCGAAGTTCAATGCGCAGGTGATCGCGGCAGCAGATGATGCCCATCGCATTCCTGCTATAGATATTGCCGTCTCTGAACATGCACCGCCGACGATAAACGGATTAAACATCACTGTACTGGAGCTGCCTGGCCATACCAGCGGCCATATCGCCTATCTTATTGATGATGCGCTGTTCTGTGGCGATGTTCTCTTCGGGGCAGGTTGCGGCAGACTCTTTGAAGGCACTCCGGCACAGATGTGGGCCAGTCTGAACAAACTGGCATCACTTGCCGGCCAGACAAAAGTCTACTGCGCCCATGAGTATACGCTGCCAAATCTCCGTTTTGCCCACACAGTTGATCCTGACAATGAAGCCTTGGAGCAGCGCATCCACCATGACACCCAGACCCGCATGGACAAAAAACCGACCATCCCATCAACCATTGCTATAGAGATCACCACCAATCCATTTCTCCGGCCTCTGGATGAGCAGTTCTGCAATCACTATGCCGGCGAGGCCAACATTGCAGCCGATGGCTTATCTGTTTTTACGGATTTGAGACAACGAAAAGACAGGTACTAAACAGGGCGTTTTATTTACCCCGAATTACCGTGTTTTGTCTCAACATCACGCTATTGAGAAGGTTGGAGTTGGCGATACTGTGATCAAAGATGACACCGATGCCCTCCTGGGTTTTCCGTGATATCTGACCATACAGACTCACAGCATCAGGCACAGACATAAACGAGATCAACAGATGCAGATGCTCACCCAGTTCAAACGACTCTGTGGTCTCGATAAAGATGCCGGTAGCGCTGATGTTCTTTGCCCTGCCCTGATGACTTCCGTGCTCTGAGGTGAAACCGAGCAGTTCAACGAAATGCCAACGCCTTGCATTCCTCACCTCTTTTTTCCATGAACCGATAAGGATTAACAGCTCCTCCTGCAGCTCAGGTGGAAGCTCTTCAGCAAGTTGTGTAATCAGTTTAACGGTATTGGGGTCTGCATAGCTCAATGGATATCACCGGACCCGGCAGCGCTTATTTGGAGCGCAGAATCAGCGCATGATTGGCGATAATGGAGTCCAGCTCACGAATCTGGGACTGACTGACCTCATCAAAATTCACACCGATTCCATCGCCACTTTTACGCACCACTGTACCACTCAAGCGCAGTGGATTCGGTGCAGAGATAAAGGTGAGCATCAACTTCACTTTGTCACCAACATTGAAATCACCACTATTCTCGATGAAGACACCTGTGGCACTCACATCTCGCGCATGACCATAACCACTCCCCGTGCCCGAAGAGATCGTCAGCAATTCATTATAGGGCTGTCGTGCTGCATGACGGATATCTTCGCGCCAGTTGGCAACCAGATCGCGAAGTTGTGTACGTTTGCTCTCAGGCAACTGCTCCGCCAGCGCGGATATCTTCTCGATGATGCTGATTTCTGTCTCTTTCATAGCCAGAGTGTAAACAGGATTTCAGAGCCTGTTAACTCAATTCTTGAATTATCTGAGATTTCAGAAAAACGGACATAAAAAAAGCATCTGTGTTGCCACAGATGCTTATGGATGGTGGGCCGTGCTGGGCTCGAACCAGCGGCCCGCTGATTAAGAGTCAGCTGCTCTACCAACTGAGCTAACGGCCCGTATCCAATCAAGCAAAATGGGGTGGACGAGGGGACTCGAACCCCCAACCACCGGCATCACAAGCCGGGGCTCTACCATTGAGCTACGTCCACCATATTACATTGTCCAGGTGGCGCGCCTGGCAGGGCTCGAACCTGCAACCTACGGCTTAGAAGGCCGTTGCTCTATCCAATTGAGCTACAGGCGCTCTCCAGGTCGCGTCAAATCGCTTGATACAACTTCTAAGAAGGAATGGTCGGGGCGGAGAGATTCGAACTCCCGACCCTCTGCTCCCAAAGCAGATGCGCTACCAGGCTGCGCTACGCCCCGATTTGTTCCTCTTCTCGAAGGCGGCGGACAATAGGTATCTGAAAAGCATTCGTCAATACCTGAATCGCACCCGAATCGCAGCTGACTCCACTTCGGATCAGAGCTAGGGTTAGTCATCTCGTCGCTAGCAGTACTGATTTGTTCAGATGAGTGATTTAGAACCCTGTGAGGTACACGATGGGCAAGATTGATATGCGCGGTACAACGATCTGCTGTATCCGGAAAAATGGTGAAGTTGCCATTGGCGGTGATGGCCAGGTGACTCTGGGTGATACTGTGGTTAAACATGGTGGACGCAAAGTGCGCACCATCCGTGACGGCGCAATCCTGACCGGTTTTGCCGGCTCAACGGCCGATGCCATGAATCTTTTTGAACGCTTTGAAGCCAAGCTTGATGAGCATGGCGGCTCGCTGCTGCGTGCGGCTGTCTCACTGGCCAAGGAGTGGCGCACGGATAAATACCTGCGCCAGCTGGAAGCGATGATGATCGTCGCAGACAAAGACAATACCCTGCTGATCTCGGGTAATGGTGATGTACTGGAGCCTGATGATGGCGTTGCCGCTATCGGCTCCGGTGGTGCCTATGCCAAGGCCGCTGCCACTGCACTGGTCAATCACAGTGACCTTTGCGCCAGAGACGCTATACGCGAAGCGATGAATATTGCAGCCAACATCTGCATCTACACCAACAACAACATCACTATCGAATCGATCGACAAAGAGGTTTAAGCATGAGCCACTCCATGACACCACGTGAGATTATCTCCGAGCTCGACCGTTATATTGTCGGCCAGAATGATGCCAAACGCGCCGTTGCTATCGCCCTGCGTAACCGCTGGCGTCGCCAGCAGGTCGCCTCGCCGATGCGTGAAGAGATTACGCCAAAGAACATTCTCATGATCGGCCCCACAGGTGTCGGCAAAACCGAGATCGCACGCAGGCTCGCAAGGCTGGCCAATGCCCCCTTTATTAAAGTGGAAGCGACCAAATTCACCGAGGTCGGTTATGTCGGCCGCGATGTCGAAACCATCATCCGTGATCTGGTAGATACCGCTATCAAAATCGTGCGTGAAGAGCATCTGAAGCGGGTACAGACCAAAGCCGAGAAGATGGCCGAGGATCGCCTGCTCGATATTCTTATTCCACATCCGGTTGCACCAAACGGCCCACACAGTAGTGAGCCCAATAACGCCAGCAGCGAGTCACGTGAGAAGATGCGCCATAAGCTGCGTCTGGGTGAACTGGATAAACGACAGGTTGAGATCGATGTCGAATCACAACAGGAGACACCGATGCTGCAGCTCTTCTCAGGACAGGGCACAGAAGCGATGGATCTCAAAGAGATGCTCGGTGGCATGATGGGTGGTCAGAAGAAGAGTAAACGCATGAGTGTCGCCGATGCCATGAAGGTGATACAGCAGCAGGAGGCGGATCGTCTGCTGGATATGGAGAGCATCAAAGAGGAGGCGATCCTGCGGGCCGAGAATGACGGCATCGTCTTTCTCGATGAGATGGATAAAATCACCCATCGCAGTGGTACCGCATCTGGTGGTGAGGTCTCCCGCGAAGGGGTGCAGCGCGACCTGCTGCCACTGGTGGAGGGCACCACGGTGAATACCCGTTATGGCCACCTGAAGACCGACCACATCCTGTTTATTGCCTCCGGTGCCTTCCATCTGGCTAAACCTTCTGATCTGATCCCGGAACTGCAGGGACGCTTCCCTATACGTGTGAATCTCACTGCACTCGGTGAAGAGGAGTTCCGCCGTATTCTCGTTGAACCGGAAGCCTCACTGACACGCCAGTATGCCGCCCTGCTCAATGCCGAGAATGTCAGCATCAACTTCAGCGATGATGGCATCTCCGAGATTGCCCGCATTGCTGTACAGGTGAATGAGAAGACTGAAAATATCGGCGCCCGCCGCCTGCATACACTGCTGGAGCGGGTGCTGGAGAATATTAGCTTTGAAGCCTCTGATCGCAGTGGTGACAGCGTTGAAGTGGATGCACCCTTCGTCCTGAAAGAGCTGGGCGAAATCAGCGCTGACGAAGATCTCTCCCGCTACATATTGTAAAGAGAGGGCAACCACAAAGGCACGAAGACACAAAGAAAGTCTAAATAGTTAGAATTTTTCTATGGCTCTTTCGGACAGGTTAATCGCAAAGGCATGAGCGAATAAGGTCGCCATTTTCAATGGTTCTTCCTTTGTGCCTCTGTGCCTTAGTGGTAAAAAATCATAAAAGCTTGGCGACTGGCGCGAAGGATTTGCGATGCACAGGTGATGGCCCGAGCGCCCTGAGTGCATCCATATGCACCTTGGTGCCATAACCTTTATGTTTTGAGAGTTCATAACCCGGATAGAGGTAGTCCAGTCGCTGCATCAGGCGATCACGCACCACTTTGGCGATAATTGAGGCGGCAGCAATCTCCTGCACCAGATCATCACCGCCGATAATCGCCTCGGCAGACACTCTAAGATCGGGAACTCGATTACCATCGACCATGACCTTTGAAGGGGTAACGCTTAAACCATCTACCGAACGGCGCATCGAGAGCATGGTGGCATGCAGAATATTCAGCTGATCAATCTCTTCGATTGAGGCCATATTTACCGAATAGGCCACAGCATGCCTGCGAATATGGTGATAGAGCTTCAACCGTTTCTTCTCTGCCACCTTTTTGGAGTCACGATACTGACCCAGATAGGGGTCATGCGGTGAAAGGATCACCGCCGCCGTCACCACCGGTCCGGCCAGCGGCCCCCGCCCTACTTCATCAACTCCGGCCAGCATGGAACTCATCAACATTCACCACGAAGACACAGAGGCACAAAGAATAAACCAATAAAACTTTGTGCCTTCGTGCCTTTGTGGTTCATATCAGCCTCGTAAGACTGCACCGAACTTCTTGTCCATCGCTGCAATGATTGACTGCATGGCTGCATCAGAATCCTGCTGTGTCAGCGTACGGTTGGGATCCTGCAGTGCAAAACGAATACCAAGACTCACCTTACCCTCCGGCACCCCTTTGCCTGCATAGCGGTCAAAGATACGTGTTTCAGTCAGCAGCTTTCCGCCAGCACTACGCACTGCATTGAGAATGGCATCTGATGAACTGTTTTTATCAAACAGGAACACCAGATCACGCTCCACGCCAGGGAACTCCGGCAGCGGCTGGAACTTCGCTTTTTTACCCTCAGGCAGCAGATCCAGATTGATATCTGCGACAAATACAGGCGCATCAATATCAAATGAATCGGCAATATCACCATCAACTTTTCCGA
Source organism: Mariprofundus sp. KV (assembly GCF_013387475.1). Lineage (GTDB taxonomy): Bacteria > Pseudomonadota > Zetaproteobacteria > Mariprofundales > Mariprofundaceae > Mariprofundus. The sequence continues at coordinate 196,878 of NZ_VWNB01000004.1, read as the reverse complement.
TTCGACCTGCTTCGGCACGCCCCACCATAATCTTCGCACTCTGACCTGCCTGCAACCCGGCAATCGAATCATCAGCAATGAAGCGACCGATCAGACCACGTTTTGCCAGCCACGACTCAACTGCAGCTTTAAGATCAAAGAAATCAGCCTTGCGTGTCTGCGCATGCCACTCATCCTGACCAACATCACCGCTCATCAGCCAGGCCAATACATTGTTTTCATCATGGCCGTTCTCTGTTTTGACATACAGGCGCCCCTGCTCTGCCAGAGCCACCCCCGACTGCTGGCGGTTCAGGTTATGTTTTGCCACATTGAGAAGCCCCGGCCAGGCGCTTCGACGCATCACACTCATGGCATCGGAGATCGGATTTTGCAGTGCGATATCCAGTCCATCATCTTCGACAAACAGACGCTGCTCACCATCAGAGATAAAGGCGTAGGTCACCACCTGTAAAAAGCCATCGGCAACCGCATCATGAATAGAGCGATCCACTTTGGCAGGAGCCGTAGTCGCCAGTGCAGGCAGAATCTCCGGAATCGCATCAAAACCGATCACTCGCGCATACTCTTCAGAGATATCTTCAGGGATTGTCACATCATGACGGAACGGTGGCACATCAACATCCAGCCTGTCCCCGTCTCTGCGAATGCCGAACGCCATACGCTCCAGCACAGCATCCACCGATTCAGGGATATCAATACCAAGACGCGATGATATGCGCGCTACCGAACAACTGACTGAACGACCGGCATTGATCGCTGCGGCATCTCCACAAACAGTAATTTCACCAACAGCACCACCAAAGAGCTCGGTAATCAGCGCGCTAGCTTTCTGCATGGCAGTCTCAACCATCAGAGGATCCACACCACGCTCAAAACGCATCGATGCCTCACTGACCATCGCGTAGGTACGACGTGTTTCACTCACCCGTGCAGGACGGAAAAATGCTGATTCCAGCACAATATTGGTTGTGGTATCAGTTACACCCGATGGTTCAGAGCCCATAATACCAGCCAGAGCAATCACATCAGTTTCATCACACACCACCAGATCACCGGCATGCAGCTTGAGTTCTCGCCCATCCAGTGCAGCGAAATCCTCACCAGCCTGAGCTGAACGGATGCAGATATCACCATTGAGCCTGTCGGCATCAAAGGCGTGCATCGGCTGTCCGAAATCGAGCATCACATAATTGAGCACATCGACAATGCCATTCACCGGACGCATACCAGCCAGAATCAAGCCGGTCTGCATCCAGGCCGGAGAATCAGCCAGCGTCACGCCTTCAATACGGCGAGCCATATAAACAGGACAATCACCCTCTGCAGTAACAGTTACTTTTGCAGCAGGAATTGCAGTTTCCACTTCAGCAACATGGCTGATCACATCCGCCAAAGGCAGGCCTGCATCGGCCGCCAGATCGCGGGCGATACCGCGAACATTCATGCAATCGCCACGATTAGGGGTGATCGAGAGGTCAAACACAGCCTCTTCAAGACCCAGATACTCACCCACTTCGGCACCCACTGGTGCATCAGCAGGCAGAATCAACAGCCCTGCAGATTCGTCCGCCAGACCGAGTTCGGTTTCAGAGCAGCACATACCACAACTGGTTTCACCGCGGATTTTACCTTTTTTGATGGTGAGCCCATTGGGTAGCGTCGTGCCAAGTGTGGCAACCGGAATTTTATCCCCTTCGCCCATATTGGAGGCACCACAGACGATATCCAGCATCTCTGCTTCGCCAATATCCACCTTCAACAGGCTCAACTTATCGGCATCCGGATGTGGCTGTTTGGATCTTATCTGACCAACACGCACGCCCTGCACTGCAGCGCGCGGCATCTCCACGCCCTCCACTTCATGACCAAGGCGCACCAGATCATCGGCAATCTCTGCCGGAGTTTTACTCAGAGCCACCTGCTCTTTTAACCAGGAAAAAGGAATTTTCATGAGCCCATCCTCCGCAAAAAACGCACATCGTTTTCAAAGAACAGCCTCAGATCAGGAATGCCTTCCTTCAACATCACCAGTCGCTCCACGCCGAGCCCGAAAGCAAAACCGGAGAATTCATCAGCATCGATACCGACCGAACGCAACACATTGGGATGGATCATGCCGCTACCGAGCACTTCGATCCAGCCGCTGCCTTTACAGATGCGGCAACCCTTACCTGCACAGAAGACACAACCGATATCCACCTCAGCCGATGGCTCGGTGAACGGGAAATAGTGCGGACGCAGACGAATATCCACCTCTTTTTCGAAATAGGTGGAGAGGAAATGTTTTAATACGCCTTTGAGATGTGCCATGGAGACATCACGATCCACCTTAAACACCTCAACCTGATGAAACATCGGAGAGTGGGTCACATCATAATCACAACGGTAAACACGACCCGGTGCCACAACAGCCAGTGGCGGCTCATGCCCCTCTTCAAGGAAACGTTTCATAGCGCGGATCTGTACCGGTGATGTGTGCGTGCGCAGCAGCATCGGCTCTGAGTGTTCACCCTCGGCAAACTTCTCATTGATAAAGAAGGTGTCATGCATCGCACGCGCCGGATGTTCAGGTGGAATATTCAACGCATCGAAGTTGTGGAATTCATTCTCAATTTCAGGCCCTTCAGCAACAGCAAAGCCCATCTGTGAGAAGATGGCGGTCATCTCATCCAGCCCCTGCTGTACCGGATGCAGTGCGCCAGCGGGCTTACTACGGCCAGGCAGGGTAACGTCGATACGTTCTGCTTCGATTCGCTCAGCCTTGGCTTTGACTGCAAGATCGGCTTCGGATGCATCCAGTGCCTCAGCCAGTGCTGATTTGGTTTTATTTACATGCTGACCGATAACCGGACGCTCTTCTGCTGGCAGCTTACCAACACCCTTAAGCACTTCAGTCAACGCACCCTTTTTACCGAGATAATTTACACGCAGCTGCTGCAGCTCACTCAAACTTGCAGCCTGCGCAAACGAAGCCAGCGCCTCAGATTGCAACGTTTCAAGCTGAGCTTTCAGCGAATCAATCTCACTCATTTAATTCCCCTTTGTCACCACTAAGACACGAAGAGAGTAAGGAAAACCTCTAATAGCTTCTCACCCTACTAACAACAATACTTTGTCTCTTAGTGCCTTTGTGGTTCAAACTCTAAACAAAAAATAAAAAAAAATGGCAGAGCCTCAACAGCTCTGCCATTCCATTTATTCAAATTCCGGACGAATCCGGAAAATATTTTTACTGGATCTGTGCGCGAGCTGTTTCTGCCAGCTTCGCAAAACCATCAGCATCGCGAACTGCGATGTCAGCCAGAACCTTACGGTCCAGCTCAATGCCAGCCTTAGAAAGACCGTGCATGAAACCTGAATAGTTCAGACCATTCTGTTTGGCTGCTGCATTGATACGTACGATCCACAGGCTGCGGAACTCACGCTTCTTAACCTTACGGTCGCGGTACGCATACTGGCGCGCCTTATCAACCGCCTGGGTGGCAACGCGGAAGCAGCTCTTGCGACGACCACGGTAGCCCTTGGCTGCCTTAATTACACTTTTGTGGCGCGCGTGCGCCTGTACACCGGATTTAACGCGAGGCATATATCTCTCCTAACCTAAAACTTTCTTTAACCGCGGCCTGGAATCAGACGTTCCAGAGCCTTCGAATCAGCAGCTGAAACCAGCTCTGTACCGCGCATATTGCGCTTACGTTTTGGCGACTTCTTGGTCAGAATATGACTTGAGAAAGCCTTGTTACGCTTCCATTTTCCGCTACCAGTTTTGGTAAAACGTTTGGCTGCGCCGCTGTTTGATTTCATCTTAGGCATTATATTCTTCCTTTTCTTAAACTAAAAAAGCCCCTCCAGGGCTTATGAGACCACGGAGAGAAACTCTTATTTTGTTTTATTCGGTGCGATGATCATAATCATCTGTCGCCCTTCCATGTTTGGCATCTTTTCAGGTTTACCAAACTCTTCCAGCTGAGCAGCTACAAACTTCATCTGCTCAAGTCCGCGTCCGGTATGTGCCATTTCACGGCCCCTGAAACGCAAACTCACCTTAACCTTGTTACCTTGAGTCAGAAACTTCGTTGCTGCCTTCATTTTCACTTCCATGTCATGCGCGTCGGTGTTGGCGCCAACCTTCACCTCTTTAATCTGCATCACATGCTGACGTTTCTTGGCAAGATTGGCTTTCTTGCTCTGCTCGTATTTGTATTTACCATAATCCATGATCTTGCAAACCGGTGGGTTACTCTTGGCTGCCATCAGCACAAGATCCAGTCCTTTTACTTCCGCTCTGCCTACTGCTTCGGCCAGTGAAAGTACGCCCAGCTGCTCACCTGTTGTATCGTCAACGACTCGAACCTCGCGGGCATCGATGTCCATGTTGATTGGTAAATCCTTTTTAATACAAAGCTCCTAACGTCTAAACTGTTTCTACACTCAGTCGTGATTCAGCTGCATCTTCTGCATCTCGGAAATCCAGTCATCAAGACTAAACGTTCCCAGATTCTGACCGCTACGATCACGTACACTCAGGTTTTTTTCATCTCGTTCCCGATCTCCGGCAACCAGAATGAAGGGCACCCGCTCCAAAGTGTGGGCGCGCACTTTATAGCCGACCTTTTCGTTACGCAAGTCCATATCTACACGAAATCCCGCTTTGACCATCTTTTGTGTCACTTCAGCCACATATTCTGCCTGTGAATCGGTGATATTACAGACCACAGCCTGCACCGGTGCCAGCCAGAAGGGGAATTTACCTTCGTGGTGTTCGATCAGAATTCCGATAAAGCGCTCCATCGAGCCCAAGATGGCACGATGCAGCATCACCGGAGTCTGGCGCGATGAGTCCTCAGCCACATATTCAGCATCAAGCCTGCCAGGCATGGAGAAATCGACCTGAATCGTGCCGCACTGCCAGACGCGTCCCAGGCAATCTTTCAGCGAGAACTCAATCTTCGGTCCGTAAAAGGCCCCCTCACCCTTATTCTCACCATATTCGATGTTCTTCGACTGCAGTGCCTGATGCAGTGACGCCTCAGCCTTATCCCACTGCCCATCTGTGCCGACGCGTTTTTCAGGACGATCCGAGAGGAAGATAATCACATCTTCAAAGCCAAAGCGTTTGTAGACCTCATAGGTCAGATCGATGAAGTTGCACACCTCATCCTGAATCTGTGCTTCAGTGCAGAAGATATGGGCATCATCCTGCACAAAGTTACGCAGACGCATCAGACCATGCAGTGTGCCCGATGGCTCATTGCGATGGCAGGAACCGAACTCAGCCAGCCTTAATGGCAGATCACGGTAGGAGTGCAGGTTCTGATTGAATACCTGAATATGGCACGGGCAGTTCATCGGTTTGATCGCATACTCGCGGTTATCGGTGCTGGTGGTGAACATATCATCACGGAATTTATCCCAGTGACCGGACTTCTCCCAGAGCTTGCGATCCACCACTGACGGGGTTTTGATCTCCTGATATCCGTTGTCGCGCATCACGCCACGAATCTCATTCTCCACCTGCTGCCAGATGGTCCAGCCTTTGGGGTGCCAGAAGATCATACCCGGCGCCTCCTCCTGCAGATGGAACAGATCCAGAGCCTTGGCCAGCTTACGATGGTCACGCTTCTCCGCCTCTTCCAGGCGAACAAGATAATCCTTCAGATCACCCTTGGATGCCCACGCCGTACCATAGATGCGGTGCAGCTGCTCATTCTCGGAGTTACCCTCCCAGTAAGCGCCGGAGACCTTCATCAATTTAAAATGTTTGAGGATGCCGGTATTGGGTACATGCGGGCCACGGCAGAGATCCATCCAGTCACCCTGCTTGTACATACTTACTGTCTCACCCGCCGGAATGCGCCCGATCAGCTTGGCTTTATAGATCTCACCAATGCGCTCGAAGTGCTCAATGGCACCGTCGCGATCCCACTCTTCACGACTGATATCCAGCTTCTGATTGCAGAGCTGACGCATCTTCTCTTCGATCTTCTTCAGATCTTCAGGGGTAAAGGCGCGTTCATAGGCAAAGTCATAGTAGAAGCCATCTTCGATCACCGGACCAATGGTCACCTGTGCACCGGGGAACACCTCCTGCACTGCCATCGCCATCAGATGAGACGTTGAGTGGCGGATAATCTCCAGCCCCTCTTCTGACTTTTCGGTAATCAGGGATACGTTATCGCCATCGTTCAACGGATGAGAAACATCCACCATTTTACCGTTCACGGTTGCCGCAATCGTTGCCCGCGCCAGTCCTGCACCGATATCGGCAGCAAGATCATAAGCGGTTGCACCCTCACTCAGGGTACGGGATGAACCGTCAGGTAGTTGAATATTCATGGCGATGGTGTTCCTCCAAACGTGTAAGCGCTGCATCCTATCGTCAAAACGGTAATAAAAAAGGCCAGACTGATTAAAGTCCGGCCTTTTTAAATACACATAATAATAAATGGTAGGCTCGGGCGGTTTCGAACCGCCGACCCCCACCATGTCAAGGTGGTGCTCTACCCCTGAGCTACGAGCCTGTACTGGGTATCCCTCTCTCGAGGGCGGCGAATCGTATTGATCCCCCCTCACTCGGTCAAGCTGATAGAACTGAAGATATTATATTCCTGGCTTAACAACATACTTAATAAGGCTATTTGCATTTGAAGGTTGAATAGCCAGATCGTGCTATCATGACACTCTATCTTTAAACATTGCATTACAAGGTTGACAACTCGTGGAATTGAACTATTCTAAACCTTGCATTCTAAGGTTGGAGGATTCACATGCCGCATCAATCAATGGCGAACAAGATTTGGGCCGTAGCAGATACTCTGCGTGGCGATTTCAAACAATCGGAATTTGGGCGGATGATTCTTCCGTTCACTGTCCTCCGAAGATTGGAATGTGTTCTGGAGCCTACTCGCGATGCGGTGTGGGCTCAATACAACGCAATCAAGGATGAAGACCTTGATCTCGACTTGATTCTACCGGGCGTTGCTGAGGCTACGTTCTATAATACATCCCAGTTTACGCTGGCCAGTCTTGGTTCCACCAGCACGCGACAAAACCTTGAAGAGTACATCAGCGGGTTCTCCGCTAATGCCCGACAGGTGTTCGATGAGTTCGGATTCGAGGGGTGGATTACCAAACTTGAATCAGCAAACCTGCTTTACCTTGTTGCCAAGGAGTTCAAGGAATTCGATCTGCATCCTGATCGCGTGTCTAATCATCATATGGGCTTGGTGTTTGAGCACCTGATCCGGAAGTTCGCTGAATCAGCCAATGATACTGCTGGCGAGTTCTTCACACCGCGTGATGTTGTGCGTCTGGCCACTACCCTTGTGTTTGCAACAGACCAAGAGGCGCTTGGTGACAAAGGTGTGGTGCGAACCGTCTATGATTGTGCTGCAGGTACTGGTGGTTTCCTTTCTTCTGCCATTGAGCAGGTTGCAGAATGGAACCCTAACGCAAGCCTGATCCCTTATGCTCAGGAACTTAACCCTGAGACACATGCAATCTGCGTGGCCGATAAGCTGATTCAGGGGTATGACACCCGGAACATCAAGCAAGGCAATACGATCTCCGAAGATAAGCTGCCCCATGAACGCTTTGACTACTGCCTTGCAAATCCACCGTTTGGCGTGGACTGGAAGAAGGTTCAGACATCAGTAACCAATGAGCACCGTGTAAGCGGCTTGAATGGTCGCTTTGGCCCTGGCCTTCCCCGTGTGAATGATGGCTCGATGCTGTTCCTGATGCATCTGCTGTCCAAGCGTAAGCCTAAATCACAGGGTGGAACTCGCATTGGTATCGTCCTCTCCGGTTCTCCGCTGTTCAATGGCGGTGCCGGCTCAGGTGAGTCCGAAATTCGGAGATGGATTCTCGAAAACGACTGGCTTGAAGCGATCATCTCTCTGCCTACCGATATGTTCTACAACACGGGTATTGGTACATACATCTGGATCATTTCGACCAACAAGGAAGATCACCGTGCAGGCTTGGTGCAGTTGATCGATGCAACCAACATCAACACATCTATGCGCAAGAGTCTGGGCAGCAAGCGCAAGTTCCTCAGCGACCATCAGATTGATGATATCGCCCGCATCCATGATGCATTCGAAGAAAGCGAGATCAGCAAAATTTTCAGTACGACCGACTTCGGCTATCGCCGGATTACTGTTGAGCGCCCGCTTCAGTTGAAGTTCTCAGTGACTCCCGAAAAACTGGAGGCATACGAAGCTGACAATAAGGCAGAGCAAGCTGAGAAGTTCGCTGGTGTTGATGGCGACTTCATGAGTCTTGATGCATTTCTCTCTGCAGCCGGCGTGAAGAAGCTCTCAAAACCTGCTGAAAAGGCCGTTATGACCATATTTGGTGAACATTGTCCGGATGCAGAAGTAATCACTGATGCGAAGGGTAATCCACTCCCTGATCCGAATCTCCGTGATAACGAAAACGTACCGATGTCCGAATCAGTCGAAGAATACTTCGAGCGGGAAGTGATCCCACATGTGCCAGATGCCTGGGTCGATACATCCAAGAAGGATAAAAAGGATGGTGAAGTTGGCATTGTGGGCTATGAGATCAACTTCAACCGGTACTTCTACAAGTATGTACCACCACGCTCACTGGCAGACATTGATGCGGAATTGAAAGCTGTTGAAGGTGAGATCGCCGATCTTCTTGCGGAGGTGGCGGCGTGAGGTGTCCTGCATGTGATGAATACGTTCCTATCGAGGACTGGGATGACGATTCCCCGTTTCAGTGCGAGGAATGTGGTGAATGGATCAGACTTGTGATCGACGAATCCACCTACAAAGGCGCTACCGACAAGTATCTGGAGGTGGTCGATGAGTAATCTAAAACCATATCCGAAGTACAAGCCCTCCGGCGTGGAGTGGCTGGGGGATGTGCCGGAGGGATGGGAGACAAAGAAGCTTTCACATTGGTTTGATGCCTATGGAAGTGGAACAACTCCACCCAATGAGGCTGATTATTCTGATTCTGGCACTCCTTGGGTCACTACAGGAGAGCTTCGAGAGAACACCATTTTCTCTACAGATAAACGTGTCACCCAAAAAGCCATCGCTTCTTATTCAGCACTAAAAGTTCATCCCGCTGATTCGCTGGTGATTGCAATGTATGGTGCCACAGTCGGTCGTATTGGACGGCTTGGTATTCCCGCTACGCTTAATCAAGCTTGCTTTGCCATCCATCCAAACGACCTCATTTCTTTGGATTTGCTCGAATATTGGTTTCAAGGATTCCGAGATGAGTTGATCACCTTAGCAACTGGAGCTGGGCAACCGAACATTAGTGGCGATAAGATCAAAACCCTCCTCGTGTCTGCGCCAATTGATTCTAACGAACAATCCGCCATCGCCACCTTCCTCGACCGCGAAACCACCCGCATCGACTCTTTGGTAGAGAAGAAACAGCGATTCATCGAGTTACTGAAAGAAAAGCGCCAGGCGCTCATAACCGATGCAGTGACAGGTAAGTTCGATGTAAGCACAGGAAAGCCATATCCGGCATATAAACCATCAGGCGTGGAGTGGCTGGGGGATGTGCCGGAATGTTGGGGTATAAAGCCTTTCTTTGCCCAGACAATGGAACGTAAAGAGCCAAACAAAGGGATGATTGAAACCAATCTTTTGTCATTGAGCTATGGGAGAATTGTACCCAAGGACATCAATACTGATGAAGGCTTGTTGCCAGCATCATTTGAGACTTATCAGTTAATTCATCCTAATGACATCGTATTCCGACTAACAGATTTACAGAACGACAAGCGCAGCCTTCGATCAGCAATCTGCAAAGAGAAAGGGATCATTACTTCCGCATACCTTGCCGTAAGGACTTCAGGATTTGATGCGGACTACCTCAACTATTTGATGCGCTCATACGACGTTATGAAGGTGTTTTATTCAATGGGCGGAGGAATGAGGCAGTCTATGAAGTTTGATGATTTAAAGCGCCTGCCACTGATAGTCCCCTCTGTGCGCGAGCAGACTGCAATAGTAACCTTTCTCGACGGCGAAACCACCCGCATCGACTCTTTGATGGAGAAGACCGAGAAGAGCATCGAACTCCTCAAGGAAAGGCGCTCTGCGTTGATTACAGCGGTTGTGACGGGGAAGATTGATGTGAGGGATGCAGCATGACTCAACAAGAAAAGCCATTGCCGTCGTTAAGCTTACCGAGAAAACCTTTTGTAGGTGAGCATGCCTTCGAAGGCGACCTACTTGATAGGAGGCAATTGGCAGAAAGATTAACCAGTTACATGGATCGCTTGCGTGAAGGTGCTGTTCTTGCCATTGACGCTCCGTGGGGGGAAGGGAAATCGTGGTTTGGTCGAAATTGGGCAAAACATCTCGATGAGCAAGAGCACAAAGTGGTATTCATTGATGCGTTCGAACAGGACTATAGCGAGGATCCATTCTTACTCATTGCCGCTGAAATTTCTGAAGTGTTGGATAGCGGTGAAGAAGGCGCCAGACCTCTCAGGCAGAAAGCTGCAAGTGTAGCGAAGGCAATCTTGCCAATGGGAACCAAGGTCATGCTGAACCTTGCTGGTCGTTTGGCCTTGGGTTCTGCCGATCTGTCGGAAGAATTCAGGGGGGCAGTCGAAGCAGCCAGTGCAGGCGGTTCAGATATGGCTGGGCAATGGGTGGAAAAGAGACTGGAAGAACACGCCCAAGAAAAGGTCTCTGTTCAACAGTTTCGGGACTCATTAGCTGAGTTTTCTGGAAGGCAAGACAAGCCTGTGGTTATCTTTATCGATGAGCTGGATAGGTGTCGTCCTACATTTGCAGTACAGCTAATTGAGCGACTGAAGCACTTCTTTGATGTGCCAAACCTTGTATTCATTCTGCTGCTCAATCGAGATCAGCTAGAGAAGGCAGTAAAAGGCGTTTATGGTGCAGATACGGATGCATCTGCTTACCTTAGCAAATTCGTCAACTTCTTCTTCCTTTTACCAAAGCAAACATCAGTTGAAACTCAGGCAAATGATCATGTGAAACAATATGTGAACCATGTGTTCGACCGATATAGCTTTTCAGAAGGCAGACAGGTTGGCGGCTTTTCTGAAGTGTTTGGGATGATGGCTTCACTCCTGAATTTATCTCTTCGAGACATTGAACGAGGGGTCGCGTTATATGCATTCGCCCAGCCGGTTAATGTGGCAAATCATTTTTTGGCTTACGTGATAGCTCTCAAGGTATCTAATCCGAATTTATTTAACCGCCTAATTAAAGGCGATAAAGTAGCTCATGGAGAGGCCCAGAAAATTGTCGATGTTATGCAACAAAAGTTTGATGGTGGAAGAGATAGGAATTGGCCACTGTTGAACAGCATACGTGCGTTGCATGAGGGGCATATAAGTGGATTCACCAATGGTTCTGAAGAATTAAAACAACTTAACCAAGGGTTGTGGAACTACGGGCTAGAAGTCGAGCGTCTGCTGCCATTCCTGGCAGAAAGAATTGATCTTCCGATGGAACGCTAGGTGAAAATAAAATAATGGGCTCCGGCATCTCTACCATCTGCACATCTTGCGGTGATGAACAGGGCTACTTCCTTGGATCAGGAATGATGCGTGGCGATGTTGGGTTTGAGGCGATGAATGTTCGCGGCAAGGCTCGGAAAGAGATCAATATATTGGTGCGAAAACATTACGACGAGGGCTATCACATTGAGGAAGGCGGCGCGTTTGAATACAGACTCTATGCTTGCCCTAAGTGCAACACTCTTTCCCGACGCTTTTATGCTAAATTCAAGCACGGCGAAGGCGAGACATTCGAAACGAGATGCAACTGCCACAAGTGCCGGCGCGAGCTGATTGGGCCAGTTGGGAAGCTGAATGAATTTGGTTTTGTCGAAGAACCAACCGAAGAAGAAATAGCCCGGTACAATTGCAGTAAGTGTGGCCAGAAAACACTGATTAAAGGACAGGAGATGATATGTTGGGATTGAGCCAGCACTTCAGCCCGAGGGGATAAAATGTCAGCAGCACACCACGAGATTCATTTCGAGAAATTCATCGTTGATCACCTTACCGGAAACGGTTGGATTGAAGGCGATCCGTCTAAGCATGACCGGAAACTGGCCCTCTACCCGGAGGATGTGATCGGATGGATTCAGGAAAGCCAGCCAGAGACATGGGAAAAGCTTTCGCGCATCCATAAGGGCGATGCTGAGAAAGTCGTGCTGGAGAGGCTTGCAGCTACGCTGGATGCGAAAACCGGAGGCACTGTGAAAGTGCTACGTCGTGGATTTGGTGTAGCCGGAGGCGGCACTGTCCAGATGAGCCAGTCGATGCCGGAAGATGCTCGCAATGAAACCGTGCAGAAACGCTATGCTGCCAACCGGGTCAGGATTGTCCGTCAGGTTCGGTACTCACTCGATAATGAAAATGCGATTGATCTGGTCGCTTTTATCAACGGCATCCCTGTTGCGACATTCGAGCTCAAGACCGACTTCACGCAGTCAGTTGAAGCAGCCAAACACCAGTATCGCTCCGACCGCAACCCGAAGAGCACATACACCGGGCGTATGGAGCCGCTACTGACGTTCAAACGTGGTGCAGTCGTTCACTTCGCCATGTCAGATTCGGAAGTTTACATGACCACCAAACTGGCCGGCGATTCGACCTATTTCCTACCGTTCAACAAGGGAAATGATGGGGCTGCTGGCAATCCGGCTGCTGATCCATACCCGGTCAAATACATGTGGGAAGATTTGATGCAGAGGGATAACTGGCTTCGCATCTTTCACAGGTTCGTGTTCACTGAGAAGAAGGAGGAAGAGACTGCCCAGGGCACCCTCCAGTACAAGGAAACTCAGATATTCCCGCGCTATCACCAGTGGGAAGCAGTCACCCAGATGATCGATACGGTCAGGAAAGAAGGTCCCGGCCATCAATACCTGAACCAGCACAGCGCCGGTTCAGGCAAGACGAACACGATCTCATGGACTTCGCATGAACTGATCCGGCTCCGCCATGATGACGGCACGCCTTACTTCAACTCGGTCATCGTGGTGACCGACCGGACCGTGCTGGATGCTCAGTTGCAGGAAGCCATTAGCCAGATCGAACACCAGACCGGTGTGGTCAAAGCGGTAGACCGTGAAACATCCAGCCTGCCCAAAAGCCAGCAGCTTGCTCAGGCGCTTCTGGATGGCACCCCGATCATCGTGGTGACCCTCCAGACTTTTCCGTATGCCATGGAGGCCATCCTGACTGAGCAGAGCCTTCGTGACCGGAAATTTGCCGTTATTATTGATGAAGCCCACAACTCACAGACCGGTAGTGTGGCCAGCAAGCTTCGGCAGGTACTCGCACTGGATTCATCAGAAGATCTGGCAGCTATGACACCGGATGAGATTCTGGAGAAGCTACAAAGCGTGCGTGGATTGCCTGACAACGTAAGCCACTTCGCATTTACGGCTACACCAAAGCACTCGACGTTGATGCTGTTTGGTCGCCCCCAGAATCCGGCAGAGGATGTGTCGTCAGACAATCCACCCGTGGCATTCCACACCTACACCATGCAGCAGGCCATTGAGGAAGGGTTCATCCTTGATGTGTTGCAGAACTACACCAGCTACAAAATGGCGTTCAAACTGGGCAGCGAGTATGCAGACAAAAAGCGGGTTGATACCAAGTACGCTGGTAGAGCCCTAGCGAAGTGGTTGACCCTACACCCGACCAATGTAACGCAGAAAGTGCATCTGATCATTGAGCACTTCCACTCCAACGTGGTTCACCTGCTGGGCGGGCAGGCCAAGGCGATGGTGGTTACGAACTCCCGTGCTGCTGCCGTCAAATACAAGTTGGCTTTTGACCGGTATGTTGAGAAGCAGGGATACCGTGGTATTCAGTCCATGGTCGCTTTCTCCGGCAAAATCCTCGGCAAACAGATCAATGATGATATCGATTTCCGATATCCGGAAGACGAAGTGTTCACAGAAGACAATATGAATCCTGGCGCCAAGGGCCGTGATCTCCGCAAGGCATTCGATACGCCTGAGTATCAGGTTATGCTGGTCGCGAATAAGTTCCAGACAGGCTTTGACCAACCCAAACTGGTGGCGATGTATCTGGATAAGAAAATCTCCGGCGTAGAAGCCGTACAGACGCTCTCACGGCTGAATCGGACGCATAAGGGCAAGGACACCACATACGTCATCGACTTCGCCAATGATCCGGAAGAAATTCTGGCTGCATTCAAGCTCTACTATAAGGCGGCGCAGATATCTGATATCCAGAACCCACATATCGTGTACGACATGAAAATGCGCCTTGATGATATGCAGGTATATGAGGCTGAGGAAGTGCGTCAGTTTGGCCTGGCAATCACAGCCCCCAACCCGTCACATGCCAAGCTCTACTCAGTCACTCAGCCTGCTACAGATCGATTCAATGGTCGCATGAAGATGCTTAATGATGCGATTGATGTGTGCGAGCGTGAGTACCAGATTGCAGAGCGAAGTGGCGACAAGGACAAGATGGCCAAGGCAGATGCACGGCGCTCTGAGCACACTAAGGCACGCGATGAACTCCTGATCTTCAGTGAAGGGTTGGCCAAGTTTGTTCGGGCATACGAATACTGTGCCCAGTTGATCGAGTTTGGCGATGCTGAAATGGAAGCGTTTGCAGCCTTTGCCAAGCTACTCAAGAAGCGGTTGAAGGGTGCAACACCGGAGGAAGTCGATATCACTGGGCTTGCACTGACCCACTTCAAACTGCTGCATAAAGGTGAACTTGGTTCAGGACTTGGGGATGGTGATCCTGACAAACTGAAGCCAACATCAGGAACCGGCGGACGCGACCCGAAAGACCGTGAACGGGCATACCTTGCAGAACTGATCCAGAGGCTGAACGAGGCCTTTGGCAAGGATGTTACTGACAAGGACAAGGTAGCCTTTGCAGTCCATATCAGTGAGAAGCTGAGAGGCAACGAAAAGGTCATGGATCAGGTTCGTAATAACCCGGTTGACCAAGCCATGAAGGCTG
The DNA here is from genome assembly GCF_013387475.1 of Mariprofundus sp. KV. Classification (GTDB taxonomy): domain Bacteria; phylum Pseudomonadota; class Zetaproteobacteria; order Mariprofundales; family Mariprofundaceae; genus Mariprofundus. The sequence goes on along the minus strand of NZ_VWNB01000004.1, from coordinate 181,871 downwards.
ATCTTCCATCGGCAGCTACCAAGGCAATTGTAGAAGCGATGGGATCACACCAGAGCATGGCCAAGCGCCTGCTTGGTGATGAGGTTACGCGCAATCTGTTCCTGACTGTCGTGTATGAAATGCTGAGCAAGGACGTTGCTGCAGGAATGATTGAACAAGCTAGAGGTGACAATGACGCCTGATCTCTTACTGCTGGAGGGTGTTTCTCATCTCGGTCAGAGAGTGGAAAACGATGGCGTTACTATAGTCGCCACTGCAAATATTATGCCGCCAGAGAATTGCCCATCTTGTGGCTGCAAACCGCTATATAAGCACGGTTCTCGGGTCTATAGCTATGCAGACACCCCATTGTATGGAAAGCCAGTTAGAGTCGAAATTGAACGGCAGCGTTATCGCTGCAAAGTGTGCGGCAAGGTGGAGACCCCCAATATTCCTTCGCTTGATGATAAGCGGGTAGCGACAAAGCGACTCATTGGCCTGATTCAGAGCAGGTGCTTCAAATATACGTTCACAGCGCTATCTGAAGAAACAGGCCTCGTAGTGAATACAGTTAAATCAATTGCTCTCGATTATCTCGAATGGCTTGATGAAAACCATGAGCGTGAAACACCTCGAATCATGGGGTTGGATGAGGTGAAGGTTGGGGGTAGTTACCGGGCAGTTGTGACTAATCTCGAAATGAGAACCGTCTTCGAGATGTATGAAAGAAGAACTAAACAACACATGATTGAGTTCTTCAAAAACCTGAAGGATAAGGAGCGAGTGGAATGGGTTGCCTTGGATATGTGGGGGCCATTCAAGATTGTACTGGAGCAAGAACTTCCCAATGCTCGGCTAGTAATTGACCGATACCATGTTATCGAAAAAGCAAGTCGGGCGCTGGACCAATTGCGCATTAATATCCAAAGCCAACTCGAGAAAAGTGATAGAATACGCTTGAAGAAAGGACTTCGCTGGGGGCTCTTGAGGCGGAATGAGAAGCGTACTGAAGCCGACGATGAGAAACTTGAACTCATCCGACAGGATTATCCTAAGTTAGCTTTGGCGTATGACCTGGCTGAGGAGTTCCACAGCATTTACGAAATAGATGGCCGTGCAAATGCAGAGGCGGAATTCAGCAGATGGTTGAACTCAATCCCTCCTGAGTTTATGCCATACTTCGGTGAAGTCGGCGCAATGGTTAATCGACATCACCAGAACATCTTCAACTACTTCGATTTTCCGATTACAAATGCCTACACCGAGGCTAAGAACGGGATCACAAAGCTCAATAACAGGATGGGACGTGGATACAGTTATGAGATTATTCGTGCCCGATTACTTTATGCCAAGGTGAGCTCACAGGCAGGTAGAGTAATCACCCATACAGGCACCCCTAAAAGCATCACAGATCCAGTTTCTGCATGGGGTAATGCTAAGGTGTCTGACTATGGACGATACATCTCTAACTTCGGAGATGATTAATGTGGTCGCATTAAATACAACAGGTGGCTTAAATGAGTGAAAGGAACAATCCAGCAAGCAGGTTGCATTCAATTCTCGAAGAATCAAAGGATGGGCAGCATCGCCAAAAGAGCGTAATGCAAATGTGGGCAGATGTGTTTGAAATCAATTTAGAGGAACCAGATGGCCCTCTGAGGCTGATCGGACAGCTGGCCAACCTCAAGGCCCTTATTCATGAAGTTCGAGAAAAGATATCAGGGATGGATGTTAGACAATCCCTGTATTTGAAGCATTTCGAAAAAATCGAAAACGCAACCCGGATAGACCAACTTGGAGCTGCTTGGAGCACTTCAGAAAGTCAATTAAGTGAAGCAACTATGGATAGCTTGGAACATTGCTCTGAATTACTCTCAAGCGCATTTTCAGAAGATGATATCTCAGAATCAATCGTTGAGATAAAAGACAAGGTAGAAAACCTGTCAGAAGAAGTAATTGCATCTGATCTTGATGAGCCGATAAAGAACTTTATCCTGAAAGAACTCGAAGTGATCCGCCGTGGTATATTTGACTATCGCCTCAAAGGAGCGAGTGGCTTGAGGGAATCTGTAGCTACAACCATTGGAGACTTCATGCTGAGCCCCGATGTCTCTCAGTCAACGAATGACAAAGGGTTTCTTTCTAAACTGAAGACCCTTATTGTAGATACAGAAAAAATTACATCTTCGGCTATGCGACTAAAGGCTTTGGCCGGGACAGCGGCTAACAATGTATTAGAGATGATTAGCCAAAGTTCAACCTGACTGACCAGAAACGCTGGCGAAGTATTGGCGTTCATTTCAACCAGACTGTGATTTTTGATGAGGCTATAATTTGATGTGTAAAAGCTAGCTTTCAACCCTAGAATGCAAATAGCCCTTAATAAAGCACATCACTCCTATAACCAACTGATCAGGACACGCTATACTTGCAACAAATCTTCTCCATGCCTCTCTCAGGCTGGCAGTGATCTGTTTATCGGCTACACTGCTTGCTAAGCGACGCTTGGCAGAGAGGATAAGAGCATGAAGAGAGTAGTAACCGCGCTTTCGCTGATTTTTGTTGTTGTCGGCAGTGCAGATGCCGCAGGACTGTATAAATGCAAAGGCCCCGGTGTGTTTGATACCCCTGTCTGGACAAATACCCCTTGTCAGAACAAGTCCGATATTCTCGAAACAAAGAACCTGAAGGAGTACCCCCGCAGTAAGAAACCGACAGTGAAAGAGCATGGTGACCTGACTGCAGAAAAAGCTGAAAAACTGATCCGCCTGAAGAAGGTGGCGATTGGCATGAGCCGGAAGGATGTTGTTCGCTCATGGGGTAAACCCGATGAGATCGACTCCACTCTCAGCGAAAAGGGTAAAAGTGATTTGATGATCTACCACAGAGGTTCGGCTAAATCGCAATATGTATTTATGAACGAACAGGGGGTTGTCAGCAGCGTCAAATCGGCTGACCCCAACGGCATCAAAGCCAAAGAGAACAAAGATCCCAACAAAAAAGAGCTTGGTACCGTTAAAACCGACGGTTACTCGTACAAAAAGTAGCTGGCAACTTGAACCGGAGTCACTATCCTCACCAAGGTATAACCACCTGACTCCGACTGTGATCTCCAGCACATCTTAACTTGTATCTGATGCGAGTTTACGCACTATTCGTGCGTAAAACCCAATTTTAAGGTTCCGGTACTTTCCATGTCTGTTAAACAGCTATCTTTATGTCTTGTGATTCTGGCCCTCTGCTCGTGCGCCGCAGTTAAAAAACCACTGCAGCCGGTACTGGAAAGCAGGGTGAACCATATTGAAATCGCCAAGGTGGAAACAGGAAAAGTACTGATGATTCAACAGGTTAATCCGGTCATCCTCGCCATGGGCTCTTCCGGTCTGCTGCTCGACACAGCGATTGTTGCTCAACGGGCGAATGAATATAAACAGTCTGCCGGTGAAGTAAACCAGATGGCCACCAGCGTATTTGAGGAATCGCTACTAAAAAATCTGTCGAAAAAGGGTATTAAGGCAAAGTCTCAAAAAAAATATTACTGGGATTATTATAAAGGCGAGCAAAAAGAGGCAACCAAAAAAATCGATGCCATCCTCAGGGTTGAGTTAAAAAATCTAGGCTTCTGGTCCAAGAGCATTTTGGATCCTTATATGCCCTCGGTTTTTGTGCTGGCCGAATTGATAGATCCGGCGACTCGGGAGGTACTGTATAGTGACCGCTTTACCATGGGTATCGACATCACCTCTCTACAGGTGATGAAATTCCTCTATGGCGACATCAATATTGTACCAAATCTGCGTAAAACCCCATCCTACGACAGCTTTGACAAACTGCTGAAAAACCCTGAACAGAGCCGCAAAGCTCTTCTAAGAACTGTGGCTGCAGCAGCCCGCCACATGGCAAAAGGGCTTAATGGCGAGAGTAAAACGATCATGAAAACCTACGCTAAATCTGCTGCTCAGGTACAAGTCGCAACATCAGATGACCTGATCGTTGATGTGAAGGGAGCACGAGCCAGAAGTGGCCCTAGCACCAAAAGCAAAATTCTGCGTAAATTAAAAAAAGGCACTATCGCAACCAAAATGCAACAACAGGGTGAATGGCTCTACGTTCGGTTGCAAGACAACGGCTCCAGCGCCTGGGTGCATCACTCAATATTCTTGAAGGGCCAAGAGGTTGTAACCACGAACTAAAGTCTACTTATGCAAGGCTGCATGGCCTAGCTGACATAAGACTCACGATCCTTTCCGGTATAACTAAGCTTGTTATAGCCACCTTCATGCGTATGGTTCGCGCCGCAAAACCCTTATACGACCAAGGCGCCGGTGTAGTTCATGACAGTAAAACATATTTCTATATGCATGTTGCTTCTTCTGCTCTGCTCATGTGGTTTGGCAAAAAAACCGCTGCAGCCGCTTCTGGAAACCAGGATCGTAAACATTGAAATCGCCAAAATAGAAAAAACCAAAATGTTGATGATTCAACAGGTCAATCCGGTCATTCTCGCCATGGGGAGCTCCGGTATACTGATCGACACAGCCCTGCTCATTCATCGGGCTAATCGGTATACACAACACGCAGGCTCGATAAACAGGATCTGCAACACTCTCTTTGAAGAGTCACTGCTCAATGCACTGGCGCAGAAGGGGATCAGTACGAGCAGCTCAAACAGAGCTTACTGGGACTACTACCGGGGCAAGCAGAAGCAGCTGACCAAACAGATGGATGCCATCCTCAAGGTTGAACTGAGAAATGTCGGATTTTGGTCCCGGAGTCCTCTGGAGCCTTACAAACCATCCATCTTTGTACTGGCTGAACTGATAGAACCAACGACCAGGAAGGTTCTCTACAGTGACCGATTCACCATAGGGATTGATGTCACCTCACTGCAGGTGATGAAATATCTGTTTGGTGATATCAATATGGTGCCATATGCGGGTAACGCTGAATCCTATAAAACCTTTTCGAAACTTATTGATAACCCTGAGCAGAGTCGGGATGCCCTGTTTCAGACGGTGCAGGCGGCGGCTCGCCATTTGGCTAAAGGGCTGAATGGGGAGACAAAGTTCATCGCAGAGACCTATGCACGATCAAACGCCCAGATTCAGATGGCCGTCAATGGTGAGATGACCGTTGATCTCAACAGTGCTGAAATCAGAACCGCCCCTGACAGTGATAGCGAAGTGATTCAACAGCTGCAAAAGGGTGATGTGGTGACCCGCATGCAAAAACAGGGCGACTGGTATTTCGTTCGCCTGCAGGACGGCTCCAGCGCCTGGGCGCATCACTCTATTTTTGTGCCGGGCAGTGAAGAGCCGGTTCATCAACCACAGGCTCAACCGGATAATAACAAGCTTGCACAAGCCAATCAGATGATCCCCCCTCTTAAGCCATCATTCCAAAGTGAACAGAACTACACAACAGATGACTCGCTATGGAATGGCTTTAGTACCCATCACATTTTGGCTGATCCGGGATTTGAAAGCGTAAGACCTTAATAGATCGCTGAGAGCTCATAGCTACGGACTTTTCCGGCGATATTGATCTCAAACTCATCCCCTACAGACCTGCCGGTCAGAACCTTACCAAGTGGCGACCTGGGTGTGATCACTGTGACCATCGTATCGCGATATTGAACCTTCAATCCACCTGCCTCTGCGGCCAGCCATAACAGCTGCCGATTCCCCTGCTCATCATCCAGCAGCACCAGTGAGGAGAGGAGTGCCACCGGCGACGGCCCGGCAAGGGATAAACGCCTGAAATATTCCAGAGCGCGTTCGATCTCCAGCAGGCGTCGACCCTGCCCCTGTGCAAGATACGAGGCTTCCAGACCCATCGTTTCATATTTACTGGATCCCAGACAATCGCTATGTGTTGCTGTATCACGGGCAATCGCAACAGCCTGCTCAAGTGAGGTAAGATCAAGACGCAACTGCTCCATGATCAGAGAGAGGATTTCAGATTTATCTATATTCATCATGGCTGGCTTAAGCTGCATGCATTCCAGGCGGAGTCCAGCAACGCTATATACTGATCCCCATCATAAAGGATACTGTGGATTGATCACCAGACACCTCATCTGTAACAGGAGAACACCAGACCACACGGCCATAGATTTGAAACCCGGCTCTACCGAAATGTTTAAAGCCCAACTGAATCTCCTCACCCTCATCCAGAGGAGCCTCCACTTTTAATCCTATGCCTGTAAATGAGAGATCACGCACACTCTCCACATGCAGGTATTGGCCTGAACCGGGGTGGAACAGCTCGCCTTTCGAGAGTTCAGGGGCAGAGCTGCGCTCTTCTTTACGTTGTTCAACGCCCATAACTGTCCCCCTACAATCAAAGATGCTTCTAATTGATTATAGGAGAAAAAAAACGCTCCGGGGACGCTTCCGTCCCTATTCAAAATACGGGTTTAGCTCTTCTTGTTGTCAGATCAGCAGAGGCTTTTACTGACTATCTCATAGACATCAGCAGAGATACCATCGGCATCGGCAATGCGCTGCAGTTGGCCACGCATTAAGTCACTGCGCTTTGGTTCCAACCGTTTCCAGTTCATCAGCGCACGCACCATACGTGAGGCAATCTGCGGATTGAGTCGATCAAGCGTCAACACCTGATCAGCCACAAAGCGATAACCACTACCATCCAGCGCATGGAAGATCACAGGGTTACGCATGGCAAAGCTGCCAATCACAGCGCGAACCTTGTTCGGATTACGAAGATCAAATTTGGGGTGTCTCATCAGCCCCTCTACTGCTGTCAGCGTCTCCGGAAGTGACGAGGATGCCTGCACTGCAAACCACTTATCCATCACATTGGCATCATCACGCCACTGCTGCTCAAACAGTGCCAGTGCCTGCATGCGCTGATCACAATCACAACGGGCTAGCAGAGAGAGAGCGGCATACTGATCTGTCATATTCTCCGCCGCATTAAACTGACACCAGGCCAGTTCGATTGCAGCCTCACTATGAAGCGCCATCAGGTAACCCAGACAGACATTTTTCAGCTTACGCTGCTGCATCGCCTGGTCATCCAATCCTGAAACAGCCGACAGTTGGTGGTAAATGGCCTCAAGATCATCACGCAGGGCTGAAGCAATAAACAGGCGCAACTGCTCGCGCACGGTATGAATGCATCCGGGATCAGCAGGAGCAGTGGCCTCAGCAATATCAGACTCTGAAGGCAGTGTCAGCGCCTCAGCCTTCAGTGCAGCATCAACACCGGGATCTTGAAGCAGCTGGCCGAAAGCAGTTGCAACAGCCGCTTCCGGCTTTTGCCCGGCAAGCATGGCCAGCAATGTCTGCATCGCCAGCCTTTGCGCTGCAGCCCAGCGGTTGAAGGCATCGCTGTCATGCGCCATTAAAAAAGCATTTTCCTCAGCCGAATAGGGGTAATCGAGATCAACAGGTGCTGAGAAACCGCGCAACAGTGATGGCAGAGGCCTCTCCGCCACATGGATAAATGTAAAGGCCTGACGCTGTTCAGTGATCAGCAGGGTTCGCTCTTCTCCCTTCGGCTGACTCTCTCCCTCTAGCTGCAGCGGCAGTGGTCTGCCATCAGGCAGCAGCAGACCCAGTGTGAGCGGAATAAGGAACGGTTTTTTCTCAACCGCTTCCGGTGTGGCCGGACAGGATTGTGAAACGTGCAACGTGCAGCGCTGTCTCTCTTCATCATAATCCATAGAGACCTTCAGCCTTGGTGTGCCCGCCTGCTCATACCAGTGCTGCATCTGCGAAAGATCTCTATTGTTGGCATCGGCCATGGCGGCAAGAAAATCCTCGGTAGTGACAGCCTGCCCGTCATGGCGCTTAAAATAGAGATCCATACCGCGCCGAAAACCGTCCACACCGAGAAGACTCTGGTAGAGGCGCACCACCTCAGCCCCCTTCTCATAGACAGTCACCGTATAAAAATTATTGATCTCCATATAGGAGGAAGGACGAATCGGATGCGCCATCGGGCTTGCATCCTCAGCAAACTGATGGCTGCGCAGAAGACGCACATCCTCAATGCGTTTTACCGCCCGCGAATGACAATCGGCAGTAAACTCCTGATCCCGGAATACCGTCAGCCCCTCTTTCAGACTGAGCTGGAACCAGTCGCGGCAGGTCACCCGGTTACCGGTCCAGTTATGGAAATACTCATGCCCAATCACCGCTTCAATGGCAATATAATCATCATCGGTGGCCGTCTCCGGGCTGGCAAAGACCAGTCGTGAGTTGAAGATATTCAACCCCTTGTTCTCCATCGCCCCCATATTGAAATCATCGACAGCAACAATCATGAACAGATCAAGGTCATACTCCAGAGCAAAGCGCTGCTCATCCCACGCCATAGCCCGTTTCAGGGATGCCATAGCGTGGTCACAGTGATCGATATGATGGGCTTCAGTATAAATCCGCAAGATCACATCACGCCCTGAAGCCGTTTGATAACAGCCCTGCACACAGGCCAGATCACCCGCCACCAGTGCAAACAGATAGCAGGGTTTGGCAAACGGATCAGACCATTCAGCCCAGTGCAAACCTCCCTCAAGCTCGCCTGCTCCTGTTGGATTACCATTGCTAAGCAGCACGGGATTTGCCTGTTTATCAGCTACAATACGCACATCAAAGGGCGCCATCACATCGGGTCGATCCTGATAATAGGTGATACGGCGAAAACCCTCAGCCTCACACTGGGTGCAGTAGTTGCCGCCTGAGCGGTAGAGCCCCTCAAGAGCGCTGTTGGCCTCGGGATTGATGCGGGTGATAATCTCCAGCTCAAATTCCTCTGACAGGTTGTCGATGCTCAGGCCCTCCCTGTGCAGTTGGTACCCAGCTGCATCCAGGCTCTGCCCATCGACTTTGAGGCTAAGCAGCTCAAGATCATGGCCGTCCAGTTCAAGTGCTGCGCCTGCCGCTGCCAGAGGATTTCTACGATACTTCACCCTGCTCAACACTTCGGTAGCAGAGGGGTGCAGCGTAAAATCGAGCGCCACATGATCAACCAGAAATGGCGGCGATTGATAATCTTTCAGATATACGGTTTGTGGCTGCGTCATGAATACCATCCCGGAAAAAGTTCGGGGCAGACTAGAGGCTGCTGAGGTAAAACCCAAATGAAGCGCACTACTACTGTTTGAAGTGGCGCGAACAGTAATCAGAAAAGATGCAGCTTCTTGTTACAGGCTTACACCCAGCATGAATAAAGTAGAATCGCCTTCAGAGAGTTCGGAGGGTGCAGGGGAACACCAGATCACCCGGCCATACATCTGAATATGGCTTCTGCCATATTTAAAGCCGAGACGGATTTTCTCGCCCTGCTCCAGAAAGGCATCCACCATCAGACCGATACCATCAATAGAGACATCACGTACGCTTTTGACTCTCAGGTACTGTCCGGAATTGGGATGGTAGAGCTCCCCTTTAGACAGCTCTCTGGCTGCAAACCGCTCATCCTTTCGCTGTTCGACTGACACAATCATTCTCCTGATTCATGAAATACCCTTGCTTGAATCTATTATAGAACAAAAAATGAAAAAATGTGCAGACTTGTTTTCTTAATATTGAAAAGCTCTCTTATCGGGCAGTCATAGCGTTAAACAGTTCCACATTCAGCGCTGATTCATCCTCCTGAAGATAGATACCCACCCTAAAAACAGCAGGTCCATCTTCACTTCTGCCTGAACTCCAAACCACTGTACCATGAACCTCTATGTCCGTTGTTGTGTAGTGATAGCTCAAGCTCACCCGGCAGCCAGTTTCAATCCTGCTATCGACTTCAAGGCCTATGCCAAATGGTGAGAGATCCAGCACTTCCAGAACATTTATCGGTTGATTATTGCTATAGAGCGCGAGTCCGGATCCGGCAGGCAACTCCAGGGCGCGGCGACCACTGCTGCGGCGTTCACTACTCAAATCGTACCTCCTTTACTGCAGCGTTACTCATACAGAGTCAGGTGTAACAGACTCCATGCTGTGTACTGATTATAACAGATGTTTTCCATTCTGCTCGCAATTGCAGTTGTTCTTAAGTTATGAGAGACAGAATCTCCGGCATTGCCTCCGGCAGATGATCAAAGCGATGTGAACCACCATCAAAAAGATGTGTCCGTGATTCACTGCCAAAACGGGCGATAGCCTTGCTGTAGTCGAGCAACTCATCCCCCTGATCAAGAAGCAGTAGCGAAGCTGCCGCTGGTTTTCCCATCGCTTCACTCATGCCAGTGAGTGCATCGGCATCAGCGCGATGCATCACAAAGGATTCACCCGTCGCGAAATTCACATTCTCACCCATAGCCGAGTTGATCAGATCATACACATCAGCCAGCGGATTAATCAGCACAGCTGGCCAGCCATGTTTGGCGCCATAAAAAGCAGCATAAAAACCGCCCAGAGAGGTACCGATCAGGCAGACCTTGTGATCTGCAAGTCTGCCAAGGTAGTCATCCAGAAAAGAGATCGCCTGAGCGGGATTATTCGGCAGATCGGGCGAGACAAACTCAAATTCACTGTCGGCGAACTGCTCACGCAGCCAGTCGCTTTTACTGCTATTTCCAGAGCTGGCAAACCCATGCAGATAGATCACCTTCATATCATCTCCTCTTCATCTTTCCGGCTGAACACTCTGATGAGCAGATCAAAAGAGGCACTCACAGAGAAGGCGGATGCATAAGGTATCAGGGAGATAGAAGGAAGTCGCCTGCCTGCCCATTGAACGTTTCAGACAGGCGACTGCGGTGAGTATAGCAAAGATTCAAAAAAAATGTGAAATTCCAACAGCAGGGTGCACCAGAGTCGCAATCAGATATACTGCCCCGCTCTTATGACTGGTGATTCTCAAACGATAAATGAGCTGTTCGGAAAGCTGGAGTGTTGCATGCTTGTGGATCGGCGCGGCCTCACCAAAAAGCTGCATGGACTCTCCCACCGGCTGAAGCAGAAAAAACCGATTGATCTCTCACTAGCCAAACTGGCCAAAGAGATTGAGCGCTCTACGCACTGTTATCAGCAGCGCCAAAGCAACCGCCCACAACCCTCTTATCCTGAAGAGCTTCCTGTCTCAGGCAAACGCCATGAGATAGCAGAAGCGATCCGGGCACATCAGGTGGTGATCATTGCCGGTGAGACCGGTTCGGGAAAAACCACCCAGATTCCGAAAATATGTCTGGAGCTGGGGCGCGGTATCGCAGGCCAGATCGGTCATACCCAGCCGCGCCGCATCGCTGCCCGCTCGGTTGCCACCCGCATCGCCCAGGAGCTGGGCAGCAAAGTCGGTGAGTATGTCGGTTACAAGGTGCGTTTCTCCGATCAGACCAAAAAAGAGGGTTACATCAAACTGATGACCGACGGCATCCTGCTGGCCGAAATTCAGAGTGACCCGCTGCTATTGGCTTATGACACCATCATCATCGATGAAGCGCATGAGCGCAGCCTGAATATCGATTTCCTGCTCGGATTTCTGCAGCAGCTGTTGGCCAAACGCCGCGATCTGAAGGTGATAATCACCTCGGCCACGATCAATACAGAGCGCTTCTCCGAATTCTTTAACAAGGCACCGATCATTGAGGTTTCCGGACGCAGTTATCCTGTTGATATTCACTATCGCCCCATTGAAGGAGACGAGGATGACCGGGATCGTGACCTGCCACAGGCGATAGTTGAGGCGGTCGATGAGGCAGCCACGGTCGATCCGTTTGGTGATATTCTTGTTTTCCTGCCAGGTGAGCGAGAGATCCGCGAGGCCACGGAGGCGCTGCATCAGCATGCCATGAGCAACACCGAGGTGATTCCCCTGCTCTCCCGTCTCTCACCTGCCGAACAGGACAAGGTCTTTCAAAGCCACAGAGGGCGTCGAATCGTACTGGCAACCAATGTCGCCGAGACCTCGCTGACCGTGCCCGGCATCCGTTTTGTGATCGATTCCGGTCTTGCTCGCATCAGCCGCTATAGCGCCCGCACCAAAGTGCAACGACTGCCGATCGAACCGATCTCACAAGCTTCCGCCAATCAGCGTTCAGGCCGCTGTGGCCGTATTGCCGCAGGCATCTGTTTCCGTCTCTACTCCGAAGAGAGTTTTAACAATCGTCCCGCCCAGACCGATCCGGAGATTCGTCGCACCAATCTGGCCAGCGTGATCCTGCAGATGAGCAATCTTAACCTTGGAGAACTGAGCAGTTATCCGTTTATGGATGCGCCGGAGAAGAAGGCGATTGCTGATGGTTACCTGCTGCTGGAGGAGCTGCAGGCGGTTGATAACAATAAAAAACTGACCCCGATTGGCAGAAAGCTTGTGCGCCTGCCGGTCGACCCGCGTATCGGCCGCATGCTGCTGCAGGCTGATAGCGAGCGCTCACTGCATGAGCTGCTGATTATCGCCTCGGCCCTCTCGGTGCAGGATCCGCGCACAAGGCCGATGGATCTGCAGCAGCAGGCCGATGAGAAACACAGGCTGTTTGCCGACCCGACATCCGATCTGCTTAGCTGGCTGAAGCTATGGAACTGGTACCATGAGCAGGCGCGTCACCTCTCCCGATCCAAGCTGCGCAAGCTCTGCCATGATCGTTTCCTCTCCTATATCAGACTGCGTGAATGGCACGATCTGCACGGGCAGCTTCTGGCCATCGTACGCGAGATGAAGATGAAGCCCAACAGTGAAGCGGCCAAACCCGATGCAATTCATCGCGCTCTGCTTGCCGGACTATTGAGCCACGTCGGCCTCTATGATGATGAGAAGCGCAACTATATGGGGGCACGCAATCTCCGTTTCTCTATCTTTCCCGGCTCTGCTCTGTTTAAGAAACCACCGAAATGGGTGCTTTGTGGCGAACTGGTTGAAACCACCCGCCTCTATGGCCGCTCGGCTGCCGCGATCAATCCGGCATGGCTGGAGGAGCTTGCACCCCACCTGATCAAAAAGAGCTACAGCGAACCACACTGGTCGAGTAAACGTGCTCAGGTTGCCGCCTATGAGAAGGTGAGTCTCTATGGTCTGCCGATCATAGGCAGGCGCCTTATCGACTATGGACCGGTTGATCCGGTGGTTAGTCGTGAGATGTTTATCCGCCATGCACTGGTGCAGTTTGAGTATCGCACCCCGGGCAAGTTTTTTGCCCATAACCAGCGGCTGATCAAGGAGCTTGAGAAGCTGGAAGCCAAATCGCGACGGCGTGACCTGCTGGCTGAGGAGCAGGTCAGCTTCGACTTCTTCGATGCCATCATTCCTGATGGTATCTATAGCGGTAAACTCTTTGAGCAGTGGCGTAAACAGGTCGAACAGAAGAGACCGAAGCTCCTCTATCTCGATAAAAAAGATCTGCTGCACAGTGATGCCAAAGCGATCAGCAGCAACGCTTTCCCCGACTATTTCCGGGACGGAAAGCTGCAGCTGAAACTGAATTATCACTTTGATCCGACCCACAAAGCCGATGGTGTCACACTGATCGTGCCACTGCCGGTGCTCGGCCAGCTGGATGCCAGCCGGTTTGAGTGGCTGGTGCCGGGTATGCTGGAGGAGAAGCTGACCCTTTTGATCAAAAGCCTGCCCAAAGCGACCCGGCGCAACTTCGTGCCCGCACCGCAGTTTGCCCAGGCGGCCATGGAGAGCATGGTGTTTGGCAAGGGCGAGTTACTAGAGCGTTTCGCGCAACAGCTTGCACGCATGACCGGAGTCAATCCGGATCGTGAAGAGTGGAACCCGGAAGCCATACCATCTCACCTGAAGATGAAATTCAAGGTCACAGGCGAGAGTGGAAAAATGATCGAGATCGGCAACGATCTGAGGGCGCTGCAGACCAAATATGCAGAAAACAGTCGTCAGAGCCTACAGGCGATTGATACGGTGCAGATGCTGGAGCGTGAAGGCATTACCCGATGGGATTTCGGCGATCTTCCGGAGTCGCTATCGACCACTCGGCAAAAGCTGCAACTGCAGTTTTTTCCAGCCCTGCAGGACCATGGACAGAGCGTTGCCATCCGGATCTTTGAGAGTCGCCATGAAGCTGAGCAGGTGATGCGCAAAGGCTTGAGAAGACTGTTCATGCTGCACCTGCACCAACAGGTGGAGCTACTCAAAAAGAACACCCCGCAACTACAGAAACTCACCCTTCGCTATGCCCTGATCGGTGATCCGGCCACACTCAAGGATGAACTGATCCAGGCCGCCTTTGATAAGATATTTATGACCGATCCTCTACCGCGTACCACATCTGCGTTTCAGGATCGGCTGGACAGAGGGCGCCCGAAAATTGTTACAGAGGCGAGCAGGTTGGCCGACAATGTCACTGCAGCACTCATTGCCCACACCGATCTGGTTGCAGCCCTGACTGCCGTGCGTTCGCCGCAGTTAAAGCTGGTTGCCAACGATATCACCCGTCAGATGGAGAGACTCATCTATCCCGGTTTTATTGCAGCCACACCGGCTCAATGGCTGCCCCACCTTCCTCGTTTTATTGAAGCAGCTCGCATTCGCATCGCTAAAGCTGGCCGCAACCTCAAACAGGATGGCCAGCATGCCGAAGCGGTTGAGCGGCTCTGGGAGAGATATGCTGCGCGCCTTGAATCCACACAAAAGATGAAGGGTGATAGTGAATCCATCGAAGCGTTTCGCTGGCTGATCGAAGAGCTGCGCGTCTCACTCTTTGCCCAGGAACTCAAGACATCCACCCCTGTTTCGTTAAAAAAAATGGAGTCACTCTGGCAGGCTTTAAAATAGAAAAAACCACGCGATTCAGTTGGTCTCCTGTATCTGACTCAAAGTGCTACGCCAGGTAAGCTTCTACTTCCCAGCAGCATTGAAAGATCGTACAATGCACTTGCTCCCAACATGTCACGTCAAAACTTATGCGAAGACTTATAATGACCCCTTACTCATCCGAACACCTACTGCACGTCCTGCACGCGCATCAGCAACGGTTCCACTATATCTCTGATCAGGCGATCTGTGAGATTGCAACCCGTCTGCATCTGCCACGAGCACAGGTTGAAGCCGTCACTGAGTTTTATGCCTTCTTCCACCGCAGCCCGCGCGGGCGTTTTGATATCCTGTTCAGCAACTGTACCAGCTGTGGTAATCTGACTCTGATGCAGCAGCTCTGCGACAGACTGAATGTCTGCATGGATCAGACCAGCAGTGATGGCCTGATCTCCATCTCTCAGACCTCCTGTATCGGCATGTGTGACCATGGCGCATCAGCACTGATCAATGGCCTTACCGTCACATCGCTCTCTGAACAGATCATTGAAGAGATGGGCAACCTGATTGAATCAGAGACACCTGTTTCAGCCTGGCCGACCAGCTGGTTTCAGATCGGCAACAACATCCGTAAAGAGGGGTTACTGCTAACAGAGGCTCTCGAACCCGGAGCGGCCCTGAAAGCTATTGCCGGGCGCAGCAGTGATGAGATTCTCAATGAAATTACCGCCTCTGGTCTGAAAGGACGTGGCGGTGCAGGCTTCTCCACCGGCCTGAAATGGAAGCTATGTCGTGATGCAGCCAGCGATAGTCGCTATGTCGTCTGTAATGCCGATGAGGGTGAGCCCGGTACATTCAAGGATCGTATCCTGCTTAACAGCCATGCCGACACCCTCTTTGAAGGCATGACCGTATGCGGAAAGGTTATCGGAGCATCTCAGGGTTATCTCTACCTGCGTGGTGAATACCGTTATATGTTGGATGCACTGTTAACAACCCTGCAGAACAGGCGTGAAGCAGGCCTTTTGGGCAACAATGTCCTTGGCTCTGGCTTCGATTTTGACATCGCCGTTGTGGTAGGAGCCGGTGCCTATATCTGTGGTGAAGAGTCCGCGCTGATTGAATCGATTGAAGAGAAACCCGGCATTCCCCGTATCCGGCCACCGTTCCCGGTCACCAGTGGGCTTTGGGGCAAACCAACCGTCGTCAACAATGTCGAGACACTGGTCGCTGCTGCCGGAATTGTACTGCATGGGCACCACTGGTTTGAAACCAGCGGCACTTGGCAATCCAAAGGCAGTAAACTGCTCTCGGTTTCAGGTGACTGCGCGCGCGCCGGTATCTACGAATATCCGTTTGGCGTTACCGTTGCTCAGATTCTTGAGGATGCAGGTGCAGAAGATGTGCAGGCCGTACAGATCGGTGGCCCGGCTGGTCGCCTGATCGGTGCTGAGAGTTTCACTAATCATATCGCCTTTGAGGATATCGCAACCGGCGGCTCATTTATGATCTTTGACACCTCTCGTGACCTGTTAGCGGTGATTGGTAATTTTACCCACTTCTTTGACCATGAGAGCTGCGGTTTCTGTACCCCCTGCCGGGTTGGTACCACACTGCTGAAGAACGGTCTGGATAAAGTTTGCAGCGGTCATGGTACCGCCCATGATATTGATGAGCTGCAGCGCACCGCAGCTCTGGTATCACGCCGCTCACACTGTGGTCTGGGCATGACCGCACCCAATCCGATCCGTGACGGGCTGAAGGTATTCCCGCAACTGTTTGAGGCGCGTCTGCTGCATCAGGAGATGGAGCCTGAATTCAATCTCGATGCGTCACTGGAAGAGGCCAGATCCCTCACCAACCGTGATGATGCGGAGGCGCATCTATGAGTGATCCCATGAAGAAAACAATTATCATTGATGGCGTAGAAATTCCTTTTGAAGAGGGGCAGACGATCATGGATGCAGCCCTTGCCGCTGACATCTATATCCCCCACCTCTGCCACAAACCCGGTCTCTCTCCGCACGGCAGCTGCAAACTCTGCACGGTGGATGTGAATGGCCGAGCTGTCTCATCCTGCACCATGCCGGCAGAAGCGGGACAGGAGATTGCCAACAATACAGCATCCCTGAATGAGGCGCGCAAAACCATCACCCAGATGCTGTTTATTGAAGGCAATCATCTCTGCCCGTCATGTGAGAAGACCGGCGACTGTACACTGCAGGCG
The DNA here is from genome assembly GCF_013387475.1 of Mariprofundus sp. KV. Taxonomy (GTDB): domain Bacteria; phylum Pseudomonadota; class Zetaproteobacteria; order Mariprofundales; family Mariprofundaceae; genus Mariprofundus. Next base: position 164,983 of record NZ_VWNB01000004.1, on the reverse strand, counting down.
ATCGGCTACCACCTGGGTATGCTTGATGGCCACTTCCCACAGTTCTATCCGCGTCGTGAGGTGGATGCTTCACACGGTTCACTGGTACTTGATCGTGATCGCTGCATCATGTGTGAGCTGTGCGTACGCGCCAGCCGCGAGTGTGATGGCAAGGATGTTTTTGCCATCTCAGGACGCGGCACCAAGCGCCAGCTGGTTGTAAATTCACCGACGGGAAGACTGGTCGACTCCGATATTGAACTCGATGATATGGCCGCCCACATCTGCCCGGTCGGTGCCATTCTGATCAAGGATCACGGTTATGAGGTGCCGATCGGCCGACGCACCTTTGATCTGCACTCGGTTTCAGAAACCGATCTGGATGAGGTGATCCTGAAAAAGACGAAACATCACGATCAAGAGCATGAAACAGCTGAAAAAGAGGGAGGTGTTTACGGTGTCTGAGTCATCACCAAAGGTACGCGTAGCAACAACCTCACTGGCCGGCTGTTTCGGCTGTCATATGTCATTTCTCGATATGGATGAGCGTATTGTCGGACTGCTGGAGCATGTAGAGTTCAGCCGTTCCCCCATCAACGATATCAAACATTGCGAACCATGTGATATCGGCCTGATTGAGGGGGCACTCTGTAATGCCGATAATGTGCATGTGCTCAAAGAGTTCCGTGACAACTGCAAGATCATTATCGCCGTAGGCGCCTGCGCCATCAATGGCGGTGTACCTGCCATGCGCAACCACTTTACCCTCAAAGAGTGCCTTGAAGAGGCATTCCTTGATGAGATCGGCGTGGATAATCCGCATATTCCCAACGATGTTGAGATCCCCCTGCTGCTGAACAAGGTACATCCGATTCATGAGGTGGTGAAGGTGGATTACTATCTGCCCGGCTGCCCGCCTCCGGCTGATGCCTTTGTGAAAATTTTGACCGATCTGCTGGAAGGCAGAGAACCAAGCCTGCCCAAAGAGATGCTGCACTATGATTGAAAATAACCCACCACAAAGACACAGAGACACAAAGTTAAATCAAAATAGAAATCCAGGCCTGATAGCCACAATGAAGCTTCCTACTGATCTTATGTCTGCTTTTCCTTTGTGCCTTCGTGCCTTTGTGGTTCAGCCCCTGGAGATGTCATGAGCGATAAAAGTAACCTGCGCCGCATTGCAGTTGATCCGGTTACCCGTGTTGAAGGACATGGAAAAATCACCCTGCTGTTGGATGATGCGAATCATGTGCGTGAAGCACGTTTTCATATCGTAGAGTTCCGTGGCTTTGAAAAGTTTATTCAGGGACGCCCTTACTGGGAAGTGCCCTACTTTGTGCAGCGCCTCTGCGGTATCTGCCCGGTATCCCACCATCTGGCAGCAGCCAAAGCAGTTGACCAGCTGGTTGGTGTGGATGAGCTGACACCAACAGCGACCAAGCTGCGCAGACTGCTCCATTTTGGTCAGACTCTGCAGAGCCATGCTCTGCACTTCTTCCACCTCTCCTCACCCGATCTGCTATTCGGCTTCGGCAGTAATCTTGCGCACCGCAATATTGTCGGCGTGATTGAGGATTATCCGGATCTGGCACTTAAAGGGGTACGGCTGCGTAAATATGGGCAGCAGGTAATTGAGGTGATCTCCGGCAAACGTGTGCATGGCGCAGCCACAGTCCCTGGTGGCGTCAACAAGGGTTTGACCATTGAAGAGCGTGATCGCCTGCTGGGTGATATTAACGATGTCCTGATCTGGGCGCAGGATGCGGTGGCCCTGAATGAGAAGATTCATACCGAACATCCCGAGAACCACGGCTTTGGCCGCCTCAACAGCAACTACCTGAGTATGGTTGGCGGCAAGGGCGAGCTGGAGCTCTACCACGGTGGACTACGCGCAAGCCGCCCCGACGGCAGCAACATTTTCGACCAGTTCGACTATCGCGGTTACTACAACATCATCCGCGAAGAGGTGCGCTCATGGAGTTACATGAAGTTCCCCTACCTCACCGAACTGGGGCGCGATGACGGCTGGTACCGCGTTGGCCCGCTGGCACGTGTCAACAACTGTGATTTCATCGCCACACCACTGGCAGAGGCTGCACGCAAAAGCTTCAAAGCGTTTGGCAATGGTGGATATGTACACGATACACTTGCCTACCACTGGGCTCGTATGATCGAGGTACTGCACTCGGCTGAATCGATCCGTGACCTGCTGCTCGACCCTGAAATTCTCGGCACTGATCTGGTTGTTAAAGGTGAAAAACGCGAGGAGGGCATTGGCGTGATTGAAGCACCGCGTGGCACCCTCTTCCACCACTATAAGGTCAATGAGGATGGCACGATCAAAAAGGCCAACCTCATCGTCTCCACCACCAGCAACAATCAGGCGATGAACGAGTCGGTACGTTCGGTTGCCAATGAGTATCTTGATGGTAACGAGATCACCGAAGGGCTGTTGAATCACCTGGAAGTGGCCATCCGCGCTTATGATCCATGCCTCTCCTGTGCGACGCACGCGCTGGGCAAGATGCCGCTGGAGATTGAGCTGCTCGACAGTAGTGGAATGGCTGTAGACCGCATCGAAAAAGGTTCCAACGGCAGCATCACCCGCACCCTTTGAGCACGCCACCTATTCTTATACTGGGTTACGGCAATCCCGGCCGTGGCGATGATGCACTCGGCCCGGATCTGGTTGACTCTGTCCGGGCGCTTGGATTACCCGATATCGAGTGCCAGCATGATATGCAGCTACAGGTGGAGTATGTCACCGATCTTGAGAATCGTGAGTTGATCCTCTTTGTCGATGCCGATGCATCGTGCGAGGCCCCCTTCCACTTCTCTGAAATCAGAGCAGAAAAGGATGATAGCTACACCTCTCATGCCATGACCCCGCATGCCGTTCTGCATGCTTACAAACAGGTGTTTGGCATAGATGCTCCGCCAGCCTTCCTGCTGCGCATTCGCGGCTACCGGTTCGAACTAGGTGAATCCCTGAGTAAAGAGGCATCAGTCAATCTTGATGCCGCGACATCATTCTCAACAATGCTGTGCAGCAACCTAACCCCTTCAAATTGGCGAAAAGCTGAATCACGCCAGGGGCGTACTCTCCTGTAAAAAACTATTCAGACAGTTTTATGAATCAAACTTCAGCTTGCTATTGAAGAGGCAGTAACTGTTGCGCTCTCTTTTGGCATGGTACATCGCACTATCAGCGTGTTTTAGAAGCGTTTCACTATCCAGACCATGCTCGGGGTAGAGTGCAATACCTATACTGCAACCGACGTTGCATGAGGTGCCGTTCAGCTCAAAGGGATCGAGCAGTGACTTGAGAATATTTTTTGCCACCTGCTCTATGCTTCCCGACTCCTTCGTCTCATTAAGAATCACGGTAAACTCATCACCACCCATACGTGCGACTGTGTCTGATTTGCGTACACAGCTCTGTAGCCGGTTCGCAGCCTGCCGCAGCAGCAGGTCACCCATATCATGGCCAAGGGTGTCGTTAATCTCCTTGAAATGATCGAGATCGAGAAAGAATACGGCAAATGGCTTCTTATGGCGCTCAGCCAGCGCCAGGGTCTGGTTTAAACGGTCGGAGAAGAGAGAGCGGTTGGGAAGGCCGGTCAGACTATCATTGTGAGCCATCTGCTCGAGCTGCTCCTCAGCCAGCTTGCGCTCAATCACTACGGCCAGAGTGGCTGCCACATTCTTCAGAAACCCCTCCTCGGTCTCATCTCTCTCATGACCTGCTTCAACATAGGCATTAAGCACGCCGAGCAGCCGATCCCCTGAGATAATCGGAATGCAGTAGTGGCCATGTGGCTGAATACCATCATACCTGATCTCATGTAGTTCATCGAGGTGGTTGAAAAATATTATTTCTCGTGTGGCAGCAGCTTTGCCGCAGAGGCATTTGCCAAACGGCAACAGGGCACAGGATTGCAGCAATGAATCAGGGAGATTGCGCTGGGCAACCATCTCCAGTTTCTGCTCTCCATCAACGGCCAGAAATATAGAACCCTTGCTCTGCAGTGCAAAAAGCGGAATAGAGAGCACGGCATCAAGTGATTTGAGCAGCACCTCCTTCATGGTCAATGGTGGTAATGAGATGTTGAGCATCTCATCAAGCACTCGCTGAATATTCAGTGACTGTTCAACCGCTCTGGTACGCGCCTCACTCTCTGCCAATAGCTGCTTTCTGGCCTGGCCAACTCCTCTTCAGCCCTGCCCAGAACCACCCAGAAAAGGGCAAACAGGGACCAGCTGATGGCTGTCGAAAGCGCAAAGAACAAGAGCGTCTCTTTTTTTGAGCTCTCCATAATGGCTGTCATATCATGCAACATTACCAGCGAGGCGACACTACGCCCGCCGGCATCATTTACAGGAATGGTCGCTGACCAGTAGTTGAGTCCATCCAGACCGACACCATCCCGGACTCGAATCTCTGCATCCGAGTACTCACGATCAACAGCATTAAGCAGGTCAGTGGGGAGATCATGCAGGCTCCTGGATACCAGTACCGATGCAGAGAGCTGCTGCCAGTCAAATGGACGGGCCAGCATGCGCATCCCCTCTTCCCAATCGCGCTGCACCAGATACTGCTTATGAATCAGTAGCAACAGCTCGACACTGAACATGCTGTGAGCCTGATCAATGATGGCATCAATCTCTTGTCCCAGCTCGATGTAACCGATCAGTTGCCCCTGTTCGACAACAGGAAACACGGAACGCAACGTAAAGGTTCCCAGTGGCCCAAGCTCTAAGCCGGAGAAGAGCTCACCAGTTTCCTCTGCCCCAAGCGCAGTAAAACGGTTGATGCTGTCGTCATGCTTCTCGGGTTTATGCACTCGCAGCAGGTTGACCCGTTTTGTGTCATGAAAATAGAAGTGGGTGATGTTGTTCTGAATATTCAACCGCTCATAAACAGGAGCAGCCAGCTCCAGCAAACGTTGCCGATCCCCGGCTTTCAGGGCTGAGAGCAACTGACTATCACGCGCAATAAAATCGAGGCTGGAAGCCATCGCCTCAGACTTGCTCTTCAGAGCCGCCTGCAGATGATTCTGCATCGCTACTGCCTGCTGCTGCACAGTTTCATGGCGCTGACGGGTCTCAATATTGTTGAGAAAATAGCCGCCGATAGCAAAAATAACCCAGCCCACAATAAACAGAGGAATTAGAATTCGTTTCTTCAGACTTACCGGACGCGTCACCTGTTGAGACCCTCCAGAAGAGGCGGAGAACGCCTCACTGCTCGATTAGTTTATTGATTCTTCACTGTAACACAATCTGCATCAAAGTGGCAAAAGCTACGGAAACTCATCACTCCAGATCTGAGACCGCCTTCTGTTTGAAGCTGCCATCAGGCTTCTCAATACCGCAGAATGAGCAGTAGTTACTCTCCCGCTCAATGGATGCATGGCAACTACGGCAGTGAACACGCTCATAAATACGTGTGGCTTCAAAGATGCGGGAAGAGATCAAACCGGTAACGATGGCAAACAGTACTATACCGACAATCATCGCTGCTCCGGCAACAATGCGACCGGCCAGCGTATGGGTTACATAATCGCCATAACCGACCGTCGACATGGTCACCAGCGACCACCAGACACCATCAAAGGCGGAATCAAAATTCTCCGGCTCAACCAGATAGATCACATTACCACCGATCAGGGTCAGCAGAACAATGCCCGAAATGAGCATCACGATAATCATCAGACTTTTACTCAGCGAGTTGAGCAGCACCTGCACATCTCTGGTGTAGCGAATCAGTTTCAGCATACGGAAAAGTGAGATGGTTCTGACAAGACGCAGTGCGAAGGTTTCGTTGGAGCCAAAGAGGAACATCGGAAGTATCGCAGCCAGATCGATAAGTCCGTAAAAACTGAATATATATTTAAGCCGATTTGGTGCGGAAAATATTCGTATCAGATACTCAACGAGAAATATTGAAGCGAACATATACTCTGCAGTTTTGATGATATCGCGGTACTCATCAGGCAGCGCCTTGACTGTAATCATCATGGAGCAGACCACTGAAATAATAATCAGTGATATCAGTGTCAGGTTCACATATTTTGCGACCCTTGAATCCACGTCGTTGAGGTATGCCTCCAGCTTTAGCCGGATACCTCTGGCGTTTGATTGAGAATTACGATGCCCATCCATACTAAAACCATCCCTCCCATGCAGTAAGTCTCCTACCTTCGATAAAGTAACATGAAATGTCAAAAGGTTGAACGGCTGATTCCCTGCAGGCGCAAACCATCGCCACGATAAAAGAGAGCGCAACTGAAATCCTCCGGTACCATCTCATGCCATTCCCGATTATCATAGCGGCCGTCATTTGTTGAGGCGGGCAGACGTGCCCCTCCACGACAAATTATCTAGTTATATAAGAGAGAGCAAAAATATGGGAAGAGCGTATCAGAACCGTAAGGAGTCCATGGCCAAGACCGCAGGTGCCAAAACCAAGGTCTACTCCAAATATGGCAGAGAGATCTATGTCTGCGCCAAAAGTGGTGGCGATGATCCCAATGGCAATCTCTCACTGCGTCGCCTGATGGATAACGCCAAAAAGGATCAGGTTCCAAGCCATGTCATTGAGCGCGCACTTGAGAAGGCGCGTGGTGGCGGCGGTGAAGATTATGCAACTGCTCGTTATGAAGGTTTCGGCCCCGGTGGCTGCATGGTGATTGTCGACTGTCTGACTGACAACTCCACCCGCACCTTTAATGATGTGCGTCTCTGCTTCACCAAAAGTGGTTCCAAACTTGGTGGTCCTGGTTCAGTGGCCCATATGTTTGATCATCAGGCTGTGTTTGTTTTCAAGGGTGATGATGAGGATGCAATTCTAGAGATCCTGATGATGGCCGATGTTGATGTTACCGACATCGAATCTGAGGATGGCATGATCACTGTACTGGCCCCCAACACAGAGTTTTTCAAGGTCAAAACCGCGCTGACTGAAGCGATGCCTGAGATTGAGTTTGAAGTGGATGATATCTCTTACGAGCCACAGACAATGTGCAGCGTAAGCGGTGATGATGTTGCGATATTTGAGAAGTTTATCGATGCATTGAACGACTGTGATGATGTGCAAAAGGTCTACCACAACGCTGAACTGGAAGAGTAACGCATCCGACAGATAATGTTTACAAAGAAGCCTCGGAGAACTCCGGGGCTTCTTTTTTGTGCAGAAGCCCCTTTCAAACCATCCCCCCGATCAAAAATAGGTGCATTTATTCCACCTTCCTAGCCGATATTGGCAGGGAGTATCCTGACGCGTCGGCGGGGAGGCCCTCCGTCATATTATCTAAGGAGATCAACATGAAAAAAGCACTGTTTGTTGCAGCCGCGGCTGCATTTGTAATGGGTGGTGTCATGACTGCCGAAGCCAGCGCGCTGGGTAAATGCAAGGCATGTCATAACTTCGATGGATCCAGCAAAGTCGGTCCTGGCCTGAAAGGCGTAGCTGGCGGCCCACAAGGTGGCTCTGATGGTTTCAAATATGGTTCATACCTTGAAGCTCAGAAAGCTGCTGGCGCAGTTTGGGATGATGCATCTCTGGAAGCATGGATCTGCGCCTCTAAAGACGTAGCCAAAGCAGCAGGCGGCAAGTCTAAAATGCCTAACCAGAAGGTATGTGGCGATAAAGCTAAAGCAGCAGTTGCAGAGCTGAAAGCACTGTAATCAAAACAGCTAAGAGACGGCCTGTGTGAAAACACGGGCCGTTTTTTTTGCCCGCTAAAGCCGCCTCTCCAGACAACCTTTCATCAGCGTAACCATCTGACTCAGCAAGGCATCCCCCTCCCTGCCTGCAAGCAGCGCAGCATAGGCAGGCCTGACAATAACAGGTGTGCCAGCTACCGGAAAAAGATTCCGGCTGGCAATGTGGCCTGCCACCATCGGCTCAGGAAGATAGGCAGCACCTCCGGATTTCAGGATCATCTCAAGGGCCACCTTTCCAACAGTGGTATGCAGAAACACCGGCACCGCAGTGCCCAGATGCTGCTGCATGGCAACAGCAAAGGACTCTCCCCAATCCACATCGATGAATCGCGTCGACAGCGCCTCATCCGCGCTTGTATCTTCTCTGTTGCAAACCATCATCAGCGGAACAGAGCCCAGCTCCTCAACATGCAGCCGTGGCAGGGCGGGTGCATCAAACATCACCGCCACATCAATAGAACCATCCAGCAGTGAAGGCATCAGCGAGTCAGCCGTGTGCAGTTCAGCCCGAATCATCATGGTCGGATCGAGCAGACTGGCTTCGATCATCCAGTCGGTCAGAAAAATATTCCAGAGGGTATCGGTCGCGCCAGCCACGATGGATGCACTGGTATGCTCCGGCAGCCTTACCTCCTGACAGGCAACCACCCATGAGGCCATAAGATTTTCGGCATGGGAGAGAAAGCGCACACCGGCCGTGGTAAGAGAGACCTGATGCTTACTGCGCTCAAAGAGCTTTGCCCCTAGCCGCTCCTCAAGAAGCTTGATGCGCGCACTCACTGCTGACTGGGTCAGAAAAAGTTGCTCGGCCGCCTTACGGAAGTGGCGGGTTTTCGCTACCTGGAGAAATGTTCGAATCAGATCGACATCCATAAGCACCTGTCCTTGATCACGGTGATCAAGATTATTTGATTTACTACCACCCCTGCAACTGAAGATCATCTCCCCCGCAACAAACCTCATATGATGAGAGATATCCTGGGTAACACGAACAGAGGAGGTCACATGAGAACTAAAAAACAGCGTGTAGACAACAGAAAAGATATGCAGATCCAGCACAAAGAGATCAAACCGAGAAAAACAGGCAGTGAGAGTGATGAGTTCGATAGCTGGGAGAGCTGGGATAGTGATGACTTCAGTGACATTACAGAGCACTTCTCACAGTCGATCGACAGATAAAAATCAGCTTTACAGCTATCAATAGTATAAGGAGACCCCATGAAAAAAATAGCGCTAACCACACTAATGGTTGCAGCGATGGCACTGGCAGTTCAGCCGCTGATGGCGAATGCTGAAGAGGCCTACGAATATGCAGAAGAGACATATATCGAAGAGCCCGCTACTGACGCAGGTCAAAGCGAAGAGGCTGTTGAAGATAGTGGCGAAGAAGAGTCTTCTGCCGATCAGGAGAGTTACGAAGAGAACCAGCCAAACTAAGGTGAAAATCTTCGTTGATGGAAGCTGCCGGATATTGAAAGAGATAACGCCTCTCGAAATTTGGAAAATTCGGCAGCTTCCATCTTTTTTTCAACATGTTACGATCAAGCATGCCTGAACACGACGTTACATTCACTATTGATGGTAAACCTGCCTCTGGCCAGCTGCCGCTTCTGCAGGGAAGCGAGGGGCCTGCAGCCATTGATATTCGTTCGCTCTATCAGCAGCACGGTCTGCTGACATTCGATCCCGGCTTTAAATCCACAGCGTCGTGTAAAAGTGCGATCACCTACATCGATGGTGATCAGGGTATTTTGCGCTACCGCGGCTACCCTATCGAAGAGCTGGCCCAATCATGCAGCTTTACCGAAGTCACCCATCTATTGATGCATGGTGAGATTCCGGACAACACCCAGCTGGCAGCCTTCAACGATACCATTCATGCTCATAACCTGCTGCATGAGCAGGTGATCAGCTTTTATCGCGGCTTTCGCCGTGATGCGCATCCTATGGCGGTGATGGTCGGCGTGGTCGGTGCGCTCTCAGCCTTCTATCAGGATCTGCAGGACTACAGCAAACCCGAACAGCAGATGAAGGCGGCTATCCGCCTGTTTGCCAAAATGCCGACCATAGCTGCCGCCTCCTACACCTACAGCATCGGTCGTCCGGCCCGCTATCCGGATAATCGTCTCGATTATGCGGGCAACCTGCTGCAGATGATGTTCGGCAAACCCAATGAACCCTATGAAGTGGATCCGGTGATTGCCAAAGCGCTTGATCTGATCCTCATTCTGCATGCTGATCACGAGCAGAATGCCTCAACCTCCACCGTTCGCATGGCCGCCTCATCCGGCGCCAACCCCTTCGCCTGCATCGCATCAGGTATTGCCACCCTCTGGGGCCCTGCACATGGCGGCGCCAACGAGGCGGTACTGAACATGCTTGAGGAGATCGGATCAATTGAGAACATCCCCAACGCCATCAAACGCGCCAAGGATCGCAATGATCCCTTCCGCCTGATGGGTTTTGGTCACCGGGTTTATAAAAACTATGACCCTCGCTCCGCCATTATCCGTGATATGACCCGATCGGTTCTCAAACATCTGAACATGGAAGATGAGCCACTGCTGGCCATCGCACTGGAGCTGGAACGTGTTGCCCTGAGTGACGACTACTTTATTGAGAAGAAGCTCTACCCCAATGTCGATTTCTATTCCGGCATTCTGCTCAGTGCCATGGGTTTCCCGCGCCGCATGTTTACCGCCCTCTTCGCAGTCGCCCGCACCTCCGGCTGGGTCAGCCACTGGCTGGAACTGAAAAACGATACAACCCACGGTATCGATCGCCCCCGTCAGCTCTACACCGGCTCGACCCTGCGCCACGTCAATAGAACGGAATAGCGATTTCTGGCTTTTACAACCTCTTCGGTTACAGCTGCATACTTATCTTCCGGCAAACAGGCAGATAGACAACACCCCCTTCTCATGCGACACTATAAATATGGCTCTGCACCATTTTATTGTTGATGGCAAATGCATGAAAGGAGAATCCGGATGCATGAAGAGAACAACGACATAACCCCACTCTGGCATCATCAGGCGTGTGACACGGTCTTCAATCAACTGGAGAGCAGCGAAGAGGGTTTAAGCAGTTCGCAGGTTGAGCAGCGACTTGGTCAGTATGGACCCAATCGTCTCAAACCGCAGGAGAAGCAGAGCCCTCTTACACGCTTCCTGCTGCAGTTTCATAACGTTCTGATCTATGTACTGATCGGCGCAGGTTTCATCACCTCACTGCTTGGCCACTGGGTGGATAGCGGTGTCATTTTCGGCGTAGTCGTCATCAATGCCATCATCGGTTTTATTCAGGAGGGCAAAGCGGAGAAGGCACTGGATGCGATCCGTAACATGCTCTCGCAAAAGGCGATGGTAAAACGCGATGGCCGTTTTATCAGCCTCAGTGCAGAGGAGCTGGTTCCCGGTGATATCGTATCCCTGCAATCCGGTGACAAGGTGCCTGCCGACCTGCGCCTGTTTAAACTGCGCGATCTGCGCATCGAAGAGGCGATGCTCACCGGCGAATCCCTGCCTGCTGAAAAGAGCACCCAGGCCGTAATCGCCAATGCCAGTATCGGTGATCGTAAAAACCTCGCCTACTCCGGCACGCTGGTCACCTATGGACAGGGGCAGGGCATTGTTGTGGCAACCGGCGATGCCACCGAGATTGGCCGCATTAGCGGCATGCTTCGCCATGTGCAGACCCTGACTACGCCACTGCTGAAGCAGATGGCCGTGTTCGGTCAGTGGTTAACCATCGGTATCACTGTCATTGCAGCCCTCACCTTCGGCTATGGGGTACTGTTTCAAGGCTTCACGGCTGCCGAGATGTTTCTTGCTGCCGTTGGACTTGCCGTAGCAGGCATACCGGAAGGACTGCCAGCCATTATGACCATCACGCTAGCCATTGGCGTGCAGCGCATGGCGCGAAAAAACGCCATTATTCGACGTCTTCCGGCAGTCGAAACACTCGGCTCAGTCACAGTGATCTGCTCGGACAAAACCGGCACCCTGACCCGCAATGAGATGACGGTCACCACCGTCACCACCGCCACTGGCATCGTCGAGGTGACTGGCACCGGATACGACCCGCACGGCGTATTCATCAAGGATAGCGAGCAGATCACGCTTGAGCATCATCCACAACTGCGCGAAATGGCTCAGGCAGCCCTGCTCTGCAATGATGCCAGCATCAGTGAAAGCGCAGGCGTATGGAAGATGCAGGGGGATCCCACCGAAGGTGCACTGGTCACACTGGCGCTGAAAGCAGGCCTGCCGCAGCAGCAGCTGCAGGCGCAGTTCCCGCGCATCGATACCATCCCGTTTGAATCAGAACACCGCTTTATGGCCACCCTGCATCATGATCACAGTGGCCATGGCTTTATCTATATCAAGGGAGCCCCGGAACGGGTACTGGATATGTGCCACCTGCAACGGCAGGACGGCGAAGATCGACCGCTAAACCGGGCACACTGGGAAGCCTGCATGAACTCTGTTGCCGGTCGCGGCCAGCGCTTGCTGGCTATCGCCTTTCGCACCACGTCGGCTGAACAGGGGAGTCTCTCCTTCAGTGATGTGAATGCCGAGCTTACCCTGCTCGGCATGGTCGGCATCATCGATCCGCCGCGTGATGAGGCCACAGCGGCAGTCAAAACCTGTCAGGATGCCGGTATCCGGGTTAAAATGATTACCGGTGATCACGCCATCACAGCCCGTGCTATCGCCGCGCAGATGGGCATTGGCGATGGCTCTTCGGTGGTCACCGGTGCTGACATGAGTCGCTACAGTAGCGATGAACTGCAACAGGTAGCCCAGAGCACCAGCGTCTTTGCCCGCGTCTCTCCGGAGCAGAAGCTACAGCTGGTTACAGCCCTGCAGGCCAATGGCGAAGTGGTCGCCATGACCGGCGACGGTGTCAATGATGCACCGGCACTTAAACGTGCTGATGTGGGTGTTGCCATGGGCATCAACGGCACCGAGGTGGCCAAGGAGGCGGCTGAGATGGTGCTCACCGATGACAACTTCGCCTCTATCGCCCGTGCTGTTGAAGAGGGACGCACGGTTTACGATAACCTCAAGAAGTCGATTATGTTTATCCTGCCTACCAATGGTGGCGAGGCGTTCATCATTATTGCGGCCATTGTCATGGGTACTGTCCTGCCGATTACGCCAGCCCAGATCCTCTGGGTAAACATGATTACTGCCGTCACACTGGCGCTGACACTGGCCTTTGAACCACCGGAACAGAATGTCATGCAGCGCCCCCCGCGTGACCCTGCTGAACCGATTCTCTCCGGCTTTCTCATCTGGCGCATCACCTTTGTCTCGCTGATTATTGTCATTGGCACATTCGGTCTGTTTCTCTGGGAGCAGGCGCAGGGATCAAGCCTTGAGGTGGCGCGCAGTGTAGCGGTCAATACGCTGGTGATGTTTGAAATTTTCTACCTCTTCAGTGCCCGCTATCTGCTGGCGGCCTCACTCACACGGGAGGGTATTTTCGGTAATCGCTATGTGCTCTATGCCATCGGCCTGCTGATCATCTTTCAACTTCTTCTCACCTACGCGCCACCGATGCAACTGATGTTCGGCACAGCCGATATGAGTGGTGCCGCATGGCTGCGGGTGGTGACTGTTGCCAGTTCTGTACTGTTTCTGGTGGAGATCGAAAAGTGGTTGCTGCGCAGAAAACACAATTCTGACAATCCATAGAAAAACCAATTCAAGCAACAACCACAAGAATCAGCTGAGCTTGTCGGCCTCTTTTAACTGCGCTCCTCTTAAAAAGTCGACAGCTGACATCGCCTTTTTCCCTTCGGGCTGCAGCTCAATAACGCGGTAGATCGAACCATCACCGCAGGCAATATCGAGCCCCGCATCCACAGCAACAATCTGACCGTTTGAAAGCTTATGAGTTCCCGATACAACCTCGCCTGAAATCAGCTTCAGCCATTTGCCATTGAGCTGTGTACGAACACCGGGACGCGGTGAAAAACAGCGCACCAGACGGTCAATGGCGTCTGCACTGAATGACCAGTCGATGATGCGCTCCTCATTAGTGATCTTCTGAGCGTAGGTAATGCCCTCTTCAGGTTGGGGTTCAGGCTGCAATCCAGCTGCAATTTTCGGCAGTGTCTCAACAAGCAGCTCTGCACCCATTGGGGATAGTGCAAACCAGAGCTCTGAGCCGGTTGTACTCTGAGTAATCGGCAGCGTTTTGCAGGCATAGATGCCACCGGTATCCAGCCCCTCCTCCATCTGCATAATGCAGACACCGGTCTGGGTATCACCAGCCAGCAGCGAACGCTCTATCGGGGCTGCACCACGCCAGCGAGGCAACAGGGAGGCATGCACATTAACCGGAGCAATAGCCGGTGCCTCAAGCCACGCTTTGGGCAGAATCATACCGAAGGCAACTACCACCAGCACATCGCACTCTCTGCCCTCAAGCCATGCCAGAGCCTCTTCATTGTCGCGTAGTTTTTCAGGGGTAATGACATCAATACCGGCATCGATAGCCGCCTGTTTGACCGCTGAAGGGGTCAACTTCATGCCGCGGCCGGACTTGCGATCAGGCTGGGAAACCACGCCGACCACCTCAATACCGTCGCTATCGATTAGCGCCTGCAGACAGGGAACAGAAAAACCGGGGGTTCCGGCAAAAACTACGCGCATCTCAACTCCAGTTATTCACCGCAAAGGACGCAAAGTTACGCAAAGTAAGGCATGCAGGTGGAGGGGAGCCACGTTTGCCTGCCATGATGTGGAAATTGAACCGTTATCTTCTGTTTTTCCTCTGCGAAACTTTGCGTCCTCTGCGGTTAAGATTTGTATAACTTCTTCATCTTCTTGGTGATCATGGCACGTTTGAGCGGGCTGAGGTAATCGATGAAGAGTTTGCCGATCAGGTGATCGAACTCGTGCTGCAGGGCAACAGCTTCAAAGCCGTCAAAATCCTTCTCATGGGTATCACCCTCCATATCCTGCCAGCGCAATCGCACTGCGGCCGGACGTGAGACATCGCCATAGACCTCCGGCACAGAGAGACACCCCTCCTCCCAGCTCTCCATCTCATCGGACTTCCAGGTAAATTCCGGGTTGATCCACACCTTCAGATCCCGCCTGCCACCCGGCTCATCACCATCATGACGCACCTCTTCCTTGCGCCAGACGGTATCAGTCACAGCAATCTGCAACGCCACACCGATCTGGGTAGCAGCCAGACCAACACCAGGCGCATCGTACATCGTATCTGCCATATCCTGAATGATCTGCTTCACCTCATCAGAGAGTGGGAAGGCAACAGGTTTGGCGATCTCACGCAGGCGATCATCGGGGTGAATGAGAATTTCGCGAACAGTCAAAACGTACCTCCATTCCAGCCGAACATATCACGCTGAGGGGCCTCAAATTCGATGTAGATGCGAGAGATATCAATCTCCAGTTCATGATGAATCAATGTGGATATTTTGTGTGAGACGTGCGCTGTATCGGCCGGTGAGAGCCCCAGACTTTTCAGCTCCACAAAAGCCAGCGGTTGATCTGAACCGGCAAACAGCATCGAACGTTGATCAGAGAGTTCAACCATCACATAGGATTCAGGCTTTTCCAGAGCCAGTGCTGTAGCGCGAGAACAGCGGGTCAGAAAGTCGGCATGATTCTCTACTGCAACGTTGGTGTGTACATGCAGGTAAGGCATCAGCCCTCCTCCTTTTTAGTGGCCTCTTCGGCCTGTTGTTGCGCCAGCCACTCCAGATTCCGTCTTGCCTGCTCTTCGCGCTCCTGGTTTTTGCCGTGGCGCATTCGTGCAGTGGCGACATAGGCCAGCCACCAGAGAAAGGCACCAACGACCGCAACAATTAACCAGAACTCCAGACTACTCACGATCCCGCCTCCACTGCTGCAACCGCTTGCGCTGCCGCATCGGCCCGCTGTTTCAGTTTACGATTTATCAGATTCACACCCGCAAGAATAAAGCCCAGGGCAATAAAAGCGCCCGGTGGCAGAATAAACATCAAGACATCGGGATAGGATTCTCCAAACAGAGAAAAACCGAACAGCTCCCCCTGCCCCAACAACTCACGCACACCGCCAAGCAGAATCAGTGCAAAGGTGAAACCGGCACTCACTGCCAGTGCATCCACCACAGAATCAGAGACCGAATTCTTGCTGGCAAATGCCTCAGCACGGCCAAGGATGGCACAGTTCACCACGATCAGTGGAATAAACAGGCCGAGCACCAGATACATCTCATGCATCCATGCATTCATCGCCATACCGACCACGGTCACAAAGGCAGCAATAATTGTGATATAGGCCGGGATTCGCACATTCTTCGGGATCACATCACGGACAAGAGAGACAACCAGATTCGAGCCCAGCAGCACCAGCATGGTTGCCACTCCCATCCAGAAGCCGTTCTCTGCAGAGGTGGTTACACCCAGCAGCGGACACATACCGAGCAGCTGGGCAAAAATGGTATTGTTATGCCAGAACCCGTCGTAAAAAACTTCCGATTTAGTCAATCTTCATCTCCAGCTTCATCTCATGCTCCGAGGCGTGTTTACCTCTGTTCTGCTGCTCTACAGCATTGAGAATAACCTGCCGCTGGCTGTTGTAAAATGCCAGCGCCCCCTTCACCGCTTTCACCACCGCACGCGGGGTGATTGTAGCACCGGTAAACTGATCGAAATCACCACCATCTTTTTTCACCTTCCAGTTGCTACCCTCCAGCACGCGACCACTGAAGTTCTGTAACCAGTCACTGTTTTTGACAATGCCATCGCCAAGTCCCGGCGTCTCTCTATGATCAGTCACCCGAATCGCATGGATAGCACCTTCAGGCTCCAAACCAACGAGAATACGAATTGAACCGGAATACCCGTCCGGTGCAACCACCTCCCAGGCAAAACCGCGCACATTACCCAACCCGTCCTTGGCCGGATAGATAGCCACCGCATCAACATTGAAGCTATCGGCCTGAGCATCGTTGGCATGTTGAGGAAGCACCTGCGCCAGCGCTTTGTGCAACGCCTCTTTCTGCGCTCTGGCAATCGGCTCACGGGTCAAAATATTGGTCACCCCGAGGATTCCGGCAGCCAGCACTGCAACAACAACAATAGCCAGCACCATACGCATCTGATCACGATCAAAGATCATGACTCATCCTTGATGCCGTGCCCATACACACGCGGTCTGAAGTAGTGATCAATCAACGGCACTGCACAGTTCATCAGCAGCACAGCAAACATCGCACCTTCCGGATAACCGCCAAAGCTGCGAATACTCCAGGTCAGCACGCCGCAACCTACGCCGAAGACAATCTGCCCCATCGGTGTAACCGGTGAGGAGACCGGATCGGTTGCCATGAAAAAGGCGCAGAGAATCAGGCCGCCGGCAAAGAGATGAAACAGTGGCGGTGTAAACTGCTCGGGATAAATCGCATTAAACAATCCAGACAGCAGCATTACCGTAGCGATATAAGAGAATGGGATATGCCAGGTGATGGTGTGGCGTGCGAGCAGGAAGATACCGCCGATCAGCAGTGCCAGCGCACTGGTCTCGCCTATACTTCCCGCCTCAAAACCGAGGAAAGCGTTGAGATAGCTGTAGTCATAGGCCTTCAGCGCTTCAAGCACCGGCACGCCCAGGGTTGCTTCTGTTTTCACATACCCCAGTGGACTGGCCATGGAGATCGCATCAAAACCAACCTTCAAGGCATCAGGCCCTGCAAGGAAGAAGTTCAGGCAGAGTGAGAAGTCATAGAGATTCAGCGCCGGCTCTGCTGCAGACATTGGTACAATCCATGTGGTCATATGCAGCGGGAATGAGATCAGCAGGATAATGCGGGCTGAGAGCGCCGGATTGAAAATATTGTAACCCAGTCCGCCATAGATCTGTTTACCCAGTACAATAGCAAATACCGAGGCGAGTACCGCCATCCACCACGGCACCGCCGCAGGCAGGGTGAGCGCCAGAAACAGCCCGGTCAGTGCAGCAGAATTATCTAGCAGCGCAGTGAGCGGACGCTGCATCCATTTCAGACAGAGCGCTTCAGTAACCAGTGCCGTCACCATACAGGTGACAATCAGCAGTACCGCCAGCCAGCCGAAGAGGTAGACGCTGACCATCGTGGCAGGCAGCAGCGCCAGTATCACAGTCAGCATCACCATGCGAATCGAATCACCGCCATGGGCATGCGGCGGACTAAGCATCACCGGCATCAGCTCTTCTCCTGGGTTGCATCGTTATTTTCCGGTTCAGCAGACTCAACCGGTTTGGCCGGAGCGTGGTCGCGGCGCACACGTGAGCGACGCGCTGCTTTCTCAGTCTTCTCGGCTTCAATGCGCCTTTCCCGTGCTTCTGAGCGTTTACGCGAAGCCTCGGCAAAGACCTGTTCGCGGCGGGTCTGAGCAATCTGTCCTTTGCCGTAACGGAAGTAGTGAACCAGAGGAATATTGGCCGGGCAGACATAGGAGCAGCTACCGCACTCAATGCAGTCGAAAAGCTGATAGTTCTCTGCCCTGTCAAACTGATCACTACGGCAGGCATCGGCCAGAAGGTTGGGTACCAGATGCACCGGACACGCCTCACTGCAGTGACCACAGCGGATGCAGGGCTGCTCTTCAGTGTGGGCCAGCATCATCGTCTCAGTGCGCATAGCTAACAGTCCGGTTGTCGATTTAACCACCGGCACATCAACACTCTTCAGCCGTTCACCCATCATCGGGCCACCGTGCAGCAGATGCAAACCGGTAAGATCATCCAGACCCCGACTGGCAAACAGGCTGCGCACCGGCGTACCGAGCCGCACTGAGAGGGTGGCCGGATTTTCAACGGCATCTCCGCTCACCGTCACCAGTCGCTCAGTCAATGGCCGGGCCTGTACAACCGCTTCAAACAGCGCTTTGCTGGTACCGACGTTCTGACACAATACCCCGATATGCATCGGCAACCGCCCTGCTTCCACCTCTTTACCGGTCAGCGAGTAGATCAGCTGTTTTTCGCTGCCCTGTGGATAGCGGGTAGGCAGAACAACAACATGCACACCCTGCATCTCGCTTGCCTCAGCCAGCGCTCTACGCATCGACTCGGCGGCATCGGGTTTATTGTCTTCAATAGCGATAATGCCCGATTTAGCACCGACCATATGCATAACAATGGCCATGCCGGTCAAAATATCGTGCGGTTTCTCAAGCATCAGGCGATGATCATTGGTCAACCACGGTTCACACTCGATACCGTTAAGAATCACCGTCTCAATCGGAAAACGCTTATCCTGAACCAGCTTGATAAAGGTGGGGAAAACAGCACCACCAAGGCCAGCCAAACCGCACATGCGTGCCCGCTCCCGCAATATTGCCGGATTAAGTTCGCGCCAGTTGGTTAGTGGTTCAAGCGTTGTGTCTGATTCGTCATCACCGTCAGACTCAATAAAGATACATGGCAATCCCATCCCTGAAGGGTGCGGAATGGCATGCTCCTCTATTCTCACCACGCGACCCGAGGTTGGCGCGTGTACAGGTACGGAGAGGTAGCCTTCAGATTTAGCAATCTTCTGCCCACGCAGCACCCGATCCCCCACCTTCACCAGGGGGCTGCAGGCCTCACCGATATGCTGTTTCATCGGCAGAATATGGATCGGTGCTATGGCAGCAACCTCAACAGGACGTGCAGCTGTAACTTTATACATCTCAGGATGCACACCACCGGCAAAGCTGTGTTGCAAGATACCCAATCGCTGGGCGAGTTTTCTAAGCATGGCCGGCATGGGTCTCCCTTCGATCATGTCCCAACCGGGCTCGCTGGGTATCCGGCAGCGGCCAGGACCAGTGTTCAATCAGTTCAGGTTTCATCAGCATATCAATGCAATCCACCGGGCAGGGCTCAATGCAGAGCGTGCAGCCGGTACAGTGATCGCTGATCACGGTATGGTACTGCTTCGGCGCCCCGATTATTGCATCCACAGGGCAAGCCTTGATACAGAGTGTACAGCCGATGCACTCATCCTCGCGCACAAAAGCGATCATCGGAGCTGTCGCTTCGGCCTCAAGATCCTTGGGTTCCACGCCCATCAGATCGGCAATCGCCAGCATGGTGCGCTCACCGCCGGGGACACAGTGATTCACATCCGCCACGCCACCTGATACCGCTTCAGCATAGGGTTTGCAGCCGGGGTAGCCGCACTGGCCGCACTGGGTCTGCGGCAGAAGATTATCAATCTTCTCCACCATCGGGTCGCCCTCAACATGAAACACCTTCTGCGCCACAGCCAGCACAATGCCGGCAACAAGTGCAAAGGCGCCAAGTGAGAGCAGCGCATATAACAGCTGAGTCATCGAATAGAGCCTTAAATCTTCACGAGGCCGGAGAAGCCCATAAATGCCAGACTCATCATACCTGCAGTAATCAGCGCCAGCGGTGAACCCTTGAACAGCTCAGGAACCGGTGCGATCTCAATGCGTTCACGAATACCGGAGAAGAGAATCAGCACCAGCGCAAAACCGAGCGCTGCACCAAAACCGTAGAGAGCAGAGGTGAGAAATGTCTGCTCCTGCTGCACATTAAGAATGGCCACGCCAAGCACGGCACAGTTGGTGGTGATCAGCGGCAGGAAAATACCCAGCCCCTGATAGAGCACAGGGCTGGTCTTATGAATCATCATCTCGATAAACTGTACCAATGAGGCGATAATCAGGATAAAGAATATGGTCTGCAGATATTCAAGATCCAGCGGCACCAGCAGATACTCCTGCACCAGCCATGAGGCGGTGGAGGCCAGTGTCATGACAAACATCACAGCAAAGGACATACCCACAGCCGTCTCCACCTTGCCTGAGGTGCCAAGAAACGGGCAGATACCAAGAAACTTGGTCAGTACATAGTTATTCACCAGTACAGCAGAGAGCAGGATCAGCGCGATTTCAGTCATGGCGCGGGAGTATAGGGTGATGAACCTGCTGCGTACACCGCATAAAACCCACACTTTTACCTGTTTTCGTGCATTCAGACCCTGATTTTGGCTGATCTGGTAGCCACCACCGTCTCAAAGCATGCATCCTCAGCTGGAAAGCATTCATTGAATATTCATCCTGCTGCTTCTATCGTCGCGTCTGATTATTATCACCACATGATTCTGGAGGATCCACAATGAAGCGTTTTCTGATCTCTATCTTTGCCGCAGCAGCCCTCTCACTACCCACTGCCGCACTGGCCGGTCACGGTCACCACGGTGGCGGCAATCAGGCTGACTGCCCGCTTGGTGCCCATAAATGCGACAGTAAAGCGGCCTGTCCGCTCGGTCATAAAGATTGCGATAACCATAAGGATTGCCCGCTTGGTAAACATGATTGTGGTAAAGCCACCACCATGGACAGCGACAAAGATGGCAAGGTATCACTCAAAGAGTTCTCTGCTGCCCACGATTCACGCATGCAGGAGAAGTTTAAACAGCTTGATGCCAATGGCGATGGTTTCCTGACTGAAGCTGACAAAGAGGCCCGTCATGCCAAACATATCGATGCGTTCTTTGCTGCTGCAGATACCAACAAAGATGGCGCCCTAAGCAAGGCTGAATATGCAGCTGCGAAACAAGCCCGTTATGGTAAAAAGAAAGAGTGCAAATTCTCCGACAAAAAGTAAGCACCCAGATTAACATCATGGCCGTCGACCCTATGGGTCGGCGGCCTTTTTCTTGCCTCTCCGAACAACTTATTTAGGTTCTTAGCAATGAGACTCACTACTTACCTGATTCCCCTTCTGCTATCTGCCTGCCCGGCCATAGCCGCTGATGATTTCAGGCTGCACGGAAAAATCCATGCAGCGCACGATATCAGTGCAGCCGCTTTTCTCGGCGAGCTTCTGGTGATCGGCGCTGATGAGGCTGTCGGTAAAGATAGAAATGAGAATTACATCCAGCTGCTTAAGCCCGAAGGTGAAAACTACCGCCTCAGCAGTGACATGCTCGTTTACAAAGGTGACAAAAAGTCTGGCCGTGAACTCGATATCGAGGGCGTCGCCGTCGAAGGAGAGAAGATCTACGTGGTCGGCTCACACGCACTGGCCAGAAAGCGGCTTAAACCTGAAGCCAGCCACAAGAAAAACCTGCAACGACAGGCCACAATCAAGCAGGAGCCGGGGCGAAAACAGCTCTTTCGGCTCACCCTGGGAAGCAACAACAGCGTGATCAAACGCGAACAGATCTCACTCGAAAAAATCATTCGTAACGATCCCGTTCTTGCTCCTTTTGCCGCGATCCCCTCCAAAGAGAACGGCATCGATATCGAAGCTGTTGCGGCAAAAAAAGGAGCGCTTTATCTCGGATTTCGTGGGCCTGTACTACGTGGCGGATTTGTGCCGGTGATGCAACTGGATTTCGACGCTCCTGAAAAGAGCTATCGGCTGCTCTACCTCAACCTTGGTGGACTCGGCATCCGGGATATGGTGAGTGTTGCTGACGGTTTCCTGCTTCTTGCCGGCCCTGTTGCCGAGTTGCCGAATGAGTACCGTCTCTACCACTGGAATGGCCTGGACACCCTGACCGACAGCAACAACGGAGCGTTGAAACTGTTGAGCGAAATCAGGCCACCTGCCGGTGGCAAGGCAGAGGCTGTCGCCGTTGAACGCATCACAGATTCAAGCTACAACATCATCATCCTCTTTGATGGCATCAAAGGCGGGGAGCCCCGCCGCTACACAATCTCCGGAGGCGGGTTAGAGTCCGGCCGCACAAAAGCAGAGTAGGAGCATCAAACGACATGAGTGAAGAGACACTGCTGGAGTTCCCCTGCCGGTTCCCGATCAAGGTGATGGGGGATAATAGTGCCGACTTTGAAAATGAGATTGTCATGATTGTTCGCAAGCATGTGACTCAACTTGGCGAAGCAGCAGTCAGATCAAAGCCGAGCAAGACAGGAAAATATCTCTCTGTTACCGTCACCTTTACCGCTGAAAGTAAGGCTCAACTGGATAATCTTTACCGGGAGATAAACAGCCACCCGCAAGTCAAAATGGTCTTATAATATCCCGGCTGATAAATAATCCGGTTTACTTGTCAGAGGCAGTGAGCTCATCACTATGCTCATACTGCCACGATCTTAGATACTCCAGAACAGCCTTAAGGGAGGCGGCTTTATTCATCTTGCCGCGATGTAAAATATAATCGGCACACTGGGTATAATAGGGATAACGAACCTCTGCCAGCTGCTGCAGCGTGGTTAAAGCATCACGTCCGGCAATCAGTGGCCGGTTGTTATCGCCTTGAATTCGGTTGGCGAGAAATTCAAGTGAGGACTTCAACCAGATCACCGGCGCATGCGCCTCCAGCAGAGCCCTGTTCTCAGCACGCATCACAGCACCACCTCCGGTTGAGAGAACCACAGGCTTACCGATCACCTCGGCCAACGCTTCACTCTCCAGATCACGAAACCCCTCCTCACCCTGCTCAGCAAAGATTTCGGGAATCGTTTTACCCGCCTTCTCAACGATATAGTGATCCAGATCAATCAGTTTCAGACCAAGCTCTTTAGAGAGCAGCTTTCCGATACTGCTTTTGCCACACCCCATCAGTCCTATAAGGACCGGATATACATCTGACTGTATTTTAACCGAATCAACCATTTCCATTCCTTTCGCCACTGATCTTTATGCTGCTATCATGCCAGAATAAAAGCCGACAGTGCGAGTGCAATCGTATCAGGCATCACAAACAGATAAAATGATCCAGTTTATGGTACGTGAATTGCTTCTGTCGGTGAGATAGAGATGCAACAGAGGAGTAACGACATGGCCGATGAAATTTCCCTTCGCCAACTGCTGAAGGTCATGGTGGATAAAGATGCCTCCGACCTCTACCTGATGGCCGGTGCCCCTCCGGGTTACCGCATCAATGGCACCATCCTCAGACTTGGTGATGCCGAGATGAATCCTGTTACGGTTGAGCGACTGGCAAGTGAGCTGATGACTGAAAAGCAGAAGGCCGATTTCGCCTCCAGCATGGAGATGAACCTCTCCTCTGCACATGCGGGTTTAGGTCGTTTCCGCGTCAACATCTATCGCCAGCGTGGCTCAGTTGGCATGGTGATTCGTCAGATTACCACCGATATCCCCAGTCTTGGCGACCTCAAGCTTCCCGAAGTATTCAAGGATATCTCGATGACCAAACGCGGACTGGTGCTGATGGTTGGTGCGACAGGTTCGGGTAAATCAACCTCGCTCGCTGCGATGGTGGATTGGCGCAATACCAATCAGGCTGGACATATCATCACCATCGAAGATCCGGTGGAGTTCATGCATCCCCACAAAAAATGTTTCGTTACCCAGCGTGAAGTGGGTTCTGATACCGTCTCATTTCAGGCTGCACTGAAGAATACACTACGTCAGGCACCCGACGTTATTCTACTTGGTGAGATTCGTGAACGTGACACCATGGAGCATGCCATCGCCTTTGCCGAAACCGGCCATCTGGCTATGGCCACGCTGCACGCCAACAACTCCAATCAGGCGCTGGAACGCATTATCAACTTCTTCCCTGAAGAGCAGCATCAGCAAGTGTATATGAATCTGGCTATGAACCTGCGCGCCATTCTCTCCCAGCGGCTGGTTAAAACTGTGGATGGTGGCCGGGTAGCCGCCATTGAGATTCTGATTAACACCCCGCGCATTGCCGATCTGATTCTCAAAGGTGATATCAGTACCATTAAAGAGGCGATGGAGAGTGGTGAGCAGCACGGCATGCGCACCTTCGATCAGGCCCTCTTCCAGCTCTGGAAAGATGAAAAAATCACCGAGGTTGAAGCACTGAGAAATGCCGATTCAGCCAACAACCTGCGCCTGAAGATGAAGATGCAGAGCATTGATGACGCCAACGATGGTAATGGTAAATCAGGTGTCGATGAGATTTTGCAGAACCGCTCAGATGACGATGATGGTATCGAGTTGTCGATCTAAGGATTCTCTGAAAAAGTCAAAGCATCCGTTCAGGCTACGGACGGCCTGCCAATATCATGCATGGCAAATGCTTGATATTGTAAGCAAAGACAAAACCACGCTTATTCGTGTGCATTCGTGGTTCGATTTTCTGTTTTTTAGCAGTGCTAAATAGTCACGAACTCTCTTACTCCTCTGAAGCCATGCCCTTCTGATAACGAACCACCTGATTTCGTCCGGTATCTTTGGCCTGGTAAAGGGCGATATCAGCCAGTTTCGCGCACTCCCAGAAGTCATCGTTATCATTCGGGTAGATGGCATAACCCAGTGACATGGTTTTGGTCAGCGGCCCTTTCGGCGTCTTGAATGAGTGCTCCTCCATCGCCTTGCGAATACGTTCACCGGAGATCATGCCGCCCTCCTCATCCGCATCAATCAGCAATGCAAGAAACTCTTCACCACCGAATCGAATCAACAGGTCGGCTTCGCGAAGCGTTTTTCTCATGATTTCGCATGCGCCTTTCAACACATCATCACCCACATCATGGCCATATGTATCATTCACATGTTTAAAGTGGTCCAGATCGCACATCAGGATACCAATCGTACTGTTTCGACGCAGTACGCCGGAGGTGACGGTCTCAAGGTGCTCTTCCAGAAAACGCCTGTTATAGAGATTGGTCATCGGATCACGCAGAGATGATTCCCGCAGCGACTTCATAAGCCGTTTGGTTTCAATCACAGGCGCAGCTTCATCCATAAACGATTGCAGCACTGGCAGCTCAGACATCACCATAGCTTTCTCTTCTTCAGAATAGACCACCTGCAGCACACCACCAACCGATCCGGAGAGCATCATAGGCAGACAGAGATGATATAAGCCATTCTCAGTATCTCTCCCTGCAAACGATGGGCATATATTTTCGGCATCATGTGAATTGGTGATCATCGCTGTCCGTTTAGCCCGACAAAAATCACAGTTTAGAATCACATCCTTTTTACACCACAGATCCATATCTTCAGGCAACCCACCGGTAAACACTGCATTGAGGCGGTTGTTGGAGTTAGATACCTCATAAAATGAGTAGCGACTGAAGTGTAGCTGCTGCTCCAATAGCTGCTGGAATCGGGAGTAGACATCTTCAAGGGTGCGATCATTCTCAATGATCTGCTTAAACTGTGAAACCATCGCCATGGTGTGCACTACCGACACCGTGGTATGCAACAGATTCTCACGCTCAGCGATCTGGCGGTGGCCGGTAAGCGTATCGAGATCTTTGGTGATCGAACCGATACTGTTATCCAGCACCCCCATAAAGTGGTTGGTACGCTCGGCAATTTCGCCAATCTCATCACTGCTGCGTTTGATCATGCGGCCTGAGAAATCACCCTCCTCAGCCAGTGACACCGTATGATTCAACTCTTCAGTTGCATGCTCGATCGGATTGAGGAAACGCCTGAGAGCAAAGGCAAGACCACCGGCAAAGAGCAGGAACAACAGTGAAATACCAACCGTATCCCTGATCGCCTCATAGAATTGCTGGGTAACATCCATCTCCAGACTAACCACACCAATCACATCACCCTCGTTGCCAACATGGCATGCCATACAGTTCATATTGTTTTCATTGATAGCAATATAGGGGATAGAGTAGGTGTATCGCACGCGATCTCCGGAGATCAATTCAGACTGCTCCTCACCGGTAGCAAGCACCCTTTTCTCCATCTCGGTGACCTGGGTGCGCACACTCATATCAATCTCGTATTGATCGATCACACTTTTGGCTGGCACAACAACACCACCCACCAGACCGGGAATATTCTTCAGATTTTCAATGTAGGGGTTTTTGTGTTCGGCCTGGCCCTCTGTCATCTCATGCGTAACCGTAAGCCGGATCATCTCTGCCCCCATCTGCGCCTGACGCTGCAAGGCATTAAGGCTATAGCGGTGATAGGAGATGATGGAGGTGGCAGCAAACACGGCTACAACAAGAAGACTACTGATGATAATGAGAAGCTGACTCTTATGGCGAAGTTTCATAAACCCTCCTGTGCAGCTTGCCCGTATCTCTACTCAGCCACCTGCATTAATAGGAATCTAACATATTCTATGCCAATAAATGGTTTATTTTGTTTTTTCTCTGCATGTATCCGACAAAAGGGCGTCGGAATAATCAGATGATCGGCTCGCAAACTTCCAGCTTCTGGCTCTCTATAAATGAAAGCAGCGTAGCTTTCGCAGCATTTGTACTCCTCGGATCACAGGCCACCACATGGCTGGGATCGATTCCCATTCTCGCCGCAACATCGGCAGGAGAAAGCGCACCTTCCAGATCAGATTTGGTGACTAAAATAAGCTCCGGGATATTGATACGCTCTCCGAAGTGGTCGTAGATATAGCTGACCTCTTCGATTGATTCAGGGTCGGAGCCATCAACCAGAAACAGGATCGCATGCGCACCCACAGCAAGAATCTCCCACATGAAATCAAAACGGCGCTGGCCGGGCGTGCCGTAGAGATGCAACTCCATACCTTCTGAGGGATAACAGATGCCATGATCCATCGCTACGGTGGTCAGATCTTTCATGCCTGCGACATCATCAGTTGCACTCTCATTGGTGCAGACCACCGGCACATCACTGAGCGTGCGGATCAGCGTTGTTTTTCCCGCATTCACCGGCCCGGTCACCACTACTTTCACAACCCTGTTTACCACAACACCTCCCAAAACAGAGCTACCCTTCGGCCACCCGTCACCCAGTGAGAGAAATTAGACTTAATCGAGGATCAAATCCACCCTTGGCATAGATTTTAGCTTGGCATCATCGATTTTGGTGCGGCAGCCAAACAGTCGCTCAGTTGTTATGCCATGTGCTTTAAGTGCATCCATCACCACATCAGCACGTGTCTCTGCAAGCAGCAACAGCTCCTCATCGCTTCTGGCCGTGGCTGGTTCTACCTTAACAGCAGCATCAGCTGCTGGCGGTTTCGCCACCGGCTCACCCTCAATGCGTGTGGCAACACCACAGACTTGAACACGGAACTGCTCGCTCTTTTTCAATAGCCCGGCAATTTTGGAGATATAGTCTGTCATCTCAGGATTCAGTGATACTCCAAGCTCAGTAAAACCAATCGGTGTCAGCTTCGGCTTGGCCGCCTCCCTGATCAGATCACTGGCCAGATCAGCGGCAAGAATGATGCTGCCGTAGGGTTGCAATGCCAGTGTAGCGTAGGTCATCGCCCCGGCACTTAAGGAGGACATCAGCGCCTTATTAATAATGGCATTAAGATTGATGTTCGGGTCATCAAGATTACCGCTGATCGGCACCTCCATCTCAATATCACCACGATCATCGCGCAACATATCCAACGCCATGCCAACCGGCATGCCGATACTCTGCTCCGCCTTGCCCGGCTGATCAGAGTCACCCAGCTCCAGCTTACGGATCAGCAGCTTGTTATTGGCACTGATGATGTTCTTATCAATGTTGACTGCAGTGTTCAGATTAAACTGCCCGGTCTGAATCGATTTGCCGAAATCCGATTCAATGAATCCGCTCAAACCCGGCATCTCGAAGTTCTTCACGGTCACCATGAGCTCAGTTTTCAGTTTTTTGGCATGCGGTCGAATCTTACCCTTGGCGCTCATCTCTCCGTACTTGCCGATGCCCATCTGCATATCAAGTATGCCGTCACGTTTGCCGGAGAGATCCAGTGGCGCAAAGCGGAACTTTTTGACGCTCATTTTCGTATCAAGTGGTGGTGAGAGTGACTCATCGCGATAGGCAATTTTACTGCCCGCACTGATAATCAACTCATCAACTATCACAACCGGATCTTTTGGCTTCTCTGCCTTTGCTGCCGTTTTAACCGGCTCTTTTTTGTTTGGCTTCCCGGCCTCTGCTTTCGGCTTGCTCGCCAGTTCATCCAAGACAACAAACTTGCCACTCTTCTGCTTAATCAGCGTGGTATCCAGATCGTTAAACTGCAGTTTTTTCAGGTGATAGATGCCATTGGTATCCAGCGTTGCACTACTGGCAACAATCGCACCGATTGAACCCATCGACTTCTTGCCTGATGCAGGCAGTTTAACCTTGTTCAGCGCGAGTGAGTCAAAGCTCCCCTTCTCAGCACTTGTCATGGCAAAATTCTTCAGGGATACCCCATCAATAGCAGCAAGAAGTTGCTTGCCCTGCTGCTGTTTGAGATCAAAGCCCTGCATGGCCAGTGATTGCAGGTTCACTGTTTTGCCCGGTTCCATTTTCAAGTCGGCAAGTTCAAGGCGATTCAGGCGCATGCGGTCATCGCCACCACTCATACCATCAGCCTGCAAGGCTTTGAGAATCAGGGAGGCAACCTTGATCTGACCCTTTAGATCCGCATCAATTTTCTGCACATCAATGGCGGCAAACTGCAAACTACCTGCACCGGTAAGTTGCGGCTGCACGCTCACATTGGTGATGTTAACCGATTCAAGTTTGTGATTGTTGATGCCAGCCATCTGCAGGTTATTCACTGCAAGTGACTCCACGGCAGCCAGCGGCTGACCATCTGGCTGAGCAAGCTTGAGACCGGCCAGTTTAAGCACAGCATCCTCACTCTTCAGTGAAGCGGCAATATCCTCTGCGCCCATGGAAAAGAGTAGTTTTGCTGTCAAATCCAGAGTCTCGTTATTCACCCGGTAACCAAAACCACTGAAGCTGGTTTCACCCACTTTCAGCGATGTCTCCAACGTCTGTTCACTGCCCGTCAGATTGGAGAGATTAAGTTGCAGGGAATCGACTGGAAGCTTGAGCTGCATATCCTGACCATTCACATCAACCAGCAGCCGATTGATCCGGAGATCATCCACCACCGCCAGCCATAGTTCATCTTCTGGCTCAACCGCGACTGCCTCACCCTTTGCGGGCTCTACTGCCGGCTCAAGTTTAATGTCGGCCAACTGCCACTGCTGCTGCGCATCCTGATGCAGATTCAGGTTTACACTGTCGAGTTCCAGAGAACGCACATGAACAATCTTCTTGAACAGTGGCAACCAGTCGATATTCACAGCCAGACGCTTGATATTCAGACCGTCACCGGCCTTCAACCCCTGCAACACAAACTCGCCGGAGAAGAGATTGAGATCGACATTCTCTATCTCAGCCTGCGACACACCATGCTCCTGCAGCCACTTCTCTGCCGAATATTCGATGGCCAGTGGCAGCAGTGAAATCACCAGCAGGAGTAACACGGCAAACGTTGCCGGAACAGCAATTTTCCAATTCAGTCCGGAAGAGTATACAACTTCTGTTACACCATCGGTTGTGGCTTCTGATGAAATTTCTGAACGCTCTTCAGCCATCTGATGACTCTCCTCTCTCTTTAATCCAATCCAATCTGATCAATCTCAATGGTTCTGAGGTCAGGGTTTTGCGCATCCGGCCACAGATGCACCTTAATGGCATCCTCAGCAATCATATGCGGAGCCCGATCCGGCCACTCAATCAGTGCAATCCAGGGTGACTGCAGATAGTCGCGCACACCCAGCATCTCAATCTCATCAGGATCATCCAGCCGGTACCAGTCCATATGTGTCACCCGACAAGACGCGCCCTCATATTCCTGAATGATGGCAAAGGTGGGACTGGGAAGTGCAGCATCGGTGACACCGAGTGCACGCATCACGGCACGGCAGAAAAAGCTTTTTCCCGCTCCGAGTTCACCGTAGAGCGCCACCACGTCCCCGGGTTTAAGGGTGGCGGCAAATCGCTGCGCCAGCGCAGTGGTTTCCGCCTCGTTGTGACAGATAGTTTTCAATACTGTGTTTTCAACGCTCTGTTTTAACGGCAACCAGAGCTTTGATGACATCATGTTTACAGATCATGCCAACCACTGATTCACCATCAAGCACAGGCAGATGCGCTACTGACTTATCGCCCATGATCGAAGCGATTTCATTAAGATCAGTATCAACATTTACAGTGATTACATCTTCATTCACCAGATCCTCAGCCGTCATCGCCTGCATACGTGCCAGCTCCTCTTCAAACTGCGCCTCACCCATCGGAATCACCATATCAAACAGGGCAACGGCGGTAGGTACATGCAGGTTCTTCTGTTGGTCAATCAGATCATTTTCGGTAATCACACCCAGCAGGCGCTGATCATCATCTACAACCAGAATGCCGCTCAGATCCTCAACAGCAAAACGGCGGGCAATCTCATCCACCATGGTGCTCAGATGGCAGTATGGCGGATTGGCATTCATGATGTCGCGGGCAAGAACTTTTGAATAAGGCATAGCATCCTCCTGATACCTTCATTATAGACCAGATCGGGGCGATGATACACTCGCAATACATGGTACAAAGCGATCATAGCCTTCCATCAGCATCAGGCAAGCTGCCCCATTCAAACACGCTACAACAAGCGCAATCATTCCATCAGCATGAGAAAAAACGCCACCTTACGGCTGTGCGTCAGGTGCTCTCAGTCAAGGCGCAGTGAGCGCAGCTTGTTCTGCAAACAGGCGGATTGCATACCAACCTGAAGATTAACGACAACCTGTAGCTGCATCCCAAATGCGCTCAGCCAAGGCATGAGAAGCGACGTTTAGTTCAACTAAATGAGCGCCGAACAACGCTGGATGAGCGTATTTGGGGTGCAGCAGCAATCAGGCTTTGTGGTAGATTTTGGAACCGCTCTTCACGAACTCTTCTGACTGCTCTTCCATTCCGGCATCAATCGCTTCACGCGTCTCCATGCCGTGCGCTTTGGCATAGTCGCGCACATCCTGAGTAATCTTCATCGAGCAGAATTTCGGACCACACATTGAGCAGAAGTGCGCCACTTTGCCACTCTCTTTGGGCATGGTCTCATCATGGAAGGAGCGCGCGGTATCCGGATCGAGGGAGAGGTTGAACTGATCCTCCCAACGGAACTCAAAACGCGCCTTGGAGAGCGCATCATCACGCTGCTGTGCACCGGGGTGCCCCTTGGCCAGATCAGCGGCATGAGCTGCAATCTTGTAGGTGATCACACCGGCTTTCACATCGTCGCGATTTGGCAGCCCCAGATGCTCTTTGGGTGTCACATAGCAGAGCATGGCACAACCATACCAGCCGATCTGGGCGGCACCGATACCGGAAGTGATGTGATCATAACCCGGTGCAATGTCGGTGGTCAGGGGGCCGAGTGTATAGAACGGCGCCTCATCACAATGTTTCAGCTGCTCTTCCATATTGGCTTTGATCATATGCATCGGCACATGACCAGGCCCCTCAATCATCACCTGCACATCATGTTTCCAGGCGATCTTGGTCAGCTCACCAAGTGTACGCAGCTCACCGAACTGCGCCTCATCATTGGCATCGGCAATCGCACCGGGGCGCAGGCCGTCACCGAGTGAGAAAGAGACATCATACTTTTTCATGATTTCGCAGATATCTTCGAAATGGGTGTAGAGGAAATTCTCTTTATGGTGAGCAAGGCACCACTTGGCCATGATCGAGCCACCACGCGATACAATGCCGGCCAGACGCTTGGCGGTCAGCGGCACATAACGCAGCAGTACACCGGAGTGGATGGTGAAGTAATCGACACCCTGCTCGGCCTGTTCAATCAAGGTGTCGCGGAAGATCTCCCAGGTCAGGTTTTCAGCAACGCCATCCACCTTCTCCAGCGCCTGATAGATCGGCACAGTTCCGATCGGTACTGCTGCGTTGCGGATGATCCACTCGCGTGTCTCATGAATATTCTTGCCGGTAGAGAGATCCATAATGGTATCTGAGCCCCAACGGGTCGCCCAGGTCATCTTCTCAACCTCCTCCTCAATCGAGGAGCCCAGTGCCGAGTTGCCGATATTGCCGTTAATTTTCACGAGGAAGTTGCGACCGATAATCATCGGCTCCACCTCAGGGTGGT
Organism: Mariprofundus sp. KV; assembly: GCF_013387475.1. GTDB lineage: Bacteria > Pseudomonadota > Zetaproteobacteria > Mariprofundales > Mariprofundaceae > Mariprofundus. The sequence continues at coordinate 132,451 of NZ_VWNB01000004.1, read as the reverse complement.
TGATGTTGGCAGGGATAATAGCGCGTCCACGGGCAATCTCATCACGTACAAATTCAGGCGTGATCACGTGCGGGATCGATGCGCCCCAGCTCTGGCCCGGATGCTGTTTGGTAATCTCGCGCAGATGTTCACGGCGCTGGTTCTCTCGAATCGCCACATACTCCATCTCAGGGGTAATTATACCCTGACGGGCATAATGCATTTGAGAGACATTTTTGCCCGCTTTGGCCACACGAGGCTTACGAAGGTGAGCGAAACGCAGGCTATCCAGCTTCTCATTATCACGGCGCTCACGGCCATAGTCGGAACTCAGATCGGAGAGCTCTTCAGTGTCGTCACGCTCGGCAATCCACGCCGCACGAATGGCAGGCACGCCTTTCTTCAGATCAATCTCAATCTCGGGATCGGTGTAGGGGCCGGAGGTATCATAAATCAGAATCGGGTGATTCTCTTCGATTCCTTCACTGGTCTGGGTTGGCGAGAGGGTAACCTCACGCATCGGCACGCGGATATCAGGTCTGGAACCCTCTATATAAACCTTGCGGGAGTTGGGGAACGGCTGCTCTGCATCATAGTTGTTCTCCACGATATCCGTACTGTTTGCCTGCTTTGTCATTCTTCCTCCAGAAACCCGACCACACTCCGCGGGGGTCGGAACTATAACGGACTCGCATCGTAGGGCATAGCCACCATACTGAAAACCATTGCAAGAGTGAGGATGGACTTTTGCCGAGAACTGCTAGAATAGCCCCATGACAATGAACATACCCCGTTTATCCGCATCCACTGCCGACAAGCTGCTGCAGGGTTTTGTAACCGCTTCACGCAGCCGCTGGGCAGTGTTAAAAGCCTCCGGCCCCACCCTGCGCGACTATCTGCAGGGGCAGATCACACAGGATATAAAAAAACTCACATCCGAATCCGGCATCCACGCCTGTCTGCTCTCGCCGCAGGGCAAAGCAGTCAGTGAGCTCTATATTTTTGAAGGGTTTAATAACGAAATTATATTGCTCACCCCCGCCTCCCATGCCGTGAGCACAGTCGAGCGGCTGCGCCGTTTTGCGCTCGGTCACCAGCTGCGCATCGGTGTGGTGGATTCTCTCGCGATCTGTGCTGTGCAGGGTGCCAATGCCGCAGCACTGCTCAAGGATTTCGATATTACTGAGCCGGACAACAGCTGGCTGGCCAGCAGCCGCAGCTACGAGGGTGAAGCTATAGCCGTGGTGATGCCTGCCTCGCCGCGTGGCTTCTGGGTGATTGCCAGCCCCGAGAAGATCGGTGCAGTTCTCGCTCAACAGCCGCAGGCCGGGGAAGATGAGTTTGAAGCGATGCGCATTATTCGCGGTTTTCCCGATTTCGGTAGAGAGTGGGATGAGAGCACGCATCCACTTAATGCCAATCTGATCGAGTTTGATGGCGTATCTTTTGATAAAGGGTGTTATGTTGGCCAGGAGATTACCGCCCGCATGAACTGGCGCGGCGGCATCAGGAAAAAGCTCTACCGCGTTGCTATTGATGGTCAGCCGACTCAACTGCCCTGCCCTGTTTCCACCACCGCAAAGATCGGTGAACTTAAATCTGCAGCCTTTGACCATGAGGGCAACTGCGTCGGCATCGCACTACTGCCGATTGAGATCACCGAATCAGATTCGGCACTTTCTCTTGATGATGGTAGTGTGGTGAAAATCCTGGAGGCCTGTCATGCCTGACACCCAATCCGCATTTATCTGGTACCACACCGACAATCTCAATATGGCTGAGATGAAAGCGTGGCTGGCGCTGGTAAAAGAGCAGACCGGTGCCAAATGTAAACTCTATGTACGTCGCAAGGGCGGCAAAACCACATTTATGGAGACCTATGCCAATGTCTCCGAAGCCACCACCATCGCCATCGAAGGTCTGGCTGCTGCTCATCCGCTTTTCGAAGGCATCGACCGCCGCTGCGAAAGCTTCTTGAGAATAGATAAGCTCTAGCTATTTCAATAATTGAAGAACCGACATTGGTGGTATTTGCCAATGCATGCCCCCTTATCATACAGTAAATCTATGTTGTCCAACCATGAAAAGAAGACTGATCAGTTTCGCTGTAATATGTGTGGTGAGTTATCCAGCCGCCGTGGCCAAATGAGCTGGCTTATTTAGATGATTGCTGACGAATTAACACGTACTTCAAATAGTCAGTCTTATTAAGGCACAATAATTCGCAGTACCACCAACAGTACCTTTTGATTAGGGTTCCCGAATGTCTGAAATAGCTACGAATATTGCCGTTAAACTGATCCAGCGCGAATCGGTGACGCCTGATGATGGCGGTTGCCAGAACTACATTAAAACACTACTGGCTCCGCTCGGCTTTGTGCGCACCGCTGTGGATGCAGGCGGCGTGACCAACAGCATCTACACCCGTCAGGGCGAACTTAAAGGCACACTGGCATTTGCCGGACATACCGATGTGGTGCCTACCGGCCCTGTTGAAAAGTGGGCGCATGCACCATTCTCCGCTGAGATTGTCGATGGTATCCTGCATGGCCGTGGTGCACAGGATATGAAGGGCGCGGTGGCCTGCTGGATTGCTGCTGTAGGCAAGCTCTGCGCTGAGTACACCCCTCTGCCAACCATTCAGCTGTTAATCACCTCCGATGAGGAGGGTGAATCGATCGATGGCACCATCCGCATGATGGAATATATGCAGGCAAACGATTTACTGCCCGATGCATGTATTGTCGGTGAGCCATCTTGTTCGCAAAAGGTGGGCGATACGATCCGTCGTGGCCGTCGTGGCGTGGTACAGATCAAAATCACATTCCACGGCAAACAGGGGCACTCCGCTTACCCGCAGGATGCTGATAATGCCATCCATCATGCCGCTCCGGCTCTGGCACGCATTGCGGCTATTGATTGGGGAGAAGCGGCTGTTGGCTTCCCGCCAACCAGTTGCCAGATCACCAATGTGAACGGTGGCACCGGCGCAACCAACGTGATTCCGGGGCACTGCGAAGCCTTGATCGACATCCGCTATAATCCGGCCAACAATTTTGATGGCATCAAAGCTGCCATTGAAACGGCCTGCGCAGATTGTGATGCGACCTTTGAATTTGACCATTCAGCCACTGCATTTTCGACTGCCGATGGCCCCTTTCTGGATCTGGTATGCAACAGCATCAAAAGTGTGACCGGCATTGAGACGGTTCGCGATACCGGTGGTGGCACCTCTGATGGCCGTTTCCTTGCGGCTGCAGGCGTACCTGTCGTGGAGCTTGGCACCACCAACAGTACGATTCATCAGATCAATGAGCAGGTGGCTGTCAGTGAACTTGCAACGCTGACTGAGATTTACACCGATATTATAGAAAATTTTGAGGTTTAAGAGATGAGTGAAAAACTAGGCGCTGTCATCAACAAGCCAACCCGTTATCTGGAGACATTCGAGAATCCGAATCCGGAGCGTGACTACCATATCCGCATCGATTCACCGGAGTTCACCTGCCTCTGCCCGAAAACAGGCCAGCCCGATTTTGCCGAAATCAAACTCGATTACATTCCGGATCAACGCTGTGTTGAACTGAAATCACTGAAACTCTACTACTGGAGCTTCCGCGATGAGGGGCACTTCCACGAGAAGGTGACCAACATGATCGCCAATGATCTGATCAAGCTGCTTGATCCGCGTCAGATCAAGGTGACCGCCGTATTTAACGTGCGCGGTGGCGTCTACACCACTGTAGAAGTCGAACATAAAAAATCGTGACTCAGTTACAAAAAAATAAACCACGAAGGCACGAAGGCACAAAGTATTTATGCATTGTACCCCTTTGTGTCTTTGTGTCTCTGTGGTGAAACAGACATGAAACAGATTCCATTTACCAAGATGCAGGCCCAGGGCAACGATTTCATCGTGCTTAATGGCCTGAGTTGTGAAATCCCTGAGCTCTCCGAGGAGTTTGTGCGCCGTATTACCGAGCGCCGCTACGGTATCGGCTGCGACCAGCTACTGGTTCTGGAGGCCAGTGAAAATGCGGATGCTGCCATTCGCATCTTCAACAACGATGGGTCCGAGGCAGCCAACTGCGGCAATGGCCTGCGCTGTGTCGGTGAACTTTTGATGTCTGAATCCGGCAAAGCGAGCGTCACTATCGCGCTGGCAGATCGCACGGTTTCTGCATCACGTGGTGCCAACGGCATTTGCGTTGAGATGGGGCCGGCAACGGTTACCGATCAGACAGAGGCGCATGTTGATATAGAGATCGGCAATGAGCATCGCGTCTTCTTTGAAGCGATTGAAGCCTTCCCGAACGATCGAAATGTGGAGATTGTTACCGGTCAGATCGCCGACCATGTCTACATCGATATTATTGAACGCGGTGCAGGTCACACACCGGCTTGCGGCAGCGGCGCCTGTGCAACAGCGGCAGCGATCTGGACCACTGAGGGTGAAACACGCCCGCTGAAGATCGAAATGCCCGGTGGCGAGGTGACTGTTTCAGGCTCTATCGACAACATCATGCTCGAAGGTGAAGTGAGCAAAACGTTTGAGGGTCTATTTTCTATCGGTGAATAAAACAGGTGCAATTGATGCTTGCATCCGCGCGTCTTTGAACCATAATCCGCCCCGTTCCGAAAGGGGCACTTGGGCAGGTAGCTCAGTCGGTAGAGCAGTGGACTGAAAATCCACGTGTCGGGGGTTCGATTCCCTCCCTGCCCACCATTCTTTCACATTGTGAAACTACAACTTACGGAGCCTTAGGGCTCCGTTTTTTGTTTGTCAGGTTCGCTTTAGTTCGTCTAAACAGCATAGCAAGTGTGCCATAATTGTGCCATCGCCATCGGGAATGAGCGTTAGTTTTTGTGTTTTGCTAACTCATAGCATACACTTTTGCGTATGAGCGTACATTATTGTGGCTATGAGTGGCTAAAGAGAGCTTACAAACTGGATTTAGATTCACCTAATCCAGTTTCAAAGGTCGGGGGAGCAAAGAGTCCCGACAGCCGCATATTCCGTTCTGAGTATCAGCCAGAAGATACGCTAGCAGGACACCTTCTTTTCGCACTCAAGCATGAGAACATGAATCTTGGCATCCTGAAGGCTTTATTCAATGCCTGTGATAAGAAAGAGCTCGAACAGTGGATTTCCGAGAATCCTCAAGGCCAGCAAACGCGCCGCACATGGTTTTTATATGAGTGGCTGACAGGGAAAGAGTTGAACCTGCCCGATGCGGACACAAAGTTCAGATACGTCGATGCGCTGGATGAAAAGTCCTACTACACGGCGGATAAAATAAATTCCCCACGCCATAAAGTTCGCAACAACATGCCCGGCGTCCCTACTTTCTGTTGGCTGGTTCGCAAAACCGCTGCGATGAAAGCGTTTGATGCCAAGCAACTACATAAGCAGATGGCAGATGCATATTCCACTCACCCTATGATTGGCAGAGCTGAAGCATTCCTGCTGACTAAAGACTCACAAAGCAGCTTTGAGATAGAGAAAGAAAAGTTTGATAACCGCGCTGTTCGCTGGATGAAAACGGTTCGAGCGTTCATGGGCTCTCGACTAGATGATGCAAAGCTATTTGAGATGCAGAAGCAGCTTGTTTCAAATCCCGACAATGGCTGGCGAGCAGACTTTGGCTGGATTGGAGACCGCCTCCCAGATGCGACTCCCCTGCCGGAACATATCAGCGCACACCCTGAAAGCCTGAAGGAGCTAATGGATGCGTGGTTAAAGGCCTACTCTCTTATGTTCGAGAGGCACCCTGTAGCAGCCGCTACGGCATTGGCATACGGCTTCATCATCATCCACCCCTTTACGGATGGAAACGGGCGTATTCATCGTTTTATTTTACATCAGCTGGGCAAGGTGCCTGTATCATCAGAGCTTCTTGAAAGTATTGATGACTATATCGCTTCACTGAAGAAGCTTTCAGCGCCGATTCTTGACCGTTCTGAATGGACAGTTACAGCGGATTATAATGTCGAGCTGATAAATGATACGACAGAGCTATATCGCTATGCAGATGCAACCGAGCAGGCCGAATTCATATACAAGTGCATTGAGCAGTTTGTAACGCACCGCTTGCCACTGGAGCTGGAGTACCTGAGTGCGTTTGATGAAGCAAAACGAATCATTGATGATGCTCATGATATGCCAGACAAGGATTTGACCTTGCTGGTGAATCTCTGCGTTCAGAATGAAGGTGTCTTGTCGAACAAGAAGCGTAAGCTTTTTGAACAGCTGTCTGACGACAACATCGCTTTCGCTGAGAAGACAGTCAAAGAGGCTTTTACTGATTACTTTAGGATGAAGGGCTAAAAACTGTTGGTATATATGTTGGTGTAAATACATGCATCATCGCCACAATAGGTAATTTTTATTATATAATACAACAATTATCACGCAGTTCGATTCCCTCCCTGCCCACCACATGAAAAGGAGTTGCGAGAGATCGCAGCTCCTTTTTTATTGCATCATGTTTTTTCGGCCTCGATCAGGCGGCGTAGCAACTGGCTTAACTCACCTACGTCGTAAGGCTTTGCCAACAGCCTGCTGTTTGCCACAGAACCATCAACCAGTCCGGTCTTCTCTTCGCTGTAACCGGATACAAAAACAACGGGAAGATCACCGCCCAGTGCCCGAATATGGCGCACCGCGTCAATACCACTCATCTTCGGCATCACAACATCTGAAATGATAATATCAAGGCGCTCCCGATTGGCATTAAACAGCTCAACAGCCTGCTCCCCATCTACCGCTTCAATCACCTGATAACCCAGTTCACTCAGAACCTCTGCCGATGAGCTCCTCATATCATGGTGATCATCCACCAGCAGAATGGTCTCACCCTCTCCTTTCGCCACATCATCAATCAGCTCATCGCCTTGCGGCACTCCGGCCTCACTGCAGATGGGTAGATAGATTTTAAACTCGCACCCCTCGCCCTGCTTACTCGACACCTCAATTACACCACCATGATTGTGAATAGCACCATAAGCCATCGAAAGGCCCAGACCAGTGCCTTTGCCCACCTCTTTGGTGGTAAAGAAAGGTTCAAAAATATTTTTCAGATACTTCTCCGGAATGCCGTAGCCGTTATCCCTGATCACCAACAGCGCAAACACATCACCCTCAAGCTCGGGATGGCGTATGCGTAAAAATTCATCTGCCCGAGATGGCTGCAGCGAACAGCTTATCAAAGGACTCTCTACCTGAGAGACCGCATCGTAGGCATTATTCAGAAGATTCAGTATCACCTGTTCCAGCAGTGAAATATCGCCGGCTACAGGAAGATTCTGATCACTTACCTCACATCTGATCTCAACATCTTCAGCAAAACCTCTTCTGGCCAGCATCACCGTCTCTTCAACCAGCTCATTCATCGAGAAGGTCGCGATACTGACCGTATCCTTGCGGGCAAAGGTCAACAGCTTCTTGATCATGTCCGCTGCTCTGCCACCCATCTTTTCAACAGCCGTAAGCTTATCGAGTACCACCGCATTACCCTGAGCAGCCCTTCTGGCCAGATAAACATTGCCCTGAATGGCCGCCAGCGTGTTATTAAAGTCATGCGCGATACCGCCAACCAGGGTGCCGATCGCCTCCATCTTCTGGGCATGACGCAATTGATCTTCGAGACCTCTCTGTTCAGTAATATCCTGAACCGTACCCATCATTCGAACTGCTTTACCATCCTCAAAAATCGCCCCCCCCTCTTCATGCACAAAGCGTTCACTGCCATCGGCCAACACAATCCTGTGATCAATTGCGTAATGGGTACCATGCTCAACAGCGGCAGAAGTAGCATGATTCACCATCTCACGATCATCCGGATGCACACTGTTGAGAAATGCCTCATAGGAGGCACCAAACTGCTGTGGCTGTAGACCGAAGATTCGATAGATCTCATCTGACCATTGCAGCTCATTACTCTGAATATCCCAGTTCCAGTTACCCAGTTTAGCCATGGCCTGCGCATCACTTAGCATCTTTTCGCTACACTCAAGCGCCTCTTTTGCAGCGATGGCTGCATTTGCAAACTGCCTCTGCCGATGCGCATTTTGCACCGTTGAATAGAGCAGCAAACAGAGGGAACCAGTCAACAGCAACCCGAAGCCAAGAATGAAGATGGGCAGGAGGTTTTTCTGACCCTCAAAAAAAGCAGGGGCCGGCGACGCAATCACCTCCCAGGTTTTACCAGCCACTTCAATTTTCCGGGAGTAGCTCAATACCTGACTAAGCAGCGTTTGATGGTCGCGCATAGAGCTATTCTGAGCATTTCGTGTTATGGCGGTATAGGTTGCCAGATGTTTCGGTGCACTTTCTGTAGAGATATCAAAGAGATCCAGATCCAGCCCGGCAGGCTCAAAATCACTGATACTTTTGGCAAGCACTGCATCGGGGCTAAACACTCCAGCAACAAACCCCTGCAATTTCTGGTGCTGATTGGCTTGTGTCACCATACCGTGAAATACAGGAACAAACATCACGATACCTGTCTCACCTGATCTATCCTGCATTGCGCCTGCTAACGACGCGCGTGGAGAAAGTGATATGCGTGCTGTATTAAGAGCTTCCTGCATATCCACATTGGTAGCCAGATCATAACCGATAGTCATCCAACTTTTCTGCTCTGGCTGCAGATATTGAATCGGAAAATAATCCGAACGACTTGCTGCCCTGACCATCGTTTTATTTTTTTTATCTCTGATTTCAAGGGCTGTTTTACCCGAGCTGTTGAGTGAGCCTTCAAAACTCTCGCGTTCATCGTCCCTGACATGCGGAATCCAGGCATATGCAAAACCTGCTTCGTTATCCTCGCTTAGATGAGATACAAAATGGCTGAACTCTTCAGGGCTGACGTATTGTGATGACTCAAAGAAGACAGCCAGTGAATTCAGCTGCTGCAGCTTGAAGCCCATACGCGTATTTAGAGATGAAATCCTGTCATCCGCAGCGGTGACAAACGCCCTCTGCAAGCGCTCTTCACCCCACCCAACTGCCATCAAATAGAGCAACAACGAAATGACAACACCGATAAAACCGGCAAACGCCACGGGTAATAAATAAGGCCGCCGCCGATCTTCACTACTCGCTGGTTTGTCTAACCTGCTCACTGTCACACCCCTGCTCATCTGATGAAGATTTTACTAACCATAATCCCTAACAGTTAGCAGATGAGTAAAGAAAGAAACATGCCATAAGCAGTTATATTTCACTTAAATAGGGCGGGGTTATTTACAGGCATAAAAAAAGGAGCCAAGAATTTCTCGGCTCCTTTATATCTCTCATCAACACCCGAATTTATAACCGTTCGATTCTGTTGATTAATTTCTTCACCGAATCAATACAACAGCCATGCACTACTTATCATTAAAAAGACTTATTGACGATGAAACTTATTCCCCTCATTGAAGCCTCGGATCCACGGCCACTGGCATGCTGCACTGCGCTCAAATACTCAACCCACTCAATGGCCAATGATCCCTTAAGACGAAACTGATATTCCAGACCAAGCCCATACGTCACACCCGTTTTCCAAGGTACATGCTGAATACCACCACTACTTTTAATTGCCTCATACTTGACTGCAGTACCACCAAAAACACCATAAACCTTGAGTTGATCGCTAACCGGAAACTGTGGTTTAAGCAGGTATGAGAAGAAAGCATCTGCTCTAACCTTTAAAAATTCTGGAGGTACATTGGCAGGAAAACTTGCACTCCCACCTCCTGTCAAACCACCACGGAGTTCTAATCCGATATATTTTTTATATTGAACGCCAGCGTTAAGGAAAGTACCCCAGGTTGATTGATTCATGCCAATATTACTCGCCGCTCTATCTTCAGTATACTTCAGATGAAACAATCCGGCACCAAGACCGATGTAGGGTTTGAAATCATTTGCATCCGCCGCTGACACACCGCCCAAAAAACATACAACCAGAAAACTAAACCACGCTTTTTTCAATGTATTCCCCCCTGTTCCGATCCACTTCCCCGGTGTCTGGAACCACAAACTGCCCCAATCTACGGCAACAGTCGTGCATAGTTATAATTAGCACGACCAATATTGACAAGCTAAACCCTATCAAAAGCAGACTATGCACGACACTTTTTAGCGCGTTACCGCAACCGGCATAGACATCGCCTGATGCTCTTTCTACATTGCCCCCATGTCGGCCATCGAACTGCTTTACAGAAACATTCCGGATCCCTCAGCAAAAAACGTCCTGGTTCTCAATGCCCAGGCGCACCCGCTGCTCAATGAGATCTGCAGGCAAGCGGCCAGCTGCCAGCTGCAACAGAGCTTTAAACCATCATGCATTGCGCTGAGTAATTCAGGCCTGGCGTGGGCACACTCCTTGGCAACAGATCAATGGTTTGACCTGATTCTGATTCACCCTGCAAAAAACAGGCAGCAGACGCTGTTCTGGATGGCTGATGCTATGAATCGACTGGTGCCAGGCGGGAAAATTGTCATCGCCTGTGCCAACAACCACGGAGCCAAAGGTTATGAAACAGCCCTCAACAAGCTGGCTGGCAATATAGCCTCGTCCTCAAAATCGAAATGCCGCATCTTTTCTGCCGTAAAATCAGCTGCGTTGAACAGTGAACTGGCAGCGCAGTGGTTGCGTAACGGAGAAGCGCAACGCATCGCATCACATGGAGTGATCTCCCGACCGGGCCTGTTCAGCTGGGACAGGGCCGATCCCGGCTCACAACTACTACTTTCGCAACTGCCTGAACTCTCCGGCACCGGCATGGATCTCTGCTGCGGCTACGGCCTGTTGAGCGAAAAGATTCTATGCAGCTCTGAGCAGGTAAAACGTATGCACCTGGTTGAAGCAGAGCAGCTGGCGCTCGATTGCGCTGCTGAAAACTGTGCGCAGTGGTCTGCCAGGGTTACTCTTCACTGGCTGGATGCCGCTGCTGAATCCTTGCCCGGCAATATGGAGTGGATTGTATGCAACCCTCCCTTTCATACAGGTCAGGATCGCGATATTGAACTGGGGCAGAAGATCATTCTCAACGGCTGTCGCGCTCTGAAACCGGGCGGAGAGATCTATCTGGTAGCCAATCGCAAGCTACCCTACGAGTCTGTGCTGCAAACAGGCCTGAAAAGCGTTCAAACATTGATTGAAGCTGAAGGGTTCAAAGTCATTCGAGGAGTACGATGAATAACGCAAAAGCCGAACGGCTGGACAAACTACTCTCCAATCTTGGCTATGGTGCCAGAAAAGATGTGCGCTACTGGATTAAGGAGGGATGGATCACGATCGATGGAGAGCCTGCCACCTCCCCTGCCCAGAAGGTATTAGCCGATCAGGTGCTACTCGATGAGAAACCGCTGGATCACCCGCATGGGCTGACCATTATCTATCATAAACCGCTGGGTACAGTCTGCTCCCGCAAGGAGAATGGCCGCCTGATCTATGCCGATTTCCCTGATCGCTGGATTGATCGCAAGCCGCCACTCTCAGCTGTTGGCCGGCTGGATAAAGAGACCTCGGGACTATTGATTGTAACTGATGATGGCATTCTCAATCATCAGCTGACCAGTCCGAAAAAACATATCTGCAAAACCTATGCTGTAACATTGGATCGCCCCCTGCAGGGCAATGAGGTTGAGTTGTTTGCAGCCGGAACACTGCTTCTGGAGGGTGATGAGAGACCATGTCTGCCGGCAGAGATGCGTGTGCAGGGTGAAAAAGAGGCAACCCTTATTTTACATGAGGGGCGCTACCATCAGGTGCGCCGCATGTTTGCAGCTATTGGCAATCACGTCACAGGACTCACCCGCACCCATATCGGCGCACTATCACTGGAAGCGTGCGATCTTAGCGAGGGCGACTACAAGGTCACCACTGCTGAGGAGCTGATGGCGCTTGTTTCAGGCGATGCCTAGTCAGTCGTTGTAAGAGATACGTCGCAGGTATGCGTCATCATCAAACTTTTGTTGGCGCACATATGGTTTGATATGCCTCTGCTTATAAGTTGAGCGATTACTGCTTAGCATGGTGACTTTAGTAGCCCCATCCATGAAACTGGCCAGAAAAGTTGATTCACCTGCCGGGTTTGTCGCCTTGAAATCCTGGGCTGTAGCAGTCGCTGACAGTAGTAGTAGAGATGATAGCAGTAGCGTAACAGCTTTCATATTGACCTCCTTGCGCACTCGTTTACTGAGATTGCCTGGATATCTTACTGAAACGTGGAATGCGTAAATGTGACTCCAGTCATCAAAACAGAAAAAGCCCCGCAGAAGTGCTGCGGGGCTGATAATAAAACAGGTTTATTGAAGTACCCTGAAAACGGCGCTGCGACTGTTCTTATTGAAACATCTTTTTCATGCGGCTTCCAAGACTGGACTCAAGTCCCATCTGCTTGGGTGAAACCTCATACAGGGTACTTACACCAACGCCTTTAAGCGTCATGTTTTTCGGTGCTCCGATCAGAATATCACCGGAGTAGTCACGCAGTTTGGTGTGAATCAGGCCATAAACAATCTCATCAATAAGAATCTGGTTACGCAGGGCCTGCGATTCAATGCGTGCCCCCTTATCCATTGCGTGACCAATGAAATCCTGCTCCTTGCCTGGAATCTCTTTGACATAACCACAGGTGATACCGATACGGAAATTCATCGGGCCAACGATCTTCTTCAGTTTCTTGCGCTCATTGGAGAGAGAGCTTTTGATCAGCATTGATGCCATCACTGCATCAATAGCCCGCTCAAACACGATCAAAACGCCATCACCCAGCTTTTTTACAACCTGCCCACTGTACCGCTCAACTGCACGTTCACAGATATCGCAGAAGAGACGGTTGCGCATATAACCTTTGGTGTGACCCATCGAGCGCTTGTATTCGGTCGAGCTCTCCAGATCGGTAAACATGATGCATTTATAGTGATCCTGAGTGGTCGCAATGGCGTGTGCCACCTCTTCAATAATCTCATCCATATCCAGAGGTTTGGCATTGACCCGACTGGCGGGCTTGGATGCGGCAAGCCTTGGCACAACAGCCAGATCGCTGGAGGAGACAACCAGATCGACCGCATTGGCCTTATCCGCACTTTTCTGGCTGACAGCAGGTTTGCGATTGGTTGCAGGCACCCGGCTGGCGCTGGATTTCGGAATAGTCAGAACCTTCACTTCACTGCTGCTTTTCTGTGGTTTTCTCACTGCACTCATATCAAGCCTCCGGCAAAACTTTGCTGGTCGCAATGCTTGAGGTGATAGCCTTTTGAATCTGTGACCTAAATCTCAAAAGCCCCTGCAAGAGCCCTGCAAGGAGATTGGATACATCCATAACTATAGATTATAAAAGGAAGAGTTTGTTTAATAAGGCCTGTGTGCGGAGAAATCGGCCAACTCGGCAAGAAGTGCTCTGATTTCACAATTTTCGCCCTCGGGCAATCGCCCTTTGGCGCGCTGCGCATAATCTCTGGCACGTTGCATGGCATACTCTGCACCACCCTGAGCTGCCACGCGTTCACGTACCCACTGGCGATCATCACCCTGATAGCTGCCGCGCTCGGAGATCTCTTCAACCCGCTTGGCCAGTTCGCTATCCCGTTGCATGGCGTGAATCAGCGGCAGTGTGATTTTACCCTCTTCCAGATCGTGCCCGACTGGTTTGCCCGCCTCTTCAGCCTCTGCCAGATAGTCGAGTGCATCATCCATCAACTGAAAGGCAACACCAAGGCACATACCGTAATCAGCCAGATCAGCCACAACCTCCGGACGCTGACCTGAAACATGCGCTCCTACTTCACTGGCAGCCTTAAACAGTACCGCAGTTTTACGCTCAATCACCTCAAGGCACTCTGCCTCTGTCATGCCGAGATGAAAGGTGCGCGAAAGTTGTAACACTTCACCCTCAGCAAGTGCGTTGGTGACATCACTCATCAGCTTGAGCATCGCCATATCACCATCGGCCACCATCATCTGAAACGCTCTGGAGAAGAGGTAATCACCCACCAGAACGCTGGCCTGATTACCCCATACACCATTGGCAGAGGGGGAGCCACGGCGCTGATCGGATGAATCAACGACATCATCGTGCAGCAGTGATGCAGTATGGATAAACTCAATCACCACCGAGAGTGGGATATGGCTATCACCTTTGTAATCGAATAGACGGGCAATCAGCAGGCAGAGCAGCGGGCGCAGGCGCTTGCCACCACTATTCACGATATAGTGGCCGATAGCTGGAATCATCATGATATCGGATTGCAGGTTCTCATGGATACAGGCATTCACCCGTTCCATATCCATTCTGCACAGCTCCGTTGCACGCTCCAGCGGGGAGATCGTTGCAGTAGTCACGGGTTGTGCATCGTAAGCGCGATGTTCGTGCCGTCAAGCGAAAGGCAGGTTATGCTTGGCAGATGGAAGTTATTCTCGCATCCCGATCACCACGTCGTCTCTACCTGCTGCAAGCTGCAGGCCTTGCTGTTGAGGTGCGACCGTCACATATCGATGAAACACCACTTGCTCATGAAACTGTTGCCGATACCGTGCAGCGCCTCTGCAGGGAGAAGGCTCTGGCCTGCCAGACAGACGGAAAAACTCCTGTCATTGCTGCTGATACGCTGGTGGCGATTCACGGTGAGGCGCTGGGGCAGCCAACTGATCTTCAACACGCCAAACAGATGCTTACACAACTCTCCGGCCATACCCATCAGGTGCTAACCGCCGTATGTGTGCGTCTGGGTGATCAGATCCAGAGTGATTGCATTCAGACCAGCGTAACCTTTCGCAACATCAGTAGTGACGAGATTGATACCTATCTGGCGCACAATGATATTCTCGATAAGGCTGGCAGTTATGCCATTCAGGGTGGAGCAGCCTCCTTTATCCAGGCCATTGATGGACCACTGGATAATGTCATCGGTTTGCCGGTCTCCACAACCCTGCATATGATTGCTCAGATGAAGGACAAATTATGAGTATTGAACTACTGGTTAATGTCGCCCCGTTTGAAACACGGATCGCCCGCATTGAGAATAATCTGGCCGAAGAGATCTATATTGAACGCGAAAGCGAGCGCGGTCTGAAGGGCAACATCTACAAAGGTCGCGTGCAGCGGGTTCTGCCAGGCATTCAGGCGGCATTTGTGGATATCGGCATGGAGAAGGCTGGCTTCCTCTACGCCGGAGATATCGCCACAGCAAAACAGGATGCTGTTGAGTTTTCTGATGAGATGGAAAACGGAGATGAGTCAGAGTGTGATAGCGAAACGCCAGCGACACATTACTCACGCCGTTCTGCGCCGCCTATCGCCAACCTGATAAAAGATGGGCAGGAGTTGATGGTGCAGGTCTCCCGAGAACCCATCGCATCCAAAGGGCCTCGTCTAACCACCCAGATCGGTCTGGCAGGTCGTTATCTGGTCTATCTGCCGCATCTTGATCATATCGGCATCGCTCGCCGCCTTGAAGACCAGAAGGAGCGCGAACGCCTCCTTGCTATCGGCAAAGCCATCAGCCCTGAACAGGGTGGCCTGATTATTCGCACTGTGGCTGAAGGGCGCGATGAAGATGAGATGCGTCAGGATCTGGAGTTTCTGCTTCGTCTCTGGGCTGATATCGAGAAACGATCAAAATGCTCAGGATTGGGCAGCATCATCCACAAGGAGCTCAACCTCTATCTGCGGGTCATGCGCGATTATGTTGATAGCGATGTCGAGAAAATTCATATCGATTCGAAAGAGGCATACGAGAGCATGAAAAAATTTGCCCGTCGTTTTATGCCTGAGGTCGCCAAAAAGCTCTACTACTATCCGGGCGATCGTCCGATCTTCGACGTCTACGGCGTTGAAGAGGCGATTGAACGCGCCCTGCAACGGCGCGTCTCGCTGAAATCCGGTGGCTACCTTGTTATTGACCAGACCGAAGCGTTAATTGCCATTGATGTCAATTCAGGCTCCTTTGTCGGCTCCCGTAATATGGAGGAGACAGGTTTTAAAACCAACCTTGAGGCGGTACATGAAATTGTACACCAACTCAGGTTACGTAACCTTGGCGGTATCGTTGTTGTCGATTTTATTGATATGCAGGAAGATGAGAACAAACAGCGACTTATGGAGGTTCTGGAGGAGGCGCTCAAGCGTGACAAGGCCAAGACCCATGTTGTGCAACTTTCAGACCTGGGCCTTGTCGAGATGACCCGCAAACGCACACGAGAATCCCTCGGCCGTATCCTGCTCAATGAGTGCGACCACTGTCATGGTGTTGGCAGTGCCAAAAGTCCGACCACGATCTGTTACCAGCTCTTTCGCGAAGTGGTGGCTGAGGCGCGTGCCTACCCTTGTGAAAAACTGATGGTCATTGCTCACCCCCAGATTATTGACCTGATGCTTGGTGAAGAGAGTAAATCGGTTGAGCAGCTTGAAGCGTTTCTGCGTAAGGAGATCAGACTAGAGAGCAATGAACAGTTTGCGCCGGATCACTACGAAATAGTTCTACAATAACAGGGACTCATCAAGCATGACCGGAATCCTCCGCTCGCCACTACTGCTCTATGTGCACATCCCCTTTTGCGCCCATAAGTGCCACTACTGTGATTTCAATTCACATCAGCGCTCTACTCCCGACTGGAAAGGCTACCAACAGGCATTGGTTGCTGAACTGCAACAGTGGGCTGAAACTCCGATGTTTGCAGACCGGAAAGTGGCATCCATATTTATCGGTGGCGGCACCCCGTCGCTGGCACCGCCTGAGCTGATCCATGCCGTCATTGAGCATGCGTATCAGCTGTGTGGATTTGAAAAAAATATTGAGATCAGCATTGAGGCCAATCCGGGTAGTGTCGATGCCGGACATTTCGCTGCCTATCGTCAGGCCGGGGTCAATCGGCTATCGATGGGTGTACAGAGCCTGAATGATGGCGAACTGAAGTGGCTGGAGCGCATCCATAACAGCCGCGAGGCACTTGATGCTTTTGAGATCGCCAGAGATGCCGGTTTCGAGAATATAAATCTCGATCTGATCTATGGTCTGCCAAACCAATCACTGGATCAGTGGCTGCAGAGCCTGCAGACCGCCATCGCACTTGGCACAGAGCACCTCTCCTGCTACCAGCTGACCATCGAGCCGCACACCAAGCTGGCAACCACTCACGCCATCAGCCCCATCAATCTTCCCGATGATGATCTGGCCATCACCATGTTCACAGAGACACGCAATCAATTGCAATCGGCTGGACTGGAAGCTTATGAGATATCCAACTTTGCCAGGCCGGGACTAAAATGCCGCCATAACGACGGCTACTGGAGATATCACGACTACATCGGCATCGGTGCCGGCGCAGCAGGAAAATGGGATGACTCTGACAGCGGCAAGCTTGGCGGCATCACCCGCTACAGCAATATTCGCACCCCTGAGTCCTACATCAAAGCCGCCACAACGGGCAAAAGCACCATCAATACGCAGGAGTCACTGCTGATCCCACAGGCTGCCGGCGAGGCCGTCTGGCTTGGCCTTCGCCGCCGTGACGGCATTAACCGATCTGACTTTTGCGACCGCTTTGGCTTTGATGCCGCTGAATTTTTCGCCATGCAACTTCAACCCTGGCAATCACAAAACCTGCTGGCTGTTGATGAGGTTACCATTTCACTGACTGAGTCAGGAATCATAGTCGCCGATGCCATCGCGGAATCTGTGCTGTAAATAAAAACGGGCGGCTAAAAAGCCACCCGTTTATCATATCTGCGTATGAACCCCTGTTACTGAATCGATATTTCATCACCAATGATCGTTGGTGTGATAAAGATCAGCAGTTCATTACGATTATCACTTTTCTGTTTGCGTTTAAAGAAGTGACCAATGAGCGGAATATCCATCAACCCTGGCACACCGTTCACCGTATCAGAGGTAGTCTGTGAATAGATGCCACCAAGTACCACTGTCTCTCCATTTTTTACAAGTAGCTTGGTTACCACCTGTTTCTTGTCAATCGATGGTGCACCACCAGTAATTGGATTATCGATAGGCGTATCCTTATTCACCACCAGCTGCATGATAATGCGTTTATCAGCGGTGATCTGAGGTGTCACCTTCAGAGCCAGCTTGGCACTCACCAATGTTGTGGTAATGGTCGTGACACCACCGGAAAAGGTCGATGACTGGAATGGGATCTGACGATCCTGTTCAATCAGCGCCTCCTGTAGATTACTGGTAAACACACGCGGACTGGAGACCACCTTGATGTCACCTACCTGCTCTGCAGCTGAGAGCTCAAGGTTTAAATTCAAGGCCCCACCCAATGTGCCCAGTGAGTATCCGATTGCACCACCGGCACCGGCCTGAACAAGAGCACCTAAATCCACAACGTTAGTGCCAACAGCCGTTCCGTTTACCGTATGCGTTGCTCCTTTACCTGTTGTGTTATATTGCCCGCCCCACCTGATACCGAGATCACGAGCAAATGAATCGGTTGCTTCAACAATACGCGCTTCGATCAATACCTGTTGGGTAGGCTTATCGATCACAGCCACCAGACGCTTGATATTATTCAACCGCTCGCGTGTATCAGTGATGATCATCGTGTTGCTGCGCTCATCCAGCAGAATCGAGCCGCGACTGGAGAGCAGCTTCAGCTCTCCACTACCGGAAGAGCTGGTTGTAGCCTCTTTATCGGTTACATCGCCACCGGTAACCTCGGTCTTAACAGAGCCTCCCTGCAGAATAGTCTTCACATCATTGACTGATGCGTAGCCCAGTGTAATAAACTCGGTATCCAGTGGTGCTACCTCTTCAGCACTCGCCTTGGCAGCTTTTCTCGAATCGGAATCAGACTTCAGTACATCCAGTGGTGCAATGCGAATGACATTACCGCTCTGCTCTTTTCCAAGGCCGCGAGCCTGCAGGATCAGATCCAGTGCCTGATCCCAGGGAACATCGACCAGACGCATGGTGAGTACACCAGAGACATCATCAGACATGATAATATTAAAATCGCTCATCTCGGCAATCAGCTGCAGCGCATTGCGGATATCGATATCCTTGTAGCTGAAACTTACCTTCTGGCCGGAATAGACCTTCTCATCCCTGACGGCCGCCTCATCACTCTCGGATACAGCGACCATATCCTGCGGTTTCAGGGTGACAGTAAGCACATTGCCACTCTGATAAGAGGATACCACTGCCTTCTGGCGTAAGCGGGCTACAATGCGAACGTCTTTGTTCATGCCATAGCTGTCGATCTGCTTCACAGGCCCCGGGAAAGCGCTCAAATCCTGCGAACGCTCTTGACCTGAGGCCAGTGTTGCATTCTTAAGATCGAGAATGATTTTCCCATCCTCTTCCTGAAGATTAATAATGGGATTGGCTTCATTGGTGCGAACAACCAGATGCGCAATTCTGTCATCAGGTTGAAAATCAACGGCATCAACAGTCAGGCCGACAACACTCTTCTTCGGCTCGATATTACCGAAACGGATCACCATACTATTGGCATCAGCATCAATCTGGTGGTTGGAACCCGCCCCTGTTCTTAAAGAGAGCACCAGACGCAAACGCCCCTCTGCAGAGCCAATGGTGACATCATTCAGACGAAGGGCTGTATAGGTGTAATACTCCTTAGGAAGCTTCGAACTACCGCCCCAGAAATCCAGAACCAGCGTTTTACCATCGTTGGTCACCAGTGCATTGTGATTGGAATCCATACGTTCACCACGTAGCACCAGTTCGGTCACACTGCCTCTGTCATTAACAGAGATATCCTGCAACAGAGCCCCTTCACTCCTGGCAGCAGCTTTCACTTCCGAAGTAAAAGTAACCAGTAGATCATTGCCTTTCTCAGCAATCTCATATTTAGCACCTTTGGCAAGCCCGATTTCAACACGTACACCGCTGCTGTCTTGCTGAGGAACAACAGTCGTGATCGCACCATCACCTGCAACTTCAGAGACATCTTTTGCCATAGAGGCATTGGGGAAGTTCAAGACAAGACGCCTTGGGCCTTCAAGATTAAACACCTGATACTCTGCAGCTTCATCCATCGCGATATTCAGACGCTGTCCATCTCGATCTGAAAGCAGATGCAAACCGTTGATGGTCGCCGCTTCAATTTGAGAACCATTCACACAGAGCAGCAACGCAAAAGCCACCAGAGCAACTATTTTCCCTGGCTGCTGTAACAGCCTGCTTTCAGCCCAATGCTTCATGATATACCTCATAACCTGTCTCCCGGCCAAAATACGCATTATTTGCGCCGCCCCTTACTCGCGCTGGCGGGTTTCTCTTCCACAAACCTGTAGGTGACCGCCTGCCCTTTTACATTCAGTTCATTATCTTTCGCCTCTGACAGGGTAAGTCCCTTGATATCCACAATACGTGGCATCTCGCCCACCCTTTTTAAAAAGGTCAGCAACTGACGGAAACTTCCTGTCACATCCAGATCAACAGGCACCTCGGCATAGATCTGTCTGGCAACTTCCCGACCCGGCTTGAACTGCTTGAATTCAAGGCCGGAGTCCTTCCCTGCCCACGAAACGTTTTCCAAGAGATCCGGAATCTGTGATTTCTTGGGAAGCATATTCAGCGCTACCTTCAACTGCTTCTCAAGCTTGGCATACTCTTTCTGTTTGCGTGGCAGGTCATGCGCCAGACGCTGGTTTTTGACCAGCCGCATTTTCTGCATCTCAACCTGAGACTCCTGCTGGGTAATCTCCTCCTGCAGGGGCATCCAGCCCAGATAAACATACGCTCCGGTGATCACCACAAAGGTAACAACCAGCGTCAACAATTTCTGCCATGCCGGCAACGGCAGAATAGGGCGAAGTCCTTCGTAGAGGGACTCTTTCAGGGAATCAAACATCAGCCCTTACCCCCTTTAGCCGCAGCACTATCTTTCTTGCGATCCGGCAACGCATCAATGCGATCCATGTTCAGACTAAACTTTCTAACCGGCAAGCCATCAACTGTGATGCGACTGATGACCAGCAACTGGATATTTGAAAACAGCGGAGAGTGATCCAGTTTGCGCATGAAATTGGCAACCGCCTTATTGCTTTCACCAAGGCCCGAGAGCTCAATGGTATCGCCTTTATCTTTTACAGACTTGATCCAGACATTATCTGGAATCACCTGAGCAATCTCATGCAGTGTTTTCAGTGAGCGGAAACGCCCCTCCTGCAGCCTGTCGACAATATCCAGCTTGCGTTCCACGTCACCGCGCAGGTTAGCCAAATTTTCAATTTTACCGATCTTCTTCTTCAGTTCAGCATTCTGCTGCTGCACACGAAGCGTCTCCTCTTTGAGGTCGGAGAGCTGCATCGAAGCAGTCGTATGGGCGCCCATAGCAAGCAATACAGCAACAATAACCACAGCAAAGAAGATGCTAAGATGCTGCACAATCTGCTGCTGACGTCTGGCATCGCGGTAGGGAATCAGATTAATGCGAATCATGAATCAAAACTCCGCATCGCAAGCCCAATGGGTATCATCAACATAGGGCCAATTCGCCTGATATGCTGTTCATCAAACTTTTTCGCTGGAATTTTAATGTTCTCAAATGGATTGAGAATAGCTGTATCAATACCCAGTCGCTGCTCAAGTTCGGTCGCAATATTGGGGATCAGAGCACAGCCACCGGAGAGCAGAAGCTTACGCACAGGGAATTCAGCCCGACTTGCAGAATAGAAATCGAGTGAACGCACCAACTCAGAGGTTAAACCCATGTAAAAACGCTCCAGAGCCTCCGGATGGATGCTGTCAAAATCATCTGTTTTTAACTGTTCGGCTGCCTGATAACTGATGTCATGCTCTTTCTGAATCTCTTCAGTCAGGTTTTGACCACCATAAAACTGATCGCGCACAAATGCCATCTGACCATTAATCAACACATTGATATTCATCATATTCGCACCGATATTAATCAGCGCATGAACATCTGCATCCTCATCAGCCAATAACTGCTCTCCACCATGGGGAAGGTTATGTTGCTCTGTGACTTCAGCACCATTTTCCAGCGCAAACACAGCACAATCAACACACTTTGCTGTTAAGCCTGCCTCAGCAAGCACCATCTGGTAATCTTCGACAACTTCGCGTTTACAGGCGGCCAGCACCACATCCATATGCTCCGGATCATCGGCCGTCATGCCCTGAATGAAAAAGTCGAGAAACACATCATCGATATCATAAGGGACATGTTGGTCGGCTTCATACTGAATCTGCGCCTCAAGCTCGAACTCACTAACTGTCGGAATAGTAATGGTTTTGATAATTACAGCGTTACCAGAGACCGCCAAAGCGACATTTTTAGTGGATGTTTTGGCAGCATTGACCGCCTCAATCAACGCCTGCGTAACAGCAGATGAGTCAATGATTGTATTCTCAACGATCGCATCGCGAGGCAGAGGAATCGTTGCCAGGGAGACCAACTCATAACCAGAGCGGGAACGCGACAACTCAACCAGTTTGATTCCGGTCGAGCTGATATCCACACCCATGATCCCTTCAGATCTGCTCGAAAAAAAGGACACTTACCCTCCATAGCTTATGCTTTACTGGCACATACTCGTGCAAAGTACCTTATTATAAGCAATAAAGTCAAGCCAGTTCACGGCAAAGTGAGCTGGCTCAACACTCTCAAATCATAGCAAGTATCACGCCACCACGTCAGCTTTTAAGGTACTTTCAGCCCCTGGGATGCCAGATACATCAATTCGCCCGTTTAACCCTATCCAATTGATCCGAAGAGGCCAACTGCAACACAAGTGAATCATTATGGGCACGACCGGCCTGAGCTACAAAAACCGATAGAAACAGACTGATACCAAGCATCTCAAGAAACTCCTCCAGAGATTTGGCAAAATGATCAACCGTATAATCCTCGAGTAACCAGACCTGCTTGATCCAGCTATAGAGGTTTAGCGCATGCTCTTTTGGCACGCCCTCTATAAAATCGAGCACAACTGCCAGGGCAAGACAGGAGAATGCAGCCAACACCATCAACAGTGGCCGCCCCACCCCAAGGACTCTCCAGAGAAAGTGGAGCATATACAGCCCGACAGCCGCAAAAAACGGTAGTAAAAACTGCCACTCATAACTGGGAAACATATCCAGCCACTGTGAGAGCAGACCAACATCACCGCTTTTACCTGCTTCAGCACCGATCTCTTCAAACATGGTGCCCAGTCGCTCATGAATCAGTGCCCCATCATCTGCTGACATATAGGTAAAAAACAGCGCCAACACCAGCCAGCCCCTGCGCTGAAGGGCCGTAGCACCATCATGAGTGCGACTAAGCCAGTAGAGAAACCACAACACCAGTGCCGCCACCAGCGTTTGCGAGGCCATAAACCAGCCAGCCAGACCATCTTCACGGGCAATGTTAAAAATCCGGTGAATCGAGGTATATTCAATCACTTCGGCGTAATTAATTACGATATCGAGCAACACTAGCAGCAATTCAATAGCAACAAGAAAAACCAGAACATGCCAGCTTAAACGATCTGTATTCAACACCAGTTGGCCTGATTCACTTGCCATCAACATCTCCTTCATCAGTTCAGAATACCATACCAGTAAAAAGTCATCTTACAAAAATGGCGCCCATCCATCAGGCGCCATTCGCATCATGATTTAAACACTACTGCCCATAAACACTTCGCTGCGAATTAACCTTTGCAGGTTTCACACTATCAGGCGGTTCCACGACAGGACAAGCTCCCAGAAGATCTCCATGGGCAAGGTGAGCCCCAACAGCCCCCTCAGCAACAGAGAGCGTCTGCAGATTTTCCGGATTACCCGGAGGTGCATGGCACAGTGTCACTTTGTTATCTTCAGAAGATTTACTATCTTTATCTCCTGATTTCTCTTTCTTCGCATATGCAGCCGACACATCATCAGAAAAAACACCTGCCTGAGCACCAAAAGCAAACATCAACATGCCTGAAAAAATAGCCACCAACAGATTACGTTTCATATCTCACTCCACAAATAAAAACGGCGCCTAACCCTTTTCAGGGAGAGACGCCGCTGGACTGCTTACCGATAGAGCCTTACTGGCCCATAACCTCGCGATGTGATGATGAGGATGATGGAGAAGCTGCTGCTCCACCAACGTTTCCGGGTGTACCATCAGCACAGACACATGCAGCTACGCCTGGAGGACAATCACAACTCGGAGCACCTCCGGCATCAGGATCAACACATTCACCCAGGTAATCACCATGCTCAGAGAGATGAGCTGCAACAGCAGACTCTCCAACAGAGAGTGTCTGCATGTTTTCAGGATTTCCCGGAGGGAAATGACAGATAGTCACTTTTTTCTCTTTATCTTTAGAGCTGCTGTCCGACTTGGACTTGCTGTCCGACTTGGACTTGCTGTCCGACTTGGACTTGCTGTCCGACTTGGACTTGCTGTCCGACTTGGACTTGCTGTCTGACTTGGACTTGCTGTCCGACTTGGACTTGCTGTCCGACTTGGACTTGCTGTCCGACTTGGACTTGCTGTCTGACTTGGACTTGCTGTCTGACTTGGACTTGCTGTCTGACTTGGACTTGCTGTCTGACTTGGACTTGCTGTCTGACTTGGACTTGCTGTCTGACTTGGAGCTGCTGTCCGACTTCGCATCTGCAGATGAAACACCTATACTAAATGTTCCCGTCTCACTACTGAACGCAAACGTCAGCAGCGCTGCAAAGAAAATAACCAATACACTGTTCTTCATATCCTTCTCCTCTTAACCTCTAAATGGCTACTCCGCCATTGAACACACTATCCATCTGGAAACCGCCCAATAATGCGACGCAGATCACATTTTCTTCTGTTTCTCTAAAATATCACAGGTGCAACTTTCACAACCATCAGGGTAAATATCGGTCAGATTTGGCGCAACTTAAATAAAAAAAGCCGACATCCTTTAGAGATGCCGGCTTTCGAGAGCTGCGACGCTTATTTATTAATATGAGCGATGCTGAACAGGTCCTGCGGCAGTAGGCAAAGCAGCTGAAGGGCTTCCATCACTACCATCCGCACAGGTACACGCTGTAATGCCTGGAGGACAGTCACAAGAAGAAGCTACAACACACGCGCCGGCAGTGTCCCCATGAGCAAGATGAGCACTTTCAGAGGAAGCGCCTACCGACAACGTTGATCCATCGTGGCAAACAGAGACCTTGGAACCACCACTTGTAGAGTCCCCATGCTCCGAATCTTCATCATCGGACAATTCGCTGTATGTTCCATCAGAATCGTCTTCGTCACTTTTTGACTTTGACTTATCGTCATCATCACTCTTGGACTTTGACTTATCGTCATCATCACTCTTGGACTTTGACTTATCGTCATCATCGCTCTTGGACTTTGACTTATCGTCATCATCACTCTTGGACTTTGACTTATCGTCATCATCACTCTTGGACTTTGACTTGCTGTCATCATCGCCAGCAACTGCAGCTGGAACATCAAACGTCACAGAGCCACCTTGGTGGCCAACTGCAACCAGCATAAAGATCGCAGCAAATGCGCTAAATAGAATTGTCTTTTTCATAAACCTGTCACCTCAAAAAAAAGCGAGTATCTCTGTTTTTACGCTGTGGTCAAATTCACTAGAATTAAATTGCGGCAGAATGACGCATTAATAACCCTATCAAGAATCAAATCTAATAGATAATAGCACGAATCAGATGGGTAGGCGCACCATTCACATAACCGATAGCATAAGCTGCCACCTTGTATGGAGGGTCCCATGCGCCAGCGACAACTTGCCCATCCAGCCACAGCCCTGAATTGGCATCACATGCCCTCGAATTAGCCGTAGAAGCGGCTGCGTTACAAGGACATCCTCCGCCAAGTGATGTACAGGCATCAACCGCCGATGCTCCTGCTCCAGGCTGGAGAGGAAAAATCTCTATATCGGAATCGATATCATTTTTATCCGCGGCTGTAAGCCAGACAATGGCTCCATTATCGGGGATATCTTCGCCAACAATCGGGCCAACAGTGGCAGTAGTCGGACTCCGGTGTGGAAGCTGTGGAATCGTTGCTGTGATTGTACCATCAGCAGCGATATCAAGCTTGAGATAACGCGGCAGACTCGTACTGACATTAAACATCGTAGGCTGTGCTGCAATGAGCCTAGAATCCGTGGGGGCCAGCTGCACATTGATACAGTTCGGATAGGTTAGAGCCACCCCCGCTCCGGGATCAGGTTCAGAGTTAAAACATATAGCGCGGTTAGCCAGAGGTGTATTGTCAAAATACATGATCTGGCCTGCCAATCCTGCTGCATCTGTATCACTGATTGCAGTTGGCCCTGGATCTGAAAGGTAGGCGTTCATCTCACTCATATCACCGGCAGTATCGGCTGCAGGTGGCACTGGATCACCAAAGGCCAAATGCCTGTAGCCACCCGCAGCGTAGGTGGCGTTATCAAAATCAGCATCATTGTGAAATGCCCAGTTGATATAGTTGATCGCCGTTTCGGCATAATAGTAGGCTTCAGTTGAGCTCTGTGCAGAGGCACTGGTCTGCGTAGCCGTGCGGCCGGTAAAGAACATGGCCAGAGACATGAGCGTCAGAAGACTTAACATGATCAGGGAAGTAATAAGAACAAAACCCTTCTGATGATTCACTGTGGAGATCATATTAGTTCCTCGGCCATGTATTAAACTGCAGGCTCAATTCTCTGGTCTGCTTGTTCTCATTAAGGTAGTCGGCAACCAGCGTCACAACCCATATGCCGGTAGCACTCGAGGCAGTTAACCCCGTTGCATTCATATCCCGGATCAACTCCTGACAACCTCCGCCGACATTCGGCTGATCCCAGCAAATATAGGGGGTTGGCTTGCCCCCTCCCACATTGGCAGCATTCATGCGAAAAGCGCCGTTGGAAGCGTCCACTGTATCACAGACCCCCAGAGCAACCGTACTATCCAAGGGCTGATAGATAATTTGATTGTTCGTGCCATCCCAGCAGATATCCTTCCCCCCCCTTAACTCCGCCTGCATCAGATGCGAGACAAGATAGAGGTCTGCCATGCGCTCCCCTCTTGTTGTTACGGCTCGCGAAGCGTCGTTCATGGAGACAAACATCGTGGTTAGGCCGGCAAGGATAATCAGCCCCATCGCCATACCGATCAACATCTCAATCAGGGTGAAACCCCTTTCATCCGGCAAAGCCGTATCAACGCGATCATTCATCATGGCATCTTCGTCATATGGGTGAGGAACACGGATCGTGAGTTCCCTTTATTTGACCAGGTTACAGTCACCACCTTAGTCCACGGGGTAATGGTACCAACCATATTCCTCACAGACGAACCCGCATTAGTGTTGGCAATGCCAAAACTGTTGTTTGGCGCTGATGGCAAGGGTGCCTGAGCAACGGATCTGTTTGCGGCAATGGTGTAGCTTATGCCGATACCTGCATCCGGCGTACAGGTGACGGTAACAGGATACCCTGCCGGATCGGCTCCCAGAGCAGTTAATCCACATGTGGCCACATTAATATTCGGCGGCCGATCATTTACATCATTCTGCCAGAACTCCAGGACCTGCTCAGCCAGATGCACTGCTGTCAGCCGCTCCCGTGAGACCTGGCCGCTACCCATAATGGATACACCAAAGCCCCCGAGTGCCAGTACGCCAACTGAGACAATGACCAGCGCCACAAGAATCTCAATCAGCGTAAAACCCCTTTCAGAATATATATTATTCAATATCATTGGATGAATGCCCTGCCGACAATATTTACAGTAATTTGTGTGCTGGCTGAACCAGCCTGCAGAGTCATGTTACCAAAATTCACTGTTCCCCGACTGTTGAATGTCCGATCAGTCGGAAGTGCAGAAAAAGCCACGCCGCCAAACTGGGTTAAATCCATTTGCAGGTTTCGACAGGTGCCACAAGCGCCAGTGTCATAGGTGTAAGCTGTGGTTGAGGTGAAATCAATGGTCACACTCCTGTTCTCTGCTACGGCGGTCACCCGCGCCTGTTTCAGGTGAGACATCAACGTTTGCGTCGCACTGCGAACCGCCTGCCTGTCTCGCCAATCTGAAAAAGCGGGAATCGCTATCGTGGTCATCACACCAATGATGACAATCACAATCATCACTTCGATCAGCGTGAAACCGCGCTGTTCTGACAAGGATAAGGCCGGTGTAAAAACTCCGGCTTGCCTGAGCCCCATGCTTCCGCTTGAATTCGGGTTAATGCGCATCCTATCCATTATCGCGAAAATACTAGTCTCCTTAAGTCTGCTGGCTGTGATGGGCATTACGATAGGTTATCTTCTCTTCTCCAGCAACCTGCCTGAACTATCCGCTCTTTCCGACTATCAACCGCCACTGGTCTCCCGCGTCTATAACAGTGACGGTGAACTGATTGCCGAGTATGCCGACGAGCACCGCATCCTGACGCCATTTGATGAGATTCCGGACACCCTCACCAAAGCATTCCTTGCTGCTGAGGATCAGCAGTTTTACGAACACCCCGGCATCAATCCTGCCCGCATTCTCTCGGCTGCACTGGCCAACCTGCGTGCTGGCCACACCGTACAGGGCGGCTCAACCATTACCCAGCAGGTGGCAAAAAACTTCCTGCTCACCTCAGAACGCTCTTACACCCGCAAAATCCGTGAAGCGATCCTCGCCTATCGCATTGAAAAATCGTTCTCCAAAGATGATATCCTCTACCTCTACCTGAATCAGATCTATCTCGGACGCGGCTCTTATGGCGTCGCCTCTGCTGCATGGCGCTACTTTCACAAGCCGCTGAATGAGCTGACTCTGGCCGAGTGCGCCACTATTGCAGGCATGCCGAAATCTCCTGGAAAATATGCGCCGCACATCAATCCTGAAAAAGCGACGCAACGGCGTAACACCGTACTGCAGCTAATGCAGAACAGCGGTTTTGCCACTGAACATGAGGTTGAGCTGGCTAGCCGCGAACCGATGCTTGTTGCCGACCTGGACGACCCCAAGCTCAATGACGCTTATGCCGATCTGGTACTGCGCCAGCTGACTGAACGTTTCGGCCTGAAAACCCTGCGCAGGCAGGGGCTGACCATCGTCGTACCGTTTGATCCCAACGCGCAGAATGCTGCCATCCGCGCAGTGCGTCACGGCGCACTGGATATCGAACAGCGCCAATACTACCGTTACCCGGTCAACCATCCATCTGAAACATGGATAACACTACTGGAAGCCTGGCATAAAGCTCGCGAGGGCAAACCCGTTGCTCCGGCCACTGATGAAATTATCCCGGCGCTGGTAACCAAGATGGCGCGCAATGGTGATTTGACTGTTAATGATGGCAGAAACCTCTGGCAGCTAAGCAAACCAAACTGGAACTGGAAGCCGATTTCGGAATATGAAAAAGAGGGTGCAACTGAAGAACAGCTCGCTGAGCTGAAAAAGCGTCCGCGCAGCTGGATCAAGGGTGATGAGATCCGCCTGCAGGGAACAGCCAGGCAGGGCGTTCGCCTGGCCCAGGAACCATCGATTGAATCCGCACTCTACGCCATCGACATGGAACGTGGCACCGTGCTGGCACGTGTCGGCGGCTATGATTACCAGACCGCAGGCTTTGATCGCGTGCATCAGGCGATGCGTCAGCCGGGCAGTGCATTTAAACCGTTTCTCTACACCTCTGCGCTGACCAGCGGTTCAACCCCGGCAACGATTGTCATGGATACACCGGTGGTATTCGACAGCGATACCAGCGATGAGTTCTGGCGTCCTGAAAACTATAAAGACAAATTTGCCGGCCCCGTCCCACTGCGCAACGCACTGGAGCATTCACGCAATCTCGCCTCCATCAAGGTATTGCAGAATGTCGGCATCAGACGTTTCCTCAATGATCTCGAACTCTACCCGCTGGAGCGAAAGTTCCCGCCCCAGCTGGCGCTTGCACTCGGTGCAACCGAAGTCTCCCTTGAGGCGCTCACCAACTCCTACGCCGTCATGGCTGATCAGGGGCAGAAGTGGACACCTGTCTCTATTCAGCAGGTGCAGGATCGTACAGGCAATACCCTGCACCGTTCGGTCTCGGGTAACCGCTGTCAGGTCTGCCATGTTGATCCTGTCATGTCAGCCAGCGACAGTATGCGCCCGGCTCAACGCGCCCTCGATCCTGTCGACAGCTTTCTGATCACCAATATCATGAAGGGTGTTATCGAACGCGGCACCGGCCAGCGCGCCCGTGCCCTGAATCGTCCGGCCGCAGGTAAAACCGGCACTACCAACAATCAGGTTGATGCCTGGTTTATGGGTTATACACCACAGGTGCTCACCGGCGTCTGGTCTGGTCGAGACACACCCACACCGATGGGCCGTCGTGAAACCGGTGCCAGAGCTGCACTGCCAACATGGTTAGAGTCGATGCAGGCCTTCCACAAAGGGCGCCCGGTCGTCGACTTCACCCCGCCTGAAGGCATCGAGTGGGTGGTCATTGATGATAAAACCGGACTGTTGCCCGGACCGGATAGTGAAGAGGTATTTCTGGAAGCATTCCGCAGAGGAACGGCACCGACTGAAGAGACACCTGCTTTAGAGGGAAGTGCGACTGAGCAGAATCAGGCTCCCAAAGAGGATACCGGCTTCTTCGGCTTAGGCCTGTAACACCAGCAAGCAATGGGATCCCATTGCGCGATAGTTCTTAATGAAATCCGATTCACTTTTGCCCCCCAGGGCATCAGGTGAATCGCCCTTCTTGCGCGAGAGAATATCCCTTGGTGGAGGCTCACTTTCCTTTGCACACAACATCAAGCACTGAGAGTGCATGATGTTGGCAGGGCCTGCTCGGATACGCTGACTTGTTCAGAGTTTCCCTAGAGGCTGTTCACCTTCGCGGCCATGATAAAATCATTCTCATGCAGGCCGCCGATTTTATGGGTATAGAAGGTAATGGTGCAGTAACCCCAGCCATAAGCGATGTCGGGGTGATGCCCCTCCTCCTCTGAGAGTTCACCCACCGTCGCTGCAAACAGCTGCGCATCGACAAAGGTTTTAAAGGTAAAGGAGCGGCGCAGCTGCCTGGCATCATCAGAGAGCTGCCAGCCGGGAATATCAATCAACAACAGCTCGGCCTCTTCTCTGCCCATAGGGGCGACGCCACCCTGACAGGGCAGGCAGCGTTTATCCTGCAGTCGCTTCAAGCGCCCAGCTCATCAGGCGGCGGCACCTGATCAATCACCAGCTTGTACTCAATGGCATCATTGAGCGCCCGATAGGCCGCCTCCAGCACATCGGTGGACACTCCCACTGTACTCCACTTGCGATGACCGTCACTCGATTCGATCAATACACGCACCATCGCCTCGGTTGCCTGTTTGGTGGATAGTACACGCACCTTAAAATCACTCAGCTGCATCGAACTCAGTCCCGGATAGGCATCAACCAGTGCGGCTCTGATCGCTTTATCCATCGCATTGACCGGGCCGTTACCAAGGGCAGCAGCGTGCACCAGTTTACCCCCCACTCGCACCTGCACCGTAGCCTCCGCCTCAGGCGCGTCATGATGCCCGCGCTTCTCATCATAAACACGAAAACGCACCAGCTCAAAGTGGCGTTTAAAACGACCCATCGCACGGCGCAGCAGCAGCTGGAATGAGGCATCGGCCCCCTCAAAAGCGTAACCGGCCGCCTCCAGCTCCTTGATACGTTTTACCGCCTCAGCCACAACCGGATCATCATCTGCCAGCCCCGCCTCCGGCTCAAGAAGCTGCATTTTACTCAATATATTACTGCGTCCGGCCTGATCAGAAACCATGATACGCTGCTCGTTACCCACCAAGCCCGGATCAATATGTTCATAAAGGCTACTCAGCTTGCGGATCGCAGAGACATGAATGCCACCCTTATGGGCAAAGGCATTCTGACCAATAAACGGTTGATGCTTCCAGGGCAGACGATTGGCCATCTCGTTGACAAAACTGGAGAGTGAAAAAAGCTGTTTCAGCTCATCATCAGAGACATCACAATCGATATTCAGCTTAAGTTTCAGAATGGGAATCACCGAGATCAGATTGGCATTACCACAGCGTTCACCGATGCCGTTGATAGTCCCCTGCACCTGCCGGGCTCCGGCCTGCACGGCGGCCACACTGTTGGATACAGCCAGCTCACAGTCATTATGGGCATGAATTCCGATCACCTTGTCCGGAAAACGCGTGACCACCTCCCGCACCACATCAAACACCCGTGATGAGACAGAGCCACCATTGGTATCACAGAGAATCAGCGCATCCGCCCCGCCATCAGCCGCGGCCTGCAGCACCTGCATCGCATACTCAGGGTTGGCGGTATAACCGTCGAAAAAGTGCTCTGCGTCGAACATCACTGTATCAATATGCTGTTTCAGATAGGCCACAGAGCCTGAAACCAGCTGCAGATTCTCCTGCAGCGTAATGCCGAGTGCTTTGGTGGCGTGGATATCCCAGCTTTTACCGAAGATGCAGACCGCGTCTGCACCTGATGCCACAAGATTGTTCAGTCCGTGATCTTTCTCTGCCGCATGGCCCGGCCTGCCGGTTGACCCGAAGGCCACCAGAGCGCTGTTGGGCCAGTCGCGCTGCCGCATCTGTTCAAAGAAGAGATCATCCTTGGGACTGGCTCCCGGCCAGCCACCCTCAATCCAGTCGATGCCGAAGTCGGCAAGGCGATTGGCAATGCGCATCTTATCCTCAACGGAAAAAGCGATGCCTGCCGTCTGGGCGCCGTCGCGAAGTGTAGTGTCGAAGAGTTCTACCTGCTGAGAAGCTTTCATGTATAGCGCCTTTACCTGCAATGGAGGGAGGCGCAATTTTAGACCTGCCGTGATCAAATGTCAGTGGCTTTCCATATTCAGCGAACTATGCTGGAATTTGTACATCACAGATCACCACTGAAGAGGAGAGAAATCATGCGGGCAGTATTCATGCAGGAAGCGGGCAATGCGGATCAATTGCTGGTAGGCGAAGCTGAAAAACCGGCATGTGCTGCCAATGAAATTCTGGTTCAGGTTATCGCTGCCGGCATTAATCCGGTCGATACCAAAGTGCGCAGCAACGGCCTCTTCATGGCCGGCGAGCTACCTGCCATTCTCGGTTGTGACGGTGCCGGCATCGTTGAGGCGGTGGGTGCCGATGTAACCCGCTTTGAACCCGGCGACCCGGTCTACTACTGCTATGGAGGCCTTGGTCAGAAGGCGGGCAACTACGCAGAATATATTGCTGTTCCCGAAGCCTACGTGGCGATGAAACCTGACTGTCTCGACTTTATCGATGCCGCAGCGGCACCGCTGGTGCTGATCACAGCCTGGGAAGCACTCTTTGATCGCGCCCGCATCAACTCAGACCAGAAGGTGTTCATCCATGCCGGTGCAGGTGGCGTTGGTCATGTCGCCATCCAGTTGGCCAAACTGGCCGGCTGTGAAGTGGCAACCACAGTCAGCTCTGATGAAAAAGCCGCTCTGGTCAAACAGCTCGGTGCAGATCTGGCAATCAACTACCGCAATGAAAATATCACGCAGGCACTGCTGGACTGGACTGACAATGCCGGCGTGGATGTCGCCTTTGATACCGTCGGTGGTGATGCCTTCAATCAGCTTGTTGCCGCCACCGCAGTCTATGGTGATATCGTCACCATCCTGCAGGTTCCTGCAGATGCCGACTGGAAAACCATTCGCCTGCGCAATATCCGCATCTCTCAGGAGCTGATGCTCACCCCGATGCTGCTCGGCCTGAATGAGGCGGCAGAACATCACAGTGATATTCTTGAGCAGTGCGCTCAGTTCTTTGATCAGCAGCAGCTCTCAATATTTGTCTCCGAGACCTTGCCTCTGGAGCAGGCGGCTGATGCACACCGCCTGATTGAAGCAGGCGGCATGAGTGGCAAAGTGGTGCTGGAAGTACAGCATATGGATGGTGAAGAAGATGCGTAAACAGACGGAAATCGTAGATGATCCATCCATCACATCAGCCAAACGCAGTGCGACGATTGTCTATGCACTGCAGGCCGCAGCCTTTCTGCTGGCTGTCACCTTCATCGCCGCCGCAGTAGTGAATTATGTGAAAAAGGGTGATGTGGAAAATACATGGATCGCATCTCATTTCCGCTGGCAGATCAGAACCTTCTGGTTCGGATCTCTGTGGCTTCTGCTAGGTGGCATTACCCTGATTATGGGCATCGGCTACTTCATTCTGATGGGTACCGCTGTCTGGGTGATCTATCGTATCGCCAAAGGCTGGCTGGCTCTGCTGGATAACAAACCGATGTATCTGGAGGAGAGTTAACCTCTTTTTTCAGGCTTCTTTTCTAACGCTTCAATAGCCTCTTCCAGAGCGATCTGCGCCTCCCGCTTATCGATGCGCTGATGAATCACCTTCTCTGCAGCATCAACAATCAGATCAGCTGACTGGGCACGAATATCACTGATCGCCTTCAGGCGAGCCGCCTCGGCCTCTTCGTGAAAGTCTCTTGTTTTACGCTCCATCTCTACTTTCCACTCGTCCATCAACTTCCCACGCCGTTCAATAATCCGTCGCTCTGACTCCTCAAACAGCTTTTTCGCCTCATCATCGATATGGGCAAGCTTCTCTGCATAATCGAGCTTAATCTCCTCCACCTCTTCACGCTGATGGCGGGCGGCGTCAATCTCATCCTTAATCAACTGGGTACGCTGATTCAATGTGTTGGCAATGCGTGGCAAAATCCATTTACCAAGCACCACGTAGAGCACAACAAATGAGATGATCGTCCAGAAAATCTGTGAAGAGAAAAATGTGGTATCAAATTGTGGCATGAAGCTTCCTGTTTAAAAAATAGTGCGGCAGATGGTCTGTTGCCCAATGCTGAGGCCGTGACTCTCCTGAGTCAAAACCAGCGCTAACCTTGCCCCATAATGATAAAGGCAATCACCAGCGCATAGAGTGCGATGGTTTCAACCAGTGCAAAGCCGATCCAGGCATATTTGGCCAGTGTCGGCTCGGCTTCCGGTTGTCTGGCAACCGCCTCGATCATCTTGCTGAAGATCATGCCGATACCGATAGCAGCACCTGCCATACCCAACGCGGCCAATCCCATACCAATCGGAATCATTGCTGCAACTTCCATGAAGCCCTCCTAGTTATACCTGATCGTTTTGTACTCAATTAAAGCATAAACCATTAATGTTCCGCCAGTGCATCATCAATATAGACACATGATAACACCACAAATATATAGGCCTGAATAAAGGCGATAATCACCTCTAGGCCAATCTGAATCACGGTAAAACCAAGTGGCAACCACTGCAAAAACCACGGAGCAGCCAAACCTAGCACCGCAAGCACGCCGAGCGCCATATGCCCAGCAGTCATATTGGCAAACAACCTCAAAGCCAACGTGACCGGCCGGGCAAAAAATGAGAGAAGCTCAATGGGTACCATCAACGGCAGCATGATTTTGGGCACCCCTTGCGGAGCAAAAGCGTGAAAGAACCCCCAGCCATGGCGATAAAAGCGTAATCCCGCAGCATAGAGAAAGATGCCGATGGCAAGTGTGCCGGTAACCGCCAGCTGTGAGGTCGGGGTAAAGGCTCCGGGGATCAGGCCCACCAGATTACAGCCGAGGATAAAGGTAAAGAGGGTAAACATCAGCGGAATATACCTCTCCCCTTCACCATGAATATTCAAGCGTGTCTGACGCGCCACAAAGTCGTAAAGCAACTCAGCAATCAGCTGCCCCATGCCGGGCACCAGTTGTGGCCTACGCATCATCAGATGAAGTCCAAGCACAATCACGATAACGGCCACCCACATATAGACTGCGGTATTGGATATCGAGAGATCAACGGGGCCAAGATGAAGATCGTGATAGATGATCACCCTGAAATGCTGCAGTGGCCCGCTCATGTCCATATCAGGGCTCTCCAGCGTCGTTCTTATCCTGCAGGTCGACGACCATCAACTGATAGAGATTGAGAAAACCCGCAGCCAGTCCAAAGATAGCAAACACGATGAGAAAAATCGGACGCGTATCCAGCCAGCGATCAAGAAAAAAGCCGATACCCAATCCGATCATCGTTGAGGCAACGATTTCGGTCCCTACTCTCAATCCCCACTGATGGCCGTGGTGATGCTCTTCCTGTTTCAGCTTGGGCATATTTTTTCCTCATCATATATCCCTGTACGACAGTGCTAGTGTAACACAAAGCGAATCAAAACGGTAAGTACCACATCTGTTTTGCGAGCAATTCTTGTGCCCATATCAGAGGTGGAGGTAGAGAAATATCAACCGATCTGTAATCTGTTACCTGCAGCATCGTCTAACCCATTAAACCGCTGCTGGATAAGTGAGATCAACAGAGCAAGATCACAACGATTGAAGAGCATTTGGAGGCATTGTCATGCAACTTGAACGCGCAATTCTGGCCGGAGGCTGCTTCTGGGGCATGCAGGATCTGATCCGTAAACTTAAAGGAGTGACATCCACACGTGTGGGTTATACAGGTGGTGACGTTAAATATGCCACCTATCGCAATCATGGTTCACATGCCGAAGCTATTGAGATCATCTTCGATCCTGAGCTGATCTCCTACCGCAAGCTACTCGAACTCTTCTTTCAGATTCATGATCCAACCACACCGAATCGTCAGGGTAACGACAGAGGCTCCTCCTATCGCTCAGCCATCTACTATCTGAATGAAATACAGAAAGAGGTCGCCCTCGACACCATTGCCGATGTCGATACCAGTGGCCTGTGGCCCGGTAAAGTCGTTACAGAGGTCGAACCTGCAGGTGAATTCTGGGAGGCGGAAGCGGAACATCAGGATTACCTGCAACGCTATCCCGGCGGTTACACCTGCCACTACCCACGGGCAAACTGGGTATTGCCGAAGCGCCTGAGCAATAAGAGCTAAACCGTTTAATCCGGATTCATCAATATTTACACCTCTGCAGCAGTTGCCAGAGCCGTTCACCGATCGGCCCTATCGGCTCATTGATTCGTCTGAACAGATAGATATCAATTTTCAGCGGATCAAGCTCTTTGCCCGAAAGTGCCAACAAGCGACCATCAGCCAGCTCTTCGGCAACACGGTGAAGCGGCATACGACCCCAGCCTGCACCGGAGAGAATCATGCGTTTCTTCATATCGAAATCATTGACCAGCCACTGGTGCACACCCTCCAGAACACCGGCTGTCTGCTTGGGTTGATTGCGACTGGTATCACGCACCACCACCTGCACACAGTGTTCCAGATCAGATTTCGTAATGGCCGGGTGTCGGGTCGCCAAAGGGAAATCGGCAGAGATGACACTGACCATCTCGGTTGAGGTGAGGCGCACCTCCTCGGTATTGGCAATTGGCATGAAGCGCTCTGCTATAGCGAAATCGACATCCTTCTCCAGCAACCGCTCCAGCGTGCCGCCCATATTCTCAATCTGCAGACTCATGCGCGTGGCGGGTGCCGATTCAGAGACCTCTCTGATCACCGACAACACCTCCTCAACCGGCGCGATAGCACCAAGGGCAATGGAGACCTCTGTCTCCTCCCCCTCAGCAAAATGACGGGCTGTACTGGAGAAGTCTTCACTGCGGGAGAGAATACTTTTGGCTTTGCCGTAGAGCACCTGCCCCTGCGGGGTCAGAACCGGTCGATAATCTTTGCGATCAAACAGGGAGATGCCGAGCTCCTGTTCCAGATTCTTGATGGCAATACTGATCGCCGACTGGCTGCGAAAAAGAGATTGGGAGGCGGCATGAAAACCGCCCTTCTCCACAACAGCACACAAGGCGCGCAACTGATCCAGTGTCATAAGCCAAGCATGAATGATTCGATTTATTAATCAAGACCATCAATTGTTTATGCTTTTATTAAATCATCAACCTCGCAAGAATTGCACTACGCTAAATAAACAGGTGTAAAGGAGGCAGAAGGACGTGTTACGCAACTCATCTACATCATACGGCCTGATTGCCATCCTTATGCACTGGTCGATGGCCATTGCCATCTTCGCCATGTTCGCACTCGGCCTCTGGATGGTGGAACTGAACTATTATGACAGCTGGTATCACGATGCACCCTATATCCACAAAGCAGTGGGCATGCTGCTACTCTTCCTGCTCATCTTCCGATTCATCTGGCGCCTGACCAACAAACGGCCGAATCTGATGGGTGAAACATGGGAGCGGTTCGTAGCACTGCTGGTACACCGTAGCCACTATCTACTGCTGTTTGCCATCACCATCACAGGCTATCTGATCCCTACTGCAGAAGGTGTAGGCATCAGCATATTCGGATGGTTCACTGTGCCCGCCAGCTTCTCATTCACCAAAGAGCAGGCGGATCTGATCGGTCTGATTCACCTGTATGTCGCCTGGGCTGTGATTGGACTTGCTGCTGCACATGCAGGCGCTGCCCTGAAACACCACTTTATTGACAAAGATAACACCCTGTTACGCATGCTTGGCATCAACAAAAAAACCTAAAAGGAGAACAACCATATGAAAATGAAACACCTGCTCACATCACTGATTCTGGCACTTGGTATTACCACCGCTGCACAGGCCACTGAAAACTACGCCTTTGATATCAAAGGCCAGCACGCCTTTATCCAGTTTAAGGTTAAACATCTGGGTTACAGCTGGCTGATCGGTAACTTCAACACATTTAACGGCTCATACAGCTATGATGAAGCCAATCCTGCAAACAACAGCGTCACTGTTGATATCGATGTGGCAAGTGTCGACTCCAACCACGCTGAGCGTGACAAACATCTGCGCAGCGCTGACTTTTTTGATGTCGCCAAATTCCCGAAAGCCACATTTACCAGCACCGGCTTTGAAGACAAAGGTGATGGCACCGCAGTTCTGACAGGCAACTTCACCCTGCGTGGGGTCACCAAAGCGATAGCATTTGATGTCAAACAGATCGGCGCAGGCTCTGACCCATGGGGCGGTTTCCGTCGCGGCTTTGAAGGCTCAACCACACTACACCTCTCCGACTACAACATGCTCAAAGGCGGCATGCTCGGCCCGGTAGCTGAAAATGTAGAGCTATTCTTCTCTATTGAAGGCGTCCGTCAGTAAGCTCTCTGCAGGCCGGGGACTCTCCCCTCCCCTCGCCCCCGGCCTTTTTTAACAACACCCCAAGGAGATCAGCCGATGAGTCAAAACAGGACAGATATCGAAAGTGATATCCACCCGATCATTGCAAGCCGCTGGAGTCCACGCGCTTTTGATCAGGAGAGGTGCGTTGAAACTGAAAAGCTGCTCTCCTGCATAGAAGCAGCACGCTGGTCCTCCTCCTGTTTCGGTGATGAGCCGTGGCGCTTTATTGTGGCGGAGAAAGCATCCAACCCGAATGGCTGGCAGCAGATGCTGGCCACGCTGGCAGAGAAGAATCAGCTATGGGCACAACATGCACCCGTGCTGATTCTGGCCTGCGCTGCCAACAACTTCTCACAAAATGGTAAACCCAACCGCTGGGGTCAGTACGATACCGGCCAGGCGATGATGGCACTGGCTCTGCAGGCCACCTCCACCGGCCTGATCACCCACTCTATGGGTGGCTTTGACCCGGCTGCAGCGGTTGCCACATTCAATATTACTGATGATTTCACGCCCATGAGTGTCACGGCCGTCGGTTATCCGGGAGCGATTGAAACGCTGGATGAGGGGTTTCGGACCACTGAAACCACTCCGCGCAAACGAAAACCGATCAGTGAGATTGCATTCACCACATGGAACAGAAGCTGGAACAGCGAGGAGCAGATATGAACAGGGATCTTTTATCACCCATAGCACTGGCAGGTCATACACTGAACAACCGCATGGTGATGGCACCGCTGACACGTAACCGAGCTCCCGGATCTCTCGCCAATGCGATGATGGCAAAATACTATTCACAGCGGAGCAGCGCCGGACTGATTATCACTGAAGGCACGCAGATCTCAGAGCAGGGTGTCGGATATCCGGCTACACCGGGTATCTACTCCGTGCAGCAGATCGATGGCTGGAAGCAGGTCACCGCTGCCGTGCATGCACAAGGCGGCACTATCTTTGCCCAGCTCTGGCACTGTGGCCGCATCTCCCACCCCAGCTTCCACAATGGTGAACTTCCCGTTGCTCCATCCGCGATCAAACCGGCTGGTGAAGCGGTCACCTATGAGGGTATGCAGCCCTTTGTTGAACCGCGCGCACTATCAAGCGAAGAGATTCCCGGCATTATCGAACAGTACCGCCATGCGGCAGCCTGTGCCAAAGAGGCTGGTTTTGATGGCGTAGAGATCCATGCCGCCAATGGCTATCTGATCGACCAGTTCATTCGTGATGGCAGTAATAAGCGCACGGATCAGTACGGAGGTTCACCGGAGAATCGAACACGCCTGCTGCTGCAAATCGTTGCCGCAGTTGGTGATGAAATCGGTTTCCACAAGGTTGGCGTGCGCCTCTCTCCGATCAATGCCTTTAACGACATCTCCGACTCCGATCCCCAGAGCACATTTAATCATGTGGCAAGCAGCCTCTCGGGCTTGGGACTGGCCTATCTGCATGTTGTGGAGGTGGATATGACAGGACAATCCGATCCTGAATTTGATATGCAGCAGCTGCGTGATCGCTTTGATGGCCTCTATATCGCCAATGGCGGTTATGACAAACACCGGGGCAACCAGAGCATTGCCGGGAAACGGGCTGATATGATCGCTTTCGGTGTTCCATTTCTGGCCAACCCTGATCTTCCTGAGCGTTTCCGAACCGATGCAGCACTGAACACTCCGGATCAAGCCACGTTCTACGGTGGTGATGAACACGGATACACCGACTATCCGGCGCTGGAAGCTGAATAATGGGCATGATGATTGATGGCAGATGGGAACAAGATGATGGCAAATGGGCCTCAAAGGATGGCAAGTTTCATCGTGCTCCTTCGAAATTCCACTGCCCCTCCACCTCGGAGGAGACCGGAGAATATGATCTCAAGGCAGAGAGAGATCGCTATCACCTCTATGTATCACTGGCCTGCCCGTGGGCACACAGAGCCCTGATTTTCAGAAAACTTAAAGGCTTAGAGGAGATCATTCCGGTCACCATCGTACAGCCGCACATGCTCGATCAGGGCTGGCAGTTTTCAGAACCAGAACCGCTCTACGGTTTCACCCACGCGCATCAACTCTACGGCAGAGCCGATCCTCACTATACCGGGCGGGTCACCGTTCCGATCTTCTGGGACAAAAAAGAGGAGCGTATCGTCTGCAATGAATCAGCAGAGATTATCCGCATCTTCAACTCCGCCTTTAATGGACTGACCGGCAATAGCGATGACTACTACCCTGAAGCACTGCGTTCAGAGATTGATGAGATCAATGCATTCGTTTATCCCGGCATCAACAACGGCGTCTACAAATGCGGCTTTGCCACCAAACAAGAGCCCTATGAAGAGGCCTTCGACAATCTCTTCGCTGCACTCGACAAGGTTGAAGAGAGACTGTCAGGACAACGTTATCTGGTTGGCGACCAGATCACTGAGGCTGACTGGTGGCTCTTCACCACATTGATTCGCTTTGATGCGGTCTATGTCGGCCATTTCAAATGCAACCGTAACCGTATCGCTGATATGCCCAACCTCTCGGGCTACCTGCGTGACCTCTATCAACAGCCGGGTATCGCGGAAACGGTGAACTTTGAGCATATTAAAGCGCATTACTACTACTCGCATGCATCGATCAATCCAACCCGCATTGTACCCAAAGGCCCTGCTGATGATTTTACCGCACCACACGACAGAGCTCGATTCAAATCATGAGTATCTCTATTCATTCAGCCATTACCGTACCTGAAGGCGATGGCGTTACCGTTAAACGGCTGATGCCGGTTGGCGGGCTGCGCAATTTCGATCCCTTTGTGCTCTGGGATCACTTCGATATCTCAGGTGGTGGATTCCCTGATCATCCGCATCGTGGTTTTGAGGCGATCACCTATCTCTTTGATGGCGGCATGAACCACGCCGACAATCTGGGCAATGTTGGCACCATTCATGGCGGTGGTGCACAACGATTTACGGCCGGTTCCGGCATTGTGCACTCCGAATTCCCCGATGGCCGCGCCCACGGCATCCAGCTCTGGATCAATCTGCCGCAGCAGCTTAAATCTCTGCCCCCCGCCTATCAGCAGGTTCAGCGCGATGAAAT
Organism: Mariprofundus sp. KV; assembly: GCF_013387475.1. GTDB lineage: Bacteria > Pseudomonadota > Zetaproteobacteria > Mariprofundales > Mariprofundaceae > Mariprofundus. The sequence continues at coordinate 90,352 of NZ_VWNB01000004.1, read as the reverse complement.
TCCGGAGCTTACTGAGAACGGGGTAACCGTCCGAACCATCGTGGGTGATTCCGGTGCCATATCTCTGCATACAGATGTTGAATATCTGGAGATTCGCATGGCTGGCGATACGAAGTTACAGCGCGCCCTGCCTTCCGGTTTTCGTGGATTCATCTATGCTGTGCAGGGTGAAACACGCATCAATGGTAATCAACTTGGCTACGGTGCAGCTGCATTTATCGAGGATGAATCGCACATTGAAATCACCAGTGAAGCAGGCGCCAGGTTGATGTGGTGTTTTGGCAAGCCACATCATGAGCCGATCTACCAGCACGGCCCGTTTGTAGATTAGGAGGTAACCATGAGCAACGTTCAAACCTATGAAGGCAAAGAGATCACCGTTTTCTTCCATGCAGAGCGCTGCATCCATGCAGGTAAATGCGTACATGGCCTGCCTGATGTTTTCAGAGCAAATGTAGAAGGCCCCTGGATCAACCCGGATGCCTCCGATAGCGAAACCCTGGCAAAACTGATTGAAACCTGCCCTTCCGGTGCGCTTAGTTATGCAAGGAGAGATAGCGAGAGTGAAACAGCGCCTGCAGCAACCAGTGTGCGCGTTGAAACAGACGGGCCACTCATCATGCATGGTGATTTCAGCATCAATGGCCAGGCGCAGCCGTCACCACGCGCCACCCTCTGCAGATGCGGCGCTTCAAAAAACAAACCGTGGTGTGATGGCTCCCATTCTGAGGCTGGATTTTCCGATGCCGGTGCTGTGCAGCCGTTTAATCCGGATGAAAAACCGCAATCTGGCAGTCTGGATATCAAAACCCTGAAAGATGGGCCGCTTTATCTGATTGGCCCGCACAGCATATGTGATGCTGATGGCAAAGCGGCGAGGAGATGTGCCAAAAGTGCGCTGTGCAGATGTGGCGTATCAAAGAGTAAACCCTATTGTGATGGCAGCCATGCCGCAGCCGGATTCAGCAGCGAATAGAAACCTCGGGCGATCAGGAAGAGGTGCGCTGTGAGGCTCTCTCTACCACCTTACGCAGTGCAGCAAAGGTGTAGGGTTTGCTTAGAAAGTCATCCGGCTGGCATGCATCAGAGAGCTTTAATGCGCTATCGGCATCATAACCGGAAGACATCGTGACATAGATCGCAGGATCAATCTCGCGCAGTGCATGCAGGCACTCCACCCCATCCATCTCCGGCATGGTCACATCCAGCAGCACCCAGTCAAAACCTCTATCCACGGAGAAAATTTCAACCGCCTGCATACCGTTACTGGCCACCACCACGCTATGATCAAGCTTCTCAAGCATCCTTTTAGCTACGGTGGCTACCGACTTTTCATCATCGACAACCAGAACCCTGCCCGCTTTTGCTGGTTGAATCTCTGCCACTGAATCAGATTCAAGCATCTCACGCTGACCACAATCACATGGCAGCCAGACGGCAATCGAGGTGCCTTTTCCCGGAATACTATTCACATTCAGACCTGCAGAGTGAGCACGCAAAATACCCAGAATGGCACTCAAACCCAGACCTCGACCTGTAAACTTGGTTGTAAAAAACGGATCGAACATATGTTCAATCACCTCCGGCTCCATACCGCAGCCATTATCCTCCACAGCCGCCACCACATAACAGCCCGGCTGCAGCTCCACCCCGGATACCAGATCCTGTTTTACAGCTTTCAGATCATGACAGGTCAGCGAGAGTGCAATCTCACCCTGCTTATCATCATCGATTGATTCAGCCGCATTGATCATCAGATTTAACAGCACCTGGCTGATCTGCCCCTTATCGCCGCGAATCATATAAGCGTGATCATCTGTGCTTCTGATCAGCTTAATATGTTTACCAACCGACACATCAAGCAGGGATTGCATACCATTGACCAGATCAAGAAGATTAAATGGTTCGATTTTCATCAAGCCTTTACCGGAATAGGCCAACATCTGCCGGCACAGCTCTGTTGCCGCATGTGCTGCAGTATCAATACATGAGAGAGACTCCTGCATCGATTCGGAAAGTTCCCCCTCCATTTTCGCCAACTCGATACTGCCCTGAATGGCTGTGAGGAGATTATTAAAATCGTGGGCCACACCACCGGCCATAATGCCGAGCGACTCCAGTCGCTGTGAGTGTTGAACCTGCCGCTCCAGCTCCCGCTGCTCCTCTTCAGATTTCAGCTTATCACTGATATCAATAGCAAAACCGACAAGCCCCAGAACCTCTCCACCACGGTCAACCACTTTCACCTTGATGATATCAAAGCTCCTGATCTGGCCATCAACACAAGCTATCTCTTCCCTGAACAGGTAAGGCCCATCCGATGCAAGGCAGGCACTGTCGCTCTCCAGTGATTTCGCTCCAAGTTCCGCCGTTAACAACGTGGTGTAATCTGCCGCCTCTCTGGCCTGCTGCTCTGTAACGCCGAACCACTGAGCCCAGACTCTGTTCAAAAACTGAATGCGGCGGTGATGATCCACCATCCAGATACCGACCGGAGAGTGATCGAGAATCACCTGCAGCCGATTCTGCTGATCTTCCAGCAGCCTGTTACTCTCAGCCAGCTTCTGCTGTTGAAATTCGATCTGCGATTTATAGAGATGTGCCAACACCGAAAATGAGAAGACCACAGCAGCCAGACAATAAATCTGAGTCTCTGAATATGGCAGCGTATACATCGCTAAGGTGCTCAACAGCGCACCGAGCAGCAGCCCCAGAATGTATATAAAACACCAGTACTTGGCTCTGTTGGCCGAATGGATAAAGTAGGCAATAAACGGATATCCGGCAACCCAGTAGATACCGGTACCATCAAGACTCTCAAAAACAAACAGCGCTGAGAAAAGCAGGAAATTTCCCAGCATCAGAATATATTCTATAACAGAAAGCGCTACACCTCTACGAATCTGGAACCAGTTAAACAGCGCCAGGAATACCAGGAAGGCCTCGATAGCAGAGACTTCAAAACAGCACTGTTCGAGATAGTGTACGCCGATAAAAAGCAGCAGAACCAGTGCAGAAACCAGATGCACCCATGCCAAAACGTTACGTCTGTCATCGAACATCGACGCAAACCCTCTCTCCGTGACAGAACTCATGCATGCTTTATAGACCCGATTCTTGGCTTAGGCAAGGTGAAGAGACCTGCTCACAGAACAGAAAAACATCCTTTTCAGTGGCCTGTTCAAACATGTAGGGTTGAGGCAAGGAGAGCTTATGCCCATTTATGAATTTCGATGCAGCGATTGCCAGCAGAAGTTTGAGACACTGGTGCGCAACAGCTCTGAAACAGTTGAATGTAAATTCTGCAATAGCAGCAACATTAAAAAACTGATCTCTGCCCACGCCATCACCTCCGGCTCACCGGATACAGCCTGTGGCACTGCCCCCTGCTCTCCGGCACCAGCCTGTGGCGCTGGCGGCTGTTGCCCGGGACTGAACTGAGAACTAAACAAAAATCGTTTGAAAAGGCTCTGACCATGAAAAAACTGTTCGCACTGTTACTCACCCTGCTTCTGATCGGCTGCTCTTCGGAGCCACCCAAACCGTACAATCATCAGCTGGCTGCAGAGAATGCCGCAAAGGGCACTGCTTTCTTACAGCACAATGCGACACAGGATGGCGTCATCACACTGGCCAGTGGCCTGCAGTATAAAATACTCACGGCAGGAACGGGGAAATCCCCTGCACTGAAAGATCATGTCACCGTACACTATCGCGGCACCACCATTGAGGGGCGCGAATTCGATAGCTCTTATGCTCGCGGCAAACCGATGATCTTCCAGACCAACCGCGTTATTCCGGGCTGGACAGAGGCGCTACAGTTGATGAAACAGGGGGCAAAATGGCAGCTCTTTATCCCTGAAAATATCGCTTACGGCGCCCGTGGCGCAGGTGATGCTATCGGCCCGAAAGAGACGCTCATCTTTGAAGTCGAACTACTGCTGGTGCACTGATTAAAGCAGCACTATCAAACACAGATCAGCGCAGCTGCACAGGCTGCTGCTCTTTTGAGCTTATTGGTACTGATCTTGCTGCTTCACTGTTATGAGTTCACCCATGACAACGATCGCTATCGAGCTACCCGCCTGGCTCTCCGATTTCATGGCCGACAACAGGGCAGTATATGTAGAGCCGGAGAGTCGTATGCAGCTGGCTATCGATCTCGCCCGTCAAAATATTGAACTCAAAACAGGCGGCCCGTTTGGCGCAGCCATCTTTGATATGGAGAAGCACACCCTGCTCTCAGCCGGTGTAAATCTGGTTTTTCCATCCAGCTGTTCGATGGCCCATGCAGAGATGGTCGCCATCAGCATTGCCCAGAAAAAACTGGCAACCTTCGATCTGGGCGCAACAAAGTCCCACCGCTACGAACTGGTCACCAGCACTGAACCGTGTGCAATGTGTTTCGGTGCCCTGCCCTGGTCCGGCATCCGCCACCTGAGCTGTGGCGCACGTGATGAGGATGCCCGAGCCATCGGTTTTGATGAGGGACCGAAAATGGCGAACTGGAAAGAGGCACTGGAGGAGCGCGGCATTAGCGTAGAGACGGACATCTGCAGAGATGAGGCTGCGGCGGTGCTAAAGGCGTATGCCATAAATAGTGGAGCGATCTACAATGGCCGCCGGGCTTAAGCAGATAGTCAGAGCGCTAATATGCTGCTTTTCGGCAGCAATCTGCATACCTGCCGCAGGACACTGCGAGAGTTTCTCAACCACCAACCTGCAACTGCTCTACGGCAGCAACTTTCACGACAACTACTACGGCAACAATACCGCCGATGGTAAAATGACCATCCTCACGCTGGAACATTTCGGCATCTGGAGCTACGGCGACCACTACTTCTTTATCGATCTGAAATCAGGCGACTTTCTCGACTTCGCGGGTAATCCGACCGCAAACCGTTCACGCATCTACAGTGAGTGGGCACCGCGCATCAGTCTATCGGCACTCAACGGCAACAATCTCGGCATCGGTATACTCAAAGACGTTTTCATTGCCGCACAGATCAACCGGGATGGTGAAGGATTCCGGGCTGACATGGGTGGTATCGGCATTGATCTGACCATTCCCGGTTTTAACCTGCTCAGCATCAACGGCTACCTGCGTAAGGATAACCTCAACAAAATGACCTGGCAGAGTACCACTGTCTGGATGGTGCCACTGGGCCCATGGCTCTCGTTTGAAGGGTTTATTGATCTCTACGGCACAGATAGCAACGGCATGGAGATCCACAGCCAGCCGCAACTGCTCTTTAATCCGGGCAAAGCGGCTGATCTGGGCTTTGATAACCTGCTCATTGGGCTGGAGTGGTACTACCACCGCAACCGTTATCTCAACAGCAGTGTGTTACAAGGCATGATTAAATGGGTATGGTAACAACCATGCCAATGCGTCATACCCTGCTCCTGCTGTGCAGCCTCCTTCTGCTGCCGATCTCCAGCTATGCAGAGGAAGCCATCAGCCTGCAACTGAAGTGGAAACACGCATTCCAGTTTGCCGGTTTCTACATCGCCAAAGAGAAAGGTTTTTACAGTGAGGCAGGGCTGGATGTCACACTGATCGAAGGTGGCCCCGGCAAGAATCCGATAGACCATGTACTGACTGCTCCCGGTCATTACGGGCTTACCGATACCGGCATTGTGCTAGCCCGCTCCAACCAAAAACCGGTGAAAGCTCTGGCTGCAATCTTTCAACACTCACCACTGGCTCTGGCTGTGCGGGAAGATTCAGGTATCAGGACCTTTGAGGAGCTACGCGGCAAACGGATCATGATGCAGTCAGGCCATATGGATGCCGTGATTCTGGCTGCCCTGAACAAGGCAAAACTGTCAGGGAACGATTTCACCAGACAGGATAGCAGCTTTAACATCCATGACCTTATTGATGGCAATACCGATGCGTTCAGCATCTATATCACCGATCAACCCCATCAACTGCAAGAGCTTGGCGTATCCTTTCGCACCCTGCATCCGATTGAATACGGCATCGATTTTTACGGTGATGTTCTTTTCACCTCGGAAGAGGAGATTAAGAAACATCCGGAACGAACGGCTGCATTTGTTCAGGCCAGCCTGAAAGGCTGGAGTTATGCACTGGAACATATTGATGAGACCATTGAACTGATTCAGGCCAGATACAACACGCAGAACCTCTCTCCCGGCCAGCTCTATTTTGAAGCCGAAAAAACCAGTGAGATGGTCCTCAAGGATGTCGTACAGATCGGTTATATGAGCCCTTCCCGCTGGCAGAGAATTATCGACACCTATGCCATGTTAGGGCTCATCTCTCAACGCAGCTCCGCCAGTGAACTCGTCTATACCCGAGAGCCGACATTCTCAGACTTCCTCAAGCAGTATCAGTGGCAACTACTTGTCGGCAGCCTGATCATTCTACTGCTGATCTTCGCACTGCAATCAACACTGCTGCGACGCATGGTGCACAACCGAACCGAAAAGCTGGAGGCTAGTGAAGCACGCTTCAGATCACTGGTGGGAAATATTCCCGGTGCCGTGTTCCGCTGCATGCCGGAAGATGCGTGCAGCATGGATTTTATCAGCGGAGAGGTCCAAGCCATCACCGGTTACCCGGCATCTGACTTTATTCATAACCACAACCGCTCTTACCGCGCGCTTATCCATAGCGATGAGAAAGAGCTGGTGACCACCACCATCCGAAAAGCGCTGAAAAATGGAACACCCTATACCCTAGAATACCGCATCATCGATGCTGATGGCGTGGAGCGATGGGTCGTTGAATCAGGGCAACCTGGCCATGATAAGGGTGATCATGCGGCATGGATTGACGGCTGTATTTTTGACATCTCAAACCGCAAGCGCTCCGAAGAGCTGCAACTCTCTACTGCAGCCATTCTTGAGATGGTGGCAGGCAACCGGACTCTGGAAGAGATATTCTCCCGCATCATCAGCATCTATGAGCAGCGTTATCCGGGTATGCGCGCCTCAATCCTTCTGATCAAAGAGAACCGTCTCAGAGCCGGCTTCGTTGCCAGCCTTCCCGATGCCTACAATGCCGCCATTGATGGCCTTGAGATCGGCCCTTCAGTCGGTTCTTGCGGCACCGCAGCCTTCCATAAAAAACGGGTGATTGTTGAAGATATTGAACACGACCCGCTCTGGGCCGATTATGCCGAATTCACGATCGGCTTTAATCTAAGGGCCTGCTGGTCTGAGCCGATATTCAGCTCAGATGGTGAGGTTCTCGGCACCTTTGCCATGTACTACGATCATCCGCGTCTGCCTGATGCGGAGGAGATATCCGATATCGCCAATGCCGCTCGTCTGGCTGCCATCGCTATCGAGAGAAACCTCTATATGGAGAAGATGAGAAAACTCTCCAGCGCCATTGAACAGGCCAGTGAGGTGGTCACCATCACCAACAACAAGGGTGAAATAGAGTATGTAAATCCAGCCTTTACCCGCATCACCGGCTTCAGCAGCGAAGAGGCGATGGGCCAGACTCCGGAGCTGTTCCGCTCTGATGAGTATAAAGCCCTGGCCATTGAAATTCGCAAAATCATTCAGCGCGGCGATGCCTGGCAGGGTAAAATCACCGAGAAGAAGAAGGATGGTACCACCTATCCGGCCATGCTTACCCTCTCCCCGATTCGCGATGAAGAGGGAACCATCACCCACTATGTCGGTGTACATGAAGATATTTCACATATTCAGGAGCTGGAAGCGCAGTTTTATCAGGCTCAGAAGATGGAGGCGATCGGCACGCTCGTCGGTGGCATTGCCCATGATTTCAACAACATGCTGGCAGGCATTACCGGCAACATCTATCTGGCCAAAAAATATGTCGCGGATCAACCCAACGTCAGCGAGAAACTCGATAACACCCAGAAGTTGATCGGAAGAGCCGCAGAGATGATCAAACAACTGCTCACCTTTGCGAAAAAAGGTATTGTTGAGAAACGCACGGTACTGCTCACACCCTTTCTGAAAGAGACATTTAGCCTGCATAAAGTCACCATCCCTGAGGATGTTGATCTGACCCTGGATATCGACACAAACACAAACATGAAGGTATCAGCAGATATCACCCAGCTTCAGCAGGTGCTGCTGAATCTGATGACCAACGCGCGTGATGCCGTGGAGGGGGAAAGTCACCCCTCGATTGCCATTCAATTAAGCGAATACCGGCCTGACACCGATTTCCTTGCCGGGCATGAATCGGCCAGAGAGACCCCATATGCCCATATCTCTGTATCGGACAACGGCCACGGCATCCCCGAAGAGAGTATCCATGCCATTTTTGAACCCTTCTTCACGACCAAATCGGTCGGCAAGGGTACCGGTCTGGGGCTGTCGATGGTCTTCGGTTCAATCCAGTCCCATGACGGCATTATTGATGTCAGCAGCGAGGTTGGCAGAGGCTGTACATTCCATATCTATCTGCCGCTCATCAGCATTGATGAGACACCGGCCCTGACAACCACAACAGTCTCGAAAGGCTCCGATGGAGAGACGATCCTGCTTGTTGATGATGAGAGCGATGTACTGACCATTATCGGTGAAGTTATTGAGAGCCTTGGCTACAACGTGTTAACAGCTGAAAATGGTGAGCAGGCACTGGAGCTCTACCGAAGCAACCCGGATGCTATCGACCTTATTCTCACGGATGTCGTGATGCCAAAAATGGGTGGTCTGGAACTGGCCAAAGCGATCCGTCAAAGCGATCCGGAGACCCCCATCATCTTCGCCACCGGTTATGATAAGAAGCAGGAGATTGAAATTGAAAGCGGGCTGCACGGTTATGCGATTCTCAACAAACCCTTCTCCGTTGAACTGCTGGAACAGACCTTGAGCAGAATGCTGGAGATTAAAAAGTAAGATGCAGAAGAAGCGACTCGGCCAAAGCGATATCCATATCAGCCAGATCGCACTGGGCACCATGACCTGGGGTGAACAGAACAGTCGGGAAGAAGCTTTCGCACAGATGGACTATGCCCGTGAGCACGATATCAATTTTTTCGATACCGCCGAGCTCTATGCCATCCCCCCCAGAGCAGAGACCTATGGCGCTACAGAGGCAATCATCGGCGCATGGTTCAAAAAAACAGGGCGGCGTAGCGAGGTGGTTCTTGCCTCCAAGGTGTGTGGCCCGACCGCCTGGTGTCCTCATATTCGGGAGGGCAAAGCCAGACTCGACAAAAGCAACATTATCGCTGCCTGCGACGCTTCTCTGCAACGGCTGCAAACAGACTATATCGATCTCTACCAGACCCACTGGCCGGAACGCAGCACCAACTACTTCGGCAAACTCAACTACCAGCATGAGGAGGAGTCCTTCACTGCCATAGCAGAGACACTGGAGGCGCTCTCCGGGCTGGTAGAGGCTGGCAAGGTGCGCCACATCGGTATTTCCAACGAGACACCGTGGGGAGCCATGCAATACCTTCGCTGCGCTGAGTTGATGGGGTTATCACGTATCGTTTCGATTCAAAATCCCTACAACCTGCTCAATCGCTCCTTTGAGGTCGGTCTGGCCGAAATCGCCTGCCGTGAAGAGGTGGGGCTGCTGGCCTACTCTCCGCTGGCCTTTGGCGTGCTCTCCGGAAAATATCTGAACAACGATCCTCCGACAACGGGACGACTGAGCATGTTCGGCCACTACACCCGCTACTCCAATCTCTACGGCAAACTGGCTACGGCAGCCTATGTTGAGGTTGCCCGCAAACATGATCTGAATCCGGCTCAGATGGCTCTGGCATTTATCCGGCAACAACCGTTTGTAAGTTCTACTATCATTGGAGCCACCACGATGGCGCAATTGATTGATAATATTGCCAGCCATGAGGTTACGCTTTCAGATGAGTGTTGTGCCGATATTGAATCGGTATTCCGGCAATACCCTAACCCCTGCCCATGATCCTCAGGCAGAGCGACACAAAGCCATCTCCATTTTCGTGCATTTGCTACAACAGCGGGCATAATTGGCGGCAATGAATCGTCGTCCCATCAACCTTATCCTGGCCCTGTTGCTGGCAGCCCTGCTCTCTGCATGTGCTACGGCACAGAACAACTACGATCCGATTCAGCCGGTCAACCGCGTCACCGACAAGGTCAATGATGGCATTGACCGGGTAACACTCAAACCTGTCGCTCAGGGATATACCGCAGTGGTACCAAAACCGATGCGTACGGCTGTATCCAATTTTTATGACAATGCCACCTACCTCAACACCGTGCTCAATGATTTCCTGCAGGGTAAAGGCGGACAGGGTTTTCAGGATCTGTTTCGATTCCTGATCAACACATCGCTTGGCATTGGTGGCCTGGTCGATGTCGCCACACCGATGGGGCTGGTGCGGCATGAAGAGGATTTCGGGCAGACGCTTGCTGTCTGGGGCGTTGATAAGGGCGCCTATCTGGTTATTCCACTGCTCGGCCCGAACTCTGTCCGAGATGCGCCCGACTTCATCACCGCAACAGCAACCGATCCACTCTTCTGGGCATCCCTCGTGGTAGCTCCTGTGGTGACCATTCCATTGACAGTGCTTAAGTATGTGGACAAACGGGCACAGCTGCTTGATGCCTCGGATATGCGCGATGAGTTGGCGCTGGATCCCTATGTCTTCACACGTGAAGCGTGGCGACAGAATCGTGAATACAACATCCACGATGGTAATCCACCCAAGCCTCAGCAGAGCGATGATGAGCACTGGGAAGAGGATGAGTGGGGCAGCAATGATCAAAAAGGCGGTGATGGCGACTGGCAAGAGGATGAGTTCGACACTGCCCCTGTCGCTGCTGAACCGAAAACCCGCATCAGCATGCAGGGTGCCTCTACCGATGCATCTGCCATGCACGCCAAAGCAGAGACCTCTGATCTGATGGCTGTGGAAGTTGAAGCAGCAGCCCGGGCTGAAAAAGTGGCGGCAACAGCAACAGCGGATCAGATGTTTATGATTAACCTCATCTCATTTGAGTCTGAGGTGGGAGCAGCAGCAGAGCAGGGACGACTGGCCCGAGAGGGTATCGAGTCCCGCATCAACCGTGTGGATGTCAATGGCAGAGTCTGGTTCCGGCTGGTCAGCAGCGCGAATTTCAACATCAATGATGCCAGAGTAAAACTTAAAGAGATCAAACAGCATCCGGGCCTTGCAAGTGCCTGGCTGGAACCGGCCCCTTCTAAATAAAAAAGAAATCAGCAGTAGTCTCTGCCAGCGGGGCAGTCAAAAAGCGTGCTCCCTTTAATCTACAGTGAACTTAAATAAAGTGGTTGCGTTTATATCCTGCTGGCGCGATGGCGCAGCAGATGATCAGCCAGCACCAGTGCCAGCATCGCTTCGGCAATCGGTACGGCGCGAATGCCCACGCATGGATCATGACGACCCTTGGTAACAATATCAGTCTCATTGCCATGAATATCGATCGTGGGTCGGGATGTGAGAATGGATGAGGTCGGCTTCAGTGCCATACGGGCACGGATCGTATCTCCATTGGAGATGCCACCGAGAATGCCACCGGCATGATTACTCTGGAAACCGCTGGCACGAATCGCATCACCAAACTCAGAACCTCTGGCCTCAATACAGCGCATACCATCGCCAATCTCTACCGCTTTCACCGCCGGGATATTCATCAGCGCCTTGGCAATATCAGCGTCGAGCCGGTCAAACACAGGCTCACCAAGCCCCGGAATCATGCCACGTGCTTCAACGCTAACACCGGCGCCAATAGAGTCGCCCGTTTTGCGCAATGCGTCCATAAATGTGGCCATCTGCTCTGCCGCAACGGCATCAGGACAGAAGAATGGATTATTGCCGATCTCTTCAGCATCAAAATTGGCAGCATCGGCTCTCACCGGGCCGATCTGATCAACCCAGCCCAACACTGAAATCCCTGACTGTTTCAGGAGCTGTTTGGCCACCGCGCCTGCCGCCACACGTACAGCTGTCTCACGCGCAGATGAGCGACCACCGCCGCGATAGTCACGGCGACCATACTTCTCAAAGTAGGTGAAATCAGCATGGCCCGGACGGAACTTATCCATGATATCGGAGTAATCCTTGCTGCGCTGATCGGTATTACGGATCAGCAGCCCGATCGGACAACCCGTGGTTATGCCTTCAAAAACACCGGAGAGAATCTCCACCTCATCCGCCTCGCGGCGCTGGGTGGTATATTTGGACTGGCCGGGTTTACGGCGATCAAGATCAGGCTGGATATCAGCCTCTGAAAGCTTGATGCCTGCAGGGCACCCCTCAACGATGGCAACCAGTGCCGCCCCGTGTGATTCGCCTGCAGTGGTAACCCGGAAGATCTGACCGGTAGAAGAGCCTGACACCGCTTATTCCGCGCCCGTATCACCAGCGCCGATATGGAAACCGGCGTCAACATAGTGCAGCTCACCGGTGACACCGGAAGCCAGATCAGAGAGCAGGTAGACTGTGGTATTACCCACCTCATCCTGGGTCACATTACGCTTGAGCATGGCACCACGCGCACTCTTCTCCATCAGTTTACGGAAATCGCCAACTGCTGATGCTGCCAGCGTACGGATAGGGCCTGCGGATACAGCGTTAACACGAATGCCATCAACACCGAGATCCTGAGCCAGATAACGTGTTGAAGCCTCCAGTGCAGCCTTGGCCACACCCATCACTCCATATCCAGGCACAGCACGTTCAGCGCCCAGGTAGCTCATCGTCACCATGCTGCCACCCTCTTTCATCAAAGGTGCTGCACGCTGGGCACAGGCAATAAAGGAGTAGGCTGAGACATCAAGCGCCAGCTGAAAATCTTCACGTGTTGTGGTTGAAAAACGATTCTGCAGAGCGTCTTTGTTGGCGTATGCAATTGAATGAACAATGAAATCGATTTCACCCCACTGCTCTTTCACCTGCGCAAAAAAGGCGTCGATGCTCTCTTCCTCAGAAACGTTCATTGGCGCGATAATCTCAGCACCAAGGCTCTCCGCCAGTGGACGAACCCGTTTCTCCATCTGTTCACCAAGATAGTTAAAGCCCAATGTCGCACCTTCGCGCTTGGCTGCCTGCGCAACCCCCCATGCGATGGATTTGTTATTGGCCACACCAAGAATAAGACCTTTTTTACCTTCAAGAATTCCCACGAACAACTACCTCTCACAGTTCTTTGGCCGAAATAGTATCAGTAGCTTTTCAAAAGCGCACGCAAATGGCGTTGCAGATCATGTTTTTTCCATAACCGTCCACTGCCATAACAGGCGGTTTCCCACTGCTGCACAAAACCGTTCCACTGCTCAGGGGCAACACCTTCGGGCAAATCAGCATGTCGCAGAGGCTGATATGGCTGACGGACCACGCCACGGCGGCGCAACCAGCGATCAAGCTCAGAGCACAACTGTTCGCGTTGTGGCCTGCGCAGTCGCAAGCGCAGCTGCGCTACAGAGCGACCCAATAACAGCATCACTCCGATGGTCAGTGCTGCTGCAAGCAGCCAGTTGCTGTAGAGCCTTACACTCTGCCAGAGCGATGTAAGAAAATTTAAGCGATCGGAGTTCTGAAACTCAAGCACATAACGGTACCAGCCGAGCCTGGCTGACTCCCAGAGCTGATCGAGGGTTGGAAACTGAAGATCCAGCAGACCGTCACGCAGTGATGGCGTTGCATCAATCCGCTGCCAGGAACCTGCCAACCACACCTCACTCCAGCTATGGGCATGCAATGCCCTGATCTGTAAAAAGTTCCCCACCTCATTCCAGTCGCCACCCAGATATCCATTCACCACGCGAGAGGCAAAACCGAGCTGCCGTGCTGCCAGTGCCATTGTGGTGGCATAGAGCTCACAGTGTCCTGACTTAAGCCTTAGAAACGAGGTTATAGGCCGCTCTGCATCGATGGCTGCATTGAGATCATACTCCCAGCCTCGCAACTCACTGGCGATGCGCTCTAGCAGCACCTCGGGGGCTTCCCCACTGGCGACAAAAGGCTGCAACCAGCGACGCAACTCATCCGGGATTTTATCCCGCTCGCGCTCCCGGTGCTGGGGTCTCCCCGTCCCCTTAAGCTCTGCAGCCATCGCCACATCCATCAGTAATCGCAGTCGCCGGGATGGCGCACGGGCAAACTGAGCCGCTGCCGCCCCGTCAAAGTGAATCGCCTCGGGAATATCTTTTATCCGCAACAAACCTTCGGGCAGCTGGATATAGGCGTGATCACTGGCTTCGCGATACAATGCCAGTGACAGCTTGTTGCCATCCGCAACCACCAGATCTTTACCTGCAGCAATTTGAAACTGGTGGCGACCAGCGACCTTCTGCCAGCCATGGCCGGTAAAACGGGAGAGCACAGCACCGCGCCAGTAGCGACCCACCGCCCATCTGCGAAATTGTTTGATGCCATCTGCTGAGTCATCCAACGGCTCCACCCGCATGACAACCCTGCTATCGAGTGTGCGGGCAAAATCCCCCAGCTGTACCAGGTCGGAGAAACCACTGGTCTGCAGGCGCGGCTGGGTACCCTTGAGCAGCGAGTGAAATTCAAAGCGCGGCAGTGCTACAAACAGCAGTGCTGTGATTGCCACCATCAGCAGCATCCATCCCCCCTCCTTGCGCACCGGCACTGCAGGCAGATCACCTCCCGGCCAGTTGATACTGTAGAGACAGGCCGCTGCCCGCCACAGGAACCACATCATCAACAGTAACGGAACCACATACAGAACAGAGTCGGTCAGTACGGCCGCAGCCAGCACCAGAAACAGCCCCACCAGCATGCGGTGCAGATGATTACGCGGCGTGGCCGCTTCAACAACAATGGCAAAGGAGAGAATCAGCAGAAAGTCGGTAAACGCGACAATCAACTCCCGACCGAAAACAAGTTCAAGAATAACCCAGCCGAAACCCAACCAGCCGACGATACTCGCCTGCATCTCGCTCAGATGCAGCGATGGCCCTCGCCACAGGCGCAGGGTTGCAGCCACCGCAGAAAGCAGCCAGTAGAAGGGGGACACGAAATCAGAGAGTGCAAGGGCAGCAACGCCACACAACAGCACAGCCAGCGTCAGTCGCTCGGCACGCAGCAGCGCAGCATCGTGGCGCAGATCAGCGCTCATCACTGACCGCCAGCAGCAATCCGCCATCACCGGCTGCCGGAGATGTTTCAGGTACAGCAGCGGCAATAGCCCGCTGCAGAGCGCCTGATTGCATCGACGCTGTCACTGCAAACTGCTCCTGCCCCAGAAACAAAGTGCTATCTCCACGCTGCTCCAACACCCAGAACCAGACCCGCCCGAGCAGACGTTCAAAGGCTGCAGCCTCTGCATGAGCCGGCATACGCAGATCAACGCGCAATACTGATTCTGGCCTCTGCGCAGCATCAAAAGCAAAACGCTTCACCCGCCAGTCAGAGAGCTCTCCCGATGCCTTACGCCAGTGCACCTGCGACAAAGCATCACCCGGCGTATAGAGACGCAGATCGTGCCACTCATCACCACCAAAACGCAGTTCATTTGAAGCGGCGCTGGCATTCAGGCCTTCAGCCTGCCAACTGACAGGTTCAGGCATCACCACGATCTCTCCACTATCACCGCGCTGTAACTCAAGCAGAAACAGCCCCAGCGGTGCAGCACTGCTCAGCCTAAGCGAATTGCAGCGGTAGAGGCCCCGCCGTTGCGCCTGTATTCGCCCCTGTAGAGAGAGCCGCCCGGCCTCACAGCGGCCAAGCAGAGAAAAATCCCCGTCATCATAGCACCACTGGATGGCGACAACTGCTGCAGCCGGAAAAAGAAGCTCTCCCTCTCTGCGCACAATCGTCACATCACCTTGCTGCAACTGCGGCAGCATGGACGCCGGATCGGGAAAAGATTTTAATATATGTCGCGTTTGCAAAAGAGCGGCCACACTTATCGCCGTGATCATCGCACCACTGAGATAGAGCAGATTGTTACCGGAATAGAGTGCCGCCGCCCAGAGTCCAACCAGTGCAGAGAAAAAGACAAAACCCGGTCGCGTAAACCCCAGCCTCCAGCCCCGGCCAAGCGGAATGCGGATGGCAATCAGCAGATCCAGAACGCGTAAGAGCCAGCCGGGAAGTTTCAGATCAGCAGGATCGTATGCCACGGAATATCCTGTTTAGATTGCTCAGGCCGGAACAGCCACACTTTCCAACAGCGCGATCAGGGCCTCGCGGCTATCACCAACAGCCACAACACGATGCGCAAGGCAGGGTAACCAGACACGCTGGATATCTGCCGCAGTGACATAGCTCTGACCAGCCAGCCAGGCCTGAACACGTGCGGCATTGATCAGATCGTGCCCTGCACGGGGGCTGATCCCCTGCTTCAGCCATTCGCCGTTGCGACTCTCCTGCAGCAGTTTCAACAGATAATCGAGTAGCAGCTCGGAGACATGAAGTTCGGCAATGGCCTGACGTGCAGCCATGATATCATCCCAGTCGGCAACCGCCCTAAGTCCGGACAGACGCCCCTGTCCCGCCTCATCCAACAGCACCTTGCGCTCTGCTTCACGATCGGGATAACCGATAGAGATACGCATAAAAAAGCGATCAAGCTGTGACTCAGGCAGCGGAAAGGTGCCCATATGCTCGCGGGGATTCTGAGTAGCGATAACAAAGAAGGGTTGCGGTAGCTGACGGGTCTGCCGCTCAATAGTCACCTGCCCTTCAGCCATTGCCTCAAGCAGTGCCGATTGTGCCTTGGGTGTAGCGCGATTTATCTCATCAGCCAGCACGATATGATTGAAAACCGCTCCCGGATGAAAGACAAACTGCTGCTTGAGCGGATCGAAAATCTCCACACCAACAATATCTGCAGGCAGCAGATCGGCAGTAAACTGGATACGTCCGAAATCACTCTGCAGACTATTGGCCAGAGCATGCGCCAGCGTTGTTTTACCCACACCGGGAACATCTTCAATAAGCAGATGACCACCTGCCAGCAGCGTGATCAACAGCTCTCTGATGGCATCATCCTTACCCGCCAGTACCGATGCCAGCTGATCCTGAAGGGCTCTAATCTTCTCATCTCCAGTTTTCACATCTTCCTCCCGCCACACTGCTCAGCTTCAATGGCTTCCATCTGCGCATCACTGAAGCCAAAATAGTGACCAATCTCATGAATCAGCACATCACTTATGCAGGCCTCAATCGTTTCACCACTCCTCTGCTGCATAGCCAGAATAGGGATGCGGTAGAGATGAATAAAATCGGGCAACGTCCCTGAATCAACCGCCTCACGCTCGGTGATCGGACGCCCCTCATAAAGGCCAAGCAGATGGTACGGGGAGCGAATATCCATCGCGACAAGTTGCTGCTCAGGTGCAAAATCCTCGATCACAACCACCACGTTCTGCATCAGTTTGAGAAAACCTGCAGGCAGGGCGTTGAATATATCCTCGGCGATGGCTCGAAATGTCTCTTCATCCATGCAGGAACTGTAGCAGAAAAGTCCCTGTACAGGAGCCACTTGCAAGGGAGCGCCTGCCTCCCACCCTGTTCGTGTGCCTGATCACATCTTCAACATCCGCGCTTCGTCAGATTATACCCTATCTCAAGCTGGTAAGGAGGAGATATGTCACATTCATCGTTTTTTGAAAAACAGGATCACTTTGCAACACGCTCCGGTGCTATGGTCTGGTTTCTCTCCGGCATTGGCATTCTACTGTTTCTGATGCTGATCGGCCTGATCTTCATGAAATAACACGCCGTTCATCATCCATAAAAAAAGAGGCCGGAAACCCAGCCTCTTTTTTTGTTTTCGACAGGAAAACTTACAGATTTACCACGATTCGCCGGCAATATCTCTGCCTTCAGCCTTCCAGGCGGCAAAACCACCGCTCATCGACTGCACATTACTAAACCCCATCTGCTGCATGGTGGCTGCTGCCAGCAGACTACGCACACCACTGGCGCAGTAGACGATCACTGCCTGATCCCTATCCTGCAGCTGCGCTTCACGATGCGGGAAGTTCAAATCGGCTTTGGCCTCCAGCAGACCACGCGGCACATTGATCGCTCCCGGCAGATGTCCTTCACGCACTTCACCCGGTTCACGCACATCCAGCAGCAGCACACCGCCTGCAGCGATAGAGTCCTGCGTATCCGCC
The DNA here is from genome assembly GCF_013387475.1 of Mariprofundus sp. KV. GTDB lineage: Bacteria > Pseudomonadota > Zetaproteobacteria > Mariprofundales > Mariprofundaceae > Mariprofundus. The sequence goes on along the minus strand of NZ_VWNB01000004.1, from coordinate 72,282 downwards.
GTACTGACCTCTTTAACCGTCAGCCTCGCTTCGGCGGCAAAATCCATTAATCCCTTGGCCATGATTCATCTCCTGAGTTGGGGCCTGTGAACAGGCCTAATAAAATTTAGAGCAGCTTAGCAAAGCAGATCAGCTACTGCATCCCTGAATGATGGATACTTCAATTGCGGCAACAGCTCAGCATGCAACAGCTGGTTGGATACACGCTTGTTATCACGGAAAAACTCCAGTGCCATCGCTGAGAGCTGCGCCTCTCCCTCATCTTCACTTAACAGCTGCGGTGCTGGTGCGCCGATCAGCTGAGCCAACGCAGTAACATAATCAGCATGCGGCAGCGGCTCATCATCGGCCAGATTAACAATACGCCCGGCCCTTGGTTTCTGCATTGCCGCCATCACTGCTGCCACAATATCATCAACATGAATGCGGCTGGAGTAGTGTGGTGGCTGCCACGCCACAGCTTTGTAATCGCCTGCCTGCAGGCGAGCGAAGATATTGCGCTCAGGCCCGTAGATACCGGCAATTCTGAACACTTCGGCAGGCAGACCGGAGGTTAGCCAGCACTGCTCGGCAACCAAACGCTGGCTGCCCCGCGTACTGGTCGGATGACATGCATAAGCCTCATCCACCCAGTTGCCATTGGCATCGCCATAAACGCCTGTTGTAGAGAGGTAACCCGCCCATTTCAGGCGAGCCGCCTTCAAGGCAATCACCGGCAACCACCGAGCTTGGGATGCGCTCATGCCCTGCTCACTGCGGGTCAACGGAATCGAGTCGACGATAGCATCGACCGATGCCAACAAACTGTCGGAGAGATCAGACGGGCATCCGGCCACTACAGCCTTCACGCCTGAGCTGGTAAGTTGGGTGGCACGCTCAGCATTACGGGTCGTAGCGGTTACCGAGATACCCTGTTGCAGGCACTGCTGAGCCAGTCGCTCACCCACATACCCGCAACCCAGAATCAGCAGCTCTTTTACCGGTTTCATCATGGCAGCCAGCTTACATCGCACCACTTCCAGAGGCCACAGCCACGACTTAATCAGGCGTAGAACTGTTTGCCAGATCACAGAAACAGGAAGACAAAGCTCCCAGCATCCACCTCTGCCTGTCGCAGAAGATCGCGAATCAGGGCAACAAGGAGTGACTCATGAACAGACTCATCCAAAAGGGCGTGACCTCACTGATGGTGGTAGTGATGATTAGTCTAAATATGCAAATCCCTCTGGCTCATGCCGCCATGGTTAGTACAGATCAGATCATCGCGCAGCAGCAGAGCAGTCAGCAGCGTGAAAAGGTAATTGCGTTCCTCAATCGTGCCGAGGTGCAGCAGGAGCTACAGCTTCACGGCGTTGCAGCTGATGATGCCGTAAACCGTGTGGCTCACCTGAGTGATCAGGAGGTGGAGCTACTGGCCGGAAAGATTGATCAGCTGCCTGCCGGAGGCATTGTCGGCACACTCATCGGTGCAGCCCTGTTTATCTTTGTGGTACTACTGATCACCGATATTCTTGGATTTACAGATGTCTATCCGTTCGTGCACAGCCATGGCCATTAACAGAGCAGCATTCACCCGCCTGATGGCGGGTGTCTGCCTGATCACTCTGCTTGCGGGTTGCACAGCAAAACAGAGCGCAGCACTGTTAGAGGCAAAACCGGCTGAAATCACGGCCGCCTCCCAGCTGGAGGGTGTACCGTTTTTCCCGCAACTTGATTATCAGTGTGGTCCGGCATCGCTGGCTATGGCGATGAATTTCGCCGGTGTAGAGGTCGCACCTGATGCGCTGAGGCGTCAGCTTTTCATTCCCGGCAAGCAGGGCTCGCTACAGGTTGAGATGCAGGCTCTGCCGCGTCATTTCGGGCTTCTCGCCTACCCTCTTGCGCCACGGCTGGTCGATATCTTCAAAGAGATCAAAGCCGGTCATCCTGTCATTGTACTGCAGAATCTTGGTCTGAAGATAGCACCGCAGTGGCACTACGCTGTGGTAACAGGTTATGATCTTAATATGCAGCAGGTCACCCTGCACTCAGGTGATGCCCCGAACTACCGGATGCCACTCTCCACCTTTGAACGCACATGGGTTAGAGGTGGCTCATGGGCCATCGTCGTGTCAGCAGCCGGAAGTGTACCTGCCGGTGCCCGGGAGCAATCCTATCTGCGCTCTGCCGTAAACCTTGAACAGGAGGGCAAGGCTGATGCTGCGCTCAAAGCCTATGAAGCGGCAGCAAAACGCTGGCCGGACTCTCTGGCAGCATGGATGGGACTGGGTAATATGCGTTATGCTAGGATGGATCTGGATGGGGCTGCGGCGGCTTTCAGTCACGCCGCAAAGATTCACCCCAATGCTGCCGAACAGCTGAATAACCTTGCCCAGGTGCGCCTTGAGCAGGGGCAGTATGATGCGGCCATGCAAATCATTGAGCAGGCCGTGCAACTCGATGGTGACGCTCAACTCTACCAACAGACCCGATCAGAAGTGCTTCGCATACGTGCAGCAGAGCTAAAAAGGAAACTTCCCTCTTCTGCAAATGCCGCTGTCGACAATAAGCGGATGAATCAGGATAATGCGCTGCTATAATTCTGAATAACCGGAGTAGCACATGAACATCCTGAATCTCATCCTCTCAATTATCCTGCCACCGGTTGGTGCGTTTTTGCAGGTTGGCGCAACCAAACATTTCTTCATTAACATCATCCTGACCCTGCTCGGCTTCCTGCCAGGTGTAGCCCACGCTATCTGGCTGGTTGCCACCAACCAGAAGGGATAATTATCCCTCTACTCCGCCCTTCGGGGCTCATGCCATGAATGGTTCCAGCCCTAAACTGAGAACCGCGCTGTTGCTGTTGCTGGCCAGCGCCCTGTTCTACGGCATATCCTTTGTGAAACTTCCCGGCGTTGACCGGCTTGCTGATGATTACTTCAGCGAATCGATCAAAGCTGCCACTATCGCTTATGCCACCACACGCGGTGTGAATGCTGTAGTTTCTGTGGTCAAAGAGTCACATCTGGAACTGGCTCCGGCCGGGGTCGGCATCACCATCGCTGTCGGCCAGATTCTTGATCCGATTGATGATATGACCGAGCGCCTCTCATCGGTGCTGGTTGCAGCCATCGCCTCACTCGGCATCCAGAAGCTCGGCTTTGAGATCAGTGAAGCCATCTCATTTAAAGCCATTGCCATCCTGTTGCTGCTGGCTATCCCTCTGCTCTGGATGGGTGGCGCAACCGTGACGCCGCTTCTACAGCTGGCGATAAAGTTCAGTCTGATCCTGCTACTGCTGCGTTTTATGCTGCCCGCTTCAGCGATGATCAGTGATTCACTATATAGCAACTGGCTGCAGCAGGGCATGGATGAGTCGATGCAGAAACTCTCTATCGTCTCTCAAAACTATGATGAGATGAGCAGCATGGCGCCTGAACAGAATCAGGGGTTTCTCTCCTCAATGACTGCCGGTGCCACAGACAAAGTAGAGAAAACTCGGCAGGCTTTTTTAAACATGGTTGAGAATGCTGAAAATATTGTCTCTTCCCTGCTTAATCTGATGACCGCGTATCTAACTATCTTTATCGTACAGATTCTGCTGCTGCCGCTAGCTATGCTCTGGTTACTCACGGCCCTGTTCAAAAGCAGAACAGTGGATGAGATGACAATATCCCTGACCGACAGGCTCAGGCCCGAACTAAACTAGACCTCACCAGCTAATCAAAGGTTAAGATCATCGTCATGAGCGGCTATCACAACCTGCCGGAAAGAGTGTAAACCCAGCGCAGGCAGTTGAAAGCAGGACAACCGACAGGTTCACAACCGCAAAAGAATTAACTTCCCAGTCACTGCCATGAACAGTCAGGATTGCAGACTTGAAAGTTTTGCAGCCATCGTGAGGAACCATGAAAAAAGTATTTAAATTAATCCATCCGAAAATCAAATATGCCAGACTCATCGATGCTGTCCGCTGTGACATCAAAAAATATATCAAACGTGAGCGCCTCAAAGAGCTGCCAGAGGGATATGATCAGTGGGATTTCGACTGCAAATTCGGCTCCACAGCAGATGAGGCTGAGGTCGTTCAACTGGCCGATATCGGCAAACAGATCAATGCCGCCGAAGCCGGGCAGCTGGACTCCCTCTACATCGAAATCCTCGCCAAACCTGCGCACAGGAGTGACTCCCCCTACTCACCTGCTGCCGACGACTAAAACCCATGCCATTTGATTTAGCAGTTATTGATCTCGACAACACACTCTATGCCGCTGATAACGGGGTATTTGCACGCATGGACAAGCGCATGACCGCCTTTGTTGCCAAAGAGCTGGAGGTTGATCCCCAAGAGGCGGATCGATTGCGGGTGAAATACTGGAAAGAGTACGGCACCACGCTGCGCGGTATGATGCTGCACCACGGCATGGAGGCCGAGGCCTTTCTGCACGATGTGCACGATATTGATGCCCATGAAATACTTAAAGCTGACTATGAGCTGGATGATGCACTGGCACGACTGCCCGGACGCAAGGTGATCCACACCAACGGTATCCTTGAACATGCCGAGCGTATTCTTGATGTGCTTGGTATCGCCCATCACTTTGCGGCGATCTACGACATCCGTTTTAACAACTACATACCCAAACCCAACAAAGAGACATTGGCGATGCTGATCAAAGCGGAAGGGGCTTCACCTGATCGGACGTTAGTGGTCGATGACATGGCGGACAATCTCAAGGTCGCCCGTGAACTGGGCTGCAAAACCGTATGGATCACCCACGAACCCGATGGCCACTGGGATTATCATATCCCCCACTTCCATCAACTTCCCGAAGCGCTTAAGAGATAAAAAAGCCCCCGGCGCGAACCGGAGGCTTTTTTAATTACAGAGGTTGTCTCTCAACCAATCTATTCTACTGATTCATGCGATCGAAGAACTCAGCGTTATTCTTAGTCGTGCCAAGTTTATCGAGCAGGAACTCCATCGCGTCGATTGATCCCATTGGCGAGAGAATCTTGCGCAGAATCCATACCTTCTGAAGATCTTCACGCGGCGTGAGCAGCTCCTCTTTACGGGTTCCGGATGGAGCGATATCAATCGATGGGAACACACGCTTATCGGTAAGCTTACGCTCCAGTTTGATCTCCATATTACCGGTGCCTTTGAACTCCTCAAAGATCACCTCATCCATCTTCGAGCCGGTATCAACCAGTGCGGTTGCAATAATGGTCAGAGAGCCGCCACCCTCGATATTTCGGGCAGCACCGAAGAAACGTTTTGGCCTGTGCAGTGCATTGGCATCCACACCACCGGTAAGAATCTTGCCTGAGGATGGTACAACCGTGTTATAGGCGCGTGCCAGACGGGTGATCGAATCGAGCAGGATCACAACATCCTTACCTGTCTCAACCAGTCGCTTGGCCTTCTCAATCACCATCTCGGAGACCTGAACATGACGCTGTGCCGGCTCATCAAAGGTGGAGGAGACAACCTCACCCTTCACCGAGCGTTTCATATCGGTCACCTCTTCAGGACGCTCATCAATCAGCAGAACAATCAGCTCCACTTCAGGATGGTTGGCCGCGATAGAGTGGGCAATCGACTGCATCATCACTGTTTTACCGGTACGTGGTGGTGCTACCAGCAGGGCGCGCTGTCCTTTACCGATAGGAGATACGATATCGATAATACGACCGGTAATATCTTTACGGGTCGGATCCTCAATCTCCATATGCAGACGCTCATTCGGATAGAGCGGTGTCAGGTTATCAAACAGCACCTTGGTACGGGCCTGTTCAGGAGACTGACCGTTGGTGGTATCAACCGTTTTCAGTGCAAAATATTTCTCACCACGGCGCGGGGCACGAATCTCACCGGCAACGGTATCACCCTTACGCAGGAAGAAGCGACGAATCTGATGCGTGGAGACATAGACATCATCCGGACCTGAGAGGTAGTTGGCATCAGGGGAGCGCAGGAAACCGAAACCATCGGGCAGAATCTCCAGCACACCCTCGCTGTAGATGGTGCCTGAACGCAGGCCATGCGCACGCAGAATGGCTGAGACCTGCTCCTGCTTACGCATACCTGCGGCATTATCGATATCATACTGATCGGCAAGTTCGAGGAGTTCGGTAGGTGTTTTGGCTGAAATCTCTTTCAGGTTAATTGTAACGCCTTCCATCTCATCGGAGATCTTCTCTTCACCATCATCACGACGCGGGCGTTTGTTACCGTTATTGTTATTGCGGTCACCCTTCTTCCAGCGTGGTCGTTTGCCATGCTCATGCTGCTCTTCTCTGGTGGACTCAGTCGTTCTGTTGCCAACAGGTGCCTCTTCACCCCTGGACTCAGTCTCAGCAGGTTTTGCCTCATCCTTACGTGGTCTGCCACGTCGCTGGGATTTCACTTCCGCTGCAGGCTCAGCCTTTGCAGGTGCGGCCTCTCTCTTGGTAGTTTCAGCGTTCACAGGCGCAGATTCAGAAGGTGTGGCCTCAGCTTTTACCGCTGCAGTCTTCGCTTTAGACGGTGCTGATTTGGCCTTGGCCACTTTAGGCTCAGGAGCATTGGCCGGAGCGACCACTTCAACTGCAACCTTGCGTGGCCTGCCACGACGGCGAGGGTTCTCCTCTGAGGATTTTACCTCAGAAGTTCCCACTTCCTGTGGTGCTTCGATTTCATTAGACATGAGTTACTCCAGATGAAGAGACGGGTCAAACACAGGGCTGAGACGTCTTCATTGAATTGCTGATTGGTGACAAATCGTTTCAGATAACCGGAACGCCGGAGAAGGCCGGCAACGGATGCATTGCTAAATGCGCATGCTTCCTGTGTCAACCCTGAGAGCCTACCCTATAGCAAGCAACTGCAACAGCCCCTTTAAGCCAATGCCTGAAAGACAAATTTCGCCGTTGATGCTACTGCTCCAAATCAGCCCTGTCGTTGACAGCACTAGTAGGCTTTGTACTCAGCCACTCTCTCCAGCACCAGTTGATCATTGATGTTTCTCCACGCACCATCTTCAGTGGCAAGCCAGATTTCAGCCAGGTAGCGGCCATATTTGCCTTTTTTATCCTTCAGGGTCTCAACCAGAATCACTTTGCCGTCGATCAGTTCTCGTAAACGATCCCTGGCGATCAAACCTTCAGCCCGTTCATCACCACGCAGCTCCGGGGCATTGATACGATGCAGGCGCAGCTTCTCCCCATGTTTCCAGATCCCAAGCCCGAGATCAATATCGACGGTGCAGGTATCACCATCATAAACAGAGGTGACTCTGGCATGGTAGTGAAAGGGTGTAGGTCTGATCTGTGACATGGCAATCTCCAGCGCTGTTTTGTTTACAGTGTAGCAGATATCTTCCGGTGCAGTGCGACCACCTGCTGCTGCAGCTCGGCAAGGGAGCCGTTGTTCTCAATCAGCCAGTTCGCCTCTGCCCTGCGCCTCGCATCACTGCACTGGCGCGCCACAATGGTGACAAAAGCCTTCTCATCACGATCACCCCGAGCCAGCACCCTTTGCAGGCGCAGGGACTCATCAGCAAGCACAACAATCACACCATGCATGCGCCCTGCCCCTCCGGACTCAAGCAGCACCGAAGCCTCGATAATCACATAATCTGCCTGCTGCTGATCAAGCCAGAGCGCCTCCGCCTGCCAGATCAACGGGTGCATCAAGGCGTTCAATCGTGCTGTCTCCTCAGCACTGCCAAAACAGTGGGCGGCAAGGGCTGCGCGATTGAGAGAGCCATCGCGATTGAGCATGCTTTTGCCAAAAGCCTGGATGAGTTGATGCAACCCGTCCGAACCGGGAGCAACCAGTTCATGCCCTACCCGATCCAGATCCAATACCGGCACGCCAAGCGATTCGAACACCGTTGCAGCACTGCTTTTGCCGCTGCCGATACCGCCGGTAAGACCAATAGCGATCGGCCTTGTCACAGCTTCATACCAATCAGGCCTGCATACCAGTTGAGAATGTCAGCACCGGCAACAAACCAGATCATGCCCGCCACTGCCAGATAGGGGCCGAAAGGGATCTCTGCGCGCATGCCACGTCTGGAAAGCAGTAGAAAGATCGAGCCGATCACCACCCCGGTTACGGATGATGTGAGAATGATAAATGGCAGCGCCTGCCAGCCCATAAAAGCGCCTAGCATGGCCAACAGCTTGAAATCGCCATAGCCCATTCCCTCGCGTCCGGTGATCAGCAGGAACAGGCGAGCCACCAGCCAGAACAGCCAGTAACCGACCAAAGCTCCGATCAGCGCCGCCTGCCAGTCACCGATCCACCATGAAAAAAGAAGCCCCAGTGCGATACCGGGAAAGGTGAGTGCATTGGGCAATAGCCCTGTCTCAAGATCAATCAGGGTCAGAATCCAGAGCAGGAAAAACAGCGTAATGGCAACCAGCAGTATGGGTATGGGGCCATAAAGCCATGCCAGCCCTCCCCAGCTTACCCCCATCAGCAACTCCAGCAGCGGGTAGCGCCATGAGATCGGTGAAGCGCAGTGGCGGCAGGCACCTTTAAGCAGCAGCCATGAGAGCAGTGGCACATTATCACTTAGCGCTATCGGATGGTCACAGGCAGGGCAGTGGCTGGCAGGAAAGGCAATCGACTCGCGGCGCGGAATCCGGTGCACACAGACATTGGCAAAACTGCCAAAGATCAGCCCTAACAGAGAAGCAGTGATAATAAACAGCGTCACTCTTCGGCTCCGGATAGACCAAGTTTTTTCAATCGGTAGCGCATCGAGCGGAAGCTGATACCAAGCTCCTCTGCTGCGCGGGTAATATTACCGCCGGTTTTGCTCACAGCCTCTTCTATCAGCTGCCGCTCCATCGTCTCCAGCCAGCTATCGAGATCGATCTTCTGCTCCTGTAGGCGCGACAGTGAAACCTCGGCTTCAAGCTGTTTAACGGCATAGAGTTCATTAAGCAGGGCAGCATCCAGATCACCACTTTCAGAGAGTGCGAGCATGCGCTGCAACAGGTTCTCCAGCTCGCGCACATTGCCCATAAAGGGGAGCTCACAGAGTCGGCTCAGGCAGCTTTCACTCAGTCTGGAGCGCCCCCCGCTCCACTGCCGGACAATCGCTTTTGCAAGTTCGGGAATATCCTCGCTGCGCTGACGCAGCGGCGGCATATGCACCGGCACCACATTGAGCCGGAAAAAGAGATCCTCTCTAAAATCACCCTTGCGCACCTCAGCCTCAAGATCGCGATTGGTAGCCGCAATAATGCGCAGATCAACGGCGTGCTCATGATCATCACCAACGCGGCGCACAGAACGCTCCTGCAGCACACGCAGCAGCTTCACCTGCACTGCCAATGGCATCTCACCCACCTCATCGAGAAAGAGCGTGCCACCATTGGCCGCCTCAATAAGTCCATTGCGATCATAATCGGCACCGGTAAATGCACCTTTGCGGTGGCCGAACAGCTCCGACTCAAACAGTCCGTCAGGAATAGCTCCGCAATGCACAGGAACAAACGCTTCATGGGCTCGTGTTGATGAAGCATGCACATACCTTGCGGCAAGCTCCTTGCCGGTTCCCGACTCACCACTGATCAACACTGTAAAATCCGATAGTGCCGCCCGTCCAAGTCTGGAGCGCACCCGCTTCATCGCCTCAGAGACCCCGATAAGCATCTCATGTTTGCCGTTGGCAACCTCACTCTTCTGTTCAACAGGCGCTGCTTCGGCACTATCAGCCAGCGCCCTCTCTACAGCCGCTGCCAGCTCCTCCGCCGAAACCGGCTTGGTCAGATAGTCGAAGGCTCCCTCTTTCATAGCCGCTACAGCTGTATCGGCACTGGCATAAGCGGTAAGCAGCAGTATACGGGCATCCGGCTGCAGCTCTCGCCCCATACGAATTACCTCAAGGCCAGCATCACGCCCATCCATGCGCAGGTCAGTCAACACCACATCAAACACCTGACTATGCATCAGCCTCTGCGCCTCTTCCACAGAACCACAGCCGCTCACCTGATGACCCTGAAGGCTCAACCCCAGCGTAAGGATCTGCCTGGCGTTGGCTTCATCTTCAACCAACAAAATATCAGCCATCAGTTTCCTCCACGCTTATCTGTTTCTGACCTTCACCATCTCCGGAGTCACGCTCTGGCACAATAAAATCACTGCTTAAACAGGTGACGTTAAAACAGGTCATCCCGTCGCTGCTCATTACATCAATCAACCAGCTATTGGCCCGGCACACCTGCTGAACCGTCGCCAGCCCCAGACCAACGCCACGGGAGCGGCCACTGACAAACGGTTCGAACAATCTGCTTTTCACCTCATCTGCAACCATGCCGGGATTGCAGACCTTAAGGTTCCATCGCATGCCGCTGGCATGCATCTCTATACGAACCTCACCATGCTCATCCCTGTTGGCCAGTGCGTTGGAGAGCAGATTGTCCAGAAGCAATCTAAAATGGTCAGGATCCAGCTGCAGACGACCGGCATCACACTGCCAGTGCACATGTTCAGCACCACCCATCTCAACCTGCTTTACAGCTGCTTCTATAAGCTCGGCAACTGCAACCGAAACCGGTACAGGACGCAGCGGTTTGGAGTACTCAAGCATCGTCGAGACCAGCCTGTTCAGGCGCAGCATCTCATCATGCATGATATGTTTGATATTGATATCCCTCTCTGCATCCATACCGATAAACTCCAGCCCCTGTGCCATCGTCTGAATCGGATTTCGTATCTCATGTGCCAGCATGGCCGCCATCTGCCCCAGAGCGGCCATCTTCTCCTGCTGCATGAGCTCCCCCTCCAGTTTGCGAACCTCACTGATATCAACCAGCGTCAACAGCCAGGTCGCATCCGCTCCCGCCTCTAGGCGGGTGACCCGCACCAATAGCACCTTATCATCAAAGACATAGTCACACTGATATGAACTGTGATTTGGCTGCTCAAAATAGCTTTTAAGTTCAGAGGCAGCTAACAGGGCCTCCAATTTCAGAGAGCCGAGTAACCGTTCAGCAGCCCCGTTCATATCGGAGAGCTGCAGCCCCTCATCAAGCACCACCATCCCCTCATGCATCGACTGCATTACCCGATCATAGAGATCCTTTAGCTGGCGATGGCGGCGCACCGCATGATCGCTGGTGGCACTAAGCGCAGCATGGCGTCTGGATATGTAGGCCATGACACCACCAACCAGCAGCAGTGCGGAGACCTGTAGCAGTGTTTTGAGTGACTGTTGAAAGTCGAGCAAATGCTGATCAGCCAGCCAGGCATCACCATTGACTGCAGCCAGATAGCTGATACAGGCAATCACAGCAACCAGTTGCGGCAGCAGGCGCATGGCGTGCAGGCCGGAGGCGATAATGATAAGACCAGAAAGGAACGCGAATGGACTGGCCACACCACCGGTGACAAAGATCAGCCCCCCTGCAAGCAGGGCATCTGAGCCATAACCGATCAGATACTGGTTGCGCAGAGCCACATGGCTATAGGTCAGAACAGCCTGAACAACCAGCAGAACAAGAAACAGCACACCACAAAAGAGCAGCATCTGCTTGTGAAGGGCTCCGGCATCATCATAAAACCAGGTAGCAATAATCAGAGAGATGATGGCTCCGGCCAACACTCTGAAATAGATCAGTGACATGGGTAGATCAGCAGCCTTTTCTCATGCTGCCAGATTACTGTGAGTTGAATGATGCCAGCGCATGGCCTTTTCAGGTTAAACGATGGAGGCCATCTGGAAGATGGGCAGATACATCGCAATCACCAGCCCGCCAATCACCACGCCGAGAAATGCCATAATCATGGGCTCCATCAACTGCTGCATATTCTCCACGGCAGTATCCACCTCCTCCTCGTAGAAATCAGCAATCTTGCCCAGCATCTCTTCAAGGCTACCGGTCTGCTCACCGATTGAGATCATCTGGGTCACCATGACAGGAAATACGCCACTGGCCTCCAGTGGTGCGGTTAACGTCTGACCTTGGGAGATCGACTCTTTGGAGGCGAGGATCACCTCTTCGATCACCACATTACCGGAGGTTTCGGCCACCGTATCCAGAGCATCGAGAATCGGTACACCGGCAGCCGCCAGTGTCGAGAATGTGCGGCAGAATCGGGCTACAGAAGCCTTGCGCAGCACGTCACCCAGAACAGGCAGTGAGAGCAGAAGTTTATCCATCTGATAGTGTCCGGCAGGGGTTTTGTAGATCGCTTTAATGGCAAACACCAGTAAAATCGGTGCAAACAGAATCACATACCAGAACTCGACAAAGATATCTGATATCGCCATGGCAATCTGGGTCGGGGCAGGCAACTCCGCACCAAAGTCGGCAAACATCTCACTAAAAATAGGGATCACAAAGATCATCAAAATTGAGGTTACAATAAACGAAACCACCAGAATGGCGACAGGGTATACCATCGCCGACTTGATTTTTCGTTTCAGACTGAGCGCCTTCTCTTTATAGGTGCAGAGCCTGAGCAGAATCGAGTCAAGAATACCGCCCTGCTCACCCGCCTCAATCAGAGCACAGGTCAGGCGATCAAACTCTTTGGGAAATTTACGCATCGTTTCGCCCAGAGGGTTACCGCCCTCAAGGTTCTGGCGCACATCCCTAAGCAGCTTGTTCAGCGCTTTTTTTTCAGAGCCCTTCTCGGCCATCTCGAAGCACTGCACCAGCGGCAGACCAGCATTAATCATCGTGGAGAGCTGGCGAAAGAAGATAGAGATATCCTTCTCATCCACCTTCTCGGGAAACAGGTTAATCTCAATCGGTTTTTTCTTAACCTTGATGCCGGCCAGCCCCTGCCGTCGTAGCGTAGCTGAAACGATTTCACGGTTATTGGCCTCCATCTCACCACTCTGTGGAACGCCCTGTCTGTTTTTTCCCTGCCAAACAAATACAGCCATCAATCTGCCACCGTCACCCTGAGACACTCCTCAAGGGAGATCTCTCCGGCCTTCACTTTTTCCAGAGCCTCCATACGCAACGTTTTCACGCCTTTGGCCACTGCAATCTCATTAATCTGGTTCGAATTCTGACCAGCATACACCGCCTCGCGAATTTCATCAAAAATCGGCATCACCTGATAGATACCCGTTCGCCCTTTGTAACCTGTACCGCTACAGGTCGGACAACCGGCACCATGCATCGGCCTGAATGAGGGTACATCGGCCTCACTCACCCCCGCCTCCAGCAAGGCTGATGCCGGAATAACCTCTTCGGTTTTACAATCGGGACAGATACGGCGGGCAAGTCGTTGCGCAGAGACCAGATTCACAGCAGAACCGACCAGAAATGACTCCACCCCCATATTCACCAGTCGTGTCATGGTAGAGGGGGCATCATTGGTATGCAACGTGGCCAGTACCAGATGGCCGGTCAGCGCTGCTTTGATGCCAATGGCGGCGGTCTCGTAATCACGAATCTCACCAATGAGAATAATATCGGGATCCTGACGCAGAAACGAGCGCAGGGCCGCCGGAAAGTCGAGACCGATATCGGCATTCACATTTACCTGATTGATACCCATGAAGTTGAACTCCACCGGATCCTCAGCGGTGGAGATATTGACACCCGGCTGATTCAATTCGGCAACCGCCGAATAGAGACTCACGGTTTTACCCGATCCGGTTGGCCCGGTCACCAGCACCATGCCGTAGGGACGGCTGATAGTCTCTTTCAGCCAGCCCAGTGCCTGTGGCCCATAACCCAGTTTGGTCATATCCAGCTGCAGACTGGAGGGGTCGAGCAGACGCAGCACCACCTTCTCACCAAACAGGGTGGGCAGAACAGAGACACGGAAATCGACCGTTTTAGCACGTGATAGTCTTAATTTAATGCGCCCGTCCTGCGGCAGACGCCGTTCGGAGATATCAAGTCGGGCAAGAATTTTCAGCCGTGAAATCATCGCATCGCGCATATTCATGCGTGGGCGCATAATCTCATGCAGTACGCCATCAATGCGATAACGCACCCGCAGCACCTTCTCATAAGGCTCAAGATGAATATCCGATGCGCCACGTTTAATCGCGTCAAGCAGTACCAGATTAATCAGTCGCACAACGGGTGCAGCCTCAGTCTTGGCGGAGAGGCTCAAGGTATCGACATCCTCATCGATAGCTTCGACAACCTCGACGTCCATCGCACCCAGATCAGCCATAACATCCTGAAGATGGGAGTCAGAATCACCCAGTTCATCCAGCTTCTTGATCAGTTCACTCTCGGCGGCAATGACAACATCAACCTGTTTACCGCTAACAAACGCGATCTCATCCAGGGCATTGATATCGTAGGGGTCCGCCACAGCCAGCCTGAGCATATTGCCTTCATGCTTAAGCGGCAGCGCCATGTTTTTTCGCAGGATATCAAACGGCACTTTGGAAGTTTCCGCATTAACCTCAACCTTGCTCAGATCAACAATCGGACAACCAAATGAACGGGCCACAAAAGCGACCAGCTGCTCTTCTGTAAAGATACCCTGCTTCACCAGCTGCAGGGTAAGTGTATCACCATTGAGTTTGGCCTCACGTTGCACCTGATCAAGTTGATCACGCGTGATGCGCTGCTGACGCAGCAGAATATCACCCAGTCTTGAGCGGCTCATCAGCAGCCCTGCCAGCCGGGCAGCTGCACCGCAGTTCGGCCAAGCTGCTGCTCGATATTTCTCAGTGCACTGCTGCAATCGGGACGTGCACAGTCGTGCCACCAGGCAAAGGATTCCGCACCCTGAGCAATCAGCATCGGCAGGCCATCCACTGCACTCCGACTGACTGCAGCAGCCTTGCAGAAGGCTGTGTCACCGTCAGGTTTGTAAACAGCATCGATAGCTGCCCCAGCCCCGCAAAGCGCAAATGGAAATTGTTGATCTGATGCCAGACCGACCGTCGTGGTATTCACCAGCAGAGCCGCCTCTGCACAGGCATCTGCAACCGCATCCTGCTGCCATCTCACAGGCTCACAATTCAGCGACGGATAGCTGGAGCGGGCAAAGGCAACAAAATTGGCCAGCCGCTCAGGATTTCGATTGCAGATATAGACGGTTTCAAGTTCAAGAGTAGCCAGAGCATGCAGAACAGCACGAGCGGTACCACCGGCACCAAACAGCAGCGCCTTTTTTCCGGCCACAGGAATCGCAAGTCCTTCAACCACCGCTTTAAAGCCACGCCAATCGGTATTGGTCGCCTCCCAGCCAGCAGAGCCACGGCGCACGCTGTTCACCGCACCAATCAGCCTGGCATCCTCATCAGCAGAGACCATCTGAAACACCGACTCTTTATGCGGAACAGTCACATTAAACCCCTCAATACCCAGAGCCAGCATGCCCTGCATCGCCTGCTCGAGCAATTCAGGTGCCACTGCAAAAGGGAGGTAAGCCGCATTGATCTGCTGCTGCTCAAGGAAAGTGGACTGAAAAACCGGTGAAAGCGAATGTTTCACTGGCCAGCCGATGATGCCATAAATCTTTGTCATTGCGTCAGTTTTCATGCATCGTCAGCTTAGGAATTGTAATCGAGTGTGTCAAAGGGAACCTGCTCTCTGCGCTGATCTGCAACGGCTAACTTCTGGCGCTTTTGTTCCTGCTTTTGCACTATTAAGCACTTATGCCCGACAATAATCAGCAAAGCACTTCACCCACACCATCATTCGTCACACTGCCGAATGTGCCTCTCCCCTATCCCAGCCTGCTCGATTTTTTTGATCACCGTTTCCCGCGTGTCGGCCGGGATGTCTGGCTGCATCGCTTGCAGAGCGGAAAAATATGCGATGATTCCGGGCAACCTGTCAACGAAACCACCCCATACCGAGTCAACGCACGACTACAGTATTTTCGCGAAGTGGTCACTGAACACCCGATCCCCTTCCACGAATCGATACTGTTTCGCAATGAGCATATTCTGATAGCTGACAAACCACACTTTCTGCCCGTGACTCCCGGCGGATCATACGTCAACGAGTGCCTGCTGCACCGGCTCAAGCGAAGCACCGGCCTGCAACATCTTGTGCCTGTGCACCGGCTGGATCGCGAAACGGCCGGCCTAGTTCTGTTCACTGTCGATGAGAAACAGCGTGCCCCCTACTTTGATCTCTTCCGCCTCGGCAACATCGACAAATCCTACGAGGCAATTGCCAGCACGCCGGACCACCCTGAGCAAAGCCCCTGGCATATTCAGAGTCGCATTGAGCGCGGCGAGCCCTGGTTACGCTTCAGAAATATGGAGGGGGAGATCAATGCCCGCTCTGAGATTCGACTGCTGGAGACAAGAGATAAACTGGCTCGTTTCGAACTTAAACCCATCACCGGCAAAACCCATCAGCTGCGTCTGCATCTGGGGTTGATCGGTTCAGTTATTGTCGGTGATCGCCTCTACCCGGACTTTCAGCCGCCCTCTGATCCGCCCAGTTACGACGATCCACTGCAACTGCTGGCCAAAAGGCTCTCATTCACAGATCCAATAGCCGGCAACAGACTCAACTTTGAAAGCAAATTTCAATTACAGTGGTAAAGATAACAGTTAGTCTTCAAACACTCGAAAACAGAGGTGATGCCATGAGCGAACAGGAAGAGGCGATGCTGAATGCTTTACAGGCCCGCGTGCTGGGAAGCCTGATGGAAAAGCAGATGACCACACCCGATTACTATCCGCTCACGCTCAATGCACTGGTTGCCGCATGCAATCAGAAGAGCAGCCGCAATCCGGTGATGAACCTCTCCCCTCAACAGGTCGGCTCTGTCATCAATGAACTGCGCCATGATGGCCTGATCACCGCCAACACACTGGCCCGTGCCGACCGCTACGAGCAGTTTCTCTCACGTAAACTGCACCTGTCATCGAAAGAGCGTTCCATTATATGTGTGATGCTGCTGCGCGGCTCACACACGCTCAATGAGATCAAGGTTAACACCAGCCGCATGGCCGAATTCGCCGATCATGAAGAGATTCAGAAGACACTTCAGAGCTTAATGGCCAGAGACGAGCCGCTGGTGATCCAAATCCCCAGAGCCCCAGGTCAGCGCGAAGATCGATATACGCACCTGTTGTGCGGTACTCCGGATATCGAAACCCCGCCTGTCAGAACAGCCGCTCCCGCATCACCCTCACTTACCAATGATGCATTGGAGCGCATCACCCGGCTCGAAGAGACCGTCGCCCGCTTAGATGAGGAGATCAGGAGATTGAAAGAGGGGAATAGTTCTACCTTTCTATAACCCCAGCTGCCCCAGAAAAAAGGGAGGCTCATTGAGCCTCCCTTTGCTTGTGCTTTACAAGGTTCAGAAAGACACCCGGCAAAGGGTGATGACTAACTCACCAACGTTTGCTACTTAGAAGTGATAGGCAAATGTGCCGGTAAAGCCGTTCACATCCAGACCGTTGAAGCTTGCACCATTCTTTGTCGCAGCGTTGGCATTGGATGAGTAGCGCACCCACTCAGCGCCAACACTCATGTTATCAGTGATAAAGTAGTTGCCGCCCAGGCCAAAGGTGAGGGCTGTTTTGGTCACAGACCTTTCAATGACGGAGTTAAGTGGTGTAATGCTGGTGCTGATGCTGGTGGCACCGAGCAGCCCGTAAAATTCCAGACCATCAGCAACCTCAATCTTCGGTTTGGCCAGTGCCGAAACAAACCAGTTTACCTGGAAGGTTTCTGTCAAAGGGCCCAGCTCTTCACGTTCATGGGGGCCTGTCAGACCAGCACGAAATTCGGCAGCAAAGTATTCATGGAAGCTTGCGCCAGCAAAACCAAAACCACCAAAAACGGCTTTCTTATTCTGACCCGGATCAAGTTCAAACAGTCCCAGACCAACACCTGCATAAGGCTTTATATCATTAGCAACCGCAGCAGTTGCCTGCATCGAGAGTAGTGCTGCAGCAATTAAAGCAATCTTCTTCATTCTTGCACCTCCAAAATTTGAAGCGCACTCTATGGGCGCAGACATGTTTGTATAGCTGTGCGAGAGTAATATTGACCCATTATGAATACCCTTAAAAGAGCAGGGGGCCGCAAGCAGAACTGTATCACGATCAACAAAACACCTGGATTGCCCTACCTCAATTTTACGGCCCATTGATGCTCTGCGTTTCACCCTGTGAGCAGCTTGCATACTTTCTCATGTGTGCGATAAAAAATGGCGAAGCAAGAAGAGAAACGACGATAACGGCAACAGCCAGCTGATAATCCGCCTGTGAAATGACCGCAGAAGAGACACCCACTGCGGCAAGAATAAAGCTGAATTCGCCTATCTGTGCGAGTATGGAGCCCGTATACACACTGTCGCCCCAGCTTTCGCCAAGCAAGCGGAACACAGATGCGTTAATCGCTGTATTCAGGATCAGGACAATCAGCGCTAGCAACACTACCTTGCCCCAGTTCTCCACAATAAACCCGACATCGACCAGCATGCCGACTGATACGAAAAAGAGTGCCACGAACACCGTCTTGAACGGCTCCAGACTTTGATGCACCCATTTCGCCTCTTTGGCTGCAGAGACCACCATACCGGCCACAAATGCGCCAAGTGCAGATGAGAGTGAAAACAGGCCGGTGATCAATGCCAGCCCAAAGCAGAGCAGCAAGGCGCCGAACACCTGAAACTCATGATCCTTTTTCACAGCCTTGCCGATCAGGGGGATACGGAAATCCGGGCGAATCACGATCCAGGTGCACAGCCCGATTAACATGGCACCACCAACCATCTGCAACATCATTTCACCACTGGAGATTTGCTCGCCACTGAGCATGCTGATAATAATAAGCATCGGAATGACCGCGATATCCTGTGCCAGCAATACGTTCAATGCATTTTGCCCATGCGTCGTATCCAGCTCGTTGCGCGCCTGTAGCAGGTTCAAAACTACAGCCGTACTACTGAGCGAAACAATAAACCCCAGCAAAACGCAGAGCACCAGAGGCCAATCAAAGAAGTAGCCAATCAATGCAATCAGAGATGTGCTGACTCCAATCTGCAAGCATGTTCCCAGCAGGGCCACCTGCCACTTAGACACCATCTTCTGTGGTGAGACCTCCATGCCGATAAAGAACATCAGCATCACCACACCAAACTGCCCCAGTCGATCAAGTATCTGCTGGTCGCTGATCATGCCGAGCACAGACGGTCCGAGAAAGATGCCGGCCACGAGATAGGCAATCACATTGGGTTGACGCAGCGCGTGAAAAACCAGACCGACGGCGAGTATGGCAACGATACTGGCAACAAGCGCAGGCATAATCGGATCCATATGCATAACTTTCCCCTCCTACCTCTTGGCGCCAAAACGCTTGCGCAACTTCTCAATCGCCCTGTAGTGGCACATTTTAGCTGCGCTGAGCTTCATACCCATCACCGTGGCAATCTCATCGAGAGTCATGCCCACGGTGTAGTAGAGTGCCATCATGGTGCGATCTCGATCACTGAGACTAGCCAGCGCTTTTTCTGCCAGGATTTTATCATCGCTACAAGCCAGATAATAAGGCTCATTGGCCTCATCCATATAACCAGTATGGCGATTACGGGCTGCACTTTTACGCAGATGGTCAAGGCAGGCATTGCTGGCAACAGTGTAGAGCCAGGTTGAGAATCTGGCCTGCTCGGAGAATCCCTTCAGACCATGAAATACCTTCAGCATCACATCCTGAACAACATCCTCAGCATCCTCGACATGGCGGGTGATCCTCAAGCAGAGATAATAGAGTTTGCTCCGATGCCTGCGCATCAGCTGCTCATATGCCCCTGTCCGGTAGGGAAGCTGCTCTCTTGCCAGACGAACGAGCTCCTCATCGGGCAAGGATTCTGCCTCAATATGACTATTCATGAAGATATCCATGTCCTCAAGGGACACGGAACCCCTATTTCTCCGGGTGTATCACAACGGTCTGATGCAGAAGCTCCTCGTTGGAAAAAGAGACCTGAGAGCCATTCTCCAGCTGCATCACCGATTTTACCGTCCCCACCTCAATCAACTTGCCGGTAAAACCGGCAAACTCAATGGTTTCACCAGAACGATAGATATCACGTACATAGACGCCGGATACAATCTGACGAGAGAGGTCACGAGAACCCAATCCCAGAGAAAGGGCCACAGCCACACCCACAGAGACAAGGATAATGCCGATCAGCTCATTGAGCAGAAACAGCTCAATCTCAAGCTGGTCTACAGCCAGCATCACCACAACGACAACAATCAGACCAAAGGTCACCTTGGAGAGTGCGGGCGCATACTCCAGCCCTACCCCTTCTGCAGCATTTCGCACGCCAGTACGCACAAAATCAGCAATAAACAGACCGACCATCAACACCATTGCCGCGCCAAGCACTTTAGGCAGATAGAGCAGCAGTTGATCTATAGAGGAGGATACCCTGTCAAAACCGAGTGTCTCGACGGCTGAAAGCAGGAACGCCACTACAATGAAGAGGAACACCAGCATGCCGAACAGCTCTGACACCGGCTTTTTCACATTCATATTGTTCAGGCTATGATGGATATTCAGTCGATCTGCCAGACTGTCCACACCAAGTTTTTCGGCAAACTTGCGCGCCATAAAACCGACGACGCGTGCCAGCAGGTAACCGGCAACCAGCATCAGCAGAGCAGCAAAGATATTCGGCATCATCGACGTGATCTTTCCCCATAACATCTGCATCGGATCAAGTACCATCTGCGCGACCGTTTCAAGATTTTCCATTGTTATCTCCCTTCTCTTTGAGTTTTTGTTGTTTTATCAGAAACAGCGGCGCCAGCATCTGTGCCAGCACCTGCCACAGATTGACCAGCATTAAACTTAGAATGTCATGTGTGCTGACGTGTCGATGTGCCGCATGAACAGCCCTCTCTACACTCTTTTCTGCCTGACTATCCGCTTCCGGCGAGATCGCCAGCAAGCTTGCCAGCGGATCCTGACCGGGTTCTGTACGATGCCCCATTGCTATATCCTCACTGCGTCCATATTTTTTTCTCATAGTTGCGCCGGTGGCGATGCTGTAACCAGTAGTGCACGCCATAGCCTAACAAAAAGCCCACTGACAACATCAACAGCATGAGCAGCAGCGCCATCACATCCGCAGACCACCAGAGCAGCCGTACACGAACTATCTGACTGTTCTGCAACACAAACAGAAGCGTTACTGCCAGTACAACGATCAACAGTCTGATTCTCATCGTTATATACCTCCGGCAGGTTCAATACAAATCTCGATTCGCCTGTTCAGTTTTGCCAGAAGCGCATCGTGAGGCACAAGTGGCTCTGCTCGCGAGTGGCCTTCTGCACGAAAATCGAGGAAGTAGAGCTGATGCTCCCAGAGAAAGTATCGCACTACGTGGGATGAGCACCATCCCGTCGACTTCCAGCACTCAACGAAGGCCTGTCTGCCCTTCAACCCGGCACCCCTGCTGTCATAACAGCGCACATGCACCTTCTGACCGGTTTCAAGTGCCCGCAAGAGAGGAGCAAACTTGCTCAGGAGAGCCTTGCCTGCCGGGCTAAGCCTGGCGTCATCGCCAGCAAAAAACAGCAGCTCCCCCTGAATCACAATATGCACAATACCATTGGCGAGCTTCTTTACTGAAGCAGTTCCTGCGCTGAGCTCTTCGCACAGCACCATCTCCAGCTTTGCTACCAAGCTGTTGACATCACTACTCTGAGATCGCTGTATCATCATTTGATCGGTTACCATTAGTTAATAGGACGCCCTCCCTTGTAAAAAAGTCACATACGATTCTACATCTATTTTTTTGTGACTTAATCACGCAACCCGACGTCTAATCAAAGGCAATATTTATAAGGAGAACGAGATGTTTAAATATGTAACTAACGGCCTGTTTATAGCCGCTCTTGTACTGGCACCAATGAGTGCATCAGCGGATGAATCCAAGCTTCTGCAGGAGGCTGAGGCAGTGCGTGCCCAGGAGCTTTCTCCTGCAACCTACAGCGCAGCAAAAACAGCCTATAACAACAACGCTGGTGAGGAGGCAGATATTCAGGCGCGGCAGGCTATTACCAACAGCCTGCTCATGAGCCGCAGCTTTGCCAAACTGATCGAATCTCGTGACCGCATGCATGCATCGGGCGCCATCGATGTACGCAGGGACCTGGCAGAACGCGCTGAACAGGCTTTTAGTCGCGTTGTTGCTGCAGTGGAATCCGGTGATATCCGGCGCGCCAGAAAAGAGGCTGAAAATGCTGAGCTTCTTACCTATCAGGCTGAAGTTGTAGCTGCACGCGAACAGCTTACCCGGCCAATCGCTAAAGCCATTGCCGAAGCACGAAAAGATGAGGCTAGTAAATATGCGCCCCAGAACTACACGAAAGCTAATGCCGGCCTTAAAAAGGTGGAGCGGCTGGTCAGCAGTAATCCTGCCGCTCGTGGTCAGCTGATAAATGAGAGTAAAAACAGTATTGAATCTGCCCGCACAGCACAGCATATCGGCCTGCTTGGACAAAAGCTGCACAAGAATCCCGGCGATGTTGAGGGCTGGCTATATAACCGCGACCATGATCTGGCAACCATCGCAGGTCATCTCAAACTTAATCTTGGCTCTGCAGGCAGCCATGAGGAGCGCATCAGACTGATTACCGGTTCCATTGATCAGATGCGTGCCAGCTATGACCAGCAACTGGCTGATGCCCATGAGCAGATCAACATACTACAGGGCAATCTCTCAGAGCTTGATGATACACGCACCAGTCTTGGTCAGGCACGTTTCAAGCTGCAGCAGAAGCGTGAAGCAGAAGCCAAAATCATGCAGCTTGCAAGCCTGTTCGATCCGGCACAGGTGGAGCTGTTCCTGACCACCGATGCCGATGTGATCATCCGTATGAAAGCGATGAGGTTCCCCAGTGGCAGTGCCATTATTCCGGCCACCTCCTATGACCTTCTGGAGGTAGCCAGCAAAGCGATCGATCTGTTTGGTGACCGCACCGTTCGCGTCGAAGGTCATACCGATGCGATGGGCGATGATGAATATAATCAGCACCTCTCAGAGCGCCGCGCTATCACCGTAAAGGAGTATCTCGATGCCCGCTTTGCTGAGAATAGCCGCACCATTACATCCGCAGGCCTCGGTGAAGAGCGTCCAATTGCCAACAATGAAAAGGCAGAGGGGCGCAGCAAGAACAGGCGTATCGATATCGTACTGATTGCACCACCGATTCCGACCAACCCATAAGGTAAAGCTAGAAGACCCTCTGGAGCAGTGCAGTAGAACTGTACAGCTAAAAAAAGAGGCTGCGAGAAATCGCAGCCTCTTCTGTTTCTGCTCATCCAGACTGTCAATCAGTCAGTGTCAAACAGTTCTACTGATCGTATTTAATGCTCGGCGTTTTCGCCTTCAGGCTGAGTCGCGTTGGTCAGTTGAATATCGGCCAGCACTGATGCAGCCGCTGTGGTCAGAGCACTGCCGATAATAGTGCCGTTCTCTTTGCCGGACGGGCTCAGGGCAAACTGCTCTTCAACACTGGCGCGGTAGGTGCGGGAGATGGTGGAAACATTCATTTTTGCCTCAAGTGCCACTTTCACCTCCACCTTGCTTTTGATCATCTCCCTTGTGGCTGCATAGTTGATGGCGTGGATGCGAATCAGCAAGCCATTGGCCATCTCGCTGCTATAGGGAACAACCCGGTAGCCACCCTCTTTCAGGGATGAAGCCATGTGGGCATAGAGTGAGGTTGCGATATCGGAAGCTGGAACAAGGTACTCCCCGTCCACTGCCCGGCCGAGCACTTTTTCCGCCCTGCCATCCTCAACCCATAATCCGATTTCGCCGGCACTTTCTGCAATAGCGGTTATGGCGCTCGGGTAGAAAATCTCCGTTTTGATTTCACCTGCACTTACTGCTGCTGGCACTGCCAGAAGCATGATTACTATCGCTGCGCTTTTCATATAATACATGTAACTCTCCTCTGTTTTGCCAGGCCGAAGCTTCCTCCTGCGTGGCCTGTTGTACGCTTCTGTTCAACGTCTGCTTTCTCAGATTCGCCGTTCACCATCTTGGGACGCCAGATCAGGAGGTGACATCAGATTGTAGTTGGTACGAATCATACTCTGAATCTCGCTCACATAAGCCTCACCCCGTTCCGAGTAACCGGACAACTCCTGAGCCAACTCAATCGCAGTGGGCTTATCACCCCGCTTACGGATGCTACGGCGTAATTTCCTCAATGGTGTATACATCTGCACACGGTTGATACTGTGAATATAGGCCGCCACTGATGCATTCACAGACGCATAGGTTGCAACCTCATGGGTCATGTCAGGCGCCCGATGGGATGGCACAATGCCGCAGCCCTGCGTGAAACACCATTGGCCGAAAAGATTAAGTCCTTCACGGGCAAAACGGGAGGTGCCCCAGCTCGATTCATTGGCAGCCTGCGCCAGTGCCAGCCGGAAGGGGACTGTATCAACACGCCGTTTGAGCAGTGTCCATGCCTGTTCATCATCAAATGAGGGCATCTCTACACGATAATTTTCTGCCAGTTGTTTAAGCCAGCTGGCATCAGTCGGCGAAAAGCCACCCCGCTCTTTGAGGATCGCTTCCAGTGCAAGCATTCGCTTGCGATCAAGCATCACCTTACTATTTTCCTGCTCTATGATCGGACGCAGAAAATCAAAAAAGGCTCGCTTTTTCTCCTTCACATCACTGTATGAGGCGAAGTCAGGCAGTGTCACCACATACGTCTCATTCAGATGAACCCCTGTAATTCCCTCCTGTCCACATCCGGACAGAAGAAGCAGTGGCAGCATCAAAGTCAGCAACTTATGCATTTCTTTTCCTCTCTGTTTCTCGCCATCATCTCAATGCAAACAGTGATCAGACAATGGGAGCATCTTCCGGATAGAGCTCTTCATTGTCCCAATCCGGCTCCATATCTACCTGAAAGGATTCAACCTCTCCGGCAACCGCATTCACATTTTTGAAGCGGGCAATATGCATCACAGCTTCGCCCTGATTCACCATCGGCAGATTGGCCCTGCCAATGACAATACCTGATCGGTCAGCAACAATCGCGGTCTCATTATCACCGTATGGATCAGCGACAAAGCCAAGTACATCGCCCTGTTTTACAAGTGCGCCTGTCGGTATGATCAGGCGCATAATTCCGCTCTTTGGCGCACGCATCCAGGCACTCCCTTTTGCCACCCGGGGCGTCACGGCCTGCTTCCTGTTCCCTCTTGCCAGCATATTCAGGCTACGCATGACATTCATCACACCATCCACACCTGCCCGGATACTGATCTCATCGAAACGTAGTGCCTCTCCTGCCTCATAAACCAGCCATGGTATACCAAGCGAGACGGCAGTCCCCCGCAAGGTTCCGGGCTGCACGCTGCTGTCCATAATCACAGGCGCCTGAAAGGCTTCGGCAATCATGCGGGTATCTTCATCTTCGATGCAGGCACGAATCTGGGGCAGATTCTCCCGATGAATCGCTGCCGTATGCAGATCGATTCCATGCGTACATTTGGAAACGATTTCGTTAACAAAGATATGAGCCAGCTGAGATGCCATCGACCCCTTTGGCGACCCGGGAAAACAGCGGTTCAGATCACGTCTATCCGGCAGGTAACGGCTGTGATGGATAAAGCCATAGACATTGACAATGGGAATGGCGATCAACGTACCACGCAGGCGATTGAGAGAAATTTTATTGCAGAGGCGTCGAATCACCTCAACGCCATTGACCTCATCGCCATGAATGGCTGCACAGACCAGCAGTGTTGGACCCGCTCGTTTGCTGCGTATCACATGCACAGGCATATGCATATCGGTATGCGTCACCAGGCTGGCCAGCTTCAGGTCTATTGTTTTTCGCTCACCGGGGGCGATGGACTCGCCCCCGATCATCAACGATTCGCTCATCCCTGACCTTTGGTTTTGGTGTTGCCATTTTTGGCGTTCTTCTCAATACAGGCAATGATTAAACCGGCAATATCCTTGCCAGTCGCACCCTCAATACCTTCCAGTCCCGGCGATGAGTTCACCTCCATCACAACAGGTCCATGATTAGAACGCAGCAGATCAACACCGGCCACATTAAGCCCCATGATAGACGCTGCACGTACTGCGGTGGAACGCTCTTCAGGGGTAATGCGTACCACCTCGGCAGAGCCGCCACGATGCAGGTTGGAGCGGAATTCACCCTCCTTGCCCTGCCGTTTCATGGCTGCCACAACCTTACCATCGACAACCAGGCAGCGAATATCAGCACCGCCGGCCTCCTTGATAAACTCCTGCACCAGAATATTGGCATTCAGGCCAAAGAAGGCCTCAATCACACTCTCTGCAGCTTTCTTGTTTTCAGCCAGCACCACGCCGATCCCCTGAGTGCCTTCCAGCAGCTTGATGACAAACTGATCACCACCCACAGAATTCAGCAGGTCTCCAATATCATCAGGGTTACGGGCAAAACCGGTAACCGGCAGACCAATGCCCTTGCGCGCCAGCAGCTGTACCGAACGCAGCTTGTCGCGCGAACGGGATATGGCGACCGATTCGTTCAATGGATAGACACCCATCATCTCAAACTGCCGCAGTACTGCTGTACCATAAAATGTTACGGATGCACCGATACGCGGAATCACTGCATCAAAACCCTCCAGATTGACTCCTTTGTAGTGAATCGATGGTTTCATCGAGGTGATATTCATGTAGCAGCGTAGATGATCCAGTACCTGCACCTCATGGCCGCGTTGTTTGGCGGCCTCAACCAGCCGTCTGGTTGAGTAGAGTTTTGCGTTCCTTGAAAGAATTGCGATTTTCATATGATCCCCTTTTGCGCCCTTAGCAAGATGCTACCTGACCGGAAAGTGACGCTTTCGTTAATTAGTAAGACGCCCTCAAGTAGCAAAAGGTCACACCCGTTTTACAATCAATTGTGACCAAAAGTCTCTGCCCAGCGTCTTATCTTCTTTATGAGAAAAACCAAAGGTGCATTTACTGATGACTGATATACTGATAATTACTGCGCTGCTGTTTGCCAATGCCTTTTTCGTGGCTACCGAATTCGCACTGGTCAAAGCCAGAGGCGTGCGCATGGAGACCCTTGCGGCCAACGGCGTGCGCTCAGCCATTATGGCGATGACCATTCAGAAGAGTATGGATAACTATCTGGCAGCCTGTCAGCTGGGCATCACCATGGCCTCATTGGGATTGGGCTGGGTCGGTGAACCGGCTGTTGAGGCACTAATGGCGCCGCTGTTTGCGCAGCTGCCACTTTCTGAAGAGAGCATCCATACCATCTCATTTCTGTTCGGATTCATACTCTTCTCATCCCTGCATATTGTCGTCGGCGAACAGGTACCCAAGACCTTCGCCATCCGCAATCCCGAACCTGTTTCGATGTGGTTTGCCTACCCGCTGCACGCCTTCTATCTGCTGATGCTGCCGCTGAATATCATGCTCAAGTCGGCCACCAATGGAATTCTCGGACTGTTCAAGGTGCCTGAGGCAACACATGAGGAGGTGTTCAGTCATGATGAGTTGAAAAGTCTGGTGGACGTTTCTCGTAATCATGGAGAACTGCTTGAGGATAAAGCGGAGATGTTGAGCAACATGTTCGCTTTTGATCGCGGTATTGCGCGCAATGTTATGGTGCCGGTCACCAAGGTGGATTATCTCGACCTGCAAGATCCGATTCAAGACAGTATCGCCAGAATCGTGGAAACACGGCACTCCCGTTTTCCAGTGGTCAACGGAGAGATCAACCATCTGGTCGGTGTCATGCTGGTCAAGGATCTGATCAATGACATGCTGGCAGGCAAACAGCCGCAAGATCTGAACCTTGCCGACTACTGCCGCGAGGCACCGTTTGTACCTGAACTGATGTCGGCCAGCGAGCTATTTGAGTCGATGCGCAACAACCGTACGCATATGGTCATCGTTACCGACGAATATGGCGCTGTTGCAGGTATGATCACCATGGAAGACCTGCTTGAGGAGATTGTCGGCGAAATCGCTGATGAACTCGATGAGGAGGTGTCTGAATTCCCTATTGAGCAGAGCGCAGAAGGCGCGTGGGTCGCACATGGACTGGTCTCTATTGCCCAGCTCTCCAAGAAAACCTCATTCACCCCGGCTGAAGCGACTGAGGCCAATACCATTTCAGGGCTGTTCATGCAGCGCCTGGGTCGCCTGCCTGTGGTTGGAGACAAACTTCATGAAGGTGAGTTTACCCTCCTCGTGGAAGAGGTTTCAGGCAGATATGTAGAGCGTGCTTCGTTGCAGCGCAATGAGCATACTAGTGAATCAGATGAGACAGGGACATCAGGTAGCAACAACAGTTAATCAGGGAGAATAAATATGAGTGAAAACGGTGGATTAAACTGGCAGGAGTCAGTCAGCAGCACTTTCGAAAATTTTGCCGGTCAGTTTGTTGAACAGGCTCCTCAGGTGATTGCCGGTATAGCGCTACTGGCTGCAGGATGGCTCGTAGCCTATCTGCTGGCTGCAGCCACCAAAAGAGTGGTTGGCGGCATCGACCTGCTGTTCAAGAGGGGCAGCAAATCCGGCAATGCCAAACAGGCTCGCATGCAGCGAACCTCCATCCTGATTATCAGCAAAGCCGTCTTCTGGACTGTCATGCTCTTCTTTATCGCCGCCACCGCAAACATGCTGGGCTGGAAAATGTTTTCCGGCTGGATGGATGGTGTCATCACCTACCTGCCCAACCTGATCGCAGGTATTGCCATCGTGCTGGGCGGCATTCTTCTGTCCAACAGTGCGCGCACGATCATTTCCACTGCCGCCGCATCTGCCGGTGTTGAGCACTTCGATCTGTTATCCAGGCTTGTGCAGATCGCTATTCTGTTTACCGCCATTGTCATCGGTGTCGAGCAGATAGGTATCAATGTCCAGTTCCTGACCAGTATCACCCTTGTTATTGTTGGCATCCTGCTGGCCGGTGCGGCACTCGCCTTCGGACTGGGGGCTAAAACACTGATTGCCAATGTCATTGGCTCCCAGCAATTGCGTCAGCAATGCCGTCTGGGAGAGACTATGACCGTTGGTCAGTTCGAAGGCATCGTCACAGAAGTGACGCGTACGACAGTTTGTCTGGAGACCGAAGCTGGCCGAACTGTTGTGCCGGCCAAGCTGTTCCTTGAGCAGGCAAGCAGCTTCATGGCTGCATCTGCCAACCGGCAAGAGGCCCGTCATGACAGCTAAAAAAGCGGACCTGGCTCTGGCATTTCTGCAGTCGCATCCCCATTCAGCAGCCGCGCTACTGGAACAGCAACCGATGCAGGAAGTGGCTCTCTTTCTGGCAGATGTGCCGCCCGGCTATGCTGCCCCTGTGCTGGAAAAAATGCTGCCGCAATATACGGCAAAGCTCTGCACTCATCTGGAAGCAGAACTGGCGGCAGGATTTTTATCCCGCATGGAGATAAGCATGGCGGCGGCTGTGCTTCGACATCTGACACCGCTATTGAGAGAAACACTGCTCGGTTTACTCAGTGAAAAAAACAGTCTCAGCTGCAAGTTGCTACTGGACTATTCCGATGACCAGGTAGGTGCATGGATGCTGGTAGAGACTGCAACACTACCAGCCGAATGTACCGTCACTACAGCTCTGACAAGAATTGCCGATAACCAAGCGAATGCTGATGTAATCTACGTGGTGGATCGTAGCGGCCATATTCAGGGTGTCGTAACACTCACCCAGCTACTTCGCAGCAGCACTGAAACATCTGTCACGGCAGTAATGCGCCCGACTCCGGAGCCTATCTCCGGTCGCACCAATCTGATCGCAGCCGGAGATCATCAAGGCTGGCTGATGGCTGACACCCTGCCGGTAATCAACCGCCACCAACAACTTGTCGGCTGCATCAGGCATGTCGACCTGCGCAAGGGCATGGAGCAACTGGATACACATATTGATGTGCCTCAGGGGGCTGATCCACTCTCTTCCATGCTGGAAATATATGGAGGAAGTCTGCTTGCCCTGTTTGGCGCCGCCGGTGATCTGATCGGCATGGAAAGCAGAGGGAGGTCATGACAATGGCAACTGCAGATACCATACAGACCCATAATCCGCTGGAGATTCTGAACAGGGCATTCCTGCTCGACTTCCCCAAGGACGCGGCGCGCAGGATCGAAACAATGAGCGCCGCCGAGGCCATTGAGAGCATTGGTGAGCAGCCCGTTCATATACTGGAGCGTCTCTGGTCCAATCTCGCTCCCGGAGTGGCCGACGCACTACTCAAAGAGTTGCCGGACAAAACGGCAGCTGAGCTACTGATGGCACTCGATGCCGGCCCTGCTGCCACATTGATCAGCCGTCTGGACGAGCAGAAGCAGCAGTTACTTTTCTCGCTGATGGAAGCATCTGTGGTCTGGGAGCTGAAGGAGATGCTCAGCTACCCCGAGAATGCGGCTGGCAGGCTGATGGATACCCATATTATTGCCTTCAACGAAAACATCAGCGTGGAGGATGCTCTCAACCAGCTGCGTAATCAGCAGATTGAGGCGTTGCACCACCTCTATCTGCTGGATGACGATATGCATCTGCACGGCCAGGTGGATATCCAGCGACTGGCGCTGGCCAGTGGTCGGCAAAAACTCGCATCACTCTCCCTTCCCGTGCTGACATTTGTGCAGGCGCTCGACCCTAAGGATGAAGTGGTTGAGAAGGTGAAAAAATTTCATCTTGATACGATCCCGGTCATTGATGCCAACGCCCACCTGCTCGGCATCATTCACGGCAGCAGCCTGATGGATACCCTGCAGGAAGATATCGCCTCCGACATGCAGACGATGGTGGGTGTAAGCAAGGACGAACGAGCCCTCTCCAGCGCATGGTTTGCCGTGAAAAAGCGCCAGCCCTGGCTGCAGATTAATCTGCTCACGGCATTTATGGCTGCTGCGGTTGTCGGTATGTTTGAAGATACCATCGCCAAATATACTGCCCTGGCTATCCTGCTACCAATTGCCGCCGGTCAGTCCGGCAACACCGGTGCACAGGCGCTGGCCGTTACCATGCGCGGCCTGACCCTGCGCGAGATCACCATCAGGCACTGGCTGCGGGTCACCATGAAAGAGGCCGGGGCTGCGGTCATCAACGGCATTGCCATCGCTATCACCTGCGGTCTCGGAGTGCTGCTCTGGAGTCATAGTTACGGACTGGCATTGATTATTGCTCTGGCCATGATCTCATCCATGACACTGGCTGCCATTGCCGGCGCTCTGGTGCCTATCATTCTTAAGCGCATGGGACAGGATCCGGCGCTCTCATCCTCAATCATCCTGACTACAGTCACTGATATCGCCGGCTTTATGTCCTTTCTCGGCATTGCCGCCGCCCTCTCGTGGATGCTGGATGCGGGCATGTAGCAGGACTTATAGCTGTCCACAAAACCGATAAACCATTGAGACAATTGTAACTCTCGTTTTTGGATGCTCTATTCGACAGTAACCGATTTCGCGAGATTGCGCGGCTGGTCAACATCGGTGCCTTTAAGCACAGCAACATGATAAGCCAGCAACTGCAGCGGAATACTGTAGACGATGGGTGCTGTGCCCGGATAGATATCTGAAAGAGTAAGGTTCTGGTAGTGATCCAGTCCGATTTCGACCTTGTGATCAGAGAAGAGGAACAGCTCACCACCACGCGCGCGCACCTCCTGAAGATTTGAGAGCACCTTCTCCAGCAGCGGATCATCGGGAAGTGCGCAGACCACCGGCATACTCTCATCAACAAGTGCGAGCGGGCCATGCTTGAGCTCTCCGGCAGGGTAGGCTTCGGCATGGATGTAGGAGATCTCTTTGAGCTTAAGCGCCCCCTCCATGGCAACCGGATAGAAGGCACCACGCCCGAGAAACAGGGCGTTATGCTTATCGGCAAAACCCTCGGCCATCGCTTTTATAGAGTCGCCCAGTTGCAGAACCACCTCAATCTGCCTTGGCAGCGAGTGCAGCTCGTTGACCATCACCTCTTCGGCATCCGATGACAGACCCTTGCGACGGGCAAGTGCGATCATCAGCAGGCGTAGCGCCACCAGCTGCGTGGTAAATGCCTTGGTGGAGGCCACACCAATCTCAGTACCGGCACGGGTCATAAAGCAGACATCCGATTCCCGCACAAGGGAGCTCTCCGGCACATTGCAGACGGTGAGGCTGCCAATATAGCCATTTGAACGACTGTCACGCAGTGCTGCCAGGGTGTCAGCGGTTTCACCCGACTGCGAAATGGTAATCAGAAGTGAATTTTCCGGTACCACCACCTTGCGGTAGCGGTATTCACTGGCCACTTCGACGCTGCAAGGAATACCAATCTCTTCCAACCAGTAGCGTGCAACAAGACCGGCATGATAGCTGGTGCCACAGGCAACAATCTGAACATGTTTGGTCTTATCCAGTAGCGCCGTAGTTTCATGGCCGAAGCTTGCCTCAAGCAGACGCCCTTTATGAATACGCCCCTCCAGCGTCTCAGAGACCACACCGGGCTGCTCATAGATCTCCTTGAGCATATAATGCGCGTACGGCCCCTTATCAACGCTTTCACTGGATAGTTCAGAGGTTTTAACCGGACGCATAACCTGCTCACCATCGCGGGTGAAAATGGTAACGCCATCACGACGCACCTCAGCCACATCCCCCTCTTCAAGGAAGATAAAACTGCGTGTCACCGGAAGCAGAGCGGCAACATCAGATGCAATAAAGTGTTCGCCATCGCCCACGCCAATCACCAGCGGGCTCCCTTCTCGGGTCACAACAATACGATCAGCATCCTCCGGACTGGCGGCAGCAAGGGCGTAGGCACCATCAAGTTCAGCAGCAGTCTCTACAACTGCTGCAAACAGATCCCTGCCCGACTCAAGTTTATCCGCCATCAGATGGGCAATGACTTCGGTATCGGTTTCTGATGTGAATGTGTACCCCTTGGCTATCAGGGCGTCACGTAAGACTGCATGATTTTCAATAATTCCGTTATGAACAACCGCAACCCTGACACCACTCATATGCGGATGGGCATTACGCTCTGCCGGTGCCCCGTGCGTCGCCCAGCGGGTGTGGGCAATGCCGAGATCGCCAACGATATCCGACTGATCTACCAGTGCTTTCAGGGCTTTTACCTTACCGAGAGAACGAAAACGTTTCAGCTCTCCAGCCGCATCCCTGATGGCAACACCGGCAGAGTCATAACCACGATACTCGAGCCGCTGCAGCCCATCCATAAGGGTGGGAAGCACGTTTCTCTTTGCAATAGCTCCAACAATGCCACACATCAGTTGCGATCTTTCTGGGGACGTTTCCAGCCTGCAGCATACTTCTGAGCATTGCGTTCAGAGAGCGTCAGCCCACCGGCTGCCACATTGCGCGTAATCGTACTGCCAGCACCAATGGTTGCATCATCAGCCACCTTCACTGGCGCAACCAACTGGGTATCAGAACCAATAAAGACATTGTTGCCAATCTCAGTCACAAACTTGTTAGCACCATCATAGTTACAGGTAATCGTTCCGGCACCGACATTACATGCTGAACCCATCACAGTATCACCGATATAACTGAGATGGTTCACTTTACTGCCACGTCCAATGACCGATTTCTTGATCTCAACAAAATTACCGATGTGCACCTCTTCATCAAGCTGCGCTTCCGGACGCAGGCGGGCATAAGGGCCGATAATGGCATCAGAGCCGACGCTGGCGCCATGGATGTGACTGAAGGCAAACACATTGACGCGATCATCAAGCCATGCATTGACCAGAACCGCATTAGGGCCAACCCTGCACTCGTCGCCAACATGGGTTGTGCCAATCAGATAGCAGCCGGCCTGAATCACTGTATCAATGCCAATCTTCACACCGGCCTCGATACGCACAGTATCCGGCTTCTCAATTGTCACGCCTCTACGCTGCCACTCTTCAATAATTCGTTTCTGCATCAGCCCTTCGACATGCGCCAGATCTACACGATCATTTACGCCCACCATCTCATCTGAATCATTCATAGCAATGGCAGCCACCGACTGCCCGGCATGCAGAGCCAGCGGCACAATATCCGGCAGGTAATACTCCTCCTGGGCATTGCTGTTACCTATGGCATGCAACAGATCAAACAGCACTTCATGGCGAACACAGTAGATACCACTGCTCACTTCTCCAATCAGTCGCTGCTCATCAGTAGCATCTTTCTGTTCAACAATACTGGTCACGTTACCATTGCCATCTCGAACAATGCGGCCATAACCGAAAGGATTCTCAGGCTTGGCAGTAAGAACCGTCACATCGGTATTGGCCGCCCTGTGTTCATCTACCAGCCGGGCCAGCGTCTCCACACTCAACAGAGGTGTATCGCCACAGACAATCAGCACATCACGAACATCGCGAATCACCTTCTCGCACTGTTTGACGGCATGGCCTGTACCGAGCTGCTTGTCCTGAATCACCCAGTCCAGGTTAACCGGTTGACCGACGTGTGCCCTTACCATCTCGGAGGCATGACCGGTCACCATAGCTATAGCTTTGGGACGCAACGCTTCAACCGTATGCAACACATGATCAATCATCGCCCTGCCCAGAACCTTGTGCAGTACCTTCGGCAGATTG
This sequence comes from Mariprofundus sp. KV, assembly GCF_013387475.1. Taxonomy (GTDB): domain Bacteria; phylum Pseudomonadota; class Zetaproteobacteria; order Mariprofundales; family Mariprofundaceae; genus Mariprofundus. Next base: position 37,775 of record NZ_VWNB01000004.1, on the reverse strand, counting down.
GAACGCATACGCTTGCCTTTACCCGCGGCCAACACACAAACCTGTAAATCAGGATAGTGGAGATTGCTCATAAAATTCCTCCGATAGAATAGTGGCCGCTAACGATAAGGCAGCAACCTGTAGAGATCAAAATAAAAGGTACAGGATTATTCGTTTACAACGAAAAAGGGCCGCACAATGTGCAGCCCTTTAAGATCGTTTGATCGCAATATTATTTCTTTTTCTTCTTCAGCCAGATCAGACGTGCAGTCATCATGGCAAGCTCAGCTTCAGCAGCAGCGTAATCGATATCGTCTTTCTTCGTATCGAGAACCTCTTTGGCTTTACGCTCAGCTTCAACAGCGGCCGCTTCATCAATATCTGAAGCACGCTCTGCAGAGTCAGAGAGAATTGTAATCATATCAGGCTGCACTTCCATGTAGCCGCCTGAAACGAACACCTCATCAACATGATCGCCATTAGTGATGCGGAGTTCACCGGTGGTCAGGGCACTGAGCAGAGGACTATGCTTAGGCAGAATACCGAGTTCACCAGCTGCACCGGGTGCAACAAGAAACTCAGCTTCGCCACGATAGACTTCACGCTCAGCCGTAGCGACCAGCACTTGCATGGTAGAAGCCATTAGCCTTTAGCCGCCATCTTCTCAGCTTTAGCGACGGCCTCTTCGATGCCACCAACCATGTAGAAAGCCTGCTCTGGAAGGTGATCATACTCACCAGCCAGGATTCCTTTAAAGCCTTTAATTGCCTCATCCTTCTTGGCGTATACGCCTGGAGAGCCGGTAAATACTTCAGCAACATGGAATGGCTGAGAGAGGAAACGCTGAATCTTACGTGCGCGGTTCACTGCCATCTTGTCTTCGTCAGAGAGCTCGTCCATACCGAGGATCGCGATGATGTCCTGCAGCTCTTTATAACGCTGCAGCGTTTTCTGAACGCCCTGTGCCACTTCATAGTGCTCAATACCGATAATCTTTGGATCAAGCTGACGGGATGTGGAATCGAGTGGATCCACCGCAGGGTAGATGCCCAGCTCGGCAATCTGACGTGACAGTACGATAGTAGAGTCCAGATGTGCGAAGGTGGTAGCAGGTGCCGGGTCGGTCAAGTCATCCGCAGGTACGTAAACGGCCTGAACAGATGTAATAGAACCGGTCTTGGTAGAAGCAATACGCTCCTGCAGACGGCCCATCTCTTCAGCCAGGTTTGGCTGATAACCCACAGCAGACGGCATACGTCCCAGCAGTGCAGATACTTCCACACCAGCCAGTGAGTAGCGGTAGATGTTGTCGATGAAGATCAGTACGTCGAGTCCCTGCTCACGGAAATACTCAGCCATAGTCAGGCCGGTAAGTGCAACACGCAGACGGTTGCCTGGAGGCTCATTCATCTGACCATAAACAAGTGCAACCTTGTCCAGTACGTTGGACTCTTTCATTTCATAGTAGAAGTCGTTGCCTTCACGGGTACGCTCACCAACACCAGCGAATACGGAGAAACCGCCGTGTGCTTTCGCGATGTTATTGATCAGCTCCATCATGTTAACGGTTTTACCAACGCCGGCACCACCGAACAGACCAACCTTACCACCCTTGGCAATAGGCGCCATCAGGTCGATTACTTTGATGCCTGTTTCAAGAATCTCAGCTGCAGGAGAGAGCTCTTCAAAAGTAGGTGCAGCGCGGTGAATTTCCCAGCGGTCTTCGGAATCAACGGCTTCGCCTTCGAAGTCGATGCCTTCGCCGAGTACGTTCATGATTCGGCCAAGCGTAGCCTTACCAACAGGAACAGTAATCGCTGCGCCGGTATCATCAGCTGTCATACCACGCTTGAGGCCATCTGTTGCACCGAGCGCAATGGTACGAACGGTGTTATCACCGAGATGCTGCTGAACTTCCAGTGTCAGCTTTGGATCTGACATTTTCAGAGCGTTATAAATTTTTGGCAGCTCACCAGCGTTGAAGCGGATGTCCACTACCGGACCGATCACCTGGACAATAGTTCCTGTACTCATTTTCTGACCTCTCCTAAAAATCTAAACTGTTAACCAGCCGCAGCCGCGCCGGCACAAATCTCTGCCAACTCCTGCGTGATGGCGGCCTGACGGGCCTTGTTGTATGTGATTTTAAGATCACCAACAATATCTTTTGCATTATCAGTTGCAGCTTTCATCGCAACCATACGTGCCGACTGTTCGCATGCCTTGTTTTCCAGTACCGCATGATAAACCAGTGACTCTACATAACGACGCAGAACGCCTTCGAGAACATCCTTAGCCTCTGGCTCGTAGAGATAATCCCAGTAACCAGATTTCTCTTCATGCTCAGGAAGCGGACATGGCATCAGGCGCATTGTAGTCGGGCTCTGAGTCATGGTATTAACAAACTCGCTGAACACCAGATGCACCTCATCCAGTTCGCCTGAGATGTACTTCTCGATAGCCAGCGTTACAACACCGAGAATGTCAGCAAGTTCAGGCGTGTCAGAAATATTCTCTGCAACACCACTGATCTGTGCGCCGACACGTTTCATGAACAGGCCTGCGCGCTTACCGATGGTAAACACTTCAATGCCGGCAGTCTGAGCTTTCATCAGAACAATCGCCTCTTTCAAGGCGTTGGTATTGAGGCCGCCACAGAGACCCTTATCGGTAGTTACAACAATGATACCTACCTTTTTGATCTCTTCGCGCTCTACAAGAAACGGATGCTGATACTCAGCATGCGCGCTCATCATGTTACCAACAATACGTCTGACACCTTCAGCATAAGAACGAGCAGAAACTACACGATCCTGTGCCTTACGCATCTTGGATGCGGCAACCATCTCCATCGCCTTGGTAATTTTACCAGTGTTCTGGATTGCTCCGATCTGAGTACGAATTTCCTTAGCTGAAGCCACAATAGACCCCTATCAGTACGTGCCGGTTGACTTAAAGTCAGCGACAGCTTTCTGCAGACCCTCTTCAACCTGCTCGTTCAGTGCCGGTGTAGCATTCAGCCCTTCAACCAGAGTTGAACACTGGGAATTCAGGAATGCCAGGTATGCTTTCTGGAAGGCTACAATCTTGTTCACTGCAACATCATCAAGATCGCCGTTGTTCAGTGCGTAGAGTACTGCAGTCATCTCAGCTACAGACTGTGGATTATTCTCGTCCTGCTTGAGGATCTCCATACCGCGCTTACCACGCTCGATCTGCTGACGAGTTGCCTCATCAAGATCGGATGCGAACTGAGCGAATGCAGCCAGCTCACGATACTGAGCCAGATCAAGACGCAGACCACCACCAACTTTCTTCATCGCTTTAGTCTGAGCAGCACCACCAACTCGTGATACAGAAAGACCTGCGTTAATTGCCGGACGCTGACCTGCGTTAAACAGACTGGTTTCGAGGAAGATCTGACCATCAGTAATAGAGATTACGTTGGTAGGAACGAATGCAGACACGTCGCCTTCCTGAGTCTCAATGATTGGCAGAGCAGTCAATGAACCAGTTTTTCCGGTTACCGCACCGTTGGTGAACTTCTCAACGTAGGTTGCATCAACACGGGAAGCGCGCTCCAGAAGACGGGAGTGCAGATAGAATACGTCACCAGGATATGCTTCACGACCCGGAGGACGACGCAGGATCAGGGAAACCTGACGGTAAGCCCATGCCTGTTTAGTCAGATCATCATAAACGATCAGTGCATCTTCACCGCGATCACGGAAGTATTCGCCCATGGTGCAACCTGAGTAAGGTGCAATATACTGCAGCGCTGCAGACTCAGAAGCGGTGGCGGAGACGATAATGGTATTATCCAGTGCGCCATGCTCTTTCAGTGTACGTACAACTGTTGCAACAGTAGAAGCTTTCTGACCGACGGCCACGTATACACATGTTACGCCAGTAGACTTCTGATTGATGATGGTATCGATTGCGATTGCAGTCTTACCAGTCTGACGGTCACCAATGATCAGCTCACGCTGGCCACGACCAACAGGAACCATGGAGTCGATTGCTTTAATACCGGTCTGAAGCGGCTGATCCACAGATTTACGTTCGATAACGCCTGGTGCGATCTTCTCAACAGCATCAAAGCCTGATGCATTGATCGGGCCCTTACCATCAATAGGCTGACCCAGCGCGTTAACTACGCGACCTTTCAGTTCAGGACCAACCGGAACCTCAAAGATTTTGCCAGTACATTTGACTTCGTCGCCTTCGCCCAATGACGTGAACTCACCGAAGATAACAGCACCAACACTGTCCTCTTCAAGGTTGAGCACCATTCCCATGATGCCACCCGGGAATTCAAGCATTTCGCCTGCCATTGCCCCGGAGAGACCATGAATGAGCGCAACGCCATCACCAACGGAGATGATCTGACCAACATTGGCATCAGCAGCAGCGGCTTCAAAACCCTTGATCTGTTCTTTAATGATCGAACTAATTTCTGCGGTATCGAGCTTCATACGTATATTCCTCTAATACTCAATCTGTTTGCTTACGATGCCAGTTCACGGCGCAGGCCGTTCAACTTCGTACGCAACGAATAATCAATTTTGCGGTCGCCAATTCGAACAACCAGCCCACCAAGAATAGACTTATCCTCGGAGACCTTAATGCGAACCTTCTTACCAGTAGATGCTGTCAGAGCAGCAGTCAGCTTCTCCTGCAGGGCAGGATCAATGGAAGTCGCAACAACAACATCAGCTTCAAGTTCACTCTCAGCCTGATGCAGCATCTCTTCTACCAATGCGTGAATCTCAGGAAGCAGAGACTCTTTGCCGCGTGCTGCAAGCATGCCAACAAGAGAATCTATTTCGCCAGAGATGTCACCGGCAACTTTTACAATAACCTGCTTCTTGAGAGTGGCAGGATATTCCGGTGAAGCCAGAAGCACTGCTACCTCGTCAGCAGAGGCAGCTGCAGCAACCTTCTCCAGATCAGCACGCAGATCGGTGCCCTCCTGAATCAGATCAAACAGTGCGCGTGCGTAGCGACGAGATATCTGTGAAGTGCTCATGCGTTACCAAACCCGCGGCTTACAATGCCTTCAACCAGTGTGGCGTGGCGACTTGCATCCAGCTCGGATTCAACCACACGTTCAGCAGCCAGCATCGCAATGCCTGCAACTTCTGCGCGAAGTGTCTGACGGGCACGATTCAACTCGGCGCCTACTTCATCGCGTGCAGCGTCAACAATCTGCTGAGCCTCTTCACGCGCCTTGACGACTGCCTCTTCATTGATTTCGGCTGAACGCTTCTCAGCTGATGCAATGATCTCAACAGCCTTGGTGCGAGCCTCTTTCAGCTGCTCAGCAATCTCAACTTCGGCCTTGGCCTTGGCTTCGTTACCGGCATCTGCTGCGGCAAGACCATCAGCGATCTTCTGAGAGCGTGCTTCCATCAGATCAATCATTGGCCCATACAGGTACTTCCTCATCAGAACTACCAGCGTCAGGAAAATAACAATCTGACCGATAAATGTCAGGTCTAAACTCATACGACCTCCTCTTTAAATTCCAATGTTCTTTCTATTAACCCAGGAATGGGTTTGCGAACAGGAACCACAGAGCGAAAGCCATGACGATGAATGGGAAAGACTCCATCAAACCTGCAAAGATGAACATGTTAAACATCAACTGTGGGCGCATTTCTGGCTGACGAGAGATACCTTCGAGAGCCTTCGAGCAGATAAGACCCCAGCCAATTGCAGAACCCATGCCTGCAGCAGCCAAGATAATGCCGACCGAAATTGCGGTTGCAGCTGTGATGATTGTTGTTGCGTCCATATTTATATACTCCTATCGTTATAAATAATTAGTGCTCTGCCGGTTGGTGCGCAATAGACAGATACACCACCGTAAGAATCATGAAAATAAATGCCTGCAGAAGACCGATAAACAGATGGAATATCGTCCATGCCAGACCAACGAAGAAACCTGCAGCCATGCCGACAGCTCCGCCACCCAGCAGCAGGAAAGCGATCAGCAGAAAGATAACCTCTCCGGCAAACATGTTACCAAAGAGTCGGAAGGAGAGTGACAATGGTTTAGCCACCTCTTCTACAAGTTTCAAAATAAGATTAATTGGCATCACAATCGGCTTCAGGAATCCAGGAACCAGATTTGTGAACGGCTCCATAAGAAGCTCTTTACAGAAGTGAACCGGCTTGAGCTTAAACTCATAGTACAGCACCAGAACAAAGACAGAGACGGCCATAGCAGCAGGCAGATTCAAGTCGTTGGTCGGAACCGGACGGAAGTGCTCAACACCAAAGAGGTGGGCGACATTACCCAGCAGAAAGGCCGGAAGAATATCAATGGTATTGATCAGCGCGATAAAGACAAAAACAGTAAACGCCAATGGCGCAATCAACGGATTATGTACAGGGAAGTTGTCTTTTACAGTCTGGTCGACAAAACCGACCACAGACTCCATCGCGTTCTGGGCACCGCTGGGAGCCCCGCTCACAAGCCTGCCTTTCAGCCACAGCGCGAAGCCAAACATAAGCCCGGCAACAACAAGTGAAACAAGCATAGTATCCATATGGATCTGCATGAATGGATTGGATTCATCAAGCTTAACAGTCCAATACTGCAGATGGCCGGCAATTCCGCCGTCGCCGTGACTCTGATCAGCCAAGTCCCCCTCCTTTGTACTCTTTTCTTATTCCTGCCAGCGCAGTGGCAAAAACAACTGCCTGCGCCAGAAAAACTCCAACAGCCACCACCAAGAGGTGCAGCCCCGCAAGATAAGCCAGCATCAAGCCGGCAATCAGTGCGGCAAACCTAAGCACCGCTCCAACATAGAGCGAGCGCTTGCCAGCATCAGCATCCAATCCGCGAGTCCTGTCCAGTCGCCTGGCAAGCCAGATTGAATTCACTACCATCATGGCTACGCCATATAGAAGTGACAGTGCCGAGCCAGTCTGATCAAATAGCAACAGACCGACAAAACCAAGAACTCCGATCACTATCTGCAGGCGAACCATGAGTCCAATTGCAGATTCTTTTAGCAAAGACATGGATGCCTCATTTGATCAGACGAGTATAGAGAACGTGCAAACCCTCTCCCTCGATTCGTGCGGTGGCGCATTGTAGCTAAACGGCCACCTCTGATCAAGCTAAAAATCCCGTTCCGGGAAGTTAATCACAACAACCCATACAGAAACAGGATCGATAGAATAACCTGCCACTGCAGAAGCCTGCAGCGTTAAACCAAACCAACAAGCGCCTGACGGCAAAGCTCAAACAGAGCGTCAGGAAACAGCCCTAAAAACACGATGGTTACGGCTGTTACAAATACAGTTGCCTGCATCGGTCTGCTTTCAATAAAGTTAAATGCCACGCGCTCTTCATCAAAGTAGATATATTTCACAACTCGCAGATAGTAGAACGCACCCACAGCTGAGAAGAGCAGCGCATAGAGAACCAGATAGAGGTGCCCCGCCTCAACAGCAGCCATAAACACAACATACTTGGCCCAGAAGCCACCCAGGAATGGAATACCAGCCATGGAGAACATGAACAGGCCCATTGCCAGTGCATAACCCGGCCTTACCTTGGAGAGACCTGCAAAATCATCAAGCAGCTCACCCTGAATACCTTCACGGCGCATCAGAATGATGACAGCAAACACACCCATGGTCATTACCAGATAGATTGAGAGATAGACCAGAATTCCTGAGAAACCGGCAGGTGAGCCCGCTATCAGACCCATCATAATAAAACCGACATGGCCAACGGTCGAGTAAGCCAGCATGCGCTTTATATTACGTTGCGCAATAGCCGCCAGATTACCTACCGCGATAGTCAACACCGCAACACCAATCAGAATAGACTGATACTCATGCTGTAGTGCTGGCAAAAGGTCAGCAACGATACGCATAAAGATGACAAATCCTGCCACCTTCGGTGCTACCGACATAAAGGCAGTGACCGGTGTTGGTGCTCCCTCATAGGCATCTGGTGTCCACATGTGGAACGGTGCCATTGAGACCTTGAAACCGAGACCGGCGATCAGGAAGACCATGCCCAGCATCACAGCTGCGGTCGCATCACCCTCGGCATGGGCAAGCTTCTCACCCATAACAGCAAAATCGAAACTGCCGGTCACCCCGTAGAGGAAGGTGATACCATACAGCAACATTCCCGATGAGAGTGCGCCAAGTATGAAATATTTGAGAGCCGCCTCATTGGCACGCAGCACTTCACGCTGATAGGCAACGAGCACATAGACGCAGAGAGCCATCAGCTCCAGACCAAGGTACATGGTAACGAAGTTGTTGGATGAAACCATCAGCATCATACCGAGCATGGCAAACAGCATCAGAACATAGTATTCACCGATATGCTTCTCATTTTTCATATATTCGAGAGAGAGAATCATACCCAGCGCGGTTGCGACATAGATCAGGAACTTACTGAACACCGCAAAGGAGTCGAAGACAAAGAAGCCGTAGAAGGCGACCAGAGGATCGGGCCCCTGCAGTGACCATGTGGCAACACCGGCAGCTACAGTTGTGGCGATAGCCAGATAGGCTGTTGTCTTGCTGCCCTTGGCAACAAAGACGTCAAACAGCAGCAGGAACATCGCCATGATCGCAACGATCATTTCAGGCATCAGCGTGATCAGATGATCAGGAAAAGGGAACGGGAAAGTCACATTAGCCATGATTTATATTCCTCAATGATGCACAGCATCTAGTGCAGGCATCGCCTGAACCAGTGCGGCAGCTGCATCCAGCTTACTTGTTGTGGCTTGAGCAATCAGATGCTCAACTGACACATGTAAAATATCCAGGAACGGCAACGGATAGAAACCCATCCAGAGGGTCAGCAGCATAAGCGGCACAAAGTAACCGAACTCACGCGCTGTCATATCTTTCATCGATTTCACCGAATCCTTAACCAGATCACCCATCACGACGCGCTTGTACATCCAGAGCGTATAACAGGCTGAGAGCACCACGCTACTGGTAGCGGCGATAGCAACCCACTTGGTTGATACATCCATATAGACCGGATTGGCCTCAAAGGTGCCGATCAGCACCATGATCTCACCAACAAATGCTGATGCTCCGGGAAGAGCCACGTTAGCCATACAGAAGAAGAGCATGACAGCCGCGAATACCGGCATCACATTCACTACACCTCCGTAATCACCAATCTCACGCGTATGCAGTCGATCATACATCACACCAACACAGAGGAAGAGCGCTGCGGCCACAAAACCGTGAGAGATCATACCGATCACCGCACCCTCAACCGCTGCCTGAGTAAACATAAAGGTACCCAGTGTCACAAAACCCATATGTGCGATCGATGAGTAAGCGATCAGACGTTTCATATCTGTCTGCATCATGGCAACCAGCGAGATGTAGACAATGGCAACCAGTGAGAGCGCAACCATAAACGGCACGAAATATTGTGAGGCATCAGGCAGCATCGGCAGAGAGAAGCGCAGGAAGCCGTAAGCACCCATCTTCAGCAGAATACCTGCCAGAATCACCGAACCGGCTGTTGGTGCTTCAGTATGTGCATCAGGCAGCCATGTGTGAACCGGCCACATCGGCACTTTCACAGCAAAGGCGATAAAGAAGGCGATGAAGATCCAGATCTGCCACTCAAGATTGAACGGGTAGTCCATGAAAGCGAGAAGACTGAATGTTTTACCCGCCTCAAAATACATCGCCAACAATGCAATCAGCATCAGTACAGAACCGGCAAGTGTATAGAGGAAGAATTTCAGTGTGGCATAAACACGGTTTTTACCACCCCAGATACCGATAATAAGGTACATCGGAATCAGCAGCGCTTCCCAGAAGAAGTAGAAAAGCACCGCATCCAACGCTGCAAACACACCAATCAGTGTGGTCTCCAGCACCAGGAAGGCGATCATGTACTCTTTTACACGGCTCTGAATGCAACGCCAGGCAGAGATAATGCAGACCACAGTCAGGAAGCTGGTCAGCACGATAAACGGCATGGAGATGCCATCCACGCCCAGCTGATAATTGATATTAAATGAAGAGATCCACGGTGCAAACTCTTCAAACTGCATGTGAGATGTAGTCTCATCAAACATAAACACCAGAGGCAGTGTGACGATAAATGCAGCTATCGATACAGCCAGGCTTGCCCAGCGTACAGCATCATCACCCTTAACGAAGAGCCAGATCACCAGCGCGCCTGCAAGCGGCAGGAAGATGCTCAGCGAGAGAATCGGAAAGTCCAGAACGTTATGCAACTCCATTTCTCTCCCCTTAAGCCTTCAGCAACAGATAGGTCAGCAGCACAAATACTCCGCTCACCATCGCAAATGCGTAGTGGTATACAAAACCGGTCTGCATAGCCCGCATGCGTGCCGCACCGGCAACAATGTTATCGATAATACCTTTATGAATCGCACCCTTGTCGATGATCCCAAGGTCGCCGCGCTGCCAGAGGAAGGTACCAAGAGAGCGAGCCGGACGAATAAATATCTTCTCGTAGAGCTCATCCCAGTACCACTTGTTGAGCAGGAAGGTGTAGATCGGACCGGAAGCTGCAGCAATCTTCGCTGGCATCGTGGTCTGTTTGAAGTACATGAAGTAAGCCAGTCCGATGCCGCCCAGTGCAAGCCAGAATGGCAGCGTGAATGGTGCATGCAATATCATGCCGAGGGCACCGTGAACACCACCATCAGCAGCCATAACCATCAGCGGGTTATGTGCATCCATGACAAAGATCGCATCACCGAAGTAACCGTTAAGCACTTCAGGGTTGGCAATATCCAGCACAGTCACACCCCAGATGCCGGAACCAACCGCGCCAACAGCGAGAATCATCAGCGGGATTGTGATCACTTTTGGAGACTCATGCAGGTGACCCTTGGCATGTGGATCAACACGATCAGAGTTGTGGAAGGTGAGGAAGAACATACGGAAGGTGTAGAAGGCGGTCATGAATACACCGGTCAACACAGCGAAGGTTGCAAAGCTGCCAACCCAGCCATACTCGGTGAACTCACGTGCCATGGTTGCTTCAATAATCAGATCCTTGGAGAAGAAGCCTGCAAATGGCGGCACACCGGCCAGCGCCAGTGCTGCCAGCAACATGGTAATGTAGGTGACCGGCATATATTTGCGTAGCTGCCCCATCTTGCGGATATCCTGCTCTGCCATCACCGCGTGAATCACAGAACCTGCAGCCAGGAAGAGAAGCGCTTTAAAGTAGGCGTGCGTCATCAGATGGAAGATCGACGCTGAGTAGGCGGAGACACCCAGGCCGACAAACATGTAGCCGAGCTGTGAACAGGTCGAGTATGCAATCACCCGTTTAATATCATTCTGCACCAGACCGATGGTCGCACACATCCAGGCGGTAATCGCACCCACCAGTGTCACAACAACCAGCGCCGTCTCAGAGAATTCAAACATCGGGGAGAGACGTGCCACCATGAACACACCGGCAGTCACCATCGTTGCCGCATGGATCAGTGCCGAGATCGGCGTTGGGCCCTCCATGGAGTCAGGCAGCCAGACATGCAGTGGCACCTGACCCGATTTACCCATAGCACCAACGAACAGAGCCAGACAGATAAAGGTGATGGCCGCAACCTCCCAACCCATAAAGCCGAGTGTGACGTTCTGAGCAACAAAATCAGGCGTCATGGCAAATACAGTCTTGTATTCAACCGAGCCGTAGTAGTACCAGATAGCCAGAATACCGACAGCAAAGCCGAAGTCGCCAACACGGTTGACGATAAATGCTTTCATCGCAGCGTAGTTGGCACTCTCACGCTTGAACCAGAAACCGATCAGCAGGTAGGAGAAGAGACCCACAGCCTCCCAACCGAAGAAGAGGGTGAAGAAGTTGTTACCCATCACCAGCACCAGCATCGAGAAGGTGAAGGCAGAGATATAAGCGAAGAATCGCGGATAACCCGGATCACCGTGCATATAACCGATGGTGTAGATATGCACACAGGCCGAAACAACGGTCACAGTAACCATCATAATCGTTGTCAGGCGGTCAATCAGCAGCCCTACAGGCACCACGAAATCGCCTGCGATCATCCAGGTCCAGAGGTTGCCATGGAACGAGGCACCAGCCAGAACCTGAGTAAAGACATGGATTGAGAGCAATGCGGACAGGATGACAAAGCCAGAGGTGATCGAATGCGCCATTCTCTCTTTCATGGCCCAGCCGAACAGGCCGGCAATCATCGCACCGATCAGCGGCAGCGCGGGAATAGCGAGCAGCTCAGTCGTACTCAGTGTTAATGCGGTCTCTTGCACTGGAACTCCCCCTTATCCCTGCAACGTGTTGATATCTTCGATATCGATCGAGCGACGTAGTCGATAGAACGAAACGAGAATCGCAAGGCCTACTGCCACTTCACAGGCAGCAACCGTCAACACGAAAAATACAAATATCTGACCCGAGAGGTCATTCAGATAGTGTGAAAACGCTACAAAGTTGATATTCACAGCCAACAGCATCAGCTCGATACACATCAGTATGGTAATCACATTCTTTCGATTCAAAAACAGGCCTATCACACCCAGAGAAAACAGGGCTGCGGCTACGATTAGATAGTCAGATAGTCCAATCATCACATACTCACCTTACGCACACGATCTTCTCTGCGCACCTTCACCTGTGCAGACATATTCTGATACTTGGCGTCCTTACGCTCACGGATGGTCAGCACGACCGCGCCGATCAGCGCCACCAACAGAATAATCGCTGCAATTTCGAAACCGAGCAGGTATCTGGTATAGAGAATCTGGCCGATCTCCTTGGTATTATTCACTTCCTGACCCATGTGTGTCACAGCACCCATTGCGCTCTCGGCAAACACACCGGAACTGGAGGCTGCGATAAACTCAATCATCAGCACCACAGCGATCATGCCACCCAGCGGCAGATACTGCAGGAAACCTTCACGCAGTTTTGCCGCGTTCACCTCAAGCATCATGATCACAAACATGAACAGCACCATCACAGCGCCCACATAGATCAGAATAAGAATGATACCGAGGAACTCCGCATCAAGCAGGAAGAAGAGGCCTGAAGCATTGAAGAAACAGAAAATAAGGAACATCACCGAATGCATGGTGTTGCGCGCCAGCACCACCCCCATGCCGGAGAGCACAGACATGCCGCCAAACATGTAAAAAAACGCGGTTTCGAGCATCTTTCCTCCTAATTCCCGCGCTTAACTGTAGCGCGCATCAGCAGCGAGATTCGCTGCGATCTGTTTCTCATAACGGTCACCATTGGCAAGAAGCATCTTTTTGTCGTAGTAGAGCTCTGCACGCGTTTCACATGCATACTCAAACTCCTGTGTTTCAACAATCGCATCAACCGGACACGCCTCCTGACAGAAGCCACAATAGATGCATTTTGAAAAGTCGATATCGTAACGGGTAGTTCGACGCGAACCATCATCACGCTCTTCCGATTCAATCCAGATCGCTGTTGCAGGGCAGACCACTTCACACAGCTTACATGCGATACAGCGCTCTTCACCGGACTCATAACGACGCAACGCATGCAGACCACGGAAACGCGGTGAGAGCGGCGTCTTCTGCTCCGGATACTCAACCGTAATCTTCTTCTTGAACAGGTAACGACCTGTCACCGAGAGACCGATCAGAAGCTCCCAAAGGAACCATGTTTTAAAAGCTCGTTTCAGCATGCCATCACCTCCACGCCAGCCAGAAGTCGATAATGCTATCCAGACCCGGAGTATAGATGAACAGCCCCACCACAAAAATCCAGCCCAGTGTCCATGGCAGGAAGATCTTCCAGCCCAGACGCATCATCTGATCATAACGGTAGCGCGGGAATGTGGCGCGGAACCAGATGAAAACAAAGATCAGGAATGCGGATTTACCCAGCAACCAAACGGTGCCCGGAATAATATCCAGCGCTGGAATCGGTGCATACCAGCCACCCAGGAACAAAATCGAGGTCATCAGGCTAATCAGAATCATGGCACCATACTCAGCCAGCGAGAAAGTAGCGAACCACATGCCTGAATACTCGGTGTGATAACCTGAAACCAGCTCCTCTGTCTCAGTCAGATCAAACGGAGTGCGCCCTACTTCCGCACAACCGGAGATGAAGTAGACAATCAGCATCGGAAACAGTGGAATCATATACCAGTGCAGAATGCCACCGGCCTGTGCATGCACGATGTCAGAGAGGTTCAGCGAGCCAGCCAGCATCATCACAGTTACAAGACCGAAACCCATAGCAATCTCGTAAGAGATCATCTGACAGGTCGAACGGATCGAGCCGATAATCGGATATTTGGAGTTTGATGCCCAACCCGCCATCAGTACGCCATAGATCGAGAGCGAAGAGATCGCCATCACATAGAGCAGTCCCATATTGAGATTGGAGATTGCCATCACATGAGGGGTATCCCAGATACCAAACAGTGAGGTTTCGCCAAAGGGAACTACAGCAAAAGCGATCAGAGCAGGAACCAGTGACATCAGCGGTGCCCCGACAAACAGCAGCTTATTGGCACGCGCAGGAATAATGGTCTCTTTCAGAAACAGCTTCAGACCATCAGCAAGCGGCTGCAGCAGACCGGCAGGGCCAACGCGGTTACAACCCTGACGAACCTGAACCCAGCCGATAATACGGCGTTCGAAATAGGTAATGTAGGCAACAGAGAGCGCTACAGGAGCCGCAATCGCCAGAATCTCCAGCGCCCAGATGCCGGCCTGAATGGCCATATCAATCGGGGTCATACTGCACCTCCATGCGCAGTACCTTGCAGGCGCGCGTTTGCGCGTGCAATTTTGCTATCCTGCAAAATTGTCATACTGCACCTCCATCTATAGAAGCCGCCGTGACATCAGAGAGATCACCGGCAACACCACGCTTGGCAATAAACAGAACACCCGGTGTTACATCTTCACGTACGCCAATGTTAAAGCACTGCTCACCAAGGAACGATTTCACTACCAGCTCACCGGCACTTAACCCTTTAGCCGCCAGCGTGTCCGGATGCACCAGCACATCATCGAGGGCATTGAGTTCACCGGCCTCTGTGAGCAGCGCAGATGCACGCGCCCACATACCTTCCCGGTACATCGAGTAGCGACTGACAACATCCAGCTCAAAACTATCTGTTCTGGCTTTTGGCAGCGCGGCAGCATCACGATTACGATTCGGAGCAATCAAAGCACTATCCTGATTACTCACACACCATGCGTCAGAGAGCGCGGAGAGATGCTGGCAAACAGCACTGCGCAGCTCATCCAGACTAACAACAGGAACCTCAGCTCCCATCACCTGAATCAGACGCATCATCACTTTCCAGAGCGGACGCTCCTGACCCAGTGATTTGATCGGATTGGTGGCCACACGTACGCGGCCCTCCATATTGACGAATGTCCCCTCAATTTCCGAGTAGGCGGCTGCTGGCAGCTGAACATCAGCATAATCAGCCATCTCACCGGAGATCGAACCGATCTGAACCAGCGGCACCTTCTGCAAGGCAGCCTTGGCTGCCGATGGGAAGAGCCCGTCGCCGACCGGATCACTGCCAATCAGAATCAACGCATCCAGCTCGCCTGCAGAAGCAGCGGCAAAGATATCGCCGGCACTGACACGTGCATCTGCAAATACAGCAGAGAGCACCTGAGCATTCACACCCTCAGGAATAAGGTTACGGCCATCATTACCTGCCTCGGCATGCCCGCAAGCACGCATAAGCAGATCAACGCCATGAATCAGAGATGCCGCATCTTCATGCGAGCGAATCTCTTCACCGACAAGCAGCGCACAGCTATCCGAGATCAGTGCATCTGCCAGAATTTTTCCTGCCTCATGACGATCAGAGACAGCGCCCAGCCAGGCATCAAAACCGGCTGCAGTTTTACCCAGCTCGGAGACCTGCTCCATAGCACGCGCGATAACACCATGCCAGTCACGCGGGCGAATCAGCGCATCACGGCCGATCTCCATATTGGTGCGATAGTTCATGGCACCGATTCGCGACACTGGCTTACCAGCACGGCCACGCTTACGCAGTCGCTGCATCAGCAGCGGCAGACGCTGGCGCAGATCAGAACCAAGAATAACAACCTGATCAGCCGCTTCGATCTGACTGGTTGTCATCGCCAGCCCCTCTTCGAAGGCAAATGGGCGCATGTCGCGGCGATGCAGATCAAAAGCCACCTTGGCATCAGGGAAAAGTGCATCGCGCATCAGGCTGATAGCCACATGCCCCTCAACACTCCACTGTGATGAGAAGAGAATACCCACCTTCTTATCCTTAAGCAGGTCAATCGTGCGATCGAATGCATCACTCCAGTCAACCGACTGCAGTGCACCATCCTGACGAACCATAGGAGAGAGAATGCGATTGTCGGAACGGAAAGCGTCATAAACATAACGGCCGCGATCACAGATCCACGGCTCAGGACTCCCATCAACAGGAACAATGCGCATCACCTGATCACCACGTGACTCGATAGAGATATCGCAACCATTGGGGCACTGGATACAGGTACTGCTGTGACTGGTCATCTCCCACGGGCGGGAAACATCATGCGAAGGCTTATCCAGCAGTGCGCCAACCGGACAGATATCCGGCAGGTTACCAGAGAGCTCGGATGAGAGGGCGCCCTCAACGATACCGGCAATAGTCATGTGATCAGAGCGGTTAAGCACGCCGATATCACCGGTACCCGCCACCTCATCAGCAAAACGGACACAACGGGTGCAGTGAATGCAACGGGTCATGCAGGTGTTCACAAACGGGCCCAACTCATAGTTGATCACCGCACGCTTAGGCTCGGAGTAACGACCTTTTGACGCGCCATGCTCAACTGTATAATCCTGTAGTTTGCAACTGCCACCCTGATCACAGACCGGACAATCAAGCGGATGATGAATCAGCAGATACTCCATCATCATTTCACGATCTTTTGCCAGCGTCTCACTCTGGGTCTTTACTTTCATACCTTCGGAAACAGGTGTACAGCAGGAGGCGGCGGGTTTACCCCAACCCTCAACTTCCACCAGACACATGCGGCAGTTGGCCGCCACAGAGAGTTCAGGGTGATAACAGAAGTAGGGAACATCAACATCATTCTGGCGGCACGCCTCCAGAATACTGGTGCCCGGTGTTACATCGACTTCTTGATCGTTAATAAACAGTTGCGTCATTTGGAACTCTCCGCAAGACGAGTTTGCACATCTTCAGGGAAGTGTTTGAGCAGGGAGAGAACAGGTGCAGCAGCGCCCTCTGCCAGCGCACAGATGGTGCGTCCGGCCATATGCTCAGAAGCATCCTTCAACACTGTCACATCACCGGCACAACCTTTACCGCCCTCAACGCGTTTCATCACACGCTCAAGCCAACCGGTACCTTCACGACACGGCGTACACTGACCGCACGACTCATGGGCATAGAAATGGGCCAGTCGACGGGTAAGCGCAACCAGATCAGCCGTCTCATCCATGACAATAATAGCACCAGAGCCAAGGAACGACCCGGCTTTCATCAGATCATCATAGGTCAGTGGCGTATCGTAGTGTTCAGCAGTCAGCCACGGTGTGGATGAACCACCCGGAATAATCACCTTTGGCACGCTGCCGTGCTGCAGTCCACCACAGTAATCTTCAATAAGGGTCTTCAGCGAGGTACCCATTGGCACTTCATAGTTGCCCGGCTTGTTAACATGGCCGGATACAGAAAAGATCTTGCAGCCGGTGTTATTAGGGATACCGATAGAAGCATGCCACTCACCACCGAACTTCAGGATGGCGGGAACAGTTGCCAGCGTTTCAACATTATTCACAACCGTCGGGCAGCGATAAAAGCCTTCAACTGCAGGGAATGGCGGCTTAAAGCGCGGACGACCCGGCTTGCCTTCCAGTGACTCAATCAATGCGGTCTCTTCACCACAGACATAGGCACCGGCACCACGATGCACCGTCAGGTTCATCGAGTAACCACTACCGAGGATATTCTCTCCCAACAGGTTGGCAGCATAGGCCTCGGCAATGGCCTCATTGAGCACATTGGCCTCATGCAGGAATTCACCACGGATATAGATATAGGCATCACGCACATCCAGCGCAAAACCGGCCATAATCATGCCTTCAATCAGCAGATGCGGATCAAAACGCATAATATCGCGATCTTTAAAGGTGCCCGGCTCACCCTCATCCGCATTGCAGAGCAGGTAAGTTGGCTTACCTGTATTGCGCGGCACAAACGACCACTTCAGACCAGTCGGGAAGCCTGCGCCACCACGACCACGAATGCCGGAGGTCTTCACCTCATTGATGATTTTCGCTGAATCAAAATCATTGAGCACAGTCGGCAGGAACTCATAGGCGCCGTTCTCTCGTGCTACGGAAAGCTTGTTCTGATTCGGGATATTAATTCGGTCAAAGCAGATCTGGGTGACCTGTTTGGGATCAGAGGAGATAGTCACTCAACACCCCCATCCGCACGAACCTGAGTAATCAACGCATCCATCGATGCCGGAGTCGCCTTCTCATGATAGATATTGTTCACCTGCACCACAGGTGCACCACCACAGGCTCCTGCGCACTCCACCTCAGCGATGGTAAACAGGCCGTCCGGTGTAGTCTCTCCCATCCTGATACCAAGCGTGCCACACATGTGATCAGCCAGCTCATAAGCACCATTGAGCATGCAGCCCGCATTGGTGCAGACCTCAAGCAGATATTTGCCGGTAGGCTGCTCTTTGAACATGGTGTAAAAGGTCACCACTTCACGCACCTGCATCAGACGCAGGCCCAGCACCTCAGCAATCATCTTCTGCGCATCCATAGAGATATAACCGAAATCCTCCTGCGCCATATACAGCACAGGCATCAATGCAGACTGAGGCCCGGGATAACGCTTTACCAACTCGGCAATTTCAGCCAACCGCTCTTCACTGAAGCGAACTGTATCCGCACTCATCGGTCAACCTCCCCAAATACAATATCCTGCGTACCCAGGATCGCCACCACATCGGCAATCATGTGGCCACGGCACATATAATCCAGCGCTTCAAGGTGGGCAAAGCCCGGCGCTCGAACCTTCATCCTGTACGGTTTATTGGAACCATCGGAAACAATATAAACAGCAAACTCACCCTTAGGATGCTCAACCGCCTGATAGACATCACCAGCAGGCACATGGAATCCCTCCTGGAAATATTTAAAGTGATGGATCAACGCTTCCATATCACTCTTCATCTCAGCACGCTTTGGATTGGTCAGCTTGTAATCCTCAACCTTCACAGGCCCGGGGTTGCTCGCCAGCCACTCAACACACTGCTGAATAATACGGTTGGACTCGCGCATCTCCTCAACACGCACCAGATAACGATCATAACAGTCACCGGTGGCACCAATCGGAATATCAAAATCCATCTTATCGTAGACATCATATGGCTGCGTTTTACGCAGATCCCACTCGACACCGGAACCACGAATCATCGGACCGGAGAAACCCATGCCCAGCGCGGTCTCTTTATCAACCACGGCAATATCAACATTACGCTGCTTCCAGATGCGATTCTCAGTCAGTAGTGTCTCGTACTCATCAACATAGGTCGGAAAGCGTTCTGTAAAACCTTTAATCTTCTCAAGCAACCCTTCAGGCAGATCCTTAGAGACGCCACCCGGACGGAAATAGGCGGCATGCATGCGCGCACCACTCACCTCTTCGTAGTAGTCGAAGAGGTCTTCACGCTCACGGAAGCAGTAGAGGAACACGGTCATCGCACCGATATCCAGCGCCACAGCACCAAGCCACATGCAGTGATTCAGGATGCGGGTAATCTCGGCATACATCACACGGATATACTGGGCGCGCTCAGGCGCTTCAATACCAAGCATCTTCTCAACAGCCAGCGCATAAGCATGCTCATTGGCCATCATCGAGACGTAATCAAATCGATCAAAATAGGGAACATTCTGCAGATAGGTTTTGTACTCAAACAACTTCTCGGTACCGCGATGCAAAAGACCGATATGTGGATCAGCCTTCTCGACCACCTCACCGTCAAGTTCAAGCACAAGACGCAATACGCCATGCGCAGCAGGATGCTGGGGACCAAAGTTCAGGGTATAGTTTTTAATCTCAGCCACGATCAACCCCCGGCCATGTCCGCTGAATCAGAATGCGCTCTTCAAGCTGGTTCGGACGATAAACACAGCGCCACTGTGCATCATCAAAGAACATCTCAACACGACCCGTCATCGGGAAATCTTTACGCAACGGATAACCTTCAAAACCATAGTCTGTGAGGATGCGACGCAGATCCGGATGGTTATTAAAGATAATGCCATACATATCAAATGCTTCGCGCTCAAACCAGTTGGCCGTAGGCCAGACTTCAGTCACAGAATCGACCAGATCACGCTCGTTAGCTCCAACCTTCAGGCGGATGCGGCAATTTCTGGAGATTGAAAGCAGATTATAGACCACCTCAAAACGCGGGGCTGCATCACTCCAGCCAGGAAGCTCACTGTTATCCACACCGCAAAGATCCATCATCTGCTCATAACGGTGTTCATTTTTAAGATAATGACCGGCATCGGCAATTGCCTCGCGCGCCAGCGTCACTACTTCGCAATCAAGTGCCGATACAACACTGAGCACCTGATCGCCAAATTTCTCGCGCAGACCTTTAACCTCTGGCGAAACATCGGTGGCAGCCGCCACCCCGATATCATCCTGTAACTTTTCGTCTGTCATCTTAACCTACCGCGCAATCGTGTTGGTACGTTTAATCTTCTCCTGCAGCTGAATAAAGCCATAGAGAAGCGCCTCGGCAGTCGGAGGACAGCCCGGCACATAAATATCCACCGGCACAATGCGGTCACAGCCACGCGTTACCGAATAGGAGTAGTGATAATAGCCGCCGCCATTAGCACAGGTGCCCATTGAGATCACCCAGCGAGGCTCGGACATCTGATCGTAAACCTTGCGCAGCGCAGGCGCCATCTTATTACACAGCGTGCCTGCAACCACCATCACATCAGCCTGACGCGGCGAGGGACGAAACACGATACCAAAACGGTCCAGGTCATAGCGCGACGCGCCTGCATGCATCATCTCCACCGCACAACAGGCCAGACCGAAGGTCATCGGCCACAACGAACCAGCGCGGGCGCCATTGATGAGCTTATCAGCCGTGGTGGTGATAAAACCCTTTTCGAGAATGCCCTCTATTCCCATTGCAAGGCTCCTTTCTTCCAGGCATAGATATATCCAACCAGCAACACCACAAGAAACAGCACCATCTCGACAAAACCGAACAGACCGATCTGATCCAGCACAATGGCCCACGGAAAGAGGAATGCACTTTCAAGGTCGAACACAACAAAAAGAATCGCTAAAAGATAGAATCGAACATCAAACTGAAGCCGCGCATCTTCGAAAGCCTCAAAGCCACACTCATAAGCAGAGAGCTTCTCGGCATCCGGCTTCTGCTCCGCCAGGAAAAGCGTAAGCACAAGCGGCGCCGCCCCCATAGCAATGGCAACCAAAATAAAAATAAAGATCGGTGCGTATTCGTTCGCGAGATAAGCCGCGCCCATGGAATCCCCTCCTCTCTAAACTAAAACCCCTGCATCTACCCTCGAAAGCAGGGTGTGCTTGCTACCACTGGGGCGCCATTTGGTCAAGTATATTGGAGCGTCTTAGCCCTATGAAATCTATGGAGAAATTGGCGACTATGAATTATTTTTTCACTGTTTTTCCTTGCTAATACTGGTGATAACAACCTGAATCTGCTCACCTGCAAGATCGGGCCTCTCTTGCCGCAGCCAAAGGGTCAACATCCTCACACAATAAGAGCCGCAAGATTGCGGGCGCAGAAAATTCAGACCATCGCAGCAGACACATCCTGCATCTTACCCTGTGGTGGAGGCGGCGGGACGGACTGCGGGCATCCTGCCCTTGCCCTTCGGGCGCGCTTTGCGCGTCCAACCTGCCTGTCGTGGCAGGTTGTCGAACCCGTGCTTCGCAGGGCACTCGCCCCTGACACATCAGCAATAAATAAAAAGGGCACCCACAGGGCACCCTTTTTATTTATTGGTGGAGGCGGCGGGACTCGAACCCGCGTCCGAAAACCATCAGCCTGTGGTTCTACATGTGTAGTCCGTTCGAGTAGCACCCTTTGAGAACCAAACGGACAAAATGCCCAAAGGGTCGATTCGTAGCTATTTAACCCTACAGACCACGAGTCTCCGTTCTGTAGTGGCGATTCCATCTAAATGACCCCGGATTCCCAATGGATGGACACCTCAAGAGCGGGGTAACTTACGCAGCGTAAGCTAGTTCTACGTCGTCGTTTGCAATTATTGCAAGTAGCCTTTTTAACGAGAGTGCCATCCCGACATGCCCCACAGGGTTCAGCATCTTCGTCGATACCAAGTCGCCCCCGTGTGAAGCGCGCACTTTATGCCTATTGGTTCAGCCGAACAAGCCCTGCAAGAGCAAGCCCAGTGCAAACAGCGCACCAACCCGGTGCGACTTGAGAAAAAATGAGAACCCCCAGGCTTCACCTCTGCGCAACAGACGCAGCGAAAGCATCACCTGCAACGCCATGGCAGCCATCCAGCCCAGCATCACCCACACACCACCACTCAATGAAGTGACCAGCGCCAGCAGCACCATCACAGCAAGCCCCAGCACCACCACAACCGGCACGGCCCGTTCCCCCAGCCAGATAGCTGTCGATTTGACTCCAATCTTCAGATCATCGGCCCGATCCCCGAAGGCATAAGCGGTATCATAGGAGAGTGACCAGAAGATATTGGCCGCAAATAGCAGCCACGGGACTGGTGAATCAAAGGCTGAGCCGGTCTCTGCAGCCCACGCCATCACAGCGCCCCAACCAAAGGCCATGCCAAGCCAGGCCTGCGGAAAGTGGGTAAAACGCTTCAGGAAAGGATAGAGCCCGGCCAGCAAGACACCGACAATGGAGAGGGCCACCACATAGAGCGAGGTCAACGATACCAGCAGCAGCGCCAGCAGCAGCAGCAGTCCGAATCCGGCAAGCGCAGCCCCCGGAGCTATCTGCCCTGCGGCGATCGGACGTGTCTTGGTGCGCTCGACATGCGGGTCGAAATCACGATCGGCATAATCATTAATCACACAACCGGCCGAGCGCATCAGCAACACACCAAGAATGAATATAAGTGAGTTTTTCAGGGAGGGCTGGCCACCTGATGCGGCCAGCAGACCCCACATCGTCGGCCAGAGCAGCAACCAGTAACCCACAGGACGATCAATACGCAGCAGCCTGTACCAGTCACCAGCTGAACCAAGCGGCGAAAACTTCATCGCAGGTGATTAACCTTCCCGAACGTTGTAACGACGGGCAGATGACTCCAGACGATTCCACATCTCGGGATGAAACACCTCAACCACCAGTGCACGCGTGCCGGATGGCGAACGCAACACTGAACGCCGGGCCCAGCAGCCATTGATACCACGCTCACTCTCAATCTGCGTCACGCAGAGATCTGAACGCGAGAGGGAGAGACCTCGATCGAGCAGCAGGTTACCCAGCGGGCGTTTGCCCTCCTCCAGGTCTGAGATCAGATCGGCAGGCAGATCCTCCAGCGGCAGGACCGATTCCGCATCAAACAGCACAGAGCCGCGATGCATCAGAGAGACCTGACGGCGCAGCGATGGCGCATCACTCTCACAGCCCAGCAACGCAGCCTCTTCAGGCAGCGCCTTATCCACAAACTGATCGTGCAGACGCACCTCCAGCTTAATGCCAAAATGGCGCTCAAGAAAACGGGTCAGTGAACCTGCCGTCGTCAAAACAGCGGCGGGATTACGCCCAAGGCCGGCCTCATCCGCCTTCCAGTAGCGAACAGGTTGCCAGTTTTGTGATTCCAGGGAGCCGAAGAACATCTGCGCATCCTGTGGCAAGCAGCCGCCGGGTCAAGATGATTCGCATCATGCATCCGACTTGCACATTGCTGACAAATCAGGCCGAATTCCAGCCATGACATGCCGCCTCTACATCGACGATGCATTAATCCCCGGCACCAGCATCGAACTGCCCGCTGATCAGGCGCACTACCTGCGCAGTGTCATGCGTTTCACCACAGGAGATCCGGTGATTCTGTTTAACGGTTCAGGTGGCGAATACCATGCGGAAATTCAATCTCTAAGCAAAGGAAACGCCACACTTGCAGTTACATCATTTTCTGAGGTGAATCGCGAAATGGCTTGCCGCATTCATATCGCACAGGCCGCCTGCCGCAGTGAGAAGATCGACTCCATTGTTCAGAAAGGCACTGAACTGGGCGCCGCCAGCTTTCACATCATGCGCAGTGAACGCTCATCCCTCAAACTCGATGGCGCCAAGCTAAGCAAACGCATGTTACGCTGGCAGAAGATTATCATTGAAGCTGCCGAGCAGAGTCAGCGCACTATCGTGCCAACCATCAGCTGGCATGAAAAACTGAGCAGCACACCTGCCTGCGGCCTCTGCTACACCCTGCATCCGGCAAGCGAAACAAGCTGGGGCCATGAAAAGCCGAACATGCTTGCTGCCGATGAGATCACTCTGGCAATCGGCCCTGAAGGCGGCTGGAGCGATCGCGACATTGAAACATTGAAGGCAGGCGGCTTTACCAATCTCACATTCGGCCCGCGTGTCATGCGCACAGAAACCGCAGCCCCCGCCCTGCTTGCCGCCATCCAGTCACTGCTGGAGAGTTAACGGGCGAAGGCTAAAAACCTGCACTCGAACACAAAGCCATGTTTTTTTCCTTTGTGCGCTGAAAACAAAATGAATGAAGCTTTTCAGTCCCCGTGAATCGCCGATGTAGCTCTGTTGGCAGAGCAGCTCACTCGTAATGAGCAGGCCAGCGGTTCGATTCCGCTCATCGGCTCCACCTCTTGTGAAACATTTATTTGATAACAACACCCTTGATCACAACCGGCTCAACAGGCACATCATTGTGCCCTCTTGCCGAGGTGGTTGGCACCATGGCGATCGCATCAACGACATCCATGCCTGCAGTCACCTTACCGAACACGGTATAACCCCAACCATTGATATTACGGGATCGGAAATTGAGAAAACCGTTATCCTTCAGGTTGATAAAGAACTGGGAGGTAGCCGAGTGCGGGTCAGAGGTGCGCGCCATAGCAACAGTACCACGAAGATTTTTCATGCCGTTGTCTGCCTCGCTTTTGATCGGCGCAAGCGTTGTTCTCTCTCTAAAGCTAGCTTCGTAACCGCCGCCCTGAATCATAAAGCCGGGAATAACTCTGTGGAAAATAGTGTCATCATAGGCAGATGCCAACGCATATCTGAGAAAGTTTTTCACACTCTCCGGCGCCCTGTCTGCATAGAGTTCAATCTCGATGTTACCTTTGTTTGTCTGAATCTCGACATGGCGGTTACCCTCAGCGGCTCCGGCCTGCAGAGACGACATCGCCAGCAATGAACAAAAAAAAGCAACCCTGATCAATCGTCTCATGCGCAACTCTCCCTGTGTAGCTCTCGCCAACTCAACAGCGAGAGAACAGCAAGCCTATGGATTAGAAGCTGCCGCATCAATCAGACAATAAACCGCCATCTTGAAAAAGTGTGATCCGGGTCACGGTTTGGCACCTGCTCCTGCGCAGTGTTCCGCGCCCCCTTGCCAAGAGGGAGTAAGATTAAGGAGTAGATCATGATCAAGTTCGACATTGCATACGCAACGCTGACACTCGCCTGTTTTTTCGTAGCTGCCTCAATTTAATCATCTGTAGAGAGTTGTGACCCTGAACACAGGCACACGCAACCGATTCATCCGACACTACCTCCATCAAAACGACTGGAGGTTTTTTTATGCTTAAATTTGATATCGCCTATACGGCACTCGCACTCAGCTGCATCTTCATCGGCGCATCGATCTGATTTTCTTTAGAACACCCTTAACAATTTAACATTGTGTGACAATTGCCACATTGTTGATAGGGCACCACGGCATACTTCTCCCCATCACACCACTCTGGAGGGAGACACTATGTTTGAATTCGATATCGCTATTTCACTGATTACACTGACCGGCTTTTATATAGGCGGCGCACTGATCTAAAGCCCTCTCATCGCCAGCATTGCCATCTATCTGTTGATATCAACCATAGCAAGGGTTCACAAAGCAGGCCTGGCACTGGATCGCCAAATCTTCAGCAACGGACAATACCCGCATACGGTCAGGAGTTCAGCTGATTATAACGCGAAGCAAGCGCCTGCAGATCAAGCCAGCTTTTCTGCTTCTGCGCAGGAGAGCGTAACAGGTAAGCTGGATGATAGGTTACCCATACCGGTATACCCTGATAATCATGCCACTGCCCGCGCAGCGAGCCCAATGGGGCATCTGTCTCCAGCACAGTCTGTGCTGCCACACGCCCCAACAGGCAGATCATCTTCGGCTGCAACAGCTCAAGCTGCTGTTCAAACCACAAATTACAGGATTGCACCTCATCCATACGCGGGTCGCGATTATTCGGTGGCCGGCATTTGATGGTGTTCATAATATAAGCCCTGTCACGATCCAGATCGATTGCAGCCAGCATACGGTCAAGCAACTGACCGGCTCGACCGACAAACGGCTCACCCTTTGCATCCTCATCGCGCCCCGGCGCCTCACCAATAAAAACAATATCGGCATTCGGATTGCCAACGCCAAACACCACCTGCGTTCGCGTTTCAGCCAGCCCGCAAAGTCGACAGGTTGCCGCCTTCTCAGCCAGCGCAGCGAGAGTGCCGGAGTTAGTTTCAGAGCGTTCGCCCTCAGGCATCGCGGAGAGCTCAACAATCGCAGCCTGCTCAGCAGCCGGTCGCGTTGATGCTGACTGCGTCGATGCAGATGCAGCAGCAGATTCCGCCGCTGAAATCCTCGGCCCGGATGTAAAAAGGGAAACCGGTGTCTGCACACCGATTTCCCTCAAATACGTTTTTAGAAAAAGTTCGTTTTCGGCCAAAGCCGGAAAACCCTCTTTTAGATCAGCCGAGCAGAGCGTCTACGTTGGTGTTGGAACCAAGATAGACAGGCACACGCTGATGCAGCGCTTCCGGCTCAATATCCAGCACAGCAATACCGTTACTCATCGCCTTGCCACCCGCCTGCTCCATCACAAAGCCCATCGGGATCGCTTCATAAAGAAGACGCAGTTTACCGGTCGTGTTTTTCTCATCGGCAGGATAGAGGAACACACCGCCCTTAAGCAGGGTGCGGTGCATATCAGCCACCATAGCGCCAACATAACGCATACCAAGACCAGTCTCCGCCTTCATATTATCGAGCTTGTCGCCCATGCCATCAAGCCACTTGTCCTTGTTGGACTCATTCACTGAGTAGTAACCGCCGGTTTCAGGAATACGGATGTCGGCATGACTTAGCTCAAAACGTGCGGCAGCCGGATTAAAGGTGTAACCGTTCACACCCTCGCCCACAGAAGCAACCAGCATCAGCGATGGGCCGTAGAGCACATAACCGGCTGCAATCACGCCCTGCCCTGACTGCAGGGTGTCAGAAACATGTGGACGCTCGGAGTTGGCTGTTTTCCGCTTAACAACAGAGAAGATCGTACCGACAGGACCATCAACATCGAGGTTGGATGAACCATCCAGCGGGTCGACCAGTACCAGATAATCAGCGTGGCTATACTCTTCAATCACCAGCAACTCTTCCTGCTCTTCAGAACCTACCGCGCAGACAAAACCGGTAGAGCGCATCTCATCAAGAAAGATCTCATCGGAGAGCACGTCCAGCACCTGCTGCTGCTCACCCTGTACATTTTCACTACCAGCTCCACCGAGCGCGCCCCTGAAAACTGCACCGCGCAGAACCGCTGCAATCTCAATCGCAGCACGTCCGACACCCTGAATAATCGGCATCATCGCAGCGCCATTGGCACCCTGTTTGGCAATATTGTTCATTGTCGTTGGCATATCCCCTCCCAATCTAGGCTTTACCGGCCCCCTGCAAGCGGAGTGTCCGGAAGATAAAGCGCGGTCATACTAGCTAAACGGGTCTCAAATTACAAAACCCTGAGATTCGAGGAGGGTCAGGCCAGCGCCTTCAACAACCTGCCGTGAATTCCCTCAAAACCACCATTGGACAAAACCAGCAGCTGATCGCCTGCTGCCACCCCTGCTGCAACATAAGCAACAATCCCATCCACTGAAGCAATCATCGATGCGCGACTGCCGATAGTGGCACATACACGCCCCACATCCAGCACCTCGTCCGGCTTCAGATTGCGATCGGAGGGCTCAGCAAAAACGACCACATCCGCCGCCTCAAAACAGAGCGGCAAGCGCTCCTGATGCACCTTTGTGCGCATGGTGTTGGAGCGTGGCTCTACAATCACCCATAATTTACCCTCTGCACCGCTGCGCCGCATCGCAGCCTTGGCAGCACTGACCATATTGGTGATCGCCGTGGGATGATGGGCAAAATCATCAAACACCTTCACACCACCAGCCTCACCGACCAGCGTCATGCGGCGGCGTATACCGGAAAAGCTGGCGAATGCCGCAGCGATTTCATCGCGCTCCACCCCCATCGTGGTGGCTGCAGCAGCAACCGCACAGGCATTGGCCGCGTTGTGTATACCGATCATCTGCCACTCACACTCCAGCCACATCTCGCCATCTTTATAGATGCGATATTGCGCCCCATCATCACTCAACGGCTGCCACTGCCACTGGGCTGTGGCATGCGGATAACGGGCAAAAGCGGTTATCGGTGTCCAGCAGCCGCGACTTAAGACATCAGTGACCTCCGACTCATCCGCGTTGGCAATGATATTGCCGTCAGCAGGCACGGTGCGCAGCAGATGGCAGAACTGTGTTTTGATCGCTTCCAGGTCAGGAAAAATATCAGCGTGATCATATTCAAGATTATTGAGAATCAGCGTGCGGGCATGGTAGTGCAGGAATTTGCTGCGTTTGTCGAAAAAGGCGGTGTCATACTCATCCCCTTCCAACACAAACGCTTCGCCCGCACCAAGACTGGCACCACCACCGAAATTTTCAGGCACACCGCCAATCAGAAAACCCGGCTCTCTGCCTGCAACCTCAAGAAGATGCGCCATAATTGAAGCTGTGGTTGTTTTGCCATGTGTACCTGCCACCACCACGCCATGGCGGCTGGGAAGAACATGGTTACCGACAAACTCAGGGCCTGAGCAGTAGGCCAGACCTCGATTAAGTATTGCTTCCACCTCAACATTACCACGACTCATGGCGTTACCGATCACACAAAGATCAGGTGCCGGCTGCAGATTTTCGATGGCAAAGGGGGCGATATCAACTCCGAGCTCAGCCAGATAATCGGACATCGGCGGATAAACTCCGGCATCAGAGCCGGTAACACGGAAGCCACTGGCTTTGGCCAGTGCGGCAATCGCAGCCATGGCGGTGCCGCATACACCGAGAATATGAATGTGTTTTCCCATTTCGAAATTGAACCACAAAGACACGAAGACACAAAGGATTTATTGCGGCATGATTTGCCCATGGTTCTACACACTTTACCGCACATCACGGTCGAAACAGGCCCCAAACCGACCGCCACGATTATCTGGCTGCACGGACTGGGTGCCGATGGTCATGACTTTGAGCCGATTGTTCCTCAGCTTGGTCTGCCTTCAGCGCTTGCCGTGCGCTTCATCTTTCCACATGCCCCGTCGATGCCGGTGACACTCAATGGCGGCTACATCATGCCCGCCTGGTACGACATCAAACAGACCGATCTCGGTATTGAACATGACCGCAAAGGCATCAAGGCATCGACGACTGACATCCAGATGCTGATTGAGCAGGAGCAGATGCGCGGCATCAAAAGCAACCGCATTATTCTGGCCGGTTTCTCACAGGGTGCCGCGATGAGCCTGCATGTCGGACTTGCCCAGAGCCAGCCGCTGGCGGGCATTATGGCGCTCTCCGGTTACCTGCTGCTACCTGATCAGCTGGAGCGATTCAAGCCGGCAGCGCTGAACACCCCGATATTCATGGCTCATGGCATCAATGATCCGGTTGTTTCTTTCGCACTGGGTGATAGCTCGAGAAGAAAACTGCTAGATGCAGGCTGCACCATTGAGTGGCACAGCTACCCGATGCAGCACAGTGTCTGCCCTGAAGAGATTCGCCAGATAGGCAAATGGATCAACACCATCCTTTCACCCTCCTGAGTCCCGAACAACCGGGCACAAAGCCTTCCACCCCTCCCTCTTGCGATTGATCAGCTTAATCCCTAATATCCGCCGCCCTTGCGAAGCGCACCATTTTCACAAGGTACTGGAGAGATGTCTGAGTGGTTGAAGGAGCACGCCTGGAAAGCGTGTGTACGTGAAAGCGTACCGAGGGTTCGAATCCCTCTCTCTCCGCCAGCTAGTTAAAGCCACCAGAGATGGTGGCTTTTCTTTTTTCTAAATGGCTTGTTTCCGGGCTTTTCTCGCACTATCTGTATTCTCTACTGATGGATTCGCAGAGAACTTTTCACCAAATTGTTCATAATTCTCTGTTGGCAAACCGAGTGGTACCGCATTGGATTTGCCTAGTTTAAAAGATGGTATATTTCAGAGATCAGAATGATCGTTTATCTGGTGCTTTATAGCAGAAAATCAGAATCGTTTTTCGAAGCCAAGGAGCTTATGCTGTTCGCTCCAATCAACCGGTAACGGCACACATCGTTTGAGTTGATCAGCATTGAGTTCTGGTGGTTGCTTCCCATCCAGCAGTAATTGAATGATCGACGGATCCAAAAATGAGAGATAAATAAGTCGCGTACAATAGGAACTACTGACACCAACCTCTTGTGCTACCTGTTGAACACTATCGCACTGACCTGATATCAGCTTGGTGAACCACTGATTCCCTTTGGCGATGAGAGCCAGAAGCTTAAGGTCAGGAGCTCTGGTTTCAGAGCTGGCCGGAGCCCTAACAACCAGCTTCATAGCCATGCCGCAGCGTTTCAGCTCCACAGGCACAACAAGCTCTATACTATCAGAAGTCTTCGTAACC
The DNA here is from genome assembly GCF_013387475.1 of Mariprofundus sp. KV. Classification (GTDB taxonomy): domain Bacteria; phylum Pseudomonadota; class Zetaproteobacteria; order Mariprofundales; family Mariprofundaceae; genus Mariprofundus. The sequence goes on along the minus strand of NZ_VWNB01000004.1, from coordinate 6,749 downwards.
AATAACGCTTTACTATTTATTATAATGATAAGCTTGTCCTGATAAAGCTCTATCCGCATAACAAGTCTGTTCAGCAATTCGACCCTGTCTGATGCAGTCGATTTTGTGAGTGCCTCTGCATGCTGAGTAGCCTGCTTCAGCACCCTTTGAGTTTCTGCGGCATCTTTCATTCCGATCAATTCAAGCAATCTCGCCTTATCATTTAAGAACCCAGCCAAAGATGTAATAACGGTTCGTTCCAATTCTTGTGCAGGCACTCGAAGAGCAGGCTGACCTACCAAAGAGCCATCAATTGGGTGTTGTAATATATAATAACGGTAGCGGCGCTTTCCTTTCGTTGTATGACTCGGTGTAAGTTTGTTGCCATGTTCATCAAACAACAGCCCCGTCAGCAGACTCGGATGCGCTGCTCTTTTACGGCTTTTGTGGGAGATATGATTTTCATCAAGAAGCGCCTGAACCGCATCCCAGATTTCTTCATTAATGATTGCAGGGTGATTACCGTTATATCTTTTGTCTTTATGAACAATCTTCCCTATGTAAATTGGATTGCGCAAAATACGATAGAGATGCCCTCGACTGAACGGCTTGCCGCCGACCTGCTTTTCCTTCCGGGTGAATCTAACCGGTGTTACCCAGCTCATTGCATCAAGCTTCTCTTTTAAGGCGCTGACAAACTTTAACTCTAAATAAAGCTGGAAAATTGACTGCACCTTCTCTGCCTGTTTTGGCTCAACCTGTAGAGTGCGTTCATGCGGAATATAACCAATCGGTGGTATACCTCCCATCCACATCCCTTTCCGCTTGGAGGCGGCGATCTTATCTCGGATACGCTCACCAGTGACTTCACGCTCAAACTGGGCAAAGGATAAAAGCACATTAAGTGTCAGTCGCCCCATGGAACTGGTAGTGTTGAACTGCTGAGTTACTGATACAAATGAGACACCATGCTCATCAAAAAGCTCAACCAGTTTGGCAAAGTCGGCAAGGGACCTGGTCAATCGATCGACCTTGTAGACTACCAACACCTTAATCTTTCCAGCCTCAACATCAGCCATGAGCTGTGCCAGTGCAGGGCGCTCAGTATTACCGCCTGAGAAACCACCATCGTCATACTTGGTTTTAATGGCTCTCCAGCCCTCGGCTTTCTGACTAAGAACATATGCCTCGCACGCTTCGCGTTGTGCGTCCAGAGAGTTGAACTCCTGCCCCAGCCCCTCTTCTGAAGACTTGCGGGTATAGATCGCACAAGCCTTATAATTTCTCACGGTTTTAATCCGAAAAACTTAGGGCCCGACCAAGGGGTTCCGGTTACCTTTCTGGCTATTGCTGACAGGCTTCTATACTTCTCTCCATCATGCTCAAAACCCTTTTCCAGTACGGTTACGTGATGAGTCTTCCCTTGCCATTCACGCAGCAGCCGTGTTCCAGGGGATAGAGATAAATTAAAAGTTGGAGGTTTCCACTTCCTGATGCGTCTAAATATCTGATTGGCCTCTGCAAAACTCTGCTTTGGTAGCTGCTCCATTTGCAACTGCCAGGCAAGTGCCGCTTGTAACAAGTCAATGCCGCACCGCTTTGGTGGTGCATATCCAAACGTCCTCTCCCAGTAATATGCTAACTCGCTTCGGCTGAGCCCCATCAAACCCTGCAGATTTTCACAGTTGTCCCTCAATAGAAATTTGGCCACATAGCGCCTCCGTCGGGGCAGTCATCTCTCTAATAACCACCCCGACAGTAACGCCCTACTCAGAGAAACAATCAAGTCATACTTTCCCGAATTCGCTCTTGTAGTCGTCCGACATAATGCCGGTTCTCAACAAAGTTCAAAACCTGAACCAAGCTATCAACCTGATCATCAAATCGAGCATGTGGAAAGTTTACTAGTTCATTAATATAAGGTTCGACCCAATCGTTTTTTCCTTCTTGATTGACGATATGTAGAAGGCCATAACGAATGATTGGAACAGCGCAGGCGGCTCGCGTCTGCTTGTCATCTTTAGGCATGTAGTTATAGCACAGACCGAGATGGACACTTTTCAATGAGTGGTAGAGTGATATGCCACTTCCTGCATACTCCACAACTAATGTAAGACGACGTCCATACTTACCAATGTAGCCTTTTGCTTTCGACAGCAATGTCTCATAATCCCATCTGCCTCGCTCCGCGAACATTACGAAATAACCTCTTTCGTCCGCATACATCAAGGTGATTGCTGAATAATCGGCGGTTTCCGATGTCGATAAAGCTGAATCAATGCTGACAAACCATTGCCCATTATATCGAACCTCAGGTGGTCGATCGATAATGTTCAGCCACTTACGTTTGAACATCCCACCTTCAGGCACTTCCGGTGTCTGCTGGTACTGTGACATAAAGTGATGTGTGCCCACTTCATCCCTGATTGCCTCCAACGTCTCCAAATCCTCCCATTCAGCATGCAATGGCTCGCCATCTTTTCGATAATATACCTCTTCATCATTGATCTGTATTTCTTCATATTTTATTGCAATCGCAGGCAGTGATAGCTTCTTATAGTTATTACTGGCCTCAACAAAGCCAGTAAGGTCATTCACATGTAACCGCTGCATTACCAAAATTAGAATACTCTTTTTCTTATCATCTAAGCGGCTTAACAGAGTACTTCTGAACCATTCATTTGCAGACTCCCTTTTTTTATCTGAGTACGCATCTCCTGGCTTGATAGGGTCATCAATAATAATAAAATCACCGCCTATACCTGTTATTGAACCACCAACTGACACGGCATATCTGAAACCACCTTGATCTGTGACTATTTTACCCTCGGTCATCTTTGTGATTCTGACGTGGGAAAATAGCTTCTGATACCACTCACTTTCAACGATACGTCTAAAATCAAGGGCCAGTGTTTTTGTCAGCTCATCTGAATAGCTCACACATATGATCTTTACTGATGGATCCATTCCTAGAATAAATGCAGGTAGAACCACTGACGTCATAAAAGACTTCATTTGGCGCGGTGGTAGATTGATAATCAGCCGCTGTGTCTTACCCTCAATAGCCTTCTCAAGATTGTAGATAATGGCATCAATATGCCAGTTATCTACGAATTTTTTACCAGGATAGATGGTGTTAAAGCACTGCCTCATAAAAACCTTCAAGTCTGATTTGATTGCCGCCAAGAATATCTCTTCTTTTGTATACTTCATGATTCATTCTCCTTAGTTTTTTCTTGGCTGGTTTTCTGCCTTCTCCCTTGGCGGCTTTCTACATAGGTATCTAATATATCTTCGTAATCATCCGGAATAAGCCCCTGAATATCCGTCTCTTCGAGCTGGCCAGTCTTACGCATCATCTCTAGCAGGGTGAGCAAAGAACGCCTGTCCCCCTGTAGCGCTTCAGAAACCAGACGTTTCACCATCGCTTCCATACGTGAAATCTTTTTCTTTTTACCGTTTTCATTAACGACAACCTTTTGGTTCAACTCCTTGGCCAGAATAGTCATGAAGTTTTTAGAGCCCTTAGGTCTCCCATTTGGGTTGCCTGACTGTCCCTTTTTGAACTGCCCACCCTTGGGTGGGCGGCGATACCCGACTTCATAGCCCATGAGGCACCTCCTGCTTAGAGAGACGCTCACTAGAAAGCTGATCCCAGGTTTGGCCAGTAGAGGTAAGCACTGCTTGATTTCCGGTGACGCGCTGCCAACGTTTTACCGACACATCCACGTACTGTGGATCCAGTTCGATGGCGCGTGCATGTCGTCCTGTGCGCTCGGCAGCAATTAAAATCGTGCCGCTTCCGGAGAATGGATCCAGGATCAAGCCACTCCGATGACTGCAATCCCGAATCGCATCGGCAATCATGGCAACCGGCTTAACCGTTGGATGCATAGACAAAAGTTCATAACCTTTGCCTTTGAATGTATTTACTCCGGGGTAATTCCAGACATTGGTTCGGTAACGTCCATGCTGGCCAAGTTCAAAGTTGTTGATATGTGCTGCATCGCCTTTCCTAAAAACAAAAATAAGTTCATGTTGGCTACGATAGAAAGTCCCCATGCCGCCATTATCCTTACACCAGACACATAGTTGGCGAGGGGAACCAAACATTGGCTTAGCGGCCGCCTGCATTTCAGTCATGTGACGCCAATCCATAAAGCTGAAGAAGATTCCACCATCTTGCATGGCATCATGAATCTGTGAGAAGACGTCGCTGAGGAATGTGGTAAACTCGCTTTCGGACATCTCGCCAGATGCCATAGCAAACTCTTTGTGCTTCGGCTTGCCATTACCACACACATGGCCTGCAATCGGAACATTGTAAGGTGGATCGGTGATCACCATCTGAGCTTGGACACCCTTCATTAGTTTTCCATAACTTTCTGGGTCAAGAGCATTACCACACAGAAGACGGTGACTATCAAGTTGCCACAGATCACCAGCCTGTGAGATCACTTGCTCCGGTACATCTATTTCGCTGAGTTCATCAGAGCTATCTGATTCTGGTCCCATTTCTTCACCGAACATAAGGTCGACTTCCGCTGTGCTAAAGCCAGTAGTATCGATATTAAAATCATCTTGAATCAGGATTTCCATCTCAGATTTGAGAATATCATTATCCCAACCAGAAAGTTGAGCAATCTTATTGTCCGCAAGTACATAGGCGCGCTTCTGAACTTCCGTTAGTCCTGCAATCACTCGAGCTGGAACACTCTTTAAACCAAGCTCTTTGGCTGCTTCTACTCGACCATGACCGCTTAAGATTACATCTTTCTCGTCGATCAAAACGGGGGCTGTGAAACCGAACTTTTGGATTGATGCTTTTAATTTCACTAGCAGTTTCTTAGAATGGGTTCTGGCGTTGGTTGGCCAGGGGGTAAGACCACTTGGCGACCTATGAGTAATTGCCTCATGCTGGCATTCAGGTTTACTATTCATTTCAATCTTCTCCTCTACATCGCTATTACCTCCTTGTGTGCGATTTATTTTCGAGAATCCTGGAACCTCCTAACGAGCCATGCAAAGAATATTTTATTTCACTTTAAGAATCAGCCAGTTGCATGATATCATGTGATAGAGAAGACATATCTTAAAGGCACAATACATAGAGTACGGAAAAGTTGAATAGGGCTAATTTACGGATCTTCGCCGAAGTCCGTGTGAAACACTTTTTTCACATGAGGACTGTAGGATGCTTGGGGTATATATTTTCTGATTGCTTGTTCAATGGGAAGTGGTAACTAATCCGGATAAACATTCAGTTTATTCACAGGTTTTGCTGATGCAGTTGCAGCCGTTTTGTATAAACGACAGCCATGCGCCACATCAGGAAAAAAGTAACAAACCAGATCATGATCATGAAACCGGTATTATCGTCCGGTTCTGCAACATCTCCGGTAGCAGAAAAATACATCAGCGGAAAATCGTAGAGTCCGTGCAGCATCATCGGTACAAGAAATGCAAGCAGATAATTGCGATTCCTGTTTTCCGGTTCGATCAACGTCATGGCAATAAAATAACCCATGATCGCCCCCATCATGGCGTGCACGGGCACTGAGGTGAAAGCACGCATAATGGCTACAGTCAAACCACCATCCATGACATAAAGGATATTCTCCAACGTGGCGAAACCAAGGGATACGGTTACGCCATAAACGATACCATCCATCGGCTCATCAAACTCTTTCAGACGCAAACAGAACATTACCAACACAATATATTTGAATAACTCTTCGGGTATAGCAGCAAGCATAAATGCTTCAAACAGCGCACCATAAAACGGATCTTCCGGCTGCAGCACTTCCAGAAACTGGGCAACCACCACGACAGGTAAAATGACCCACACCCCGCGCCAGAATACGCGCCGAACCACAGTCCAGGGCTCCGGAAACTGATCACTGTTACGGAACCAGCGAAGCAGGGTGATGGAAGGAAGTAGAGCTGCAGCGACTGTGAAAAAAACCATCAGCATGGATACAATCAGGCCACATCCGGCAGAATATCTGCAGGCAGCTTAAGCGGATCATAACTGCCCGGTTTATTGCGTTTCACGTAGCGTAGCAATCTTGGGAAAAAGAAAATCAGGATGGCCAACTTAATCGCTGCCACCCAGACCATACCCGCTGTCAGAAAGAACACCCCCGCACCGATAATGACCAATACCAGTGCAATCGTGACTACAATCGCAACCAAGTAACCAGCCCATGAACTGCCCTGTTTAAAAGCTGCTGCCGGATTCATTTCTGCAATCTTGCGATGTAGCTCGCTCACAAATGGCACATAACTTTCGTTCAACTCCTCAAAATCACCGATGCCCTTATAGGTGGTATTGGTGATATCAATTTTTCCATTATTGCGCGTTCTCAAGCGCATTAGATACCGGTTGGACTGTACGCGCGAGGGTGCAAACTGTGCTTCGACTGAATGTATGTCCGAATACAGTAAACGCTCCCCGGATTTATTATCATCCTGCCAGCTCAGTGCATCATCCCCGATCCGATAAGTACGATTCTCATGAATCAGGCTGTTTCTGTGTGTATATACATACCCTTTTGTGTTCAATCTTTCTTCTCCCTATAGCATGACAAACTCTTTGTAAAAAGCCTATCACAAGGTTTGTTCTATTATTTATATGCTTGTTCACTGCTGTCCGGTTAAGCATGGATGAGCGTCATTTGCCGATGAGTTTCTGCTGATGTTGGCTTTCCGGGAGGATCTTTCTCGATTAGCAGTTCGAGAAAATCTCGTCGGTGCATGATGTTCGTTGT
>NZ_VWNB01000003.1 GCF_013387475.1 Mariprofundus sp. KV | reverse complement strand
AGTGTGCTTCATGGCCTGGGTTCTCCGCGCGGTAAATTTGCTGTCTCGACAACTACAAATGTACCACAAACGTTGGGAATTCAGGCCTACTTTCTTACTGCTAAATCTTTAACCGGACAGCAGTGATAAATTAATTTCACTTTTTTTCTAAAGTCGCTCTCTTCTGAACCGATGTATAACTGTGCAAGAACTCTAACAGGTAAGGTTCTTAGTATTTGATCAGGTAAGGAGTGGTTGTGGCACTTACTATTTTGCCATCGGATGGATTCATTACACGTCTGCTACAGCAGGCCCATCACACTGCGCCCAAAGTCCCGCCTGCCAGTAACCAGCAGGCGGCAAAACCCGATCAAATGTCTATATCCAATGAAGCCCGTCAGGCAACAGAGAGCCAGGGCAATCACCGTCTGGAATCCAAACTGATGGATCTCTACAACCAGAAAGGCAACGTTTAAACTTCAGTTACAGTTATGCAACCTGTCGACCGATCAGGGCTCAGGCAAGTTGTTTATTTATTTATGATTGATGAAAAGAGAAGCAGTTTTTGCCGCTGTTTTTCGCCTTGTACATGGCATTATCAGCAGCTGTAATCAGCCCATCGCGATTCATCCCATCCTCAGGATAGAGGGCAATGCCCATACTCAGTGTCACCTTGTACTGTGCATCGATATGCTCATAGGGGGCTGAGATTGCATAAAGCAGTTTCTGGGCAATATGCTCAATACTCTCACGGCTACTTACCTCATTAAGAATAATGGTGAATTCGTCACCACCCATACGGGCAACAGTATCGACTTCACGCACATTGGCCGCCAACCGGTGAGCCGCTTCAGCAAGCAGAATATCACCGGCTTTGTGGCCAAGGTTATCGTTTACAGCCTTGAAGCCGTCAAGATCAAGGAAGAGTACGGCAAAACCCTGTCTGTGACGTTTCGCCTGTGCCACCGACTGATCCAGTCGATCAAGAAACAGTGCTCTGTTGGCAAGGCCGGTCAGCTGATCAAAATGAGCCATCTGCACCAGCTTCTCTTCAGACTCCTTTCGTTCGGTGATATCGTGCACTACACCCTGCAGGTAGAGGTCATGATCATGATCGCGAACGGTGGCGGCAGCATCCTTCACCCAGATATCTCTGCCGGATTTTGAGTGAATACGATATTCGGAATGGAACGGCAGACCACTCTTCATACTCTCACGTACTTCAGAGAGCACCCTCTCCCGGTCATCTTCATGAATCTGTTGAGCCCACGTCTCCTGATTGGCAAGAAAATCATCCTGAGAGTATCCCAGAATATCCTCAACCTGAGGACTGACAAAAAGAATCCGGCTACGATCGAGTGTGGCAATGTAGGTGATGGCAGGAATCTGTTCGACCAGTGTGCGGTATGTTGCCACCGACTTCTCAAGATCCTCTTCAACCCTGCGGTTCTCTGAAAGCTGGATGCTGTTATCAATCGCCACGGACATCATCGATGCCAGGAGCTCCAGGTGGGCGCAATCCAGCGCATCAAACTGAACCTCGTTACCATCGAAAAGCAGCATGCAGGCAAGCAGATCATCCTCTTTGCCGATCACCGGAATGGCGATGAACTGCTCAGCCTGAGCCAGAACCGGTGCAATATTTTCATCAAAGGGCGATGGTTCATCACACTGACTGACTGCCAACACTTTACGGTGACTGATCAGATCATCGATCCAACCATTCTCCGAACCAAAGCGGCAAGCGTATGCTTTCCACGCCTGACCATCATAATATTCCGAAAAAGCCAATTTATCATCGAGAAGCAGACCGGTAGCAACAGCCGATGCATCGACCAGCTGCATGGCGGTTAATGATGCAACACGCATAATGGAGGGAATATCCAGAGAGACATGCATAAGGTTGCTGGCTTCAGCAAATAGGGTAACCAGCTCTGTATGGCTCAGTTGATGAGCATCTGCCATGCAATCCTCCCCTCTTCTATTTCCGCGTGCCAGCGTACCCCCACAATCAGAGCGAATCCAGCAAGTTATAGCACTTAAAGCAATTATTGTTCCAAAACGGATAATATGCGCAACGACTCGCCTATCCGGATGGCGAAATCTATTACAACTGAGGCAGGCCAACAGATTCAAAAGCAACCGGATATCCGCTCGGAGTCAGTCATAGCAAGGGAAATCGCGATACGAAAACCGCCTTATACGTAAAGGTGAAAAAAAAAGGTTAATCCATTTCAATTTTACGTCAGGTTTCGCCACATGAGCCGCGATGCCATCTACACCTCAGAGATCCACAACAATGGTTTCACCTTTGATGACAAGGTGGCCTCTGTGTTTGCCGATATGATCAATCGCTCCGTCCCCGGCTATGGGCAGACCCTGCAGATGGTCGAGCTGTTGGCTCATCAGTATGCACAGCAAGGCTCCAACCTCTATGATCTGGGCTGCTCTCTTGGTGCCGCCACCATGGCCCTGAGCCGTGGCGCCAGCGGCAAAGCGTGCAGCGTGATCGGGGTAGATAACTCCTCTGCCATGGTTGAACGCTGTCAGCAGCTGCTCAAAGATGAACCGGTAGAAATTCGTTGTCAGGACATTCTCGAAACTGAGATCGAAAACGGTTCGGTTGTGGTATTGAACTTTGTTCTCCAGTTCGTAGATAGCAATGAACGGCTGAACCTGTTGAGCAGGATCTGCCGGGGTTTAAGGCCCGGTGGCGTCCTGATCCTCTCTGAGAAGATCACCTTTGATGATACCGATGAGTCCCTGCGGCAGATTGCACTGCATGAAGCCTTTAAACGTGCACAGGGTTATTCGGATATGGAGATCAGCCGCAAACGCAGCGCACTGGAAAATGTGCTGGTTCCGGAGACGCTGAATACCCACCATGCCCGTCTGCAGCAGGCAGGCTTCTCCTTATCCCACACCTGGTTCCAGTGTTTTAACTTCGCCTCCATGATTGCCGTCAAATGAGAGCCTACAGAGATGCCGAAGGGGTGAAGCTGCAGGAGCAGCTGACTCACTCCTCGCTGGCTGCGTTTTCTCAGACACTGATGGCACTGCATGAGAAGGGTTGGCACAAAATACTTAAACACGGCGACCTGGGGCGCTGGCAAGGCGGTTTTGATGCGCTGCCCGATGTCACCCCCTCAGTAGTCGACCTTCATGCCTCAGCGGTCAAAATCGGCTGTGCGGCTGACACCGACATGAGCCATAGCGCGATTGAAACTGCTCTGAAGCAGATGCACCCGTGGCGCAAAGGGCCGTTTGAGATGTTCGGTGTTTATATCGATACCGAATGGCACTCCGACTGGAAATGGGATCGCCTGAAGCAGCACATCGCACCTCTGGCCGGGCGCACCATCCTTGATGTCGGTTGCGGCTCAGGCTATCACCTCTGGCGCATGCTGGCCGATGATGCAAAGCTGGTTATCGGCATCGACCCGACCCCGCTCTTCTCGATGCATTTTGCTACCATCAAGCGTTACGTCGCTGATGCTCCGGCATTTATTCTGCCTGTGGGCATCGAAGATATACCTGAGAAGATGCACTGCTTTGATACGGTCTTCTCCATGGGCATTCTCTATCACCGCAAATCGCCTATTGATCATCTGCTTGAACTGAAAGGGCTGCTCAATGATGGTGGTGAACTGGTACTCGATACGCTGGTGATCGAGGGTGATGAGTCGCAATGCCTGATGCCACACGGACGTTATGCCAAGATGCGCAATGTCTGGTTTATCCCCTCAGTCGCCATGCTTAAACTGTGGCTGAAGCGGGCCGGTTATAAAACGGTTCAGGTCATTGATATCAGTCCGACTACGGTTGAGGAGCAGCGGCCGACTGCATGGATGCAGTTCGAATCACTGCCCCACTTCCTTGATCCGCATGATTCAAGCCTCACTATAGAAGGTTATCCCGCCCCCATCCGTGCGGTTGTAACAGCAAAAAAGTGATTCATTAACCACCAAGGCACAGAGACACAAAGCAAAATCAGAATATTATATACTCCGTTAGCGATTACAGTGGAATCCGAATAAATAATATTATCAATCCCTTTCTTAGTGCCTTTGTGCCTTCGTGGTAAAAGTTTGTGCTTGGTTAAGGCAGTACTGAGACCCTGGTCATGACATCACCCTGACGGATATCGTCAACAGCCTGCATGCCCTCAATCACCTGACCGAAGATGGTGTACTGACCATCCAGATGCGGGGTGTCGCCATAGCAGATGTAGAACTGGCTACCGGCTGAATTCGGGTTGGCGGAGCGCGCCATGGCGAGTGTGCCGCGCACATGTTTACGCTCATTGAACTCGGCATCAATCTGATAACCGGGGCCGCCCATGCCATTACCATCAGGATCGCCGCCCTGAGCCATGAAACCGGCAATGACACGGTGGAAAGTAAGGCCGTCGTAAAAACCTTTACCAGCCAGAAACTTGAAGTTAGCGACATGATTCGGTGCCGAATCAGGGTAGAGCTCAATCAGAATATCACCCTTCTCTGTCTCCATTTTAATGTGATTTCCTTCCGGAATATCCTTATCACCTGCTTTCGGTGCTGATGCAAATAGTCCCACGCTACTCTCCTCCTCTTTTTTCTGGCTCTGGTCAGCATTGAACTGATTAAGAACAAGCAGTCCGACAAAGGCCAAGCCTAACATAATATAATTTCTCTTTTTTGTTTTTTCCAGATCCGCACTCACCGGTACTGCTCCTGTGCAGAGGGCAGAAGCCGGCCCGGATGCAGCACCATATGGTTAAGACCTGCCTTCATTGAACCTGTTCCCAGCAGCGTCTCACCTTCAAAAACAGCCACGTCCCGTTCATCCTCATCTTCACATGTCGACTTCAGTTGAATCCGCTGCCCCTGCAGAAACCGTTTCGCCTCAGAAGCTGAAATCTCCGTTCGTTCGAGGTTACGCAGCCATGATGCCAGAGGTAACAGACACTGTTGGCGCTGCTCGTGCAGCTGTTCAATGGTCACCATCAGTGCTTCAGGCCAGCCACCGGTTGATAACCGCCTGAGCTCAGTCACGCAGCCACCCATATGCAGAGTGACGCCAATATCGCGGGCCAGTGAACGGATATAGGCACCCTTGGAGCAGTGCACCTCCAGTGTCACCAGTGGAAATTCAAATGCGAGCAGCTGCAATTGATGAATGGTTACACGGCGTGACTTCATCTCTACCGCTTCACCCTTGCGCGCCATCTCATGGGCACGTTTGCCATCAATACGAATGGCTGAGTAGATCGGCGGTGTCTGATCAATCTCTCCGCAAAACTGAGGCAGTATATCCTGCAGCTCTGCCTCTGAGATGGTCTGATCAAAACGGGCAGTAACCTCCCCTTCGCGATCCAGGGTATCGCTCTGATAACTCAGATCAAAGGTGACACGGTAGGATTTATCCGCACTCAGTCCCAGTTCAGCATAACGCGTCGCTTCACCTAGCAGAATCGGCAGCATACCTGTCGCCAGTGGATCAAGTGTGCCGCCATGACCGGCTTTGATCCTCTTTTTGCCGGGCGGTGAGAAGAGGCGCATCACCTCATTGACCGCCTGACGCGAACTCCAACCCAGCGGCTTATCAAGGAAAACAATGCCTGAAACAGGTAGAACAGAGATCATGTAATCTTAAAAGGGTTAAGCGAGCAGCTCGCTGACTGCGGTCTGAACTCTGTCACGCACATCTTCAAAGTTGCCGCGTAACATACAACCAGCTGCATAGTGGTGACCACCACCACCCAGAGAGGCAGCCAGAGCACCAACATCAGCCTTGGTTTTGGCTCGGAAATTGACCTTCCAGCACTCAGGGCCGGACTCATCAATGCGCATCAACACTGCCACTTCAACGCCGTGAATACTGCGTCCATAATCGATCAGCCCTTCTGAATCTTCGACATCAGCACCGGTAGCATCATACATCTCCTGGTTGATAAACATCCAGGCAGAACGTCCCTCATCCCGAATCTCCAGTGTCTCAAGGCATGCTGAGAGAATATGCAGACCGGCAAGCGGACGACTCTCATAAACGCCCATACTGATCGGCCAGGGTTTGGCTCCGGCATCCACCAGATCGGCAGCCATGCGATAGACGCCGGCGGTGGTACTGGCAAGACGGAAACTTGCTGTATCTGTCAGTATAGAGGTATAGATAGCACTGGCACTGGCTACACTCAGTGGCTGACCCATGGCGATAAGAAGATCGAACACCATCGCACCGGTCGCACAGTAACGGCAATCAACAACATTATAATCACCATAGCACTGGTTGCTGGCATGGTGGTCGATATTGATCAGCGTGCGCCCTGCAAAAAAGCTATCAGGCAGACCCAGTCGACCACGCGAACCGCTATCAAGGCTGATAATCAGATCATCATGGTGGGCCTCTGGATAGGGCGCGCCACGTTCGATATTCCAGGCGTGTTCGAGAAATGTGTAGATGCGCGGGATGCCATCACGGTTAAACATGTGCACCTTTTTACCCATACGGGTAAAGGCATCATAGAGTGCCAGCTCAGAACCGATACCGTCGCCATCCGGATTACAGTGGGTGGTCAGGGTAATGGAGTCGGCCTTCTCAATCTGCTCAATGATCGGTTGCCACTGCGTATCAGAGAACAGTGGAGTTAACGGGAGAGTCAATCTGACGCCTCAAGTTTTTTCAACAGCATCAGCACATCGCCACTCTTTTCAAAAGCCGAATCCCATTTGAATCTGAGTTTAGGTATACGTCGTTTTGGCAGCGCACGCCTGAGTTCATGTTCAAAATGGGGCGTGATACGTTCAAGTGCCCTGATAACCGATTTCTGATCCTCTTCCTGGCTGCGAAACACCCAGACATCCACCATCTGGCGCCCCGGTGACTCAACACGGGTAATGGAGATGTTAAACAGCCTAGGATCGGCAACATCACGAAGCAGAAGTGTGGAGAGCAGACGCTGAATATCGGTCAGAAAGCGCTGCTGCGCAGGTGGCATATGTCTCATAACGCTTTACAGCGTAGCCGCTACTTCCTCAATGATATAAAACTCGAAGCGATCCCCGACCTTCACATCATTGAACTTCTCAATACTCATACCGCACTCGTAACCGCTCTTCACCTCTTTGACATCGTCTTTGAAGCGACGCAGAGAAGCGAGCATGCCATCGTAGATCATCACACCTTCGCGCAGTACGCGTACATGGGCACCACGAGTCACTATACCATCGGTCATGTAGCAACCGGCAACAGCGCCGATCTTCGGAGAGACAAAGACATCACGAACTTCAGCTTCACCGGTAACCTTCTCCACCTTATTCGGTGAAAGAACGCCGGCCATCGCGGCCTTAATCTCATCAATGGCTTCATAAATAATCTTGTAGAAACGGATATCTACGCCTTCAACTTCAGCCACTTTCTTGGCTTTGGCCTCAGGTCGGACATTAAAGCCGATAATGATGGCGTTAGCAGCAGATGCGAGCATCACATCAGATTCGGTGATACCACCGATTCCCTTGTGCACAACCTTCACCTTCACCTCATCGGTACCGGCCTTGGCCAGTGATTCAGCCATCGCTTCAACCGAACCGGTCACATCACCCTTGATCAGCACAGGAACTTCCTTGATGCCGCTCTGCAGATCAGCAAACAGCTCATCAAGGCTGGCGCGTTTCTTGGCTTCAGCACCCATCTCGCGCTCCCTGTCTTTACGGTAGCGAACAATATCACGTGCCTGTTTCTCACTCTCAACAGCAAAGATCTCCTGTCCGGCTTCCGGAACAGAGTCCAGGCCCAGCAGCTCAAACGGAATCGACGGGCCGGCAGTACGGTGCTGCACGGAGTTCTCATCAACAATCGCACGCAGGCGTCCTGTTGCAGAGCCAACCACCACGGTATCACCCTGTTTGAAGGTACCATTCTGAACCAGAACAGTAGCCACCGGGCCACGACCGCGATCCAGACGTGATTCAACCACGATACCCTTACCACGACGCTCGGGATTGGCTTTGAGTTCGAGAATTTCAGTCTGCAGTGCCAGATTCTCAAGCAGATCATCCAGGCCCTGACCGGTATGAGCTGAAACCGGTACAAACATGGTGTCTCCGCCCCACTCTTCTGGCAGCAGGTTATGTTCGGAGAGCTGACGCATCACCTTCTCAGGATCAGCCCCATCTTTATCCATCTTATTCACGGCAACAATAATCGGTACACCGGCTGCACGTGCATGGTTCAGTGCCTCAACGGTCTGCGGCATCACACCATCATCGGCTGCAACAACCAGTACAGCCACGTCGGTCATGCTGGCACCTCGTGCTCGCAATCCGGTAAATGCTTCATGACCAGGTGTATCGATGAACACAACGCGCTCACCGGTAGCCAGTTTCACCATGTAGGCACCGATATGCTGGGTAATGCCACCCGCTTCACCATCAGCCACATGCGCTTTGCGCAGGGCATCCAGAATCGAGGTTTTACCGTGATCCACGTGACCCATCACAACCACAACAGGCGGACGCGGCACCAGATCCTCTTCATTATCTTCAGAGGTATCCTCTACCAGCACATCTTCTACTGCAGCGGCATTGATAATCTTGGCGTTATGACCGAACTCTTCAACGATCAGTACAGCTGTTTCAGCATCGATCGCTTCATTCACAGTGGTAGGCATGCCCATCTCAAAGAGCTTGCGTACAACCTGAGCACTCTTGAACGCCATACGGCTGGCCAGTTCAGAAACCATAATCGGATCGGTCACCTCAACTGTACGTACCACAAAGGCTTCATCATCCTTGTTGACACCCAGATCACGTTTTCTGGAGCCACGAGCCAGACGCGCCTGACGATCCTGCTGTTCAGGTGTCAGTATCTCATGACGTTTGGAGGCGTAATCCCTGCGTGCAGCCTTCTCTGCAGGTGAGAGCCTGCGCTGTGGTCTTGCACCACCGGGGCCGCCGCGGCGGCGCTGAGCACCTGGTGGTGGCGGCGCTGTTGATGCATCAGGAGAGACGGCAACCGATGGTGTCCTGCGTGTAGCCGCCTGCTGTGCAGGCGACGCATTACGATCCGGACGATTCTGTGGCGCACTTCTGCGCTGCTGTGCACGATCATCTGAAATCTTCTTCTCAATCTGTTTGACCGAAGAGCTTGGCGCTTTCGATGCAGCGATCTGGGCAGGTGTCAAACCACGGCGAATGGTGGTACGCGGCCCTTTATGGGTCGGCTGGTTCGGCTGGGTGCCGGGACGATTCTGCGGACGCTCACCCGGACGTGCCTGCGGACGCTGCCCTTGCGGACGCTCACCCGGACGTGCCTGTGGACGCTGCCCCTGCGGACGCTCACCCGGACGTGCCTGTGGACGCTGTACCTGCGGACGCTCACCCGGACGTGCCTGTGGACGTTCAGCAGCAGGACGATTGACTGCAGGGGTTGCAGTTCTCGTCGCTGCTGTTGCCGCAGCGGCGCGCTGGGCTGGTGTAGGGCCGGTTCTCTTCACCGCACTGACCGGTGCGGCAGCAGGTGGTGTAGCGACAACAGGTTTTTTCACTTCAACTTTAACTTCAGCGCGTTTAGCTGCAGCGGCGGCAGCCTGTTCCTGGCTCTTTTTAATCTCATCGAGTTTCTTCTGCTCAACAGCTGCAGCGGCACGCTGAGCCGGAGCCAGAGGTTTACTCTCAACTGTCGGGGACTTGGCTGTATCAGCTGTTGGCCTTGATACTGCACCGGGCTTGGCAACCGGGGTATGGCGGCGACGCACCGCAACCTCAACAGTACGGCCACGCCCCTCTACCTGAGCGCCACTGCGCGACTGTCCGGCAACCATCGGGCGGTTCAGGGTAAGTGTTTTACCGCCACTCTTCTGGGCATCCGGCCTGGCTGCCTTTTTCATCGCAGCGCGAACCTTCGCCTGATCATCGGCATCCAGCGTACTGGTAGGTCCGCTCACCACGATGTTGCACTGTACGGCAACTCGTTGAATATCAGACGCTTCCACGTTGAGTTCTTTTGCCAGATCGAGAATACGTTTAGCCATGTTTACTACTTACCCTATTGCCTTTAGTTGTCCGTACCAGACACAAAACTGGTGCAGCTTCCTGACGTTCGTCGCCATCATGCCGGAAGTTGCCAGTGCTGCAACTGCGACATCCTCTCGCCCCAGCATCTCACCAAGCCACTGCTTGGATCCGACACGTAAGAGACGCGATGGATCTCCTGCCTGCTCTCGTTTTTCAACAGCCGATTCAATCTGCCGAACCACTGCATCACCTGCATCCGAAGCTATGAGCAATAGCAACGGCGCATTATTCCACAGACGATGCATTACTGCATCCCTGCCGATCTCTGTTTTTACCCGCAGCCGCGTAAACATCTGCAGCAACTGCTTGTGAAGGATGGTGTGCAAACGCTCCTTCAACAGCATCCACTGTGGAAAATCCACTGTGAACTTCGCCCGCAATGGCTGCAGGCGCTTGTCACTCATGCCCGACAGGCAGTCAGCCTGCATGCAGAGGTAAAACCCTCTACCCGGCAGCTTATGCAACAGATCAGGCCAAATCTGGCCTTCGTCATCGACAATCAATCTGAGCATATCCTGCCTGGGCAGACTGCTTCGACAGGCGACACAGCGCCTCTCTGAGCAATGATCCGACTTAGTCAAACCAGCCGGAAGCCTCACGAGCAGCGATAATCAGCGCATCAGCCTGTTCACGGCTTAGCCCCTCAATATCTTCAATCTCATCACCGGCCGCATCAGCCAGTGCATCAACAGTGATCATGTCACGGGCAGCAAGCTGCTCGGCAATTTCACGTGTCATTCCCGGCAGATCCAGCAGTGACACCTTGCTTTCACCCTCATCGGCACTCTGCAGCGCCTGATCCAGCAGCACATTACGAGCACGCTTCTGCAGCTCCTGCGCCACTTCGTCATCAAGTCCGGCAATGCCTGAGATATCCTCTACCGCACAGTAAGCCAGATCCTCAAGGCTGAAGAAGCCTTCATCCACCAGTACGGCAGCGAAATCTTCATCAACATCAAGCCCCTCCTGGAATACCAGCTTGGCACTTGCGATCTCTTCAGAGCGACGCTCTTTCTCTTCGCCCGCACTCATCAGCTCAATACCCCAGCCGGTCAGCTCGGAAGCCAGACGCACGTTCTGACCACGACGGCCAATGGCGATAGCCAGGTTCTCTTCACTTACAGCGACTTCGATGGTGTTGGTTGCTTCATCAACCAGTACACGCTCGATCTCTGCCGGAGCCAGTGCATTCACAACAAACACAGCCGGATCTTCAGTCCACTCGATAATATCGATCTTCTCACCATGCAGCTCATTCACAACTGCCTGCACACGAGCGCCGCGCATACCCACGCAGGCACCGACTGGATCAACAGCCGCATCGGTAGAGATCACAGCAATCTTACTGCGTGAGCCGGGATCACGAGCGATCGCCTGAATAGCAACCACACCATCTTCAATCTCAGGTACTTCCTGCTCAAACAGACGCAGCACCATGCCTGCATCAGAGCGGGAGATGAATACCAGCGGACCTTTTGTCTGGTTGCGCACTTCACGCAGATAGGCACGCACACGGTCGCCCTGTCGGAAGGTTTCACGCGGCAGCAGATCTTCGCGGTACATCACAGCTTCGCCACGACCCAGATCAACGTAGACATTGCCACGCTCAACACGTTTCACGATACCGGTGATCAACTCACCAACGCGCGGCTCATACTCAGCGATCACACGATCACGCTCAGCTTCACGAATCTTCTGGTTAATCACCTGCTTGGCGGTCTGGGCTGCAATGCGGCCCAGTTCAATCGGTGGCAGTGATTCACGGAACTCGGTGCCGATCTCGGCAGCAGGATCAATCGCCTGACCCTGTTCAAGGGTGAGGTGATTCTCCTCCTCTTCAAACTCTTCTTCTGTCACAACGGTACGAACGTGGAAGAGGCGAATTTCGCCTGTCATGCGGTCAATCTCCGCAACCACCTCTTTGCCCGGATAGGTTCTGCGCGCAGCGGTCTTCAGCGCCTGTTCCATCGCTTCAAGTACAAGCTCGCGCTCTACTGATTTTTCACGTGCGACTGCATCCGCAACTGCTAATATCTCTACATTCATGCTCGCATCTCACTCACTCACAATTCAGTCTTTATTTTCGACGGGAAACTTCTTTCCAGTTAATTGCCCGTACCACTTTGGTGATCTCGTTCAACAAGACCACCTCGTCATGTTTGTCCGATGGCCGTTTACCCTCAATCTGCAGGGTAAAACCATCACCCGACGCCAGGGGGCCGAGGTTTCTGCCCTCAACCGTTCTGCTATCGATAAAGTAGACCTTCACCCACTCACCGGCATAACGTTTGAAGTCAGCCATTGTCTCAAAGGCGTAATCCAGCCCCGGAGATGTTACCTCAAGGCGGTAGGCACCCGGAATCAGATCCTCGGCATCAAGCTGCAGCGCAAGTCCCCTGCTCACCCGTGCCAGTATATCGGAGTCCACACCACCGGTCTGGTCCACCATCACACGCAGCAACTGGTTACGACCACCACTACCCAAACTTATCTTGATAATATCAAGACCGAGCTCTTCGGTAATCGGCTCCAGCAACGCACGAATCACTTCTTCCAACGTTATACCCACCTTCAAGAAACAAAAAAAGCGGGCCGCGGCCCACTTTTAACGAGGCGAAGCATAGCCCCGTTCTTAAAGATTGCAATGATATTATAGTGATTGCAGAGCGGAGGAGCAGATTAAAACAGTAGAATTTTCAATCCGATCAGGATCAGCACAATGCCACCGAACAGCTCTGCCCGGCTCTCCAGCCATGTACCGCTGCGATAACCGACAAATACGCCGAGCCAGCTGAATGCGAAAGTGGTCACGGCGATGATCAGACAAGCCAGCAGCGCATCAACCTCGAGCAGTGTCAGCGAGAAACCAGCAGCCATGGCATCGATACTGGTGGCGATGGCCAGCATCAGCATCACCCGGTTGCTGGTTGAGGTAATCTCCTCCTCAACCCCTTCGCAGAAGGACTCATAGATCATCTTGCCGCCAATCAGCAGCAGCAGGCCAAAAGCGATCCAGGCAGCATAACCCTCTATCCAGCCCAGCACACCCTTGCCGCCGAGATAGCCGATCAGCGGCATAAGCCCCTGAAACAGGCCGAACCAGATGCCCGCCTTAAGCGCCAGTGAAGAGAGCTTCCGCTTCTCCTCTTTTGAGCCTAAGCCGATGGAGACCGCAAATGCATCCATGGACAGTGCAACGGCCAGAAACAGAACTTCAATCAAGGAGAGTCTCCCGAAAACAAGATGGCCGCATTCTGCCTATGGAAGCTGAATTGAACAGGTTAAAACAACCGGGCCCGCCACTTAATCTATTGATAATAGCTTGAACTTCTTATTTTATTCTGCTGTTTTATAACGTTTTTTTTTAATACCGAGTACAATCGCCATAAAAAAAAGGTGTGGCACTCATCATAAGTACCACACCCGATGACAGAAGCATCTCGGTTATTACTTACTGCTAACCTCAATCGCATCCCTGATTGATTCCAGCCTCTTTACACCAACACCCTTGACGTTGGTTAACTCATCGACAGATTTAAACGATCCATGTTCGTTTCGGTACGCCTCAATGGCTGCCGCTGTGGCAGGGCCAATCCCTGGTAACGCCTGCAGCTGCTCCACTGTTGCTGTATTCAAATTGATGCGATCGCCAGCAGAAGCCGGGCCTGCAATCATGAACAGAGCAACAAACAGAGACAGCAGAAGATGTTTTATTTTCATATCTATCCTCCTGTTTCTTTCTGTTGCCGGACAATCCTGTTCCAGACAATGAGTTATTATTATAGCAAACAGTATCCGGATTGTAATAGTGGTTTATTGCCTGATAAGTGAGAGCGAGGGTACCCCTTGCAGAACCAACGCCGGTGAGACCAGTGAGGTAGATACGTGAACCCTGAAAACCTGAGTGCCGAAGCGCTGCGCATCTTCAACAATCTTCCCTCTGAACTACAGCAGGAGGCTCTGCAGCTGTGTGAACTGCACTCGGAAGATGAAGCGGTCTACCTTACCGCCCTGCGCAACATGGATGAGCGCGAGAAGCGCAAATTCCTCTTTCGCTTAAGCAGGATAAAACACGGGCTTTAATAACCTCATCTGCAGCCCACATATGCCTTGCCACCACGGCCAACAGCAGCGAAGAGAGATTGACTATTGCACAACCACGCAGCCTGATTCATAGTCTCCTACTGGATTAACAAAAGGCTATAACTACCTGATAAACTGTGCAAATTAAGATCACGCTACACATGCACGGTGAGTCACAAGGGAGTGTGGAGGGAGCAGATGGAAAACACAGAATATGGTGCAGATCTTCATGATACCTCCGTCACATCAACTCCATCACCGCTTACCTCCAGGCGTTATTCCGACAGCCAGATCGAGATGCGGGCCACGCAACTTCTGAGAGAGCTGTGGCAAAACAGAGAGCAGATGTGGGGCTGGAGTCCAACGGATCCGACCATCGTCATTGATCCGGCTAAGGGGCTGGAGCTGCTGGGTTATGACTTCTTTCTCGAAGAGGAGTTGAGCACATACTACTCCGACCGGGGGGATGTTCAGGTTGCCGGCGTCATCGACAGGGAGAGCAGGCGCGTTCACCTCTCCAAACGCTTTCCAATGAGTGTACTCTCCTTCACCGCCGCCCATGAGCTGGGCCATGCCCTGCTGCATGAGAGCAGTGAGCCGCTGCATCGTGACAGGCCACTGAACGGAGAATCAATCTCAAGAGATCCGATAGAGCGGGAGGCAGACAAGTTCGCCACCTTCTTCCTGATGCCTGCCAGGCTGGTTAAAGCTCGCTTTGTTGAGCTCTTTGGCACTGAAAGCTTCGCCTTAACTGAAGATAGCGCTTTTGCACTGACCTGTGACTCCTTAACAAAAGCAAAGAAAACACTCAAAACACGGCGCGATATCGCCCGCCTTCTTGCCGGCAGCAAAAGTTATGGCGGGCGTAATGTCTATTCACTGGCAGATCAGTTCCGTGTCTCTGTTGAAGCGATGGCTATTCGCCTTGAGGAGTTATCCCTGATTCGGGAGCCCATAAGTTAAAGATTCCACCCCGGTAACATGAGCTCATGGGCGATTCCTCTTCGCAAGGATAGCCGAGGTAGCCCCATTTTCCGGCTGACACTGTTCGACTGTCCCCTCTCTGAAAACACTCCCTTCACCCCAAATTCAGCCAATAGCGACTGCCTTTCAGACTGCCCGTACGGATAAAGGCCCCCAACTCCAACAGCTGATTCAAATCACGCGTCGCAGTTGCCCGGGATGTGCCTGTGATGCTGATATAGTTCTCGGCAGAGAGACCACCTTTAAAACCATCAACCCCTTCCCTGAAGATACGTTCAATCACCTTCTTCTGTCGCAGATTTAACTGCCCGGTTATTGACTCATACAGCCTTGTTTTAGCCAACAGGAAAGTAACCACGCTTTGCGAATAACGATTTGCAGAAAGAGTGGTTTGCGCAAAATAGTGCAGCCAGGATGTAACCTGCATATGCTTATTGTGCAGCTCCAACTGCCTGTAATACTCCTTTTTATGACGCTCTATAACCTGTGATAGCGCAATCAGCGCTGGCTGACCAAGGCTCTGTGCCAATGCCTTTTCTGCCAGAGCCCTCCCGATACGCCCATTACCATCTTCAAAGGGGTGAATAGTCACAAAATAGAGATGGGTCAGACCAGCACGCAGCAGAGCAGCCATTGGCCTGTTACCACTGGCTGAGGTGTTGTTGAACCATGTTACAAAGCGATCCATCTCAGCATATACCATAGCTGATGGTGGAGCTTCAAAATGAACCCTGGGATTGTGAATTGATCCGGAAATCACCTGCATTGGCTCTTCGCCCTTTCGATAGCATCCGACATCATGCAGATCGGCTCGCCCCGACATAAGTTCACGGTGCCACTTAAACAGCGTTGCATGACTAAGCGGCTCGTTAAAGTCGTGATAGAGGGAGATCATCATCTGAGCAATCCCCTGTTCAGCAGGAGGAACACGGCGATGATCCGTAGCCAATCCAAAATTTCGGCGAATTGATGACTGGAGGCTATCACGATTAAGTATCTCGCCTTCAATAGCTGAACTTTTCAACGCTTCATCACTGATAAGGTCTACAATGAGCTCCATTTTATCAGCTTGATTAAAATGCGAGTATGCACCCAGAAGCATTCCCGACTCACGCAGAAACCTCTGCTCCAGTTCATGAAGAGCAGCAGCATCATAGCTGAACTCAGGCCACTCTTTCCGTTGCCAATTCCATATCATGAGGCATAAAGTAGGTATTTATAGCTCACAATACAATGATTTATGAGCTATAAACAGGCCGGATATAACTCATAAACCGATGACCATACGTTAGAGAAAGACCTTAACTGTTTGTTTTATGTGGTTTTATATAGCATGTAATGATGATCTTACAGGCATGCTTACTTCGCTGAGATGATCTCTCAGCTCTCCGGCACCTCTTTTACAACGACATGTTTGGCACCACAGACAGAGCAGTGGAATCGATCTGCCTCTTTGGCAAGCGCCTCAACAGATTCAAACGGCGTTCGCGGCAGTATCTTCGCAATATCTTGCTGGTAATCGCAGCTCTCACAATAAAGAAAAAACGTAGATTGATTATCTGGCATCTTCTACTCCAAAAGGATCAAGCGAGTCACAAATCAGCACGACAGCTGATTTGGACGTGCCACACGCACGCCCGAAGGGTGAGGTCCATGGAAGGACCGAATCACCATCAGGGCTATAGGTTCCAAGCCATGTACCATTTTTGATCATCTCATTGGACCATTGAACCGTAATAAACTCTGGCTCATCGTGGCTTTCATATCTGATTTCCATAGGCCGATGACTATAATGCTTTTGACAAACTTTCTAAGCAATAAATAGAGAGCTTTCATCTGTTGCAACAACAGTAGAGCTATCCCCTACCGCTTTGATTCAACATTCGAGGCCTGACCAGCCCCTGAAGCCCTGCTAAGGTTGCAGGCTCACAGGAGCTGGCATTGGAAGAGAGACCGATCAAACATATTTGTGACGCCATTGAGGTGGCACATGCGAAGATTCAGGCCGATTTCGATCATATCAATCCCGTTGTCGGATTGATCAACCGGATGCGCGAACACGGCATTCCGGCGGATCTGATGACCATCGATTGCCTGAAGAGCGGCAAGCGCATCCTGGTGATGGTGCATGACAGCCAGCCGGAGCTCGCCAACTACCAGTTCTGCCGCCGTGATGAAGACCCCAGTGATGAATTTGAGAGTATTGCGATAGAGAGCCTAACCGCCCAAAAGCTCTATGACTGGATGAAGGAAACCTTTTCAACAGCAGATTCAGAGGAAGCCATTTAAAGGCTAGCGTTCCCTTTACTCACAAGACTTGGCCCCATTATCTGCTACACCTTATCGGATGCCCAATACCTGCTCTAATTTATAGACTGCTTCTTGTCGTTTAGCGAGGTTCATCTTATCTAAATTGATTTGCTTCCATCTTACAGCTGGCAATAGTTCAACACCGTCCAGGGCTAAAAGCGCCCAGCCCGGCTCACCTTTCTTAAATGAAACCAGAAATTCTTTTTCATCATCTGTAATTTCTTGGCAAAGCTTTGCCACAAGTGATTCGCGAGCCATTTCCAGCTCCGATAATGAGACATCTTCTGTCGTCATGCCCACAAATTCATTGCTGTAGATTTGAGAAATATCTTTAAAATGCGGTGAGATTAACTCAGCTATAGGTCTGGGATGGCTGATCATATAAACCAGTGTTGCTTTTCGAATCTCTTCAGTAAGCCCTTCATTCTCCAGTAATAACTTCACATCAAAAAGATCCCTGGGATGCTGTCTATCTAAAGCTGCACATATTTTTCCGCCGTATAGATCCGGCATAGACACCAGCGGAGCAGCCACATAACCAAATTTATCCTCAACCAATGCACACACTTCACGCTTTTCCGGCTCATATACAGTGCCGCGCAACACCGGAGAGAGCTCAATTTTGATATGAACATCCCCTTTCCCGACAACCAGCCGCAAGGCATCCGATTTATCATCAAATGAGTTATGGATAGAAAGGCCCTGGATAGTAGTAAGCAGGTTGTCGTGTATTCGCAATAACGCTTCTTTGATATGTTTTAAAGCCGCTGTTCGATCTTCACCGGGCAAATAAACCAGATCAATGTCTACTGATAAACGTGGTAAGTCGCGCACAAACAAATTGATGGCTGTGCCGCCCTTTAAAGCAAAGCATGTTTCCTGAAATACAACCGGCAAAGCCTGAACCAGCAGTTGTACCTGTTGCCCGTAAACGCTCTGCTTATCCACCAACCTACTCTCCTGCAAAAGACTTGGGCACCGTCATATTGTAACGGGCATCTAACTTACCGCCCACAGCAACCACACGTTTACCAGAACCGAGATCGTAATCACGCACATTAAGCTTCTTAAACCAGGGATAGTTAAACCGCTCAGCCAACCAGAAAAACAGACGTTTTACCTTCACGTTTTTGCACGCCTTAAGCAGTGCATGCAACTTTCTGGGTGAGAGTTGCGTTAAGCCTTGCATCAATTGCTCGGCATGTTCAAAGCTGACTTCTTCCGGCAAAGCCATCAGTACTTCCAATATGGCTTGTTCAGATGTGGACATACTCATTGTCTCTTCTCGCCATTGGTATTCACCCAACATCGCCTTATCCGGCCAACCTTTCGTCCACAATCGTGCTGTTCGGTGCCATTGAAGCTCCACGCCATCGATTTGTCTGAATATGACTTTCAATCGGACAGGACAATAGCCAGAGCTATACAGGTGTATCTTACGTTGCTTGTTTAAAGACAAATATTGTGCAAACCCCTGCAGCTCCAGCGCTGTAAGGCCGCCTATGGCGACAGGTTCGTCTAACAGGTTAGGCAAAGATGCCACAACCCCTTGCCAGGTTAGCCGGGACTCCTGACGCATATAGATGCCGTTCACCAATTTCTTCAACACACCGCTTTTGAGATAGTTATCCAGTGTGTGCGAAGAAAAGCCTTGCTCCAGCAAAGCATGGCGTGAAGTGAGTTGATTAAGGGGTAAGAGTACTATGAGATCTTGTTTTTGTTTCTTCATTTCGCCCTCCTTCGTGGTTTATGAAAACATCAATACTCGGCACATAGCGCCGATTAAACAGAACAATGTAAACTAGCGCAAGCTTTTGAACAGGTGACAGGGTTTAAATTCAATCCATTTCACGGCGAAAATCGCCGGAAAAACAAGGATACTTAAACCATCAGTAATCTAGCTATGAAAGCCTGACCCACGGCATTCCGGCTGATCTGATGACCATCGATTGCTTAAAGAGCGGCAAGCGCATTCTGGTTATGGTGCATGACAGCCAGCCGGAGCTCGCCAACTATCAGTTCTGCCGTCGCGATGAAGACCCCGGTGATGAATTTGAGAGCATTGCGATAGAAAGCCTAACCGCCCAAACGCTCTATGAGTGGATGAGAGAGACCTTATCGACCCCTAAATAGGTATTTGGGGTCAGATACTTTCTTCAGAATTCCACACAGCTTTCAGTACAGTCCCGCGCCAGTGACAGTCTCCAGCCATGCTTTCATATCCCTGTCCGGCCACAGGCACTCACTGGCTTTCATACCCTTCACTGTCACCGGACGATGATTGAGTTGCGCCGAGGTGTTGTAGGGCAGCAGATTTATCACATCGGGTACACCACAGAGCATCGACTCCAGCTCCATCATGCGCGCCGTGCGCATCGAGCCCTGCACCGAGCGATCGCAGCTGGTATCAAAGCGCAATGGCGTGAGCAGCGGATGGGTCTTTTCGATCAGGGATGTGTCGCAGCCCTGTTTCAGCAGGGTATTGGCAAAGAGATCATGAAACCAGAAATCCAGCCTGGCGAAATGCTCCTTCTTCCACCCCCGCCATAAACAGCACAAAGCGGGTCTGATCGTGGCAGAAGAGAATGCAGTTGCGCCGGTCGATGGTGTAGAGATTGGCATGCCAGCTTCCCAGCGGATTTGTCTCGGCCAGCGGCTCCGGGCTCACCTCGGGCAACCTGGCCGCCAGCCTTTTCGTGCAGTGAATGATCATGCGATGTGCTCCGTCATCTTATTTTTGAGCATACCAGGCAAGCACCAGTGAACTACGCGAAACAGTCCCGGCAGGCACGTTCACAACACCCAATAGTTAAGCCTGACACCCAGCATAGTTTTATCATAGGAGCTATTAGGGTCAGGTCTATCTTTGTGCCATTCGACCCGCATAAAAAGAAAAAGCACCCTGAAATTCAGAGTGCTTTATTACTTTAGCCGTTGAACACAAATACTTGTTTTATGAGGCTTTAATAACCTGCATGCCACCCATGTAAGGCTGCAACACAGCTGGAATACGAACTGAACCATCTTCCTGCCAATAGTTCTCAAGGATCGCGACAAGCGTGCGGCCGATAGCCAGACCTGAACCATTCAGGGTTGCAACCGGTTGTGGTTTGCCACCCTCTTCGCGGTAGCGGATACCTGCCCTTCTGCCCTGAAACTGGCCGAAGGATGAGCATGAACTAATCTCGCGATAGCAGTTTTGCGACGGCAGCCACACCTCCAGATCG
Source organism: Mariprofundus sp. KV (assembly GCF_013387475.1). GTDB lineage: Bacteria > Pseudomonadota > Zetaproteobacteria > Mariprofundales > Mariprofundaceae > Mariprofundus. Next base: position 202,086 of record NZ_VWNB01000003.1, on the reverse strand, counting down.
AAGGTTAATTGAGAAGAGAACCCGACATCGGCACTGCAGAGTTTTACGGTGCGATATGGCAGCTCCAGTGCTTCCAGTACCGCCTGGGCATGGCTGACCAGCTCATCGAGATCAGAGAGTGCCCGCTCAGGGGTGGTGATATGCACCAGCTCCACCTTATCGAACTGATGCTGGCGGATAATACCGCGCTCATCGCGCCCGGCAGAACCGGCTTCACGGCGGAAGCATGGCGTGTAGGCGCAGTGACGTTTCGGAAGCTCTGAGATATCAAGGATCTTATCCTGATAGAGATTGGTTACCGGCACCTCGGCGGTCGGGATCAGGTATTGATCCTCCCCCTCCAGCTTGTAGAGATCATCGGCAAACTTGGGCAGCTGACCGGTTCCGGTCATGGTTTTACTATTGGCAATGGCAGGAACCCACACCTCTTCATAACCATGTTTGTCGGCATGCAGATCAAGCATAAACTGCATCAGGGCACGCTCAAGCCGTGCTGCGGCACCTTTGATGACCGTAAAACGACTACCAGCCAGTGTGGCGCCAGCCTCAAAATCGAGAATGCCAAGATCGGTTCCGATATCCCAGTGGGCAGGAACCTCATCGCTGCGTGGTGTGCCCCAAACAGAGATTTCGACATTATCCTCTTCACTGGCTCCATCGGGGACTGACGCATGCAGCGGGTTGGGAACCTCAAGCAGTGCTGCAGCAAACTCAGCTTCCGCCTCTTTACTCAGGGCATCGAGCTCTTTTACACGCTTTGATACTTCACCCATCGCAGCGATCTCAGCGCTTGCATCCTCGCCTTTACCCCTCTTCATGCCGATCGCCTTGGAAGCGCGGTTACGCTCCGCCTGCTGGCTCTCAGACTCGGTTTTCAGCTCACGCTGACGGGCATCCAGCTCGGCAAGCCGCGCCCAGGCACTGCCTGCAGCGACAACCTCACTGCCACGCCGGGCAATGGCAGCCTGCAATCCTTCAAAATCACGCCTTAACTGCTGTCTGTCGATCATGCCTCTGCTTCTCCACCCTCATCGATAGCCATCTCATCGTTCATTTCATCGAGGCCATCATCAGCGCCCTCTTCACCCTCATCGCCTCTGTCGACGACCTGCACAGCACCAATAACGCGCTCTTTGGCATCGCAACCGATCAGGGTAACACCCTGAGTATTGCGACCGATCACAGAGACACCATCCATCTTGATACGAACCAGACGACCGGAATCGGTCATCATCATCACCTGATCCTCATCAACCACCAGCAGTGCGGCGACCATATTACCGTTGCGACCACCGGTTTTCAGGGTAAAGACACCCTGACCACCACGTTTCTGCACATTGTATTCGGAGATCGAGGTGCGTTTACCATAACCGTTCTCGGAGACCGCCAGCAGTGAGGCGCTATCGTTCACCAGCGTCATGGAGATCAGTCGCTCACCGGTAGCCAGACGCATACCGGTCACACCGCGTGTGCTGCGTCCCATCGGCCTTGCATCAGACTCGGAGAAGCGGATCGCTTTACCGTTACTGGCGCAGAGCATCACATCCTGCTCACCATTGGATACAGTGACACCGATCAGCCCGTCATCATCATCGATCTTGATGGCGATAATGCCGTTGGTACGGATATTCTTATACTCGGAGAGTTTGGTCTTTTTGATCACGCCATTTTTAGTGGCCACAATAATATACTGGTCACCATCAAACTCGCGGATCGCCAGTGTTGCACTGATCTTCTCATCCTTCTCCACCGGCAGCAGATTAATCAGCGCTTTACCACGCGTTGCACGCCCCGCCTGCGGCACTTCGTAGACCTTCTTGCGGAAGACACGTCCACGATCAGAGAAGAAGAGCAGGTAGTCGTGTGTGGATGCCACCATCAACTGGGCGACAAAATCCTCATCCTTGGTGGTCATGGCCGTTTTGCCTTTGCCACCACGGCGCTGGGCGCGGTAGAGGGTGACGGCGTTACGCTTGATATAACCCTCGTTGGAGATGGTCACCACCATATCCTCTTCGGTGATCAGATCCTCAACCGAGAGCTCGGCGGTCTCATCCATAATGATCGAACGGCGCGGATCGGCATATTTATCACGCACCATCTCCAGCTCTTCAACGATCACACCCATCAGCAGCTTCTCATCCGCCAGAATCGCTTTCAGATGAGCAATCAGTTTCTGCAGCTCATCAAACTCCGCCTGAATCTTGTCGCGCTCAAGGCCGGTCAGGCGATGCAGACGCATATCGAGAATCGCCTGTGACTGCTTGTCTGAGAGGCCGAAGCGATCCATCAGCCCTACTTTCGCATCAGCCGGTGTCGCACTGGCGCGGATCAGCTTGATCACCTCATCGATATTATCCAGGGCGATCAGCAGCCCTTCGAGGATATGGGCACGCGCTTCAGCCTTATCCAGATCAAACAGGCAGCGACGGGTGACAACCTGACGACGATGATCGAGGAAGTGCAGCAGCAGCTCACGCACACCGCACAGCTTCGGCTGCCCGTCAACCAGTGAGAGCAGATTACAGCTGAAGTTGCACTGCAGCTGCGTATGTTTGTAGAGATTGTTAAGTACAACCTCGGGAATCTCGTTCTTCTTCAGTTCGATGCAGATGCGCATACCGTCGCGATCGGACTCATCGCGCAGATCGGAGATCCCCTCCAGCTTCTTGTCACGCACCAGATGGGCGATATTCTCAATCAGGTTGGCCTTGTTCACCTGATACGGCAGTTCGGCAATGATCAGGGCCTGACGTTTGGTTTTGGCGTTCTCCTCCACCAGTGCCTTGGCCCGCATGGTGACTGAACCGCGACCGGAGATGAAGGCATCACGGATACCTTTACGCCCATAGATGAAACCGCCGGTCGGGAAATCGGGACCGGGCATAATCTGCATCAACTCATCATCATCGATATCGGGATTGGTCACCAGTGCAATAGAGGCGTTGATCGCCTCACCGAGATTATGCGGTGGAATATTGGTCGCCATACCCACAGCAATACCCTGAGAACCATTAACCAGCAGGTTGGGGTATTTGGCCGGCAGCACCTTCGGCTCTTTCAGCGACTCATCATAGTTGGGTGCAAAATCAACGGTGTTTTTATCGATATCGGCCAGCAGCTCAGCCGCCACCTTACTCATACGCGCTTCGGTATATCGCATTGCCGCCGGTGAATCACCATCGACAGAGCCGAAGTTACCCTGACCATCAATCAGCAGATGACGCATGCTCCATGGCTGGGCCATACGCACCATCGCATCATAGACCGCCGAGTCACCATGCGGGTGGTACTTACCGATCACATCACCAACCACACGCGCCGATTTCTTGTACGGCTTGTCATGGGTACAACCCAGATCCTGCATGGCAAAAAGAATACGACGATGAACCGGCTTCAATCCGTCTCTGGCATCAGGCAGCGCACGACCTACGATCACGCTCATGGCGTAATCGAGGTAGGAGCGTTTCATCTCGTCTTCAATCAGTACGGGTATAGCAGCAGGATTCAGAGTCTCTTCCATCTATTCAGCCTCGGTTTATCTATTAGTCACTATTTATTTATCAAAATCATCTGAAATAAATCAGAGTCCATACAGCCCAAAGATGGGCTGCCAACATCATGCAGTTGTCTATGATGTTGTAATCAATCTGGTGCCCTCGACACGATTCGAACGTGTGGCCTGCCGCTTAGGAGGCGGCCGCTCTATCCATCTGAGCTACGAGGGCGAAAATCGCGATGAATCATAGCGGCTTCACAACGGAACTGCACGGTCAAACATCGCATTATCGGCGTTAATCGTAGCTGATCAGACTCTCCACCCTGACATCGTCCAATACCCCCCTGCCATCAAGAAAACTGAGCTCAATGGCAAACAGGCAGCTATCCACCTCCGCACCGAGTTTACGCACCAGCTCCACGGTTGCCGCAGCCGTGCCACCGGTAGCAAGCAGATCATCGACGATCACCACCTTATGGCCACGACTTAAGGCATCGCGATGGATCTCCAGACGATCAACGCCGTACTCAAGCTCATACTCAACCGAGTGAATATCGGCAGGCAGCTTGCCCGGCTTGCGCACCGTCACCAGCCCCAGCCCGAGTTTATGGGCCAGCGCTGCACCAAAGATAAAACCTCTTGATTCGACACCAACGATAGCATCCACATCCGGGCCAACCCGTTCAGCCATCTGCGCAATCACCTGCGCAAAGGCCGCGCCGTTGGCCAGCATCGGCGTGATATCCTTAAAGATAATGCCCTGCTTTGGAAAATCCGGCACATCCCGAATGTAATCCTGCCACGCCATTGCACCCTCACCCATCAGATCATCTCCTCAAAATCGACATGTTCACTATCCACCATACGGCGCAGCTTGTGCAGTGCTGCCACCTGAATCTGGCGGATACGCTCCCGCGTCACACCCATATGTTCACCAATCGCCTCAAGCGTCCAGGCATCATCGATAGAATCCAGGCCATAACGCAGGCGAACCACCTCCCGCTCCTTGGGCGTCAGCCGCTGCATCCATACCTTCAACATCTCATCACGACGCATCTGCTCCAGATGCTGACTCGGAGAGACGGCATCTTCATCAGCTGTAATATCATAAAGGGTGAAGTCACCCTCATCGTGCAGTATGTCATCAGCACTCTCGGTGGTCAGCGAACTGCGCAGCAGGCTCTGCACACGCTCCAGCGGAATCTGCAGCGCCTCGGCCACCTCATCCTCGGATGGCTCCCGCCCCAGCTCTGCACGCAGCTTATTGGCACTACTCATCACCGCATTATACTCTTTGGCAATGTGCACCGGCAGACGAATGGTGCGTGCCTGATTCATGATCGCCCGCTCCACCGACTGGCGAACCCACCAGGTCGCATAGGTGGAGAAGCGGCAGCCATAGGCGGCATCAAACTTCTCAACCGCCCGCATCAAGCCGATATTGCCCTCTTCAATAAGATCACCGAGTGCCAGACCCCGGTGCATATAACGACGGGCAATCTTCACCACCAGTCGCAGGTTAGCCTTGATCATGTACTGCCGGGCATCCTCATCACCGCCAGCAATACGCAGAGAGAGCGAGACCTCCTCTTCAGGACTCAGCAGCTCATAACGGGAGATCTCCCGCATATACATCGCCATCGGCTCAAGACTGTGCTGCTTAGCCATCAGTCTCTAACTCCCTTGAAAAAATAGGATAATTCCTTAGTAAACCACTGGTTCGAATCACAGCATCTACTATCTCACCGGCGTGGTAAATAGGCAAGCGGGTCAACCGGAGTACTGCCCTGTCGCACCTCAAAATGGAGGTGCGGACCACTGGCACGCCCTGTACTGCCGACACGCGCAATCACATCGCCGGCTTTCACCCTGACCCCTTTCTTTACCAGATTACGCTGATTATGGGCATAGGCGGTGAACAGGTTGCGGCCATGCCGGACAATTACCAGCTTGCCGTAACCGCTCAGCCTGGAATCGGAATAGACCACCTCACCATCAGCCGCTGCACGCACCGGTGTACCCGCTTTGCCTGAGATATCGATACCGTCATGCATACGGCTGCCACGGCGACCGAAGCGGCTGGTCACCTTACCCTTAACCGGCCAAAGCAACTGGCCCTTGCCATAACTGCTGGCCTTGGCTTTATGGGTGGTTGTGGCCGGTTTTTTGCTCGTTTTGACAGCCTTTTTCGAGACAACCTTCTTGGTCGGAAGACGCCTGAGTGCCGTTGTCGGCAACGGCTGTGAACGCGGAGCGTAGCGATCTATATAGAGCTGCTGTCCGACATAGATCTTGTAGGGTTTGCCGACATAGTTGCGTCGGGCAATCAGATGGTAATCAACGCCGAACTTTTTACCGATACTGTAGAGGGTGTCACTGGAGCGGACATTATAGACCACCGCCTTCTGGTTGGCCCTGGAAACCCCTGAACTACTTATGGGCTGGGTAGAGAAACAGCCTGCCAGCGCAAGCAGCATAAACAGAGCGAGTACTCTGCTGACTACAGCCACAACAGGGCAAAGCCTCCGATCACAGCCACGGCGACCACGGCAGTTAACAGCTGAAAATGTTTCTCAACGAAATTGCGCAGGGGTTCGCCACCCCAGTGCATGATGGCCGCCTCGAGATAGAAGCGGGCCGCCCGCGCCAGAATGGCGGCGATAACAAATGGCAGAAATGCGAGATTAAAGGCACCTGCCGCAATGGTGACAATCTTGAACGGGATAGGAGAAAAACCGGCAATCACCACGAACCAGACGCCCCACTGGTTAAACTTCTCCTGCACCTGATTAAAGGTATCCATCGCATGGTAGAACTCCAGCACCGGCTGAGCGACAGCAACAAAGAGAAACATGCCGATACCATAACCGATCACTGCACCGATCGATGATCCGGCCGTGGTAATCGCGGCATAACGGAAAGCGTGATCAGGACGACTGATCGACATCAACAGCAGCAGGACATCAGGCGGAATCGGAAAGACACTGGCCTCAATCACTGCAATGGCGAAGAGAGCCAGACCCGCTCTGGGATGCTCTGCCCAGGCCAGCGTCCAGTTATAGAGGCGCCGCAATAGTGAAGGGCGCTGCTGGTCGATCACCGGCTCAGCGATGACTCAACTCCTTCAAGCAGCGGGACAAAGGTACATGCATCAAAATACTCCTCGCTGTAACCATGAGCCATTTTGGTTCGTCTTACCAGCCTGTGTGCGCCACCATCACCCTCAGGCAGAAGCAACCGACCACCGGTTTTCAGCTGCTGTAACCATAACTCCGAGGCAAAGCCGCCTGCAGTGACAATAATCGCATCATAGGGCGCATAATCTTCCCAGCCCAGACGCCCATCCCCACATTTGAGCATCACATTGGCATGTCGTGCTGCCCTGAGATTCTGACGTGCCCGCTCATGCAGCGCTTGTATACGTTCAATACTGTAGACACGACGGCAGAGGCGCGAGAGTACTGCGGTCTGATAACCACAGCCGGTACCGATCTCCAGCACCCGCTCATGGCCCTGCAGGCCGAGCAACTGGCTCATACGCGCCACCATATAGGGTTGTGAAATGGTCTGGCCACTGCCGATCGGCAGTGATGCATCCTGATAGGCTCGTGAGACAAGGGCTGGATCGACAAACATATGCCGGGGAACAGAGCCCATCGCGGCCAGAACGCGTGCATCATCTATGCCACGCGCCTGTAGCTGATCAACCACCATCCTCTGGCGTGGTCGTTCGTATGCGAGGTTTGCATGCAGAGGCATTACAGTTGTGCCCCGAACGTCTTCTCCATCAATGCAATAACCCCATAAAAATTGGTCGGGACGAGAGGATTCGAACCTCCGACCACACGGCCCCCAGCCGTGTGCGCTACCAGACTGCGCTACGTCCCGTTGAATGGCGGTGAAGCATACTTAATTTGTATAATAATGTAAGATTAAATGCGTTTATGATCTAGGGCATGGCGTACTCTTCTTTATATTAGAACTGAAGGTGCTGTGAGCTCACTATAATAAAGGGATTGTTTGTTCATTCTTTGTGATTCGGCACATCCATGTGCCTCACCCTTTGGGCTCGCTGAAACGAGTCAGGCGAGCTAAAGCTCGTCCAAACGGCTCCTGCCTTTTTGTACGGAAAAGAAAGGGGAACGCTCTGCACCAGCAGAGTGGCATCAATCGCCTTATAATACGGACAAGCTAAGAGCTATGCTCTTTCTTATTCTAGATATAAATATTTTTAAGATTATTAATGAATGGTCAGAAAACCAATCCAGAAATCAGTCGAGAAGCTTGTTGATCTCCATCAACTCCTGCTTGAGCTGACGCAGCACACTCTGACTATCCTTCTGCTCGACTATATCTTCCAGATCACCATTAAGCAGACGCTTTTTGGCACCACGGATGGTGAAGTTAAGATCATAGAGAAGATGTTTAATCTGCAGCACCGCATAGACATCACGATGACGATAGAAACGGCGGTTACCGCTCTTCTTTACAGGTTTGATATGTTTGAACTCGGTTTCCCAGTAACGCAGTACATGCGGTTCAACACCACACACATCACTCACTTCACGGATAGAAAAAAAGAGCTTGTCAGAAAGCTCTGGAACCTGGAGACCTGCTTTGGCGAGTGCTTGCTTGGCGTTCACTTCTCGCCCTCAGCAAGCAACTTGTTTTTCAGCAGCGGGCTGGCGCGGAAGGTGACAACGGAGCGTGGTTCAATGGTAATATCTGAACCGGTTTTCGGGTTGCGACCACGGCGGGCATGTTTCTGACGAACGATAAAGTGACCGAAACCTGAAAGCTTGACGTTATCGCCATGCTCAAGGGACTGGCGAATTTCTGAAAGTACAGATTCAACAATCTGGGCAGACTCTTTCTTGGTCAACCCAACCCGTTCATGTACAGCTTTAGCGATCTCGGCTTTCGTCACGTTCCCTGGTCCCTATCCCCTTATAACAACAAAACAACAGATTCACCTGTTAGAATCGACTTATGAACGTTATCAGAAGCTCTTGATCTGTCAAAGCTTTTTATTATTCAGGTCAGCTACTGCCTGATCCCCTGCAAATCAACTCAGGAGGCAACCAGATGGCCATCAGTCAGCAGCAATGTCCGGTCACACGCCCTGGCCAGCGCCTTGCTATGGGTCACCATAATGACCGCTGCCCGCTCCTGCCTGCAGAGTTGCTGCAGCAGATCAAACACCTCCTGAGCACTATGTTCATCCAGGTTCCCTGTCGGTTCATCAGCCAGAATCAGGCAAGGGCTTGCCGCCAGCGCTCTGGCCACTGCCACACGCTGCGCCTCTCCACCGGAGAGTTTGGCCGGCACATGACTGGCACGCGCACCGATATTCAGCCGCTCCAGCAGCGCCATACCACGCAGCTTGGCTTTAGCGATATCCATCCCCTGCACCTGTAGTGGCAGGCAGACATTCTCCAGCGCAGTCAACTCAGGAATAAGGTGGTGCGCCTGATAGACAAAACCGATTTTACGATTGCGCACACTGGCCTGTTCAGCCTCTTTAAGGTTGAGCAGTGACTGCCCCTGCAGAGAGATCTCTCCTGCATCAGGAGACTCCAGCGTACCGAGAATCTGCAGCATGGTGGATTTACCGCTACCAGACTCCCCTACTACAGCAAGAAATTCACCCTCATTGAGACTGAACTGCAATCCCTTGAGGATATCGAGGCGACCGGCGGGAGCATCAAACCCCTTAACCAGTCCGTTGACTTCAAACAGTGCCTGCTCACTCATACCTCAATGCCTCCGCAGGCGGCACACTTGCCGCTCGCCATGCCGGATAGAGCGTGGCGGCTATTCCCATAATCAGACTGATAGTGACAATGACAGTCACTGAAACCGGATCCACCTTGGATGGGATATGATCAATAAAATAGACCTCTCCGGACATAAACTGGGCACCGGTAAGGGTCTCAATCCAGGCCAGCAGCACATCGAGTTTCCAGGCCAGCAGCAGCCCCAGAAGCGCGCCCGCCAGCGTGCCGATACCACTGAGCATGGTGCCCATCAACATCACGATACGCATCACCGAAATACGCGAGGCGCCGATGGTTTTAAGAATGGCAATCTCTTTACGCCGCTCCATCACCACCATCACCAACGAGGCCACCATATTAAAGACCGCCACCATAATAATCAGGGAGAGAATCACACCCATCGCCAGACGCTCGGTTTTCAGGGCATTGAAAAAGGCACGATTGCGACGCTGCCAGTCAACAACCCATGCATTAGGTGGCAGCACGGCTTTTACTCTGCTGGTCATCTGACCGGCAATCTCACGATCATGCAGAAACAGCTCAATGCCGCTCACCGCATCACCCATGCGATTCAACTTCTGCACCGCCGCCAGCGGCGTAAGGATCACACCCACATCATACTCATGAAAACCGGAATCAAAGATACCCACCAGCTCAAAACCACGCATGCGTGGTGCAGCTCCGGATGGACTGATGCCACCCGACGGTGACATCAAACGCACCTGATCACCAAGATCAAGCCCGAGCTTTCTAACCAGTGTCTTACCCATCACCACCTGAAACGGTGACCCTTCATCATCGACAAAACGGCCACGAATAATGTGCTGGGCGATATCATCACTGCGAGCCACATCAACACCCTTCAGCAGGGCGCCATAAGCGCGTGAGCCGTATGAGGCCAATACCTGCCCCTGAATATAGGGCGCTGCCCTTTTCACTTCAGGCAGTGCCTCGAGGGTGGTCAGCCACCCTCTCCAGTCGCCTAAGGTGTCACCGGGCCCCTGCACATCGATATGGGAGGAGAATCCGAGCATCTTGTCACGAATTTCAGCCGCTGCACCATTCATCACCGAGAGCACAACAATCAGTGTCATTACACCGATAGCGATCCCGATACCTGAACTCCAGCTGATCAGCGAAACAAAGCGTTCACTGCGCCGGGAACGCAGATAACGGCGGGCCAGCATCCATTCGTGTGGCTGGAACAAAAGCTGCTTCAAAGACAGGCTCCTTTAATCAAAAGTAGTGCTGACACAATCTCCCCCTCTGGAAAGATCGCAATCTTTCAGGACAAGTAGCGCAGATACAAGTAGATATGTGAAATCACGATGGAGATCAGCATCAGTCCAAAGGCGTGTTTCATGAAAACAAGAAAAGCGATCGGATGCCCTGCGCGCTGTGCAAAACCTGCAACAATCAGATTGGCCGATGCTCCGATCAGTGAGCCATTGCCTCCCAGACATGCGCCAAGTGCCAGCGCCCACCACAACGGCACCAGAGCAGCCTCACCACCAAAGGTAGGAGCCATATTTTGAATCAGGGGAATCATCGTGGCGACAAAGGGAATATTATCGATCAATGCAGATGCAATGGCAGAGACCCACAAAATTGCCCCGGCCGTGGCAACAAAGTCACCACCGGTCAACTCAAGCGTATGTTGTGCAAGCGCATTGATCACACCGGTATGCTCAACGCCTGTAACAATGATAAACAGCCCGACAAAAAAGAAGATGGTGGTCCATTCGGTATCGGCCATCACCTTCTCATAGGCGTGGTCCTTATCCTGCACAGGCAGTCCGAGCGAGTGTAGAAACAGCAGCACTGCAGCGCCGAACATGGCGATGGTTGCCGGTTCAAGCCCAAGGCTGTGAGCAAAGGTAAAACCGATAATCACCAGAGTCAGTACGCTCAGGCTCTTGATCAACAGCGGTATATCCCTGATCGCCTGATTCTCGTCAAAACGCATCACCTTGGCCTGATTCTCCTCAGAGGCTGAGAGATCACGTCCGAACATGAACCAGATCGCCAGCAACGTCACAGTAAAGACAACCGGTGTGATCGGAGCCAAATTGAGTATAAAGTCGGAAAAGCTCAAATTTGCAGCAGAGCCGATCATGATATTGGGGGGATCACCAATCAGTGTGGCTGTACCACCAATATTGGACGCGAGAATCTGGGCAAACAGGTAGGGGTACGGGCGCACACCCAAAGCATCGGTAATCAGCAGGGTGATCGGGGCAATCAGCAGCACAGTGGTAACATTATCGAGAAATGCGGAGAAGAGTGCAGTCACCACCGAAAGCATGACCAGAATCCCCCAGGGTCTCCCGTTCACACTCTTGGCTGCCCTGATCGCCACATACTGGAACATGCCGGTCTTCTGGCAGATGGCGACAATCACCATCATGCCGGTAAGTAACCCGATGGTATTAAAATCGACACCGGCAATCGCCTGCTGCTGGGTGATCACACCGCAGAGAATCATCACGCCGGCACCGAGCAGCGCCAGCACAGCACGGTTATAGCGCTCCATCATAATGACGCCATACACAACAAGCAGAATGGAGAGCGCAACCCATGTCGGGTCGAGCCCGAACAGAACGGATGCGGCAGTGTGCTCACGCATAGATTGCACCTCTTCTCCAGAAGATATCGAGAGAGAGTGTTATGAATTCATCCAGAGGGGGCAAGCGAAATGAAAAATGGCCCGTAAAACGGGCCATTTAATCAGTAGTTATCGATAAAAAACTATTCCGGCCTCATATGCGGAAACAGCAACACATCACGAATCGAGTGGTTGCCAGTCAACATCATCACCAACCTGTCCACTCCGATACCTACACCGGCAGCCGGAGGCATACCGAACTCCAGTGCCCGCAGATAATCCTCATCGATACCGGCAGCCTCAAGATCACCGGCTGCTTTAGCCTGTGCCTGCGCTACAAAACGGCCACGCTGATCATCAGGATCGTTGAGCTCGGAGAAACCATTGGCAATTTCACGGCCGGCAACAAACAGTTCAAAACGATCTGTGACCGTTGGCTCATGGTTGTTGCGGCGCGCCAGCGGAGAGACATCAACAGGGTAATGGGTAATAAAGGTCGGCTGATCCAGTTCAGGTTCAACAAACTCTTCAAACAGTGCCACCAGATAGTGGCCCGCCTTCCAGGTGATTAACGGCTTGAAGTTGGGAATCACACGCATGCAGACCGTGGCCAGCAGCGCTTTATCATTGGCATGACCACGCACTTCAGGAAGCTTCTCAAACACCGACTCATCAAGACGAATACGTCTGAACGGCTTGGAGAGATCGATATCTACCCCTTCCCACTCCACCAGCGTGATACCAAGTCCATCGGCAATGCCACGAATCAGCGCCTCGGTGGTATCCATAGCATCGGTAAAATCGGCATAGGCCTGATAAAACTCAACCATGGTGAATTCAGGATTATGGGTTGCATCCAGCCCTTCGTTGCGGAAGTTACGGTTAATCTCGAACACGCGTTCAAAGCCACCAACCAGCAGCCGCTTGAGATAGAGCTCCGGTGCAATACGCAGGAACAGCTCCATATCCAGAGCATTATGATGGGTGGTAAATGGACGTGCCGCAGCACCACCGGGTTGCGTCTGCAACATCGGTGTCTCCACTTCGATAAAGTCACGAGACTCAAGACCCTGCCGCAGCAGCGAGACAACTTTCGAACGTGTTCTGAATGTCTCACGCGACTCAGGCGTAACCATGAGATCGACATAACGCTGGCGATAGCGGGTTTCGATATCAGCCAGTCCGTGCCACTTCTCCGGCAGAGGACGCAGACATTTGGAGACCATCTCGATATGCGAGACGCGTACCGAGAGTTCATCGGACTTGGTCCTGAACAGCACACCCTCTGCACCGACAATATCACCAAGATCCCATTTGCGGGTCGGATTGTAGATTTCAGGGCCACCCAGCTCATCACGATTCAGAAACAGCTGGATCTGTCCACTGCCATCCTGGATTTTGACAAAGCTGGATTTACCCATAACGCGGTGGGCCATGATACGGCCTGCAATGCGAACACGATGTGAGACCTGATCAAGAAGCTCACTCTCCTGCTCTTCAAAGCGCTCAAAAATCGCAGCCACAGTGTGGTCACTGCGCCATGTGTTCGGATAGGCCTCGCCAGCCTCACGCATACGTGTGAGTTTTTCGCGGCGAACCAGAACCTGCTCTGAACTCTGTGCTGTGGCCTGAGGCCTGGAATCAACCTGCCCCACTACGTCATCATTCATGTTTTAACTTAACCGCGGCTATGCAAGTCCAGATCAGAAAAGAAGAAAGCAACTTCAATTGCAGCATTCTCTTCAGAGTCGGAACCGTGAACAGCATTGGCATCGATAGAGTCAGCATGGTCAGCACGAATGGTGCCTGCTTCAGCCTCTTTGGGGTTGGTTGCGCCCATCAGCTGACGGTTAAGCGTCACTGCATTTTTACCTTCCAGCACCATGGCCAGAATCGGACCTGAACTCATGAATGCGCAGAGATCTGCGTAGAACGGACGAGCGGCATGAACAGCATAAAAACGCCCTGCTTCAGCAGCGCTGAGATGGGTCATGTTGGTAGCAATCACGGAGAGACCGTTCTCTTCAAAACGGCGGATAATGTCACCGATCACATTCTTGGCTACAGCGTCCGGCTTAATAATAGATAGTGTACGTTGAACTGGCATTAGAGGCCCCCTTAATAAACCCGACAGCTTCCCACTGCGGGGTGCGGCACTCTAGAGGAGGTGCAGGCAACTTCCAAGGTTAAAAAGAGAAGATTAAATTATTGAATTGTGAATGCCGCAGTGATCTGCTGCGGTAGCCTGTTCAGCGGTATGGCAGAGGATCTGAGCTACCCAACTCACGAAAACCGAGCTGCCTGTAATAGCAGGAGTCACAGTGGCCGCACGGCATTCCATCAGGGCGCGGATCGTAGCAGGAGCGCGTCAAGCCATAATCAAGGCCGAGCTCAAGCCCCATAGCGATAATTTCAGCCTTACCCAGCTTGATCAGCGGTGCTTCAATATCGAGTACGCCACCTTCACTGCCAGCTCTGGTACCGATATGGGCACAACGGGCAAAAGCCTCAAGAAACTCAGGACGACAATCGGGATAACCGGAGTAATCGACGACATTGGCACCAATCACCAGCTTGGTCGCTCCCACTGTCTCAGCAAGTCCGGCAGCAAGAGAGAGAAAAATAAGATTACGGGCCGGCACATAGGTGCTCGGCACATCTGAACCACCGGCCTCATCTTTAGGCACAGGCATATCAGAAGTCAGCGAGGAGTGGCCGATCATACGCATATCCACGTTGATCACACGATGGTCCTTAACACCGAAATAACGGGCCACATTTTCAGAAGCCTGCAGCTCAATGCGGTGGCGCTGACCATAATCAAAGGCAACGGTATGGCACAACCAACCCATCTTTTTAACCGCCCAGGCCAGTGCCGTACTGGAATCAAGACCACCTGAGAGAAGGACAACAGCTTTAGTCTGACTCATAGATTCACCTTAAACACCTGAAGCCTCAGCACCCCAGATCACCTTATGCAGCTGCAGCTGCAGGCGTGCCGGTAGCGCATCTTGCAGCATCCATGCACAGAGATCGCGGCTGGAGATCGCATTCCATGCCGCTGAGAGCAGAACCACTGCGCCCTCACCCAGTTGATGCTGGTGGATAAAATCACGCGACCATTCGTAATCACCGCGACTGCAGATGACAAACTTGATCTCATCGCCTGCCCCGAGGATTTTCATATTTTCAAGCTGGTTGCGATCAGCCTCGCCACTATCGGGGGTTTTCACATCAACAATGCGATGCACCCCGGCAGGCACTGCCGCCACACTGTATGCACCTGAGGTCTCCAGCTGCACTTCAATACCAAGCTCAAGCAGCCTTCTTAACAGCTCGCCACAATTACGTTGAGCCAGTGGCTCGCCACCGGTAACCAGCACCAGCGGGCGGCCTCTCAAACGAACATCCTCTATAATGGCATCAATATCCATCCAGCTGCCACTATCGGTTGGGATCGCCTGGGTAGTATCACAATAGTTGCAGCGTAAAGGGCAGCCGGCCAGTCGGATAAAGGTGCAGGGCATGCCAGCCAGTGTACTTTCACCCTGGATGCTGTCGTAGATTTCATGAATGCGAAGACGCGACGCTGAAACGGTTATTGCTGATTCTCCACGCTGCTGCCCAGCTGCAGATCAACAAGAGCCTCACGAGCCTGTTCAGCCAGCGAAGATTCAGGATGTTCCTTGATCAGGCGGTTGTAGTATTCGACAGCCACGCCATTTTTCCCTTCCATCTCGGAGAGCTGACCAAGCTTCAGTAGTGCCGAAGCGTGTTTAACACTTTCAGGATAGTGATCAGCTACATATTTAAATGCATTATGGGCATTTTCCAGCGCCTGTTGCGCCAGACGGGCTTCACCGAGCCAGTACCAGGCCTGATCGGCATATTCACCTTGCGGGTAGGCATCCAGCTGCTCATTAAAACCTTTGGAGGCCTCATCAAAACGGCCGCTTTTCAGTGCCAGATAGGCAGCGGTATAGGCATTCTTCTCAGCTTCCGCATGGGCCGCACGATCAACGACAGCAGCTCGCTTAACTTGAATCGGTGGCAACTCAGGTGCCTTTACAGGTGTAGTACGGTGCTGCGCTGTGACAGCAACACTCTCTTTCACCTCAGGTTTACTGACCACTTTTCTCTTGCGGTGCAGTTTTTCAATGCGTGCCGTCAGCGCATCAATCTGAGCCTGCTGGGTACGATTGACAGTCTCCAGATCTTTCAGCTGTTTATTCAGCTTGATATGTTCTATCTGCACTGTTGATTCAGCAATTTCCTGAGCTTTTGACAAAGCCCTTATCGAATCAGCAACGCTCTCTTTATCATCCGCCCAGCGGGGACCGGGAGCCTCTTTTGCACAACCGGAAAAAAGAGCCGAGCACAACAAAAGGACGGCCATTGGAAAAACCAATGGCCGCCTCTCTAGTCCACTGTTGATGGAGTTAGCGGGTGACAATGTCACCACGACGATTCTGAGCCCAGCACGCTTCGCCAGTACCCTTACATGCAGCACGCTCTTCACCGAATGATACGGTATCAATGCGGTCTGCGCTTACGCCACGAGAGGAGAGGAAATCACGAACAGCATCGGCACGACGCTGACCCAGTGCCAGGTTGTACTCACGGCTTCCGCGCTCATCGCAGTTACCCTCAACGGTAACGTTTACATCGCGGTTGGCATTCAGCCACGCTGCATTGGCATCGAGTGTTGCTCTTGCCGCCGCATCCAAATCTGACTTGTCAAAAGCAAAGTAAACAGAGTTGGTGGATGGTTTAGCAACAGATGCCTGTACTGAATGGGTTGAATGAGTAGCCGCTGGCTTATCGGCGGTCACTTCAACTTTCTTCTGACAGCCCGCAAACAGCAATCCAGCCGATGCGATAGCTACCAGGAGGATCTGTTTTTTTGAACGATTGAAATTCATATATTTCTCCCTTAGCGCTTCTAGTTAGCGTATAGTGACATTCCCTTTTTACTAGTCAACCATCAAGCTTGAATTCTGCCAACTGCTGCATCAGGAATCCACATTTTTAACATCTAAACGTACCATCAGTGTCGGGACCATGCCGGATCTGAAGCATCAACAGCGGGCGAGGTTACCGGCTCACTTCTACCGCCCCAGCTCGGCACGCGATAAACACGGCGAACCCCGTGCTCCTCGGCTGAATAGAGAATCATCTGCCCGTTAGGCGACCACGATGGCGACTCTACCCGCTGACCGGCTACCAGATAGCGGATATCCGAGCCATCAGGACGCACTGTTGCCACAGCATAGGACCAGTTTTTCAGCGAGATCATGGCAATGCGGTCGCCCGTTGGAGACCAGGCAGGTGAGCTGTTGTAGCTCCCCTGGGTGCTGACCAGCTGTGCCTTTCCACCTGAGAGTGCCTTGCGGTAGATCTGGGGCTGACCGCTGCGATTGCTGACAAAGGCGATCCATTTGCCGTCCGGCGACCATGTCGGTGTGGTATCGATACCGTTATCGGTGGTAAAACGGCGCCATTTTCTGGTTTTAATATCATAGATGTGGATATCGGTATTACCGGTATTGTGTGAAAGTGTCGCTGCCACATAACGGCCATCGGGAGAGAATTCCGGCGTAGAGTTCAGGCCTTTAAACTCACCAAAAGCGGTACGGCTGCCGCTCTGTAGATCAAAAAACTCCAGTCGTGGTCGATTACCCACATAGGTATTGAGTGCCACCTTCTGCCCGTCCGGTGCCCAGTCAGGAGATAACAGCAGTGTAAAGTTCTTACCCACCACCTGATTGTTGGCCCCATCCTGATCCATGTAGATCAGATCGGAATAATCACCACGTTTATGCACGTAGAGAATATGGCTGGTGAAATAACCGGGAATTCCGAGTGCCGCACTGTAGATCTGATCAGCCACCCGGTGCGCAAGTCTGCGAATCTGATTGGCGCCGCCCTCAACCGTGACGGTGGCCAGCTCCTTGGTTCTGAACAGATCGTAAACCCTCACCTCCGCCTTCCAGTGCTCCCCCTCCCGGCGCAGTTTGCACAGCGCAAGAATATCGGCACCGACAATGCGCCAGTCACCATACTCAACCTTGGCCCAGCTATCCTCAAAGGTTGCCAGATAAGCCAGCGGGTCAATCACCTTAAATGACTGACTCGACTCCAGGTCGTCACCAACCACGCCATTGAAGAGACGGCGTTCATTTTCTGCATCCTCAACCGCAACCAGAAGCCCCAGCTGAAGGGGGCGATAACCGGACTGATAGATATCAAATTCGGCAGCAGAAACAGGCAGTGTGAGTGAGAAAAAGAGTAGAAAAACAGATAGCAATCGCATGTCCGGTTTCTAACGCCTGCAAAGGTTGAAGACAAGTGCAAAACGGGCCCGCGTTACCGCAGGCCCGTCACAGCATTCAACCAACAAAGATCAGTGATTCGCCATATCCTGCTCAGGTGTTGAACTGATGTTATGGATAGCCAGATCCGCCCCCATATGCTCATCCTCTTCCGAAAGCCGGATACCCATAGTTGCCTTAACAAGACCATAGACAGCAAAACCACCGGCAACAGCAACAGCAACGCCGGTAACGGTGCCGATCAACTGCGCCATGAATGTCACACCACCTGCACCACCCATGGCTGTCGTGCCAAAGATACCGGCAGCAATACCGCCCCATGCGCCACAAACGCCATGCAGTGGAACCACTCCCAGCACATCATCAATTTTCAGCTTGATCTGAACAAATTCAAAACCGATCACAAAAACAACACCTGCAATCGCGCCAATAGTCAGTGCTCCAATGGGATGTACGATATCGGAGCCGGCACAGATCGCCACCAGTCCGGCCAGCGCGCCATTGTGCACAAAACCCGGATCATTCTTACCAGCCACAAGCGCTGCCAGCAGACCACCAACCATCGCCAGCAGTGAGTTCATCGCGACAAGACCCGATGCACCCTCTGCTGTTCCTGCACTCATCACGTTAAAGCCGAACCATCCGACACAGAGAATCCATGAACCAAGCGCCAGGAAAGGAATATTGGATGGCAGGATGGCCATCATGCGTCCCTCCCGGTTATATCTGCCTCGACGTGCGCCAAGCAACACCACTGCACCCAGTGCAAGGAAGCCGCCCATACCATGAACCACGACAGAACCGGCAAAGTCATGGAAGGCAGCACCAAAGTTCGCTTCCAGCCACGCCTGATAACCGAAATTACCATTCCAGATCATACCTTCGAAAAACGGGTAGATCACAGCTACCAACAGCACCGTTGCCAATGCATTGGGCCAAAATTTAACACGTTCGGTGATGCCGCCGGAGATAATTGCCGGAATAGCTGCGGCAAAGGTAAGCAGAAAGAAAAAGTGCACCATTTTGTAACCGTTGGAGATATCCGCGAGCTTGTTAAGTTCTGAAACCGGCGCAAAAAAGTTGATGCCGTAAGCAACAGCAAAACCAACAAAGAAATAGGCAACCGTAGAGAAACCAAAATCGGTTATCACACGCACCAGCGCATTCACCTGATTTTTCTTGCGTACCGTCCCCACTTCCAGAAAAGCGAAACCTGCATGCATCGCCAACACCATGGCTGCACCCAGGGTGAGAAAAAAGACATCAAAACCTGCTGTATTCATTTGTATAAAACTCCCTATTTATTATCCGAATTATTACTTCTACTCACTTACAATGAAACCGCCAATTAGTTCAGCGCTTCAACAGACGCCACAGATCGTCAGGCAATAACAGCATCACGCTCCGGCATCGTTTACTTCTCACGCTCACCCTGCAATTGATTCGATGCGATAAGCTTTTCAAGCAGCAGCTGCTGGCCTGCCAGCATGCGAGAGTGCATCAACGGCTGCAGAATCTGCGACTGCTTTTCAACCTGATTAAGCATATCTTCAAAGCTATGAAGACTATCCTTAACGTGATCAAACGGGGCCAGCATACGTTTGGTCAGTGAAGCCATGCCCTGCATTTCAGAGATATCCAGCTCTTCAAGAATAACATCGAAGAGTCGGCGTACCCCTTTAAGCCTGCTGTGTAGCTTACGACTCTCATTGGACTCCGATGCCAGTCGCAGTGCAATGGAGCCATTACATCTGACAAGCGCATCCCACTCAGCCGGTGTTGGCGTCTGACGCTCAACAGCAGCCATCAAATCCATCATCTCCTGACACAGCGTGGTCGCGTCGCCCTTCTCGCTGATACGATCATAGAGATTCATCACACTGCCCATCAACCCCATCAGATTACGCAGTGAATAGAGCGCATGACGAATCTCATAACGCTGATGATTCTGCGCATGACTTGCCGGAGAGATCACAAACTTGCCGGAAGGGATGGGATAAGCTTCTGTCATACCACAGAGATAAAAAGCATCGCCATAAATGCGCTGAGCAAAGATCTCACTACCCAACAATCTCCTGATGTCGGGTACCTGCAGTGGCTCTGCAGTAAAACGAACTGAATAGGAGATGGCCGGCTGCAGCAGCTCCTCCTCCTGCCAGTCGATCTGATCACTGAGCAGCTCCACTTCGGAGAGGCTCTCCGATTGCGGGCGCAGCCAGATCCCCAGAAAATAGAGGTAATCAGAGGTCAGTGAATCATCCTGCAGTGAGATAATCACCGTTACCGGTTGCCCCTTACGCTTCACATCAAAGGCCATAATATCATCTTCCCAACTGATTTCGGCATCTTGAATGCCAAGCAGTGAGAGCATATTCAGAGCATTGCCGACAAACTCTTCGCGACTGGTACACTCCTTATCATAGCCCCACACATGCCCTGATACCGGCAGCTGATTAGGCTCCAGCATTCGATCATGAAGTGATAATGCATGCAGCAACAGTGAACTGCTCATCTAAACCTCCTTGTTAAACATGGCTCCTGA
The DNA here is from genome assembly GCF_013387475.1 of Mariprofundus sp. KV. Classification (GTDB taxonomy): domain Bacteria; phylum Pseudomonadota; class Zetaproteobacteria; order Mariprofundales; family Mariprofundaceae; genus Mariprofundus. Next base: position 181,331 of record NZ_VWNB01000003.1, on the reverse strand, counting down.
CCTCAGCCATGAGCCCAAATTAAAACGGGAATCGGGAGCGGATAAAAATCCGCTCCCAACCCATCCATCAAAGATCTGTTGCCTAAAACATCCAGCAACAGGATTTTACCTCAAAGGGTATCACTTCCTGTTCTGAGTGAATTCCGGATAGGCCTCCAGACCACACTCACCAACATCCAGACCTTCGTACTCCTCCTCTTCGGAGACACGAATACCCATGATTACCTTCACAATCATCCAGACAATCAGACTGCAGATGAACACCCAGGCAAAGATCACACCGATACCGAGCAACTGCGCTGAGAGTGTTGCATCCGGATTGGAGAGACATACCGCCAGCAGTCCCCAGAGACCAACCACGCCATGCACCGAAATCGCACCTACCGGATCATCGATCTTGAATTTGGTATCAAGTGTAATGATCGAGATGACAACCAGCGCACCACCGATAGCACCAATCAGAGTAGCCAGTTCAGGTGATGGCGTCAGAGGTTCAGCGGTGATCGACACAAGGCCGGCCAGAGCGCCATTGAGCGCCATGGTAAGATCGGCTTTACCAAACCAGAGACGAGCAAGCAGCAGAGCTGCAACACATCCACCTGCAGCAGCCATATTGGTATTTACAAAGACCATGGCTGTTGCATTGGCTTCAGCGATGTCGGAGACCTTCAGCTCTGAACCACCATTAAAACCAAACCAACCCATCCAGAGAATGAAGGTACCCAGTGTAGCCATCGGCAGGTTCGCACCCGGAATCGCATTCACCGAGCCATCCTTACCATACTTGCCTTTACGAGCACCAAGCAGCAGCACACCTGCAAGTGCTGCAGCAGCACCCGCCATATGAACCACACCCGAACCTGCAAAATCAAGGAAGCCTGCTTCATCAAGGAAACCGCCGCCCCACTTCCACATACCCTGAGTCGGATAGATAATACCGGTAAATACGATAGCAAAGGCAAAGAAAGCCCACAGCTTCATGCGCTCGGCAACGGCACCGGAAACAATCGACATCGCGGTAGCTACAAACACCACCTGGAAGAAGAAGTCCGACAGGTTGGAGTAGTACGGCGCATCTTCACCACCGGCCAGCACTGCAGCCGCCTCATTATCACCACCGAGACCGAAACTGATGCCCGGGATGATCGATGAGATCGAATCACCATACATAATGTTATAACCGATCAGCATGTACATAATACATGCGATGGAATAGAGCACGATATTCTTGGTCAGAATCTCGGCCGTGTTTTTTGAGCGGACAAGGCCAGCCTCCAGCATGGAGAAGCCGGCGGCCATCCACATCACGAATGCACCCATCACCAGAAAGTAAAAAGTATCCAGTGCATATTTGGTCTGCAGGATATCTCCTGCCAACTGTGTTGTTGCAATTGGTTCCATGATTTACCTCCTTTTAACTTAACGCTTCCACATCGGATTCACCGGTGCGGATACGAATGACTTTTTCAACATCACTGACGAAGATCTTACCATCGCCAACTTTTCCTGAACGGGCGGCCTCGACAATGGCATCAATCACCGCATCCACCATATCGGAGGTCACCACCACAGTGATCTCTGTCTTGGGCACAAAGTCCACGCTGTACTCGGCACCGCGATAGAGTTCGGTGTGCCCCTTTTGGCGGCCGTGGCCCCTTACTTCGGTCACTGTCAGGCCTGTCACCCCGACTGCGATCAATTTATCTTTCACATCGTCCAGCCTGAATGGCTTGATAATGGCTCGAATCATTTTCATAATTGCATCTCCTTATAATTCTCTCACACGTGAATTTGCTGGGATCCGGGAGACGGTTGCAGCCGTCTCCCTTTCCATTTCTAATCGGGGAAGCTTAGAAGCTATAGGTCATTTCAAAGGCATAGCTGTTTATGCTTGTGCTTGGCACAACAGTCTTGTCCCTGTCATTACGGAACTCGAACAGTGCACCCAGGCCATCACCCAGCGCGGCAGTTAACGCAACTGTTGTTGCGGTCATTTTGCCTACAGCAGCAGTGTCAGGATCCCATTGACCATATCGGCCTGTTACACCAAGCATTTCTGTGAAATCGTAGTGGGCGGTCACGAAATAGCCCTGAGATGTGGCATTCAATGCAGTCCAGTTCTTATTTTTAGCAAATTCAGCACCGATAATCAGGTTTTCAACCAGCTCCAGTGTCAGATCAATATCATAAGTTCTGTACTTCAACGCCTGATATACACCACCAAGGTTATCACCAGTCAGATAAGAGAAACCGATATTGATGCCTTCAATCGGAGTAATTCCCAGTCGGCCACCGAAGGTTTTCACACCCGTTGTAGTATTAGCGGCATTGGTATCGGTGCCGTTTGCAGCATAAACAATCAGGTCTGCAATTCCGAAGCTTGTCGCAAGCGAAACACCTGTCAGATTTGTTGGCAGTGCATTGTTAAACACCAGCGCATGTGAATACTGATACATATCTGGCGCATCGAGAAGTTCCCAACCGATAGGTGCATTAAACTTACCAAAGGTGAATGTCAGCCCCTCATCACCAATGCCTGGAAGCGTGTAATATACATAGCCTTGCTCAAACGGTGTGGCACCAAAGCCATCAGCAGTAGATTCAAGGTCGAAACGCAGCCCCACATTGCCGGCGGAATATTCGATATCGATCTCCACCTGATCCAGGGTAATACCGCCCTTTAATGGACCATTAGATTGAAAGTAAGCAGCATCGACAAAACCACTGATTTGAATTTTATCCAGTTTATCCTGCAAGCTACCAGACCACCCCATTGATGGAGAGGCCATCAGGCCTAGTCCCAGTAGCGCTGCCATTGCACTATTTTGTACTTTCATATTTAACTCCTCTGTTATAAATATTTTTTGCTGAACCAGATGCTTTCTTATAGCAGGCCATATGCCACCCGTGCCAAAATGAAATAGTCCTTTATTATTGAGTGCTTATGTTTTTTTACCCAAGTGTGATAAAATTACAATGCATAAGATTTAGGCAGAGATGCATGATTGTTAAGCAGCAGCCCCAACAATAAACAAGCCATAAAAGAAGAAAGGTCAGGTCGGCGTGATTTCAATGCTGAAAGCAGCTAGTATGCGTGCAATCACGATCAGGAAAGGGAGCAGCATGAATATCGATTTTACTTTTGCGCCATGGGGCATGGCATTTGCAGCACTGATGCTTGTTATCGGTAACGGCGTATGGATGAACCACCTGGCCAGAAACAGAGCATGGATGGGGTGGCTGCTGTGGAGCAGTTCAGCAACGCTGATCCTGATTGTCGGCGCGGCTATCGAGCAGCAAATGGGTAACGGGTCTGGCATATGGGCTGGACTAACCAATGTGAATAAAGAGAACCACTGGATCGTTATCACCCTCTACGCGCTGATCTCCATTCCCGGTGCAGCCAGTGTTCTGTTTCGTCAACCGGTGATCTGGACACGACTGGCAGTATTGACCACGGCAATTATCGTGCTGATTCCACTGGGACGGCAACTGCAGGATCCTAATGACTCACGGTTGCTGTTAAGTCTTGGCATCACCGCTACAACTGCAGCCCTGATATGGCTCTGGTCAAAACTGCTTGACTGTGAGCCTGAACATGCACGGAAAACCGTACCGCTTGAGGAGATGAGCCAATGATGAAACATAGTGCAGCACGTGCCGCAACGCTGGTTGAAGCACTCCCCTACCTGCAACGTTTTGCCGATAAAACCATCGTTATTAAATATGGTGGCAACGCCATGGTCGAAGAGGATCTCAAAGCCAGCTTTGCCTCAGATATCACCCTGCTCAAACAGGTGGGCATCAATCCTGTTGTTATCCATGGTGGCGGCCCACAGATCGGCAACCTGCTGAAGAAGATCGGCAAGGAGGCCAAATTCATCGATGGCATGCGGGTTACCGACAGTGAGACGATGGATGTGGTAGAGATGGTGCTGGCCGGTCTGGTGAACAAAGAGATTGTCGGCAACGTCAACAGAGCCGGCGGCAAAGCTATTGGCCTCTCCGGCAAGGATGGCGGACTGATCTGCGCACGCAAAATGAAGTTTGAGAAGAATGCACCGGAGCTGGATGTGCCTGAGATTATCGATCTTGGCCATGTTGGTCAGGTTCACTCGATCAACACAGAGATTCTCAACCTGCTGGATACCGACCGTTTTATTCCGGTGATTGCTCCGGTCGGCTATCACAAGGATGAGGGGCAGAGCTACAACATCAATGCTGATCTGGTTGCCGGTGCTATTGCGCAGGCGCTGGGAGCGGCCAAACTGATTCTGCTGACCGATGTTGCCGGTGTACTCGATAATGATAAAAACCTCTGCTCCAGACTGACTCCGTCAGAAACCAGGGCGATGATCGCTGATGGCACTATTGCCGGTGGCATGATCCCCAAGGTTACCTGCTGTCTGGATGCTGTAGCGGCTGGCGTAAAACAGGCCCATATCATTGATGGTCGTGTCCCGCATGCACTGCTGCTTGAGATACTCACCGATGACGGTGTCGGCACAGTCTTCAGCGAGGATTAACACCCACCTCGAACGGCACAAATCACAGCAGGAAGAGCAAACAGATAAACAGCGAATAATCCAAACGCTCTATATTTCCTCGCGCTCTTCCTGTTCTTCGTGGCAAACAGCTCAAAAGTGGGTGAACTTTAGCGGTGAAACGTATATGCTGCGCCGCCTTAAAAATATTATTACAACCAATTGCACAGGAGAAACCTCATGGCTCTAAACGTCTATTACGATAAAGACGCAGATCTTTCGATCATCAAAAGTAAAAAAGTAGCGATCATTGGTTACGGATCCCAGGGCCATGCGCACGCTACCAACCTCAACGATTCCGGCGTAGACGTTACTGTCGGCCTGCGTGCAGGCTCTTCATCTGTTGCCAAAGCTGAGGCACACGGCCTGAAAGTTACCAACGTAGCTGATGCTGTTGCCGGTGCTGATATCGTCATGGTACTCACCCCTGACGAGTTCCAGTCCGTCCTCTACCGTGACGAGCTTGAGCCAAACCTGAAACAGGGTGCCACCCTCGCTTTCGCGCACGGTTTTGCCATCCACTACAATCAGGTTGTACCACGTGCTGATCTCGACGTTGTCATGATCGCCCCTAAAGCACCCGGTCACACTGTTCGCTCTGAATTTGTCAGAGGCGGAGGTATCCCTGATCTGATCGCTATCCATCAGGATGCAACAGGCACAGCGAAAGAGGTCTGCCTCTCTTACGCATCGGCTATCGGTGGCGGCCGTACCGGCATTATTGAAACCACATTCAAGGATGAGACTGAAACCGATCTGTTCGGTGAGCAGGCTGTTCTGTGTGGTGGTGCTGTTGAGCTGGTCAAAGCAGGTTTTGAAACCCTGACTGAAGCAGGTTACGCACCGGAGATGGCATACTTTGAGTGCCTGCACGAGCTAAAGCTGATTGTTGATCTGATGTATGAAGGCGGCATCGCCAACATGAACTACTCGATCTCCAACAATGCTGAGTATGGTGAGTATGTGACCGGTCCTCGCGTGATTAACGATGAGTCCCGCAAGGCGATGAAAGAGTGTCTGCACAACATCCAGACAGGTGAATACGCCAAGCAGTTCATCCTTGAAGGTGCAACCAACTACGCTTCGATGACTGCTGCACGTCGCAACAACGCAGCACACCCGATCGAACAGACTGGTGCCAAGCTTCGTGCAATGATGCCATGGATCAACAAGATCGTGGATCAGTCTAAAAACTGATTTTTTTGAGGTAACTCTCCTCTACTTAATGAAATAGGGAGCCGTAAGGCTCCCTTTTTTTTATGTGCGCGTATTTTTTACCCCCTGCATCCCATTGACATATAATTATATCATAATATTATGCGTTAATTCTTTACCAACAGGAGCAGACAATGAAAAAGATTATCATGATTACCACAGCAGCAACCATGTTCATGAGCGGTGTTGCCATTACAGAAGCTATAGCTGGTGCAGAAAGCAAATGTAAGGCGTGCCACACCTTTGATCAGGGTGACAAAAATAAGGTCGGTCCGAATCTGTTCGGCATCATGGGTAAAAAGGCTGGTTCTGTTGAAGGTTTTAAATATGGCAGCTACCTTGCCAGTGCCGATTTCGTGTGGAATGAGGAGAATATGAAAGCATGGATCGCCGACTCCAAAGGCATGGCAAAGGCAGCCGGAGGCAAGAGCAAGATGGGCTCTCAGAAGGTAACCGGTGCAGATGCAGATGAGGTCATCGCATTCCTCAACGGTCTAAAATAATTCATATCTATTCATCGAAAAGACGACCTTCGGGTCGTCTTTTTTATGGAGCCAAGGTGATGTTATACCATTGACCCTGCGTAACCTTTCGAGCCCTGCCAAAGCCCCCTACCCAGTGAATGGACTCAGGTTTGAATTTGAACAGACGGAAGTCGCCAAACCCAAAAAGTGATTCGGCATACGGAATTGCACTCAGATAAGCGGCTTTTGCTGCTTCAAGCCTATCTTCTGTAACAGGAGTGGCTTCACCCTGCAGACTCAACCTGGGTAGTGCCAAAGGTGAATCAGCTTCAGTTTCTGGCGTGCAGATCATCAGCCCAATAGCGGCACTATTCTCAATGTTCATCGTATGGGCTGCCAGTTTTGATAGATGCAGAAGAATATCTCCCTCATGTATGGCAAAGGGCGCCATCGATGACTCGGGCCCATGCCGCCCCTGTGTGGCTAAAAAACTTATTTTCGACTGACGAAGCAGTATCTTGATTCCCTCTTGCCAGCTTTCACTCATCTGCGAGCTCTCTTTTCTCTACCTCTGTTAGAACCTCGATCTCTTGCTGTCGGCCCCGGCTTGTTGCTACCTCTTGAACGCCTGGTCTTCTGTTGAGGAAAGAACTCCCACAACGGCTGCTCTTCCACTTCAGCGTATTCTCCGGGATTCAATCCCTCAAGGCTGATCGGGCCGATGGCATAGCGGATCAGACGCAGGGTTGGAAAACCGACTGCTGCCGTCATACGCCTCACCTGCCGATTACGCCCTTCACATATTTCGATTTGAATCCACGAAGTGGGGATCTCCGCCCGTTCCCGGATCGGTGGATCACGCGGCCAGAGAGAGGCTGGTGGAGGGATCTCCTCAACCTGTGCAGGCAAAGTCATGCCATCCTTGAGCTGCACGCCCTCACGAAGCTTCTGTAGTGCCTGATCACTAATCTGACCATCCACCTGCACCCAATAGATCTTGTAAAGTTTGTAATCCGGATGCGAGATGCGATTCTGTAACAGCCCGTCACTGGTCAACAGCAGCAACCCCTCACTATCACGATCCAGTCGACCAGCAGCATAAATTCCCGGCATATCGATAAAATCGGCCAAGGCCTTGCGACCCGTTTCATCAGTGAACTGGCTCAACACCTGGTAGGGTTTATTAAAGCGAAGTGTGGTCATGACCGCCCCCACTCTGGATTGCCATTTCTCATACCGCAATCAGATAAGGTGAAAAAACCGGCAGCTTATGCCTGCTCTTCCTGACTGATCACAACCCGGTTACGGCCACTATCCTTGGCCTTGTAGAGAGCGCCATCGGCTCGCTCCAGCCAGGACTCAATGGAGGTATCCCAGTTCTGCTCAAGAGAGGCCAGACCGATCGATATAGTCCAGGATATATGCTCATTTTTATAGATGGTACTCATCTGCTCTGCAGCCTCGCGCAACCGTTCAGCCAGAATAGTGGCACTCTGTGAATCGGTATGCGGCAGAATAATCACAAACTCCTCGCCGCCATAGCGCGCCACCACATCCACAGTTCGCGTCATCTTGCGCATCAGCTCAGCAAATTCGATCAGGCAGGCATCACCTGCGGCATGGCCGTAGTGATCATTCACCTTTTTGAAATAATCGATATCAAGAAACATAAGCGATATCGGATGTTTATATCGTCTGGAGCGAGAAAGCTCTTCAATAATTCGCGTATCAAATGTGATGCGGTTATAGAGTCCGGTCAGGCCATCCTTGCTGGCCATCGCCTCCAGCTGCCGCTCAAGTTTTTTCGTTTCGGTGATATCATGAATAATCGCACCATAATAGTGCTCGCCATCCGAACCCCAGGTTGAGAGAGAAAAACGTATATCGATCTCTTCTCCATCTTTCTTCAGGCCATGCAACTCCATGGTTTTATCAATAAGTACTGGATAACCGTTCTCTTTATAGTGCTGGATACCCTGATTGTGCATCTCCCGATAGCGTTCAGGCATGATCATGGTCACCTGTTCACCAAGCGTCTCAGACTCCGTATAACCGAAGGTATAGGTGGCGCCGCCATTCCATGAAACAATTTCTCCATCTCCATCGGTAATAATAATGGCATCTTTTGCAGTCTCAGTGACTGATCTAAAGCGCCGCTCTGAAACCATTAACTGCTTCTCGGCAAGATGGTGCCTATTCATCGCATCGGCACCAATCCATGAACCAATCGCAAACAACAGTGCAAAGATCACATTGAACAGTATATAGCGTTCACGTTGAACCTGACTTATCAAATCCAGTTCCTGCGGTGATACATAGGAGATGATCCACCACCAATTCGAAGTTGCAGAAGGATTAATCGAATGCCCTTCCAGTGTTGGGGCTGCTGAAATCCTCGTATAGGCAAAAAAGCCGGAATCCAGAGAGAGGGTGCCATTTTCACTGCTCATCACTATTTTTGCAGCTTCAGGAAAGCGTTTCTGGAATGTTCTATCCCTACCTTCGGAAAACATAAACCCCCACTCATCCTCACGCTGCAACCCCTTCAACCAATAGCCCTCGGCATTGATCAACAATGTTTTCCCGACGCCTGCAGATACCAGCTTCTCAAACGGACTAAGCAGCCCCTCACCAACCATATTAAGAATGATTATGGCGCGTTTATTGCCACGCTCATCAAATATTGGAGTTGCCATCCGAATGACAGGATTCAGTGGCTGTTGGATTGCCCCGTGTTCGATATTCAGATCAAATGGAGAGATATAGAATTCGCCCTCACCCAGTGCGACAATCTCTTTAAAGTAATACCTCTCGCTTTTATTCTGCAGTTTGGATGCTTGAATAACCACGGGAGCTCCGCTATTGCTGTTAACGCGAAAAATTTCATTACCATCAAGATCGAGGATTCGAGCCTGATCATAAATATCCTTATGCTCCATAAATGCTACAATCTCATTGGCCAGATCATGACGATGAGTTTCGCCATCACTGGCAAACAGGAGTTTCAGTTCATGCTGTGAGGAGAGCACCATCAAATCCGACATGAACAGGTTCAGGGTCTTCTCAATACTCTCTTTCTGATACGTAAGCAGAGAGGCATGTTTGGATTGCAGTCGAGCCTGATCTGCCTCTATGGTGGTAAAATAGAGGTTCAACGAAATGGCCGTAGTAATCAACACAAGCGGCACAAAAAATGTAAGGAACCGCTTCAGTCGGAAAGATAGCATCTAGTTCAATCAACTCCTGTCGAAATAGAAAAGGTAAAGCTCATTGGAGAGCGTATCACCCAATCACCATCTATTCTATCGACAGAAACTTATTGAGGATTAATCAAAGCCCTCTTCAGCCACAGGTAGCCACATATTGCGGAGAGTGTGGAGGCAGCAATGATACCCAGGCGCTCATCGAAGAAGAGGTTCTCCCCCCCACTCTCAAAGGCCAGCGAACCGATAAACAGACTCATCGTAAAGCCAACGCCGCAAAGCAGTGAAACGCCATAGATCAGTGACCAGCTCACCTTAGAAGGCAGCGTCGCCAGCCCCATCTTCACAGCCAGCCAGGCAAAGGTAAAAACACCCAGCTGTTTACCGACAAACAGGCCCAGAGCAATACCAACGGTCACCGGATGCAGCAGTTGATCCAAGCCCGTCTCTTTAAAACTCAGCCCTGAATTGGCAAAAGCAAACAGAGGAAGGACCACAAAAGCCACCAGAGCATGCAGATCATGTTCCAACTCTTTAAGCGGAGAGCGATCTCTCTCCGGGTCACGAGCCAGTGGAATAAACATCGCCACGATCACACCTGCCAGTGTCGCGTGCACACCCGATTTCAGTACTGCCACCCACATAATTACTGCAAAAAGGATATAGGGGGTCAATCTGTATACATGAGAGCGATTCAGTAGCGCCAATCCGGCAATGCAAACAGCAGCAATGATCAAGCTGATGGTCGAGATCTCAGAGGTATAGAAGATAGCAATAATGATGATCGCCCCCAGATCATCGAAAATTGCCAGAGAGACCAGAAAAGTTTTCAGTGCCAGCGGTACGCGATCACCAAGCAGAGTGAGAATGGCAAGCGCAAAAGCGATGTCTGTTGCTGTGGGCACAGCCCACCCTTCAAGTGCTACCGGATCACCACGATTGATAAGGATATAGATCAGCGCAGGCACGACCATGCCACCCACTGCAGCAAAAGCAGGAAGAGCAATCGCTCTGGCTGAGGATAGTTCCCCTTCAAGCATCTCGCGCTTTAACTCCAGACCGACAATGAAGAAGAACACAGCCATCAAGCCATCATTAATCCACAACAGCAGAGGTTTGGCGATCTGCAGTGCACCGACACGCACCTCTACAGGCGTATCAAGCAGAAGATCGTAGTAGTGTGAGAGTGGTGAGTTGGCCAGTATCACAGCCAGACAGGCCGCTGCAATGAGCAGGATACCACTGGCTGACTCCAGTTTAAGAAAAGATCTGATTGCTGAAATCATTGTAACTCCATCACTTTGATGGATGCGATTTTGGCCACCCTGTGATTAAAAACCAGTTAAATTTAAAAGCAACTCAGAACATCGAATAGGCACAACTTTCGATATAAGCATCAACCGGCTTTGACTGATAGGATGCGGCCATGACCAAAGAGCAGAAAACTCACAAACGCTCGATTCTGAGTTGGCCGAAATATCGGTCTGAGCTTACCCCTGCTCAGCAACTCCCTATGAGCAGAGCCGAGATGGATCAATTGGGTTGGGATAGTTGCGACATCATCATCGTAACCGGTGATGCCTATATCGATCACCCTAGCTTTGGCATGGCTGTGATTGGCCGTGTACTCGAGGCGCAGGGCTTTCGGGTTGGCATTATCTCTCAACCGGACTGGAAATCTGCTGATGCATTCCGCACGCTCGGTGCGCCGAACCTCTTTTTCGGTGTGACTGCCGGCAATATGGATTCGATGGTCAATCACTACACATCCGAGCGCCGTATCCGCTCTGATGATGCCTATACCCCGGATGGCGTAGCAGGCAAACGGCCGGATAGGGCCGTTACCGTCTATGCCCAGCGCTGCCGCGAAGCCTTTAAAGGTGTGCCGGTGATTATCGGTAGTATTGAGGCCAGCCTGCGCCGTATCGCCCACTACGACTACTGGTCAGACACGGTTCGCCGCTCCGTTCTGCCTGACTCCAAAGCGGACATGCTGGTTTTTGGTAATGCTGAGTCTCAGATCATCGAGGTCGCACATAGATTAGCTGGTGGTGACTCGGTCAAAGAGATTACCGATCTGCGCGGCACAGCCATCATGCGCAACACGATTCCCGATGGCTGGCATGAGATCGACTCACGTGAACTGGACACGCCGGGCAAGCTAATTGAGCACCCTGACCCTTATGCCATGAAAGATAGTGCCACACAGGCCTGTGCGACTCAGGATGAGGCAGAACCGCTGCGTCTGATGTCCCGCTCACTGGAGAGTGCCAACACAGTGATTCGCCTCCCCTCATATGAAGAGGTCAAAGAGAGTCCGGTTCTCTACGCCCACGCCTCCCGTCTGATGCATCTGGAGACCAATCCGGGCAATGCGCGGGCGCTGGTGCAACGCCATGGCAATCGGGATGTCTGGCTTAATCCTCCCCCTATCCCGCTGAGCACCGGTGAAATGGATTTTGTGTTCGGACTGCCCTACTCACGCACACCGCACCAGAGTTATGGAAACCGTAGAATTCCAGCCTATGACATGATCAAACACTCCGTGAACATCATGCGCGGCTGCTTTGGGGGCTGTACCTTCTGCTCAATCACCGAGCATGAGGGGCGCATCATCCAGAGCCGCTCTGAAGATTCGATCATCCATGAGATCGAAGAGATTCGTGATAAAACACCGGGTTTTGCCGGCACCATCTCCGATCTGGGCGGACCTACTGCCAATATGTATCGGCTGGCCTGCAAGTCGAAAGAGATTGAGGCGGCCTGCCGCAAACCATCCTGTGTCTTTCCAGGCATATGCAAAAACCTCAATACCGACCATACCCCTCTGATCAGGCTCTACCGCAGGGCGCGCTCCCTTCGCGGCATTAAACGCATCTTTATCGCATCGGGGCTGCGCTATGATCTGGCGGTTGAATCACCGGAGTATATTGAGGAGCTGGCCACCTATCATGTCGGGGGGTATCTGAAAATTGCGCCGGAACACACTGAAGAGGGCCCGCTCAACAAGATGATGAAACCGGGTATCGGCAGCTTTGACCGCTTCAAAAAGATGTTTGAAGCCGCATCAAAGCGGGCCGGCAAAAAACAGTATCTCATCCCCTACTTTATCGCCGCCCATCCGGGCACAAGTGATGAGGATATGCTTAATCTGGCGCTATGGCTGAAAGCCAACCAGTTCAGGCCTGATCAGGTGCAGGCTTTCCTGCCATCACCCATGGCTACAGCCAGTGCGATGTATTATTCGGAGAGAAATCCGTTGCGCAAAATAAGCAACAAAAGTGAAAAGGTCTTCACACCCAAACGCAAAAAACAGCGTGATCTGCACAAGGCTTTTCTGCGTTATCACGATCCTGAAAACTGGCCGCTACTGCGTGAAGCACTCAAAAAAATGGGCCGCACCGATCTTATCGGTAACGGCCCGGATCAGCTGATCCCATCCACTTCGATGAGGAGGCATGAGGCAGGAGGGTCATCAGCTGCAAAACCTCAGCGCCCGTTGCATAAAAGGCGCGTGAGGAGACGTTAAATCTTAACTGTTATTTGGCAAACAGCGGACGAGGAAACGGGTAAATGGTCTGACGCGTGTCGTTCTGATCAGCTTTCGCGTTCATTTTTTCGTTTTCAACCTGTTTTTCAATCATAACATCTACTCCTTTGAAACAACGTCACTTTATCCACAGCACTAAAACTAACCTCCTGACATGCATCAACTGTGACCGACCTCACTAGTAAGAGCGTCTCTTCGATAAAGCTCTGACACCCATTCCATAGATTTGTCTTAAACGCTTCGCTTCAGTTGAGTTAGCGTGACTGAATCACCATTAAGTTGGCCCGATTTATGCGTATAAAAGTGAATCAGGTCATATTCAACGGGGTGAATATATGCGCATTCGGACCAAAGTTTCTATTCTTATTCTGCTATCCACACTGGCCATGGTGGTGATGCTGGCCGGTGTATCACTGCTCTCCTTCCGCTCCACTTCACTGGAGAATGAGAGAGAACATGGAGAGATGGCATCTGAACTGGCTCGCAATGAACTACTACTGAGCTTTCTTGCTGGCGACTACGATCATGAGGCATTGGAAAAACATATTAGAAGTCATATTGCCGATCTGCATGAAATCCGCATCGTGCGCACGCAGGCGACAGAGAAGCAGTACGGCAAAGGGACTCATGAGCCCAATGATGCAGAAAAAATAGCCCTGAGAACCGGCACTTCAAATGATCGCATGATCGAAACGGCCGAGGGTGTAAAATACCAGTACATCACCCCCTACTACGCTGAAAAAACATGCCTGCAGTGCCACGACGTCAACGAAGGTACACTGCTCGGTCTGGTGAATATCGAACTGGATCTTACAGATCAGCGTGCCACTGCCTTATCCTCAACCTATGTTCTCATTGCTGCATTTATAGTCTTCGCCATTCTGCTCGGTTATGTTTTAAGACAACTACTCATGCCTATCGTTGCCACCGCCACATCGATGCGTGATGTGGTTGCCCATGCCAAGGAGGGCAACTTTTCAGGAAGAATGGAAGAGGGTCGCAATGATGAACTGGGTCAGGTAGCAACCCAAACCAATCACCTCATGGATACGCTGGAGCAGAGTTTTGGCACCATTATCAAAGAGGTCGAATCGATGGAGGTTCACAGCATCACAACTGGTGAGGGTAACCTGCTCACCCGTACGGTGGACTCGGTAAAAACTATGGTGGGTGCCGTACGCTTTAAACAGACTATTGAAGAGGATCGCAACCTTGGTGATGTCTATGAACGCATTTTTCAGGCACTCACAGACACCTTCCAGATCAAACGCTTTTCACTCTATGAAGTGAACCATGACAAACAGCTGATGAAACTGATCTATGCGCATGGACTTCCGGAAGAGCAAATGCTCTGGTGCAACCCTGAGGTCAATGTCGATTCGTCTGCATGCAGAGCCTGCAGAACTGCCCACGATGTTAATTCTGAAGAGGAGGAGAATATCTGCACCTCATTTGCCGGTAACCGCATCTGCTCCAAAGATGAGATTCATCTGCACCACTTCTGCATCCCGCTGATGCAGGGTGGGCGTATCGGGGTTGTGTTGCAAATCATCCATGAGGATAGTGAAGCCGCAGAGATCAAAAAGAAGCTGCCGTTTATCCGTACTTACTTCAGTGAAGCTTCGCCGGTGATTGAGTCCAAGCGCCTCACAGAGGTGTTGCATGCATCGACTCTCAAGGATCCGATGACTGATCTTTATAACCGCCGTTTCCTTGATCAATTCAAATCACGGCTGATTGCTTCAGCCCAGCGCAGTAAAAAGAAGATCGGCCTGCTGATGTGCGATGTCGATTTTTTCAAAGATACCAATGACACCTATGGGCACAAGGTTGGTGATACTGTTCTGATCGGCACGGCCAAGATACTCACTAAAGCAGTGCGCCTCTCAGATTATGTCATCCGATATGGTGGTGAAGAGTTTCTGGTCATCATTACTGATGCCGAAGAGGCTAAAACACTGGAGATTGCTGAACGCATTCGACGCACACTTGAAGAGAATCAGTTCAGTGCTGAATCATCTGCATTCAACAAAACACTCTCCATCGGTGTCGCCATCTACTCGGATGATTCTGATGATCTGGATCAATGTATCCATCTGGCCGACACAGCGCTCTATGTCGCTAAAAATACAGGCCGCAATCAGGTAGTTCGGTATCAGGAAGGCATGCTCAAAGATGAGCCCGACAGTGAGATACAGGTTTTATAAAAGCTGAAGAGTTACTCTCTCTCTTTATCCTCAGCATCCATATCGTCCTCATCCTCATCCAGCTGTTTATAGCCACAGTGAGGGCAGTAACGGAACTCAGGAGCCATTGATTTTTCGCAGCTCTGGCACTTCACACCATGATGGACAGCGCGGGCAATTTTTATCGAAACCACACCGGTGACTGCCGCAAACATACAGATACCAACCACCATCAGGCAAATTGCGACAACGCGTCCGGCAAGCGTGTTAGGAACCACATCGCCATAGCCCACCGTCGTCATCGTCACAATACCCCACCAGGCACCTTCAAAAGCACTTTTAAATGTTTCAGGCTCTATGGTGTAGATCAGGTTACCAGCCAGAATTGCTCCCAGTGCAATACAACCGAACACCATCAGCAGCATCTCCATCGTATCGCGCATGCTTGATATAAACAGACGCATGGCACGCAGGTAACGCACCAGTTTAAGCAGACGCAAAACTCTCAGCATTCTGATTGCAACATTGGGATCGCCAATCAGTAGCATGGGAAGGATCGACAGCAGATCAACAATTCCGTAAAAGCTGAAGATATAGGCGCGGGCACTTCTGGCTGCATAACAGCGTGCCGCAAACTCAATGGCAAAGAGGCCTGTAACAATCATTTCAAGCTGCTGGATTCGTTCAACCCACGCCTGCTCAAGATCAGGCATGGTACCCATCATGGAAATCAGCACGCTGACAACAATCAGTATGGTGATATTCAGGTTTACAGTACGCCCGGTTTTGCTGTGCACATCAAATAGCATGGTATTGAGAACATTACGAAAAGGGCTCGCATGTTTCTGCTGAGAAAAGGCTTTTTTTGATGACCTGGCATCTAACCTCATATCACCTCCGATGCTGCTTTATCGGTTCAGCATCCAAACAGATGCATCATACCACGCGTTGGCTCAAAAAGTCATTCACGGCCTCATGGCCTGGCATCCAGCTGCTCTCTGATCAGCTGACTCAACGCTGAGATAGCAAAAGGTTTGGAGATAATCATCTCATCTTTAAATGCCTCATCATCAGCCTCTGCACTGGCCTTGTTATAACCGGTTGCAAACAGTGCTTTTACATCCGGATTGATCTGGCGAATCTGTTTCAATGCTTCAAAGCCACCCATGCCCGGCATCACAACATCAAGAATTAGCAGATCAATCTTATCTGGATCGGCGCTGTAGAGCGCTACTGCCTCCAGTCCATCTTTTGCCATAAGAACCCTGTAATTCAGCCCCTCAAGCACATCCTTGCCAACATTCAGCACATCCTCATTATCATCAACAAGCAGAATCCTTTCGCCCCTGCCTTCAACTACGGTATCTTCGCCATAATCCAACGCCTGCTCTGCCTTCTGGTGAACCAGTGGCAGATAGATTTGCATGATAGTTCCCACACCGTCTTCACCCGGCGTGGTATAAATCCAGCCATTATGCGTCTTCACAGCACCGTAAACCATTGCCAGACCAAGCCCTGTACCCTTGCCCTCCTCCTTGGTTGTAAAAAACGGTTCAAAAATGTGCGCTCGATCTTCAGCAGCGATCCCACAACCATTATCTATCACACGGATGCAGGCATATTCACCCCCCTTAAGCTGACCGCGCACTGCCTTTTCGGGTTCAGCAATTTTCTCTTGCGTCAAAGCAATCGTAATCTGTGGGTTCTCTACACCTTCAACTGCATCACGGGCATTATTAGTCAGATTCAGGATCACCTGCTGCAGCTGATTGAGATCGCCACGCACCTTTAAGCCAAGATCATCAAGCTGCTGATGCAGAGTGATACTCTCCGGAATCGAGATGCGATGCAGCTTAATCACCTCTTTCAGGAAAGGAGCCAGCGTAAACACGCTCATATTTACAACACCCTTGCGTGAGAAGGTGAGCAACTGCTGGATTGTGCCCGCCGCAGAGAATGCCAGCTTCTCTGCACTCTCAAGTTTAGCCAGCACCTCCGGCTGTTCGGATTTGGCTCGCGCCAGATAGAGGTTGCCTGCAATGCCAGCCAGTGAATTATTAAAATCGTGTGCAATACCACCAACCAGCGTACCGATCGCCTCCATCTTCTGCGATTGATGGAACTGGCGCTCCAGGTCCTCATACTCCTTCAGATTCTGCTGCACCCCGACATAATGGGTAATCACTCCCTCGCTGCTTTTAATCGGGGATATGGTCACCAGAGCCGGATAGAGCGAGCCATCCTTGCGCTTATCGGTTACCCGCCCCTGCCACACCTCTCCAGCAGTTAATGTGGCCCACATCGACTCATAGAATTTGCGATCATGCTTGCCACTTTTTAACAGGCGTGGATTCTCACCAATCACCTCATCAAAACTGTAGCCAGTGATCTCGCTAAAAGCAGGATTGATATACTCAATCACTCCCTCTCTGTCTGTGATCACCACACCTTCACCAGCCTGCTCTACAGCCTGAGAGAGCTTATCCAGCCTCATCGTCACCTCTCTGCGCTCAAGCTCACTGGCAGCTCTTGCTGCAACAATTTTCATCACATCCTGAGCATGTTCAGGAAAATGGTTTCTTTTTTTTGAGAGCGCACAGAGAAGACCAAGAACTTCGCCATCATTACTCTTCAAAGGCTCACCGATATAACCCTCTATCTGCATCGTGATGAGATCTTCATCTTGAGGAAATAGCTGCATCGCATTTTCCGGATAGCTGCAATAGCCGTCTTTAATAACATTTTTACAAGGCGTATGGGCCAATGCATAGGAGTAGTCTTCAACAAATTTATCACCAACTCGCATAGCAATGGCCTGCACATGCTCTTCATCAACCAGTCGACTGAGAATCACAGCGTCAGCTTCCAGCCACTGCTGCAGAGTTGTCACTGATGATCTGAAAAATTCATCTCCTACATATCGTGATGTTGTTTCAACCAGAGCCTGAATAGTTTTTTCAGCCATGATACGATCTGTCACATCTTCGCCGGAAGAGAGAAGGCCTATGATCTCCCCTTCACTATTTGTCATCATTGTATTATGAAATGCGATGATTCTGTGCTCACCTGATTTGGTAACTACAGGATTCTCATAGTAGTAGAGTGGCGGGACCTCTCCTGTGATAATTTCCTTAAATACAGCGCTAACCTCTTCAACCACATCAGTCGGCAGACAGGTGTCAAACCAGTTTTTATGCAGCAGCTCATGCTCTTCAAAGCCCAGAATCTCCAAGCCTTTGCGATTAATCAGTGTCACATTGCCCTCAACATCCAGGGCCACCATCATCACACCGGCAATATCAAGATACTTCTGTGCCAGATTCCGCTCTCTCAGAACAAGTTCATCAGCCTCGCGACGTTCAGTAATATCACGTGCTATCGCGTAAATTGTTCCATCTAAGCCCGGTGCAGAGACCCACTCCAGCCATCTGTATGTTCCATCTTTGCAGCGGTATCGATTGGTAAATTGAAAAACTTTTATGCCTTGAACGAGAGTAGCTTGGGCCTCCTCCGTATTCTTCCTATCTTCCGGGTGCACATATTCGACATAAGGTCTGGAGAGCAGCTCTTCATCTGAATACCCCAGAATATTGCTCCAGGTGTTATTAATCTTTTTGAAGTAGCCATCCGGTGTTGCCACACAGACCATATCCGGAACAAGGTCAAAGAATCTCTCCAACTCATCCTTGGACTGGCCCACCAAGGCATCCAGAGCTTTACGGCGTGAGATATCCTCAACTGCAGAGATGAAGTAGTCCGCTTCGCCACTCTCTTTACGCACCAGTGATACGGTGAGATTAATCCAAACAGTCGAACCATCCTTACGGAAATAGCGCTTCTCCATGCTGTATTGATGAATCTCTCCAGACAGCATCTGCTCAACAAAATGCAGATCAGCATTGAGGTCATCGGGATGGGTAATATCCTGAAAGGTGAGCTTTAGCAGCTCATCATTACTGTAACCAACAATATCACAAAGTGCCTGATTCACGCGAATCCAGGAACCGTCCGGAGCCACATGCGCCAACCCAATCGCCGCCTCGGCAAAGGTGGCAGCAAAACGGGTTTCACTCTCCAGCAGCTCCTGCGTTCTCAGCGCCACTTTTCGACGCAACGTCAGATTCCAGATTGACCCGACCAGGATAATGCATGCCAGGATAAACAGCCCTATCAGGGCATACCTTATAAGCTGACTCTGCTCCTTTTGACGGGGATCAATATGCCCAAACCACTTGTCATAAATTTGATCATATTCTCCACTGGCTTTAACCAATACAAGACCATGTTCAAGGTGTGCCAGAAGCTCTGAATCACCTTCATGAACGGCAAAGGCGTAACCTTTACCATAGGACTCAAGCGGTCCGCCAAAGGTTTCAACATTATTAATACCTAACTCATTCAACAGCAGCAGACCGGAGAGTTTGGGGGCAATGACAAAATCGTGTCTGCCTGAAGAGAGCAGCTGAAAGGCATCAGCCAGAGTATCGGTTAAGATGATTTTATCAGTGATGGCGCTGAATTTGACATACTCATGCGTTGAATCAGAACGCATGACAATCACCTCTTTGCCACGCAGATCATCAATGGCTTTGAACTCACTGCTACCCTTTCGTACAAAAGCGACAGCATGGCCAATAATATGTGGTTTGGAAAAGTCGAAATATTTTTCACGTTCAGTGGAGTATGCTACCAGAGGCAGAGCATCAATTTCACCGCGTTCCAGCTTGGCCTTCACCTCACTCCACGGGCCGACCTGAAACTTGATCTTTAATCCCACCGCTTCTGCAACAGACTTGATCAGGTCAACCGAGAAGCCATCGGCATTGCCATCTTTATCTACCGTAGCATAAGGGGGATAATCCAGTTCACTTCCGACGAGAATCTCTTGGTGATCTGTATGGGATTGAGCCGCAAAAGGGTTGAATAGCATCAGGATACCTAATGCTATTAGAGCTGCTTTAAACAGTCTGGAACATGCAAATTCTTTGCAATAAGAAGAGATCATTTCAATAGCGCACTCCGACCTGCAAACAGGTTAGAATATTGCAGCAAAAAGTGTGCCGCTTTTCAGAGCGGCACACTTTTCAATGAATTATAGAAACTCTCTACTATCAGAGATGAATGATGTGATTGCGATCAGGACCTGTGGAGAGCATTATCACCGGGCAACCACACACCGATTCAATGCGCTTAAGAAGTGCCACAGCATTGGCTGGCAGCTGATCCATGGATGTCGCGCCAAAGGTGTTCTCACTCCAGCCCGGCAGTGTCTCATAAACCGGGGTTACTGCATCCAGTTCAGAGCAGCAGGCTGGAATAGATTTCAGCAGCTCACCATTTAGCTCATAACCGGTGCAGAGTTTCACCTCATCAAGGCCATCGAGCACATCCAGCTTGGTAATCGCCAGACCAGTAACACCGTTAATACGCACGGCGTGCTGAACAACCGGGGCATCAAACCAGCCGGTACGGCGCGGACGACCGGTGGTAGCACCAAACTCATGCCCTTTTTCTGCCATATGCTTACCGGCATTTTCGGCATCGCACATCCCTTCAGCATTATACAACTCTGTCGGGAACGGGCCTGCACCAACGCGGGTGGTATAGGCTTTGCAGAGGCAGGAGCACCACTACAGGAAAATGTATTTAGACAAAGAGCAAACACTTCACTGCAAATGAATAAAAAAAGCCGCCCAGTCAGGACGGCTTTTTCGTTCTATATGTGAAAGAGGGTTATCACCTGCGAGGAGGTTTACCCCTGCCCTTAGGAGCAGCTCCACCACGACGCGGAGGGCGATCACCACCGCGAGAACCGGAGGGCCTGATATTACGTTTTTTGGCTGCAGGAGACCTTGGTGCTGAACCCTGTGAACCTGAATCAGTGAGGCAGGTCGCATCCAGCGTACGCCCGGCAACCCTGATCTCACGGAACTGTTTGAACAGCTCACTGGGCATACCTTCCGGCAGATCAACGGTACTGTGGTCATCCATAATATTGATTTTATCAATAAATTCAGACTCCAGCCCCATCTCATTGGCAATCGCACCAACAATATTGCCCGGCTTCACGCCATGCATCTCACCAACCTCAAGACGGTAGCGCGCCATACCCCTGTCAGGTTTTGGCCCGCTGAAGGTTCTGGCTACAGGTTTGTCTCGACGCGGTGCACGATCTGATGCGTGTTCAGTGGAATCAGCACGTTCAGGCCTTGGCCTTCTTTCGCCTCTGCTCTCATCGCGTGAATCATTTCGTTCGGCCCGTTCACGGGCTGCACGTATCGGCTGATCCTTAAGCAGCAGAGACTTATCACCCTGCGCCATTTTTGCCAGTGCGGCTGCAATCTCAATAGCCGAAACGTCATGTTCAGCCTGATACTTCTCTACGATGCTCGCAAACAACTCCAGACCTTCACTGGACTCCAGCGTCTCACTGATGCGCTGTTTGAACTCATCAATGCGCTTGTTATTGATATCTTCAGTTGTCGGCATGACATACTGCTCAATGGTCTGCTTGGTCGCCCGCTCAATCGCATAGAGCATACGCTTTTCACGCGGTGCTACGAAAAGAATCGCATCGCCCTTACGCCCTGCCCTGCCGGTACGGCCAATACGGTGCACATAAGGCTCAGTATCGTTGGGAATATCATAGTTGATCACATGCGAAATACGATCCACATCCAGTCCACGTGCTGCAACGTCTGTGGCAACGATAATATCGATCTGCCCCTTCTTCAGACGGTTGACTGTCGCTTCACGTGTTTTCTGGGTGATATCACCATTAAGTGCTGTTGCGGAGAAACCACGCGCTTCAAGCTTTTCAGCTATCTCTTCGGTCGCCGACTTGGTGCGCACAAAGATGATCATGCCATCAAATGGCTCTGCCTCAAGGATACGGGTCAATGCATCCATCTTCTGGCGGCCACTGGCAATCAGATAACGCTGGCGAATGGTTTCTGCTGTGGATGTTTTCACCTTCACGGTGACATGTTCAGGGTTATTCAGATGCTGCTCGGCGATCTTGCGAATAACCGGTGGCATGGTGGCTGAGAAAAGCGCGATCTGACGATTTGACGGAGTCTGCTCAAGTACCCACTTCACATCATCAATAAAGCCCATACGCAGCATCTCATCTGCTTCATCGAGCACAAGGGCGCGCAGGCCACCAAGATCAAGTGTACCACGACGCATATGATCCATCACACGACCGGGTGTGCCGACGACAACATGGACGCCGCGTTTGAGTGCGCGCAGCTGAATCTCATAGCTCTGGCCACCATAAATTGGCAGAACATGGAAGCCTTTCATATGTTTGGCATAGATCTGAAATGCCTCGGCAACCTGAATGGCCAGCTCACGTGTTGGCGCCAGAACCAGCAGCTGCGGAGAGCTTTTAGTCAAATCGATATGGGAGAGCATCGGCAGCGCAAAAGCACCGGTTTTACCTGTACCTGTCTGTGCCTGGCCAACCAGATCCCTGCCCTCTAATAGCAGTGGAATGGTCTGTGCCTGAATCGGAGATGGTGTCTCATAACCGACATCTTGAATGCCTTTAAGCACGTCGGGATTTAGATTCAGCTCGGCGAATGTGAGCTGATGTTGTTCATTTGTAGTCATTTAATTATATACCTGCGGAAATTACCGGCCGCGAAGAGTGCCTATAACTTGATGAATATACCATGAAATTAATAACTGATCGGTTTATCCGCCTCAACCAAGGCATGAAATTTGCTTGTATCTGTAAACTTTGGCAACCATAGTGAATGGATGCCGACCAACACATGGAAGTCACAGGGACAACACATGCGAAAGGATGACAAACAACCACAGTTTGATTCCATCAGCGAGTTAAACACGCTGCTCTTTGAGGTGATCAATGACGGAGTCATCATCGTCAATACTGAGGGGACAATTATTGAGTGCAATCCTGCCTTTCATCTGCGACTGGGATATGAAAAACAGGAGGTAATCGGCAAATCCGTCAAGCAACTCGATCCGCCGGAGTTTGCAGCCAAAGTCCCCCAACGAATGGAAGAGATTATTCAAAATGGTCATGCCGTTTTCGAAACAGCCCACTATCGCAGAGATGGCTCCGTGATGCCGATCGAAATCAGTGCGCGCATGGTAAATGTCGACAATGAAATCCTCTCTCTCTGCATTGTGCGGGATATCTCAGAACGCAAAAAAATGCATGCAGCACTGGATGAGAAAGAGCGGATGTATAGCACTCTGCTAAAAACCTCAGCTGATGGTTTCTGGCAAGCCGATAACCAGGGGCGCCTTGTTGATGTCAATGAAGCCTATATCCAACGCTCCGGTTACAGCAGGAAAGAGCTGCTTAGCATGCACATATCGGATCTTGAGGCCAATGAATCCTCTGAAGAGACGAAGCGGCATATCGAGAAAATCATCCGCACCGGGCATGACCGTTTTGAGACCTGGCACCGAACCAGACAGGGTGAGCTCTGGCCAGTAGAGGTTGCCACTACCTATCTTCCCAACAATGACGGCATGTTTTTCGTTTTCTGTACAGATATCAGTGAACGTAAACAGGCTCAGCAGGAGATAGCCGCCCAGCAGAAAGAGTTGAGTAAGCTGTCACAGGCTCTGCAGCAGGCTGGTGAAGGCATCATCATTACAGATCCGAATGGGCTAATTGAATACGTCAATCCCGCCTTTATCCAGAATACAGGTTACGCATTTCATGAGGCTGTCGGCCAGCCCACCTCCATACTTAAAAGCGACGCACAGGATCCGGCCATCTACCATGAACTCTGGCAGGCCATTTCAGCAGGCCATAACTGGGAGGGCACACTGATCGACCGCCGCAAGGATGGCAGTTTTTATCCGGCCATGATCTCTATTGCTCCGGTATTCAATGCACAGCATGAGATCATCCACTATGTCTCTATTCAGAAAGACATTACTGAGCTCAAGCAGATGGAAAACCAGCTGCTTCAGGCACAGAAGATGGAGTCGATGGGTACTCTGGTAGGTGGCATCGCCCATGACTTCAACAACATGCTGGCGGCTGTGCAGGGGAATATCTTTTTAGCTCTTAGAAACCTTCATGATCCACAAGCACTCAACAACAGGTTGAACACCATTGCAGCGCTGAGTGAACAGGCCAGTGGTGTAGTCAATCAGCTGCTCACATTTGCCAAAAAAGATATTGTTGAAATTGAAACCATCAATCTCAACAAGTTAATTAAAGAGGGTTTTACACTCGCTAAAAGCACCATTCCTGAAAGCATTCACCATCACCTGAGCATCTGTGATGAACAACTTAATATCGATGCCGATGCCACCCAGCTACAACAGGTGATGATCAACCTCTCCAACAACGCCATTGATGCCCTTGAACAGGTCAAGAAGCCTGAGATCATCTGGAGCCTGCAAAAGTTTCAGGCCACGGATGCTTTCAGACAGCAATATCCACAAGCCCATTCTGAACAATTCGCTAAAATCACTGTTCGGGACAATGGCAGTGGCATCAAGAAAAAGCATATTGAGGCTATTTTCGACCCGTTTTTCACAACCAAAGGGCCCGGCAAGGGCACCGGGCTTGGACTGGCGATGGTGTATGGCTCTATTCAAAGGCATGGCGGTCAACTTCAGGTAGAAAGTTCGCCGGAGCGAGGTACAACATTTCATATCTATCTGCCGCTGGTGCAGTCAGAGGTCAATATCGATCAGGTAGAGACTTCACAGGCTATACGAGGCAACGGGCAACGCGTTCTTCTGGTCGATGATGAAGAGAGCCTGCGACTGACCACGGCTGATGTATTACATGAACTGGGCTACAAAGTTTTCACGGCCAGCAATGGTGAGGATGCACTATCACAATATCTGGAGCATCAAGATCACATTGATCTCATTCTTTCAGATATTGTCATGCCCGGTATCGGTGGGTTGGAGCTGGCCAGAGAAATTCGCAAAATGAATGGACAGATCCCTATCATCCTCGCCACTGGTTATGATCAGGAGCACGTTTCTCCAGCCTCAGAGGAGATTGAGAACTGTCACATTCTGACCAAACCCTATTCACTTATCGGACTAAGTCAGATGATGCATGCAATGCTTCAATCCTAACCGTGCCAATAAGCGCCACAAGCAGGCGCGGCTATAGCATCGCCGGGATAGAAATTGCTGGCCTTCGTATAACCAGAGTGGTTACGCTTGGGACATGAAAAATAATGCAATCCTCAAAAAAATCACCATTGCCAACAATCTGAAACATTTCGAGATTAAAGAGATTTTCGAGCTGGGCGGCTTTGAATTCAGCAGCAGCCAGATCAAGGCCTTCATGGCCGGATCACAAAACAAGAACTACGAAAAGCTTTCCGATGAGCAGTTTGAGGCCTTTCTCAACGGCTTTATCCTCTACTCTCGCGGCCCGGTGGATGAGCCCACCCTGCTGCCGCGCACCATAGAAAGTTTCATCATCGGCCTTGTTGAATCAGGCAACACAGGTGCAATCGAAGAGATTCGCTGCCTGATTGAAGATGTGAATGATGAGATTGGAACTGCTGATGAGTGACTGGCTGGCTAATCTGGCAATCCTGAACCGTTAACCGTCCAGCTGTTCCCGAATCACCCTGCTCAGCATCTCAATATGGCACGGTTTGGAGAGAATCAGATAATCAGCGGATGGCATCTCACCCTTTAGTGCGTCCTCTTTGTCGTAACCGGTCGTAAAAATAACATTCACATCCGGATCAATAGTGCACATGCGCTCCACCGCTTTTACGCCACCAAGTCGAGGCATCACCACATCCATCAGGACACATGCAATACTCCTGTGGCTAGCAGCAAATATCTCTACAGCCTCCAGACCATCCGATGCCTCCAGGACTTTGTAGCCGATGCTCTCCAGCACCTCTTTGGTACTCTTTCGAATGTCGGCATTGTCATCGACTACAAGAATGGTCTCACCCCGACCACTAATAATGGCGTCACTATCTTCAGGGCTGGTTACAGACTGCTTCTCCTCCAGCAGTGGCAGATAGATGTAAAATGAGGAGCCCTCACCGGGTGAACTCTCCACGTCAACAATGCCACCATGACTTTCAATAGCACCATACACCATGGCCAGGCCAAGTCCGGTGCCTGTACCGACCTCCTTGGATGTATAAAACGGTTCGAAGATATGCTCCTGCTCCTCTTTGTTGATACCACAGCCGTTATCACTGACCGTCAGCCTTGCAAACAGCGTTCCACTCATGGATGGGTAGAGATGTTTAAAAGCTGCATCCGCCTCAAACTCATCAAGGGAAAGAGAAACCTGTGGTTCAGCAACCTTAGCCACTGCATCGCGGGCATTGTTAAGAAGATTGATCAAGGCCTGATGCAGCTGAGTCGCATCACCGTTCACCACCAACTCTTCCTGGCAAAAATGGGTCTTGAAGGTGATGTTTTCCGGGATACTAACCTCATTGATCTTGGATACCTCTTTGATAAATGAGGTCAGGCCAAAAGGTCGCATCTCCAGCACACCTTTACGTGCAAACATCAGCAGCTGCTTGATCATATCCGAAGCCCTGTAACTCAGGCTCTCTACTACCTCCAGACGGTGCACCACATCAGGAAAATCGCCCATCCGTTTTTTGGCCAGATAGAGGTTGCCGGTCATGCCTCCCAGCATATTGTTAAAGTCATGGGCTATACCGCCCACAAGCGTGCCAATTGCCTCCATCTTCTGCGCCTGCCGGAATTTATTCTCCAGCTCCTGATGGTCACTCATATCCTGCTGGATACCGACAAAGTGGGTAATTTCATGCTCCTCATTGAAGATCGGAGCAATCGACATCGATGCCGGATAGAGGCTGCCATCTTTGCGCCTTTCAATCAGTGTACGCTTCCACACCTCGCCACTGAGTATCGTCTGCCACAACTCCTCATAAAATGCCAAACTCTGCCTGCCACTCTTAAGAAGCCTGGGACTCTCCCCCATCACATCTTCAGCAGCATGCCCGGTGATGAGTGAAAATGCAGGATTCACATATTCAATGATCCCCTCTCTGTCGGTAATCACTATCGATTCACCAGCCTGTTCAATGGCCTGAGAGAGTTTACGCAGTTGATCTTCAGCTTTTACACGGGCAGTAATGTCATGGATAATCGAATAGAGAACCTTCTTGCCATTCCAGTGCAGAGGCCCTGAATAGACCTCAACATCCCTCTCTTCACCAGAAGCAAGCCTGTGTTGAAAGATGAAGTGATTCCGTCCCTCTGATTTCGCCTGCTGCATCTCAGCTGCGACCTCGGCATGAGAGAGCATGTTAATATCTGAGATAGTCATCGTCAGAAGTTGATCCAGACTGTAACCGTAGAAAGCTTCTGCAGCCCTGTTTGCTGCAATGATAGCTCCATCATCGGGATCGATAATCAGCTCCACACACCGATTGTTCTCAAACAGCTCTCTGAATCGGTTTTCGCTCTTTTCCAGCTCATCTCTCTGACGCTGACTCTCAAGTCGCAGGGAGATGTTTTGTGTGAAATTGTGGTGAATCCTTAGCGAACTGATCACCAGAATGATCCAAAACAGGAAAAGCATAAAACCCATGGCATAGGCCATAGGTGTTGCCTCGATAACAAAGCGCAGAGAGAGAGGTAAAACAGTCAGCGAGAGAAAAGTGAGAATAGGAAGTTTCTGTGGTGACAGTGAGGTGATCGCTCCGGCGCCCATACCACCTACAACAAAAGCCAGAAATACCTGATGAACAACAGACTGACTGGCAAACAGAAGTAGCGATGCAGAACCCCAGCAGATGCCAGCCAGAATTGTTCCTGCCGAAAAATAGCTACCCCAACGATGACTATTTTCGACTTTAGCCTGATCACGTTGATAAAAGTGACTAAGAAGCAACCTGCCGAATGTGGCAAGCAGCAGAACTGTGAGCCATCCGATCAGATAGTCGTGCCTGATAACATCCCACAGCATGAACGTTAAAATGGCTGCGTTAATGGTAGCTGCAAAGGAAGATGAGGCCATCGCCTTAAACAGAAGCGAGAGCTGTTCGGCCTTTATTGCCGTTTGCAGCGGTGACATTTCAGCAACCTCTTTGCTCTTCACCATCTCCAGACATCCACCTCGCTCAAATACTATTAAGCACTACTCCTAAGCATGCATCTGAATAGCATGGCAGTAAACAAAAAAGGCTGCTCAGAGAGCAGCCTTTTTTAAGTGCACGAAAGTCTGTTATCTGTGGTACTGAACAGACTCTTCGCGAACAGCCTTGAAAAACTCAATAGCATGCTCAGGCGGCACATCGGGGGTGATGCCGTGACCGAGATTAAACACATGGCCATTGCCATGACCGAACCTGGCCAGAATATCCTTCACCTCGGCGCGTATGCGTTCCGGTTTGGCATACAACATGGTCGGATCCATATTACCCTGTAGTGCCACCCTGTCACCCACACGGCGACGCGCCTCATCGATATCAATCGACCAGTCCAGTCCCAGCACATCGCAACCGGTATCAGCCATCGCTTCCAGCCATCCCATGCCCCCCTTGGAGTAGAGAATCACAGGAACCCTGCGCCCTTCGTTTTCACGGGTGAGCTGTGAAACGATTCTCTGCATATACTGCAGGGAGAACTCTTTGTAATCACGGGTATTAAGGATGCCGCCCCAGGTATCGAAGATCTGAACAGCCTGAGCGCCACTGGCAATCTGACCATTGAGATAAGCCGCAACAGAGTCCGCCAGCTTTTCAAGCAGCAGATGCATCGTTTCCGGCTCATTGAATGCCATCGCTTTGACTTTGGAGAAGTTCTTGGAGCCGCCACCTTCAACCATGTAGGTCGCCAGTGTCCACGGAGAACCGGCAAAACCGATCAGAGGTACGCGACCATTGAGATCACGACGAATGGTACTTACCGCATCCATCACATAACCGAGCTCTTTGCTCGGATCATCCAGTACCGGCAACTTCTCAACATCAGCACGACAGGTGATCGGATCAGGGAACTTCGGCCCCTCACCGACACCGAAGGTGAGCTCCATCCCCATCGCTTCAGGTACAACCAGAATATCGGAGAATAAAATTGCAGCATCGGCATCAAGAATATCAATCGGCTGCAGTGTCACTTCACTGCAGAGCTCTGGTGAGCGGCAGAGATTCAAAAAACCGCCGGCACGAGCCCTGGTTGCACGGTATTCAGCAAGGTAACGCCCCGCCTGGCGCATCATCCATACCGGTGTACGCTCAACATCCTGGCGCAGGCATGCGCGCAAAAACAGATCATTTTTCAATTCAGTCATTTCAATTCCTTTTTGGACACAGATGGACGCAGATTATCGCTGATGAACAAGATTACTATCAAAAACGATATCACCTGATCCTTCCACTCAATTTCTATCGTATTTACTGATCAAAGCAGACTATCTGTGTTTGTCTGCGCAAATCAGTCTCTGATTTATTTAATCCCAGATATAACCTTCAGTTGGCGATGACGCGCTGGCGAAGGCGCGTTTTGGCATACGACCGGCCAGATAGGCCTGACGCCCTGCCCTGACTGCATCACGCATCGCTTTGGCCATCAGGCACTCATCTTTGGCTTCGGCAATAGCGGTATTGATCAGTACCGCATCTGCACCGAGCTCCATCGATTTGGCAGCATCAGAAGCAGTACCGATTCCGGCATCCACCACAATCGGAACATTCGCACGCTCTTTGATCACGCGAATATTAAACGGATTGGCAAGGCCACGACCGGAACCGATCGGATTACCCAGCGGCATCACCGCCACACAACCGATCTCCTCCAGACGTGTAGCCACAATCGGATCATCATTGGTGTAGACCATCACCTCAAAACCCTCTGCCACCAGTATCTCGGCCGCTTTGATGGTCTCAACCACATTGGGATAAAGGGTCTGTGTATCACCGAGCACTTCCAGCTTTACAAGGTTCCAGCCACCGGCTTCACGAGCCAGACGCAGGGTACGCACAGCATCATCGGCGTTAAAGCAGCCAGCCGTATTAGGCAGAATGGTATATTTTTTTGGATCGATATAGTCGAGCAGGTTCTCTTTGCCAGGATCGGTAATATTCACACGACGAACAGCCACTGTGATCATCTCAGCCTCTGATGCTTCAGTCGCATCTTTGGTGGTCTGAAAATCTTTATATTTTCCGGAACCTACAATGAGCCGTGATCTGAACTCATGGCTACCTACTTTAAACATATCATCAGACATCGAATCAAACTCCCCTTCCGCACAATCTGTACGGGAAAACGTCACAACTATTTCTCTTTTGCGCATGCACAAGGACGAGACATCCCATACGTTATCAGTAAAAAATCAACCGCCGCCAATCATGTGAACCAGTTCAATGCGGTCACCATGTTTCAGAGCAGTGCTCTCATACCGGCTTCTGGGAACCACCTCGAGATTGCACTCAATGGCAATCATACGCTTCTCCAGCCCCATCTCGGCCACCAGCTCACTGAGGGTGGCTGCCTGCACAACCCGGTCTTCGCCATTAATATGGATGGTAATCTCTTCAGACATGCAAGCCCCTCTAAAATCCTCAAAAACCAATCGTAATGATCGTTTTTTAACCAGAATCGATCTTTTTCAACCCGTTTATGCATTCATCCCGATTGACCGGCTATATGCGAACACTTAGTGTGAGCCGTATGCTAACAGCAAGCGCCAGCACACCCAATACCCGGCAGTTAATAGCGAAGTCAGTCCCGGTGCCTGCCAACTGGCACGGTGTCGCAGACGGCATGGATGCGGCCAAAGCGGCGATCAGCAGGCGCGATCTCGATGCTGCTGAGCATATCCTTAAAGATCTGATCGCCTTTGCCCCGTCTGAAACCTCTGCCTGGCGGCTTCTGGCTCGCATTCAGCGAAAACTCGGAAAAATTGAAGCGGGTATAGAGAGCGCCACCCGCGCACTAAAGTTACAGAATGCCCGTCAGATGCCGCAAACAGCCGCATCGACTACACTGGCCAGACTACTCTGGCAGCAGGGCGAAAAAGAGCATGCCATCGAGATGCTTGGCCTGCTCATGATGCGCCAGCCCGAAGATGCTTCTCTACAAACACTTAAACATGAATGGGAGAGAGAGACCAACTCATGAAAAACCTGCGCATCCTTGTCCTGCATGGACCCAACCTGAACCTTCTCGGCACCCGTGAACCCGGCCACTACGGTCATGTCACACTCGCTGATATCAACCAGTCACTAATCGATCTCGGCGACAGCCTTGGCGTTGAGATTTCAACCTTTCAGAGCAATCACGAAGGAGAGCTGGTGGATCGCATTCATCAGGCTGCCAGTGACCATATCGATGGTATTGTTATCAATCCGGCTGCTTACACCCACACCAGTATTGCACTCCGTGATGCCATGCTGGCTATCAACATCCCGTTTATTGAGGTACACCTCTCCAATATCCATCGTCGCGAGGAGTTCCGTCACCACTCCATGCTTGCAGCTGCCGCTACAGGCATTGTGGCAGGCTTTGGAGCCGCCTCTTACCAACTGGCCCTGCGCGGACTGCAAGATCATTTGCGTCAGATTAAAGACTAATAAAACAAGGAGATTAACTTGGACATTTCCCAGATTCGCAAACTTATAAAACTGATTCAGAGCACAGATGTCACAGAGATTGAAGTCACCGAAGGTGCTGAAACTGTACGCATCTCGCGTGGCTCACCTGTGGCGGCTGCCCCTGTTTACGCTGCTGCGCCAGCACCTGTCGCCGCACCTGCAGCTGCTGCCCCTGCCGCTGTAGCAGAGACCCCTGCTGAGAGTACGGCCAATCAGGTCAAATCACCAATGGTAGGCACCTTCTACTCATCACCAAGCCCTGATGCGGACACCTTCGTTGCCGTCGGCCAGAAAGTTAAAAAGGGTGATACCCTCTGCATCATTGAAGCGATGAAGATGATGAATGAGATCGAGTCTGAGTATGACGGTGTTGTTGAAGCCATCCTTGCAGACAACGCAACGCCAGTTGAATACGGCCAGCCTATTTTCGTTATCACACCACTGGGCTGATCGGAGGATACATGTTTCACAAAATTCTGATCGCCAACCGTGGCGAAATTGCCGTACGCATTATCCGTGCCTGTAAAGAGCTGGGTATTCGTTCGGTAGCTGTCTACTCTGAGGCAGACCGTGATTGCATGCACGCCAGACTGGCAGATGAATCAGTCTGTATCGGCCCTGCATCAAGCTCCCTCTCCTACCTCAATATTGCAGCCATCATGGCTGCTGCCGAGCTGACTGATGCGCAAGCGATCCACCCCGGCTTCGGATTTCTGGCTGAAAATGCCGAGTTTGCCGAGATCGTCAATGAGTCCGGTCTTGTATGGATTGGCCCGACACCTGAATCGATGCGCATCATGGGCGACAAAGTTACTGCCAAGAAGAAGATGGAGATTGCAGGTGTGCCGCTGGTTCCAGGTTCAGACGGTGCAGTAAAAGATATTGAAGAGGCCAGAGCCATTGCCAAAAAGTCCGGCTTCCCGCTGATTATCAAAGCATCTGCTGGCGGCGGTGGCCGTGGCATGAAGGTAGTGCACTCTGAGGCCTCTTTTTCCAATGCCTTCTCCATGTGCAAAGCCGAAGCCGGTGCAGCATTCGGTGATGACACCGTGTTTATCGAGAAGTTCCTCGTTGAGCCGCGTCATATCGAAGTGCAGGTACTTGGCGATACGCATGGTAACATCGTACATCTTTACGAGCGCGAATGTTCCATGCAGCGCAATAATCAGAAGGTGCTGGAAGAAGCTCCAAGCCCCTCCATTGATGCGGAGACACGTGAGAAGATCTGTGCTGCAGGTCTGGCTGCTGCCAAAGCAGTAGATTACGTGGGTGCCGGCACCATTGAATTCCTGATGAATGCGGATAATTCATTCTATTTCATGGAGATGAACACCCGCATTCAGGTAGAACACCCGGTAACGGAATGGATTACCGGCGTTGACCTGATCGAGTGGCAGATCCGTGTGGCCAATGGTGAAAAACTCGCATTCAAACAGGAAGACCTCAAGATCAAGGGTCATGCCATCGAATGCCGCATCAATGCCGAGCACCCGTTCAAGTTCACCCCCTCTCCGGGAACAGTGGAGCTCTATCACGCCCCCGGTGGTCGCAGTGTACGTGTCGATTCACACCTCTATACAGGCTATAAAATCCCGCCGCACTACGACTCTATGATCGGTAAAATCATCACCCATGCGCGTGATCGTGAAAAGTGCATCCGTCGTATGCAGCGGGCGATTGATGAGCTGGTTGTTCTGGGCGTCACCACCAATCAGGAGCTGCATCAGCGTCTGCTTGCCAATCCCGGATTCCAGAAGGGCGAATTCAACATTCACTTCCTGGAGAAGTGGCTGAAACAGATGAGTTTATGATGTGTAAGATACGGCATCGGGCTCCGGCCCTCTGCCTTTAGTCGCTGGAGACAACGTGGTTTTCTCCAGCTCGCTAAAGCCACCCCTCCTGGGTGTGGGTATCCTTTGAACTAACGATCAACAACAGCAAAAAAGGCCGGGCATATGCCCGGCCTTTTCTTGTTTCCACTATGTTTTTATCAAGCAGATGCAGCGTAAGGAGTGATAGGTTTACACCTCACCCCTTTCTCCTCACGATTCTCCGGTCACACGCCTGAGTACTGTGCATGCACCTCTCTGGCATGCATGTTCGGAAGCTTGTTCAGCGCGGCAATCAGTGCCTTGGCAGATGCCACAATAATGTCGGTATCTGACCCCTGGCCATTCACAATACGTTCACCATCCTGCAAGCGCACTGTCACCTCACCCTGTGCATCGGTTCCGGCAGTAATGGCGTTCACGGCATAGAGCAGCAACCTGCCATTAGGCTCAACCATCGATTTGATCGCCTGGAAAGCAGCATCCACAGGACCATCCCCGTGTGCCGTCGCCTTGTGTCGAACACCCTCAATCTCCAGTTCAACTGCAGCCACCGGAGCATCGTTGGTGCCTGATGCCGCATGCAGGCTGATCAGCTTCACACGCTCAGCATCAACACTGGAGTCATCCGAAAGAATCGACATCAGATCTTCATCGAAGATATCCTTCTTCTTATCCGCCAACACCTTGAAACGATCAAAGATCACAATCAGACGCTCATCATCCAGCTCTACACCCAGCTCAATATAACGGGCTTTCAGGGCTGCACGACCGGAGTGTTTACCCAGCACCATACGATTGGCTCTCCAACCCACTGATTCCGGTGTCATGATCTCATAGGTTTTCTTATGCTTGAGCATGCCATCCTGATGGATGCCGGACTCATGAGCGAAAGCATTGGCACCGACAATCGCCTTGTTCGGCTGAATCGGCATACCGGTAATCTGGCTGACCAGCTTGGAGGTAGGCACAATCTTGGTGGTATCGATACCCAGATCAATATTGTATCGATCTGAACGGGTCTTCATGATCATCACGATCTCTTCCAGAGCTGCATTGCCGGCACGCTCACCCAGACCATTGATGGTGCACTCAACCTGACGTGCACCGTTTTCTACAGCCGCCAGCGAGTTAGCCACAGCAAGGCCGAGATCATTGTGGCAATGCACTGAAAAGATCGCCTTATCGGAGTTCGGAACATTTTCAATCAACGTGCGAATGCGATAGCCGAATTCATCCGGTGTCATATAACCGACTGTATCCGGAATATTGATTACACGTGCCCCGGCATCAATCACCTTCTCCACAATACGGCAGAGAAAATCGATCTCGGAACGGCCTGCATCTTCAGCAGAAAACTCCACTTCAGGCACCAGTGAACGCGCCTGTTTGACCGCTGCCACTGCACGCTCTACCACCTGATCCGGAGTCATGCGCAGCTTGGCCTCCATGTGAATCGGACTTGTGGCAATAAAGGTGTGAATGCGGGCTCGATCACCAGCTGGCTTTACCGCCTCGGCGGCACGGGCAATATCCCCCTGTGCGGCTCTTGCCAGTCCGGCGATGACCGGACCATGCACCTGGCTGGCGATGCGATGAACAGCCTCAAAATCACCGGGAGATGCGATAGGGAAACCCGCCTCGATAATATCTACGCCGAGCACGGCCAGAGCATGGGCCACACGCAATTTCTCATCAATGTTCATCGAGCAGCCCGGTGACTGCTCGCCATCACGCAGTGTTGTATCAAATATGTACAAGCGATCAGACATGTTTATCTCCTATCTATTCCAAAAAAAATCAGCAGCAACAAAAAAGGCCGCGGAAATCCGCGGCCTGTACATCATCAGCTGAAACCAATCAGCAGACGCACAGACCCGTTCGAAGTAGCAGGTACTTCGTTGCAGTGGTAAATGCGGAAAACTGGCTGTTCATGTGACGCATTAAAGCACCATGCAACGGGTGGGTCAATTTCCTTAAAGCTGATCAGAATCTTCGCCACTACCCTGTTGCTTGCGCTTGAGCTTACGCTGCTGACGATACTGGGTAAGCCGCCGGTTCTGCCAGAGACTCAAAATTGGCCCGTGCAGGCAGTAGATAAACAGGATACCGAACGGTACGCGATACGGGTCAATAGCAACAAGGCCGACAACCAGGATCATACCTACCAGCACACCTGTCGAGTGGCGCTGTTTCAGATCAATATCTTTACCTGAAATAAACCGGACATTACTGACCATCAGCCAGGCCAGAGAGAGTGCCAGGAAAAACCAGAGCCACGGCCATGGACTGAACCTACCATCGACATGGTAAAGCACCGCAGTAGCGATCAGTAGCGCTACGCCCGGCGTCGGCAATCCCTGAAAATAACGTTTATCCTGATGCTCCAGCTGCACATTAAAGCGCGCCAGTCGGATGGCTGCTCCGGCCACCAAAAAGAAGCCCCCCAGCCATGCCAGCTTGTGCAGATCAGGGCCAAGATTCAGCAGTGCCCACATATAGAGCAGCACAGCAGGTGCGACACCAAAGGAGAGCATATCACAGAGAGAGTCATACTCGGCACCGAATGAGGTCTCGGCATGCAACAGCCTTGCCACCCGGCCATCGAGCATATCAAATACAGCAGCAGCAAGAATTGCCCAGGCGGCAAGTTCAAAGCGCCCCTGAACAGCTGCAATCAGTGCATAGAAACCGGCAAACAGCCCCATCGTAGTAAACAGACTGGGCAGCAGATAAACACCGCGTCGGGTCACCGCATCTTTAATAGGCACAGGCTTCTCCATATTTCTCTTCATTTTTTTTCGTAATCACAACGACCAGAGCGGCCGGAATCTCGCAAAAACCCCACCCGTCAGAGGCGAACGGGATAGCGCTGCGAGGCCTACCGGAGGTTGGGTGGTCAATTGTCATTGCGCCAAGACTAGCGACAACCATGACCATACCCAAGCAATGTATGACAATCCCGATTCATAGGCTATGCTTGCAGCCATGTCACTGAGTGAACAAAAGCTCCTGCACAGCTACCTGCTGCTGCATCATGTCTTCCCCGAAGATATGCATATTGTGCGCCCCCTGATTCAGATGCTGCAGAGAAGTGAGCGTATCAAAGAGGCTCGCAACCTTGCCCTGAGCATGGCCAGACGCATGCTCGCCAGTGGCAAAGGCGGCTTTGCCCTTGGTTTTCTGGCGATATGCAAACAACTTGATCACCCAAAAACAGAAGAGATCGAAGCACTCTCGAATATGGCACGCATCACCAGCGCCGGATTTCAGGAGAGCAGTTCCGGATCAGGTCACCTCTTTGCCCTGATTGATCAGCTCTCAGATCAGGAGGCCCTCGATTTTATTTCGCAGGCCACCCTGATACAGGCTGAGGCCGGTCACGATATTGTAACTCAGGGCGAAGCCAGCGAAACCTTCTATCTGATCCTTGAAGGCAGTGTGGATGTTCGCCTGATGCTTGCTGATGGCAGATCAAAAACACTGACCACACTCAACGCCGGCGACTTCTTCGGTGAGTTTGCCTGCCTCTACAAGCTAAACCGTACAGCAACGATTTCAGCCAATAGCCTGACCCGAATGCTTGAGTTCTCCAGCCAGTCGATCACCCAATTGATGGAGCGTTCCCCTCTGGCTGGTGATCAGCTTATCCGCACTGTGCAGACACGTATGGTGCACGCCATGACCCATGCCATGCCCGCTTTCTCGCAACTGCCGGAAGAGGATAAAATCTGGGCTGCTGAAGAGTCTGTTGTGCATAGTTATGAGAGTGGAGAAACGATCCCCATCAGCGATCTTTCTGCACCTGTCTGCCATATTATCCTCTCCGGAGAAGCCGAGTTAAATATGCCAGATGGTCAACAGATAAAACTCTGCAGCGGTGATTTTTTCGGTACGGTCAACCCTCATATTGAGCTGCCTTTTGAGTCTGAGATCAAAACAAAACAGCGGGCACTGGT
The DNA here is from genome assembly GCF_013387475.1 of Mariprofundus sp. KV. Taxonomy (GTDB): domain Bacteria; phylum Pseudomonadota; class Zetaproteobacteria; order Mariprofundales; family Mariprofundaceae; genus Mariprofundus. The sequence goes on along the minus strand of NZ_VWNB01000003.1, from coordinate 143,810 downwards.
TTGTGAGATGCCCGAGAATATTTTCAACACCTTTATGAAGCTCTACGCATCCTTTGAACAACATGTAGAGCAGGTCAATACGAACAGGTTCATCTAAGAGTCTGTTAACACCAATCCAAGGTTAGAAGTAACTGCGAATCTCTGCACTGACCGAATTGGGATAGAGTCCAAACTCACTGTTGATACGTACACCAGCTGGCCTGGCTCCCCTTGCCACTGCACCACTAAAAGCAAGTTCGGACTCATCACTCAATGAGTAGAGCAGATAAACAGCTGCCAGCCCGGAGTGATCCATCCAGTTGTAAATCAGGGTGAGATCCCCGCTCAGCAGCGGCGTAAACTCATAACCGGCTCCCAATGCACTGTAGTTTCGCGCCAGATAGCCACCTTGCGTAGCCAAGACTGCGGCATAGGTCGCACTGCTTGAGGCGCCACCACCGTGATAAAACTGCTCAGCACGCAGACTCAATGTGTTTTCCCAACGGTGCTCCAGCCCCAGGGCAAATTCCACGCGTCGTTTGAATCCTGCCTGATCAGGGAAATTTACATGTCCCTCCGCCCTGACACCCAACCACTCAAACAACTCACCCTGCAGGTCACCACCAACCACCCGATCTTTTTTCACTGAACCAGCCAGCAGTGCCAGTTCAAAATCACCAAACAGTGATGAAATACGAGCCAGATAGGAGTTCCTTGCCGCATCAACCCTGTTGCTCCAGCCATTGTCGCCACCGCTATCAAGCCGGTATCCCAGCACCGAAATCAGTGACAACTGTGAGAGCTCTGACAGTTGAACATCTGCCCGCAGCGCATCTACGCCGGGTTTATAGGAGCGAAAAAAGGTTTGTGCAGCAAAGGGGGCAAAGAAGTCGTTAGGGGTGAAATAGAAGGTAGTGGCCAGATTCACCGGTTGCCGCCCCGCTTTGATGTTCACTCTGTTTGATGCGTACTGCAGATTCAGCCGATCAACCAGCAGATGCGCTGCCCTGCTATCAAAACTCCAGTCAAGAAGATCACTGCGCTCTACCCCCTGTAGCAGAGCCAGATTACTGCCTCCATGTTGCAGGCTAAGCGGGATATAGTTCTGCACTGCATGCATCTCGAAACTGATATGCTTAGAAAAACCGGCATCCACCATCAACCTGCCGGAAGCGGCCAGCCCCGAAACTGATCGTCTATTATAATAGACTTGATTATCCGGATTTTTCAACGCCAACCCCGAGCCACGAAGAAGCCCTCGCGCCTCCAGGCTGTTGTCATCTTCCTGCCACGACAGGAAGGCCATGGCTGACTGCGGCAGAGCAACCAGAACAATCACAACAGATACAGCTTTGAGCAGCTGCTTAAGCTTGAATTTCATCCGACTCAATTTTTCCATCATGGATAGTGATAATGCGCCTTGCCCGATCTATGACATGTTGATCGTGAGTTGAGAAGAGAAAGGTGATGCCCTGCTCCCTATTCAGCTGCTGCATCAGATCAAGCAGTGATTCAGCCGTATGCGAATCGACATTGGCCGTCGGCTCATCTGCCAGCACGATGGCAGGCCTTGTCACAATGGCACGGGCAATGGCCACGCGCTGCTGCTGCCCGCCACTCATCTCATCCGGCCTGCGATGCTCAAGCCCTTCAAGACCCACCGCTTTCAGTGTCGCCATTACCCGTTCCCGGGATTCCGCTTCACTCACCCCCTGCAGGTTGAGAACAAACTCAGCGTTTTCATAGGCTGTCATTACTGGAATGAGATTGTAGGCCTGAAAAACGAAACCGATGCGATCCTTGCGAACAGAAGAGAGCTGTGTGCTATCCAGTGTTGAAAGATCGACACCATCCACCCAGACCCTGCCTGAGCTTGGCACATCAAGCCCGCCGATCAGGTTGAGAATACTGGTTTTACCGGAGCCGGACGGGCCACATAACACGGCAAAATCACCATTCTCAATGGCCAGTGAGACACCATTCACGGCATGCACATCCACCTTACCTTGCCGGTAGGTTTTAATGACGCTCTGCATCTGGACAATATGTTCGTTTTTGTTCATCTCTGCTCATCTCTGTTCATTGCATCGACCTCATATCGTTTTCAGACTCTCAACAGGCGGCACACGCCCTGCCCGCCAGGCCGGATACAAGCCCGCCAGCAGCGCCAGCATAAACAGCGTACCGAGAATCGCCATCATACTCTCTTTGAACAATCGGGCCTTAAACACTGGATCAACCAGTACACCGCCATAGCTGAAGTCAGTGCCGAATGCGCCGGAGAAGTCGATGCCATAGTTGTAGAGAAAGTAGTACCAGGGGGTAGTAATGATGATGCCAAGTATCAGCCCGACAATAGAGAGCCAGAACGACTCCACCATCACCAGTTTAAACAGCACCTTCGGCGACATGCCAACCGCCATCATTACACCGAACTCCCGGGTTCGCTCCAATACACTCATCAGCATGGTATTGAGAATACCCACGGCAATCAGCAGGCCGACAAGAAGCTGGCTGATATAGTTACCAGCCTTATCAAAAGCTATCACAGCAGCAAGGTCGGGCTGTGACTCTTTCCAGGTTAATACATCCGCCGCCTCTGCCTCAGGCAGAGCAGCAACCTTATCGCGCATGCCTTCCGCATGGCGCTGATCTTTAATCACCACAGCGATCACCGTCGCTTCATCCGGGGCATAACTGAGCGTCTTCTGCACACTGGCGATCGGTAGCAGAGCCATGATCCCGTCAATCGTATTCTCACCAGTGGTAAAGATGCCGGTTACCCGTGCAATATTGCTAACGATCTCACCTTCAGCATCGGTCGTGGTATAAACCACCTTCTTACCGATTTTTACCTGCAGTTTTTTGGCCAGCCTGCTACCGATCACAATGCCGCGCCCTGCTCTGTCGGAAAAAACCGATCCCTCGACAATCGAGCGGATCAACAGATTGTTTTCTTCACTTTCAAAAGCAGGATCAACTGCAATAAATGCACCACCGACACTTTTGCGGGCACTGGCAAACATCGCCTGACCGGTAATGCGAACCGTGGCGTCGGATACCCCTTCCAGTGCAACTATTTTCTCGCGCAACATCTCTACACCATGAAGACGTTTATCCAGTGTCGGTTTCAGATGATAACCAACCGGCTCTACCGTCACATGGCCCATACCCATGCTGGCACCGGTATCGATCATATTGGTATAGGTGTAATCGCCGGAGCCTGTGAAGGTGACAGCTAGCATCACCCCGAATCCGATTGAGAATGCGGTAATCAGCGTCCGCCGCTTTCTGCGCCAGATATTGCGCCAGGCAAGCTTATTGAGATTCATCAGAGCCCTGTTCTCATCGGTAGTAAATCGCTTTCACCGGACTTAACAACGCCGCTTTCACTGCCGGATAGATTACCGCAAGCGCGGCAATAACAAACAGGAAGATGACCGGATAGGCCAAGGCTTCTGTGGTAATCGCCGCATACCAGAGCGGATCGAATGCGATACCACCGTAGGAGATTGAGCTGGCCATGGATGAGAGATCAATGCCATGAATCCGGTAGTAGTCGGAAACCCACCAACCTCCTGCAAGGCCAACAGAAGCCGCTATAAAAGTAAGAATAAACGTCTCTGCAAACACCAACGCAAGCAGCTGCCAGGGGGAGACGCCAAGCGCCTTCATAATCCCGAATTCATGGATACGCTCAAACACATTCATCAGCATCGCATTAAGGACAACGGTTGCCACAGCAATATAGAAGATCACCAGCATAATCATGATCTGCACATCGGCAGTTTCAATCATGCGTGCAATCACCGGCATGAGCTGCTTCCAGTTTTTTACTTCAAGCCCTGCAGCCCCCTCTTCAATCAATCCCTCAACCAATCCTCCAACCTTTGCTGTTTCGGCCACCAGATCTGCCGTTCGATCCCCGCGAATCACAACAATCTCATGCGCCCCCTCCGGAATCACCAGCAGCTGCCTGAGTGTCGGCATCGGCATGAACATTCCCATCCTGTCGATGCCGTCTGATACAGACTTGAGGATACCGCGTACGCGGAACAGGTCATTGGCCATGTATCCGTCTGCACTCTGGCCGACAAACACAAGTTCATCGCCGAGATCGACACCGAGTGTGGCTGCAAGTTTTTTTCCCAGCACCACGCCATTGCTATCGTCTTCAACCAGCCACTGACCATAGCCAACATGCTGATAGAGTTCGGTGACCGTCATCTCCTGCTTCAAATCAATGCCGCGAAGATGCACGCCGCTTGATGCCATGTTGGCGGCCAGAAGTCCGTAACCGTAGATACGACTGGAAGCCATGTATCCCTGCTGCTGAAGTCTGGTAACCAGCTCATCTGCGCTGTCGATACGCGTATAAAGATCGGGATCATCACGGTAGCCCTGTGCATGAATCTGAATATCGCCCATATTCATCGATACCACACTACGCTCACTGCCCTGAATCATCCCCTCCATCAGTGAGGCAAAGAAAATCATAATCAGGCAGGCAAAAGCCATCGCCAGCATGGTCACAAGTGAACGCTGCCAGTTGCGACTCACATTTCTTGATGCCAGGGTCAGGATTCTCATATCAGGTAAAGATCATCGCCGTTTCAGACTTGCTTTGGTGAACATTGCATCACTGACTTCGATATTAAGTTCAAGCTGTTCGTAGATAAACTCAGTGTACTCATCGGGTTTATCAGCTGGTACAACGCGTAACAGAGCTGGTCGCATCTTACCACTGAGCAATTTCATATCGGTAAAGGTAAATGTGCGGGCCAGCGCCATATCCTCATCGAAATAGCGCTCCAGCAGCGGCGCATAACCATCGGCAAGAATCGTCAGCAGCAGTTTCCCCCATACCACCGGTGCATCCGGTTTGGGTGTGAGTGTGAACTCGATAATATCAAGCCCGTCCCGCACACCTTCAAAACTGATGGAAGCCTCATAATCCTCCTCCAGTCGCGCCTCTTTAACGAGATCATCATTGGTGAGATGGCTGCCCATCCATGAGCCCATCATCATACCGCTGGTCAAACGAATCGTGCGATCGGTCTTGGGCAGGTAGCTGTAGATGTGATTCTCTGATTTCAACGTCATCGCCCCCTTTTCACGCAGCGGCTCAAGTACGCGAAAGAGTGTCTTCTCCTTGCCCTTGGACCACCCCTCCATACGCATCGTGCGGGTGTAATGCTCTGTTTTCACACGCATCGTCACCACGGCATAGGATGAGTCACCACGCCAGAGATCATCGACCCTGTTGAGAATATGGGTCGTGCGCTCTTTATCACTTAACGCTTCAGCAGTTACGGCTGGCAGAAACAGAAAAATAGCAAGTAGAAAGCAGAGGGTTCTCATAAGCTTAGTGTAGGAGATAAGCGTAGCATGTGAAAGCGTAGACTCTGCTAAGGAAATGCTGATTTACTCAGGATTTCCTTGCAGTCCACGGATGGGCTGCCAAATCAGAAACGGAAGTGGATGATTTGTATGCAACAATAAAACCACGCTTTTGATGTTCGGCATCCATGCCTCGCACCAATGCATGGCGGCTTTTCGCCGTCCCATTCCACTATCCTGATGAATGGTGTTATTGCGAGCTTATTTTTGGCAGGAGCCAACAAATAAGCATCCCCTAAAATAGTCAGTTATTTCCGAAACTCAGGAATGGACTAAGGCTGACATAGAGAATAAACAGCGAGAAAAGCAGAAGAACGATCACCATAACAGGATGCTGCCTGAAACGATCAAAGAAGGTCACCTGCCCCCCTTCTGCCCTCAACCGCTCATATTCAGCCCGCTTCTCGGCGTGGCGCCTGCTCTGATAACCATCAATCAAAAGCCTGGCCTGATCCAGCTTCTCATCATCATGCAGCCAGATGGCGGGAGTACCAATGCCAAAACCGCCGGCATGGGTCTCATAAAAGGATATATCATGCTCACCCAGCAGCAGGCGCACATCCTCCGCTTCATCATCGGGCACATCCCTGAGTTTAAACAGTCTAACAGCCACAATATATCTCCATGAGCTAAGGATACCCTGAATGTTTCAGCGTATCCCTAACACTATGCACACACCGCCTCTAAATAAAATACCTATATGCGAATATTGTGCTATCATCAGGTTATGCAAGCGCCCTCTTTTGACACAACTTACTGACATTTTTTGTCACAAGGCTAAGAAAAAGCTTGATATAGAGCCATTCTAATTGGCATCATGCTTGCGACTAGGGAGATACACATTGCCAAGGATGGCAGTAACTTAATATAAGGGAGAACAATCCAATGATGAATTTGATTAAAAAAGAGAAGGGTTTCACACTGATCGAGCTGATGATCGTGGTTGCCATCATCGGTATTCTGGCAGCTATCGCAATTCCGCAGTTCGCCAGCTATCGTACCAAAGCATTCAACACAGCATCAGCTTCTGATACCCGTACAGGTGTAACCATTTTTGAAGCCTTTTTCACTGACGAAAATGCATACCCTCAGGCAGAAGGCCTGTTCACTGGCTCAGCCACACTGGATAACGCTTCAGGTGCAACCTCAACAACTTGGAACCTCTCATCCGGCGTAACCGGTGGTTCTACCGGTGGCGGTAACAGCTATGTGATCAGAACCAAACATACCGGTGGTGATGAGTGCTACACAGCCAATCAGGATGCGCCTACTGCAGTGGCAGAAGCCGGAACAGCAGGTTCCGCGCTGGCCGCTGTAGGTGCTTGCAACTAGTAGTTCAGATTAATGTATATAAAAAGGGCGGCTTTTCAGCCGCCCTTTTTTTGCTAAGGTGGCAGCATGAATCAAGCGTGGCACATTCAACATCTGACCAAAAGGTATCAACGAGATACTGTACTGGATGGTATCGACCTCACCCTAAAAGCAAGCCAGATCACCGGACTACTTGGTGTTAACGGTGCCGGAAAAAGCTCCCTGTTCAAATCGATGCTGGGACTTATCTCCCCTGATTCAGGCACTGCCACTCTGCCCCACCCATCAAGCATCGGTTATATGCCGGATCTGACGCATCTTCCCGATAGTCTTACTGCACTACAGATAACACGCCACGCCCTGCGAATTAAGGGAGCCTCCGCACTTCTGGCTGAATCCACACTTGAAGAGATTGGTCTGAAATCAACGGCCTGGAACAGAAGAATAGGCAGCTACTCCAAAGGTATGCGTCAGCGTACAGCCCTTGCCTTTGCGCTGGCAGGAGAACCCTCCTGGCTACTGCTGGATGAACCGATGTCCGGCCTTGATGCGGTCGGGCGCAAACAGCTGCTCAAGCTCTTGAAGCTGCGACATCAACAGGGTGCCGGCATCTTTGTCTGCAGCCATATCGTACCTGATCTGGTCAGGCTTTGTGATCGCATTCTCATCCTCTCTAACGGCAAGCTTAAGAGAGACATGGCTATTCAGGAGCACTCCATGGATGAGATCTCCTTTGTTGAAGATCAACTGGAAAAACTGAGCCACCCATGACTACGACCATTGAAATCACCCGCATCACAATTTTAGAGATCATCCGCATGCGCATCTTTCAGTTTTTTGCTGTGGCGATCCTAGTTACCCCGATTATTGCACTGGTTTTCTCCAATATTTTTATATTCGATATTGGCAAAGTAAGAATCGATGTGTTTGCTGCCGCAACACGCCTGCTGATCACCAGCTATATCCTGTTTGTTGCCGTAACATTGATGGGCAGAGATATCGGCCAGAAGAGCTGTTATCAGTTTCTCATGCCTCCGGTATCCAGACATGCTTACCTCACTGGTCGTTTCGCAGGCCTCACCTTCTGTATGCTGATGTTGATGGTCGTTACCATGATTGCAGGAGAGCTACTGATTGCCCTGACTCTTGCCGAAACGACCGAGATCTACCGCCACGGCATCACTCAGGGGCAGGGTTTCACGCTGGCTATATTAAGCTTCGTTCAGCACATCAGCCTGCTGGCCATGGTGATCATGATCTGCGTCTGGGCTACCGGTTTGGCAGAGATGCTGGTCTTCTCTATCGCTGCCATCTTTCTTAGCTGGACACTGCCTCCCATTATCCATGCCCTGCAGAATCAGGAGGTGATGCAACATGTTCCACCACTGATTTCATCACTGACCAATAGCATTGGTTATATCTTCCCTCAACTCAACGGGGGTGATATCGCCGTAGCTTTAGCACATGGCGTCAACATCAACAGCACAGATATTCTCCTGCACTTCACAGAGCATTTCAGCTATGCCTTGATGATGTTTGTACTGGCACTCATCATATTCTCGCGCCGAGATCTTTGATGCAACGGATGCTTTGGTCTCTGCTTCTGCTTGCAACGATCTCCTATGGGGCAAGTCGCATGCTGGTCAGTGATAGCAGTGCCATATTATCTACGGTTGTCCAAAGCGGACCTCTGCCAAGTGTGGCACAACAGATTGTTGCTGGCCCGTTTGTCGGCATGGTCGCCGATTATAATATCCTGGCTGTATTCACAATCTATGATCAGATCATCTACAAACTACCGGAGTCTGAAAAACAGCATGCCTGGCAGCAGCTGGCGTCATATCTTCAACGCACCAGTGATATCGACCCTCTGTTTATGGACACCTATCGCCTTTCAAGCGGCCTGCTGGCCTACTCAGAGCACGGTGCACAGGATGCAATTGCAATATTGGCAAAAGGAGCAGAAGCCCGAAGCTGGGACTGGGAACTTCCGTTTCTGGCCGGTTTTATTGCCTATGATAGCCTGAAAGACAGTGAGCAGGCCTTCTATTTCATGGAAATGGCCACCAAACGTCCGGGTGTGCCTCCAGTAGCCATAGGTTTGGCAAGCCGCATGCTTACTCAACAGCAGGGGGTGGAGGCAAGCATCAGCTTTTTACACTACTTGCTTACCACGATGCCTGCAGCTTACCATGGCCAGATCCAACGACGTATAAGAGAGCTAAAGGAGTCAGCATTGTGAATGAGAAAGGTTTTACCCTGATTGAGCTGATGATCGCAGTGGCAATTGTTGGCATACTTTTAGCTGTTGCCATCCCCTCCTATCAAAGTTATCGCGTCAAAAGTTATTACGCCTCTGCAGCCAGTGATATTCGCAACCTCTCCCTGTTTGAACACAGCTTTTATTCAGACCATCAGGAGTATGTTGCAGTCGTCCCCTCCGATAAAGATGCAAATGGTGTCATCTCAAAAAACGTCACGCTGAACAACGGCTCAACTGAACTGTTTGAAATCAGATCACTGACTCCGGCTGTGCAGATCGTAGTGAATGTTGATGGAACCAGACAATATGCCAATTTCGGGGCCTATCATCCAGGCGGCGACCAGATTCTTGCTATTGAGAACGACTATTCTGAATTTAAAAAGACGGATAAAACCGGCACACTGGTATCTGCAGATATCCCGGCCGCCACGGCTGCAAATGATCTCGCTTCGTGGGCAAAATATTAACCGACCCTGCCATTGAGCTAATGATACAGAACACCAGGTTCACAACTCGCATATCCCTTTTTGCACTTTTTTTATCACCGCTTTTTGCGCCCTACCTGATCAATCCGAACGTTGTACCACCGTACAGTGTTCCGGCCATTTCACTCGCAGGTTTAATCCTGTTTTTATTGGCTGAAAAAAAGTACGATCTCCCTGCGCCGTTGGTTGCCATCTTTTTTTTCCTGCTCTCCACCCCATTTCTAATCGGCTCTGATCTGCTTCTGTTCAGCTTCGCCCTGGCAGCGATCTATTTGTATGCAAGCCTGCTACCCCATCATGAACTTAAAACAGTGTATAAAACCTTCATGGTATCAGTTGCCATCATCATATCTCTCGCGCTCTATGTGTGGGTTGGTTTAAATGGCAGTGAAGCGTTACATTTTTATGGCTGGGCTCTGACAACAGATGCCATTCAAAACAAGATGAATGGCCCGTTCGCCAATGGTAATGTGCTGGCCATCGTTATTGTTTGCGCATGGTCTATCGCTGTCTGGTTCTGGCTGAATTGCTCCAGCCGATCTCAATGGGGATGGTTGCTGATCATCCTCTTTTTCTGGATATTTATCTTCAGCTCAATGGCCCGTGGTGCATGGCTTGCACAGATGTTCCTTTTAGCATGGGTCATGTTTGAATTGCTTAGAAGGAAGTGTTTTAAGAAGACTGTAGCTATCCTAATCGCGGGATTCATTGCCTGGAGTGCAGGAGATGCACTGGCTCAATTTAATCAACCACAAATTGGTGGTATTCAGCATCAATTTGAGAAAAGTGCAGAAGATGGTCTTGCAGAGAGAGTGACGCTGTGGAGAAGTGCATGGGAGGTGTGGAAATCATCGCCAATGCTAGGAGTCGGCCCATCTCAGTTTAAGGCGCACTATCTTACAGCCCAGTCAAAAGCGCTGGAGAGCACACCTGATGCCCATGGAATAGGTGATACAGCAAGTGCACATCATATTCTGCTGCACCTGATGGCTGAATACGGCATTGCAGGCTTTCTGCTCTGGGTGGCACTATCCCTGTTTATACTTCGCCTACTCTGGTTATACCGTTTCAAACTCGATGCGCTACGCTGGCCTGCTCTTGCATCAGTTGTTGTGCTATGGATTCAAGGGCACTTCAACATATCCTTAACAGAACCCTTCCCCCTTACTTTATTCGCACTGATGCTCGGTATAGTCTCTAAACCGCTCATACAAACGCACTCTTTTCAGATCAAAAAAACGTGGTTTCTGGCAGTAACCTTCATTGTCTTTGCTTTCCTTGTATCAGGAGCAATCCAGACAACAGCGGCGTGGCATAAATTTGGCCAATGGGTACATATGGACTACAAAGCTCCACAGAAAGGTGCGATTGCATCTGTACTGGCCAATAACGATCAACTCTTCCCCTATATTGTAGAGTTCTCAATTGCGGAAATGGTTCACCTGCCAGGCAAACAGAGACAGATTGCCGAGATGCGCCCGCTTATTCTCAGAGCGCTCTCACTGCATGAGCGACCACGCCTCTACAGGGAGCTCTTCTATGCCTACATTGTCGATGATAAGCTGGTTGAGGCATGCAAAACAGGCATGTTTATCAGACGACAGAACTGGATAACAGATGAACCAAACAGAAAAGCCTATGCAGATGTATGCCGAGGCAAGACCCCTGAAGCTTTTCAGCTCTAGGCAGTCAAAGGCCAGCGCGGTGTGGCATCCCACTCATCAGGAGCGCTGATACCGGCACAGAGATGCTGAAAACCGGCATAGGCGATCATGGCGGCGTTATCGGTACAGTGTTTGGGGTGCGGGAGATGTACCTCTACCCCTTTTTTTTCTGCCAGATTAAACAGTGTATGCCTGAGTGTATGATTAGCTGCTACGCCACCGGCAATCACAAGTCTTGGCGCATCCTCTCTAATACAGGCGCGGATACTCTTTTTGACCAGCACCTCACTGACCGAGGCTTCAATGGCAGCGGCCATATCTTTCATCATCTGTTGATCAAATGCGTCGATACCACCGGCATTTTTCACAGCATACATCACGGCTGTCTTCAACCCGGAAAAGCTGAAATCGAGATTATCTTTATTGAGCATCGGGCGCGGCAGCTTAAAGCGTTTGGCGTCCCCTCCCTTGGCCAGCATGGCGATCTCCGGTCCTCCCGGATAGGGAAGCCCCATCAGCCGTGCTGATTTATCGAAACACTCACCCGCAGCATCATCCAGAGTCTGACCAATCACACGGTAAGAGCCGATGCGGTCTACCCGCACCAGTTGCGTATGACCACCGGAGACAAGCAGCGTAATAAACGGAAACTCGGGCAACAGCCCGGCCAATCCCGGTGCCAGCAGATGCCCCTCCATATGGTGAACAGGTGCAACAGGAATATTGTGCACCAGTCCTGCAGCTCTGGCATAGGAGGTGCCAACCAGAAGTGCCCCCATCAGGCCGGGGCCAGAGGTGACGGCGATATGGTCAATCTGATTCCAGCTCAATTCAGTCTCAGCCAGTATTGAGGTCACCATCGCTGGCAGCGCAACAAGATGTTCGCGTGATGCCACCTCCGGCACCACACCACCAAAACGCGCATGCGTCTCAATCTGTGAGGCCACCTGCTCAGCCAGAAGCTCACCTCTGCCGGTGGCTGGGTCACCGTCATAAATGGCTACCGCAGTCTCGTCACACGATGTCTCAATACCGAGAATTTTCATCTATCACCCTTCTTCTCTCCAAATCCGCCACCGCCCGGCGTCTCAATGCGTATACGATCACCGCGTTTAAGCGCAAAGCTGCCCTTGGCAGGTAAACTTCGCCACTGACCATTTCGCCACAAACTGTTCACACCAGAGCTGCCCGCTTCACCACCGGCCAGCCCATAGGGACGGGAGCGCCTTCGTTCAGTCAGCAGAGAGAGCTGACAATCCTCAAGCACACACCATTCGCGCACCAGACCATCACCACCGCGAAAAGCCCCCGCTCCCCCGGAACCTTCACGCACGGCGTAGGCGGAGATGCGCAGTGGATAGTGCATCTCCAGCACCTCAATCGATGAGTTTTTGGTATTGGTCATATGGCACTGAACTGCCGAGAGCCCATCACCTCCAGCAAAGGCGCCCATGCCTCCGGCCAGCGTTTCGTAATAGACCCACTCCTCACCACTGCTTTGGCCACCGAAAATCACGTTGTTCATCGTGCCCTGCGCTGCGGCAGGGATACGATCAGGAATCGCTTTGGCCAAAGCCCCCAGCAGTACATCAACAATGCGCTGGCTTGTCTCCACATTACCGGCAGCCACCGGTGCGCCTCTCTCGGCATTGACCAGAGACCCTTTTGGCGCACGAATTGTGATGGGATGAAACAGTGCTGCAGTCTGCGGTGTATGCTCAGGCATCAGGCAGCGGAAGACATAAAAGATACTTGCTGCAGTGACGGCCAGCGGGCAGTTGACCGGCCCTCTGGCCTGCATCGCCGTGCCGTTAAAATCGACAATAGCAGCTTCACCTCTGATCGATACAGTGATCCGAATGGTCAGCGCGGATGAGCCGCAGCCATCATCCTCCAGACTGTCTTCAAAGCTGTAATTGCCATCCGGAATAGAAGCCACGGCACTACGCCCATAACCTTCGGATACCGCAATAAGTGCTGCAAACATCTCTCTCAACTTATCGGGCTGAAACGCGTTCAGGCGAGCAACAGCCACCAAAGCGGCTGCCTTCTGTGCAGCGAGATCTCCCATACGTTCGGCAGGCGCTCTAACCTGCTCATAAAACAGGCGTAGCAACTCAGGGTTTTCGACCCCCGCTTCAAACCAGTAGCGGGGAGAGATAATCAAGCCTTCATCCTGCAGCCGGGTCTCTACCCCCATCGAACCTGGTGACCTGCCGCCGATATCTGCGTGGTGGGCACGTGCTGCAGAGAATGCGACAAGTTCACCGGCTATAAACAGCGGTGTGACAACGGTAATGTCGGGAAGATGGGTACCGCCAAGATAGGGGTCATTAAACACCACCACATCCCCGGCTTGCCACTGAAAAAGAGGAATGACATCAACCATAGCAAATGCCATTGAACCCAGATGAACAGGAATGTGTGCTGCCTGGGCTATTAACTCCCCTTTCTCATCAAACAGAGCACAGGAGAAGTCCTCGCGATCACGTATATTAGGCGAGATCGCACTGCGCTTAAGCACCGCCCCCATCTCCTCACAGATCGCGGCAAGCCGGTGTGCGAAGAGGCTGATCTCTACCGCATTAACATTCACTGTTTCTCTCCAACAGCAGATGCCCCTGAACAGAGAGCTGCATACTCCACCCCTGAGGCAACCACAACGTTGAGGTCTCCTCTACAATCAGAAGCGGGCCATGTGAAATACAGCCCGGTCTGAGTTCAGAGCGTTGCAGATGCCCCACCTCACCGGCTCCGTAGACCGGTGAGAACGCCGAGGGCGCAACAGGCTCATCACAGGCTGGCAACTGCGGAAAGCTCAGCGCCGGTCGTTCAACAAATGCGGTTAATCGCACTGTCATCATCTCAATCGGACGCTCAAGAATATGGCCATATGAGCGCAGGTGCTCAGCCTCAAACGCCTTTACCATCGAGGCAATCTTCGATTCAAACGGAATCGTAAGATGGAACCCCTGCCCCATATAGCGCATATCAACAGCACGTTCACTGGAGAGATTCAAGCCTGCCATGCCATCTGCAGCCTCCTGCTCCAGCTCACTAAATATGGCTGATAGCTGTGCCATCGCATCGCCATCACCCACAGCAATGCGCCTGCTTCTTGAGTAATCACTCTGCTGACGCCCGGCCAGCATACCCAGTGCAGAAAAGGCACCACTGGCCAGAGGCACAATGACCCGGTGCATGCCCAGTTTTTCGGCCAGCGAACAGGCATGCAGACCACCGGCACCTCCAAAACAGAGTAGTGAAAAATCATCCGGGTTGTGCCCGCGCTCAACAGATACCACGCGCAGGGCTCCGGCCATATGCTCTTCGGCAATTTCAACCACCGCATCGGCGGCCTCTTCAGCACTGAGACCCAGCTGTTTTCCGTACTGTTCAAAAGCAGCCACAGCAGCTGCACGATCAAGCGGCATACAACCTGCCAGCAGCGCATCCGAGGGAATACGACCAAGCACCAGATTGGCATCCGTCACAGCCGGTGTCACTCCACCTGCTCCGTAACAGACAGGGCCGGGCCTTGCTCCGGCCGACTCAGGCCCAACCTGTGGCAGGCCCGCCACATCGATCCAGGCCAGTGAACCACCTCCTGCGCCAATGGTGTGAATATCCAGCATCGGTAGTGCAATCGGCATACCGGCAATAGAAGATGCGGTTGTTTTCGCAGCTTTCCCCTGAATCAGCGCCACATCAGTGCTGGTGCCACCCATATCAAAGGTAAGAAGGTTAGGCTCGCCAAGCTCTCTGCCAACCGCTTCTGCAGCCACCAGACCACCTGCAGGACCTGAGAGCGCCAGTTTCACCGCCTGTGCACCGGCAGCTTCAGCATCCATAACGCCACCGGCTGAGTGCATCACAAACAGATGTTTTGGCCGCAGTGTGTCTCTGATGCGCCTGAGGTAACGCTGCACCAGTGGCCCGACATAGGCGTTTAGGAATGTAGTCGCACTCCGCTCATACTCTCTGTACTCTGAAAGCACCTGATGCGAGAGGGATACATACAGATCATCCGGCAAAACAGCAGCGATCTGCTGCTCATGACTGGCATTGAGAAATGAGAAGAGCTGGCAGACAGCAACCGACCTGTAGTCGCCCTGTTTAATAAGATCCGCAAGCCCTGCAAGCTCCTGTGGTTGAACCGCTTCGATCTCCAACCCCTCACAATTCAGATGGCCTGATAAGCCAAGCGTGTCACATCGCGATAGCCATGGCATACGCGATGCAGGTGTCAACGCATAGAGTTCAGTTCGTGTCTGTCTGCCTATGGTGAGGAGATCCTCCAGCCCCCGATTGGTGATCAACAGGGTTTTGACCCCCTTGCGTTCAAGGATCGCATTGGTGGCTACCGTTGAGCCATGAATCAGGTGTAGCTCAGCAGCATCTAACCCTAGCGCGGCAATCCCCTGCTCAATAGCCCGTGATGGATCATCCGGTGTGGACAGCTCCTTATGGAAACGCAGACCCGAGCGGTCAAACAGAACAAAATCGGTGAAGGTGCCACCTGTATCAACCCCTAAAAACATGGCAGGATTGTAGCCGTCACATCCTTTTATGGCTAACGCTTAGAAGCTGGAATCCTGAGATAAAGGGGCTTATCCAAAGCTCCATCGTGAAGCAGATCACATCTCTTGCTGACCGGCCACTGAAGTATTGCTTGTCTGGGATTTACGTACAAAAATTCATATCTCTTGATTGGAGTGTTTTATTATGAAACTGAAGATATCGGCTGCTCTCTCAGCCATGATGTTTGGCTTTGCAGGCCTTGCCTGTGCAGATGAGACCATTGCAGTAAAGGTCGGCTATATGATGCTATCCCCATCCGGCCAGTTTGCCTCAACGGTTAACAATGTCGGTACCCGCGTTGATATGGAAACCGACCTGGCACTGAAAAATAGTCAGCAGCCCACCGGTGAGATCATAGTGAACCTGGGCGATGCAGCCATCTCAGCAGCATTCGTTCCGATGACCTTTAGCGGCAGCAGCGTGCTTAATCGCAACATCACCTATGGTGGCACAACCTATACAGCAGGAACCACCGTCAGCAGTGATTTCAAAGCCGACATGCTCGACTTCGGTTATACCTATTACATCGTTAACATGGATGATCTGCCCTCCCGTTTTCAGCTGGGCATTGAGACGGCTGTAAAAACCATCACAGCAAAAACCTCAATCACCAGTGCCGGTGCCACATCCAACAAGAGTGCGACTGTTCCCATTCCTACCGTGGGACTACGTGCCCGTGTTGCGCTGGCTGATTTTATCGGTGTTACCGGCCGCGTCGGCTATCTCGGTTATTCGGGTAACAGCATCCTTGATGCCGATGCCCAGATCGAATTTTCGCCACTACCAACGCTCGGCATCTATGCAGGCTATCGCCAGCTGAAGCTGAAGATCGACACCAACAGTATGTACGTCAACACCACCTTCAGCGGCCCCTATGCAGGTGCATTCTTCCGCTTCTGATCATTCACCACTAAGTTTTATCTGATAAGAGAGAAGGCCGGATCGTTGATCCGGCCTTCTCTGTTTTTATACCATCTTTTCTCTGTCTACTTCGTGAACTTCGTGGTGAACAGAAAGAACTCAATAGCTCTTGGTAAACTCGGTCGCATGACATTTCGGACATGGCGGCACACGCCCGGTCTTCTTGAAGTGCAGCTCATTACCGCAGGCACGGCAGGTTAATGTACCGGCACTGGTAATCTCACCGGAGCGGCAACTGATCGCCTTCTGGGTGCGCTCGGCAATAGATGAGAGTGCACTGCCTGCCATATTCAGCAAAGCCGACAGTGACGCCAGAGCGCCTGCACCAACACGCGATGGATTGAGCTTCTCTTTCGCCTCACTTCGCATCACATCAGCCACCTGAGCAAAATCACGTTCGAGAAACTGCTTGAGATTTTTACCCTGCTCTTCGCTGAATGCACCAGCTGCGGTCAGCTGCTTACGTGCCTTCTCCATAGCAATCTGGGCGTACTCACTACTCTTCTCAGCCCCCGCCTCAAACAGCTCTTTAAAGCGCTCGGCCAGTTCATCGTACTGGTCCTCTGGATTAGCCGTTTCTGCACCACGTCCCATATGAGAGATCACGGCATCACCGAATGCGGAGGTGGAGAGTTTTGTTGCCCCCTCCATCTGACGATGGAAATCATAGGTCACGGTTTTAGCCGCGATTGCACCGTTGATACCATCGAGAATCAGGTCAGCGGCTTCTGCCCACCCCATGTAGCGTAACATCATCTCACCGGATAGCAGCACTGATGAGGGGTTGACCATATCCTTGTCGGCATATTTAGGGGCGGTACCGTGGGTTGCCTCAAAGATGGCATGGCCAGTTGTGTAGTTGATATTTGCACCCGGTGCGATACCGATGCCACCCACCTGTGCCGCCAGTGCATCAGAGAGATAGTCACCATTAAGATTAAGCGTAGCGATCACATCAAACTCGGTGGCACGGGTCAGCACCTGCTGCAGTGCAATATCAGCAATAGCATCCTTGATGATGATGCCATTTGGTAACTGGCACCAAGGGCCGCCATCAATCTCAACCGCGCCGAACTCCTCTTTGGCTACAGCATATCCCCAGTTACGGAAGGCTCCTTCAGTAAATTTCATGATGTTGCCTTTATGCACCAGCGTCACCGAATCACGCCCGTTATCAATGGCATACCGGATAGCCGCACGCACCAGACGAGCTGTACCCTCCTGTGACACCGGTTTCACACCGATACCGCTACTTTCAGGAAAACGGATTTTGCTCACACCCATCTCATTGTGCAGGAAGGTGAGCAGCTTCTTCACCTCATCAGAGCCGGCCGCCCACTCGATACCTGCATAGATATCCTCAGAGTTTTCACGGAAGATCACCATGTCAACATCTTCAGGGCGTTTTACAGGTGAAGGCACACCTTCAAAATACTTTACAGGGCGCAGGCAGGTATAGAGATCAAGCTTCTGACGCAGCGCCACATTCAGTGAGCTGATACCGCCACCGACAGGTGTGGTCAAAGGCCCTTTGATACCAATCAGGTACTCAGTGAACGCATCCAGCGTCTCCTGCGGCAGCCATGCCTCATCGGACTGGCCGTACATATGCCAGGCCTTCTCTCCGGCAAACACCTCCATCCAGGCGATCTTGCGCGTGCCTGCATATGCCTTTGCAACGGCCGCATCCAGAACACGTTGTGATGCCCGCCAGATATCACGACCGGTGCCATCACCCTCAATAAAGGTGACAATCGGCTGATCCGGCACACTCAAAATGCCGTCAGCTCCCATAGATATTTTTTCGCCGTTTTCCGGCACACTGATTTTATCAAAGGCCATGACTTACCTCACTCGGTAGAAACGAATTGTTACTGTTTAGTGGACTGTTTGATGCGTGCAGCGGCCTGTGCATTGCGCTTGGCTTCAAGCGCTTTACCACGTGCTGTTTCGTAGTGTTCAAGACGGATCGCTTCAGCAGCCTCTTCCATCGCCGTTTCAGCAGATTTCAGATAAACCTCTGATTTCTGGCTGCTACCGGGAAGATCCTGTGCCGCCTTGATTGCAGAACGCGCATTGGACATCTCCTGCACCGGCGGTTTCGCCGCACAGGCAGAGAGCAATATCATCAGAACAAACAGACCGCGTTTCATAACATGCATAATCAGCCTATTTCATTGCGATGTCAATGCACTGGCCGCTGTAAGAGATTGATATCATTCATATTGATCAGGCCGATGAAGCTGCTGTCGGATACGCAACGCGACAGCATAAAAAAGGCCGCGTAAGTTACGCGGCCTTTTGATGATTGAACGATTATTTGAATGTTTGGATCAGCTCTCTTTGATGGTTGGGCGTTTACGCAGACCCAGCTCTTTCCACTGCGCATCGGCAACCTCACTCGGTGCATCAGACATCGGATCAGCCGCCTTCTGCGTCTTCGGAAATGCGATCACATCACGGATTGAGTCCACTCCGGCCATCAGTGCCAGCACGCGATCCAGACCGAATGCCAGACCACCGTGTGGTGGTGCACCATATTTCAGAGCCTTGAGCAGGAAGCCGAACTTCTCGTCTGCCTCTTCATCGGAGATACAGAGTGTTTTGAAAACCCGTGCCTGCACTTCCGGTTTATGAATACGGATCGAACCACCACCGATCTCGGTACCGTTCCAGACCAGATCATAAGCCTGTGAACAGATATTCAGCGGATCGCTCTCCAGCTTGTGCAGCTCATCTTCGCGTGGTGCGGTAAACGGGTGATGCAGCGCTTCAGGACGTTTCTCATCGGCATTCCAGGCAAACATCGGGAAGTCGACCACCCAGACAAAGCGGTGATCATTCTCGGCAATCAGATCGAGATCATGGCCCATCTTCACACGCAGATGGCCCAGTGCATCATTCACAACCTGAGTGTCACCGGCACCGAAGAAGAGCAGATCGCCATTCTCAGCTTCACTGGCTTCCAACAACTCAGCCAGCACATCTTCAGGCAGGAACTTCACAATCGGAGACTGCAGACCAGCCGGCAGATCGGATTTATCATTCACTTTGATCCAGGCCAGACCTCTGGCACCGTAGATCGATACAAACTTGGTATAATCATCAATCTGTTTACGCGAAAGTTTTGCCGCACCATCAGGCACGCGCATCACTTTAATCAGACCACCATTATCAGCCGGATCACGGAACACTTTGAAATCGACCTTCTTCATCAGTTCGGTGACATTAACATGTTCCAGTCCAAAACGGATATCGGGACGATCCAGACCAAATCGATCCATTGCTTCATCATAAGTGATACGTGGAAACTCTTCCGGCAAGCGAATACCAACACCGGCATCAAACATCGAGCGCAACAGCCCTTCAGCCACGGCCATCACCTCATCCTGATCAGCAAAGGAGAGTTCAATATCGACCTGCGTAAATTCAGGCTGGCGATCAGCTCGCAGATCCTCATCACGGAAGCAGCGGGCAATCTGGTAGTAGCGATCCATACCGGCCACCATCAGCAGCTGTTTAAAGATCTGCGGGCTTTGCGGCAGTGCATAAAAGGAGCCGGGGTAAACCCTTGAAGGCACAAGATAATCGCGTGCGCCTTCAGGTGTTGATTTATTCAGGATCGGGGTTTCAATCTCAAGGAACTTCTGGCTGTCGAGATAGTTGCGCGCCGCATGCGTAACACGGTGACGCAGCTCCATAAAACGCTGCATCTTCGGGCGACGAAGATCGAGATAGCGGTATTCAAGCCTGACCTGCTCGGAGGTATCACAATCATCATCAATCATGAATGGCGGTGTCTCTGAGCCATTCAACACCACGATATCGATCGCTTTCACCTCGATCTCGCCGGTTGGAATATTGGCATTGACAGTGCCTTCACTGCGGGCAATCACCTCACCCACCACTTCGATCACATCCTGCTGACGCATAGCGTGTGCAAGCTTGTGCATCTCAGGGGTATCGGGGTGCACCACCACCTGTACCAGACCGGAACGGTCACGCACGTCAAGGAATACCACACCGCCATGGTCACGATTGGTCTGCGTCCAGCCATTCAGACGAACAGTCTGACCGATATGCATTACTGTGAAATCTCCGCAATGTGTGCGTGGTAGCATCTTTTGCACCTCCGAAAAGTCATCCGATCCCATTGAGATCAAACGGTCGCGCAGACTAGCGCCGCCTGTGGAATCAGGCAAAGAATGTATCATTTTCAATTATTAAACAGTGTAACCAGCTGACAGCACCTCTTACGCGAGAAAAACATGAACTATTCCTGCTTAAGTTATTGATACAGTAGCCGATAGATGTTTAATCTATGCCAACCGAGGGAGCAGTAGCATGAGGGGGATCCACCATTGTTATGCAATCAGATTGAGCAGATTCACCGTAATTTAAACGATACATTCCCGGCACTCTGCCGTATTGCCGTTGTGCTCTACGATAAAGAAACCGACATGCTGAAAACCTTCACCAACAGCACCCGCGATGCCACCCCGATCCAGTACTACTCAAGCAAACTGAGCAACTCTGAGTCACTATCAAAAATGGTAGCGACCAGAGAGATCCGCATCATTGATGATATCACAGCCATATCTTCAGACAGGCGCCATACCAAGCTGATCAAGGCGGCCGGTTACCGCTCCAGCCTCACCTTTCCGATATTCAGTAAAGACTCGCTGATCGGCATCCTGTTTATGAATGCCAAAGAGGTCAGTTATTTCACCCCCCAAAGGGTTGAGCAGCTGAAAATATTTATCCATCTCATCTCTACCTTGCTGATTGCCGAAACCATGCCGCTGAAAACATTGAAGGGTGCCGTTGCTACAGCACGTGAGTTCAGCCGCATCAAGGATGAGGAGACAGGTGCCCACCTCTCCCGCATGTCGCATTATGCCCGCGTCATCGCACTGGAGATTGCCGAAAAGCATGACCTTAATGATGAGATGATTGAGTATATCTTTCAGTTCAGTCCGCTGCACGATGTCGGCAAGGTCGGCGTACCTGACAAAATCATCCTTAAAAACGGTAAACTTAGTAATGATGAGAGATCGGTAGTGCAAACCCATGTCCATATTGGAAAGGGCATCATCGATACGATGGTTGATCAGTTTGATCTCGATGGCCTTGATAATGTGCAGATGTTAAGAAATATCGTGCTCTATCATCATGAATGCATCGATGGCTCCGGTTATCCTGAAGGACTTAAGGGTGAAGCGATTCCCATTGAGGCTCGCATCACCTCAACGGCCGATGTGTTTGATGCTCTGACCAGCAAACGCCCCTACAAAGAGGCCTGGTCCAACCGCAAAGCGCTGGAGTTTATGGCGGAAAACAAAGGCAGGATGTTTGATCCCGACTGTGTCGATGCGCTTTTTGCCAGCAAACCTATCCTGAAAGCGATCCAGCTCCGTTTTAAGGAAGACAAGCTCGGCTGAGAGGAATATTCAGCCGCTGTTTTCACCCCGTTTCAACCTTGCTTCTGATCAATGAAATTGCCAGCGAAATAGATTAACATTCGCCCGAATTCAGATTAGGGGCCCCATTTTGAATAGTGATCAGACACAGCTTCCGGAAAATAAGTGCGACCTTTGCGAAGGCTCAAGCTTTGAAGAGATAGGCACTCGCGACCGCCACGGCAAAGAGCTGCATACCGGCCTCTGCACAGGCTGTGGCCTGGTGGCGCACATGCCAGTGCCCAGTGAAGAGGAGGTCTCAGCATACTACGCTGAGCAGTATCGCCGTGATTATCACGGTGAGAGCACCCCTTCCAAACGGCGTATTATGCGTGCCTGGATGAATGGTGATCGCATTCTTAAACAGCTCTTCTCGCGTCTGGACAAATCGGCAAAGGTATTTGAGATCGGTGCCGGTATCGGCTGCACGGTCAAATCATTTGAGCTGCAGGGTTTTCAAGCCAGCGGCATTGAACCGAACAAGGACTTCAACGCCTTTACCCGCGAACAGCTGCACGCATCGGTAGAGAATCGTAACCTCTACGATCTACCTGCTGAACCTACCTATGACGTGATTCTGCTGATCCATGTGATCGAGCACTTCTCCAGCCCTACCCGTGCGCTGAACCATATCCACAGCCTGCTTAATGAAGATGGTTTTTTCTATGTCGAGTGCCCGAACATTGCCGGCCCGTTCGCCACCTATGATCGCCTCTTCCACTATGCGCACATCTACAACTTTACCCCTGCAACCCTGATTGCGCTGGCCAAAAAGTGTGGTTTTGAACTGGTCAGCCAGTTCACCGATGAGTCCCATCCCGATATCAATATGCTCTTTCGCAGGGTTGAGGTAAAAGCCCTTGAGGTCAGCAGTGATGAAGCGGCACACACCAAAGCAGCCATTCACCGCTACAACGCATTCACCTATCACCTGCGCCCGGCTTATATCATTCGCCGCATCAATAAGGTTCTGAAGTATATGGGTGAGTTCTTACTGGCCCGCGTCTTTGTCAAAGGGATGCTCAAACACTGTAAAAAGTAGCGTTTGCAATGTTCAATCCTCTACGCTCACCTCGTGCATAACATCGAGCATAGGGAAATAGAGCGCTGTTCTGATTTTTCGAGTTGGCTCCATGCTTTGCAGGATTGAGGCGTAGCGGGATAACTGTGGACCGTGGCGTCGCGCCTCCTCGTTGAGGAAAAGCTCCAGATCTGCACCTTCATGCGCAGCGGTTTTATAGTCGATAATCCAGCGTACGCCGTCACCATCAATAAAACTGCGATCAATCACATGGTGTGAGACAAAACCGTTGTTTTCGACACTCAGTGCCCACTCACAATGGCCATCACTGTGTTTGTCGGAGAGAATCCAGCAGCCGGTTTCACTGTTCAGCGTGCGCGCCAGAGCCGCCTCAACACGTTGCTCTGCCTTCTCGAGCATGGTGCCGGAGAGTCCTTCAGCCAGTAGCAATCGATGCATATGCATCTTCGCCTGCAGCTTCTGATCTGTATCCCACTGCTCCACGCCACACTCACCGATACGTTGCAGTGCTGCATGCACAGCATTACCGACCGGCGCCGCCTCAGGACCTGCCCAGAGGTACTCCGCCTCGGCTTCTCCCACCTGTGGTTCAATCACCCTGGCCATCGGCAACTGCCTGATGCGTTGTAAAGGGATACGCTGATCGACATCAGTTTCAATCTGACTCTCCAGATCCACCAGATCGGCGCCGAAACAGCCGACCTCGACACCATCGGGAATCAGCAGATTCAGCAGCGATCCAGATGTGGCACTGCCACTGGTTTCAGAGACGTGTCCCATCATATGCAGCAAGGTCTGCGCCCGGGTACAGGCCACATAAAGAAGACGCGCCAGCTCATAATCGTATTTGCACTTCTCCACCCCGTTGACCAGTGAAAAGAGTGCATCCCCACCACGAGTGGCGGCACGCACCGCCAGCAGCGGATGCACATCGCCATGTACAGGCACATCGCTGTAGGCCAGCAGCGGAGAATCACTGCTGTTTCCGCGTTTACCCAGCCCCGGCAGGATCACCACATCCCACTGCAACCCCTTAGCGCCATGCATGGTCATCAGCTCCACCTGTGCCGCTTCTGCTGATGCGTCCGGTGCGGCGTAGAGCTTCTCCAGCCGTTCATCAAAAAGGGTAAAATTGATCCGCCCCCCCTCATCAAGCGCGCTGATCAGATCCAGTGTCACCTCAACGTTCCTGCCACCGCTCTGATCAAGCAGCTCAAACATGGTCAGACGATGCCAGCCGCTCTCCAGCAGCTGGCGCACCGGTACCCGGCCGGCCTGCTCCATGCATGGGGCAAGTGCCAAACGCAGGGCAACCACCCTCTCTGCAGCCTCAGGCTGCAGGCGTGCAAGTAGCGTCTGATCATGGATCAGCTGCCAGACTGGCATCTCGTTACCACCAAGCAGTGTGAAGAGATCGACCGTAGTCAGACCACAATAGTGAGAGCGCAGCAGCGCTGCCCACGATTCACGATCCGCCGGATGCAGCAGTGCGCGCACCAGCGCACGCAACAGGCGTATCTCCGGACGTCTGTTTAACGGCAGCAGGTTGGTGGCGCGAAATGCAATACCGGCCTCCTGCAGTGCAGCCATGATGGTATGCAGGTGTTTGCGTGAGCGGGCCAGAAGTGCGATCGATTGCGGCTCGCCGTTAGCGTTTAACAGCTCCCGTTCGCGGCGCACCAGTTCAACAACCGCCTCAGCCTCCTGCCGATCATCGCGTCCCTGATGCTGAATATGCAATTGAACTGAACCGGTATGATCAAGTGCAGCCGTGGCCGCCGCATGCGCAACCGCACCGCGCACCGTATCCTGCTGCTCAGGGAAGATTGCGGCGAAGGCCCGATTCACCCAATCAACGATGGCAGGAGCCGAGCGGAAGTTGCGTTCCAGCTGCAGTGGTTCAACTACGGGCAGGCTGGCCTGATTGGCTGCCGCCTGCAAAAACAGCCCCACCTCCGCCTTTCTGAAACGGTAGATCGACTGCATCGGATCACCCACCATAAACAGCGTGCGATGTTTGCCATCACCGGCCTGCCAGCCAGCCGTGAGATTTTGCAGCAGGCGCATCTGTAACAGTGAGGTATCCTGAAACTCATCGACAAGTATATGGTGGATGCGGTAATCGAGTTTTAAGAGCAGATCGGACGGGCTCCCCTGCTCTCCCTCCAGCGCTTTGAGAGCGCGCAGAGCAATCTCGGTGAAATCCGCCTCACCCTTCTGGGCAAAGAGCTGCTGCAGCTGCCCGGCAGAGAGTATCAGCAGAGAGAAGAGAGCCTGCATCAGTTGCCACTGCTGCTCGGAGTAACCCGGCTCGGCAGGCAGCTTCTGTAGCGCCAGCATCGCCTCTTCCAAACCTCGGATATCCGCCAGCTGCGACAGTATCTCCTGAAACATCTGCTTCTCTCCGGCATGCTCCTTGCCGGTCGGGAATCCCCGCCGGGCATTGATGCCGCCGGCTTTTCTGAAGCCATCCTTGGTCAGCAACTCACCGGCAATCAACTGCCACAGCCCCAGCTGATCAATATCCGCATCCGGCCAGCGCTTTAAGCCCTGCAATAACGGCTCACCCCGCTGCTCTCCTGCAAAAGCGAGTAGTCCTGGTAAGGTGTTGCGAATGCCGATGGGGATCAGCTCTGCACATATGCTGAGCGGCTCCTCTATAATATCGCCAAGCGCAGACTCCAGCATGACCCGCAGTCCATCCATATCACGGGCATGGGCGATGACAATCTCCAGCCACTGCTCACGTTTGGCCAACATATCGGCGATCAGATCGATCAGCACTACCGCCTGATGATCCAGATGCAGCAGTAGCAGTTCAGCCGCCTGACTATCTGTGCGCAGCTGCTGATTCAGTGCCGCCTCAGCTGCCTGTCGGTAGGCAGGATAGAGATAGTCCCCCGGCCTTGGCATCTCACCAAGCCCCGAGAGCAGCGGCAAACGGGAAGCCAGTGAATGGGTAAGAGAGTCGAGTGTCATCAGTCTGAGGCGACCGGCATGTTCACTGAGATGCCAACCGCGCTCAGCTGAGCGTTTCAGAGCCGCCTGCGCCAGCTGCCACGTCTCCATCTTATGCGCCTGAGCACTTGACGGTTTTTCCATACAGAGCGCTTCAATCACACGGCTACGCATCTCGGCAGCCGCCTTGCGGGTAAAGGTGAGGGCCAGTATCTCCTCAGGTTCATCGACCAGCGCCAGAAGCGCCAGAATACGCTGGGTTAACAGCTCGGTTTTACCTGAACCTGCCGGTGCCTGTACCAGCCATGAGCGTTGCGGGTCGCGCGCCTTTAAGCGCGCCTGCTCACTCACCACTCACCTCTGCATCCATAACAGATCCACTCTCCTCAACCCTGCACACCGCCTCCAGCCCGCAGTAGCGACATGCCTGTTCATCACGTGGAGAGACATCGCAGCGCCCGTGCGCAAACTCCTCAGCCAAAGCATTAAGGTTCTGCCGCCAGAACAGCAGCAGTGCGCCCCAATCATCCGGGCTGTTGCGCTTGCCGTCACACGGGATAATGCCTCTGATGCCGACATCCTCACCAGCCAACCCTTCAAAACCCATCTCACCACTGCGCACCCGCGCATAACTGACCGCATCCTCTTCACCCAGTTCAGCAGCCATCGCATAGAGCGGCAGTTGCGGCTCCTCAATGCGCTCACCGATCCACTTGCTCACACTCTCTCTGGCACCGGTTTTATAATCGATCAGGATCCTGCGTCCATCCGCATCGCGGTCGATCCGATCTGCCTTGATAGAGACGGAGAACTGCCTCTCCCCCTGCTCCGGTAATAGTAAACGGTAAGATTTCTCGATACTGAGAAGCTGGAATGGCGGACGCGACCTCTCCAACTCCAGCCACTCAAGCAGCACAGCATGCATACGGCGCGCCTCAATCTCGCGCAGTGCAGCTGGAACACCTGCTCGATTAAGCTGCCAGGCAGAGGCGATCGCCTCATCAATCAGGGCAGAACAGCCACTCTCATCCAGTGCATGCAGCCGTTCGGCCGTCTGCAGCCGTCTCCAGATAAATTCGAGTGCCAGATGCAGCAGAGAACCTTTGGTACTCGGCTCAATACCGGGCGTGGAATCGCCAAGCTCACGGATCATCAGTCGATGGCGGGCAAATGCCTTGAACGGGCAGGCCGACTGATCCTTGATCAGCGCCGTTCCACCGCCGCGCTGCTCCTGATCGAGCAACGGCAGCGCCGGTGCATCCTCATAAAACTCCAGCTCCAGGCTGCCTGTTGGAGTGACCGTAGCTGGTACGTAGATATGCTCGACAGCATCCCGGGCAAACGGTGAAAGGCGGCTCTCCTGCTCTCCCCTTTGTGAGACATAACTGATCTCGATCCGGGGAGCCGCAGCCAACAGCTGCAGCCAGATAAAGCGCGAACTATCAAATGCCAGTGTCGCCTGACTCATGCTGATCGCATACTTCTGCTGCACCGGCAACGGCAGCAGTGAGAGCGTACGTGCATGCATCGGAAAGGCCTGCTCCTCCAGCCCGGCCACAAAGATATAATCAAACCTTAACCCGATAATCTGCTCCAGCGGCATCACCATCACATTCGGGTGACACACCTCAACCCGAACCTTTGCATCGGCAGAGGCTGAACGCAGTATGGAGAGAAAGCGCGACCAGCTCATCGCCTCACTGACCGCATCAAGGCAGATCAGCGAGGCAAGTGCATCGCGAAAACTGTTCATCAGGCGAATCTCATCATTACTACGCAACTCCGCAGCAAAACCGGAGGGTACAAAACCGCACTCCTGCAGCAGTTTATGCACCAGCTTCACCCACTCACTCGCACGCTGGCGAGACGCTTTCCACTGCATCAATGAGCTCAGCACCGCACTCAGTTCCGGCACATCAGCAACCAGTTGCGACTCCAGCAGCGAGGTTAATGAAATATGGTGGCGATTCTTCTGACGCAGCAGTCGATCCAGCTCCGCCCTTGCCAGGCGCTCGGACTCATAACCTTTAAGCCAGGGCAAAAAAAGCAGCCGCGAGAAATCAGTGAAGCTGATGCTCTCCGCACCAGCCAGCCCCAGCACGAACAGCAGCTGGCTGATCATCGCAGTATCGCTCAACCGCTCACCCGGCATGGTTACCGCCTGCACAGCAGTTGCCGGATTATCAAGGCTAGCGGGAATCAGGGTTTGTGTGAGTTTACGTTTCAGTGCTAACAGATCACTGATGGCATCACTGGTGAGCAGCGCAATGCGCGCCTGTGGTGATTGCTTGAGGATATCGCTAACACGGCGACTGATATGGTCCAGCTCTGCAAGCTCGTCCGGGCAGGCGATCACGGCTGGAGGGAGCAGATCATCAGGCTGCGGCGGTGCCACAATCTGTAGTCGCACACCGGAGTGGACAAGCGCCTGCATGATCGCCTGTTGCTGGGGTGTGAAGCTCTCAAAGCCGTCGAAGATGATGCTGCTTACGTCAATGCGTTGATCGATATCAGGCAGCAGCAGTTCTGCCTGATCAGCAGCCAGAATACGTCCTTTCAGATCACCCTTCTGCAATAATTCTTGTATCTGTTTCACCCAGCGCAGCAGTGCCTCCGCCTCTTCACCACCATAACTCAGCTCTGAAAGAGGAATCCGGTAGTGCTGCATGATTGCCCATGCCTCGCAGGCATGACGGGCAAGACCGCGTATGGATGAGAGAGACTGGGAACCCTCTGAGAGGTCGGCTCGAATTACCTGCTCCCAGAGCTGCATCTCCTGCATGCGGTTCAGCGCTACAGGCAGTGAGAGATCGTCCTCGGCCAGAGCGGATATCCACGCCTGCCAGCTACTTACACGCGGTGTCTGACTGACTGGCAATGTTGAGGCTGTGGTAATGCGGCGTTTCCAGTCGAGGGTGTGACCTGAACTGGCTGTAATCAGCAGTGCCCCATGCTGCAGAGCAACCACCACATCAGCCGCTGCGATTTCACCGATCTGCAGGGCTTGATCAAAGAGAGACGGCTGCTTCAATGAATGGTCGGTCAATCCGTTGCCGGCGCTTTGGGTTGCCAGTGGCCCGGAATGATATTACCTGCATCGTCGGTGTAGGCCGGTACATACTCCTGTGGCACAACATCATCGCTATGTTGCAGCTCCATAAATACCGTAACGGCACAAATCATACTGATAATGACAACAATAATCACAAACCAGTTCGGATGCCTGTGGTTATGAATCGGTGTGATATCGATGATCTTCTGCTCAAGCTCTTTTTTGTGGCGATGCTTCAGCCATGCCATGCCGATCAACACCATATTGCGCGCAATAAACATCAGCAGCGCAGGGCCAATGAAAAAAACGATTGAGACAAGTAGATTTCTAAACATTAGTCATATCTCCTTTGGGAGATATTACCGCACCCACGGACGGGTGCACAAACAGATAAATGGCGCCCCTGTTTATCTGTTTGCAAAGCAACGAGCAGAGGAGTGGACTGGTCTCCCTGATCAACATGCCAACTCCTTCATACGCCGGGCATAGGCTTCCACATCCGGCTCTTGCCCTGCACGCTGCGCGTAGTAAACCGTTTCCGCCAGAATCTCCAACAGCTTGTGCAGCGCATCGTGCCGATCCATCTTTTTTACGGTCAGCAGATGCACCATCGCATTGGCAGCTTGCGGAGGCTGTTTGGTTGCCAGCTGCTCCTCCAGAGCCAGATGCAGCGAGAGGTGCAGATAAGGGTTCATACCATCATTGACCTCGAAATCACGGTCGAGAAAATCATCCATATCATCAAAGAAGTGGTGATATTCAGGATGCATCTCGATTACGCGTGCGATACGCACCTCAAGCGCATTGATCGGCAGGTCGGCCTGCGCCTTGTGCCATGCATCCCAGAAAATCTGTCTGTGTGCCCTGAGCATCTCTCTGCTCGGCCCTTCCTGTTCAGTCATTCATCCTCCAAACCATCATGCAGCCAAACTGTAACACGATCCGGGCAAGGATAAACGTGAACTCTTAACCTGACGGGGCAAAAAAGATCGGTTTGGCACTTTCTCAAATGACAACTATGATAATAGAAAATGTAATTCCATGGGAGAGAAAGCGATGAACGCTCTTGTACCAAAACCACTACCAACAGACCTATCCTTTGACGGACTGTTTGCAGCCAACACAACCTATGACTATTTCAGGGATTGCGACAGTCACCCCTTCCGCTATACCTCAAACAGTTATCAATCGGTCAATAGCTGGTGGCTGGCCGAAGCATCGCTGCTGGTTTATGTGCGCGACCGGATGTTTGTGACAGAGAAACTGAAAGCTGCCGGACTGGCCCATTGTCACTTCTTTGAAAACAGCGGCACCCAGAGCTTTGTGGCGCATAATGAGAACTTTGCCATCATCTGCTTTCGCGGCACGGAAGTGAGTGAAAGTCAGGATATTCTCACCGATCTGAATCTGCCACTGACAGCGCATGATGGCCGGGGTCTGGTGCATACCGGCTTTAAAAAGGCGCTGGATCTGGTCTGGAACAGCGCGGATTGCGATAGCCATAATATGCTCAAACACCTCAACACAATATGTTCCGAAAACCCCGGATTAAGGCTCTGGTTTACCGGTCACAGTCTGGGAGCTGCGCTGGCCACACTGGCTGCTGAACGCACCCCCAAGGCGCACGGGCTCTACACCTTCGGCTCTCCACGTGTAGGCAACCACGACTTCGCCGATAGCTACACAACGGCCACCTATCGCTTTGTGAATAATAACGACATCGTAACCATGGTACCTCCCGCTATCAGCTACCGGCATATTGGCCAGTTAAAATATATCGATGATACAGGCCATATCCACGACAACCCTAACTGCTGGTTACAGATGAAAAGCCGCATTACCGGGCACATCGGTCATCTCGGCGACCTCTTCAACAGCTGGAGCCACGGCGACCCGGATACCATCCCCGGCGACTATCTCAATGATCACGCACCGATCTATTATGTGGTGCGTATCTGGAACAGTTACATCAAGGATCGCTGATCCTGCTATAGATTTTATCTGATTTGCTTCATGATCGGGCCATGACAAAGCTTAACCTTAAAATTCCGCCACCGATTGTGGCGCTGCTGTGCGGATTAATGATCTGGGGTTTGAGTGTTGCACTGCCCCTGCATCATGTTGATGCAGAGCTTAGAAACAGTCTCGCCTACATCCTGCTTGGCATGGCCGGAGTCATCGACGTCTGGGCACTGATCAGCTTCAGATTGGCCAGAACCACGATTGATCCCCGTTACCCGCACAAAACATCAACCATCGTCTCAACGGGCATCTACAGATATACCAGAAACCCGATGTATCTCGGTTTGGTTTTTATGCTCTCGGCACTGAGCATCTGGCTTGGTGCCAGATTAGGGCTGTTTGCCGTGGCGCTGTTCATCCTCTACATCAACAAATTTCAGATTGAACCGGAAGAAAAAGAGCTGGAGATACAGTTCGGTGATAGTTATCTGGACTACAAGGATCGCGTCCGCCGCTGGATATAATGCGCTATCATGTGCGCTTCGCTCGATTGCGGGAATCTCCATAACAACTAAGCCAGGCCAATAATCTTTACATGCCTTTTACACAGCTGATGCGCACATTTACGTAAACCACGCGAGCCTTACTCCCAGAGTAATCCTGGATTATGGAGGTATGCGATGAACCGAAAAATCACACTATTAACCCTGTTTACACTGCTGGCTGGCACATCTGTTTTCACCCCTGGTAGCGCATTAGCCGAACGCGGCAACAGTGTATCCAATGATCGAAGTGAGCACCGCGTTGAGAAACAGCGCCCCCAGCGTGCAGAGAGAGAGGCACCACAGCGTGTGGAGAGAGAGCGTCCGCAGCGAGCAGAGAGGCAAGCGCCACAGCGAGCGGAAAGAGAGCGTCCACAGCGAGCAGAGAGGCAAGCGCCACAGCGAGCGGAGAGGCAAGCGCCACAGCGAGCGGAGAGAGCACGCCCGCAGTATACTCAGAGAGAGAGTGCACAACGTGTGGAAAGATTTGAGCAGCGCGAGCATAGGCCTGCTGCTTCACAACATCGCACCTATGAAAGGCGCAACAGCAGCGCTTCACCCCGCCATATCGAGCGTGGCCGCACAATTCATGTTGAGCATCCGCGTATCATCGTCAAACCCCGCTACTACCACCCTGTAGCTCGCAGCCGCTTCTTCAGAGGAACCCGCATCTACCGCCCTTACGGTTACCTCTACCCCGGATTCGGCTTTTACTACAGCGATCATGATGCTTTCCGGTTCCTCGCATTCACAGCTCTGACGCTGGCCATCATCCAGCATCTGGATGAGCCTCAGCAGCGTATGCATGAGCACGCACTGGTTCTTGCCACAACCGCTGAGGTAGGCGACAGCCATTACTGGAGCAGTGGACGCAGTTCAGGCTCAGTCACCCTGTTATATGTTGGCTTTGATGCCCGTGGTCGTGAATACCGTGAGTCCAGGCAGATAATCACCGTTGGCTCCAGAACTGAAACCAGTGTTGTGCACACCTACCTGAGTGCCAATGGCAGATGGGAAATTTTATAACCACCTGATTGCAGGCAGTAAGAGTAAGGCCCGGTCAACTGGCCAGACCATGCCACTCTTAAGAGAGTGATGGCGTTTTCCCTACCCACTATATT
This sequence comes from Mariprofundus sp. KV, assembly GCF_013387475.1. Classification (GTDB taxonomy): domain Bacteria; phylum Pseudomonadota; class Zetaproteobacteria; order Mariprofundales; family Mariprofundaceae; genus Mariprofundus. The sequence continues at coordinate 111,070 of NZ_VWNB01000003.1, read as the reverse complement.
TGCAGCGATAAACAGAGACAGATTGATATCAAAATCAACAGCTTCAGTAATAATTGGGCCGCTATTAAAGCGGCCCAAAAGATTCACGATTGATAGAAAGTGTTATATTCAGAGATGAATAATGTGATTGCGATCAGGGCCGGTGGAGAGCATCGTCACCGGACAGTCACATACCGCTTCAATACGTCTGAGCAGCGCCACAGCATTGGCCGGCAGCTGATCCATTGCGGTGGCACCGAAGGTGTTTTCAGACCAGCCTGGAAGCGTCTCATAGATCGGTGTGACTGCATCCAGCTGAGAGCAGCAGGCAGGGATTGATTCCAGCACCTCCCCATCCAGCTCATAACCGGTGCAGAGTTTCACCTCATCAAGGCCATCAAGCACATCCAGTTTGGTGATCGCCAGTCCGGTCACGCCATTGATGCGCACCGCATGCTGAACTACAGGGCCATCAAACCAGCCGGTACGACGCGGGCGACCGGTGGTAGCACCGAACTCATGGCCTTTTTCAGCCATATGTTTGCCTGCATTTTTGGCATCGCACATGCCTTCAGCGTTATACAGCTCAGTCGGAAACGGGCCTGCGCCAACGCGGGTGGTGTAGGCCTTGCAGATGCCGAGAACTGCATCCACCTGACCAGGACCAACGCCGAGACCGGCAAGTGCAGCACCGGCAACAGTGTTCGATGAGGTTACAAACGGATAGGTGCCATGATCAACATCCAGCATCGAACCCTGTGCACCTTCATAAAGAATCTGATCGCCGGCTTTAATACGCTTCTGCAGGATCAGTGGCACATCAGCAGCCAGCGGCAGCAGACGGGCCCTGGCCAGCTCCAGCGCTTCATCAACATCGGCGCGATTCACAGGTGCAGCGTTAAGGTACTGGGTAAGCATGAAATTGACATACTCAAGATTGGCATCGATACGTGCACCCAGATCCGGGGAGGTCAGATCAACCAGACGGATACCGCGACGGGCAGTTTTATCTTCATAACAGGGGCCAATGCCTTTGCCTGTTGTGCCGATCTTGCCTTCACCTTTGGCTGCTTCACGCGCCGCATCAAGGGTACGATGGTATGGCAGAATCAGCTGACAACGGTCAGAGATTTTCAGGCGCTCAGCAACGGGAATACCGGCATCAAGCAGCATATCCATCTCTTCCACCAGCCGGAACGGGTCAACCACCGTGCCGTTACCGATCAGGCAGAGTGTATCATCATGCAGGATGCCGGACGGGATATGATTGAGAACAGTCTTCTTATCACCCAGCACAAGTGTATGTCCGGCATTGGGGCCACCCTGAAAGCGGGCCACCACATCCATCTTCGGAGCCATCAGATCAACGATCTTGCCCTTTCCTTCATCGCCCCACTGGATTCCGATTGCAACTGTATTTGTCATATTTATCCCCAAATTCATTTAACCACAAAGACACAAAGACTCGAAGGATAACCTATTGGTATCATAAGATGAACCGAGCCATGTTCTTCAAAGACTCGCCCCATCCCTCCTTGCGCTTACTTTGTGCCTCTGTGTCTTAGTGGTTAACCTTAAACTGTATCGAGCAGTGCCCACAGATCACATGAGAAGCCCGTAGCAGGCATATCACGACCATGGGCTTTCATCATCGCATCGTAACGGCCACCATAGAGCAGCGCCTGTGATACCCCCTCTGCAAAACCGGCAAACAGGATGCCGCTGTGGTAGAGAAAACGGGGCATCACTGCCGCATCGGCATAGACGCTCACATCACCCTCTACCCGATCACCCACCTCATGCACCAGATCAAGAAGCTCTTTGGCAGCAAGATCGAAATCAGCGCCATACTTGCCGACACTGGCAGCAATCCACTGCTCATCGCCTTTGCCTTTGGCCAGCGCCAGCAGTGCGTTACCACGCTCCTCTGCAATCGATTCACTGGCAATCAGTTCACGCAGATCATCGGGCGAACGACGTGCCAGCAGCGCTGTCCAGCTCTCCAGCGGCGCCTCACAACCAGCCACCAGCGCTTTGAGCAGACCGATATGACCCACCTGCAGCACAGACTTTCTGAAGCCGGCGGCCATCATGCAGCGTGCTGCAAGATGCATCACTTCGATATCACCTGCCGCTCCGGCCACACCCAGACACTCAACACCGGTCTGCCACTGCTGCCGGGAGCCACCACGCACATCAGGACGAGCCAGCATCACCGTACCGGAGTAGCAGAGTTTCAACACCTTCTCAGCCTGCAGCCGGGTTGCTGCAATACGGGCAATCTGCGGCGTCATATCCGAACGGATAGCCAGTGTCCCTGCTCCGGCAGGATCAGAGAAGACAACAGTCTGGTCTGCAAGGAAACGACCTGCACCCGACTTCAGGGCATCCGGACGCTCAAAAATGGGCGGAATGACCTCTTCATAACCAGCCTGATCGAACAGATCGAGCATCTTGCCCTGCATGCTGCGCAGCGCTTTTGCACGTGAGCCGAATGCATCATCCAGCCCTATGATCGGTTTATGTTTCACATCGCCCCCAGTTCAGCATAGCGAACGGCCAGCACATGGTTCAACTCGGCCATCTTATCAAGTGTCGCCTGCGCCGGTGTTGAATCGACCTGAATCAGGGCGACCGCACTGCCTGTATCCTCGCGACGGCCAAGACGGAAATCACCGATATTGATACCGGCATCAGCGAGTACAGCACCGATAGCAGCAATCACACCCGGTTTATCCTCATTCTGGAAGAAGATCATATTTCCTTCAGGTGCAATCTCAACCTCACAGGTATCGATACTTACCAGACGCGGACGCCGCTCATCAAAGAGTGTTCCGGAGACCGAACGCACACCTTCATCGCCCTCCACCTCAAGCTTGATCAGAGTGGCGAAGTGATCGGATGATTCACAGGCCGACTCCATCAGTTCAATGCCGCGATCTTTGGCCAGCATTCCGGCATTAACCGCATTGACCTCTTCCATAGAGCCGGAGAGCAGTCCCTGCAGCATCACGTTGATCAGAGGCTTACGGTTAATTTTCGAAGCCTTGCCTTCAAAACAGACATTCACTTTCGTATATCCCGGCTTCATGGTCTGACCGATAAAGCTTCCCATACGCTCGGCAAGAAGAAGGTAAGGAGAGAGCAGACGCTGCTCCTCCTGCGTCAGTGAAGGTACATTGACCGCGTTGGCAACCACACCGGAGAGTAGATAGTCAGCCATCTGCTCGGCCACCTGCACAGCCACATTCTCCTGCGCCTCATTGGTAGAGGCACCGATATGCGGCGTAAAACTGATATTATCGAGCTCAAACAGACGATTTTCACGGGCCGGTTCACTCTCAAACACATCCAGTGCGGCCGCGCGCAGATGGCCGGACTTGCATGCGTCATAGAGTGCAGACTCATCGACAATGCCACCACGGGCGCAGTTAACGATGATCGATCCTTTTTTCATACGGGCAATGATATCAGCATTGATCAGATTGCGGGTTGCAGGCAGCAGTGGCACATGAATGGTCAGGATATCGACGATTTCAGCCAGTTCAGCCACCGTCTCCACCTTGGTCACCCCCATCGCCGAAGCACGCTCATCAGAGATAAACGGATCGTAGACATAGACGGCCATATGCAGCCCTTTCAGGCGATCACATACGATAGCACCGATATTACCGGCACCAATTACACCTGCCTTCTTGCCGGTCAACTCCATACCCATAAAACGGGATTTTTCCCATTTGCCTGCTTTGGTGGATTCGGATGCCTGCGGAATCATACGTGCTGCGGCCACAATATGGGCAACAGCCAGCTCGGCGGTGGTAATGGTATTACCAAAGGGTGTATTCATCACCACAATGCCACGCCGCGAACAGCCCTCAACATCGACGTTATCGACACCGATACCGGCTCGGCCAATCACCTTCACCCGTTTGGCTGCATCAAGAAGCTCGCCTTTGAGTGTAGTCGATGAACGCACGGCGATAGCATCATAATCGCCTGCAATGGCCAGTTTATCTTCATCGGAGAGACCCGGTTTGTAGTCAACTTCAATACCACGCGCCTTGAATACTTCAATCGCACGGGCAGACATTTTGTCAGCAATCCAGACCTTGGGCACTGTTAAACTCCTATGCAGAAAAGCGAGATGCTGTTTTCTGCCTCATCTTTTGCACGTCTGGGATCGAATGGGTGAGAGGCCCGTTTCGGGCTATCAGGTCGAATGTGAACCGGAGTGCGTGGGCACTCTATAGCGGAAGGCAAAAGGGTCAACTTTCAAAGCGGAAAAGCACACTGAATCAGTGTGCAACCATCACCGGATCATGCGGAGGCGTCTCAGATACTGTTCATAAAAAAAAACGCGGCTAGGCTAACGCCATGTCCGAATCCAAATTTCAATTCATCAATACACCATCCCGGCTTGAACAGGCCTGCATAGAGATCAGCCGATGCAAAGTGCTCTGTGTCGATACCGAGTTCCATCGTGAGTCAACCTACTATCCGGAATTTGCCCTGTTGCAGATCTATGGCAACAGCCAGTGCTGGATCATCGACCCGATCGAGATAAGTGATCTCACCCCCGTCTGGAAGATCATGGCCAACCCTGAGATTCTCAAGGTGTTCCATGCCGGGCGCCAGGATGTGGAGATTGTGGTGAAAGAGTCAGGCGCGATGCCGCTGCCTCTGTTTGACACGCAGGTTGCCGCCGCCCTGCTCGGATACGGACAGCAGGTTGGCTTTGGCAACCTTGTTCAACGCATCACCAAGCAGGAGCTGGCCAAGGGCGAGTCATTCAGTGACTGGAAAGCACGCCCGTTAAGAGAGAAGCAGCTGGAGTATGCTGCTGATGATGTAATCTGGCTGATGCCGATCTACCAGCATCTGAAAGAGCGTCTGGAGGCACTGGGGCGCTTGAGTTGGCTGGAAGAGGAGCAGTTTACACTCTGCGACCCGGCCACCTATGACATGGATGAAGCGACCGTGTTCTGGCGCGTCAAAGGTTCCAATCGACTCAAGGGCAGGCAGCTGGCAGCCCTGAGAAGCCTTGCGGCATGGCGAGAGCAGCAGGCACAACGCAACAACATTCCACGCCGCCGCATGATCGGCGATGAGCAGCTGATTGAGATAGCGCGGCGTGACAAACTGACGCTGGAGGCGATGGGCAGAATGCGCGGGGTCAATACCGGCTTTGTAAACCGCCATGGTGATACCATCCTTGAGGTGTGGCAGGCCGGCAGGGATACTCCCGAAGAGAGCTGGCCGAAACTGCCCGCCCGCCGCCACAACAGCCGGGGGACCGACCTGCGCCTTGAGATGCTTGATACACTGGTACGCCTGAAAGCTGAGGAGGGAGAGATCGCCTCTACAATTCTGGCCAGCAAATCGGATCTCTCTGAACTGGCATCGTGGGGTTATCGCTGTAAGGGTGAACCTCCAGAGGTGGCCTGCCTGCATGGCTGGCGCCACGAGTTGGTCGGGCACGATCTGCTTCGCCTGTTGCGCGGCGAGATATGCCTGCATCTGAATCCTGATACCGGCATGCCGGTGATCACTGAATTTTCAACCACCCCGTCCCTATGAAACTCTGTTTTTCGATTGACGCCCTCTCCGCCTCCGGCGCTCAGGCCTGGCGTTTGCAGCGAAATGATAGCTGGCGCGAATGCATCTATGCCGAACCATTAAAAGATGGCGATGCACGTATTACGGATAAAAAAACAGCCGAGGATTGGAGTGGCCGTCGCCTGGAGAAAGATAAAGAGCTGGTTCTGATCCCGAAGAAAAAAGCCGGCACATTTGATTTCCTGATGCGCGGCACCTTTGCCCATGCCGTGTTGCACCGGGACTCCTCTGCCCCCCTGCCTGAGAAGGAGCAGATGCTAGCCACCATTGCAGGCCTGCAACCGGGCACCGCATGGCTACTCTATCTTAATGTCTCCGGTCACTTCACAGCACTTGATTCCGGCAACACCTCAATCATCGGTAATCTCGATATCGCCGTACGCGGTGAGATCGCCTCAAGCAGTGACTATATCGGTCCGCGGGCCTGCAAAAATGAGAAGATGATGGATGAGCTCTATCGCCAGTTTCTGGCCGGCTGGCTCGACCACCTCAACGCATCGAATATGAATGTCTTTGTTCCTGATGCCGAGAAACTCAAAAGTGAAGAGGATTATGCTGAGGCCATCCGCAACTGGATGCCGAAATAGCAACACCCAACGCTGGAAATCCCTTCTGGCATTTTATCAGCCTTATTTGTAATCTTGATCGATTCTGATCTCATGGGAAGCTGTTATACCCCCCTAATGCAGATCTTGATTGATGAAGTGGAAAGACATGGAGGTGTTCCGTGACCCAACTCAGGAGTATAGAGGAGATCCAGAATCTCTCTGAAAGGTTGGCAAGTGTGTCGCATAATGCCAACAAAGCGGACATTCTCATCTTCGGTGCCGGCATTGGCGGCATTGCCATGCTTGAGGTGCTGCACTCCTATAAAGGGGTCAATATCACCGCCATTGTCGATATCTGTGAAGAGGCGCCCGCCTTTGAGCTGGCAAGAGAGCTCGGCATCAAAACCTCAACGGATGGCGATGCACTGCTCGCCACATTTAAAGAGGGAATCCTGATCGATGTTACGGGAGACCCCGCCCTCTATGAAAAACTGGATGCCTTTACCGCCCCGCCTCAGCTCGAACTGATCTCGGCCAAATCTGCCAAACTGCTCTTTGAACTGGCCAACCACCAGATTCACGATGAGCATACCATTCAGATTCAGAATACCCGCCTCTCGCTGCTCGACAGCATGCTGGAGGTGACGCTGATGTTAGAGCAGGCCCCCCACCTGCATACCATCACAAGCAAATCCTTTGAAGGGCTGCATGGACATATTCAAGCCGCCAAAGGTATCGCGGTGATGTTCAACAAAGAGAGTGGAGCTCTGGAATTTATCGGCTCCATTGGTGACAAGAAGCCTGATTGCGGCGCCCCATCATGTGACTTTTCGGCCTGCAACAATATACGCAAAGCCTGCAGCGCCTTACATAAGGATGAACGCTACTCGCAAATTGATCCCCCTGTTCGGTTAAACTGCTCTGAACTGGATACAGAATACAATATCATTATCCCGGTCTGGCAGGATGCAAAACTGGCAGGTGCCCTGCTCTTTGATATTCAGGGTGAATTGAGCAAAGAGCAGAAAACCTCGCTGGAGATGGCTGCCACCCATCTGAACATGACCTTTAAAACACTCAATCACCTGCAGAAGCTTGAAGAGATGGCGATCTTTGATGCACTGACCGGCGTATTCAATCGCCGTAAATTCGACATGCAGCTCAGTCATGAGGTCAACCGCACCAAGCGCACCCGTCACGGCACCCTCTCCTGCGGTTTTATCGATCTGGATGATTTCAAACATATCAACGATACCTATGGCCACGGTGTAGGTGATGAGGTGCTCAAGCATATTGCCCAGTGCATCGAAAGCAGCATTCGTGATTACGATATCTGCGCCCGCTATGGCGGTGATGAGTTCGTGATTCTGGTACCTACCGATGATGCTATTGAGGGGGACGGCCTTGAGGTGATCGGCATGCGCATTCTGGAGAAGGTCTCCAAATTTCAGCTGCCCAACCATCCGGAGGTTAAAGCCAGTGTCTCCATCGGCATCTGCACACAATCAAGTGAAACAGTCGATGCAGAGAAGCTGATGAAACAGGCCGATGATGCCCTCTATCAGGCCAAGAAGAGTGGCAAAGGCTGCCTGCGTATTATGGCCGATGAGCAGTTCCACTATAAAAGGTAAAAGCCCAAGAGTTGAGAGTCAGACTTAAATGGCCGTCAACTCACCTGGGCAACAATCTTCATTTCGCCACCCTTTTTCAGCTTCGCCAGAGTAAGCTTTGCACCCCATACACAACCGGTATCGAGCCCCAGCACATGCGGCTGATTTTTCACCAGCCCTTTCGCTGCCCAGTGGCCATAAACAACACTGCAATCACCAGCCCAGGCCAGAGCTGCGTGGTTATACCAGGGCTTGTCCTTCTTGTTACTGCTCTCACCCGTCCTCACATCCCAGTTGAAATACCCATCACGGGTACAGTAACGGGTTCGGGTTAACACGGCTGCCGCAAACAGCAGACGGGTCGGATCATGCCTGGCAGGCTCTTTGATCGGAAATTTGACATGATGCAGTTGCCTGCAGAACTCACGCCAGCCCTCACCTTGCAACTCAAGTTCGATTGCAGCTGCTCGTTTTTTCGCTTTTTTCAACGTCCAGTCCGGATGCAGACCGGCATGCACCATGCACCAGCCGAGCCTCTCACTGTGATGCAGCAGCGGCTGATGGCGCAACCAGTCGATCAACTCGGCACAGTCAGGCGCTTCAATGACCTGCTGCAGCGTGTCGCGGCGATAGGGTTCACCACCGGCAGCCAGTTCAAGCAGGTGCAGATCGTGATTGCCCAACACACAGATAGCGGCATCGCCCAGACTTTTCAGGTAACGCAGTGTCTCCAGGGAGTCCGGGCCTCGATTGACCATATCGCCTGCGCACCAGAGCTTGTCCTTACAAGGATCGAAACCTACCTTTTCCAGTAGTTTTCTCAGCTGCCTGTAACACCCCTGGATATCGCCTACCGCGTATGTTGCCATAACAAAAAACCTACTCTTTTGCGTTGAGTGCAGCTAACAAATTCGAAATAAATTCAGTGAGTTCTGACGTCATGATGGTGAAATCAGCATCAAAGCGACTGGCCTCATCATCACCGCCATCGGCATCATCCAGTACAGCTGAATCAAAGCGCATACGCCGCACCGAAAGATCTTCATAGAGCATGAAGCTTAAGCGCTCCTGCCAGTTCAGTGCCAGTCGACGTACCCGATAACCTGAAGCGACATGGGCACGCACCTCAGCACGGGCGATATCCACCTTGTTACAGCGGATCAGGCCGGCTGTCTCAGTAGCAGCCTGCAGCTCACAGGCATCTTCAAGTGTAAAGCCGTGCGGCAGACTCTCTTCATGAAGCAGCCAGCGGGTCATCGCACTCTCCGGTGATTCGGAGGTGGATGGCAGCACAACATTGAGCGTACCAAGTGTTTTCCTCAGTGTCTCAATCAGCTCCTCACTCTTTTTGGCACTGGCTGCATTAACAATCAGCCAGCCCGATTCCGGCAGAATGCAGGCAAAGGTTTGCGATGAGCGCACCATCGCCTTGGGCATCAACTGCTGCAGCACAAGATCTTTAAGATCGCGCCGCTCTTTACGACCAACAGGACGTCCGGCTTCTGCCTCAATGGCCAGCGCCTGCTCCTCAACCTGCTCACGAACAAGAGAGGCAGGCAGCACCTTGTCCTCACGACGCAGACAGAGCATCAGATTAGCGCCGCTCTGAAATACCAATGTCTCACTGCCCTGCCCCAGTGGCGAGGTCCAGCCCTGAGTGTCCATCTCCATATGGCCGCAGCGACGTGCCTTGCGCGTCAACAGCGCCTCATGCAGCTGCTCTGCGGTCATCTTGAATGGCGCTTCGAATTGATAAAAGTGTATATTTTTAAACCACATAAATGGATCATCCCTGATGCTCGCAGGCCTGTTTCAAAACCCCGCTATTTGCAAACCAGCCGCAATGTACCAAAGGTCTCAAACATCACAACAACTCTATACGGCATCGCATGAATCTGAATCCCCACTTTAAACTTTCATCGCATGCTGCTTCATGACTATAATAGCTATCATGGCAGATCCCGCTTCAGAGATTCCCTTCAACAACTCCAGATTTGGCACGCTGGGCGTGGAGATGGAGTGGATGTGCGTAGATGCTGACTCCGGCCTTCAGATTCCGGCTGCACCGCAGGTCTTCTCGATTGTCGGTGACACCCCACGCATCAAACCCGAACTGTTTACCTCAATTGTCGAAACCAATACCGATATCCAGTTCAGCACTGCCGATGCCATGAGCCAGCTTGCAGCGCTCTATACAGAGGTTGAGGCGATACTTGAAAACCATCATGCCGCCCTGCTCTCCTCCGGTACCCACCCGATCTCCCACTGGCGGGAGCAGGTGGTCAGTGATGATCCGCGCTACTACAAGCTGCTCAGGCGACTGCAGTGGGTAGCCCGCCGCTTTAACATCTGCGGCATCCATGTGCATGTTGGCATGCCCGATGGCGACGTCTGTATCAAAGCGATGAATCACCTCTTGCCGATTATGCCTGTCTTTCTCGCCATATCGGCCAACTCCCCCTTCTGGCACGGTGAAGCAACCGGTTTAGCAGCCAGCCGTATCAAGATATTTGAGGGTTTGAGTCAGGGGGGCATGCCCTTCTACTTTAATGACTGGAAAGATTTTGAACACTGTACCGCCCGCCTTACCGCTACCGGCAGCATCGAATCGGTGCGTGATATCTGGTGGGAGATGCGTCCGCACCCCGATTTCGGCACCCTTGAGGTGCGCATTGGCGATATGCCCGCCCGCTTTGCCGACTCAGCCGCCTATGTTGCCTATGTGCGCGCCGAAGCGATGGCTGCTGCGCAGGATAGTTCACGACCCAAGGTTCACCCTTCTCTGATTCGTGAAAACCGCTGGCGTGCCTGCCGATACGGCATGCGCGCCACAATTATCGACCCGTTCACCGAAGAGCTGATACCGATGCTTGACTGGCTTGAAAAACGTCTGGATCAACTCGCTGATCAGGGTATCGCGGCAAGTGAACTTGACCTGGTGCAGAGCCAGATCGGCCACTGGCGCAACAACGGTGGCGGGGCCGAATCCCAGCGTGAACTGTTCAATACAACAGATAGTTTCCCCGCCATGATACGTGCCATGCGGGAACTCGACGGCTGGAGCAGATCATGAATGTAGAGCATCAACAACTCGCTGCTGAAGTAAGCCAGGTGATGGCTGAAGTGACACGCATTCGCCGCTTCCTGCACGAGCACCCTGAACTCTCGGGAAATGAGGAGAAAACAGCCGCTCTGATTGCTGAAAAGTGCCGGAATATGGGGCTCTCTGTTGAAGAGCACATTGGTGGTTTCGGGCTGTTAGCCACGTTGATGATCGATCCGGAGAGGCCGTGGCTCGCCTTACGTGCTGATATGGACGGCCTGCCCATCCAGGATGGAAAGCAGCTTCCCTACGCCTCACGCATCAAGGGTATCTCCCACACCTGCGGTCACGATGTCCACACTGCCGTGCTGCTTGGTGCTGCACAGGTGATCTGCAACCTGAAAGCAGATCTGAATTATAATATCGCATTTATCTTCCAGCCTGCCGAGGAGACCTGTGAGGGTGCCGCTGCGATGCTGCGAGAGCACCTGTTTGAGCGGTTCACGCCTGAGCAGATCTACGCCATGCATGTCTTCCCCTATCTGCCAGCCGGTTCCATCGGCCTTAGAGAGGGTGCAATGTGTGCGGCAGCGGATATGTTTGAGGTCGAAATCATCGGACGTGGCGGCCATGCCGCACGTCCGCACGAGTGCATTGATGTCATTCTGATTGCCAGCCATGTCATCCAGTCGCTACACCATATTGTCAGCCGTAGAGTCAATCCGCTGCACCCGGCTGTGCTCACTATCGGACAGATCAACAGTGGTTATGCCGGCAACGTTATTCCGGATAAGGTGCACTTCTCCGGCACCATTCGTAGCCTGCATCCGGAGGCGCATGAGGAGATTCGCGCCATGATGGATCGCATCATCCGACAGACCTCTGAGGCCTGGGGCGCCACAGCCCAGTTCAAGCTTAAACAGGCCACGCCCGTATTAATCAATGACTCAAGGTTAATCGCACAAGCTCGCGAAATTATTCGCAAATCCTCTCCGGATATTGAGATAATCGAACTGCCGGACCCCTCAATGGGCGGCGAGGATTTTGCCGAGTTTTTGCGTGATATTCCCGGCTGTCTGTTCAGGCTAGGGACCGGTGGCGGACCGGAAACCCGATACCCGCTGCACCACCCCAACTTCGATATTGATGAGTCATCCATGGCTTCAGGCATCGCCACCTTCGCAGCACTTGCCCTGAATCAGGGGTAGCTAATTCAGCGCTGTTTGTTAACCATCAACACAACCGGATTAGGCGTGGTTCCGATGTAATAGGGTTCACTGCCAAGTTGTCTGAAACCATCCCGCTCATACATGCGGATGGCACCGCTGTTCTCCTCCCAGACACGCAGCCACAAACCTGAGTAGCCGCATGAGCGTGCATACTGCTTTACTGCCTGTAGCAGTTTGCCGCCGATACCCATGCCATAATTACCGGGTCTGACATAGAGGCGGATCAACTCAATCACCCTCTCATCGGCAAGCTGTGCAGGTCGATCTGTCTCCGCCAGTTTGGCATAACCGACAACACCCTCTTGAGATTCAGCTACAAAATAGCTGGCAGATTTTGAGCCTATCTCCTGCTTTAACCTCTCGGGGTCAAAGAACTCGGCCAGATAACCCTGCATATCACTGGCCAGCACGATATCACCATAGGCTTTGGCAAAGGTGATAGCCCCTAATTCAGCAATAGCCTCAATATCATCGATAACTGCAAGTCGAACCTCATAAACCATATCGCCTGATTCCTCATAACCTCAAAGTGAGAGATAGTTGGCCACAAAATCGGCATCTTTATCGCCACGACCGGAGAGATTCACCAGAATGGTCTCATCAGCCGACATCGCTTTGGCAATCTTCATCGCATGGGCCACCGCATGCGCACTCTCCAGTGCCGGGATAATACCCTCCAGTCTTGAGAGCTGCATAAAGGCATCCAGACACTCCTTATCATCAATGGCTTCATAACAAACCCGTTTGATATCTTTAAGATGGCAGTGCTGCGGCCCGACACCGGGATAATCCAGACCTGAAGCGATGGAGTAGACCGGTAGCGGATTCCCCTCTTCATCCTGCAGATTATAACATTTAAAGCCGTGCAGAGCCCCTTTGCTACCCAGTGTCAGCGTGGCAGCATGATCAGCAGTATCCAGCCCCCGCCCTGCTGGCTCCACACCGATCATCTGCACATCTTCATCATCCAGAAAGGCGGTAAACAGCCCCATAGCATTGGAGCCACCACCCACACAGGCGATCAGTGTGCCGGGCAATTCCCCCTCTTTGGCGAGGAACTGTGCTCTGGCCTCTCTGCCGACAATGCTCTGGAAATCACGCACAATCTTGGGGAACGGGTGCGGGCCAACGACAGAGCCGATGGCATAAAAGAAGTTGACCGGATCCTTGATATACGCCTCAAAGGCGCTGTCCACAGCATCTTTGAGTGTGCGTGTGCCACGACTTACAGACACAAGCTTGCAGCCGAGAATCTTCATCTTGGTAACATTGGGATGCTCTTTCTCGATATCGATCTCGCCCATATGGATTTCGCAATCGATACCGACCAGTGCACAGGCGGTGGCCAGTGCCACGCCATGCTGCCCGGCTCCGGTTTCAGCCAGCACCTTGGTTTTGCCCATATATTTGGCCAGTAGCGCCTCACCGATACAGTGGTTGATTTTGTGGGCACCGGTGTGATTGAGATCTTCACGTTTAAGGAAGATGCGTGCACCGCCGATTTTATCACTCAGTCGTTTGGCAAAATAGATCGGGCTGGGGCGGCCCACGTAATCAGCATTAAGCTGCTGCAGCTCCTTCTGAAACGATTCACTCTGCGACACCTCATCGTAGGCATCGTTGATCTGATTCATGATCTCAATCAGTGGCGGTGGAATAATCTGCCCGCCGTACTCACCAAAAAAACCGTCTTTATCAGGCATCTGTGCATGCTTTTGAATCATCGCCCCGCTCCCACTATTTCAATCTTCCATTCGTCACAATAGTTCTTCTAAGGATGCTCTGAATAACTACATCCGCGTAGGTATTCAGCAGGCAAAGGAAAAAGTATCACTGTTCCTTTGCTCACAACATCAAGCACTTAGCGTGCATGATGTTGGCAGGCCATCCATAGCCTGCTCGGATACGCTGACTTTTTCAGAGTATCCCTAAATCTACAGAGCAGCGTATCGATTTCAGCAGCTGTTTTCCACGCTGTCACTCACCGATATCTTCGTTCCAGAGCTCAGGTGCGTTTTCGATAAACTGCTGCATCATTGCAACGCAGCGCCGGTCATCAACGACGGTTAATTGCACACCTCGTGAACGCAGATAATCCTCCGGCCCTTGAAAAGTGCGGTTCTCACCGGCTACGACATTGCCGATACCATAGAGCAGCACCGCACCGCTGCACATATCACACGGAGAGAGAGTCGAGTAGAGCGTTGCCCGCCGGTAATCGGCCGCTTTGATGCGCCCTGCACTTTCGATGCAATCGATCTCAGCATGCAGTGTCGCACTGCCCTGCTGCACGCGCCGGTTATGGCCACGCCCGACGATCTCCCCATCAATCACCAGTACCGAACCGATAGGGATACCGCCCTCAGCCAGCCCCTTTTTTGCCTCTTCAATAGCTGCCTCTAAAAAACGATCCATAAGCACTCCATTGGTGAGAGGATAGCTGTTTAGAACAGTGCCAGATAGCCCAAAATCGTCTCCGTTGCTGCCATTCATCATGATGATTCTGCAATCGTTGCTTTGATGCCGTAAATCCCTGAGCCTTCGCCCCATCTATTCGCAATCACTGCAACAACCCGAGGCAACATGAAGTTTGATCAATATTACATCTCCCAGGATATCAAAAAGAACCTGAAAAAACTTGGCTTCATTCGCCCTACGGATATCCAGTATAAAGCCATTCCCTCGATTCAGAACGGTGAAGATGTACTGGCCATTGCCCAGACCGGCACAGGCAAAACCGCCGCCTTTGCGATCCCCGTGATTGACAAGATTCACCGCGCCAAGACCAGCAAGCGTACGCGTGGCATCAGCTGTGTGGTGATGGCCCCCACACGCGAACTGACCCAGCAGATCGGCAAGGTCTTTGATACCCTCTCCGCCCACACCAAGGTGAAAACCTTTGCCCTGTTCGGCGGTGTTGAGCAGGAGCGCCAGATCGCCAAGCTGCAGGATGGCATCGATATTCTCGTCACCACGCCAGGGCGCATGTTCGATCTGATCAATCAGAAGGTGATCAACCTCAATATCGTCAACACGCTGGTTCTCGATGAGGCCGATCACATGCTCGATCTCGGCTTTATTGAGGATATCAAATATGTAAAGAAGATGCTGCCTCGTCACCATCAGACCCTCTTCTTCTCAGCCACCATTAACGATGAGATCAGAAAACTCGCCTACTCACAGGTAAAGAGCGAGGCGATCCGTATTCAGGTCTCACCACATGACAAGGTCTCCAAAAATATTTCGCACGCCGTGATGTTTGTCGATCAGGATGATAAACGCTTTTTCCTTGAGCGTTTTATCAATGAGAACCCTGAGGCCAAAATCATTGTCTTCGTGCGCACCAAAGTGCGTGCTGAGCGCGTTGTGAAGGCCATGGGTCGCGTTGGCATCACTGCGATAAACATTCATGGCGATAAGGATCAAAAAGAGCGTACAGAGGCAATGCGGCAGTTCCGTGATGGCGAGTGTCGCATTCTGGTTGCTACCGATGTCAGCGCTCGCGGCATCGATATCGCCGATGTCACGCATGTGATCAACTACGATCTGCCGGAAAAGGTGGAGAACTACGTGCACCGCGTGGGTCGTACAGGGCGCGGCATGAACAAAGGCATTGCTATCTCCTACTGCAGCAATGAGGAGAAGGCATTGCTTGAAGAGATTCAGCAGTTCCTCAACAAATCGATCGAAATACTGAACATCAACAAAGAGGATTATGCTGCCACCCTCGCCCTCTCACCTGAGGCTGTTGATCTGAAATCACTGGTCAATGAACACGATGCATGGTTAAACAAAAAGAGGCCGAAAAAACGTAAAAAGTAGATAATTCCAACGATTTGGCCTGGCCGCTTAACTCAACAGCGCAGGCTTCATCATCCGGAAATGCGTGCTGCTGCTGCGCCCGTCGCCACCTTGCCGCAATCGCCAGTGCAAAAGGTTTAGACTTCAACATCAGTTCACGTAAGCTATCCTCATGATGAACAGACGGCATGCCGATGGCTAAGATTTTACTTGTAGAGGATAACGCTATGAACCTTGATATACTTTCAAGGCATCTACAGCGCCGAGGCTTCGGTTTTGTTACGGCCGGCGATGGCGACCGGGCTGTGCAACTTGCTCACAGTGAACAACCCGATCTGATTCTGATGGACATGAACCTGCCCGTTAAAGATGGCTGGAGTGCAGTCAGGGAGATTAAAGCTTCCGCAGCAACCAGAGATATCCCGCTTATCGCACTCACTGCCTACTCCTCAGAAAATGACAGAGAAAAGGCGCTGGCGGCAGGCTGTGACGAATACCAGATGAAACCTTTTCGCGCCAAAGATCTGTTCGATAAAATCGAGACGCTGTTACATGCCTGATCAGCAGCCCGAACGCCTGAAACGGGCCAGCGATAGCGACCTGCTCGATGCCGGGCAGCAGCTGCTTGTGCCTGCGGTGACCATCAGCAAGCATATCAAAGAGCTACGCTCAAACCCGAACTACAGTCCGTTTGCAGAGGATCTGGACAAAATAGTGGTCGCTACCAATCAACTCGCCAACCTGATCAAACAGAGCCTCAGCAAAAACGCCCCAAGCAGAACAGCTGCAGAGATTCATAGCATCAATGCCATCATCAAACATGATCTCTCTACCCCGCTGATTGCCATCACCGCCTATAGCGAAATGATTCAGGAAGATCTTGAAGCTGAAGGTGATACGCACGCCTGTGAGCTGTTAGAGCATGTACTGGATCTGTCGCAGACCCTGTTAAAACGCATTAAAGAGCTCGATTATCTCGGCGAAATGTACCTGACAACACCCCTTGAAGTGGCATCGAATCATCTGAGTGACAACTATCCGACAGCCATTGCAGCAGTTGATTCAGTCGAGCGTAACCTGATGAATGAAGTGATCGCCGGTATGCGCAATAGCAGTGAACATCGTCAAGAAGCATCGCTGCTGGTGGTTGATGATAAGGAGAGCAATCGCGATTTTCTCTCCAGACGACTGATCAAGCAGGGCTTCTCTGTTGATGTTGCTGAAAACGGTCTGCAGGCGCTGAATCTGCTGCATGATCACGATTATGATCTGGTTCTGCTGGATATCATTATGCCGGAACTCAATGGTTATCAGGTGCTGGAGAGACTGAAACAGGATGAGCGCTTAAAACATACGCCTGTGATGATGATCTCTGCGCTGGATGAGATCGACAGTGTTGTGAAATGTCTGGAGATGGGCGCAGAGGATTATCTGCAGAAGCCGTTTAATCAGATTATTTTAACCACCAAGATCAACGCATCGCTGGAGCGCAGCTGGCTGCGTGCACGCGAACAGGCTCATAACAGAACGCTGAAACATGAGCAGGAGAAAACCGAGAAGTTACTGCTTAATATCCTGCCCAGATCTATCGCTGAACGGTTGAAAAATGGTGAAAGCTCTATCGCCGACAGGTTTGATGATGTCACCGTTCTCTTCGCAGATATCGTCAACTTCTCTGAACTCTCAGCCAATATCTCTCCGGAACAGCTGGTGGAGAAACTCAATGCCATTTTCCTCGCTTTCGATCTGTTAACCGAGTCACACGGGCTGGAGAAGATCAAAACCATCGGTGATGCCTATATGCTGGTCGGTGGCATGCCCACCCCCTGCCCTGACCATGTCAACGCAGTCGCCGATATGGCCCTGGAGATGCAGCAGGTTATTCATCAGATGAATGTTGAAGATGGTGGCAACCTGAGTATTCGCATCGGCATCCACACCGGCCCTGTTGTTGCAGCTGTGATTGGCAAACATAAATTCAGTTATGATCTGTGGGGTGATGCTGTGATTGTTGCCAGCCGCATGGAGTCCTACAGTCTGCCAGACCACATTCAGATCTCCGATGCCACCTACCAACGCATCAAGGAGAACTTCATTTTCGACAAGCGTGACCCGATAGAGGTCAAAGGCCAGGGATTAATGCAAACCTATTTCCTCAAAGCAAAAAAAGCGCCTTAATTTCAAAGCTATTTCCTGTGACACAACGCTCCGAGTCTGAACATCAACAAAAAGGATTATGCCGCTACCCTCGAACTAATGAATAAGAGTGGTGTCCCCTTGACCCGAAAACCTTAGAAGCCGACTTTCACATCTAAAAATATGGCTCTAAGCCGTAGTTTCAGCCTTACTTTGGAAACTTATCCTTTTGTTTCAAGCAGTTAGATTTGCAATAATTGGTCCGACCCTGATTTAGCTTCTATTACCCCTATTATTTTGCCTTTTACGGCTCAATGACCCGCGAACTCACCGAGCTCTACATCAAACACGGCGCAAATCTAATGCTCTATCCAGAAAAATAGGGGCAGATACCGCCACCCATAAACCCCATAAAGAGTAGCCTCCCCTCTATCGCTCAAAACTCTTTAGAAATATCCATCAACTCCTTAAAAAGGGTAATGCCGTTTTTTGTATAAGGTGCTAAGTCCTCCAAAATATCTTTAACGCTCCCAGCCACGGTCGAAGCTCCTCCTAGCAGCCTCCTAACCCAACCTGGAAGTCTCTTTGGCGAACCTTGAGCAGCCACGGCCGCGGCTTTTGGAAACAGCTCTACCTCCAATAATAACGCATTTGCAACATCTTCAGATTCTTTTCCCTTTAAATCGATCCATCCTTCGCTTAGGTCAGAAACAAATTTTTTGTCTCTCACTATCTTTAATACGGCCTGTTGAAATCCATCAAATTCTTTAAGGTGACGATGTTGTTTAGACCTAAGCTCCAAAAGAGATTCAGCGCTCTTAACAAAAGCAAGCCATGCAACCCCAAAATCTACTTCTCCTGTCCCTCCTGCTCGCATTTCTATTGTGACTCCACTGCCACCTCCGTCTTCACCTGTTGATGTTTGTGGATTTTGCACTGCAGCTCCTGACATAGCTCCTCCGTTTAATTGATATTTCTATGAAACACTAATCTCGCCCCCTTTACCCCGACATCACCGATAAAGACCACGACTACCCCTTCTACTACGTATTTTACGGCTCAATGACCCGCGAACTCACCGAGCTCTACATCAAACATGCCGCGAACTTGATGCTCTATCCGGGCTAATAGGATAAGGCTCCTCCACAGAAGCTCCTAAACTATAAAGTAAGACCTTATCCCCGAGGCTCGAAGACAACAATTTATCCAAAATCAGCCATTTCAAGGGTGATGTTTTCAATCTCTTTTAATGTATCTTCCATTTCGACTGTTCTCTGCATGAACATACTTCCTACCAAGCTGTCTGAAACAAATGACACTAATTCTTTTTTCATGTGTAACTCTGAAATCAATTTTGACAGATTGATAACAAACCCATCTTCCGTACAAGCACTTTCATACGCTTTTACATCTAAGAATGAGATATAATGAGCAACTTCATTAGACTTACTTTTTAGGAAACCTTTAATTGCCCCTCTCACAGTGTTAATGAATGGCCTAGCAATTGCAGAAGCAAAACTATCGCCCCAAAACACATCTTCTATTGTTCCATCTTCTCTGACCATCACCTTACTAACCTTGCTATAGAGAGTTTCCAAATAGTTGAAAGTCAATTTCGGATTACCATGTACATCCAGTTTGGCAAGCGATTTCCTTGAAGGTACTACAAATTCCATCAGGTAATTTTTTCTATCGATGATGGAAAGGAAATTCAAAGTACTTTGCCAAACTTGTACGGCCTTATAATTTCCTACTAGATGAGAGTAAAATGACTTTCTAATATTTTGCTCGGATCGTCGAAGGTATTCTGCAGAAAAATACTCCTGAATAGTCTTGTGAGAAAAAGCATAATGGTCATATCCATCTTTAATAATCAACGAAGTGATCAAATTAATATCTTCAATAAGTGCGTCCACACGATCCTGATCGATATCTTCAGAATGCAACGCTTTTGAAGCAAATAATTTAAAGTCTTTTGTATTAAACCTCGTCATATTTTTCTTCAAAGATAAAAAGCAAATTACTTCGAAAACCTTCTCAAATTGAAAGTCGCCTAGCATTGAACGCCTTTGTCTTTCATAGCCCAATTTTCGTCTATCATGACGATAGAGCATTGTCGGAAAAATGATGCTATAGAATTGAGCTAAGTCATCTGGCCTAAATTGCCTAGCCTTGTACGTAACTGTAAATAAGGCTAATAAAAGTGGGGAAGTTGTAACATCTCTGATATATTTACTAGCAGATAAAGCTTTGATTATATCACTCCCATCCCCCTTCATAATATGGTCAACAAATTCATCTTGTCTCTTTGGATTAAGAGGGGCTAGCTTAAACGAACGAAAGTAAATTGATCCTCCCATACCAGCATCAGGTCGAGATGACATAATAATTCTTAAGTTTGGAAACTTATGAACCAGTTTTTCCAACTCCTTCGCTACTTTTGGACGGCTAGTAGGTGGTAGCTCATCAAAGCCATCCAGTAAAAAAAGCATTTTGTCTGTAGTAACAAGAAAATCGAATATCTCATTAGTAACAGGTAATCCATACTCATTTAACAAACCTATTAGTGATTTCTTCAACGTGCTTTTACAGTCCATATCACGCAATTCAAAAAATACAGGAATATACCTCTTAGCCTTAATCTCACTTAGGCAAAGCTTTCTCATAAATAGAGTCTTTCCTTGCCCAGGCCCACCCTCTATGAGCACTTGATTGCACCCAAAAGAACCAGAATATCCATAAGGACCGATAACATTTTCACTTTTTTCTGTCAGAAAGACAGCTGATCCAGGGTAATAGATATCATGAATTTTAACTATATGGTCAGGATCATAGAAGGTTTTAACATTCTCTAAATACAGGTTCTTCTGAGCAACCTTTTCAAGATTGTGAACTGTAATCACTTTCTTGATTTCAGAAGATATGTGCCCTTTTGCAGTTCCATATATATCAGTGACAATTTTATCTAATGTTGATCCAGCTATTTTTGTTATGCTTTCAATCACAATATATCCCCAGTCTCTTGTGCAAGTCTTTCCTCCGTTCGAGTTGAATCATGCGAAGATTTTTCTAATCTCCAAAATAGTCGAACGACTTCATTTACTGCCCTTTATGTACAAGCTGCATCACATCATCAACTCGATACGATGTGAATTTACTCAACACATTCATACCAAGTAATGGCGTATTTAATTTCTCCAAAAAATATGCATTCACATTGTTTATCGTATATGGCCCTATTTTGATTTCCCTGATTATTGATTTACATCCTCGAGCCACTCCATTGGCTGTGTTCGTTTTAACAGGAGAGCACTTTTTCACATTCAGGTTTTTCATGTAATGCGCAGGGAATGAAATATTCGTTGCCCCACTATCAACCAAAAACACAACCGGGAATCCATTCCCTTCAGCAGTAACATAAAAGTGTCCATCTCGTGACATTGGGATTGTGAGATATGATCTTCCACTTTCAGTTGAACTAACCATATTCATTTTATTTTGAGTTTCGGTTAAGGAGATCGCGAGGCCTCCATTTGCAACAGCACCATCGTTAATTTCCAAGGTGGCATGGCTGAAAGTTTCAACATCCATTAACTGTCTAATCCCAATCTTTTTAGAGCCCCCTAGAAAGCCTCTATTCAAATTACAAAAGTAATTACCTTTATCGAAACTCACATTGTATTTTGAAGCAGGAACACTGACAGTCACTGATCCCATTGAAGGAACCAGAGAGCTTAAAATACGACGATTTCGATCATCTGGAGCATTCAAGTGAACTAGAATAGATTTATCTCTAATCTGGTTAGACAGTTCCAACTGAACCATCGGAACATTTCCAGAATGTAATGCCGGATAATCAAACACAAAGGTGCTACCTTCAATTGACTGAGGCATACATGATGGCGCAGCAACTTTCAGTGGAGGTTTTCCGAATATGCTTCTTCCTATGTTGACCATAGACTGTGAATAATCCTTATCCATTACAGCATCTAGAACCACAGTCATAAGGACAATTATTCCTAATGTCGTAATGACTACACTGTATATCCAAACAATCAGATTCTTCACTAAACTTGTATCCCTCTCCCATTCCTATGCAATTAAAAAAACCAAACAGCGATTATAGCGGCTTAAAAACTTCTGTATGTCCCCCAAATGGGGGACAAAACCGCAGGGAACCAGAGGGGTCAGGTCTACCATTGTACCAGTAAAGGCAGGGCTGCCAAGATCAGGTATTGGCATTGGCATGTACCAGATCAATGAGTTCGGTGAGGGTCGGCATATCTTCAAATGGTATGAGTTCTTCGGGAATCTGCTTATCCCACGATGCTTTTGAGGCGACACAGATGTGTGCAACGATCTCCAGTGGTTCGGAATCATCCAGCGCACCTGCTGGCACCCAGATGTAGGGCCTGTCTCTGAACGGGTTGGGTACTACTGCACCACATTTGAAACAGAAGTCAGAACGAAAACCGGTCTCTTTCACATAGGAGCTGATCTTCTCCTGACCAAGCAACCAGTGGAAGTTCTCTTGTTTTACAATCAACCCTGTGTTGGAAGCGCTTCCAGCCTGCTTGCGGCAGATCGAGCAGTGACATTGATAGAGCTTCGGCAGTTCACCAACCACTTCAAATGCTATCTCTCCGCAAATACATTCACCGCGCATCTTCATCCCCTGCCCGCTCTTTAAGGCTTTGATGAGTATAGCAGATTATTTCAGCTTTGGCGGACGGATCGGAAACAGGTTGTTTTGCTAGAGCCAAGCAACGTCCAAGCCTGCTATGCGACCAAGGGTGAACTTAATGCCTTTTCTTATGTTTTGCTTTGGAGGGAGAAGGTCGTCTGGAACCCTTGCCCTTTTTAAGTTTCTCGGCGTGAGCCTTCTCGTAGGCTTCTGACTCCTGTTTGATTTTCAGGTAGTTCTTGTAGTGATCCTCATCCAGATCACCGCTGGCGATGGCCTCGTTGATGGCACAACCGGGTTCATTGCTATGGCCGCAATCATTGAAGCGACAGGTTTCACCAAGTGCCAGAATATCGGAGAAGCGCTCATCGATGCCCTCTCGCCCGCTCATCACGCCCAGCTCCCGCACACCCGGCATATCGATCAGCATCGCCCCGTTATCAAGCATCATCAGTCGGCGGCGAACCGTTGTGTGCCTGCCTGCCCCGGAGACACTGACAGATTTTGTTTTAAAACTGGTGTTGGCAATGTGATTCAATAACGAGGTTTTGCCTGCACCAGAGGAGCCAAGCAGGCAGCAGGTTTTCCGTGCAAGCAGCCTCTCACGCACCAGATCAATCCCCTCACCTGTGACATTACTCAGCTTGATAATGGTATGATCAATGCCTGCCTTGCGGATTTTGGTAACGACCTGATCTAACGCTTCAGGGCTGATCAGATCGGTTTTGGTCAGCAGCAGCACCGGCTCAATTTGATCCTGATTGACCATCACCAGATATCGTTCAAGGCGGCGGATATTAAAATCGAGATGGCAAGACTGGGCAATAAATGCGGTATCAATATTGGCCGCCAGCATCTGGAACTCAATCTCGGTGCCTGCCATCTTGCGTCGCAACACTGTTTTCCTTGGCAGCACCGTCGTGATGCTGGTGAAAGCATCACGCTCATGATGCTCAAGGCAGACCCAATCCCCTACCACCGGGAAATCCGCAGGTGATTCGGTGGCCTGCACAAACTTGCGCGTGAGCACAGCAAACAGCTCAGATTCACCGTCATGTACAACAAAGCGCTCACGATCCACAGCGATCACCCGAGCAAGTTCATCATCTGAACCACACAGCTCTGCAGCATGCGCCTCAAACCATGCATCTAATCCAAAATCGATTTTACTCATGCACTACTGCGTTCCCTGCAATATTGGCAAAGATATAGTTGATTGCGTGTCTGAATGTTTCCATCTCCTGATCTCCCACGCGTTGAACCTATCCACAGTGGCTCAAAAAATGAAGGAGTCCTGTTATTGAACCACGTCCAGAGTCAGTCCATGCACTCTGGAGCGCAAACGTATCTGTGATAAATAGTGCCCGTGCTTGTATATATCATGGGCGGCACTAAGCTGCGCCACCCTTTCAGGCAAGGTTTGAAAGGAATTCTCTCTTAATGGAACAGTGTTTTGCTCTCTACATCCGGTATTACCATGCAGTTCGGGGATAAACCCCTGTTTGAAAACATCTCAACCAAATTCGGTGATGGCAATCGCT
Source organism: Mariprofundus sp. KV (assembly GCF_013387475.1). Classification (GTDB taxonomy): domain Bacteria; phylum Pseudomonadota; class Zetaproteobacteria; order Mariprofundales; family Mariprofundaceae; genus Mariprofundus. Next base: position 86,883 of record NZ_VWNB01000003.1, on the reverse strand, counting down.
ATGGCCTGATCGGCGCCAACGGTTGCGGCAAATCCACACTGATGAAGATCCTCGGTGGCGATCTGGAACCAACCAGCGGCAATGTGATGCTCGATAAACATGAGCGACTGGGAAAACTGCGTCAGGATCACTTCGCTTTTGAGGAGTTCAGCGTTCTTGATACGGTGATGATGGGTCATGAAGAGCTGTGGAATGTGAAACAGGAGCGTGACCTGCTCTATGCTCAGGATGAACTCAGTGAAGATGATGGCATGCGTGCCGGTGATCTGGAGAGCCACTTTGCCGATATGGATGGTTACAGTGCAGAAGCCAATGCCGGTGATCTGCTGATCAGCGTGGGTATCCCGGTTGAGGATCACTACAACCTGATGAAATCGATTGCGCCGGGTCTGAAGCTGCGTGTACTGCTGGCTCAGGCACTGTTTGGTGATCCTGAGATTATTCTGCTGGATGAGCCGACCAACAACCTTGACCTCAACGCGATTCGCTGGCTGGAGGGTGTGATTAATGCCCAGAAAGGCACCATGATTATCATCTCACATGATCGTCATTTCCTTAACAGTGTCTGCACCCACATGGCCGATCTCGACTATGGCGAGCTGCGTGTCTATCCGGGCAACTATGATGACTACATGGAGGCCTCAGCCCTTGTGCAGGAGCAGCTGCTCACCTCTAATGCCAAGAAAACAGAGGAGATTCTGGAGCTGCAGGCCTTTGTACGCCGCTTCTCCGCCAACGCCTCCAAAGCCACGCAGGCGCAGTCCCGCGCCAAAAAACTTGATAAAATCAAGCTTGATGAGGTCAAACCCTCCAGCCGTATGAAGCCGTTCATGCGTTTTGTGCAGGATAAAAAGCTCTTTAGAAACGTGCTCAACCTGAAAAAGTTGAGTAAGGGCTTTGATGAGAAACTGCTCTTTGAAAACTTTGACCTGACCATTCCTGTTGGTGAACGCGTTGCGGTGATCGGCCCCAACGGCATAGGTAAAACCACGCTACTGCGCTGTCTGGCCGGTGATCTGGAGGCGACTTCAGGTGAGATCAAATGGTCGGAGAATGTGAAGATCGGTTATTATGCGCAGGATCACTCGGCTGATTTCGCTGAAGATATCAGCGTTTTTGACTGGATGGCGCAGTGGAAACTCAAGGAGCATGGTGAGCAGGAGGTACGCGGCAATCTCGGACGCATGCTCTTCTCCCAGAATGAGATCAAAAAGTCTGTCAAAGCGCTCTCCGGTGGTGAAAAGGGCCGTATGCTGTTTGGCAAATTCATGTTTCTTAATCCCAATGTGATGCTGCTGGATGAGCCGACCAACCATATGGATATGGAGTTCATTGAATCACTGAACACCGCTCTGGAGCACTATCCGGGCACCCTGATCTTTGTCAGTCATGATCGCGAACTGATCTCCTCGGTTGCCACACGCATTATTGAGCTCACCCCTGCTGGCATTATCGATTATCACGGCAGCTATGAAGAGTATCTCAGATCTCAGGGTGTGGTTTAGGGCCTGTTATATTAGCACAACGCCCCTGCCACCCCTTGAATCGCTCACGGACAACCCTTATACATAGCCTATGTTAAGATTTCTCTTTGCCCTGTTTATTCTGGTTCCTCTGCTGGAGCTCTGGCTGCTGATTGAGGTCGGCAGTGGCATTGGTGGACTCTCCACCATCGCCCTCTGCCTGCTTACCGCAGCGCTGGGTGGTTTCCTGATTCGTTATCAGGGGCTCTCCACACTCGTCGACGCCCAAAAGCGCATGGCGCATGGCGAGGCGCCGGTCGATCACGGTTTTCATGGCGTGATGATTGCGCTGGCCGGTGTTCTGCTCTTCACCCCCGGTTTCATTACCGACTCAATCGGTTTCCTGCTACTGGTTCCGCAACTGCGCCAGCTGCTCATCAACAAGGCTCTTCCAGTCGTGCAGATCCCGGGAAGCCCTAACAACCAGGGCCAAGCCAGACCACACGATCCGCTGGTTATCGAGGCAGAGATTGTCTCTGAAGAGAAACATCACCGCTCTTGACCCTGTCCAAGCAAGCCCTACATTACGTTTCACTATTCCGGAGGTATTCATGAATACAACAACAATGAGTTCAACCCAGCTGGCCGACGAACGCATCGGTTTCCTCGGTAAAACCTATGGCATGCTCGCACTCTGCATCGCAGCAGGCAGCATCGGTGCTTACCTCTCCATCGGCATGGCATTCCCTTATGAACATCCCTGGATGATGCTGTTTATCATGATTGGCGGCATCTTCGCAGTGCAGGCGGTTCGCCACGTTCCCGGTCTGAATTTCGTTGCTCTGATCGGTTTCGGTGTCATTACCGGCCTGGCGATCTCTCCACTGGTCGGCATGGTTGCTGCCAAATCCGGTTCGCTTGTACTGCAGGCCTACATGACCACAGCTGTGGCATTTGTCTCCCTTACCGCTTACGCCTTTATCTCCAAACGCGACTTCTCATTTTTGAAGGGTTTCGTCTGGACCGGTCTGATCGCCATGATCGTGCTCGGGCTCTCCAACTACTTCTTCTTTGAGTCTCCGATGATGGCACTGACCCTCTCTGGTATCGGTGTACTACTCTTCTCTGCCTTCATCCTTTATGACACCTCAAACATCCTGCGTGACTACCCTAATAATGAGTATATCGCTGCGGCTTTGACGCTCTATCTGGATGTATTCCTGCTCTTTCAGCACCTGCTGGCGATGTTCGGCATGCTCAATGACGATTAACAATCGAGCAGCAGTGTAATTCGATTCACAATGCGGCCTGTTTTCAGGCCGCATTTTCGTTATCATACCCCCTTTACTGTTTCGATGGAGTGAACAATGTTGGATAAAGCACTGATGGAAATCCTCGCCTGCCCAAAATGTAAGGGTGAGATCCGCTACAATGAGAGTAAAACCGGACTGGTCTGCGACGCATGCAAACTGGAATATCCGATCCGCGACGATATCCCGGTGATGCTGATTGATGAGGCGAAAGCGCTGACCGACTGACCGGTTATCGGATCATCTCATTGACCCTTCTCGTTAAATCTCTTTTTTTTCTGGTACAGCTGCTGCCGGTACGACTGCTTGGCGCCCTCGGCGCAGGCTTGGGTCGATTCATCTATCTGATCGATGGCCGCCACCGCAATATCGCCCTGCGCAACCTCAACCGCATCTACCCCGATCGCGATGATGCATGGAAAATCCGCACTGCCCATGAATCCTTTGCCGAGCTGGGACGCACCATGTTTGAGGTGCCGCATGTGTTCATGCGCTCCAAAGCATACCTCAATTCGCGTATTGAGGTTGAGGGTGAATCGTTATACAGAGATGCCATCGCACAGGGTAACGGTGTCATATTAACCGCTATGCACCACAGCAACTGGGAGTTGGGTGCGCTGGCCATCTCCCTGCTTGGCCATGAGTCGGATATGATCTATCGCTCACTGAGGCAGCCTGCCCTTGATCAATTCATACTCACTGCGCGCAGTCGCTTTGGTACAATTTTACACTCTCGCAGCGAGGGACTGCGCTGGCTTCCCCGCGCCATGAAAAACGGGCACACTATCGCTATCATGATTGATCAGCATCTCTCCAACGGGACTCCGATTCCCTTCCTTGGACATCTGGCAAACACAACCACCCTGCCCGCTACCGTAGCCAGCAAATATAACGCTCCGCTTATTGGTGTGACCCTGGATCGCATCGGCAGATCATTCCGTTTCAAGCTGCGTTTCCGGCCGATATTAATCCCCGGTTCAAATGGCGAAGTGGAAACAGATGAGGGTAGAATCATGCGGATGGTATGCGACTCATTTGCACCGCTGATTGACCAGCGCCCCGAACTGTGGCTATGGATTCATCGCCGCTGGCTCTATCTGGATGAACGCGAGTCACAACAGGCCTGATGAGTAAACACAAACCGATATCCCGCACGCGCTGGCAGGCCTCACAAGGCAAAACACTGGCGCGATGGAAAAAGATGAGCCCTAATGTTGATCGGGAGCTGCAGGAGCAGACTATTCTGCCGATCCTGCAGCGTTGTGCTGAGCAGTATGATAAAGAGGGCTATCTGCTGGAGATCGGTTGCGGGCCGATCTGTATCAGCCAGCATCTGCCCCTGAAGCATAAGGTCTACCTTGACCCCCTGATCGATGATTTCCGGCGTCAGTTTCCCGGCATGTTGCCTGAAGGGGAGTTTCTCGCCACCACAGCTGAGCGCATTAAAAAACCAGCCAAAAGCTTTGATCTGATCATCTGCCTGAACACGATATCCTTCTCACTGAACCCTGAATTGATCATGCATGAGATGGAGCGACTGCTTAAAGATGATGGCACGCTTATCGTAGATATGCGCACCCATAGCCCTCTGGAGGCACGTCTGCACTACCTTGCCGAGCAGTTCTTCCCTGTGCTCTGTACCAAAACGCGACCTTACTACTACTCGCTCAGAGGCATCAGAAGCACGCTCTCCCGCCACTTTAAAATCCGTGAGGAGATCAATCAGAGCAAGGAGAGATTCTGGTTCCCCTTCTTCAAACGCGAACAGCGACTGTTTATCTGTGGTCGCCCAGACAAAAGTGATCCGACCAGCGCTGCATGAGTAATAGTCACCACCTTTTGTTGATGCCTCCAAACTGGATCGGCGATGTTATTATGGCTCAACCGGCTATGGTTGCGATCGCGGCTCACTATCGGCAGCAGCATGAAAACTGCCGCATCACTGTCAGTGGTCGTGGCTGGCTCAAGGATCTGCTCCCCTACCTCAATATTGAGGGGGCTCAATTCAGTGACACCATCACGGCGGCAGATACCGCCTATCTCTTCCCCAACAGCTTCAGAAGTGCCTGGAACTGCAGAAAAGCCGGGGTGAAACATATCATCGGTTATCGGGGCCAGTGGCGCAGCCTGCTGCTCAGTCAGCCGATCTCGCCGCGCATCGACACCAGAAACGAGCACCATCGCGGTTTTCATCTTGATCTGGCAACGCAGACAGGTATCAGCACTGCAGATGATGCAGTGAAGTTGATTGCTCCAGACGGAGAGCTGCAACATGGCAGAGCGCTGATGCAGGGGCATGGGCTTAATCCTGAACGAACCATCTGCATTGCACCCGGTGCCCAGTTTGGTGGTGCCAAATGTTATCCTGCCGAGGGTTTTGCCAGAGTCGTTCACACGCTGGCTGAGCGGGGCTGGCAACCGCTAATTCTGGGCATGTCCGAGGATCGTGCTGTTGCTGACCGGATTTTGAAAGATCTGACGATCCCCTGCTGGAATGCAGCCGGTGAAACCACCCTTAGGCAGGCGCTGCAACTGATCACCGCCTCGCAACTGATGCTCTGCAACGATTCAGGGCTGATGCATGTGGCTGCTGGCCTTGGCGTAGCCACGGTAACCCCGTTCGGAGCAACCGATCCGGCCCGCACATCACCCAGTGGCCCGAAAGTCAGCATCCTCTATCAACCCGCTGATTGCAGTCCATGCCTGCAGCGCGAATGCAGCGTAGAGGGTCACCCCTGTATGGCCAACATCACACCAGAGATGTTAACGCAAAGCTGTCTCGCCATGCTGGCTGGCTGATCGATAGCGATGAAAGTCCTCATCGTACGACTCTCCGCTTTTGGCGATATTATTCACTGCCTGCCTGCCCTTGATGATCTGCTCGCCCGACCCGAGGTTGATGAGGTGCACTGGCTGGTTGATGAGCGCTACCGCTTTGTCACTGAGATTCTTCCCAAACAGGTGCAGGTGCACAGCGTTGCCCTGAAAGGCAGACAGCCGCTGCACTCAGCATGGCAGGTTACCCGCAAGCTTCGCAGCATCGGTTTTGATGCCGTGCTTGATCTGCAGGGGCTGATGAAATCCGCCCTGCTCTCGCGTCTCTGTGGCAGCCCTGTATACGGCTTTGATAACAGGTTTTTGCGTGAGAAACCTGCCAGCCTGCTGATCAGGAATGTTGCGTTCCATCAGCAGGAACGCCATGTTGTACAGTATTACCGCCGCATTGCAGCAGGACCGTTCAGTGGACCTTCCGGTCATGAAGCGATCCCCTATGCTGCACCCGCGATTGATCTGGAGAACAGCTCAATCAAAGAGGATGAGAACCTGCTCTGCCGCTTGAATCTGAAAGAGAGAGGTTATGTGATACTGCATAGCGCCGGCGGCTGGGAGACCAAACAGTTGCCCGGAGCAAGCTGGCTGGCCATAGCTGAGAGCCTCGTTCGCCGTGATATTGTACCACTTTTCAGCTGGGGAAATGATCAGGAAAGGGCTCAGGCGCAATCTTTGGCCGCAGAGAGTAACGGCTTCGCCTTGCCCGAACGTTTGAATATGTCAGCATTGTGCACGTTGATCAGGCAGAGTCGTGCTGCAGTAGGTGCAGATACGGGACTGCTTCATCTGACTGCGGCATTAGGCAGGCCGACAATCACATTCTGGGGCCCTTCGGCATCATGGCGATCAGCCCCACTGGAGTGCAGTGCGCATGAGCAACATCATCAGTTACACTGGCATGTCGAAGCCAATCCGGAGTGTGGCCCCTGTTTCAATCGCAAATGCGATAACTTTGTCTGTATGCAAGCCATCCGGCCTGAATCGATCATAAGGATTTTAAATGACCTCTGAAACCACATCTGCCCAGTCTCTTCATAAGCTGTTTCTGCGCGCCCGTATTCCCGCCAGTATCCTTATGGCACTGGCTATTATTATCTTTGCCCATCCAAGCAGGGAGAGCTTTATGGCCGGTCTTGTGGTCATCATCATCGGTGAACTGGTTCGCATCTGGGCCTCCGGCCACATCCATAAATCTGCAGAGGTGACGACGACCGGCCCCTACGCACTGGTCAGGCATCCGCTCTATCTGGGTCACCTGCTGGTTGCCACCGGCTTCTGCATTGTCTCTGACAGTATCCTAGCCTTTATCATTGTTACTATCTCATTTTTCATTGTCTATATGCCAACCTGGAAGAATGAGGAGAAGAACCTGATTAACCTTTTCGGTGATACCTATGTTCACTTCATGGAGAAGAGACCGGCTCTGATTCCTCTGCGCTGGAGTAGTGATGTATCAAAGGGATCATTCAGCTGGGCACTGGTAAAACAGCACCGTGAATGGAACCATGTTGCAGCCCTTGCCGGTGGTGCTCTGGTGATGATTCTTCTGGCCTGGTATCACGGCAGCTGGTAACCGCATGCGCCCACTTCTGATGCTCCTGCTGGCGATCTGCATCTCTGTACAGAGTGCCTATGCGGAGGTTGCTGCATCTGAAGCACCGGTCAGCTGTATGCCCTATAGCGGCGAACACCTTAGCTTTGATGTCGGTTGGGAATTTATCAATGCGGGTTCGGCCACCATGGATATCTCAGCCTCACAAAGCGGCTGGCAGGTCAAAACATTCGCCCGCACCAACAAGGCTCTGGATATCTTCAGAAAGGTACGTGATTACATCACGGCTGAAGGCATCTGTGTTAATGGTCGCATGCAGAGCACCCTCTTTGATGCCAACCTGCACGAGCGTAAATACAAAGCGGTAAAACGTACCGATTTTCTCTGGAAGGAGAACAAGGTCACCCACACCCAGAATCAGGTTACTGAACATTTTGATGTGCCTGCAGGTCATCTGAGTGTGATCGATGCATTTCTGGCTGTGCGTAATCTGAAACTGACGCCGGGCCAGTTGATCAAAATACCGGTCTTTGATTCGCGCAAGCGTTACGAGATCGAGGTGACCATCGCCAAAGAGAAAAAAGTACTTAAGGCACCCTGGGGTGAAAAGGTCTCCTGCCTGATTGTCAAACCCAAGCTGCTGTCAGAAGGCATCTTTACCAATAAAGGTGAGATGACCCTCTACATGACCGATGATGAGCGCCATATCCCTATTCAACTGGTCGCCAAAATCAAGTTCGGACGCATCTTCGCCAATCTCACCGGTTACGCTAACAGCGCAGCCAATGTAGCATTGGCAACACAATAAACAGACTGGCGTGGCAAGCTGAACCCCGCCCTGCCAGTGCCGGAATAAGCTGCTTTCCGGAAATAGGATCAACAGTTATGAACAGAGACGTTACAGATGCCATCTTCAACCACTGCCCGGTGGGTTGCAGCAGCACCTTAGAGACCACTTCGATTGAACTGCCGGAGGGCAATCTGAAACGCTGCCCTGCCTGTGGCCAGCTGCTTAGTGCCTGCGGCAAAGCGTGGTTTGATGAGTCGATGCAGGAGTTTGATGTTCCCGAAGGCACACTGCCAAGTGGCAAAAACAAAATCCGCTATCACCAGCGGATGGGTAAAATGCTCAATGATGCCAAAGCCGTGGTTGCAGCGACTGAGACGCCCAAACTTCTGGATGTCGGCTGCTCCAGTGGTGCTCTGCTACTGGTTGCTAAAGAGTGCGGATATGAGGCATTCGGTGCGGAACCTGCCACGCAGGCGGCAGCAACGGCCAAAAGTCTTGGTTTCGATGTCTTCCCCGGCTTTCTGCAGGATGCCCACTACCCAGACAACCATTTCGATGTAGTTACCCTGTTTGAGGTGATCGAACATCTGCTGGAGCCTGCTGATGTGATTCGTGAAATTCAGCGCATCCTTAAACCCGGTGGCCTGCTGCTGATCGGCACCGCCAATGCCGACTCCTGGACTGTTAAGCAGCTGGGCGGCAGCTGGGAGTATTTTGATATCCGCAGTCATGGTGGTCATATCAGCTTCTTTAACCCCAAAAGCATCTCCCTGCTGGCTGAGAAGTGCGGTCTGGATGTACATGAGATCACCACCAAGCGTGTTAATCTGGTTGAGCGCAAAAATGCTTCCAAACCGGTTTACGAAATGGCCAAAGTGGCGCGTGAACTTCTGGCGATTCCAGCCCGCTGGAGCCTGAAGGGGCATGATATGCTGGCTGTACTGAGAAAGCCCAAGCAGTGAATCCCGCCACGCTTGCTGTCGTCATCTCCACCTATAATGCACCGGACTTTTTACGTCTGGTACTGGAGGGGTATCGCCAGCAGCGTGACCTCAACTTTGTCATCTATATCGCCGATGATGGCTCCGGGGCTGAAACCTCGGCACTGATTGACCGCATCAAAGTCGGGTTTCCGGTTCCGATCCACCATATCTGGCAGCACGATGATGGGTTCCGAAAAGCGCGTATTCACAATGAGACCATTAGAAAAATCCGCGAGCCCTACACCCTTTTAACCGATGGCGACTGCATCCCGATGCCCGATATGGTGTCTGCCCACCGTCGCTTTGCTGGTCACAGCTATTTTATCAGCGGCAGTAGAATCCTGCTCTCAAAAAGATGGACAGAGATGCTATGCAGCCAGCCACAATTGAAGACTTCGCGATCAATCTTCTGGTGGCTGAAGCAGAAACTCAAAGGCAACATCAATCGCCTTATTCCACTACATCTGAAACCCTATCTGACCAAACCGAGTGAGAAGCTTGCAGGCATCCGGGGTTGTCACCTCTCCTGTCCGACTCAGTCGCTGATCACAATCAATGGTTTTGATGAGAGCTTTGAGGGCTGGGGCCGCGAGGATTCCGATCTTACCGCCCGCCTGCTACATGCCGGCCTCAAACGCCGCAACCTGCGAGGCACACCGGTTCTGCATCTCTGGCACCGGGAGTTCTCCCGCAACAGACTGGAAGAAAATGACGCCATGCTTCAGGCTTGCCTGAATGAGTCGCGCATTGAAGCCGTACATGGCCTCAAGCAGCTTGGGGAAGCAGATGAATAAAGTCTCGGTCTACATCATTGCTTATAACGAAGAGGATAAGATTGCTGCGGCAGTGAAAAGTGCTCTGTGGGCTGATGAGGTGATCGTAGCCGACTCCCACAGTTCAGACCGCACTGCCGAGATTGCCGAATCGCTCGGCGCACGCATCGTCCAAATCGATTTTGAAGGTTTCGGAAAGCTGCGTAATGATGCCATTGCGGCCTGTAGTCATGACTGGGTATTCAGCCTTGATTCGGATGAGCGCTGCACGCCTGAGGCTGCTGAAGAGATTCGCAGCATTATCAACAGAGCCGATGCTGCCGACACCTGGTACACACCACGCAGAAACTGGTTTATGGGTCGCTGGATCAAGCACTGCGGCTGGTATCCCGACTACCGTCAACCTCAACTCTTCCGCAAAGGTGCACTGATATTTGATGAGGCTGATGAGGTGCATGAGGGCTTTGAGATTCATGGCAGTGTAGACCATATGCGCAATGCGATCTGGCAGTTTCCATTCAAGGATCTCTCCCAGATTCAGGATAAAGGCAAACGTTATTCAACACTTGGCGCATTAAAGCTTGAGCGCCGTGGTGTCGAGCCGGGCATGGGCAAAGCGCTGCTGCGCGGCATATGGGCATTTATTCGCATCTATATTCTCAAACTCGGATTTCTCGATGGCTGGGCCGGTTTTGTTATCGCCTTCGGCAACTTTGAGGGCACCTTCTACCGCTATGCCAAGTTGTGTGAACGCAAGCAGGAGTGGCATCGGCCACCGGATCAATCATGATGCCACTGAAGCTGGTGCACATTGCACGCCACTATGGACCTGTGGGTGGCATGGAGCGATATGTCTGGGAGCTGACCAGAGAGCTGGCAGCTATGGGTCATCAGGTCACTGTTCTCTGTGAAAAGCTCGCTGCAGAGGCTCCCCCGCATGGGGTTGAGGTGGTTGAACTGGGACTTGTGCACTGGCGCCCGCGCTGGCTGGCACATCTGCGCTTCTCCAGAAAGGTATCGGCATGGGTGGCTGCCAACCCCGATTCAGAACGCATAATCCATAGTCATGAACGCACAGCTGTTCACCATGTCACCACCTTTCACGGCCCCCCCTTTGCCAAAGTGAAATCCAAACCGCTGTGGCAGCGACTCTCACCTCGTATTGCGGTAAACCTCTGGCTGGAGAGGCGGGAGCTGTGTGGAGAGCAGGTCAGAGCCGTGGTTCCCAACTCCTCTCTGATCGCCAATGCACTGCTCACCTACTACCCCGAGATCAATCAGCGACTGGTTGAACCGGTCACTCCCGGCGTTGATAACATACCCCTCAGACCAGAACGTCTGGTCGATGAAGATGGTGGTGTAATCGGCTTTGTCGGAAAGGAGTGGCGCCGCAAAGGGCTGGATATTGCCGTAGAGATCGTCCGTGAACTAAAAAAGAGACGCCCTGCGCTGCAGTTTATTGTGGCAGGTCCTGATCCTGAAAAAGTGGCTCACCTGTTCAGCGACTGGGATGGTGATTATCAGTTACTCGGAGAAACTGATGTGACACCGCTCTATGCCAGCTTCGATCTGCTGCTGCACCCTGCCCGTCAGGAGCCTTACGGCATGGTCATCGCCGAAGCCAGAGCCGCCGGCGTACCGGTAGTGGTCTCTTCAGCCTGTGGCATATGCAGTGAACTGCAGCCGGATAACATCATGAATATCAACTCAGGCATGCTGGAGTGGTCGTTCGCCTGTGAAAAACTGCTCGGTCAGAGTCCCGACATTGTCATCCACAGCTGGAGAGCTGTAGCAGAAGAGCAACTGGCCTGCTACCAACGGAATATTTAGGAGACTGCTGGTCATTGGCTGTCTGACATCGACAGCGGTGACCTCTTAAGAATCCTTCTGCTGACTCCAGCGATGCGCCAATCTGTGCATAACCCATTGATGTATGAAATAGATCCACTCTCCCAGCAGCGAGAAGAGTCTTGGCATACGATCCGCTTCTGCCCGTCTCCAGAGAAATATCGCCAATGCCAACATGGCAATCTGTGCTGCCCACATCGTCCAGCCCGGGAACGCCCCCTGACTAACCTGCCGATGCAGCAGCAGTTGCGCATTGTAGATCAGCACCAGCATGGCAATGCCTGAGATCAGTGATCCGGCCTTACCGGAACGCTTCTGGGTTAGCGATAACGGCAGCGCGAAGAAGAAGAGAATCAACACGGTCGAGGGCAGCAGAAGACGCCTGCTCCACTCTGCCGTAGCCGCTTCCGGCCTGGCAGATTGCATGCTCTGCCATAGCTCAGTCATCGTCATCATGGTCACATGATCTTTTGACTTTCTCTCGCTCCAGTTGCCATCTGAAAGCGGTATGCTCACCTGATAGTGTTCAAAGCTCAGCATGCGCTGATCGGCACCCGCCCCCTCAAGACGCACACCATTGTCCATGCGCAGCTCCAGATAACTGCCGCCCATAATAAAGCGTGCCGATTTGGCCGTGTAGATCACCGAGATACCGCTACGATGATCCTCAAGCATCACACCGTGATAGACCCCCTGCTCATCCTCGCCATCGACATAGACTGTGACACCATCAAAACCCTGCGTAAATCGTTGTGGTGAAAAGGTAATCACCCCTTTCATGGCATAGACCTTGGACAACACATTATAGAAATTGATCTGCCCCTGGGGCATTAAAACCGTGGCGGTATAGGTCAACGAAAGCCAGAGAAGAAGCACAACAGGCAGAAACACGCGCAACATACGGCTATAGGATACGCCGGATGCCCGCAGTGCATCCATTTCACTGCTCTGCTGCAGTGATGTAATGGTATTCTGCATGGAGAGAAAAAAGGCCATGGGCACTGTTAAGAGCAGAAAATAGGGCATCGTCAGGATCAGCAGCTCAGCAATCAGTGACCAGACCTGCCCACTGTCTGACACGGTACCGAGAAGTTTCAGTGCCCTGCCCAACAGCAACACGCAGAGCACCAGCAGAAGGCCACCCAAAAAAGGGCCCAGCCAGGCGCGCAGTATATAACGGTCAAGAATCATTGATGACTCAAACCACCTGAGATAACAGTGCCCACCTGCTTAAGCGCCGCTCTTCTCGGTCACAAACAGCCCGTAATCACGGATATACTCCTCCGAGTCATAGGGGTGGGATGCAAAGACCATCAGCACGGCATCCTTTGAAAATTTGTACTGCACGCCCCAGATCATGGCAGGCATGTAGACGCCCTTATCGGGAGCGTCCAGACGGATCTCCCTGTTGACTGCCCCATCATCAACCACCACATGAACAGAGCCATGCAGGCATACAAGAAACTGTTCACAGATTCTGTGCGCATGCTCTCCCCTGACATCCTCAGATGGCACGTTATGCACCACAAAGGTCCGTTGCGGAACAAATGGAATATCCGAGGCAAATTCAGCCACCATCAGCGAGCCGCGCATATCATCATAACTTTTCAGCTGCCACAGCTCAGCCTCGCCCACCCCCAGTTTCACAGGGTATATGCCGGACGCTGAACTGGAAATCATCGCATCGGTCTGTTTCTCCATGCCGGCATAACTGACTATGCGCGCCGGATTACCAACCACCACGGCCTTGGGCGGCACACTCTTCGTTACCACCGCTCCGGCACCAACCATTGCCCCCATGCCGATGGTGATACCCGGCAAAATAGTGGCATTGGCACCGATTGAGGCACCCTTTTCAACAACTGTTCTCAAAAAACTATCGGGAAATACTTTGGAGCGAGGAAACTTATCATTGCTGAAGGTGGCATTGGGGCCGACAAAAACATCATCCATGAGCGTAATGCCGTCCCAAATCTGTACACCACACTTGATGGTCACGCGATCACCCAGCGTGACATCATTCTCGATAAACACGCCATCGCAGATATTACACTCTTCGCCAACCACAGCATCCGGCAGGATATGTGCAAAGGCCCATATTCGGGTGCCTGAACCTACCTTCTCAGATTCACAAATGGCTTTTTCATGCACAAAATAATCCATTGTCACTTCCTGTTTTGTCATTATTACAACTACTCGCTGCCAGGCTCAAAGGTGTGTCGCTGATGCACCAGCGTGATCGGGCGGCGCTTGGTATTCTCATTACAGCGCCAGACATAACTGCCGATGATGCCCTGCCCTAAAATCAGCAAGGATCCCATAAAATAGATACTCAGGATAATCGGTGCATAACCGGGCACGGTGATAAGCGAAAACATCCATGAGACAATCACAAGCAGTGACACGATAATCGATGTGGCAATACCGAACCCACCGAGCCAGAGAAAGATCAGGATTGGCAGATCGGAGAAGGCAAATACGCTGTCAAACATATAGCGAATCTTTCGACTCAGGTTCCAGGCAGATCTGCCATGCTCTCTCTTCTGCCTCTTGTAGGTGACAAACTTGCGCTTAAAACCAACCCAGAAAAGCTGACCGATCAGTGAAGAGTTGATCTCCTCCAGCATCAGCAGCGCCTCTCTGACACTACCATTGCAGGCAAACACATCGACGCCACCATCGGGCACACCTTTGATGACAAAACGGCGGTAGAATGACCAGAAGGTTCTGGAGAGAAAGGTGGTCAGCGGCGGATCATTGCGCTCACCGCGCACGCCTACGGCAATATCAAACTCACCCTCATCAAGTACCTGAAAGAAATCGATGATCAACTCAGGCGGCTCCTGCAGATCAGCAGCCATCACCGCGAACAGATCGCCGTTGGCCTCCTCCAGTCCACGCCGGATGGCAGCAAATGAACCAAAATTCTTTGAGAGATGGATCAGTTGTGAAGCAAAAGGCTGGGCTGGCAGCTGCTTCAGCAGCAGCTCATAACTGGCATCAGGAGAGCCATCTACCACAAACACCACTTCAAAATTCTCAATCTTACGGTTCAAAGAAGAGAGAGCCTTTAAAAGGCCGGGGATATTCTCCTCGTTCTTATAAACCGGAATAATCAGTGAATGGATAGGAGTCGTCATATCACTAAACCTACACAATTTTAGAAATATACAAATCAAACACCTGCTGAATATGATCCAGCTCATCTGAACGTATACCGGCATAACAGGGAAGAGAGAAGATTTCGGCCGTTGCCTTGATTGAACAGGACATATTCATCACACGCCTGGGCTGCTCCAGCATCGCATCATGATCCATATCCAGCAGCGGGTAATGAATATCTGTGGCGATACCGTGTCGAGCGAGCTCAGCACGGATTTTATCGCGCTGTGCGTGGCGCACCACAAACAGATGACCCACGCTGCCCGCCCTGGGTTGTGTCACCACCTCAACGACACCTCTGCATGCGGCATCGAGAAACTCAGTGACTGCGACCCGCTTGGCATTCAGATCAGGCAGATGTTTAAGCTTTACACGCAATATGGCTGCCTGCAGCTCATCCATACGACTGTTTCTTCCGAAAGGAAGCGTACTCTCATATTTGGACTTCCAGCCGTATTGGCGCAGCTGAAGGCAGGTTTGAGCCAGTGATTCAGCGTTGGTCACAATCGCGCCGCCATCACCGAGCGCCCCCAGGTTTTTGGTTGGATAAAAACTGAAGGTGGCGATATCGGCCAGAGAACCTACAGGCTGACCATCTAGCGTAGCGCCATGCGCCTGCGCACAATCCTCAAGAATTTTAACATCTGCGTAGCCTGCCTGATCAAGCAGGGCTCTTAAGCCACTCACATCAACCACCTGACCGTAGAGATGGGTCGCCACCACACATCTGGTTCTCTCTGAAACGGCAGCAACGACCTGATCGATATCGAGCAGCAGGTCATCGGCGTTGACATCGACATAGACAGGCACGGCGCCAATGATGTTGCAGGCGATCGTGGTATAACCACCGGCATTGGCGACACTAATCACCTCATCACCGGCCTGCACACCCACAGCGCGCAGGGCAATCTCCAGCGCGTCGGTACCATTGCCGACAGAGATGCAGTGGTCTACCCTGCAGTAGCTGGCGAACTCCTGTTCAAACCCCTTCACATGGTTGCCCAGCAGGTAGTAACCTGAATCAAGCACATCGGCAATGGCCGCATCGATCTCGGCCCTGAACAGCGCATTCTCTCTGGCGGGCAAATTAAATAACACGTTCATCAAAACTCCACTTCCTCAACCTGCCTGTTAATAGCTCAATCGTATCACCAATCCATCAAATCAGTCGCTCTGGCATGGGAGCGAGACCATAATGACAAATTATTTGTGAACAAATAGTATCCACTGCATAGTTGTTAGCTACTGCCAGCTTCAAATCAGAGCAATAAAATCAACCATGATTTCTACCATCTGTACACAAAAAATGAGGTGTAATGATACTACCGGGTACAATTAAAAAGACAGCCCTGCTTGCTGCACTGGTGATGCTGCTACCACTTCCCATCATGCAATACATCGGTGAGGAGAGCTGGTACACCCTCAGTGCATTTGAGATGTTTGCCAATCATAAGTGGTGGCATCAGACCCTGATGGGTTTCGATCTCTCCAAAACACCGATGTTTAACTGGCTGATTATCGCTGTTGCTCAGGTTATCGGCTGGGAGCATCTGGATGTGGCGCCACGGGTGGTTTCGGTCTTCAGCACCTGGGGCTCTGCCTTTGTCGTCTACAGAATGACCCGTCACCTCTATCCGCAACATCCGCACGCCCCCTGGCTGGCAGCACTGGTCTACCTGACCATGGGCGAGGTCTCATTCTGGTATGGCTGGCTCGGTTATGCCGATGCCACCTTCGGCTTTTTCATCTTTTCAGCCATCAGTACCCTCTGGCTGGCTATAGAGAAGAAGCATCTACCACTGCTGATCCTATCACTACTGCTGATTTCCCTCGCTTTTCTGGTCAAAAACAGCAGCTGTTATGCTGTTTATGGGCTGGCTGGCATTGTCCTTTTGCAACGGCATCAGCGTTGGCGCCTGCTACTCAATCCTCTGTTTCTCATTCCCGGTCTGCTGGCACTGGCCGTGCCGTGGGCCTATCCAACCTACCTCATTCAGCTCGGCTCAAGTGATGACACGCTTATTCATGCCATACTCAACTTTAAAGGGTTCGGCCTGCTTGATTATCTCTACCACTGGATCAGCTACCCCGTCATTTTCATTGCCCGCGCATTCCCTGTCACGCTGCTGCTGATCTGGTTCTTCTGGCGAGAAAAACAGCGGTATACGATGGATGCCAACATGGTCACCCTGCTCTGGCTGCTATTGGTCTGTCTGGCTCCCTTCTGGTTCTCTGCAGGTGGCACACCACGCTACCTCATCCCCTTCTATGGTATCTTCGCACTGCTGCTGATCGGCTTCACCATGCAGCTTGATGGTGAGAAGATGAAGACGGTATTTAAGGTGATGGTGATCGTTATCATCATGAAAATCCCCTTCAGTTTTGTCGCCCTCCCCTACATTAAGGATTGGCGTCCGGAGCGCGATATCAAGGTTGTGGTCGAGGATATCCTGCAGACCACCGGCCAGAGCACAGTACGTACCCGCAATGATGTGGCCACAGGGCTGAGCATTATGGCCTATATGGATGTCCGCATGCCGCCTGAGAAGCATATCCGCTGGTATGATGGTTCTGAACGCCAGGTATTCATTCTCTGTGACACGAAGATTCCGGAACTCGGTGAGATTGTAAAATCATACCGTTTGCGTGGCGATGATGTTTATCTCTACTGGCAGCCTTAATCGCAACTGATGACAAATTTAAGCATTGAATAACAGTATATGAGCAGCAGCATCGCCAGCCACCTCTCGCACCCGAAATACCGCCCCGATATCGACGGCCTGCGCGCCATTGCCATTATTGCGGTGGTCTGGTTTCACGCTTATCCAAGCTCTCTGCGCAGCGGTTTTATCGGTGTTGATATCTTTTTCGTCATCTCCGGATTTCTGATCTCATCCATTATCTTCTCCAATCTTGAGCGCGGCACATTCAGTTTCGGCGAATTCTATATCCGTCGTATCCGGCGCATTCTGCCCGCCCTGACCACGGTGATGCTGACCAGTTTCATCTTCGGCTGGTTTGCACTCACAGCTCAGGAGTACAAACAGCTGGGTGAACATCTGGCTGGCGGTGCCGCCTTTATCTCCAACTTCCTGCTCTGGTCGGAGAGTGGCTACTTTGATAATGCCGCTGAAACCAAGCCGATGCTGCATCTCTGGAGCCTGGCCATTGAGGAGCAGTTTTATATATTCTGGCCGCTGCTGATGGCGCTGGCCTGGCGCAAGCATAAGAGCTTTCTCACCATCATGTTGGTGATCGCTATTGCCTCCTTCGCTTTCAGTATCTATCAGATCGGTTATGACAAATCCGCCGCCTTCTACTCACCCCTGACCCGTATCTGGGAGCTGATGGCCGGCGGCATTCTCGCCTACATCTCACTGCATCGCCCCGCCTTGCTCAACCGCTACCCCAATCAGCAGTCGTTTATCGGCTTTATTCTGCTGATCGCCGGATTGATTGTGATTAACCGCTGGCACGCCTTTCCCGGCTGGTGGGTCCTGCTGCCGGTGCTCGGCACCGTCCTGCTCATCTCTGCAGGCCCGAACGCATGGGTGAATCGCAAGCTGATCTCGAACAGGCCACTGGTCTGGGTAGGCCTGATCAGCTTCCCCCTCTATCTCTGGCACTGGCCGATACTCTCATTTATCAAAATACTGAAAAGTCAGGAACCATCCTGGCAACTCAGTCTGATGGCTGTACTGGCCTCATTTCTGCTGGCCTGGCTCACCTTCAGATTTATTGAAGCGCCATGCCGCTTTGGCAAGGCCAAACGCACGATATCAGCCCTGCTTCTCTTGCTGCTGGCCGCCATTGGCACTGCCGGATACCTCACCTATGCCAATAACGGCTTTGAATCGCGCAAGTCCGCCCCGTCCCTGCATGAGGTGAACCGTGGTGATATCGGTAATCCCGCCTACCACGCAGAGCTGAAAATCTTTTTCCCCTGCAGAGAGGAAACCCTACTGAAATCATCGATGCCGGGCGGCTGTCTGCACTCTCAGCAGAACGGCACCACAAATGTTGCCATTATAGGTGACAGTCATGCCCAGCATCTCTATCTGGGCATCGCCAACAGCGCTAAAAACAGCAACGTGCTGCTCTTTATGCAGGACGGGCTGCCGACACTCGATGACAAAGGTTTCCAGGATGCGCTCAATCATGTCATAGAGAACCCGTCAATCTCAAAAGTGGTACTTACCGCCTTCTGGAGCTGGCGCATCAAAGGGGCGGAGAAAACCGCACAGTTCGAAAGCTCCTTCAGAAAAACGGTGGCTGCACTGACGGCTGCAAACAAATCGGTCTATGTTGTGGCCGCAGATATCCCCAACTTCTCCTTTGATCCCTCCAAGTGCAAATACAGTGGCCGCCTCGGCCTCGGTTTTGGGCCGGTGAATCAGTGCTCCGAGAGCAGTGCCACCTTCTTCAAAGAGCGCGAAACATACGAAAACCTGATCAAACGTTCAGTTGATCCACATAAGAATCTCACACTGATTGATCTCTCAACCTACTTCTGTGACGCACAAACCTGCAACATGGCCAGAGATGGTGAGCTCTTCTACCGGGACAAAAACCATCTCAATGCCATCGGCTCAAACTATGTCGGCCAGAAGATAGTTGCGCTGATCGGCATTGATTAAACCCCTGTTTCACTCTCACTGCTACACAGCTTCACCGAAGATGCCTATACTCCCGAACCATTCGTTACTTATAGAGCACACGGAGTAGTCATTTGATTCTGGTTATCGGCGATATCATTGTAGATGAATTTATATGGGGCGATGTTACCCGCATCTCACCGGAGGCACCTGTACCGGTGGTATCAGTCAATGAGATTGACCGCAGGCTTGGCGGTTCAGCTAATGTGGTGCGTAATCTGCATGCGCTTGAAACACGATCTGCGATGTTCGGACTGGTTGGCGATGATGAAGCTGGCCGCTGGGTACACACCAGACTCTCTGAACTGGATTCAGACAATCGCGGCGTAGTCACCAAAGCCAATGATCGCCCTACTGCCATCAAAACCCGCATTATCGCCCGCCATCAGCAGGTGGTACGTTATGACCGCGAATGGACACAGGCAGCACTACCGGAAACGCAGGCACGCATCCTCACCCATGTTGAAGAGATGCTGCCAAATGCCACCGCCACGATCCTCTCTGATTACGGCAAAGGGGTACTCACTCCCGATTTTATTCGCCAACTGATTGAAAAGCTGCAGGGCGGCATCATCGGTGTTGATCCCAAACCGGAACATACCGACGCCTATCGCGGCGCCACATTTATCACCCCCAACCTCTCTGAAGCTGCCGCCATGGCTGGCATGCAGGCGATTAATGAGGATGCCAATGCCGAGATGATTGCCGAGAAACTGCATGGCGACCTTAACCTTGAGTATGTGTTGCTCACCCGCTCTGAGCGCGGCATGACCCTCTTTGACGGCAAACAGAGCCACCATATCCCAACTGCTGCACGTGATGTCTTTGATGTGACCGGCGCAGGTGACACGGTTATTGCCGTATTCACTGCCTGTCTGGCGCGTGGTGATGATGCGCTGACTGCTGCCCAGATTGCCAACCGCGCTGCCGGTGTAGTGGTAGGCAAGGTAGGCACAGCAACCGCAGATTGGAACGAGATAGACACCCACTGATATGAAAATCGCAATCGGTATTCCTGCCCGCATGGGCTCCACCCGTTTTCCCGGCAAACCGCTGGCACTGCTGGCTGGCAAACCGATGATTGAGCATGTCATTGAGAAAGCCGTTGCTGCCGACCTCGGGCCAGTGTTTGTCGCCACCGATGACAAGCGTATTGCCGAAATAGCCAAAGCGTGTGGTGTGATCGCCTGCATGACCAATGCCGATCACCCCAACGGCAGTAATCGACTGGCTGAGGCTGTGCGAGAGATCGCCTGTGATGTGGTGGTCAATGTGCAAGGAGATGAACCGCTGATCGATCCGGCTGCAATTCGCGCTGTGGTGGAGCCGTTCAAGGATGATGCCTACCTGCCGATGGCAACACTGGCGCACCCGGTCAGAGAGGATGCTGATCTGCATGATGCCAATGTGGTGAAGGTGGTCTGCAATGCCAAAGGACGCGCACTCTATTTCAGTCGCGCAGCCATCCCCTTCCCGCGCTCCGGCAGCTCCAATGCCCTGCAACATGTTGGCCTCTATGCCTACCGCAAAGAGTTCCTGCTGATCTACCCCTCACTGGCAGCGTGTGAATCAGAAGAGACCGAGCAGCTGGAGCAGCTGAGGGTTTTACATCACGGCTACGATATTGCGGTAAGTGTTGGTGATTTTCACTGCATCGGCGTTGATACCCCTGCTGATCTGGCCCGCGCCGAGAAGATTCTAACCGGAAAATAGTGTAAACAAACCCTGATTCGGGGGATCACTGCACTACTGGTGTAATATATCACACAGATATGTATCTCACTTGATCTATACTCGCCTCTGTCTCACAGCGAGGAGCGTCCA
This sequence comes from Mariprofundus sp. KV, assembly GCF_013387475.1. Classification (GTDB taxonomy): domain Bacteria; phylum Pseudomonadota; class Zetaproteobacteria; order Mariprofundales; family Mariprofundaceae; genus Mariprofundus. The sequence goes on along the minus strand of NZ_VWNB01000003.1, from coordinate 65,691 downwards.
ATATGAAACTAAGCAACCGATTTTCACTGATCACTGTCATAATAAGCACACTACTTATCTCTGGCTGCGCCACCTTGATGCAACCAACCGACCTGTCCAAAGTGAAGTTCTCACTCGATCATGTCTCAGCCGTGCGTCTGGCAGGCATCGATCTGATGCAGATCGATTCACTGGAAGAGATCAATATGTTTCAGATGGCCCGTGCCAGCATGGCGCTCTCACGAGAGGAGCTTCCCCTACATCTCACCCTGCATCTGAAGTCGGAGAATCCGCTGGCCAACCGGGTGGCTGCCAAATTGACCCGCATGGACTGGACACTGGTTCTTGATGGCCGCGACACCATCAGCGGCAGCATGGAGAAAAACATCCAGCTCGCTGCCGGTGAATCGCAGGATATCCCGCTGAATCTGAGCCTGAATATGTTTGAATTCTTCAATGAAAAATCGGTGATGGATATGCTTGAACTGGCACTCGCTTTTGCCGGTGAGGATGGTGCCATTCCTCAGGGTGTTGCACTGAGAGTACGCCCCACCATCGACACCATCTTCGGCCCGATCACCTACGGAAAAGATCTATTGATCGAAGCCCATCCAAAAGAGGACCTGCAGCGGCAGGCGTTTTAACCCACCTCTTATCCGGCAGCTTCCTGTGCTGCGATAATGCGTTTGCGCAGCGCTTTCAGAGGGACCAGATCATCAACGATCTCTGAACCGCTATCGCCAAACGATGAGGCTCTGGCTTTAATCGCAGCGATTGCGCCGGTAAGGGCTTTAAGGTCTGCATCCGTCACTTCTACCAATACTCTCTCTGACATACTTCACCCCTTCTAAACAGATTGAAGGCCATAAAACCTCGCACTATCGACTGTAACGACTTTTCATTTTGGAAGCTATAAAGCTGTTACTCATCTGGAAAATAACTCAAGGATGGCTTACTGCAGACAGATAGAAGTCGTTCCTGATTTATTTAGGAGACGGGCATGATACCAATCTGCTACCACCCACCTCACCTGTCATTTGACAGCTGTTTTAAGTGACTTGTTGGCCTGCCTGCGCAAGCAGAAGAGTCAGCGCGGCATTGACTGTGCGCCATTGAACTTCAGAGCGACTACCGGAGAGAGATAGTAGCTGTGTCACTGCACTTTCACCGGGCAGTGCGACCGCGATCCATACCGTGCCAACCGGTTTATCATCAGAACCGCCAGCAGGCCCTGCAATACCGCTGACAGCAATGCAGGCTGCACCATCCCCTTTTCCACCCTCAGCCATCGCTGCAACCACCTCAGCACTGACTGCGCCGAATCTCTCAATCAACTCAGCATCTACGCCAAGCTCTTCGATTTTCGCCTCATTGCTGTAGGTGACCCAGGACCTATCCAGCACATCGGATGCACCCGGCACCCTGCCAATACGTGCGGCAATGCCACCAGCCGTACATGACTCGGCAGTGCGCAGGCGCAGTTGCTTCTGACGCAGCAGATCAACCACCTGCTCTTCGATCAAAACCCCGTCACCATTCAGAGCGGATTCGGGCAGCGCTTCACCCTCACCAATCAGCGCTGCGCTCAGCCCGGGCTCCAGCATCAATTCACCACTATCACCGGCAAGAACAGCCAGTGGCAGCAGGGCTCGACCGCCATTGATATGCTTTAGGTATAACTTTCTCTGATAAGCTATATCTCCCGGAGAAATAAAGAGAATTGAGCCATTGCCTTTGCGATAACTCCAGCAGATGCGTTGCGGATTATCCAGTAGCAGCGGTGAGGTATCAAAGGCCTCGGGATGGTCAGGATGATCACCATCCAGTGGCAAACCGAGCGTTTGAGCTGAGTGAATCAGCTCCATCTCATCGGCAAAAAAGATGCGCCACTGGGCATCCTCACGCTGCCAGCCGGATGACTCCAGAGGATAGATCGATACATCTTCTGCGCCGGCCGAGCCAAGCCAGGCTTTTAGCCAGCCGGTTGTAATGCCTGCACAATTCAGATTGTGAAGGCCGGCTTCGCTGATAATCCACTGCGCCCGGATTCCCATTTACAGACCTGCCATCAAACCGATTGTAATCATAACTGTCGCCCCCATCAGACCTGCGGCAATATCATCGGCCATAATTGACCACCACGGTGGCCCCACTGTTTCAATACGCGATACCGGCCACGGCTTGAGAATATCAAAACCTCTGAAACCGATAAATGCAAGCAGAACTGTGAGTGGCGTCAGCTCAAAAACCAGCAACATCAAACCCAGACATAACCACTGGCCTGCCCACTCATCAATCACGATCCAGCCGGGATCTTTATCCTTGAGTGTGGGCAGCACCACATAACAGTTCCAGCAGCCAAGCAGCAGAATCAGCAGTGAAGCGACCAACAGGCCTACAGCGCCACCCTGCTGCAGGATCAACCATGCAGGCAGTAGTGAGGCCAGAGAGCCCCAGGTGCCGGGTGCTTTCGGCAACCAGCCGCTACCCAGACCCGCAGCCAGCCAGTGGTGTATGGAGCGTAACTCAGCCAAAATGCAGAAAACCTCTCTTTTTCACATCACAGCGTTGACCATCCCGGTAAAGGTGCACCCCCTCACCTTCGTGACAGCTGCCGATCTTTATCGCCAGATCACGATCAAAGTGGATACCTGCAGGAGCCGTAAAGAGTAGTGCATAATCCTCACCACCAAACAGCACAGAATCCATGAATCTCTCTTCACCAACACCCTCACACATCTGCTGCCACTGCGGCACCTGTGTCACCTCGAGATTGATAGCAACTCCGGAAGCTGCCGCCAGATGTCCTGCATCCTGCAACAGCCCATCACTGACATCGATGCAACAAGCCACGCCCATCTGACGCAGCTGCATACCGGCAGAGAGCAGCGGCCTGATCTCATCCATATAGTGGACATATTCGCCATGAGGCTGATGACTTAACCACTGCTGCAGACCCAGCGCATGAAAACCAACCCTTCCAGCCAGCCAGAGCTCATCTGTAGCCTTTGCAGCATCACGACGCATAGCAGAGCCCTTAGCAAGCTCACCGGCAACGGTGACAGCCAATGCGTTCACCTTTGAGCTACAGGTATCACCACCCACAAGCTCGACGTTGTAGCGTTTCAGGGCACGACTTACACCTTTGGCCATCTTCTTCACCGACCTCTTATCCCGAGCCATCACATTGACCCAGACAGCAACCGGACTTGCACCCATCGCGGCCAGATCAGAAAGGGCCGAGCAGACGGCGCGATCCGCTGCTTTTACGCGTGAGTAGTCATCCGGCCAGTGCACCGCTTCAACCGAGGTATCGGTGCTGATCACCAGCTCCATGCCACTGCCCGGTCGATGGATTGATGCATCATCGCCAATGGCGAGAGCGGTGAATGGATGTGCAGCCCCCCCTTTGCCCTTAAAATGTTTGTCGATCAGCGAGAATTCATTCTCACTCATGATGCAGAACCGCCGATGCGGGCAAAAAAGAAGCCGTCATTCTCTTCTGCAGGGAACAGACGCCTTTGATCCTTCACTCCGGCAACCGATTCAACCACCTGCTCATTCTCCTGCGGATGAATAGAGCAGACAGCATAGACCATCTCTCCATCGGCTTTGAGTACCCTGAGTGATTCACTCAACAGCACCTTCTGCAGAGCAGCCAGTTTAGTAACCTCCTGATCATCATGCAGGAATTTGGCATCGGGATGCCTGCGCAAAATACCCGAAGCAGAACACGGGGCATCCAGCACAATGGCGTCCACACTATTATCTGAAACCGGCAGCTTAAGGCCATCAGATTGCATAATGGTGACATTCTCACACTGCAGCCGCTGCAGGTTTTCTTGCAGGCGCGGAATGCGGCGCGCATTAAGCTCCACCGCAATAATGGTTGCACCGGGAAAACGGTGCGACAACAGGGCTGTCTTGCCACCCGGTGCTGCGCAAACATCGAGAATCAGCCCATCGCTTTTTACCGGTTCAAGCGCCATCACAGCAGCCTGTGCTGCCTGATCCATAACAGTAAACTGACCCGCTTCATAACCGGGTAGCAACGTAACATCACTGCCTGAATCGAGCAGTACGGCGCAGGGTGACAGTTCACCCGCTGTAACTTCAAAACCCATGGTTCTGGCTTGTTCAATCCAGCCATCGCGATCAACAAACAGAGCCAGCGCTAGCTTGGGAGGGCTCTTCAGTGTCTGGCTGAACTGGTGTACAACATCCGCACCAAATGCATCACGCCATGCGGCATAGATCCACTTTGGTAGTTCAGCCCGCTGATGCGGTTTCAATTTTTTCGGTGGCGCTCGCTCTGCCACCTTGCGCAGTACCGCATTGACAAAACCGACAGCTTTCGGGCTCATTTTATAGACTGCAGTCACTGTTTCAGATACCGCAGCGTGGCTTGGTACACGCATATGCCGTATCTGGTAGGTGGCAACCAATAGTGCGGTATGGGCAACCGGATCGGGTTTTATTTTGCAGAAACGGGAGAAATCAGCTTCCAGCGAGTAGAATCGACGCAACACGCCATAGACCAGCTCATGCAGCAGTCGGCGATCACGATCAGTGAAAGAGGATGCGGCGGCTTCCAGCGCCTCACCCGCCTTTACCGATTCGGTAAAAACTTTATTCAGGATTTCAATAGCAGCTTGGCGTACAGACATGATCGGCAAGCTACATCCAGCCGCCGGATTTACTAGCTGAGCAAACCCATTCAATCAATGGGTGTTGATTGAATGGGTGCGATAGTTATAGAGAATCAACGTGAAATGGGCTCATTTGGAGTGTATACCAATGGTATTCCCTTTGGTCGACAACTAGTCGAGAACGAGGCGGAAGCCGCTATTATTATCTGACCTGTCGGTATCGTTCCAGAGTCGTGCGGAAATCCGGATATAGTGCTCGGCATCATACCATGAGCCCCCTTTGAGCACTCTGGCTGTGCATGTGCCGCTGCTCACAGCTGAGCCATCTGCCGGTGCACTGCTGCGATGCTCGCTCCAACAGTCAGCCATCCACTCCCAGACATTGCCACTCATATCGTAGAGACCGAAAGCGTTCGGTTTTTTTCCACCCACCGCATGTGTACTGCTACTGTTCTTCATGTACCAGGCGACATCCACAGCTTTGCCGGCAGCGCCGTATTTTACCTCCTGACCACCGCTACTGGCCGCATATTGCCACTCTGACTCGCTGGGCAGCCTGTACTGCTTGCCACTTTTCTCATTGAGTATCCGCACAAACTGACGGGCATCCAGCCAGCTCACCCGCTCAACCGGGTAGTCATCGCCTTTTTTGAACGCCGAGGGATTGCGCCCCGTCACCTTCCGGTACTGCCCCTGTGTCACCTCGAATTTCCCCATCCAGAAATCTTTCTCGTGGCACACTTTGCCACTTTGCGTGGTTACAGCCTGCGCTGGCAGCAAGTCGGACAACGCTCCTACTTCATCAATGGCACTGTTTTCATGCACAAACTCAGAACCGGGACCATTATGAATAATCAGCGCCTGTTTCGAACGCTGGTTGCTGGCTGAGGAGGCTTTTACGGCCTTTGCGTCATCAACCAGGCTGAAGCAACCAGCAGAGACACGAACAAATGCCATGCCGGTAAGCGGATCTGCCATCTCCGTTTCGGCAGCAGAAGCAGCAGAGCACCCCAGCATCAACATCGAAAAAATGGCAACTGCTCTGATCATAGCTATCTCCCTCACCACGTCTGAGCCGATTATGGGCTACGCACTGGCAAGAGCAAGTTTCAATTCAGTTGATTATTTATGGGAATCGACTGTTCAAAGCAGACTAACAGCAGCCTGAACCAGCACAGAGGCCGCCCGGTTTTACCGCCTCGATATAGGCTGAGACCACATAGGCCTCCACACCGCGACCCGGTGCCCAGTCACGAATGAATTCGCGCGACTCATCCTTAGGCTTAATGCGAATCTGCTCAAAACCTGCAGCAGCCATCATCGCCTCCAGCTCATCGACCATCGATGCACCGGCCATACAGCCAGCATGCAGCATCGGATCACTCTTCATCTCCTCCGGCATCTCGGCTGTAGCCACCACATCAGATATTGCCAGTCGGCCACCGGGTTTGAGCACACGAAACGCATCGGCAAAGACCAGCTCCTTATGCGGCGAGAGATTGATCACACAGTTGGAGATGATGATATCAGCCGTGTTGTCAGCAATCGGCAGATGTTCAATCTCAGCGAGACGAAACTCAACATTACTGAACTTGCCTTTCTCGGCATTATGACGCGCTTTGGATAGCATTGTAGGGGTCATATCGATACCGATCACATGACCACTCTCACCGACCTCACGGGCAGCCAGAAAGGCATCAAATCCACCTCCACTACCGAGATCAACCACCACCTCGCCCGCTTTCAGGCTGGCAATGGCACGCGGGTTGCCACAACCAAGCCCCATATCAGCACCATCAGGCACGTTAGCCAGATCATCCTCAGAGTAACCAAGCCGTGTGGAGATCAGCCTGTTGATTGCCGCATCATCGGAGACACCGCAACAGCTGGATTCAACACCGCAGCAACCGCCATCGTTGCTGGCTTCGGCCACCTCCGCATAGGATTTACGCACGTGTTGACGCACGTTGTCGGCTTTTACACTCATCAATTCACTCCTTTCTATCTGCTTACTCTGAAGCTATACAGCAGAGGAAGCACCGCCAATATCTACTGCTTCAGTCAATCAAACTACCACCGCAACTGGAGCCCTGACCGGCAGTACAGCCGTAACAGTGATCCATCACAACAATGGGAGAACCGCTGATATCCCTGCGCATCAGAGCAGAGATATGGGTTTTGCCACCACTGGCCTCAAACATTGGAAGATCCAGCATCTGATTAAAATCGCAATCGAAAACATAACCCTGCCAGTCGATACTTATCAGGCTTCTGCACATCACACCAGGCAGGTTTTTCTCACTATATGCCTCTTTAAGTAACCGCATGTAACTGGCGAATTCACCTTGAGAAATCAGCGTGCTTCCAAAGCGCTGAATAGGCATATTGGTAATGGTAAACAGATGGTTAAAGATGATGCCATATCGCAGATACAGCTCCCGCTTATAGGCCGCTTCAAGCTCACCCTGTGAGGGTGGCAGGCTTGGCCCCTGCGGATTATAGACAAGTGTCAGCGTCAACCCTGAGCCCTCGGCACCATAACCGAGTTCATTGAGTTGCTTGAGCGCCCGGATGCTTTTTTCAAACACTCCTTTGCCGCGCTGATGATCAACATTGTCACTCAGATAACAGGGCAGTGATGCCACCACCTCAACCCCGTTCTCAGCCAGAAACGGTGTAATCCACTCATAGCCTGGCTCTTCGATGATCGTCAGATTACAACGATCAATCACGCGCACGCCTTGCCCCCTCGCCTCTTTCACCAGATAGCGAAAATGGGGATTCATCTCAGGTGCACCACCGGTGAGATCGAGTGTTTTGATGTGATGTGTTTTGAGATATGTGAGCACGGCCTCAACCGTGGCTTCATCCATCAACTCTCTGCGCTTCGGCCCGGCATTCACATGACAGTGCAGACAGGTCTGATTACAGAGGTAACCAAGATTCACCTGCAGGGTCTCCACTCTATCCCGACTAATCGCCGGAAAATCGCTCTCTTTCAACAGTGGTAGCGTTGCATGCATTCGATTTTACCCTCGCTTCAATCTCACAATCGAACCATAGGTCGATCCACCTGCAATTTCATTACAAAGAAAGAAGAGAGAGGGGTCAGGTCTACCGTTGTACCACATGCCACCTGATCACCTCTTTTAGTCACCCCGGCGAAATCGCAAGCAAGTCGTTCAATCAAACATATTAAGGCATGGAATAGGTCCTGATCACAGGAAAAACTGTGCTTTTACAGTGAATTATCCACCGCTGAAATAATCCAGGCACATTTCCGCAAACAATCCATCCATTAGATATTTTTCTTTTCTTTATAGATGTAAAGCATTGAAATTAAAGATATTAATATTATGCATAAATTTTAGGCAAAATCCAGGAAGAAGGTACCGTTATTGAAAAGCAATGCCATACACCATGTTATCCACCAAGTTATCCACAGTTTCTGTGGATAGCTAATGCAAGCCCTTCCACTGCAATGGGTTCAGTGAATAAGCCAATCTGTGTGATTAATCGGTCGACTCTGCGAATGGGCGCCAGAAGCGCTGCATTGCATCGGTCGGCGTGAAATCGGGCAGGTTTTCGTGCCACTGGCGAATCAGGGCTGCATCCTCAGACATATCCAGAAGCCGGAAACCTGCCTCGCCATGCTGACGTGTTCCAACAGCGTCACCACCGCCACGAATAGCCAGATCAGCTTCTGCCAGCTCCAGACCATCATGGGTATTCACCATCGTCTTCAATCGCGCCATGGAGCCTTCTGAAGCCTCAGAACCAGCCACCAGCATGCAATAGCCCTGCTCCGATGAGCGCCCCACCCGACCACGCAGCTGATGCAGCTGAGCAAGGCCGTAAGCCTCGGCCTGTTCAATCACAATCAGACGCGCCTCGGGCACATTCACACCCACCTCCACCACCGTCGTAGAGACAAGGATTTTGCACGCACCAGTGGAGAAGGCATTCAGGGCACCGTTTTTATCTTTTGCTTTCATACGCCCATGCAGACCGATCACATTGGCATCGGGGAAATAACCTTTGAGTAGCTCAACACGCTGATCAACCGACAGCCCATCCTCATCTTCATCAATACGCGGCACGATCCAGTAGATGCGCCCCTGAGCATTGAGGATGCGCTGCATGCCATCAGCCATAGGTTTCATCTTCTCAGCAGCGATCACGCGCGTCTCAACCGGTTTCCTGCCCGGTGGCATACCTCGCATAATCGAGAGATCCATATCGCCGTAGAGGGCAAGAGCAAGCGAGCGCGGAATCGGGGTGGCGGTCATACCTAGCAGGTGTACCGCCCCCCTGTCTTCATTCTGTTTTTCGGCCAGGGCCCATCGCTGTTTAACACCAAAACGGTGCTGCTCATCCACCAGCGCCAGCGCCAGATGCTTAAACAGCACATCATCAGTGAGCAGCGCATGAGTACCGACAATCAGTTGCAACGCCCCACTCTGCAGTCGTGCCAGCATCTCGCGGCGCGCTTTTGCACGGGTACTTCCGGTGAGCAGGGCAACCTCGATACCAAGCGGCGCAAACAGCGCATGCAGTGTCTCAGCATGCTGGCTGGCCAACACCTCAGTGGGTGCCAGCAGTGCCGCCTGCGCCCCACTGCCTGCCGCTCTGGCCATAGCCAGGGCTGCAATCCATGTTTTGCCTGCACCTACATCACCCTGCAGCAGGCGGTGCATGCGACTGCCTGATTGCAGATCAGCTGCGATATCAGCCCAGGCAGACCTCTGCGCATCGGTAAGCGGGAATGGAAATGAGTCATGCAGCGCCGAACTCTGTTTTTCATCGCTCAGGGCAACTGCAGAACAGACTGCGGCCTGCTTCTTCTGCCGCATCAGGTGCAGATAGATAATAATCTCTTCGCTCTTCAGCCGTGCTACAGCCCTGGCCAGTTCATCACGGCCCAGTTCGTCGGGATGGTGAATCAGCTTCAGTGCTTCGATAAGATTGGGGAAATGGAACTGCTCTTGCAACAGAATATCGAGCGGGCTACGGCTGTTGGCAGGTATGAGCGAGAGAATATGTCGGATCATGCTGCCAATTCTCTTGCCACCCAGACCGGCGAGACTGGCATAAACAGGTTGAAAGCCGGGATTAAATGATTCGCTGACACACCATTCGGGATGACTCATCTGCAGATACCCCTTCCAGTGCTCTGCAACACCGCGAACTGCGATCTCACGCCCCTCGCTGAGTCGGGCATCACTCATCATGTAGCCGGAGTGGAAGAAGTTGAGTGAAATCTGGCCGGAATCATCGGCAAGCCGAATCGACACCTGCCGGTTACGGCCAAAACCGCGTGCCTGTTTACTGATAATACGACCGACAATGCGGGCGTTTACGCCATCCTGAAGGCGGGCAATCGCAGAGACATGACGATCATCGACATAATCCTTGGGCAGATGCAGCAGCAGATCACCCATGCAGCCGATGCCACGCGCCAATAACCGCTTCTCAAGAGCGGCACCTACTCCCGCAATGCGGGTCATCGGTTGAGCCAGAATGTCGTACATCGCCTTATCTTGAACGATCAAAGCGCACGGCTCAACCTGCAAACAGCTATCACGTCAAAGTTATGACCAGCATTGGATCTGTAACCTCGCATAACCGCTTCAACTGCTATAACCTCCAGCTTCTGAAAGGAAAATCGCGATATATTTCAATTCGTTGAAAAAAGCGCCATTTTTTACTTGTATGCCGGGAAGCATTCACCTAAAGTGCGCCCCGTTTTCGGAGGTATAGTCAAATGGCAAAGCGTTGTGAAGTATGTGGTAAAGGCCCAATGGCCGGCAATAATGTCAGTCATGCGCATAATACGACTCGTCGTCGTTTTCTGCCCAACCTGATGCAGGTACGTGCTGTTGTTGAAGGTCAGCCCCGCAGGGTTAAGGTATGCGCAAGCTGCCTGCGCTCCGGCAAGATCGAAAAAGCCGCCTGATTTAACACACACTCAATTATAAAAAGGGCGCCTTCATCGGCGCCCTTTTTGTTGTGCTTTGAAATTGTATTACAGTGATAAAACATCAGGATTTTATTAGCAGCCACCTGCGGAAGGGACAGTCAATTCTGTGCTTCCGTGCAGCCTATGGACATAGTACCAAACCAGCCACGCAAGTGGATGGTTTGTGAGCAGAAGAAAAACGACACTTTTTCTTTTGCATGCTGATTTCTGGCAGGAGCCAACAAATCAGCTTCTACTCAATCAATAGAAGCGATCAGATCCATCTCCACCACTGCACCCAACGGAAGCGCTGCCACTGCTACCGTAGCCCGGGCCGGGCGATGCTCACCCAGCCATGAGGCATAGATCGCATTAACCAGTGGAAAGTCAGCCATATCGGTAAGAAAGATATTCACCTTCACAATGTCGCTCAGTGATGCGCCCGCCGCCGCCAATACAGCAGAGAGATTTTTCGTAACCTGCAGAGCCTGTGACTCAACATCACCAGCGACCAGTTTGCCAGCCTGCGGGTCCAGACCGATCTGCCCCGATGCATAGAGCACACCACCGGATAGCACAGCTTGCGAATAGGGCCCTACTGCCTTGGGCGCATCATCTGAATGGATAATTCTGTTTGAACTCATGTCTGTTTTTCCTTTTTATCTGCTGCTTTTGATTGTCCTTTTCTGCTGAAGAAGTCACGCAGTGTTTCACCAAGTGCGCGTGAAGAGCTCTGTTTATTCTCTCCCAGCCCTACCTGATTGCGACGACTTACAGTCACCACACCTTCAATCGCTTTAAGCGAACGCATCACCACAGCCAGATGTTTGCGATCCTCCACCTCAACAAGGAAGAGAAGCTCTGTCATTGAACCACCCCGCTGTTTGAGCTTCAGATCATCAATACCCGAGGATGCATCGGCAATTGTTTTGGTCACCCTGGCCAGCATGCCACGTTCATTATGGGCACGTACCTCGATACCGGTACGGAACAACTGCCCGGGCTGAATCCCCCACTCTACCTCAAGCCAACCTTTGTTCTCTCTGTCGGAGACCTCAACACATTTGCGATGGTGCAGAATCATACCTTCACCGGAGCTGAACTGACCCAACACTGGATCTCCGGGGATCGGATGGCAGCACTCCGCCGGGTGCATCAGTGAGCGCTTAAAGCCGCTGAGCTTCAATGGCAGCTTGCGCTGCTCCTGATCAACAGCATTGAGCAGATCATGAATCGGAATATCGCCACGACCAAGCTGAATTTTCAATGATTCCACATCAGCACACTGCAGCTGTTTCAGCGCATCCTGACTGACATCTTTACGGCCAACAGACTCCTTGAGAATCTTCTCACCCATGCGGATACAGGTATCCTTCTCCTGTCTGCGGAACCACTGGCGAATGGAGTGGCGGGCTCGCGGTGTTTTTACATACTGCAGCCACTGCCTGCTGGGCGACTGATCGGGACTGGTCATGATCTCGATAGAGTCGCCATTCCTCAAACGGGTTGAAAAGTCAGCCATCTCACCGTTGATGCGCACACCAATGCAGTGGTGGCCGATATCGGTATGCACGGTATAGGCAAAATCGAGAGGCCTGGCACCACGCGGCAACGCGAAGATATCGCCGTCACGACTGAAGACGTAAACCTCCTGCACAAACAGATCCAGACGCACATTTTCAAGAAATTCACTCGGATTATCGGCATCATGCAAGAGTTCGGTCAGCTGTTTCAGCCACTTAAAGCTCTCACCTTCGCCGCTGGCATCGGAACCCTCTTTATAGGCCCAGTGCGCAGCAACACCATCTTCAGCATAGGAGTGCATCGCTTCGGTACGAATTTGTACCTCAATACGGAAATTCTCAGGGCCAATCACCGTGGTATGCAGTGACTGGTAGCCGTTGGGTTTTGGCAAGGCAATATAATCTTTAAAGCGACCGGGAACCGGTCGATAGAGGCTGTGGACAATGCCCATAGCCTGATAACAGGTGACCATATCATCAACAATGACACGGAATGCCACCAGATCAAAAATCTCATCAAAATCGACATGTTTACGCTGCATCTTCTCATGAATACTGTAGAGATGCTTCATGCGCCCCTGCACACGCGCCTTCAAACCATGCCGCTGCAGTGCCTCCTGGATAATACTCTCCAGTCGCTCACGGGTGTGATTAAGCCCTTCAAGGCGACCGGCCATCTCCCCCAGCAACGACTTGTAGGCATCACCTTCAAGGTAGGAGAAACCGAGGTCTTCCATCTCCTGCTTGATCCAGTGAATACCCAAACGGTGTGCCAGTGGTGCATAGATCTGGATTGTCTCTTCAGCAATCGAGCGCCGTTTATGATCAGCCATAAATCCGAGCGTTCGCATATTGTGCAGGCGATCAGCCAGCTTAACGATCAATACGCGCAGATCCTTGGCCGTAGCCAGGATCATTTTACGGAAATTTTCAGCCTGCTTGTGCTCTTTTGAGTTGAAATGGATCTGACCGATCTTGGTCACACCATCGACAAGCTGGGCTACATCTTCACCGAAATAGTGCTGGATATCATCCAGCGAGACACTGGTATCTTCAACGGTATCGTGCAGCAGCCCTGTCACCACAGTCGACTCATCCATACCAAGACTGGCAAGGATATCGGCTACGGCCAGAGGGTGTGAAATATAGGGTTCACCCGAATTGCGCGCCTGCCCTGCATGGGCATGCGCGGCAAACACATAGGCACGGTTGATCAGATCAAGATCAGCCTTCGGCGCATACGATGCTACCTGTTCGGTAATTTCAAATATGCGACTCAAAACTTAAAGAGAATAGAGATCAGCAAAGAGTAAGCCGAGGCATAACTCAGGCTTCGCCCTCTTCATCGGCAAACTGATCCAGACGACGACGCTCCTGATCATCCTGATCAAAGAGAACATCCCAGGAGATATAACCATCACCCATCTCGCGCAGTGCCTGGACGGTTGGTTTGTCATTCTCGGTTTCAAGCATGGCAGGCATGCCATTGAGCAGCTGTCTCGCACGCCTGGATGCAAGATGAACCATCTCAAAGCGATTAGGATAATAACGAATGCAATCTTCTACTGTTACGCGAGCCATACGGCTACCTCCAACTATCTGTCACAAAAAAAGCGCATGATGGCGCCTTTTCAGATCAATCAGATGCCATGAATCTCATAGCATCCCACAATAATGTCTTAAACCTAGGAGAGGTTACACAAAATGCAACCATAGAACATTGCAAAGGCAGTAATTACTGCATCAAAGCCTGCAAGCGCCGCAATGAATCGTCAAAGTTATCGTTCACAATCTGATAATGCGCTTCACCGGCATGGGCTATCTCCGCTTCAGCAGCGGCCACACGGCGCTCGACAACCTCCATATCATCCTGGCCTCTGCCGGTAAGTCGATTTCTCAGCTCCTGCAGTGATGGCGGCAGAATAAACAGACGAATTGCAGCAGGCATTTTTGCAGCCACCTGAGCAGCTCCCTGCCAGTCAATCTCCAGCAGCACATCGCTGCCACTTTGCATTATTGATTCAACATCCGATTGGCGGGTACCATACATATTGCCATGCACATTGGCCCACTCCAGAAAAGCACCGGCTTCACACTGGGAGATAAAGCTCTCTTCAGAGAGGAAATGGTACTCCCTGCCATCCACTTCACCCGGTCGCGGCTTGCGCGTGGTACATGAAATGGTCAGCTGCAGGTCTGGACGCGACTTCAGCAGCGCGGCACAAAGGCTCGACTTGCCAGCCCCTGATGGCCCGGAAACAATAAACAGTCGTCCGCTCATGCGACCTCCCCGATCAGCTTCTTATATTTCAACTGCAAAACCTCTGCGCTCTCCACACGATCCGGATCCTGCGGAATACAGTCAACAGGGCAGACAAGCTGGCACTGCGGCTCATTGAAATGACCAACACACTCGGTACAACGATCGGGATCAATCTCGAAGATCTCCTCTCCTTCGTAGATTGCAAGGTTGGGGCACTCCGGCTCACAGACCGCACAGTTGATACAGTCGTCAGTAATGATCAGAGCCATACAAATCCTCCACTGGCGATAACGAGATGTGAACACTAATAAGCAGAACGGACAAAAGCGAAGTCTTTTACCTGCAACAGAGCCGGTTAGACGATTTTCCTATTTCCGAACGGCGAGATAGACCATAGTCTGGCCGCAGCCAAAGGAGTGGGAATCAGCGCATGCCAATAGATCAAAAAAATCAGCTTAAAGTCTATGCCGATCTCGTAGCCCTCTACCCGGATAATGAGAGTTATCTGAAAAAGTATGCTGAACTGCTGCTACAGACCAACAAACAGGCAACCGCCACCGAGATTCTGCGCCAGCTCTACACCCGGCATATTGAGAGAGGAGAGCACAAGCAGGCTGATGCACTGGCTGATGAGTTCCCTCAGATCGGCCGCATACGCAACTCCAGTGATCCCCACGAAGACCGGATGGATCAACTGCTTCCGGCAACCATGCGCAACCGCTTATGGCTGCGTCTGCATCAGCATAAACTCAGAGAGGGCCGCCACCTGATTCATCGCGGTGATCATGAGGATACAGTGTATCTGGTTTGCGAAGGAGAACTGGCAGAATTTATCCGCAGTGATGACGGTAAACCGGTACTGTTGAATCTGATTGCCAGCGGCAATGTGGTAGGCGAAAGCTATCTGTTTACCCCCGGCCCTCACAAATCGGATATTGTGGCCAATAAAGACTCGGTCATTGCCAAGCTGCCACGCAAGAAAATGCTGGCTGCTCTGGATGCCTTGCCGAGCCTGAAAAAAGCGCTACAGCGCAAAGCCGATGCGCGCAGAATCACTGCACTGATCTCCGCATCTCCGCTACTGCAGAATGTGCCGCTGGATATGCGTAAACATATGGCAGAAGCCACCCACCTCAAGCAGTACCCCGGCGGCGCCATGATCCATAAGGCGGGAGACAAACTTGATCATGTTGATCTGGTGGTCAAAGGGGTGGCCTGTTTTCAGATGCGCAACAACGGCACCATCAAAGAGCTGAAAACACTGGTGCCAGGCTCATTTGTCGGCGAATCCTCAGCCATCCATGCACAGGGCTGTCCTGCAGACATGGTTGCCAACAGCAGTGTCATCATTGCCCATATTCCCTACGCTGCATTCAAGAATGTGGTTGAGGCCTATCCTCCGCTGCGCAATGCCCTCTTCGCCTATATCGAGAGAAACCAGTCGCAGATCATGAGCAGGCTCAACGAGTTGCAGACCCAGCAGTTCGATCAGTAAATCAGGCCGGCCGATGGCCGGTGAATTTGATCAACAGGCGACCAATTGTTTCACCTCAAGCAGAGGATGCCCCCTCTTCTCCACGCAGAAGCCCCTACACCTGTGCGGGTGCAGGGGATTTAACTTCATAATGGAGAGCAAAATTTCATGGCGACTGCTTTAGCCAGGCGACATCAAACGGTTAGATTGAAACTCAGTTGCGCACCAGATGAACAACCACCCAGCCGATAGCCACGGCCACAATGCCTGCGATGCGAACTGAGCTGGCCGGAATATCAGGAAGCCTGCGCATCATATCGATCATCCCCTGAGGAAAGAGGGCGTAAAACGCCCCCTCTATCACCAGCACCAGACCTAAAGCAGCCCAGAGATCATCCATGGAAGCAGGCTCCTGTTATGCGATACAATTACTTCCTGGACTGCTGGAAGAAGTTGAAGAATTCAGAGTCAGGTGAGATCACCAGACGTGTATTCTCATCAATAGAGTTGCGGTACCCCTCAAGCGAGCGGGTGAAAGCGTAGAACTGAGGATCTCTGTTATAGGCCTTTGCGTAGATCGCAGTGGTCAGAGCGTCAGCTTTACCACGAAGAATCTCCGACTGCTTATAGGCTTCAGCCAGAATGGTCTTCTGTGTCTTCTCTGCTGTGGCGCGAATCTCCTTGGCAGCCTCTTCACCTTCGGAGCGATACTCCTTGGCAATACGGTTACGCTCAGCCTTCATTCGCTGGAAGACAGCCTCCGAGTTCTCCTGCGGCAGATCTGCGCGTTTGATGCGCACATCAATAATGGTGATACCGTAATCCTTCACACCATCATCGGCACGATCACGAATCGTCTGCATCAGTTCAACACGCAGGGTTGCCTGATCTCCGCCGGATACGATCTCATGCAGGGTGTGCTGGCCCAGCACCTCACGCACTTTACCACGCACCACGTCATCCATACGGGCAGCCACACCGGTCTGGGTACGCGCCACCTGATACACCTTCAAAGGATCTGTAATACGCCAGCGGGCATAGTTATCCACGAGGATTGATTTCTTATCCTTGGTGATGACTTCGTTTGGCGGCACATCGCTCTCAAGCAGTCGGGAGTCAAAGGTCTCCACGCTCTGCCACGGCAGTTTGAAATGCAGACCTGCATCCTTCACCACATCTTTAGGATTACCGAACTGCAGCACCAGCGCCTGTTCACGCTGATCCACTACAAATGCACTCATGCCGATAATGGTGGCCACTGCCACCGCTACAATTGCCATCAGGGTCTGTTTAGGGCTCATTTCTTCACCTCCACCTTATTCTTCACTCGGTCGAGTGGAAGATATGGCAACACCTTTCCAGCTACAGCACCATCAATAATGATTTTATCTGCACGGCTCAACACATCTTCCATAGTATCCATATACAGACGTTTGCGGGTCACTTCCGGGGCCAGTTTGTAGGCAGCCAGAACACTTTCAAAGCGATCAGCTTCACCTTTTGCACGTTCAACCACAGCTTTGCCATAGGCTTCGGCATCAAGCACCATCTTCTTACCTTCACCACGGGCATTAGGAATAATATCGTTGGCATAGGCCTGCGCTTCATTCTTGGCGCGCTCACGATCCTCTCGCGCACTTGCCACATCCTTAAACTCTTTGATCACGCGCTCAGGTGGCTGCACATCCTGCAGCTTCACGGTACTCACCGAGATACCCGCCTGATAGCCATCGAGTATCTGCTGGATAAGACTCTGGGTTTCCGCCTCCACTTCAGCCTTTTTATCGGTCAGCACATCATCGATCAGGGTGCGGCCGATCACTTCACGGATAGCCGACTCACCCACATCACGTACCGTTTTGGTGGCACTGTCGATATTAAAGAGGAAATCCTCAACACTCTTGATCTTGTATTGGATGATGAATGAGATATCAACGATATTCTCATCTTTGGTCAGCATCAGTGACTCGTTGGCGCGTTTACGGACTGCACCATCAGAGAACTGACGGAAACCGATCTCCAGTCGCTGCACTCGCGTTACCGGCAGCTTCTCAACCGTTTCAACCGGATAGGGAATTGCCCAGTTCAGGCCAGGCCCCTTGGTCGCCGCATGTTTACCGAAACGAAGTACCACGGCCTCCTCATCGGCTGCTACCATATAGAAGCCTGTCAAACCCCAGAAGAGGACAACTGCCGCCAACACTCCGGAGATCATACCCTTACTCAAATTCGGAGCGCCACCGCCGGAAGCTGAGCCTCCACCACTGCCACCACCGAAGAAGCCACCAAAGCGCTCCTGCAGGCGACGGATCACCTCATCAAGGTCGGGAGGGGTCTGATTACCACCACCGCCACTGCCGCGGTTACCCCACGGATTCTGATTCTGATTATTATCGTTGTTGCTCCAGGGCATGCCTGACCTCCAAAGAAGTAGAGTGCGGGAGTGTAGCCAAGTGATTCAGCCATTGCATCCCCTACGTTTTACGGGAATAAACCCTGCTGTATAAAAGTAATTATTTTTGCAGTTTGAAAATCTTCACCTACACTCAGTCATATGCGCTCTTTGATTATAAAGCAGAAATTCATCTTTATCGGTATCGGCTGCGGCATAGCGGCATGGCTGCTCGATTCAGCCATTGATTCGGCATTTTTCTCTCATGAGCCGTTTTCAGAGCAGCTCTTCTCCCCTTCAACGTTTGAAATTTATATTCGCTCACTACTATTTGTCCTGTTTCTTCTATTCGGCATCTATGCGCAAATGGCTACCAGCAGACTCGATATATCCAACGCTTTCCTGAACAAGCTCTCCAGTGCTATCAAGCAGACCGATGAGGCGATCTGCATTACCGACAGGGATGGTGTGATCGAGTTTGTGAATCCTGCGTTTACAAAGCTCTCCGGTTTCACCCTTGCAGAGGCGCTTGGCAAACCGGCGAATATCCAGAAGAGCGGTAGCCACGATGTCGCTTTTTACAAAGAGATGGCATCCACCATTGAAGGTGGTCAGACATGGCAGAAGAGAATCATCAACAAACGCAGGGATGGTTCACTCTATCCGGCCATGATGAGCATCTCCCCCATTTTCAATGGCAGAGGTGAGATCACCCATTTCATCGGGCTGCAGCAGAACCTGGAGAGCCATGAGAAACTGGAACAGCAGTTTTATCAGGCTCAGAAGATGGAGGCTATCGGCTCACTGGTTGGCGGCATCGCCCACGATTTTAACAACTCACTAGCCGCCATTACCGGCAACATCTTCCTGATCAAGGATGAGATAGAAGATCGTCCCGAGATAGTGGAGCAGCTTGAAGGCATTGAAAATATTGCCTTCTCTGCAGCCGAGATGATCCAGCAACTGCTCGCATTTTCCCGTCGCGGCACGATCACCATGCAACCGATCGGTCTAAACGGTTATCTCAAAGAGATCACAAAACTTCATCAGAGCAGCACACCTGAACACATCAACTTCACGATCGCTATCTCCAGTGAACCAATGACCGTTGCCGCTGATATTCATCTATTGCATCAGGTGATCCTGAATCTGATCAACAATGCACGTGACGCAGTCAGCGGAGTCAGTGCACCTGAGATTCACCTTACACTCGAGAAAACAGCAGTAACCGATACGCTCAGGAAACAGCATCCTGATGCAGATGCACTGGCTTATGCCGTGATAAGCATCCATGACAATGGCTGTGGCATCAGTAGTGAAATCCGCGATAAAATATTCGAGCCATTCTTCACTACCAAGGAGATCGGCAAAGGTACAGGGCTGGGGCTGGCCATGGCACTCGGCGCAGTAGAGAGTCACGGCGGTTTCATTACAACCAACCATGATAACGGCACGACTTTCTCCATCTACCTTCCTCTGACCGACTCTGAAAGCGGGCAGAAAAACGTGTCAAATGAGAGCCGACTTATCAAAGGTGATGGCGAAACCATCCTGCTGGTAGATGATGACCTTGGCCTGCTTACCACCGGCCGCGAAATTCTGAAAAAGCTCAATTACAATGTGATCACTGCTGCCGATGGCGCAATGGCTGTCGAGTTATACAGCTCCTACAGAGAGCGCATCGAGCTCATTATTATAGATGCTGTCATGCCTAAGCTGGGAGGCTCAGATGCCCTGTTTGAGATTCGCAAGATCAACCCTGATGTCAAAGCCCTGTTTATCAGCGGTTATGACAACATTGAACGTACTGCAGCAGGCAACTCAAACAGCGAAGAGATTCAGCTCTCCAAACCATTTGAAATCGGCACATTCAGCCGACTGATCCATGAACGCCTTCAGGCCTCCTGAGGCTCCTTAATCACGCTGGAGAGCCCGACAACCGCAGCGGGAATCACGGTCAGATTAAGCAGCGGCACCATCAGCAGCAGTGCTGCCAGTCCTGCAAAACCGAGATAGAACCAGCGCCCCTCATTGAGGCGTTGTTTACGCCCGGCAAAATCCCAGTTGCGACGGGAAGCAGGAGTATCAATCAACTCGAAACTCAGGAAACGGACACAGCCATAACTCCAAATTGCCGTAGCTACAGGTGGCAGCCAGAAGAAGAGCAGCGCTGCCCCACCCCACAACAGCAAGCCCAACAGCGGGCGCAGAGAGTTGCTCAGACTCTGAATCACCAGTTTCATCCACGGCAGCGACTGCGGGCGTACCGACTGCCCCGATATCATCTCGGTACGGCCGGCCAGCTCATCCAGCCACGGTGCCACCGCTGCCGAACCCAGTGTCACATAGGCAATCGCGCCACTGATCAAGGCTAATAACAGGGCCAGCAGCCAGACAAACCATGAGAGCAGTTGCCAGTACCAGGCATCACCCTGCGGAATCCACAGCGCAGCCAGATAGTCGACACCCCAGAATGCCGCCACCGAGAGCAGCGCCATAAACAGAAACAGCAGACCCAGCATGCGCCAGAGCAGCGCCCGCAACTCACTGCGTTCAAAAAGCAGCTTCAATCCTGCCAGAAAAGCCAGTGCACCTTTAATCATCCATTCAACTCCAGATCATCCAGTATCTTCCCGGCTGCAGCCAGATCGTCTTCATCAACAACGATGCGTGCATCCATCACTCCGGGCAGCGGCATCAGGGCCTGCATACCACTGTTCTCAACCCGGAAACAGATCGATCTGGATGCCAGTGCATCACAAATCACCTGCAACAGAACCTGATCAGCAACTCTCATTAACTCTACCATGCGGCAGAGCATAGAGCCTGCGCAGACAAAATCCAAACAGAGCAGCCAATCAATCCCACTTATCTTTTAGGGAAGCTCTGAATAACTACGTCCATGTAGTTTTTCAGAACCATGGTTTGCAATGGATGCTCTGACTTTTTCAGAGCATCCTTAGGCTTGACAGATCCCGGTCAGCCATGACGATTGCCGATATGCCCGATCAAAACTTAGATACCCTTCCCGTCTCCATTGAAACCCTTCAATCCGTCCTTTCGCACATGCTTCCCGCCGGTGCTGACGATGGTGATCTCTACCTTGAGCATAGCGTTTCAGAATCACTGGCACTTGAAGAGGGGCGCGTTAAACATGTCTCCGCATCCACGCATCAGGGGCTTGGCGCACGAGTCATTAAAGGAGAGGCGGCAGGCCACGCCTTTACCGACAGACTTGATAGCCGGGCCCTGATGCAGGCTGCGGCCTCTGCCCGCACCATTGCCGAGAGTGGTCAGCAGCGCCCGCCTGTCGCTATTCACAAAGCCAGCCCCACCCCCCTGCTCTATGAGGGCAGCAACCCGGCGGCAGGACTCGATTTCACCCAACGCAAAGCGCTGCTTGAGCGGCTGGACCAACTGGCCAGAAGCCTCGACCCACGCGTCAAACAGGTCTTTGCCAACGTCTCATCCTCATTCTCCGATATTCATATCGTGCGCATGGATGGAGCCTTCATGCATGATGCCAGACCACTGGTGCGCCTGAATGTATCGGTTGTTGTCGAGCAGAATGGTAAACGTGAAACCGGCAGTGCCGGTGGTGGTGGCCGCTTCTCTCTACACCGTTTCAGCGGCGATAATCAGGCCGAAGAACTTGTTCGCAAGGCGGTACGTTTAGCCCTGTTAAACCTCGATGCTCACGATGCTCCGGCTGGCACCATGCCGGTTGTACTCGGCCCTGGATGGCCCGGCATTCTGCTGCATGAAGCGATCGGTCACGGCCTTGAAGGTGATTTCAACCGCAAAGGAACCTCGGTTTTCTCCGATAAGCTTGGCCAACGCGTTGCCGCCAAAGGTATTACCGTGGTTGATGATGGCACCATTAGCGAGCGCCGCGGCTCACTCAATGTCGATGATGAAGGCACTGCAACCCAACGTAATATACTGATTGAGGATGGCATCCTCACCGGTTACCTGCTGGATCGTCAGAATGCCCGTCTGATGGGCAAGGCCTCCACCGGCAACGGGCGGCGTGAATCCTATGCCCACCCGGTGCTGCCGCGCATGACCAATACATTTATGTTAGCCGGCCATGATTCACCCGATGATATCCTCAGCTCCCTT
Organism: Mariprofundus sp. KV; assembly: GCF_013387475.1. Lineage (GTDB taxonomy): Bacteria > Pseudomonadota > Zetaproteobacteria > Mariprofundales > Mariprofundaceae > Mariprofundus. Next base: position 43,330 of record NZ_VWNB01000003.1, on the reverse strand, counting down.
GATAAGGGGATCTACGCCGTCAACTTTGGCGGTGGTCAGGTGGATATCACCTCGGGCAAGTTCGTATTTACCACCTCGGAAGCCTACTACGTGGAGAACGGCAAGATTCAGTATCCGGTGAAAGGGGCAACGCTGATCGGTGCAGGCCATGAGGTGCTACAGAAGGTCTCGATGATCGGCAACGATCTGGAACTTGATCCCGGTGTCGGCACCTGCGGCAAAGGCGGGCAGTCGGTGCCTGTCGGTGTGGGACTGCCTACCCTGCGCATTGATGAGTTAACCGTAGGAGGAACTGAAGCATGAGCCACTCTGACACCATCAAATCGATCAGTGGCCATGCAGAGCGTCTGGTTGCCTGCGCCAGAGCAGCCGGAGCTGTCTATGTCGACGCACTGGCGGTCTGTGATACCGGAGACTCTGTAAGCATCCGCAACGGTGCCGTTGAATCCGTTGAACGTGAAGATGCGCAGGGCATGGGAGTGCGCGCCTTTGTTGAAACAGACAGAGGACTGGCCTTTGCCACCGCCTCAAGCTCCGACCTCTCTGAGGCAGGCCTGAAAAGACTTGCTGATCAGGTTGTGGCCATGGCCAGGATCTCAGAACCCGATCCCGATGCAGTTCCACCTGTTGGTGCAGACCACCCGAATGCAGATGAACTGGCGGCATGGCGTGCCCGCTATCCCGATCAGCATCACGGCTGGAGTATTGAGAAAGCGCGTGATGCAGCGATGCAGTGCGAAGAGATCGCCCGCAACTACTCAGCAGAGATCAGTAATTCAGAGGGAGCCGATGCAAGTTTTGGCAGTAGCCATGTTGCCTACGCCTCCAGTGATGGTTTTGCAGCCGATTATGCCAAATCCTCTGCCTCACTGAGCGTTTCAGTGATCGCCGGTAGTGGCGAAGGGATGCAGCGCGATTACGCCTGGCACCGCGCCTTTCACGCCTCTGATCTGAAAACCCCGGAAATGATCGCTCAGGAAGCGGCCAAACGTGCTATCGCCATGCTCAATCCCGGCAGTATGGAGAGTGGCCGCACCACCGTGATCTTTGAACCACGCACTGCCACCTCAATGCTCGGTCATCTGATCGGAGCCATTAACGGGCGTGCTGTACTGCAGGAGCGCACCTTCCTTGCCGACGCACTAAACCAGTCGATTTTCCCCGATTTTGTACACATTGAGGATAATCCGGATCATCCCGATGGCATGGGTAACCGCCTGTTTGATGGCGAAGGCACCCGCTGTACCGGCCGCAATATTATCGATGCCGGTCGCCTCAACTGCTTTCTCACCGACCGCTATACCGCCAAACGACTTCATCAGCCAGAAACTGGCAGTGCCATGCGTGGCCTGACCGGTGATATCGGCATCGGCTCATCCAACCTGATCTGGCATCCGGGCAGGCAAACGCAGGAAGAGATGATGGCTACAATCGGCAACGGCCTGCTGGTCACCGAGATGATCGGTTTTGGTGTCAATGGTGTCACCGGTGACTACTCACGAGGAGCTGCTGGATTCCTGATCGAGAACGGTAAAATCGTTCGGCCAGTCTCCGGCATCACCATTGCCGGTAACCTCAAAGAGATGTTCGCCAATATCGAGATGGTCGGCTCCGACCTGACCTGGTTCGGCTCTTCTGCTGTGCCAAGTATTGCCATCTCCGGCATGACCGTCGCAGGCCAGTAACAGGCCTTATTCACCACTAAGACACAATATTTTCAACCACAAAGGCATAAGGTGAATTCGCCATACAGGTGAAGAGAGAATCCCCTGGGGGACGAAGGCACAAAGAAAACCATAATCAAGGTAACAATCTCAATCCCGGCATATCAAATATTGCGGATGGAAAAATCAGAGCTTTTCATACCAGAAATTATTTTCTTTGCCTTTCTTTGTGCCTTGGTCTCTTTGTGGTTAGTGGATTTCGGACAGAAGACTGTCGATCATGGATTCAGCTTGTGCGGCGTAACCGCCGCCGAAGAGATTGGCGTGATTGAGGATATGGTAGAGGTTGTAAAGGGTTTTACGCACTTGATATCCAGCATCCAGTTGCCATACGTCATTGTAGGCCGCATAAAACTCCGGGCTAAAGCCGCCAAACAGCTCAGTCATAGCGAGATCGGCCTCGCGATCCCCGTAATAGACAGCAGGATCAAAAATCACCGGTTGGCCCTGTGCATCAAAGGCAGCGTTTCCGCCCCATAGATCTCCATGCAGCAGCGATGGCTGCGGTGAATAGTCGGTGAAAAAGCTGTCGAGACTGGCAAGCAGGCGTTCACCCTTGTTCTGCAGTGCACCGGTAAAACCATTGCGGGCAGCCAGAGCGAGTTGAAATTTCAGGCGATGGTCGCGATAAAAATCGATCCAGTTTTCGCTCTGGCTATTGTGCTGCGCGGTGGAGCCGATGGTGTTGTCACGATACCAGCCAAAGCTGCTGTCGGTTGTCCTGTGCATGGCTGCCAGTTGCAGACCAAGCAGTCGCGAGGAAGTGCTCTCACCACGACCAAGTTGAATATACTCACTGACCAGCCAGCTCTGCCCTGCTCCACTGCCTGTGGTCACCGCCAATGGTACCCGTATGGCATTGGCAGCGACCAGCTCATCAAGACCATCAGACTCAGCCTCAAACATCGGCAGTGAGGAAACTGTATTGAGCTTTACAAAATAGGGTACGCCCTCTTCTGTGTTGATCCGATATGCCGAATTGATACTGCCGCCGGAGAGAGCGTACGACTCAGTGATTGCGCCACAGCCGGTGATAATGTGCAGTGACTCGGAGATCAGGCTCCAGAGTTCAGCTGAGGCGGCCATGCCGAATATGCCTTTTGCGCCAACGTTTCACCACCATCCTGCGCCAGGCGACCTGAATCCCGAAGTAACCGAGCAGCGCCGATACAACGCCGAGCACCAGACAACCGAAGAGGAACGGCGCCCAGATCAGTGACATCTCGTGCTGCAGCCACGCGAAGGAGAGCTCCATATCGAAGTGTTGCAGCTCTTCACCGAGCAGCCACGCGCCCAGCTTATAGGCACCATAAAACATCGGCGGCATGGTGAGCGGATTGGTCAGCCAGACCAGTACAATGGAGAGCGGCAGATTGGCATGAAAGAGGATCGCACCACCGGCACCAAGCACCATCTGAAACGGTACAGGCACCCAGGCAAAGAAGAGACCGACAGCGAAGGCTTTAGCGACAGAGTGACGATTCATATGCCACAGTGCGGGATTATGCAGAAGCGTGCCGAAGCAGCGCAGATGTTTGTGCTCTCTGATCGTTTTATGATCAGGCATAATCTTTTTCAGCAGCCTTCTTGGCACCCTAGCCTCCCCTGACCTTCATGGCGGTTAAGGATGCTCCGAAGCGATCAGATTTTCCACAAAATCGATGCCTACTCCATGCGCGGGAAGATCGGGCTCGGTTTGGCGCACTGGTGCCCGGCTTTAAGAAGAGCCCAGCCGCCCTGTTCAGCATAGGAGAGCTTGTCGATTTCAACCTCACGGTTGTAGATCTGGGCAAGCATCAGCCCCATCTTGGTCGGCATAAATGGCAGCAACTGCATGGCCACCAGACGCAGGGTCTCCACCAGATGATAGAGTACGCTGTTCAGACGTGCCTCATCACCCTGCTTGGCCAGTGTCCAGGGTGCATTCTCCTCAACATAGCGATTACCATGACGCACCACGACACTGATCCGTTCAATGGCCAGGTGGAATGCCTGCCGATCCAACGCCTCGGCGACATCAACCTGCATCGCCTGCACATCGGCGATCAGAGCCCGGTCTGCCTCATTCAGTTCAGCCACCTCAGCCAGCACACCGTCACGGTATTTGTTGAGCATCGCCAGAGAGCGGTTGAGCAGATTGCCGACATCATTGGCCAGCTCGGAGTTATAACGCTGTTTCAGTGCGGAGAATGAGAAGTCACCATCATGCCCGAAGGGCACTTCGCGCAGCAGGAAGTAGCGCAGCACATCGGCATCATATTCAGCCAGAAGATCAGCAGGACGCAGGGCATTACCTCTGGATTTGCTCATCTTCTCGCCCTCAACAGTCCACCAGCCATGTGCATAGACCCGCTTAGGCAGTGGCAGATCGGCAGCCATCAACATCGCAGACCAGTAGACGGCATGGAAGCGGAGAATATCTTTGCCGATCAGATGCAGATCCGCAGGCCAGTGCTCCGGCACCTCCTGATCGGGAAAACCGAGCGCAGAGATGTAGTTGGTCAGCGCATCGATCCAGACATAGATCACATGTTTCTCATCGCCCGGTACCGGCACACCCCATGAGAAGGTCGTGCGGGAGACAGAGAGATCCCGCAAGCCACCTTCAACAAAGCTGAGCACCTCATTGCGGCGCGAAGCGGGCATAATGAAATCAGGATTGGCTCTGATATGTTCAGCCAGTCGATCCTGAAAAGCACTGAGGCGGAAGAAGTAGGACTCCTCCTGAATCTTCTCCACTTCGCGTTTACAGTCAGGGCAACTTTTGGAGTCCCAGCACTCGGCATCTTTGAGCTGTGTCTCGGTCCAGTAACTTTCACACGGCACACAGTACCAGTCTTCATAGAAATCTTTGTAGATCGCACCGGCATTTTCCAGCCTGCGCCACATCGCCTGCACACCCTTCTTATGGCGTTCGGAACTGGTACGGATAAAATCATCATTGCTGATGGAGAGTTCGGGCCAGAGGCTCTCATAACGCGCCACCACCTGATTGGCCAACTCAATCGGCTCGATACCCCGCGCTTCAGCTGCCTGCTGCACCTTCTGCCCGTGCTCATCCACACCGGTCAGAAAAAACACATTCTCACCGCTCAGGCGTTTAAAACGGGCAAGCACATCAGCTGCAATGGTGGTGTAGATGTGGCCAAGGTGCGGCTCATCATTCACATAATAGATCGGGGTGGTAACGTAGTAATTTCCCATGCTGTGGACCATTCTCCTGATGCGGCGCTGTTATATACTTCCTGTTGATAACGCCAGGTACGGTCGCACTCTAACCCGCTTGGCGATGAATCCCAGCCTCTATCTGTGACCTATGTTGATGATCGCAGTGCCGCACGCAGCACCAGCACACTGGAGAGAAGTGTCGGTGCAGCACGAAGCGACTGGCGAATCACCTCACCGGGCCAGCGCAGACACCCTTTCACAGCCTCGTGAATCGTCTCCAGAGCCTCAAACCCCCTGCTTTGATGCTCCTGCATCCCCGCATAGACAGGCAGCAGCAGCGCCCGGATAATCAACTCATGGGGCACCGTTGCCACATTGGATCTGCACCAGTTATCAATCTTGCCGATATCGGCCTGGCTCAGATCTTCTATCAACCCCTGCCACTCAGCCAGCGCCCTGGCCACCGAGCTATCCTCAAGACAGCTCACTGAACCCGGACAACCATCGGCCAGTTGAACGGCCAGATCGATCGTCTCTGCATCGAGTCTGGATTGTAATACACTACGCACATCATACTCGTTAAGTGGAGAGCAGTGCTGCATCAGGCAACGGGAACGTACTGTAGCCGGAAGTTTCATGGCATCAGCACAGACCATCAGCAGCACACTGCCCGGTGATGGCTCTTCCAACCCCTTCAGCAGCGCATTGGCAGCCTGATTATTCAGCCGGTCGGCATCATCAAGGATCACCACCCGGTTTTCACTCTCGGCACCGCTGAGGGAGAGAAAGCCGAGCATCTCACGCACCTGCGCAATGGAGATATCACGCTTCTTCTCTTCAAGACCGACAGAGATCAGATCGGGATGCGAACCGGCATTTAACATCTGACAGGCATGGCAGGTTCCGCATGCCGAACGGGTCTCACACATCAGCATCGCAGCCAGCTTCTCGGCCAGAGCAAATTTGCCGATACCACGAACCCCGTGCAGCAGCCATGCGTGATGCATGTGATTGCGACGCATTGCATCGGCAAAACGCTGCTCAACAGCCTGATGCCCCAGCAGCGCTGTCATGAATAACTTGCCTGCAACACAGCTTCTACCTGTGCCTGCACACCACTGATATCCCGGCTTGCATCGATACGAACCATGCGCCCCTCATCAGCATCAAACTGATCGGAGAATGCCGCCGCCACCCGCTCATGGAAGGAGATCGCCTCATCATCCAGACGGGTGCTCTTCTCGCCGGCTTCAGCACGTTTTTTCATACGCCGGGCAGCGATGGCAACAGGCAGATCAAACCAGAGTGTCAGCGCCGGGCTGACGCCACACTCGGCAAAGCGGAGCATCTCATTCAAATTGCTCGCGCCCTCACCCAGCTTTCGCGCCGCCAACTGATAAGCCAGCGTAGAGTCGGAATAGCGGTCACAGAGCACCCACGCACCGGTATCAAGGGCGGGCTGAATCACTTCACGTACATGCTGCGCACGATCCGCCAGAAACAGCAGTAGTTCGGCCTCAGCCACCGGCACAAACTCCCCGGCCAGCAGCAATCTGCGAATCTCTTTGCCCAGTGCTGTATCACCGGGTTCAAATGTGGTCACTACCTTTTCACCACGCGCCTGCAGCCAGGCAGCAGCAAGCTTGAGCTGAGTGCTCTTGCCGCAACCATCCACACCCTCAAATGTAATAAGTCTGTTCACAGAACCCTGCCCCCTACCTTAGAGAGCTTAACGCTGCTCAATAGCAGTCATTTCGTAAACCCGCGAATTCAGCAGCGTGCAAGCTCAGGTTGTGGTCAGTTGCGGCAACAGTAGTGACGCCAAGCTGAGAATAAGAAAAAAGCCGCACATATCTGTGACCGTCGTCAAAATTGGCCCCGATGCAACTGCCGGGTCCTTACCCATACGCTTAAGCATAAGCGGCACTGTTCCTCCGATAGAGACTGCAACAATCGTATTGGCTGCAAGAGCCACCCCGACAACCAGCCCGAGATAGGGATTGCCCTGCCACAACCAGGCCACTGCTGCCAGCAGCGTGCCTAGTATCACCCCGTTAATACAACCCACAGAGACCTCTTTCATCCACACACGCATCAATTCGTAGGGCTTGATAATTCCTAGTGCCAGCTCCCGCATACTGACCGCTACCGCCTGATTACCGGAGCAGCCGCTCATATCCGAGACGATAGGAAGGAATACAGCCAGCGCAATAACTGCACTAAGGGTATCCTGATAGAGAGCAATAACACTGGCGGAAATGATATTGAGTACAATATTCAGACTCAGCCATGAGACACGACGCCCTGAACGCAGCAGTGTCGGCTGTGAACGAATCTCATCCCCGCCGATAATTCCCTGTGATTTCCTGTAGTTGGCAGAAGCATGGTCGGCCATCGCTTCAGCCACATGCTGGCGATGGACAACGCCAACCAGCTTGTTATGCATATCTACTACCGGAACAGCCAGAAAAGCATGGCTATCAAAAAATGCATCGAGATCACTCAATGATGCATCCGCCGCTATTGAAAGACAGGGCTCGGAGATAAAAGCAATCGGAGCATCGTGACTGGAGAGAACAAGCGTTCGAAGCTCCACAACGCCTGCCAGCTTGCCTGATCTGGATATCACATAGATGTACATACCCAATGCAGATGATTGCTTCGCACTACCCCCAAGAGCCGAAAGCACATCCCCTACAGTCACATCTTCCCTGTAGGCAACAAACTCACTTTGCATCAGACCACCGGCCGACTCTGAATCATAGCTGCTCAATTTCTGAACATTGGCCGCCGCATCGGGATGCATCTCCGCCAAAACCGCACTGGCATGAAAGCTGTTCAACTCGCCGATGACATCTGCCTGATCCTGACTGTCCATTTCACTGAGAATCGAGGCGGCATCACCGGCTGAAAGCTGTTGCATCATCTCGGCTGCATGCTGACCGGGTATCTCCTCAATGAAATCTGCCGCATCTTCAGCAGACAGTGTCGTCAGCACCTTCTCCCTCTCATCTGCATTAAGCCGCAGCACTGCCCGAAAGGTTTCGCTAACACCTATAGATTTTACATACGCCTTGAGTTGCTCAGCATCTTCTGCACTGGAGAGTGTTTTTAATATATCCCATGATTCTTTGCCGTCACTCTGCGCCATCATTGCACTCCTTATCCCGCTTCAGCTTCGATCAACCATAAAGCGACACCTGTTGAAAACATGATAAAGATATCCATAAAAATACGCCATTAGCTTGCATGACAGATTCAGTAGCACTAACAAGCTTGAAGCGATGAAATCCAACGCATCGCTCTGACCAGTGTATGACTGCACTGTAATTGGAAGGGACTACTTCGACGTTACGCCGGTGAAGGGAATCTTCCGAGGCAATGGTGAGCAGCAGTTGAGTGTTAAGGTTCAGGTGGATCGCATCAAGTAGTAGCCCTGATTATTTCGGCTCATTAAGCCGTTTCCTCACTGCGCAATTTTACAATTTCTTTGCACTCATTTTACACTGCCGATGCACTCACGCACATTTCAGTCGTTAGCGTTCTCCACATGAGGGAAACCATCCCGCAGGAGAAGAAGATGAAACGAATGATTACCGCAGCCCTACTGACCTCTGCTCTGCTTGCCGCTCCCCTGGCACAAGCCGCCTCCTATCAGGATCGCTCTATGGCCACCGGCGCCATCGTCGGTGCAACAACCGGTGCCGTCGTAGGCTCCAGTAACAATCAGGTCGTTGAGGGGGCCGTTTTCGGTGCAGTTCTGGGCACCATTGCCGGAGCACTCTTCGCAAGTCAGCACCAGCCAGCTTATGTTGTTCAGCAGCAGCCACGCGCACACTACAGGCCGGTCACGCATCACTCCGAGCACCGTGTGCATAGGCCATCTTATAATCGTAACCATGATCGCAACAGCAACAGGTATCGCAGCTACAGGCATGAGCGTGGTGAGAGAGACTAAAACCAGCAAGCGAGCTTTTCGATAAGGTGTCTCCCATCGTTATGGGAGACATTTTTTTACTTACCGAAGGAGAGTATCTCTAGCGATACAGCATGCCAGAAGGCTTTATGTTTATCTGAAAATTCTCTCGAAGAGCTGTAACATCTGCTGCCAGGAGTCTTCATCGGCGGCTCTGTCGTAACCCATCGGCATGTCAAAACGCTCGCCAAAACTATCGGCTTGAGGGTTGGTAAAACTGTGCTTGGCATCGGGATAAGTTGTCACTGTGTAGGTCACACCTGCAGCGTTCATCTCTCTCTCGAACTCCAGCACCTGCGCACGCGGAATAAAGGGGTCTGCTGCACCTGTGAAGACCATGATTTCGGCTTTGACCTGCCCTGACGCTACCGGCTCTTTGGCTGCAAGAGAGCCGTGGAAGACCACAACGCCATCCAGATCGGCACCGCCCCTGGCCATATTCAACGCGATACCGCCACCCATGCAGTAACCGATAGCTGCCGTCTTTTCGGAGTTCACACTCGGATGGCTTATCAGGATATTCAATCCCGCTTCAAAGCGCTTCTTCATCTCGGGAAGATCACCCATCACTGCACGCATAAACACTTTTGCATCATCGGGATGGTCGGCAATCTTGCCAGTGCCGTACATGTCCAGTGCAAAGGCTGTATAACCTAACTCAGCCAGCATCTCAGCCCGTTTGCGCGCATAAGCGTTATGCCCCCACCACTCATGTACCACGAGTATGCCCGGTCGCTTACCACTGATGCTATCGTCATATGCCAGATAACCGGTAAATTCCCTGCTACCTACCTGATACGATATCTCTCTGCTCTGCACCTGAGCATCTGCAGTCAGACTTATCAGCGACAGAAGCAGGGCTGGAAGCAGGAGCCTGATGATCTTATTCGACACTGTAGCGCACCCACAGGCTGTGTGACTCACCGGGTGCCAGTTCAACGACATCCTCATCGGCATTGGCACTTTCGACACAGACCATGCCCAGATACCCGTCATCCGACCCGAAATCACCCATTTTCAGGGTTTTATCAATCCACGGATTCCACACGATGGTTGAGTGACTGCCCTGCTTCTCAATACGGATTTCACGCTCCAGAACCGGATCTTCAATCACCACATCCTGCCCCTGATCCAGATAGATTCGATCCACCTCTGCAGCGATACTGATATCACCGGCCTGTTTTCTGCGAGCTGTCTCACCCACTTTGTCGATATAGTCACAATCGGCCAGTCCGCGAATGGTGGTTTTACTCACATCACCAACGCAAAAATAGGTGTGCAGCGCATCGCCAACAGTGATCGTTTCATCACCCTGATTCTCTGTGACCAGTGCCATCTCCAGCACAAGGCCGATGGTCATATGTATCTCAGCAGGTGCCTGATGCGGCCACTGCTCCCTGTTGATATTGGCAATCGCGAAACTGATCTGGGTGGAGCCATCATCAAGGGCTTCTGTGCCGATCACATCCCAGTCTACGGTGCGGGCAAAGCCGTGACCGCCAAAGCTGCTCTCTGTGGCATGAGCGCCGAACCACGGCCAGCAGATCGGCACGCCGCCACGAATCGATTTGCCGTGAGCGAGTTTGGCCACTGGCGACATCCAGATGACCGGCTGCTCTCCTCTCGGAGTCCATGTCATAAGATGTGCACCCTGCAGCGCGATGCTTGCCGTGCAGTGGCTGTTATCGATATCGATCACAATAAAGCCATCACCGGCATCGCGGAAGGCCAACTGCCCCTTGATACCGAACTCATCATTCAGTGACACACCTTTTGCATTCATAACCCCTCCAGAATAAGCAAACACACTGTGAAGCACTGCTTGCACCTTTGCAAGCTAAATCAGGAAAGGATATAGATTTTTACAACTCAGAACTTCAGAGAATGAGGGTAGTTAAGCAGCAGCCAAAGCGGGATCAAACTGCTGATTCAGGTAGGCGATAATATCATTGGACTCATACATCCAGATCACTTCATCACCCTTGTCGATGCGCAGGCATGGCACCTTAATCTGACCACCCTGCTGCGCTAAAACCTTGCGATGTTCGCCATCGCGAGGCTGGGCATCACGATACTCAACAGGGATATTCAAACGATGAACAGCACGGCGCGTTTTGATGCAGAACGGACAGGCAAAGTATTGATACAGCGACATGGAGGCCGCTTTTTCAGCCACCTCAGCCTGCTCCCCGGCACTGCGTTTTATCTTGCGGGGACGGGTTAAAAAGCTGATGAAAGCCATCAAGCCTCCCACACCTTCACGAAATATCTTTAACAGCACAGCTTTGATCATCGGAACACCCCTGTCATTGCATAACGACGCTAACGATAACAGGGCTAGGCCCCGGCATACCCCTTTATAAATTGTTAACACTGAGAAAGTATTTGATCAATCCGGCTCAACACTCTCTCCGCATCCCTGTAATCCACCGCTATCGGGTGAAAGCTTCCATCAACGTCTAAAACAAGGCCGGGAAATCCTTGCGCCCCGATGCTTCGACTCAATGCAATCTCATGAAGCAACTGCTGCTTAGTTTCAGGGCTGTTCAAATCAGCAGCGAACTGCTTCTCATCCAGACCAATCGACCCGGCACAATCGATGAGAACCTCATCATCCGAGGGGTTGGTAGCCTTAAGATAGTAGGCCTGCTGAATAGCCAGAATCATCGCCTCCTCTTTAGAGTCATTCTGAGATCTGGCCGCAATCACAGCCCTGCAGGCGGGATAGGTTGAGCGTCTGGGAGTGCAGCACTGCCAGAACTCAAAGTTGAAGGGCGTGCCGGGAACACGTTTCTCAATGGTACGCCAGTGCTTCCGGATATGCTGCTGCATCTCGGGCTCCATAGGCAGCATAGAGTCTGCAGCTAAACCACCCAGTAGCGAGGTTACACGCACGCGCTGCGGCAACTGCTCTTTCAAGCGCTGCCAGAGAGGACGAAATGCCCAGCACCAGCTGCACATCGGATCATGCACATAGTAGAGCTTCACCACTTAAATTTCGATCTCACCCTGCATATATTTTACCGCACCACCGGCAATCAACACGCGATCACCATCGAGTTCACACCTCACCTCGCCGCCACGACTGGAGTGCTGTTTGGCAAAAAGCTTTGAGCGGCCCAAACGGGCGGCCCAGTAGGGAGCCAACTGCGTAAAGGAGGAGCCGGTAACCGGATCTTCATCAATGCCAAATTTGGGTGCAAAAAAGCGGCAGACAAAATCATAGGTGTCTGATGGCGCCGTGAGAATCACCCCTCGCCCATCAAGCTCTCTGAGCAGCTCAAGGTTCGGATCAGCCAGCAGCAGGTCCTCCTCAAGCTCAAAGACCACCAGATAATCCTCAGCTCTGAGGCATGCGACAGGTTCGGTGCCAAAGGCGTGTTGAATCTGGATGGGTGTCTCACAAGCCTCAGCAGGCTGGGCGGGAAAATCGAGCAGCAGCAGCTCCCCCTCTCGGGTTACCGGCAACAAACCGGATCGTGAATCAAATACAATGGTATCCTGATCAAAACCGAGACACTCAAACAGCACATAGGCTGCTGCCAGCGTAGCATGGCCGCAGAGATCAACCTCACAGGTCGGAGTAAACCAGCGGATATGAACCCCCTCCTCTGTTACCACAAAAAAGGCGGTCTCCGAGAGGTTATTCTCCTCCGCGATCAACTGCATCAAAGCATCGGGAAGCCATGCATCGAGCGGACAAACCGCAGCAGGATTTCCCTCAAACGGTTTTGAGGCGAATGCGTCTATTTGATAAATGGGCAGCTTCATCGTTTCCCCCGTTACGTCTCAATGATGTCGTCACTATGCCATCATTAACTGAACAGTGAACAGCCATTGCCTAAAGAAGGTTCTGATCCGTGTTAATTGGCGTCCATTCGCGGTTCGATTTTATTTTCTCGTCGCGACGTGCAGTGTTGCCCCTATAAACAGGGGATTCGGGGTGGCAAAATGAATGATATTGAAGCAATTAAACATCTGGAAGCTTCCGGCCAGTACAGGGTTATTGAACGGCTCAATGCCCCCGAGCGTTACAATCAGGGGCAGCCATCCACCCCGCGCATCGGCATTGTTATTGATACTGAAGCAACCGGGCTGGATACCGCCAATGATGCCATCATCGAACTGGGTTTTATCGCGTTTGAATATGATGCGCATACAGGCCTGATATACCGTATTCTGCACAGCTATGGGGGCTTTGAAGATCCGCTGGAGCCGTTGCAGGATATCATTATTCAGATTACAGGCATTACCGATGCGATGGTTAAAGGAGAGGAGCTCGATGATGATCAGATCAACCTCTGGCTGCAGAAAGCCGATCTGATTATTGCCCACAATTCAGCCTTTGACCGTCAGATGCTGGAGCGTCGTCTGCCACTCACTGCTGAAGCCAACTGGGGCTGCACCTTCAATGATATCAACTGGATGGATGAGGATATCGCCAGCCTTAAACTCGACTATATTGCCTATAAAATGGGCTACTATTTCGACGGACACAGGGCAGTGAATGATGCTCAGGCCACCCTGCATCTGCTCACCAAACCGCTGCCCTGCTCCGGCACCCTGGCGATGAGCGCCCTGCTCGCCCATGCTCGCGAGAAGAGCCGCCGCTTTTTCGCCACGGGTGCCCCCTTCGACAGAAAGGATGATCTCAAAGCCCGTGGTTACCGCTGGATGGCCGATTTCATCTACAGCGATCATGGTAAACAGAAGAAAGGAGTGTGGAGCAAATCCGTTGCCGAGGCCGAAATTGAAGCTGAGCAGCAGTGGCTCACCGACACCATCTACAGTGGCAAGACACCTGCCTTCATCTTTAAGGATATCACGGCAAGAGAGCGCTATTCAGTCAGGGAGTTCACGGTAGACTGATGCTGGAGATCTCCGCCTCTCTCTGCATTCCCGATGCAGAAATCGAGATCACAGCCATACGCGCTCAGGGTGCCGGTGGCCAAAACGTCAATAAGGTCTCCAGTGCCATTCACCTGCGCTTTGATATCAACGCCTCATCACTGCCGGAGGCTTACAAAGAGCGTCTCATGCAGCTCAAGGATCGCCGTATTACGGCTGATGGTATTATCATCATCAAAGCCCAGCAGTTCCGCAGTCAGGAGCAGAACAGAGCCGATGCCCTGCTACGGCTACAGGCGCTGATTCAATCGATTATGGTTGTGCAGAAAAAGCGACGACCAACCAGAGTTTCACTGGCAGCTAAAAAGCGGCGTCTGGAGTCCAAACTCAGACGCGGTGAAAAGAAGTCCCTGCGTAAAAAAGTGATCGAATAAGGGGGCTGCTTACAGCGTGGCAAGCAGTTTAAGCGCGCGACCTGCTATCGGATTGCCTGCTGCCCCAAAGCCACTGATCCAATACCTTCAGTTGAAAAACAGCGGGCAGTGATTGTAACCAGCCGAGCAACTCATCACGCTGCGAAGGTGTCGTCCAGAGCTGCTGCTTTTTATGCTCAGGATCGTAGCAGCGCACAACAGCCAAACCATCCTCACCCTCAAGCAGCATCTGAAAGCGAAAGGAGAGTTTAACCGGTAGTTCGATCTCAATGATCAGGGTTGGCTCATCCGTCATTTTTTACTGTCTGAGCGGTTCTTCTGCCGCTCAATCCTGATCCACTGCTCCACATTGGCCAGGTGCCCCTCATGGGTGGCGGCAAACTTGTGGCCACCGGTGCCATCAGCAACAAAGAAGAGGTAATCGACATCCGCCGGTGCAGCAGCAGCTTTAAGTGATGCTGCTCCGGGGTTACCGATCGGTGTTGGTGGCAGACCCCTGCGTGTGTAGGTATTCCACGGCGTATCAGCCGAGAGATCGCGTTTGCGGATATCGCCTGAAAATGTACCCGTTGTTTTCCAGATACCGTAGATCACCGTTGGATCCATCTGCAGCGGCATACGTTTGACCAGACGATTGCGAATCACTGCTGAAACCAGTGGCCGTTCGTGATCAAGCATCGTCTCCTTCTCGATAATTGATGCAGCAATACGCAAGCGCTCCTGCACCGCCGGATCAGAACTCAAGGCGTTGAGAACCACCTGCTGCGCTTTGATCATTGAGCTTAACAGCTCGGCCGGATTAAGAGGTTTGGTATACTGATAGGTCTCCGGCAGCAGACGCCCATCAGGGCTCTCCGGCAGCAGCTTATTCAGCTCCGCCTGCCACACCTCACCTTTGATACCGGTTTTGCTCGCCAGTAGCGCGATGATCTCATCATTACGCAACCCTTCCGGCACTGTGACCTGAAACCGCATCACATCCCCACGTTCAAGGCGCTCAATGATCACTTTGATGCTGGCAGGCTCTTCAAAGCGGTAGAGGCCACTCTGCAAACCAGCCGAGACCCCATGCAGGCGTGCTGCAATCCGGAAGGCTAGCTTTGAGGTGATCACCCCCTGCTCCTGTAGAAGCCTGCCTATTTTGATCGTTGATGCCCCTTTGGGAATCTCCAGCTCCACAGCTTGAGCCGGTTGATGCTGTGCCGATATCTGCCAGAACATCCAGCCGCAGAGCCCCAGCAGCAGCACAGCGCCAAACAGAGATAAGCCAATCAGTTTTCTCATACAATCCAATCCTTCGGCAGACCGGCTTCTCCGACCAATACCTGCGACAGTTCATCAAATGCGCAATGTTCAATATCAAAACGCTTGATGTCAGTGATTTCGGCCACCCTGCGAACAAACTGACCGCTATTGCTCAAAGCCACTGCCTCACAATCATCAAGCCAGGCAAGCGGACACTCCGTCTCCACAACCACACCGGCTTCAATCAAAGCACCGCGAATCACACCCGGCAGCACGCCATCTCCTGAGACAGGTGTCCACCATCGCCCTCTTCGATAGAGCAGCAGATTCGCTGTCGCTGCAGCTATCAGCATACCATCCCGCTCAAACAGAAGATCAATATCTTTTGAACCGTTCAAGGCACGCAGGGTTTCAGCATAATCTGAGCAGAACTTGGCCCGTTTCTGTTTCAGTGGAAATGGCCAGCGTTTCAAACGCAGGCTGACAGGTCCGCTATAACCGGCATACGCCATGGCCTGAATATAGGCCGCAGGAGATATTGATTTATTGATCAATCCCCACCCCGCTTCACCGCCAGTAACGGTAACCCTAACCAGAGCATCAGATCCAATCGCAGCAGCAGCCTCAACTGTAGCCTCATAGAGGCTCCGACAGTCATCATCAGCAAGCTCAATGCCGAACTCCGAGAGGCCTATTGCCAGACGCCGCTGATGCGCAGGCCATGCAAAACAGCAGCCATCGATCACCCGAAAGGTCTCAAAACAGGCCTCGGCATATGCCATCCCGCGCTCTATCTGATCTACTCTGACTATCTTCAAACTCGAATCCTTATTGCGTTCATGGTAGCAAGCCGCCCTATGAGCGATTTATACCTTGAGGCCATCGAACAAGCACGCGTCTATGACGTTGCCATTGAAACTCCGCTGGAGCTTGCACCGAAACTCTCTTCACGTCTGCACAATGAAGTGCTCTTCAAACGTGAAGATCTGCAACCGGTATTCTCTTTCAAGTTACGCGGTGCGTACAACAAAATTGCCAACTTAAGCGAGGCCGAGCGTGCCCGTGGGGTGATCTGCGCCTCTGCCGGCAACCATGCCCAGGGTGTCGCCCTCTCCAGCCACAAGCTTGGCATCAAAGCGATCATTGTTATGCCGCGCACCACGCCTGATATCAAAGTCAAAGCCGTCAGCCGTATGGGTGGCGAAGTGGTGCTGTTTGGCGACAGCTACTCCGATGCCAGCGAACACGCATACAGACTCTGCGAAGAGAACGGCATGGTTTTTATTCACCCCTATGATGATCCCCTGGTGATCGCCGGTCAGGGCACCATCGCCGAGGAGATGATGCGCCAGTATCCCGGTGATCTGGATGCTGTATTTATCCCGATTGGCGGTGGTGGTCTGGCTGCCGGCATGGCGATCTATCTGAAAACGCATTCACCCAACACCCGCATCATCGGTGTTGAGCCTGTTGATTCGGCTGCCATGCACGATTCGATCAAAGCCGGTGAGCGCGTCACCCTCAAACAGGTCGGCATCTTTGCCGATGGCGTGGCGGTCAAGAAGGTCGGTGAACTGACCTTTGATCTGGTGCGCCAGTATGTCGATGAGATTATGCTTGTTGATACCGATGAGATCTGTGCGGCCATCAAGGATATTTATGAGGAGAACCGCTCCATCGTTGAACCGGCCGGTGCGCTTGGTGTAGCCGCACTGAAGAAGTATGTGCGCAACACAGGCGCACGGGGTCAGTTGCTGACTGCGATCAACAGTGGTGCGAACATGAATTTCGACCGCATGCGCCATGTCGCTGAACGCACTGAGATGGGTGAAGGACGTGAGGCGCTGTTTGCGGTTACCATCCCTGAAAAACCGGGTTCATTCCTTAACTTCTGCCAGATCATTGGTGACTACAACATCACCGAATTCAACTATCGCCTCTCCAGCCGTGAAGAGGCACATGTCTTTGCCGGCATCAGTGTCAGCGATAGCGACAAGGTGGCAGCACTGGAGAGTGCCATGCTTGCGGCAGGTCTGCCGACCCTCAACCTGCAGGATAATGAGCTGGCCAAATTGCATATTCGCCATCTGGTTGGCGGGCGCTGCGATCTGGTGGAGAATGAGCGGCTCTACCGTTTTGAGTTTCCGGAACGCCCCGGAGCCCTGCTGGAGTTCCTCACCCGCGCTGCCGGACGCTGGAACATCTCACTGTTTCACTACCGCAACCATGCCGCAGCCTATGGCCGCGTACTGGTCGGCATTGAGGTGCCTCCGCATGAGAACGATGCCTTTGAAAGCTACCTCAATGAACTGGGTTACACCTACGTCGACGAGAGTGACAATCCTGTCTACAACCTGTTTCTTTAAGTCGCAAAAAACCGATAATATTACGGCCTATTGACGCCCAAATCAGCAGGCCTCAGCCTGCTGCGATGGAACCTTTTTCTCCCCCACTCAGATGATCCGACCAGCCACACTTGACGACATCGCAGCCCTTGTCGGCCTGGAGAACCGCTGTTTTGAGATTGATCGCCTCTCCGAACGCAGCTTTCGCCATCTGCTCACCCGAGGCCATGCCTCTTTTTTCGTTTTCGTAGAAGATATGCGGCTTCTCGGTTATTCGCTTGTACTGTTTCATCAGAACACCTCGATGGCCCGCCTCTATTCACTGGCTGTACTGCCGGAGTGTCGGGGCAAGGGCGTAGCCGCAAAACTGATCAATGCATCAGAGGCCGATGCATTGAAACATGGTGTGGTTTCAATGCGTCTTGAGGTGCATGTCAATAACTCCGGAGCCATCTTCCTCTATCGCAAACTGGGCTACAAAGAGTTCGCTGTATTCCCGGACTATTACGAGGATCATGCCGCCGCATTGCGCATGGAGAAGCCACTGGCCCCGCATCTGGCTCCGAAGAAGAGCCGGGTACCCTTTTACGGCCAGACCCTTGAGTTCACCTGCGGTCCAGCCTCTCTGATGATGGCGATGAAATCACTGATGCCCAAACTGGAGCTTAGTCGTGAACTGGAGTTACGCCTTTGGCGTGAGGCAACCAGCATCTATATGACAAGCGGCCACGGTGGCTGCAGCCCCTTCGGATTGGCTCTTTCCGCATACCACAGAGGCCTGCGGGTCAAACTCTATGTTCCCCGCGATGCCGAGATGTTCATCGATTCTGTACGTAACGAAGAGAAACGCGAAGTCATCAGGGTTGTACAGAACGATTTCCTTAAGGAGATCCGCCGCCTGAAGATTCCATTGACCGAAAAACACCTGTCGCTCGATATGCTAGAAGAGAAATTTGAAAAGGGTGCCATCCCGGTGTTATTGATCAGCGCCTACAGGTTAACCGGAGATAAGTCGCCACACTGGGTTGTCGTTAGCGGTTTCGATAAAAACTTCGTCTATATCCACGAGCCCTACGTCGATGTAAAAGAGGGCAAGAGCGAGACGACCTGCTTCGGTATTCCCGTCACACGCAAAGAGTTCGAGCGTATGCGTTTCTATGGCAGCAAGCGGCAATATGCTACACTGCTAATATATAAAGGAGACAACTAAGATGCCGGTACGTCATACGGTTATTGTGGATCGTCTGAAAGACTGGAAATGGCAAATTGAAGGGCTGGAGGTAACTCTGGCCAACGATTACCTGACCAGACAGGCGGGTGCCCAGAAGCGGCCTATCCGAATCATCAATCTGTGCAGACACTACACCTACCTAAGTGGTGGCTATTACTGTTCTCTGCTGGCAGAGGCCCGAAATGACACACCAATGCCGACAGTTGCCGATATCGTCGACCTCTCCCGCCGGAGCCTCTACGCCTTCTCCATCCCCGACCTGGAGCGGATGCTTGCCAATACCCTCAATCGTCTCGCCTCACCACCTGAAGAGTCTTTTGACCTCTATATCTTTTTTGGCAGCAGCGATGACCACCGTTTCCACCGTCTCGCAGCAGAGGTCTTTGATATCTTCCGTTATCCACTTCTGCGCCTGCGCATCGAATATGGAAAAACATGGAAAATCAGGTCGATTCAACCGATAGGACTGCATCAGGTGACCACCGTTCTTTCCGATTTCTTCGAATCAGCGCTGCGCAGCTATACGCGAATGCCACGCAAGCGCCATGAGGGACGCAAACCGGCGCTTTATGACCTGGCCATTCTTTATGATCCGAACGAGAAGCTTCCGCCATCCAACCTGGCGGCACTTGAGCGTTTTATTCGTGCCGGGCAGAAGATGCGCGTCGATGTGGAGCTGATCCAGAAGAAGGATTACAACAGACTCTCCGAGTTTGATGCACTGTTCATTCGTGAGACAACAGCCATCGACAATCATACTTTCCGTTTCGCCCGCAAGGCTGAAGCTGAGGGGATGCCGGTGATGGATGATCCGAAATCGATCATCCGCTGCACCAACAAGGTCTATATGTGGGAGCGATTAATTGCCCAGAAACTGCCAACCCCCAAAACCATACCGCTGAACCGCTATCGTTTTGATGATACCTCCATGTTGCATCTGGAGGCAGCACTGGGTTACCCGATGATTCTGAAGATACCAGATGGCTCCTTCTCGCGTGGCATGTTCAAGGTTGAGAACCGCCAGGCACTGGCTGAAGCGGCCAAAACACTGTTTGCCCGTTCGCGTATCATTCTCGCCCAGGAGTTTATGTACACCGCCTATGACTGGCGTATCGGCATCCTCGCCGGCAAGCCGCTCTATGCATGTCAGTACAAACAGGCGCGTGGGCACTGGCAGATCGTCAACCATAAAGCCGATGGTTCAACCATTCCCGGCGGCTTTGCCACCATGCCGGTCGAAGATGCACCGAAAGATGTGGTCGATACTGCAATGGCTGCCGCCGCATTGATCGGTAACGGTCTCTACGGTGTCGATCTGAAACAGAATGATGACGGTATCTTCGTCATCGAGATTAATGATAATCCGAACATCGACCATGGCGTTGAAGATAAAGTTCTCAAACGCGAACTCTATGCCACGGTCATCGAAGAATTTATCCGGCGCATCGAATCGATGCGCAGTAGTTGAAGGAGTGATGATGCAACAACGCTGTACCGCTTATGCACTGGCCCGCCAGTTCAATTTTGAGTCGATGTGCGAACACCTCTCCGACAACAGCAGGGTCACACGTCACCGCAATGCTGCGCACGTCGACAACAATGGCGGCGACATCTTCCTCTTTGATTACGGTGTAGCACTATTCTGGGGCACCGACCATGAAGCAGAGAAGCGTATGCTCGACACGCTGCAGCCATGGTTAACTGATCCGCTTACTGAAACGATCTCCGATGATTTCACATGGCAGATTGATTCCGACGCTGCAGCACGTATCCGTGCTGATCACATCAGCCTCGATAGTGAGGATGTGATGATCAAGCTGGCCATCTCCCATGCTATCGCCCAGTCGGTCAAACTGGCTGAACTGGAGAGCTACGCAGAAAAGACCATTGACAGTACAGCACATATTCCACGCAACATGGCAAAATCGGGCTCCTCCCATCGCAGTCGCAAGGAGATTGCCCGCATGCGCGGTCGCCTGTTTCTTGTAGAGAGCGATATTCTACTGCATCACGCCCTGCTTGATACACCTGAGTTCTTCTGGGAGTACCCTGAACTGGAGGAGCACTACCGCCGCGTGGCCACCTATCTGGACGTCACACCACGTGTCGAGGTGCTCAATAAAAAACTGCAGATCATTCATGACATGTTCGGCATGCTGGCCGATGAGCAGAAACACAAACACTCATCACTACTGGAGTGGATTATTATCTGGTTGATCGCCATTGAGATTTTTATCTTTCTCGGCCACGACCTGCTAAAACTGTTCTAAATTACATTCAGAGCGCTCTCATGACACTATCCATAGTAGCAATCCTTGTTGGCTTTGCCTTGCTGGTGTGGAGTGCTGACCGCTTCGTCGAGGGGGCTGCAGTAGCAGCTCGCCACCTCGGCATGCCGCCGTTAATGATCGGCATGGTCATCGTCGGCTTTGGCACATCGGCACCTGAAATGGTTGTCTCGGCGATGGCAGCAATGGATGGTAGCCCCAACCTGGCACTGGGCAATGCGCTGGGCTCTAATATCGTCAATACAGCCCTTATCCTTGGTATCACCGCCCTGATTGCACCCATTGCGGTAAACTCGGACATTGTCCGCAGGGAGTTACCCCTGTTACTTCTCATCTGCGGCCTGCTTGGCATGCTGTTATGGGACAACGAACTAACAGCCTTTGAAGCTATAGTGCTGCTGGGTGGTTTCTTTCTCCTGCTCGTCTGGAGTATTTATTCAGCGCTGAGAGGCCAGGGCGATAATCTGGGCAATGAAATTCAGGAGCTGATTAAGGTTGAGAGCATGCCCCTTGGCAAGTCGATATTCTGGCTTACTGCCGGACTTATTCTGCTCATTGTCAGCTCACGGATTCTGGTATGGGGTGCAGTAACCATTGCAGAAGCAATCGGCATCAGTGATCTGGTTATTGGTCTGACAATCGTAGCACTGGGCACATCGTTACCTGAGCTTGCAGCATCCGTAATTGCCGCCCGCAAGGGTGAGCATGATATAGCCATTGGTAATATCGTAGGCTCAAATATGTTCAATATTCTGGCCGTGGTGGGCATTTCCGGTGTTATTGCCCCGATGCCAGCCATTGCTCCGGAGGTGCTACTGCGAGACTGGAGTACGATGATGGCACTGACAGTGGTGCTATTGATGATGGCGTACGGATTTAGAAAAGATTTCGGTCGAATCAACCGCCTCGAGGGAGCTCTGTTGCTACTCTCCTTCATCGTATACACCAGCTATCTGGTGCTGAGTGAAACAGGAATGTTTTTCTAGGGCTTGTTAACACGAGAAAAGCTCCGACTTTTTCAACCCACCCTTAAGGTCTACTCAACCCGTCATCCCTATCTGCCTCCTGCAACCCCTCAATAGCCTGTCGGATACAGTGACGCGAGCGCATTAACACCATCTCCTGCCACTCCGGTGTGGCTGGATAGAAGTGGTTACGAATAGCCGCTTTGATAGCCCTGCTCTGCGCTGCCTGCCAATCCACGTTACCCTGCGCATGCAGCCAGTGGTCGGCTCTGAGTACCTTCATCATATTTTCAAACGGATAGGTTCCGAACTCCAGCGCAATAAACACCAGCGGCTCACCGATGAGATGCATCCAGCCATAATCGGAGAGCCCGTGTTTGGCGACTGAAACCGAAGTGCCCAACGCTGGCTCGGTCAGACGATCACCATACCAGTGGCGCGCTATCGCCACCCCTGCCGAGCCTGGCGGATGATCACAAATCGCCTCACCATAGCCGAACGGGCCTATGCCGGTGTGCAGGTCGATCAAGGCCACTCGCTGGCGCTGACTGAGTTGAAACGCAGCGATAATCCTCTCGCTGGTCAACCGCGACCATGTTGGTCCGCTACCGCCATAAAAGAGTCCATCTGGATAATCATACTGCCCACCGGAGAGGGCCCGCTCATAGGCCTCACGACCATGCTGATCGAGATAAGCGGCAAGCTTTGCATCACACTCTCTAAGCGTTTCATCATCCAGTGAAGCTGGCACAATGGCATCGGCCAGCGCGTCATACCCCTCATTGAGCGGCAATAGATGTGCGAAATCGAGATAGTTGCGGTTAAGATCCACCCCATCCTCGGTGACTCTGCGCAGCCAGGCAAAACCGTAGGGGTTGATCGCATGCACAAGCAATACAGCCACACCCTCAGGCAGGGGTTTAAAATGGTTGAGAAAATCGACCTGCACTGCCGAGCCACAAAACCCCTCAACGCCATGTGTTGCAGAGAGCAGCACCAGTACCGTCGGGGCATCGCTGGCTCCCAGCCATGCCACATCGGTAGCTAAAACTTCTGTCTGTGGGCCAGGCAGTGGATGCGCATAGCTGCTGAGTGTTGCACCCGCCTGCTCTGCAGCAGCCAGAAAAGCTTGCCGCGCCCGACCGTAGTCGGAGGAGAAACAGCCCAAATCAGCCACTGGAATGGTTTCGATTTCACTCACCGCAATAATGCTCTATCAACGAAATCAGTGTTGCAATCCCCGTCTGCTATTGCATGGAAAACTACCTTGCTGGCCCATTGCCATCGGGCTGCATCACATGGTGCTGAATCATGTTATCCCGCTCAACAAAGACGACATCACCCCGCTGCTTAAGTGATTCCAGCAGAGCACTCAGATGCCTTTCGCCGGCAACATTATCAACCTTGATCACGAAAGCATTCCCGACCATCTCGCGCACCAGCTGAAAATTCACCATATATTGGCGGCTTAACTGAGCGAGCTTCTTTGGTGCCTGATCAGTAGTCAGGGCATGGGTGAATTTGATAATAAGCTGTGCACTCATCTGCACAGGTTCCTGAACAGGCGGAGGAGCATGTTGCAGCGCAGGTGAAGATGGCGCCGCACATCCAGACAGCGAGAAGAGAACCAGTATCGAGATGATCCCCGTCCATGATAATGTGCTGTCACTTTGATCGTTTCTCAACATCGTTGGCCTCCGGTTTGTCGCTATGCTCTTTAAAGCAGAGGATAGATAAGCGGCTCCCGTTTTCAAACCGAAAAAAAACAGCGTGGAGAGTGACTACAGCTGCAGGATATGCACCCATTTGCCGCCATGTTTAACTTTAAGGCGTCGTTTTACAGGCAGGCCAAGCTCATTCTCACAGCCCTGATCCGGCACAATCACCACCATTCTCCAGCCCTCAAAAGAGGTTTTGAACAGCTCGCCAAGCTGGCGGTAGATGCTTTTCACATCACCTTTAATTCGATCCCCATAGGGTGGATTGCAGATGATCAGGCCCGTTTTCACCCCTGCCGGAGGCGATAACTGCAGAACATCCTGAACTGCAAATTGAGTGCGGCTGGCTGATGCTGCTTTGGCGTTTTTTCTGGCCTGCTCGAGAATCTCCCTGTCCAGATCACTGGCCAGGATGTTCACTGTAACATCACGCTGCATCGCCTCTGCCTTGGCATAGACACGCAACCAGCGTTTCTCTTTAAAGCTGGGCCACTGTTTGAACGGGAAGGCGTGATCCAGACCCGGAGCCCTATGCGTTGCCATCCACTCAGCCTCAACAGCAAAGGTGCCTGATCCGCACATCGGCAGCAGCAGTGCTTCGTCCTCCTGCCAGCCACTCCAGTTTAAGATGGCAGCGGCAATCGTCTCACGCAGTGGTGCTTTGCCGGAGTGGTGACGATAACCGCGCCGATCCAGTCGCTCCCCTGATGTGTCGATGCTGATTGAACAGATATCATCATCCATACGCACAAGAACTGCCTGCGGCAGCATCTCGGAAGCTTTCAGGGTGGACTCAGGCAAGGCATGCTTGTTTCTGATCGCATCGGTCACAGCCAGTTCAACACGGCCGGTATGCAGCAGCTTGGTGCCGTGACAGGAGGCGCGCACATCAAGCGTCGCGTTCGCAGAGATATAACGCTCCCACTGGATCTTCTTGGCCTTGTTATAGAGTTCCGGAAAGGAGTGGGTTCGAAACTCAGCCAGCCGGATCAGAATGCGCGTAGCACAACGCAACCGCAGATTAACACGAAACAGACCATCCATTGTGGTTTGAAAACAGACCCCGCCATCATCAACCTTGATCTGATCAACCGAGAGTAGTCCCAGCTCTTCGGCCACGATTTTCTCCAGGCCGGGCAGTGTTACAGCAAAACAATTTAACTTTTCCATGGCCAGAATCTATCAGTCGGACCGGGCCATGACATCGTTTAACTTTGCCACACTTCACCGCCTTTGCTAGATTGACCGCCTATCAACCCATGTCGTTTGATTTATACAGTTTTTCCTTCACGGATGAAGGAGACCCACTTAAGGAAGCCCACATGTCTTTAGACCTTCAGCCCATCATGATCTCAGGTAAAGAAGTCCTGCCACTTATTGAGGGAGGCAAAGGCGTTGCAGTCTCGACCGGTTTAAGCTCCGGAGCCTGGGCAGCAGCAGGCGGTGTCGGCACCTTCTCGGCAGTCAATGCCGACAGGGTTGATGAAAACGGTGAGATCATCCGCACCGTTTATCATGGCAGAAGCCGCATGGAGCGTTTTGAAGAGCTGGTAGCCCAGGGTATTGAGGGGGGTATCAAGCAGGCGAAAATCGCCCATGAAGTATCCAACGGCAATGGCCGCCTGCACATGAATGTGCTCTGGGAGATGGGCGGTGCCGAGCGCGTTCTCGAAGGTGTTATGGAGGGTGCCAAGGGGATGGTTCATGGCATCACCTGTGGCGCGGGCATGCCTTTCAAGCTGGCTACACTGGCTGCCAAATACAATGTTCACTACTACCCGATCATCTCCTCAGCGCGCGCCTTCCGCGCCCTCTGGCTGCGCTCCTACCGTAAACTGCCCGATCTTCTGGGTGGTGTGGTTTACGAAGATCCATGGCTGGCTGGTGGTCATAACGGCCTCTCCAATTCCGAGAGTCCTGACAGACCGGAAGATCCCTATCCGCGTGTTGCCGCCATCCGCAAAACCATGAATGAGTTCGATCTGAATCATGTGCCGATTGTGATGGCTGGTGGTGTATGGTGTCTGCGTGAGTGGAGCAACTGGCTGAATAACCCCGAAATTGGCCCGATCACATTCCAGTTTGGTACGCGCCCCCTGCTCACCCAGGAGAGCCCGATCTCTGATGCGTGGAAAAAACGCCTGCTCACACTTAGTGAGGGTGATATCAACCTCAACCGCTTCTCTCCTACCGGCTTCTACTCTTCAGCTGTCTACAACACCTTCCTGCATGAGCTCTATGATCGCTCCGATCGCGAAACGGCATTTGTAGATCACCCTGCCGGTGATCACTCGGAGCTCTTCACCTTTGGCGTTCGCAACAAAGAGGTCTACCTGACCCGTCAGGATCTAAAACGAGCCAAGGGATATATCGCCGAAGGCTTCACCAAGGCACTGCAGACCCCGGACTCTACGCTGGTTTTCGTCACACCTGAAAAAGCCAAAGAGATCCGTCAGGATCAGCTCGACTGCATGGGCTGCCTCTCACAATGCAAGTTCAGCAACTGGGCTGCCAATGAAAAAGGCACCACCGGCCACAAGGCTGATCCGCGCAGCTTCTGCATTCAGAAAACGCTGCAGCAGATCGGTCACGGTGAGAACCCTGACCATAATCTGATGTTCGCAGGCCATGCCGCCTATCGTTTTGGTAGTGACCCGTTCTATGCCAACGGATTTATCCCTACGGTTAAAGAGCTGGTAGATCGCATCTGCACCGGCGATTGATGCAGAGCGGCTGTTACGACTGCAACAGCTTTGAAGTCGGTATCTGCAAAGAGATATGAATATTTCTGATCCAAACGCTATTCCACTCTCGCTCGACACCGAACTTCGCCTGCACCCCCAACGCCTGAATCTCGGTAAAGCCGAGCTGCTGACCGATGCCATCACCCTCCCGTTCACTGATATTGAGGGTAAACTAAACGCTTACGCTATCAACAGCTCAGAGGCTGAACGCAAGCAGCTCACCGCCAACATGAAGAGCTATCTCGGCCGCCTCAACGCCAACCCCCTGATCCCGATCTCTTTCCGCATGAAGGTGCTCAATCGTTTTGAGCAGGAGCTGAATCTGTTTGATGGCGAGATGACAGCCGCAGTGCTCAACGCACACAAAATCGCCATCGATTTGGTACAGAGCGAGGCTCGCAAAGAGAGTCGCTATTATGCGCCACTGGTTGAGATGATCGGCAATGCTGTTGAACTGGCTGTAAAGATACTGCAACTCACGCTTGAGCAGTACCGGGCAACACCGGTGATTGCCACGCGCCAGTTCTTTGAACTGGCCAGATTGGGGCTGGATGTTGCCGCCGCTCTGGATGAACAGCTTAAACCCAAAGCCAGACAGTTGATTACCGCCATCTGCAGACATGAACTCCTGCGAGCGATCGATTTCTTCAGCAAAACCGTTGCCCAGCAGCATATGATTGCAAGGGAGCTGGAGTACCACATCAATCAGCTGCAGGCGCACTACTGCCGCCAGCAATCACAGCTGCCAGTATCTGCCGGCAAGGCCTGCCTGCTCACCAACATGAGTCGACCCAATGACCCTCCGACATTGATGCAGGCAATTCAGGGTTCCCTCCCCTTTGATGCGATTATCATCCCGGTCGATGTCCTTATTCAGCGTCTGCACAGAGCTGTCGCACATATCGAATCGCTGCATGAGAATCGAGACAGACAGCGAAATGAGTTGCATACCGAAGAGGCGATGCTGACAACACAGGTTGGCGGCCATGCCATACTTGATGCGCTAACCACGCACCCGCAACGCCGGCAACGCATCAGCAGCCCCAACACCCATGTGATATTTGAATGGAACAGCCTGAGATCCTTCCTGCAGAAAGCAGCGCAGCAATCCGAAGCCGACCAGACAGACCAGCAGTGGCACCTTATCGACAGTACAGATGTCGGCATCTGCGTTGAACGCCTCAATGGGGATGAGCAGCGCTCCGATGCCGTCGGTTCTATGGTCGGCATCAGCTGGTTCCCCGATTCAGGGCAGCCGAAACTCGGTTTTGTACGCTGGATGAAACAGAGCCGCAGTGGCGAGCAGCGGCTTGGCATTGAACTGTACCGGCAGCCGGTGAAAATGGTGCAGGCCAGCATTGAGAGTGGCAGCAACGCGATGAATGCCAAACGCAGCTGGCCTCTGCTTATCCTGCCGGCCAAGGGGTCACTTACAGCCTGGTTTCCGGAGAACCGTGTCTATCGCAATATGGTGTTTGTCATCAGAAATGGCGATGAAAGCATCCATTTCAAGATCAAAGAGATCGTCGAGAGTGGCCCTAACTACTGCAGATGCACAGTTGTCCGCGCCAGAACTTCAGGCAGTGAGCGTTAAGGATGCTCTGAACAAGTCAGAGTATCCGTGCAAGCGATGGATGGCTTGCCAAAATCATGCACAGTAAGTGCTTGGTTTTGCACGCAAAGGAAAAACCACGCTTTTGCCTTTGCGTGCTGAAAAACTACATGGACGTAGTTATTCAGCGCTTCCTTAACTATAAGTGCAGGTTCTGTTAACGACGAACCTTACCACCCCTCATCGTCATCATCGTAGAAGTTGCCGGGCTCAATGCGCATGAATGCCTTATTCACCGCCTCTTCCACCTCCTGCTCAACGTAGGCCTCACCCGGCAGAATGGTAATGCAACGCGCCTCTTCACCGTTGGCCAGCATGCGCATACCCAGCTCTTTCTGTTTAAAACCGTGGCCGAGCGAGAGCATCGTGCCATACGGTGCAGTAACCGCTGTGGTATCGCCTGCTTTGGCCATCATTGAAGCCAGTGAAATCGGTTCACCAAGAATGGTCAGTGATTTACGACGCCCGACACCAAGATGGCCGATAATCACCTCACCAATAGCAAGTCCAACCCTGAACTCCACCGTGCCACCATCAGGCCTGCTGATCTCCAGCCGATGGCTGGCATCAATGATGGCGATAGCAGCTTTCACCGCCTGATTCTCATGGTTCTTCAGCTCAAACGGGTGATTAAAGACCGCAATCATGGCATCTCCCTGCACACTGTCGATATGACCACCGAACTCGTGAACGATAAACTGGAAGAGTGCAAAAGCGCGATTCAGCGTGGAGAGCGCCTCATCCTGATCAACCCGCTTCAGATAACGGTTAAAAGCGACCATATCGATAGAGAGAATGGTCACCTCGCGTGACTTTTCAGCGCGCTGGGCATTTCTGTCAAACTCATCGGCAACTGCCTGCGGGCGCTGATACTCCCCGTACATATCATGGATCTTCTCCCGACGTTCCAGACTGGAGACCATCTGATTGAAGTGATGAAAGGTTTTACCAAACTCATTCTGCGTCTGCACAGGCAGATGCACGGTGAAATCGCCTCCGCCGACCCGTTTGCTCGCCCTGGCCAACAGACGCAGATAATTCACAATGCGCCCACTACGCATATAGACCAGCAGTGCAGAGAGCAGCGCAATCACGGCCGCCACAATGGCTACCCGAAGCTTGATCTCCGCATCGTAGGCGTCCCATGATTTGCCGGGCAGATACATCGCCACAGAGCCCATCTGGGCGGTATTGTATTTCACACCCATCGCATACCATTTCTCCAGCCCACGCACGGCTTTAGGCTGGGCATCAAGTTTCTCCAGGCTATTGATCTGCTCCGGGATAAAACCGTCACCGAATGTCTCTGATTCACCGGATGCCCAGTGCAGGAATACTGTAGCTCCCGGAACTTCATGGATAAACATGCTGATCAGGGTCTCAACCTCGGTCTTGCTACCGGCAAGCATCGGCATCTTCAGCTCATCAGCCAGCAGCGTAATCAACAGCTCCGCCTGCTCCTGTTCACTGGCCTTCCACGCCTTCTTCTCGATATCGGTAATACTTAACATCATGGTTACAGCCACCACCGCAACCATAACCAATGTCAGCAGACTCCAACCCCAACGCAATGACATACAACTTCCCCTTTCCTATCCACAGTGTAGAGAGACTATGGTTTATCAATCCCTTTTTACTAGCATTTTATCTGCCAAACAGAACCTGCTGCCTTATCACAGATAAGCTGAAAGCAGCATTGGCCGCATTATTGCTTATTTACCTGTAGATTTTACTATTCAACATCTACAGACACTTTAGCCAAGGAGATCGTCATGGATCTATCTACTATTGCAGGAATCCTGGTCGGCATCGGACTGATTATGGTCTCGATCTTCCTCTCTGCGGTTGAGCCTAACGTTTACATCAATCTGCCCGGCCTGCTGGTCGTGATCGGAGGCACCCTTGCCGCCACACTTGTCAGTTTTCCGGCACAGGAGCTTGGTAAAGTGTGGCGGGTTCTTGGCCATGTCTTCCGCAATACCCAGTACTCGGTTCGTGATGACATCTCTGAAATTGCCCATGCTGCGCGTCTGCGCCGCCACGGTGATCTGGCCCGCATCGAGGATCAGCTTGAACGTATCGCCAATCCGTTTCTGAGAACCTCAATCCAGCTGGTGATCGATAATACCCCTGCCGATGAGATCGTGAATATCCTGCAGTGGCGTATCAAACGCCTGCGGGAGCAGGAACGTGCCGAGGCGCAGATCTTCCATACCATGAGTGTTTATGCGCCTGCCTTCGGCATGTTCGGTACGCTGGTCGGCATGGTGAATATGCTCTATACCGTCAACGGCCCCGACCTTCTCAATGTCGGCCACAATATGGCTGTCGCCCTGATGACCACCCTTTACGGCCTTGTGCTCTCCAACCTGATTTTCAAACCGATCGCCATCAAACTTGAACGGCGTACAGAGAAGCGGGCGATGATCATGCGCATGATCGTTGAGGGAACCATCATGCTGGCGGGCAACCGCAGTCCGGTGTTTATCCGTGAGACCCTGAAATCTTTCTCTGCCCAGTACAGCGATGAGCTTAAAGGAAACAGCAGCGCCTTTAATGATGAGCTGAGGGCCCCGAGTAAACGGGGAGCCAAGAGCAGCAGCGTTCAGGATGATGACTTCTGATGAACGCTAATCCGACAGATAAGAAACGACTTTCCAGCTCTAAAATGGAGTCGATTCGCAGTCATATTCTCAGCGATCCCGGCGATCAGTTTGATGATAGCGGGCCGGATATCACCCATGACAGCTGGATGGTCGCCTACCTCGATCTGATGACCCTGCTGCTGGCGCTGTTCATCATTCTCGGCTCCATGAGTCACGCCAAGGCAGGCATGAAGATGCAGGCCCCCTCCTCCCCGCAGAAGACCGCCACTGAGGGCGCTCCTGTTTCCGAAAGCGCCACCATTCAGAGGCAGGGCCAACGCCAGGGTCAGGAGGAGAAGCTCTCTCAAATCCTTGGTAGCAACTCGCTTGGTGGTGTCATGGACTTTAAAATGTCACCGGGCCAGATCCGCCTGCAGATGGATGCCAGCCTGCTCTTTGCTGCAGGTCAGGCCCATGTTAATGAGGCGGCAAGAGTTCCTCTGAAAAATCTCGCCAAGGTGCTGCACAACTATACCGGCAAGGTTGAGGTAGCAGGTCATACCGACAATATCCCGATGCGCAGTGGCCGCTACACTTCCAACTGGGAGCTCTCCTCCGCACGCGCTTCATCGGTGGTTGAGACGCTGATCTCACTTGGTATTCCACCTGAGCGACTGCATGCAACCGGCTATGCCGATACGCGGCCACTGGTCTCCAATGCCACCGAGCAAGGCAGAACCATTAACCGCCGCGTTGAGTTCGTGGTTGAGATGGGACCGGAGTTCCTGAGAGTCAGGTAGTTTCTCAGAGTCAGGCCATTCCTTAAGTCAGACAATCCCTCAGCGTCAGACAAACTGAAACGGGCTATGCGAAATTGCATAGCCCGTTTTTTATCATCCCACTGTTTTATCCAGCCCAAGGTGATTAACCCTCCAGCACCTCACGGACCGTCTGACTCAGTACACTCACCGTAAAGGGTTTACTGATAATCCTCTCCTCAAGTTCACTCTTATCTCTACCCAGCGTACTGAGTTTATCGTAACCGGTGGCAAACATCGCCTTCACCTTCGGATTGATCGCTTTGATTGCATCAAGGGCCTCCGGCCCGCTTAAGCGTGGCATCACCACATCGAGAAGAACCATGTCGATCTTATCTCCGTGCGACTGATAAACCTCAACAGCCTCCCTGCCATCTTTAGCGGTCATCACCCGGTAGCCCATGCCTTCAAGCAGATCACGGCCGATACTCAAGACGGTCTTATTATCATCGACCAGCAGTATGGTTTCACCATGTCCCTGTACAACCTCGTCATTCAATTCGGGCAGGGCAACAGTCAGCTCGGTCTCCAGCAGCGGCAGGTAGATATCTACCCGTGTTCCTGAATCTTTGCCGCAGGTAGATTTCACCTCCACGACACCACCATGGGTTTTTACAGAACCATAGACCATGGCCAGGCCAAGTCCGGTGCCTCGCCCCTGTTCTTTGGTGGTGAAGAATGGCTCGAAGATATGATCGATATCTTCAGCCTTAATGCCGCTACCGTTATCAATCACTGAAAGAGAGGCAAACTCCTCCTCAATAAGACCCTCATGTGCATCCTTAAAATGATCATCAGCTATATATTTAGCCAGCCGAACCTGAATCATGGGATTTTCACTCTCGCTTACAGCATCGTAGGCGTTGTTGATCAGATTCAACAATACCTGCTGCAGCTGATTGATATCCCCCTTCACCCGCAGATCAGGATCAATAATCTGCAGTTGCAGATTGATATTCTCAGGCAGCGAAACCTGATTAAGCTTGATGGTCTCCTTCAAAAATGTAGCGACGGAGATCGGATTCATCTGCACAATGCCTTTGCGCGAGAAGGTCAACAGCTGCTGAATCGTGGCTGCAGCAGAGAATGAGAGTTTCTCTACAGATTCAAGTCGCCTCACCACATCGGGAATAGCTGCAGCAGCCTTTTTCGCCAGATAGAGGTTACCGGTAATGCCGGCAAGCGTGTTATTAAAATCGTGTGCGATGCCACCCACCAGCGTACCGATCGCCTCCATCTTCTGGGATTGATGGAACTGCGCCTCCAGCTCCTCAAACTTCTCAAGATTCTGTTGTACTCCGATGTAATTGACTGTTTTACCCGTTTCATCCTTAATCGGAGAGATGGTAAGCATCGCCGGATAGTGCTCACCGCTCTTTTTCCTGTTGATCACTTTACCCTGCCAGATTTCCCCCTTAAGCAGGGTCTGCCACATCTTCTCGTAAAAGCGGGCATTCTGACTGCCGCTTTTCAGCATACGCGGATTTTTGCCGAGCACCTCATCAGGGGAGTAACCTGTAATCTCACTGTAGGCGGCATTGATATGCTCAATGGTGCCATCGACATCGGTGATCACGATCGCCTCACCCGACTGCTCCAGCGCCTGCGAATATCGCTGCACCTTTGCCTCCGCCTGTTTACGTTCACTCAAATCAACCAGCGTCGCCAGCAGATCATTGCCAAGAAAAACACCTGAAATCTCTACAGGACGAACCTCACCACTCTTGCAGGTTATGTTGTACTCGAGAGGCTGAATATCTTTGTCCCGTTCAAGTGCAACCTGGCATGCCCGGCTCCAGGTCTCCTGCACCCATTTGCGGTAACTCTCATCGGGATAGGCAATCCCCCACCAATGCTCAATCGTCGGCATATCCTCCAGGGTGTAGCCGAAGGTTTGGGTAAAACGTTCATTAATAAACGCTATCGCGCCACCATCTGTTACATAGGCCAATGGAATCGGCACCTGCTGTGAGAGCCTTCTGAAACGGCTTTCGCTCTCTTGCAACTCTTTTTCACGAAGATGCACGGCATCCATCATCTTGTTGATCGTTGCCGAGAGAAGAGTGATCTCTTTCGGACCACCCTCTTTGAGCTTCTTCCTTGGAATGCCATTTTCATCGGTTTCAGCCAGTCCGCCAACCATCAACGAGATCGGCTTTAAAACCCTCTGTCGAATGGCTATCAACAGCAGCAGAATCAACAACAAGGAGATTGTCACCGCATAAGTAAGGTTCTCGATAATGGTTTGTTGCAATGCCATCCTTACCGAGCGATCCGAACTACAGATAGTTACAGCGCCAAGAGAGCGACCATCACCTTCCGCAGCAATTGCTGATGAAAGCGTATAGAAGCAATCATCTAACAGCTTTTGATGCTGAATATTTTCAGGGTTATAATCGACAATATTCCAGTTATCATCTCTAATTTTTCCGCTGATATAGGAGCCCTCACCCACTATCTCTCCCATATTTTTATCAGCAACAGTGATAGCAGAAATATCACCATCCATTTGATTCAGAACCAGCGTCTCATACTCGTTAATCGCATAAGCCTCGATGTAGTTGGCAATATTTTTACGCAATGATTGAATCACAACTTCTGAATGATTTTTAATATCACGTTCAATCTCAGCTTTGTCCGAAAAATATGAAATAGTGGAATAAATCGAAACCACAATGATCACAACGAATGCAATGACAGAAGCCAGATAAGCGTTTAAAGAGTATTTAGCCATTCTTATTAAACTTCCACATTACAGCAGAGGTAATGTCTCATTGGCTATCCATGCCCAGAACATTTCTATGAATGAGAGGTAACTTCTGTTTGATGTTCATAGCGGAAACAGCCAGAACCGGAAGCTTCTGTTCCTTTATAACAATCTGACCAGTAAGATGAGCATGCATAGCATCCACAGCCTTTTCCCCCATCAAAAACGGCTGTTGCATGCCGGCACCAAGCAGTATCCCGTCTGGAATCAACTCCAGAAATACAGGTTCCGCATCAAATGTGATTAATAGAATCTCCTTATTTTTGCCTGCATCTGTAATCGCATCAATTGCGCCCTGATACCTGTCCGACCCCTGCAGCCAGATGGCGCGAAGATCCGAGTTTTCCTCAATAAGTCTTTTCGAGAAATCATAGGTTTCCTGATAGGAAAAGGTCTCCTGCTGCCAGATTCCTGCTCCTTTGATGCCTGCTTCTTTCATCGCCAGCATAAACCCCGCAGTTCTGGCCTGACCATTTGCCCTTTTTTGGGGGATGGCAATGATACCAACCCGGCCATCCTGCCAGTTTAAGGCGTGCATTTTCTCAGCAAGCACTTTTCCGATTTTATAGGCGCCTTCCCTGTTATCCGATGAGATATAGGAGACATACTCACCACCATCTGTACCAATATCAGCAATCACGACAGGAATTCCAGCGCTCTTTGCCAACTTCAGTATTGTTACGCAGGCAGAAGAGTTGGTCGGCGAAACAACGATGCCTGCCACACGCTCCTTAATGGCTTTGACAGCAAACTGAATCTCTTGTTTAGCATCATTATCAGAGCTGTATACGCTGGATTTATAACCCAGCTCCTCCGCCCTTGATTTGATGCCACGCCACATAATATCCCAGAACGGGATTCTTTGATCTGAAACCAGGTAGACCAGCTGTTTATTCTCTACGATGCCGGTCTGAACCGGCGCACAGAAAGCGGTCGCAACAGGCATGAGAAAAAAAACTGCCAGCAAAACCATTTTCACTATCTTCACATCATCTCCCTGTAGATAA
Source organism: Mariprofundus sp. KV (assembly GCF_013387475.1). Lineage (GTDB taxonomy): Bacteria > Pseudomonadota > Zetaproteobacteria > Mariprofundales > Mariprofundaceae > Mariprofundus. The sequence goes on along the minus strand of NZ_VWNB01000003.1, from coordinate 7,855 downwards.
CACTGCAGCTACGGATGGCACTTAATATGCTAACAAACACTAAATTCATTCCAATAAAATCATAGCAAATATAATGCCGATTGGAAGCGCCAAAGCCGATAAGGAGAGAAAAGAGTGATGAGACTTGCTTTATCAACACCGGATCGCGCAGAGACCCATAATTTTGCCAGTCATATGATTGTAATATCTCTTTCTCTGTCACTGCTACTCTTTTCAAGCCATGCCTATTCTGGAGAGGCTGAATTCGGATCGCAGGGCTATTTCCGTGCCGGGCACGGCCTCTCATCTGGTTCGGTTCAACAATGTTTTCAGGCACCCGGAGCGGGTGCCAAATATCGACTGGGCAATGAGTGCGACAACTATTTTGATATTGGCGGATTTTTTCGCTACAACTTTGATGGTGACGCTGGTGATACGTTAAAACCTTATCTGAAGGTCGAGTTCCAGATCGAGTATGGCGGTGCCTATGACCGACAGATCAAATGGCTTGATACCTCCAACCTGTTTTTTGAGGCAGGGAACTTCTCGCCAATGACCGGTGAAGCGAAGATATGGTTTGGCCGCCGCTACGATGACCGCCAGGATATTCATATCAATGATTTCTTCCTGTTCAACCGAAAAGGCGATGGCTTCGGCATCAAGGATCTGCCGATTGGTTTCGGCAAATTCGCATACAGCTACATGCAGAACAGAACGCACCCTGAGATCACCGGGATCGCAGTCAACAGAAGCATTAAACAAAGCATGCACGAAATTCGTCTCTCTGAGCTACCCATCAACAGAGGTGGAAAGCTGCTGCTCTACGGCAGTTACTCACAGATTCATGGCGCACTGATTGCAGCTGGAACTTCACTGCAGAGCGTCAATGGCTGGGGCGCCGGAGCTGTACATACACAAGAGAATTTTCTTGGTGGTGAAAACAGAATTAGCCTGCAGTATGGCAAGGGCAGTTCAAGAGGAGCCGCCTCGCCTCTGTTTGAAGGCAAAACCTCTATCGGCAGGCTCACAACAGCTGCCAGTGCCGAGAATCTGAAAAAAAGCAGCACGATCCGCCTCTCTGAGCAGCACCTTATCGAGGAAGATCACTGGGCATGGATGAGTGTTTTTCTATATGAGCGAAAACTACATGCAGCTTTTGATGCAACGGATCAGAGCTGGTTCAGTCTCGGTGTGCGGCCAATCTATTTCATCAATGAAAACTTGCGTTTGGTCACTGAATTGGGGCATGACCGGGTTGTGAACCATGGCAACAGAACAGCGGGTGGCCTCACCAAAGCCACCTTTGCCGTTGAACTGGCACAGGCCAAAGGTTTTTGGCAACGTCCTGTCTTACGGTTTTATGGCACCTATGCGACATGGTCGAATAGTTTCGCAGGTCAGGTTGGCGGCAACCTCTATGCCAACAGAACCTCTGGCTGGAATGCCGGCACCCAGATAGAGAGCTGGTGGTAAGCCCCCCTTTCAGGCTTAGTTGCTCATATCAAGCAACACCTTCATATCTCCCCTCTTCAAGCGCTTAGCGTGCCATATCGATGTGTAATCACATAAAAAGTGAAGCCGTGCTTTCGCCTTTGCACTGTAAAAAGCAGCTATACTGACGTAATTTTTAGAGTTTCCTAACGCTCTTCCAGTACCTCACGAATCAACTGGCTGAGCTTACTCATAGCAAAGGGTTTACTGATCACCCTCTCTTTGAACTCCTGATTGATCGCACCAAGCGTACTGAGTTTATCATAGCCAGTGGCAAATATCGCCTTCACATCCGGATTGAAATCCCTGATCGCCTGCAGCGCTTCCACACCACCGAGCTTTGGCATCACGACATCGAAAATAATCAGATCAACTTCGCTCATGTGCGATTTATAGACTTCGATCGCTGACTCACCATCTTCCGCCGTTAACACCTGATAACCCAAGCCTTCAAGCACATCACGTCCGGTCTCCAGTACAGTCAGGTTATCATCCACCAGCAGGATGGTTTCACCCTGCCCTGAAACGACCTGATCCATTGATATATCACTGTCCGACACCAGATCTGACTCAATTAATGGGAGATAGATGCGCATGGTCGTGCCCGACGCTTCACCCTGAGAAGATTCCACATCAATCACACCACCATGTGTTTTCACTGCGCCATAGACCATGGCCAAACCCAGCCCCGTGCCTTTACCCAACTCCTTGGTTGTGAAAAATGGCTCAAAGATATGTGTGACATTCTCATCACTCATACCACAGCCATTATCACTCACCTCAATACAGGCATAATCACCTTCGTTCACCCCCTCATGCAGTGCGATAAACTGCGCATCGGCATGAAATCGATGCAGGCTAATCGAGATAGCGGGCTTCTCGCTCTGCTCTACTGCATCATGGGCATTGTTGATCAGATTCATCAACACCTGCTGCAACTGGACGATATCACCATTGATCTTCATTTCGGTATCATGCACATCCAGCTTAAAGGTGATATTTTCCGGCAACGATATCTCGCTGAGTTTCACCGTCTCTTTCAGAAATGATGAGATCGAGAGCGGATGCATCTCTACAATACCTTTGCGAGAAAAGGTCAGCAGCTGCTGGATGGTTGCCGCCGCACCAAAGGCGAGTTTTTCGACAGTTTCAAGGCGCTGACCAATCTCAGGCATATCTTTGGCTGCTCTTTTGGCCAGATAGAGGTTGCCGGTTATACCAGCCAGATTGTTATTAAAATCATGGGCGATACCTCCCACCAGTGTACCGATCGCCTCCATCTTCTGGGATTGGTGGAATTGCGCCTCCAGCGTCTCCAGCTCCTCAAGGCTCTGCTGCAAGGCGATATAGTTGGTGATCTCACCCTGCTCATTTTTAATCGGAGAGATCGTCAGCATCGCAGGATAAAAGTCACCGCTCTTCTTCCTGTTGACTACCTTGCCATGCCAGACCTTTCCATCAGCCAATCTATCCCACATCGATTTATAGTAGGCCTCACTCTGGTTGCCGCTTTTGAGTAGATTCGGCTTCTGCCCCAACGCCTCCTGCTCTGAGTAACCGGTCATCTCGGAAAATGATGGATTAATATATTCAATAGTGCCTTGCAGGTCGGTGATCATAATCGCCTCACCGGACTGTTCCATCGCCTCAGAGTATCGCCTGATCTTCTCTTCCGCCTGTTTGCGCTCACTGATATTTCGCACAAAACCCAGCCACATACCATTCGGCAGAATGGTGGCACTCACCTCAACATCAACATGCTTCCCGTCTTTTCGGCGTAGTATCCATTCAGAGGTATCGCTATCCCCTTCAAGCATCTTCTCTTTGGAAGCAATCAGGCGTCCGGTATCTGCAGGAGGGATCAAGTCGAGAATAGTTTTTCCGACAATCTCATCCCGTTCCATGTCAAGCATCTGACAACCAGCACTATTCACATCAATATAATGCCCATCCAGATCAGCAATAAATATTCCATCTGCCGCATTCTCAAACAGCGAACGGAAGCGTAGCTCACTCTCCCGCAAGATATCTTCTGCCTGCTTGCGTTCACTGACATCTCGGGCATAGGCAAGAATATACTGTTCATCATCAAGCACAGTGAGCGCAACACGCACCTCAACAGGAAAGGTAGAACCATCTTTGCGCAGATGATTTCCTGTCAGCGTCTTCATCTCTCCGGACTGCATCAATTTGAACAGACCAGCCAGCTTCTCCAGCGAAAAGGCGATTTCAATATCCGGCAGCTTCATGGTAAGCAACGCATCACGTGTATAGCCAAGGCTGGCACAGGCCAGATAGTTCACATCCTTGAAGCAGCCATCCCGACAAATCAGGAAAAAGGCATCTGCCGCATTCTCTACCGATGCCCGATAGCGCCGCTCACTCTCACGCACTGAATCAATCGCCTGATTCCTCTCCTTTTCACGCTGCTGGATACTCCCTTTCATGCGATCAATACTTGCCGCCAGCCTGCCTATCTCATCCCTTTGATGCAGTTGAATACTTTGGGAGTAATCACCCTCTGCGATGGCCTGTGTCTGTTTTAACAGTTGTTGCAGTGCACGCACAATCACGCGATCAATCAATGTAATCAGGGTAATCACGATTAGTAGCGCAACAAGCAGAAGCACCTTCGCTTCATCAATCAGGCGCGTTTGAATCTCTTCACTCATAAATCTGGTGGTGATATAGACTTTCACACTGCCTATCGCACTGCCATCTCTCATAATCTCTCTTGAGGCAGTGATATAATCCCTGTCAAATTGATTAGCTGAAGGGGTGCTCTGCCATCTATTATCGCGCTCCCTGCCCTCAAACAGTTCACCATCAGCATAGACAATCACGGCGAATAGCTGTTTATCCTGCATCTCACTCTCGATAATACTGGCAACCCACTGTTTATCGATCTCCCACACCGGCAGAACCATACTCTCGGCCAGTCGCACGGCAGTCCGGTCAGCCAGTTCATGCAGTTCAGCTGTCGCCGCCTGCTTCATCTCAGTAAACTCATAAGCCTCATAGGCAACAAACCCAGCACTTACGATAAGAATTACAGCCAGAATAATTTTACTTTTAATGCTGCTGATCAGCTGGTTCACTGGGAGACCTCCTGATAGATATATCCGAAACGGTCCAGCTGTTGCTCATAATCTGCAGGAATTTGCTCACCATAGTATTTTTGCAGGATTGCTCTGTATTCACCACTCTCTCTGATCTTGCGCAACCCCTCTCTGTAGCGTGCAGCCAGAGCTGCTGCCTCTGGTTGATTAACAGCCATATTCAGGGCGATTGGTGATGCTGACTGGGGCATACGCGTCACACCAAAATTCTCGACCTCTTCGGGAAAAAGATCTTGGATGAACGCCCGGCCAACCAGATCGACCTCAATCACCACATCCAGTCGCCCTTTGTGCAGCTTCCTGAACAGCGAGGCATGAGCGTAACTCTCTTCAAAAACAATGCCTGCGCGCTTAAAGGCACTCCTGTTAACAAGGGTTCCACTTAACAGACCAACCCTGTGATCTTTCAGGCTTTCAACAGAGACAATCTCATGTGCATGGCCATGTTTAGGGCGATAGTAGAACAGCGAGACATGATAAACCGCCAGCGGAACCACGGCTGAAAAATCCTGATTGTTCATAAAAAACATGGGATTACCAAGATCATTGTTGCTGTCATTTTCAATCATTCGTTTTAAAGGTTTATAGATTATCTGTGACTCGATACCTGCAGCTGCAGATGCAGCATGAATAATCTCACCCACCATGCCATCTTTTGCCAGCGATGGGGACAAGAATGGTCTGCTCTCATTGGCATCCAGCTTTACAACCTCACCTGCTACCACACTACTGCACAACAGCAAACTGCCTACAATCACAGTGATCACAGATTGCACCATCGCTCTGGATATCAATGAAATTAAGATATAAACCTCCAGCAACTGATCTACTTGATCGTTTCCAGCCGCTTCAGAAACAGGCCACCTAACTCCCCATCACCGAAATGCTTACTGGTGATTCTAGCTAGTGTGCCATCTTTTTCCATCGCAATCAGTGCGTCCCTGAACTTTTCAGCAGCCGCTTCACCCAATGGGTGCTGACGATTAAAAACCATATAAAATGTCTGCGCTTCAGCATCTCCTGGCATCGCTATCACGTTCTCTTTCTCATCTTTCATATAACGATTAAGCAGCCACTCCACCGAACGGGGTGGCGCACAGATAAAATCAACCTCACCACGCTGCATCTTCTTCAGCAGTGTAACGGTTCTACCATACACAACCTCGGCTCCGGCCTTGCTATAGCGCTCTATCTCTTCACCTTGATGCGCACCATAACGCAGCCCTTTCAGGTTTGTACCATTCTCAATATTTAACCCCTGAGGGTGACTTGGCATATAGTAGAAATAGCGCTCTTCAAGCGATACAACCGGCACAAAGATCAACTGCTCACGCTGCGCTTTGGTGAAATCAAAATGCGAGCCAGCTACTGCCATCACCTTCTCCTGCAACAGGTAGTAATAAACCATGCGCTCAACCGGGTGGGTGGTGACTACGGCATCAACGTTAGAGCGTTTCATCCCTTCTGTGATAATTTCAGAGATCACACCACCATCCACCACCTCAGAGGAGACAAAGGGTGGGAAATCTACAGCATGAATCTGATTGTGATGCGCCGAGAAGAGTGAGGTGGTAACACGCGGCCCGGTTGCCAGTGCCTGATTCGGCACCATCATCCCAAGAGCTACGGCTGCAAATATAAACTTGGCAAATAACTGCATCATCAATCTCCTATTCTCTTAATCTGCAATGGCCGATGCCGACTGCACCAGCACCTTATCCCACAACTCAAAGTGGTGGCCAAATGGGTTGGTTTGACTCATAAAGATGGTGATCTTCTCCTCTTTCGGATCAATACTGAAACGGGTGGAGTAGATGCCCGCCCACTCAAAGGTGCCAACACCACCACTATCCACGGCGTGTTCGCGGTCAGCCTGAATGGCAAAACCCAAACCGAACTTCCAGCCTTTGCTGTGCAGGAACTCGGCATCATGCTTGCCTATATGGTTGGTCGCAGCCATCAACTCCACTGTTTTACGACTCAATAGTCGCACGCCATCCAGCTCCCCCCCGTTGAGGAACATCTGAGCAAAACGGAAGTAGTCATAGACGGTGGAGAGCACATTTGCTCCACCAGCCAAATACTTACCTGAAAGTGCTTCGGCATCGGATGGATAAAGGCAGAGATCACCAGCTATGATCGGCTTATTATCAGCGCGTTCCAGCTTGCCATGCCAGTCACTCTTCCAGACCGCTGCCAGACGCGGCAGCTTCTCTTCTGGGATATAGAAGTGGCTATCCCTCATCTTCAGTGGCTTAAATATCCGCTGCTCAACAAACTGATCGAACTTCTGGCCTGAAACCACCTCAACCAGATAACCGAGCACATCCGAGTTCAGGCCATAATCCCATACCTCACCGGGATGGGCATAGAGCGGCAGACGCGCCAGCCGTTTAACCATATCGCCAATCTCTTCATCCGGCCGACAGAAGCCGTCGGTAATGCCAGCCTCTTTATAGAGATCAACCACCATCTGGCGGGTTGGATTGGGGTACACATCATTAAGAAAGAGATAGAGGATACCGGAGGTGTGAGCCAGCAGATCACGAATCTGCACATCCCGCTTCACCGGCTCCAGCCGATAAGGAAACGCCGAGCCTTCCGGATTGGCGACCAGCACCTTCTGGTTACGAAATTCAGGGATATATTTTCCAACCGGATCAGAGAGCAGCAGTTTACCCTCTTCATAGAGCATCATGATCGCAGTACTGGTGATCGGTTTGGTCATCGAAACAATTCGGAAAATCGTATCCTTTCGCATCGGTTTACCAACATCGGCCAGCCCCGATTCATGGAAATAGGCGATCTTTCCCTTGCGTGCCACCATCACCACAGCACCGGCAATCTTCTTCTCCTCAACATAGTGATCAATCAGGCGATCCATATTTTTCAATCGCTCAGAGGAGAGCCCCACCCTCTCAGGTTTCACCACTTTATAATCTGCGGCAACCACGGGGGTTGTAGCAACGGAGATACTCGTTAAAAGTAGTGCAAACAGGACTTTCTTCATGGCACGCTCCCTCTGCTGACTTAAACTGACCCATTACTGACCAAAAACCACAACAGGCAACCGTTCACATATATCGCCCTGAGCAGCTTCATCTAAAGTATAGCAAAACTGCGGCCATCTTTGTTCTAAGGATACTCTGAATAACTCGTCGATTCCTGTATAATTTCTCCGAACAGGAGGAGTTATGGATCAGTTGAGTTTTGCGGAAGCGGAATACGATCACAAGCGTCGCAAGACGCGCCGTGAGGCGTTTCTG